>NZ_JACKZC010000004.1 GCF_014212495.1 Pontibacter sp. Tf4
AGTATGAGACCCTGATCGATGCCGATGCGCTGCTGCTGGTAACTGAGTGGCCTGAGTTCCGTTCCCCGAACTTTACAGTGGCCAGCAAACTGATGAAAGACAAAGTAGTGTTTGACGGCCGTAACATCTACGATGCCAAAGAGCTCAACGAAAAAGGCTTCACCTACTATGGCATTGGTGTAAAACAGCCCGCTGAGCAACTAAAAGCAACTGTGTAACCATGACGAAGAAACGCGTACTTATTACAGGCGGAGCCGGTTTTCTGGGCTCACACCTTTGCGATAGATTTTTGAAAGAAGGCTATCATGTAATAGCCATGGATAACCTGATAACAGGTAACCTGGAAAACATTGAGCACCTGTTCAAACTACAGGATTTCGAGTTCTACCACCACGATGTGTCCAAATTTGTGCATGTGCCCGGTAAACTTGACTACATCCTGCATTTTGCATCGCCCGCCAGCCCGATCGACTACCTCAAGATTCCAATTCAGACCCTTAAGGTAGGTTCGTTAGGCACACACAACCTGCTGGGTTTAGCGAAAGCAAAAGGTGCCCGCATGCTGATAGCTTCTACCTCGGAAGTATACGGCGACCCGCTGGTGCACCCGCAAAGCGAAGATTACTGGGGCAATGTGAATCCGGTTGGTCCGCGTGGCTGCTATGATGAAGCCAAACGTTTCCAGGAAGCTATGACGATGGCCTACCACATGCACCACGGGTTGGAGACACGCATTGTGCGTATTTTCAATACTTATGGCCCGCGCATGCGTTTGGATGATGGTCGTGTACTACCGGCTTTCCTGAGCCAGGCATTGCGTGGCGAACCGCTTAGCATTTTCGGAGATGGTTCGCAAACCCGCTCGTTCTGTTATGTTGATGATTTGGTGGAAGGCATCTACCGTCTGCTGCTCAGCGATTATGCGCTGCCGGTAAACGTAGGTAACCCATCGGAGATAACTATAAAAGAATTTGCCGAGGAGATCTGTAACCTGACCGGGGTAGAACTGAAAGTGGAATACCAGCCACTGCCGAAGGACGATCCGCAGAAACGCCAGCCGGATATTACCAAAGCCCGCGAAATACTGGGCTGGGAGCCAAAGGTTGACCGGGCGGAAGGCCTGCGCAGAACACTGGAGTATTTCAAAGAGAAAATACAGACACCTGCCGTAACAGTAGCAAATGCTTAAACCGGTAGTTTTATAAGCACACAGGCCCTGGATCTATAGTTCAGGGCCTGTCTTGTTTTATAGCTATAGTTCATCGCTCAGGAGTATATCGCGCAGCCGCTCACCAGCCTTGCCGTCAAACTTATACAGCCACTCTTCTTCAAACTTTTTCTTGTGCGGCAACTGCTGCTGGTGTAACTGGTCTATATTTTCCAGGGCCACCGGTAATTCATCTAAACTATAGACAGGATGCGCTACGCCTGCATCTATAAACGATTTAGATACATCGAGCCTGCCAGCGGGGTGGTTTTCTAATGTTATAAGCGTTGTGTGTGGCATAGCAGCAAGGGGGAGCAGGTAAGTAGAGTAAAACCCAAGCACGATCGGTATACTACCAACTATATCCTGAAGCCTGCTGTCGTCAATCAGTTCAATGTTTTTAGAATACTGCCAGATAGTAATGTCCTGTAACGGGTGAGGTTTTATATAAACCTTATAGTTTAGGAGTTGCGTAATGTGTTTTAACCGCTCTGCAAAATCCACTTTATAAGCAGGTGTCCAGCCTAACAGGTGATGTTCTGCCAACGGTTGATCAATAAAAATAATGGCTCTTTGCACAGCCAATTGGGTAACAGAGGCTAATTTATCATAATACGGTATGCCGATATACCTGACCGGGTGATCCGGTGGCAAATGATCAACTATTTTATGGATCTTAAATACACCTGCGCTAAATGAAATATAATTTTGAGCGATGCGATCTAAGGTTTTTATTGAACTGGCAAGCTCTACAAACGAGGATTGGCTTCTGGCTTTAAACCAGGTTTTCAAAAATACTTTATCATCGGCGTTAAAGCAGTTTATACTGCGTTCTAAGAAAAGCCTGTTCCGTAGGCGGGCACTAACTATAGAGATCTTGGGCAGGACTGGTTTTTTTTGTTTCGATTTAGCTGCCAACTCAGCATTAATAAGATAATCTGCCCTGAGGCCATGTTCTAAATGGTACGTAGGGATGCCCGCACGCTTGCAGGCAAGATTTAAGATAACATGGTTGTAAGACTCGATAGCAAGAAATACTACCTTATCCGGCTTCAGGCGTTGTAACAGCATATTCACATCCCTGAACTGACTCCAATACACTGGCTCACCATATTTTAAATAGGACTTATTTTGCTCCTCTTTTGGTGAAATGTACTCCAGGAAGGTGAAATGGCAGTAAGTCAATGCTTTGTCGAGCATCGAGAGGTAATCGGTTCTGCAATAGTTACCAACAAAAAGGATCTCAGGTTTGGGCATCCTATAGTTTTAAAAGACCACAATTTGATTGTGTTTCTTATCTTTAGTCAGAATTATACTCTGGGAGAATGGCTGTTAATGTACTTCATTTTATTGAAACGCTCGGTAAAGGGGGCGCTGAAATATTATTTGTTGAGTACATTAATGCTTTGCCTGAGGAGTTTAATAACATTGTGGTATACATGCGGCCTCCCCAGGAGTTGCTGCCAGAACTGCAAAATGTTAAAGCTGTATACTGTCTGAACTATACGGGTAAAAAAGATATCCCGGGAAATGCATTACGGCTAAATAGCATCATCAGGCGGCATCAGGTTAGCTTACTACACACGCATCTGTATTGGCCAACTATTATAGCCCGGCTCAGCACAACGTTCAGTAAAATTCCCTTACTCTTTCACGTGCACAGCCTTATCTCAGAGGATGCTTTCAAACCCAACATACTTAGTAAATACGTAGAGCAGTTAACCTATAGAAGCCGTCATGCAGCCATTTTTGTGTCAGAGACAGCAATGAAGGATTACCAGCGCTATATTAAAACCTCAGGCAACACGGCTGTGCTTCATAACTTTGTGCGAGATAGTTTTTTTAAAGATGCTGGTAGTAGGCAACCCATAACTCCAAATAAAGAACTGAGGTTAGTATCAGTAGGAAACCTGAAGCCACAGAAAAATCAGTTGTTCCTGATAAAATGTATGCAGCAGCTTTCAGGCCAGGGGATAACACTGGATATTTATGGCGAAGGTGATTACAGGCAGGAGCTGGCAGCATACATAAAACAGCACAACATCACGCATGTAAAACTCAGAGGCAGTAAGGAAAATTTACACGATCTTTTAAAAGAGTATGATGCTTTCGTTATGGCATCGGCTTACGAAGGTTTTTGTATAGCCATGGCTGAGGCAATGGCGCTTGGTCTTCCGTGTCTGGTGCCCGATACAAGTGTCTGGAGAGAAGTATCAGGAGGAACCCAGCAGTATTTTGAACCTGACAATGAATTAAGTTTTGTATCCGGTGTACTGCATCTGTTCAACAACCCTCAGGAGCTAAAGCGGTACTCTGATGCTGCACAGGTCTATGCCATCCGGTATAAGAAGCAGGAATTTATCGCTCAACTGGTACGCCTGTACTATAGCCCACTCCGGAAAGATGGCTAAGGGTATGAACGTGATGCTAATAGGTTACTGGTCTCTAACAGATAGCCTGACAATTGCGACCATATACCCATGGTTGCAGTTAATGCAGCAGGATAGAAATATTGCCAGTGTCGTTTTCGTGACTATTGAGAGGGAGGAGTACAGGGGAGCAAATACACTACAGTCCTTACCAAAAATAATTCATTGCCCGCTAAAGCCCTTGCCAAGTAGGTACGCACTACTGACTAAAACCAGTGATTTTATCATGTTCCCCCGGAAGATATCTGCTATAGCAAAAGAGCATTCCGTAAAACTGATACTGGCACATGGTGTATTAGCCGGAGCCCTGGCATACAAAGTCTGGCGCCGCACGGACTTGCCATTTTATGTAAGTTCGTTTGAGCCTCACGCGGACTATATGGCTGACTCCAGCGTCTGGGGTTCTTATAGCTTAAAATACAGGATTCAGAAATACTGGGAGCATAAGCAGCAAAAGCTTGCATCTGGCCTAATTACAGTAACCCATGCATACCGGGAATGCCTGATACAGGACAGGGTACAGGCAGCAAAGGTGAAAACTGTTTGTAGCCCTGTGCAGACTACTGAGTTTGAGTTTGATAGTGGCAGCAGGGATGGAGTCCGAAAACAGCTCAACTGGCAAACAGCAACTATAGGCATTTATACCGGCAAGTACGGTGGACTATACTATAACGAAGAAGCCTTTCAGATTTACCAGAAGTGTTTTGAACTGATTCCGGATTTCAGGCTGATCATCCTTTCCCCGCAGCCAGAAGGAGAGATTCTGCAGCAACTGCAGAAGCATGACATAAATCAAAAAAAGGTGTTTATTGCTTCAGTTCCTCACGAAGAAGTACCTATGTACCTCTCGGCGGCTGACTTTGGTTTTGCTACATACAAACTAGGGCCATCAAAAAAGTATCTTTCCCCGGTTAAAGTGGGCGAATACTGGGCCAATGGGTTGCCGGTATTGCTTACAGAAGGCGTGGGGGACGAAGGCGAAATTATAAAACAAGAAGGAGGCGGTGCGCTTTTTAACCTGCAACAACCTGGCAGTCTGGAGCGAGCTATCCAGCAGATTCAAATGATAATTCAGGACCCTGCGCACAGGCAGCAAATTCCGGCGCTGGCGGTAAAATACAGGTCTCCGGAGAGGGTGCGGGAAGCGTATGCGTACTTTTTTAACCAACAACTGTCTGGTAAATGAAAGTGCTGTTTATAGTGCCGTATCCGGAGGGGAAGGCTGCCTCGCAACGCTACAGGGTAGAACAGTGGCTGCCGGTGTTGCAGGAAAGAGGCATCAACTATAGCTTGGCACCTTTCTGGGATGTTACTACATCGGCAGTACTTTACAGGCAAGGCTATAGTTTGCAGAAACTTATCGGACTGGCCAAAGGGATGCTCCGCCGGCTAAAACTGTTATTCCAACTCAATAGCTATAGTTACATTTTTATTCATCGTGAGGCAACGCCGGTTGGGCCGCCCTGGTTTGAGTGGTTCGCTGCGAAGTTGCTCCGCAAAAAAATAATCTTCGATTTTGATGATGCTATCTGGCTACCTAACACTACAGAAAGCAACAGCATTGCCGGCAAGTTTAAATGGCATCAGAAAACAGCACAACTTATCAGGTGGAGTTATAAAGTAAGCTGCGGCAATCATTACCTGCAGGCGTTTGCCCGGAACTATAGCCCGGAGTCGATATACCTGCCTTCAGTTGTAAATACGTCGCTAAACTATAGCAAACAAAAGGAACAGCAAACACCTATAGTTACAATTGGCTGGGTTGGCTCGCATTCCACGTTACCTTACCTGAAACTGATAGAACCTGTGCTGCAAAAGCTGGAGCAGAACTATAGTTTTAAGTTTGTCGTGGTAGCCGACCGTAAGCCCGACCTGCAGCTGCAGTCGTTGCAGTTTATAGTTTGGGATGAAACAACAGAGTTAGATAACCTGCTGACCTTCAACATCGGGGTAATGCCGTTGCCGGAAACCGAATGGGCCAGGGGGAAATGTGCCTTTAAAGCGATCCAGTACATGGCGTTGGGTATTCCTGCAGTGGTTTCGGCGGTGGGGGCAAACATGGTAGCGGTGCCCGATGCTATAGTTGGTTACACCTGCACAAGCCAACAGGAATGGTACGAAAAACTGGAACTGCTACTGTTAAATACGGATGAAAGAGAAAAGTTAGGACGTGCCGGCAAACTATGGATAGAGCAGGCGTACTCGGTACGGGCAAGGCAACAAACTTTTCTGCAACTCTTTACTTAACCTTTTTATTCGCCTTCAGCCAGGTGCGGGCTTCTTTAAAAGTCGATGATTTTTTCTCGCTTGCATTCAGCACAATGGTATAGTAGCGCTTGGCCTGGGACTTATTTTTCTGCTGATCGCTGATACGGGCAAGGTTGAGGTAGGAGTTGATAAAATACCCTGATTCGCGCTCATCCGTCATCTCGGCGTACATGATCGATTTGAGGTAATACTGCTTGGCTTTGTCAAGGTCGCGGTACTTGTTCTGGTTAATGTAGCCCAGTATATACGTAGCATAGCGTCCGCTTACACCTTCATAGCCCGGCATTCCCTGGTCCAGTTTGTGCAGTATTTCTTCCGATACACGCTCGGCCATGGTAAAATGACCCTGCACAAAGAGCAGACGCGCATAAAAACGTTGGAAGTAAGCATTGTCAGGGTATTTTTCGGCCAGCGTTCTGGCAAGTTTCATCGATTCGCCCAGGTCACCTTCTTCGTTGGCATAGATCTTCATCAGGAAGAACTTGGCTTCGGTACCGGTATAAAAACCATTGTTAGCAACATGGCGCAGCTGCTTCAGACCCAGTCGTTTGTCACCGTTCGGGAAGAACAGCAGCACCGGACGCAACATTTTATAGTTCTCGTGTATCCATACGGCGTAGTAATTGAACAACGCTTCTCCAAACAGGAACTCAGGGCTCAGACCGTTACCTGCTTTCGCGATCTCCATATACTCCAGGGCACGTTTGCTGTGCACGGTAGCTTTGCGCCAGTTGCTGCGCTCAGAGTGCAGTCGCGCCGAAAAGCCATTGGCGGCAGCTAAAAAGAAGGCTGCCTCGGTGTTATTCTCGTTTTTTTCGTATAGTGCTTCTGCCTTCTGGATGGTTGTATCCATGTAAGCAAAGAACAGGTTATCATACTGGCGGGTCTGGATGTTGGTAGGCACAATTTTCCACCACTGACTCAGGCCCATCAGGAAATAGGGTAGCGGATGGTCCGGGTAGCGGCGGCGAATGGATTTGAACTGCTTTTCGGCACGCTCATACTTAAAGTTGTACATGTTATCCACGGCACCTTCCAGCTCGTACTGCACATCTTTGTTCAGCAGCAGCATGCCTTTTATCTTCAGGGCAGCGGGTAACACTTCCACCGTTTCCATAGTAACCTGGCGCATTGCGGTTGTATCACCAACAGAGCCCTGTTTTTGGGCCGAAGCCACAACAGGTAAAAGTAAGCCTAAGGTGATGTACAAAAACTTCTTCATGTGAAATTGTAAAATTCTGTTTTCTAATGCGCCACTTACTACCTGTTACAGCAGCAATGAAAGTACAACTTTTCTGTTAATTTTGAGTCGAAACCCAAATCTACAAACATGCAGCTCCTGAAACAACTCTGCCAGATACATGCTCCGTCAGGCAACGAAAAAAATATGACTGACTTCCTGCTAAACTATATCGAAACACATAAAGTTCAGTGGAAGGTGCAACCGGTTATAGTAAATAACGAAGATTTCCAGGATTGTATTCTGCTTGTTTTCGGGGAGCCCCGTGCAGCCGTTTTCGCCCATATGGACTCTATTGGTTTTACCGTGCGCTATGGTAAACAACTGGTGCCGATTGGCGGACCAGCCACCAAAACAGGCTATAAACTTACCGGCGCCGACAGCCAGGGCGAAATAAACTGCACGCTTAACTATAACGAAGAAGAGGAGGAGCTACAATATACGTTTGACCGGGAAATTGAGCGTGGCACCGAACTTACTTTTGCCTGCGACTTCCGGGAGACCGAAGAAACCGTGCAAAGCTGCTACCTCGATAACCGCCTGGGCGTTTGGGTTGCCTTAAGGCTGGCCGAGACACTGGAAAACGGTATTATTGCTTTTAGTTGCTGGGAAGAACATGGCGGCGGCTCTGTAGCGTACCTGGCCAAATATATTTACGAACATTACCACGTTCGCCAGGCGCTTATTGCCGATATTACCTGGGTAACCGAAGGGGTGCAGCCGGGCAAAGGTGTCGTCATCTCGATGCGCGACAGCCTGATTCCGCGCCGCTCGTATGTGCAGAAAATCATAACTATAGCCAAAGAAGCCGGAGTGCCTTACCAGCTAGAAGTAGAAGGAGCCGGTGGCAGCGATGCCAAAGAACTGCAAAAAGCTGCTTACCCCTGGGACTGGTGCTTTGTAGGTGCCCCCGAAGACAATGTGCACACGCCAGACGAGATCGTGCACAAAGATGACATAGTTAGTATGGTGAAACTATACCAGGTGTTAATGGAGAAACTGTAAGGAAGTAAGAAGTCCGAGTTAGAGAAGTAAGAAGTAAGTATGGCTTATACTTTCAGCTAATACCTATCTTTTAGTTATACTTGGTTTTTATAGAAAAACGTGGCCCAAAGCTGCGTTTTTTGCTTTTAAACTATAGTTGAGCCGATCTCTGCAAACTATAGCAGCAACCCGTTCAGAATAAGAAATATAGCTGCTGCGCTGCAAAAGCGTTTTTCAGTCAAATTATTTGGAATATTCAAGCCAAACTCATTTCTTTAATAGCTATATTCAAATATTCTTTAACCTTAACACTCTTAACCCTTTTAAATGGAAAATATTCTTTACGCGATTCCTGCTCTTGGACTGGCGGCCTTACTGTATACTTTTATACGGTCGGCGTGGGTAACGAAGCAACCGGCAGGCAACGAGCGCATGACGGAGATTGCGCGCCACATTGCGGATGGCGCTATGGCTTTCTTGAAAGCAGAGTACAAAGTGCTCTTCTATTTTGTAATAATTGCATGTATCTTTTTAGGCTACCTGGGTGCCACCGGCGATAACTCGCACTGGTCCATTGTGATAGCCTTTGTTATTGGTGCTGTTTTCTCGGCAACAGCCGGCTTTATAGGCATGCGCATTGCTACCAAAGCAAACGTGCGTACCGCCGAAGCAGCCCGTACCAGCCTTTCGCGTGCCCTTAATGTGTCGTTTGCCGGTGGTTCGGTAATGGGCATGGGCGTAGCCGGTTTAGCAGTGCTGGGTCTTGGTTCTCTGTTCATCGTGCTTTACTATACATTTGTGTACAGCACTGGTGCCAGCGTAAACGGCCACGAAATGGAAGTTGCCCTGGAAGTACTGACCGGTTTCTCGCTGGGTGCTGAAAGTATAGCCCTGTTTGCCCGTGTAGGCGGTGGTATCTATACCAAAGCTGCCGACGTGGGTGCTGACCTTGTAGGTAAAGTAGAAGCCGGTATCCCGGAAGACGATCCACGTAACCCTGCAACTATAGCTGATAACGTAGGCGATAACGTAGGCGACGTAGCTGGTATGGGAGCCGACCTTTTTGGTTCTTATGTAGCAACTATACTTGCCACGATGGTACTTGGCCGCGAGGTGATTGCTACAGATAATTTCGGCGGTTTGTCGCCGGTTATACTTCCAATGCTGATCGCTGGTCTGGGTATCGTATTCTCTCTGATAGGTATGCTGTTCATTCGTGTAAGCGAAGGCGGCGATGTGCAGGCTGCCCTTAACCGCGGTAACTGGATCTCTGTTATCCTGACAGCTATCGGCTCTTACTTTGTGATCCACTGGATGCTACCGGAGCAGATGAACCTGCGTAACTTCGATTTCTCGGCGCAGGATGTGTTCTGGGCGGTTATAGTTGGTCTGGTGGTTGGTACGTTAATGAGTATCATCACAGAGTACTATACCGCTATGGGCAAGAAGCCTGTGAACTCTATCGTACAGCAGTCCTCTACAGGCCACGCTACCAACATTATTGCGGGTATAGCGGTAGGGATGCACTCTACAGTATTGCCTATTATAGTTCTGGCAGCAGGTATCGTTTTATCTTATGCAGCAGCAGGTTTATACGGTGTGGCTATCGCAGCTGCCGGTATGATGGCAACTACGGCTATGCAGCTGGCAATTGATGCCTTCGGTCCGATTGCCGATAACGCCGGTGGTATTGCTGAAATGAGTGAACTACCAAAAGAAGTACGTGGGCGCACCGATATCCTGGATGCGGTAGGTAACACAACAGCAGCAACCGGTAAAGGCTTTGCTATTGCTTCTGCTGCCCTTACATCGCTTGCCCTTTTCGCCGCTTTCGTAGGTATTGCAGGCATCGATTCTATTGACCTTTACAAAGCGCCCGTTTTAGCTGGTCTGTTTATTGGTGCCATGATCCCGTTCATCTTCTCGGCGCTGGCCATTGCAGCGGTAGGTCGTGCTGCTATGGCGATGGTGCACGAAGTACGTCGTCAGTTCCGAGAAATTCCGGGTATTATGGAAGGAACCGGTAAACCGGAGTACGAAAAATGTGTGGCGATCTCAACCAAAGCAGCTATCCGCGAAATGATGTTGCCAGGTGCTATTGCACTTATCGTTCCACTTATAGTTGGTTTCGGCCTGAATGGTGTGTTCGAAGATACGCCTTCTGCTGAAATACTGGGTGGCTTGCTGGCCGGTGTTACTGTGTCTGGTGTGCTGATGGCGATGTTCCAGTCTAACGCCGGTGGCGCCTGGGATAACGCTAAAAAATCGTTCGAAAAAGGGGTGATGATCAATGGTGTGATGGAGTATAAAGGTTCTGATCCGCACAAAGCATCTGTAACCGGAGATACCGTAGGCGATCCGTTCAAGGATACTTCCGGTCCGTCTATGAACATCCTGATCAAGCTGATGTCGATCGTGTCGCTGGTAATAGCGCCGCATATTTCAACTGAGCAAACGCCGGATATACCCGAAGAGCTGAAACTGACGCCAGGTGAAGTGCGTGTAACGCCCGTGCCAGCGCAAACTATAAACCCTGAAAACACCGTAACTATAGCCGGCGTTGCAGCAAAGTAACCCAACTATAGTTTACAAGTATAAAGAAGCCCGGCGCAATCGTCGGGCTTCTTTTTTTATCAAAACCTAAAATGCTACCTTTGTACAAGTCACCAATACCCGAACTATGAACCCCCGGACCATTACGCTGCACGACTGCGACTTTAGCACTTACCTGTACGAAGAAGAAATAATTGCCCGTATCAGCATGCTGGCCGAGCAGATAGACAAGGATTATGAAGGTAAAAACCCGCTTTTCCTGGCTGTGCTCAACGGTTCGTTCATGTTTGCCGCCGACCTGATGAAACGCGTAACCATACCCTGCGAGATCGCCTTTATCCGGCTATCGTCTTACCAGGATATGAACAGCACTGGCAAGGTGAGGGAAGTACTGGGGTTGACAGAAGACGTGCAGGGCCGCCACATTGTGGTGCTGGAAGATATCGTGGATACCGGTCATACCGTGCATAACCTGATCAACCAGCTCCAGGCAAAAGGCCCGGCATCGGTAGAGGTAGCCTCGCTGTTGTTAAAACCGGACTGCCTGCAGCATCAGTTGAATGTAAAGTATGTAGCCAAAGCCATTCCGAATGATTTTGTGGTGGGCTACGGGCTGGACTACAATGGCCTGGGCCGCAACCTGCGCGATATCTACAAGATCGTGTCTTAAAAGATTTATACTTAATAAATTATAGTCGCAGCGGGTTGGAGTGAAGCGCTGTCTAAAAAAATAAGCACTTCAGGAATATTATACCTATTTTTGCTTTTTACTATAAACTAAGATATGCTTAACATCGTTTTGTTCGGTCCTCCAGGTGCTGGAAAAGGCACGCAAAGTCAGAAGCTGATCGATAAATATAACCTGATCCATTTATCTACCGGCGACCTGTTGCGCTCTGAGATTGCAGCAGGCACTGAACTGGGCCTGAAAGCCAAATCCCTGATGGATAATGGCCTGCTGGTTCCGGATGAAGTTGTGATCGGGATGATCTCTAACAAAGTACAGGAAAACAGAACTGCCGGCGGCTTTATATTCGATGGTTTTCCGCGCACTGTGCCTCAGGCGCAAGGGCTGGATAAACTGTTGTTAGAGCACGGTACCGAGATCTCCTGCATGATCGCCCTGAAAGTAGACGACGAAGAGCTGACCAAGCGTTTGCTGCTGCGTGGTAAAACATCAGGCCGCCCCGACGACCAGAACGAAGAACTGATCCGTAAGCGTGTGGAGGAATATAATACCAAAACCACCCCGGTGGCGGACTATTATTCCGGACAGGGTAAGTATTTTGCAGTAGATGGCATTGGCGAGATCGACGAGATCTTTAGCGATATCTGCCGTCAGATAGATTCTCTGAAAGCGGAGAAAGAGAAGAAAGAAGAAAATTAACATTTTACAGCGCCTGCGCGCGCAGGAATACCAGATTTGGCATCATCCAACTTTATAGATTACGTTAAAATATGCTCGCGCTCCGGACACGGCGGCGGCGGCTCTGCACACCTGCACCGCGATAAAAAAACGGCAAAAGGTGGGCCTGATGGTGGCGATGGTGGTCGTGGCGGCCATGTTATACTGAAAGGCAACTCTCAACTATGGACGCTGCTGCACCTGCAGTACCGCAAGCACGTAATTGCCGAAAACGGCCATAACGGTGGGCCAAGCCACTCAACAGGCGCCCAGGGCGAAGACCAGGTACTGGAAGTGCCGCTCGGGACAGTTGCTAAAAACGCCGAGACCGGCGAAATAATGTGCGAGATAACCGAAGACGGCCAGGAAATAATTCTTACGCCCGGTGGCCGTGGCGGACTTGGGAACGCGCATTTTAAATCGCCAACCAACCAGACACCACGCTATGCACAGCCCGGCGAAGAAGGCCGCGAAGAATGGGTGATCCTGGAGCTTAAACTGCTGGCCGATGTTGGTCTGGTAGGCTTCCCGAATGCCGGCAAATCTACGTTGCTTTCTGTAGTTTCGGCAGCGAAGCCTAAAATTGCCAATTATCCTTTCACTACGTTAGAGCCTAACCTGGGTGTAGTTGCTTACCGCGATTACCGCTCTTTTGTGATGGCCGACATACCGGGTATCATAGAGGGTGCCTCGGAAGGAAAAGGGCTTGGTCTGCGCTTTTTGCGCCATATAGAGCGGAACTCCATGCTGCTGTTTATGGTTTCCTGTGAGAGCGCCGACATTGCGGAGGAATATAAGATCCTGCTGCACGAGCTGGAAACCTATAACCCGGAGCTGCTGGACAAAAAGCGCATTCTGGCAATCACAAAATCTGATATGCTGGACGAAGAACTGGAGAATGAGATGCTGAAAACACTTCCTCCTGATCTTCCGACCGTGTTCATCTCCAGCATAACCGGTAAAAACATTACGCAACTAAAAGATATGATCTGGAACGCTCTGAACAGCTAAGCCAGTTATCTACAACTATAGTTACAGATCGGTAGAGGCTCTCAGGCTATCTACCGATTTTTTTTAACGCCTGCGGCTTAAATTTTGAATGACTGACTTGTGAATAATCGAATATGAACTATAGGATTCAATTATTCAGTTATTCAATCATTCAGAATTATAAAGTGCCATTCTGGCACGCTTGCCGGTTTGGCAAGGGAATTGAAAAGACAAGATAGACCTATTCATCTAACTTTTTTAAGGCATTATGTCAGATAAAGATATTAAAAAAGAACAGGAGCACGAGGAATTGCAAGAGAACACTGCCAGTGCTGAAACGGAAGAAAACCTGAACCAGGTTGACGAAACCGAAGAATCCGGAACTGAAAAACAGGAAAACGGCGCATCTGCAGAGTTGGCAGAAATGAAAGATAAGTACATCAGGCTGATGGCGGAGTTTGAAAACTTCAGACGTCGTACGGCCAAGGAGCGCCTGGAGCTGATTAAAACAGCCAACGAAGACCTGATGACTGAACTGCTGCCCGTGCTTGATGACATGGAGCGTGCGCGCCAGTCGATGGAAGAAACCAAAGAGGTGGATGCGTTGTTGCAAGGCCTGGAACTGGTGTTCCATAAACTGAGACAAGTAACACAACAGAAAGGTTTACAGCCGATGGGTACCAAAGCAGGCGATACGTTTGATGCGGATATGCACGAGGCTGTTACCCAGACACCGGCCCCGTCTGATGAGCTGAAAGGCAAGATTGTGGACGTGATCGAGAAAGGGTACACATTGAACGACAAGGTGATACGTTTCGCTAAAGTTGTAATAGGAGCGTAAGCAAATGGCTAAGAGAGATTATTATGAGGTGCTGGAGGTAAGCAAGGGGGCCAGTCAGGAGGAAATAAAGAAAGCTTACCGGAAGTTAGCCATCAAGTACCACCCGGATAAAAACCCGGATGACCATACCGCTGAAGAAAAGTTTAAGGAAGCTGCAGAAGCCTACGAGGTGCTGAGCGACCAGCAAAAACGCCAGCGTTACGACCAGTTCGGCCATCAGGGTATGAACGGCGGCTTTGGCGGTGGCGGCATGAACATGGAAGATATCTTCTCTCAATTCGGGGATATCTTTGGTGGTGGCAGCCCCTTCGAGAGCTTTTTTGGTGGTGGTCGCTCAGGTGGCGGACGTCGTCAGCGCAAAGGCAGCAACCTGCGCATAAAGCTTAAGCTGAACCTGGAAGAAATTGCTAACGGCGTTGAGAAGAAGATAAAAGTAAAACGCTACGTAGCGTGCAGTACCTGTGGTGGTAACGGTGCCAAAAACGGAACCGACATGCAGACCTGTAACTCGTGCCAGGGCTCGGGCCAGGTGCGCAAGGTAGTAAATACCATGCTGGGCCAGATGGTGAGCACGGCTACCTGCCCTACCTGTAACGGCGAAGGCCGCATTGTAACCAGAGGTTGCGAGGTGTGCCAGGGTAGCGGACGTGAATTGCAGGAAGAAGTGATTACGATAAACGTACCGGCCGGTGTAATGGATGGCATGCAGCTATCGATGAGCGGAAAAGGAAACGTGCCGGAGCGCGGTGGTATAGCCGGCGACCTGCTGATCCAGATCGAGGAAGAAGCGCACCCAACCCTGAAGCGCGACGGCAATAACGTGATCTTTGACCAGTACATCAGCTTTATGGATGCTGCCCTTGGTGCCGATATCGAAGTGCCAACTATAGGTGGCAAAGTAAAAGTGAACATCAAGCCAGGTACACAAAGCGGCGAGATCTTCAGACTGCGTGGCAAAGGTATCAAAGACATTAACGGTTATGGCAAAGGCGATCAGCTGATCCATATCAACGTCTGGACACCGAAGAACCTGAACACTGAGGAAAGAGCGATGCTGGAACGCCTGCGCGAATCTGATAACTTTGCGCCACACCCGGGCAAAAACGAAAAAGGCTTCTTCGAGAAAGTAAAAGACTACTTTCAGTAAACGATAAAAGCATAAACTATAGAAAGCCGGTTCTTCAGCAGAAGGACCGGCTTTTTGTTTTAAGCCTGCAACTATAGTTACTTCATCCGGCTATAGTTATAGTTTGTCGAAAAGTATAGTATAAAACACATATAGTGTTGCCGTTCTGAGCGGATAAAGCTATTTTTGATTACAACAAATGGTTTTCAGCTTTGAGCATTTTAAAGATAGATAGCGTTTCGAAACGCTATGCCAACCATACTGCCCTCGATAATGTAAGCTTTTCGATTCCGGCTGGCTGTATTTTTGGCTTACTTGGCCCGAACGGTGCCGGTAAAACTTCCCTCATCCGCATTATAACCCAGATAACCGGAGCCGACGAAGGCGAGATCTACTTCCGGGGTGAGCGCCTGAAACCCGACCACATAAAGGACATGGGCTACCTGCCGGAAGAGCGCGGCCTTTACAAAAAAATGAAGGTAGGGGAGCAGCTGCTGTACTTAGCGCAGCTCAAGGGGCTGTCTAAAACAGATGCCACGGCCCGCATTAAAGGCTGGATAGACAGGCTGGAGATACGCGAGTGGCTGGATAAGAACATCGAAGACCTGTCGAAGGGGATGCAGCAGAAAGTACAGTTTATTGCGACCGTACTGCACGAACCGGCCCTTATTATTCTGGATGAACCTTTCTCTGGTTTCGACCCGATCAACGCCAACCTGATAAAAGACGAGATACTGCGCCTGCGCGATAATGGGGCTACGATCATTTTCTCGACGCACCGCATGGAGTCGGTAGAAGAGCTTTGCGATAACATTGCCCTGATCAACCGCTCTAAAAAAGTGCTGGACGGGCCGGTACGCGAAATCAAAGATGCTTATAAAACCGACACATTTCAGGTGATCGGCAACGGCCATCTGCTCATTACCTCTCCGGATTTTGAAGTGCTGGAGCAACACGAGAACCACGGTGTTTTCAGGGCAAACGTAAAACTACTGAACGGCACCAAGCCAAACGATCTGTTACGCTATCTGATAGAAAGGGTAGAAATTCACTCTTTTGTGGAACTGGTACCAAGCATAAACGACATTTTTATCCGTAAAGTAAAAGAAACACACCATGCATAAAATCTGGCTTATTATACAGCGCGAGTACCTGACGCGGGTGCGCAAAAAAAGCTTCATCATCATGACGCTGTTAACGCCACTGCTGCTGGCTACCTTCATGATTCTGCCTGGTCTGTTAATTACCATGTCGGGGGAAGAGGAGACGGTAATGGTGCTGGACGAAAGCGGCCTGTTTGAAGGCAAGCTGGAAGACAAAAAAGACCTGAGATTCGTGCCGCTGTCCGGTAGTCTGGAGCAGGCTAAAACCGTGTACCAGGAAACCGACAACACCGCACTGCTTTACATCCCGAAAATTTCTATCGATGACCCAAAGGGCATAACGGTGTATGGCAAGAAGAACACAAGCCTTCAAACCCAGATACGCCTGGAAGAAGCCCTTGAAAAAGAGATCGAGAATCAACGTTTCCTGGCATCCGGACTGAACCGTGAGACGCTTAAAAAAGTAGAAGCCAACATTAAACTGAATACCATTAACCTGAGCGACGAAGGCGAGAAAGATAACAACGCCATCATCACCTCAGCGGCAGGTGTGGTAGCAGCCATCATCATTTACTTCTTTATCTTTTTGTATGGCGTACAGATCATGCGCGGCGTGATCGAAGAGAAAACAAACCGTATTGTGGAGGTGATCATTTCGTCAGTAAAGCCATTCCAGCTGATGATGGGTAAGATCATAGGTATCGCGGCGGTTGGTCTGACGCAGTTCCTGCTTTGGATCATCCTTTCATTTGTAGCGGTTACAGCCGTGTCGGCAGCGTTTGGCATTGATGCGGCCCCAAGCCCGATGGAGCAATACCAGGCCGGCAGAGTAGCTGCTGAAGGCGAAAGCATTGAAAACCTGGAGCAGGAAACCCCCGAAGAAGCTGCCGCCAACAGCGATGAGTTTGCCAACACGATACAAGACGTAACGGAGAGCTTTGCTAACCTGCCGCTGCTGCTTATACTGGGCTGCTTCCTGTTCTATTTCTTAGGCGGATACCTGTTGTATGGCTCGCTGTTCGGGGCTATTGGTGCTGCCGTTGATAACGAGACCGATACGCAACAGTTCATGATGCCGATCACTATTCCACTGGTCATTTCCTTCATCATGTCTTACTCAGTGGTGCTGAAAAACCCTGACGGAGCCGTAGCATTCTGGATGTCGATCATTCCGTTTACATCGCCTATCGTGATGATGGTGCGTGTGCCGTTTGGCGTGCCGGCCTGGGAGTTAGCCTTATCGATGGCGCTGCTGGTACTTGGTTTCATCTTCACTACCTGGATCGCGGCGCGTATTTACCGAGTAGGTATCCTGATGTATGGCAAAAAGATAAACTATAAAGAACTCTCGAAGTGGTTGTTCTACAGAGTGTAAACTATAGCTGAAAGTATAGGGAGCCGGTGCAGCAATGTACCGGCTCTTTTTGTATATTAGATATATGAGAAGAGACTTAGATTTAATTCGTGTAATACTGTTAGAAGTTGAAAAAGCTGAATCAATAAGTGATGGATTAGACCTCTGTATTGAAGGCTATACTGATAAAGAGATTAGTTACCATGTTAAGTTGCTTTATCAAGCAGGTTATTTAGAAGCAAATGATGATTCTTGTAGAGAAACACCTGATAAATGGAGTCCTAAAAGTCTAACTTGGCAGGGACATGAGTTTCTTAATGCAGCCAGAGATAAAACTATATGGAATAAGGCAAAAGGAAAGATTGGAGACAAACTATCATCAGTCCCATTTGACTTCCTTAAAGCATATCTTAATCTAACTTTAAAGGAGCATTTTGGACTAGAGATTTAAGCAGGTTTAATCAAAACTTCCGGATCAGGAAAACGCCTGCAATAAGTAAGATTACTCCAACTATACGGATTAGCGATACTTCTTTAACCGGAAAACCCAGCCAGCCAAAATGGTCGAAGATGACAGCGAAAATGAGCTGACTGGCAACTATAAGCCCTATAGTAGTGGCAGCACCTAAGCGGGGAGCAACTATAACTACCGCTGTAATGTAAAATGCACCTAACAAGCCTCCAACGTATAGCCACCACTGCCCCTTAAAACCGGTAGGTTGTAATAATGCATTTCGGTCGGTGAAGAGCAGGTATAATAAGATACCCAGCGTACCAACTACAAACGAAATTAACGCTGTGAACACCGGGTTATTAGTTAAAAAATTTAGTTGGGAATTAACGCCTGTTTGTACCACTACAGCTAACCCGGCAAGCAATGCGAGAAAAAGATATAGTTCTTTCATTTTTGAATCGTGAGGGTTGAAGATACGAAAGAGCTGTAAAATCAGCTTATTTGATTTGCATTGGGAATTTGTATATTGCTGTACTCTAAAACTATAGTTCCGGATAATGCGCACCGTACTTATAAATCTACTTCTGTTTTTTATGGCAGCAACTATAGCCACAGCCCAGGACAAACCTGCTTACAAGCTCTTTACTAAAGATGGCAAAGAAGTGAAGTACAGCAAAATGCTGGATGAGCTGAAAAAAGCCGAAGTAGTGCTGTTTGGCGAGCAGCACAACGACCCGATTGCGCATTGGTTGCAGCTGGAAGTGGCCAAAGACCTGCACAAAACCCACGGGCAAAAATTAAGCATTGGCGCCGAAATGTTTGAAACCGATGTGCAACTGGTGCTGGACGAATACCTGAGCGGTAAAGTAGCCGAGAACAATTTTGAGCAGGAAGCAAGGCCGTGGCCCAACTATAAAACAGACTATAAACCGATCGTTAAGTTCGCTAAAGAAGCTGGCATTCCCGTGTTGGCAACCAATGTGCCGCGTCGCTATGCGGCTATAGTTTCGAAGGGCAGTTTAAGCGCACTGGAAGGACTGACACCTGAAGCCAAAGCCTTTATCGCACCATTGCCTATAGTGGTAGATATGAACCTGCCAGGCTATCAGAACATGTTGAGTATGTTCGGCGGCAGCACACACGGCAATACCAAGGCCGAAAACATAGTGCAGGCCCAGGCCCTGAAAGATGCTACGATGGCGCACGTTATACTGGGGCAAACAACCAAAGGCAACAAACTGCTGCACCTGAACGGCGCTTACCACTCCGATAACTTCGAAGGCATTTACTGGTACCTGAAGCAAAAACAGCCAAATCTGAAAGTAGCAACAATTACGACGGTAACGCAGGAGGACCTGAAAAAGCTAAGCGAAGAGCACCTGCAAAAGGCTGATTTTATACTGGTAGTGCCCGCTGCCATGACCAAAACATATTAGGCTGTAAAACACCAAAGCCCGGCGGTTAGGCCAGGCTCTGATGATATGAAGAGAAAAAAGGTAACGTATTAAGCAGAGAATGAGCTTCCGCAACCGCAGGTGCTTTTTGCCTGTGGGTTGTTAAAGGTAAATCCGCGGGCGTTCAAGCCGTCCTGAAAATCTACTTCCATGCCCATTACATACATGCCATGCTTTTTGTCCATGATCAGGGTAACACCTTCTAACTGAAAGGTCTCATCCGATTCTTTTGGTTTATCAAAACCAAGCAGGTACGACATGCCCGAGCAACCGCCGCCCTGCACACCAATGCGCAGTCCGTAGTCAGCCGGCACGTTCTTCTCGGCCATAATATTTTTAACTTCCGCTAAAGCTTTCTCAGTTATCGTAATAGGAGCTGTTCTTACTTCTGTTGCCATAGTTGTTTTGTTTCTAACAGGTAGCAAAGTTACGCATTTCTGAAGATATATACGTACCAGTGTTATGCCTTACTATCTAAACAGCTACAGGGCAAAAATGATTTCAGGAACATTAAATTAATTTTTTACGATATTTAACGTTCTAAAACCGATACCATGGAACTGATCATAGATATTCTGAAAATTACGATTCCGGGGCTGATTGTAGCCATTGCCATGTATAAACTGGTGCAAAACCAGACCGAGCGCGACTATAAACTACGCCTGATGGAGTTGAAACAGAAAAACGGCGAAGTCGTGATTCCGATCCGCTTGCAGGCCTACGAGCGCATAGTGCTGTTGCTCGAGCGCATCACACCAAGCAACCTGCTGCTGCGTGTAAGCGGCGCCGGCCATACGGCTTCTGATTACCACCGCATGCTTTTAAGCGAAATCCGCAACGAGTTCAGCCACAACATGTCGCAGCAGGTGTATATGAGCGAGCAGGCCTGGCAGCAGGTAAAACACGCCCGCGAAGATGTTGTGAACCTGATCAACAAGACCTACCAGGAAATGGAAGACAAATCAAAAGGTACGGACCTTGCCAAACGTATCCTGGAAGCCATTCTCGCCAGCGAAAACGACCCTACCGCCCGCGCTATCGGTTTTGTAAAGCAGGAGATTGCGCAGGTGTTTTAGTCGGAAGTTTGTCGTGAGTTTTACGGAATACCAGTACTGCTGACTATAGTTTGATAAGCTATAGTTTCCCTATTGGTCCTGTCGAGCATTCTTGAGACGTGAGTCGAAAAGAGCCAGCGTAGCTATAGACATCTTACGTGTCATATAGTTCTTTCCCTCTCATTTGTCATTTCGAGTGTAGCGAGAAATCTATCTCAGACTATTGTTTGTGAAGACCTCACAATGTGCGCAGCTCCTGTGAGTGTCTGGTGATATAGTTTGTTTTGCCTACTGCTGGAACCAAGCCGTTCATTTCATAGCCACTCTTCATCCAGGGAGCTCTACTTACCTACAGTTTTATAGTTAAATTGGCTCCCTCCTGGGCCGGGAGGCCCCGTCTTCGGGCATCGCGCGGTGTACATTTCCTTTGCTCGTTCCTCGCAATGGCTGCGCCACCGGAAATCTACAAGGCGCTCAACCCAAAGACTGATAACACATTCGATAGTAGATGCCTTAACTATAGTTTGCTTATTAATTCTTAGTTCAAGCAGAGCGTCCTTTCTCGTGGTTGTAATTCCAAAGGGACAGGTGAACCTGTCCAATCTTGGGTTGTAACTATAGAACTATAGCTGGCAACTATAGCAAAGACGGAGACTGTCCCCTTGAGGGGACTATAGGGGTGTTAAAGCAGCAACTATGAAACTATAGCTCAAACTTTAGCTAAGGCAGTAGAAGCTCCCCTCCTTAGACAGGGAGGGGTTAGGGGTGGTTGGACCAACCGTAACGATGAAACTATAGCTCAAACTATAACTATAGCAGCACTTCCCCTCTGTGGTAGGGGATTTAAAACTATAGAACGATGCCTACAACTATAGCAAACCCTGAAATCATGTAAAATCCACAAAATCCCCTTAATACTGGTCCGGACAGTTACCCGTTCACCTCAGCCAACTGGGCTTTGATGATCTTCTGGTAAAAGGCTTCGTAGAGCGGTACAATCTTCTCGATATCGAAGTCGTGGGCGCGGGCGAGGGCATTGGCTTTGAAGGTTGGCAGGTTCTCGTCTGATAAAACAAAAAGCGCATTCTGTACCATGCTTTCCACATCACCTACAGCACTAACAAAACCGGTCACACCGTTTATGTTCAGTTCTGGTATACCGCCGGCATCTGTGGAGATAACCGGAACTTCGCAGGCCATGGCTTCCAGAGCAGCCAAACCAAAGCTTTCTTTTTCAGACGGCATCAGGAACAGGTCTGCTATAGAGAGTACTTCCTCCACGGCTTCCAGCTTACCTAAAAACCGTACATCGTTATAAATGCCCAGTTCGCGGCAGAGTTTCTCCATTTTTGGTCTTTCAGGGCCGTCACCCACCAGCAGCAGCTTACTTGGTATACGCTGGTGTACTTTGCTGAAGATCAGGATCACATCCTCCACGCGTTTTACCGAGCGGAAGTTAGAGGTGTGCACCAGCAGTTTTTCATTGTTCGGGCTGATGGCAGTGCGGAAATGCTCTTTCTTCTGGCGCTTGAATTTGTCCAGGTTAATGAAGTTCGGGATTACCTCGATATCCTTCTCTATAGGGAAGAATTCATAGGTCTCCGTGCGTAGGCTGTCTGAAACCGCTGTTACTCCGTCCGACTGGTTAATGCTGAACGTAACAACCGGCTCAAACGACGCATCTTTGCCCACCAGCGTTATATCAGTGCCATGCAGCGTGGTGATTACCGGAATATTGATGCCCTGGGTTTTTAAGATCTGCTTAGCCATATAAGCCGCCGAAGCGTGCGGAATTGCATAATGCACATGCAGCACATCCAGCTTCTCAAACTTTACAATGTCTACCATTTTGCTCGACAGCGCCAGCTCGTAAGGCGGGTACTGGAACAGCGGATACGAGGGAATATATACTTCGTGATAGAACAGGTTCTCGTTAAAGAAATCGAGGCGGGCGGGCTGGCTATAGGTTATAAAGTGCACCTGGTGGCCTTTCAGGGCCAGGGCTTTGCCAAGCTCGGTGGCTACAACACCACTTCCCCCAAATGTAGGGTAACAGACAATACCGATCTTCATAGTAGTTGGAATACGCTGTAAACAACAAGTGCAGCTAACTTTTGTTGCTGCACTCGCCAAATTTAGAATAAAAATTTATGTTTTTGGTATGATCGCTTTATAGATCACATCATGAATACGGGTACGGATGTTATATTTTACCAGCTTGGTATTGCCAGCGTCCGGATACACTCTGTTAGACAGGAAGATATAGATCAGGTTGTTATCCGGATCTACCCAGGCGCCGGTGCCGGTAAAGCCGGTGTGGCCGTAGGTATTAAGCGATGCCATGTTTGAAGTAGGGCCGTTGCCATCCGGGGCAGGCTTATCCCAGCCCAGGCCGCGGCGGCTGTTCTTGTATTGCTTTTTGGCAAATTCTGTCACTACATCGGTGGTATAAAATTTATGTCCGCCATACTCGCCGTGCTGCAGGTTCATTTGCATGAGCTTTGCCAGGTCGTTGGCGTTAGAGAACAACCCTGCATGGCCGCCTACACCACCCAGCATAGCAGCACCCTGGTCGTGCACCGTTCCCCAAACCAGCGATTTACGGAAATAGTTATCGTCCTCGGTTGGGGCAATCCTTTCGCGTGGGAGCTTCAGCAGCGGATTATAAGTAAGCGTGCTCATGCCCAGCGGCGCATAAAAATTCTGCTCCAAAAACTCATCCAGCGGCTGATTCAGCATGTGCTCGGCCATACGCTTCATAATATAAAAGCCCAGGTCGCTGTACTTATATTCGTAGCTCTTCGCGCCTTTTTTCATAGTCAGCAACTTCGAGTCAACGGTCCAGGCCCAAAGCGAATCTTCCATCGTTTTAAGCGAGTAAATGCCCGGTGTCACTTCGTTCGGGAATACATCTGTCTGCGTGCTGGCGTAATATACCTGGTCCAGGGTGCGGTTATCCATTGTTTTCTGCCAGTGCGGCAGCGTTGCCTGCAGGCCGGCCTGGTGCGTTAATATATCCCGTAAAACAAGTCCTTCCTTGTTGGTGCCTTTCAGCTCGGGCAGGTACGCCGATATCTTCTCGTCCAGGTTGATCTTGCCCTGGTCTTTGAGGAACATCACGGCCTGCAACGTGGCAGCTACTTTCGTGATAGAGGCAATGTCGTAAACAGTGTTACCTGTAACCGGCTTTGTTTTTTCGTAAGTATAATGGCCGTACGATTTATTGAACACCACCGTACCATCTTTTACTACCAGTACCTGCGCTCCTGGCGTAGCGGCGTAAGCAATGGCTTCGAGGGCAATGTTGTCGATCTGGGCAAGTACTTTAGAGCTCATGCCTACACTTTCAGGTACGCCATATTTTAACCTGTGTAAAGACGCGGTCTCGATGCCTGTGCCGGACTTGAATTTAGCTGAAGCTGTAACCGGTAACTTACCTTTTACGGCACGTGCGCCAAACAAAGCCTGCGCCATCAGCGACTGCGATACCGGGTTATCCTCATAGCCAACAGTAAGCCAGTCAGCTGCTTCAAAGAATTTTAAACTATAGGCATTGCCCATCACCGCTACCACAATCTTTTTATCTGTGCGCTCCTGCAGGTATTGGATAAAAGCACGCGTGCCTACCCCGATCCCGAAATCTTTGGCAGGGGTACTGTTCATGTTATGGATGCTCACGATCACTACATCATGGCCTTCTAACTGCGGAATGATGTTGGTGAAAGCAGAATCCGGGGCAAAACGGTTGGAGATGGAGAATTTAGCAACCGGCGCATAGTTGCCCAGTATTTCCTGGAACTTGTTGTCCGGGGCCACGCCTACCGCCACCGATGCAATGCTCAGTGTATCCAGGTTACGGAACGGCAGCAGGTTGTTTTTATTCTCTACTATAGTAACAGCGTGCTCGTATAGTTGCTCCTGCACCACAGTGGCCAGCGGGCGGTTCATATCCTGTTTCAGGTTGGCCAGTTGCACCGGCTTATAGTTGTTAAGGCCTACCCAGTACTTGGCATGTAAAATTTTGCGCACGCGCTGGTTCAATTCCACGGTATCAATCTGCCCGGCAGCAATGGCTTCTTTTATCTTGCTGATTGCTGTAGGCACATCTTCCGGGAAAAGCAGCACATCGTTACCGGCCAGCAAGGCTTTCAGGTCTACTTCGCCGGGCTTGTAGTAGTTGGCAACGCCTTTCATGTTCAGGGCATCAGTAAACACCAGGCCCTTATACTTCATTTTTTCTTTTAAAAGACCTGTAACAAGCGGTTTTGAAAGCGTAGTAGCCAGGTTTTTGGTGCTGTCGATCTGAGGCATGTACAGGTGTGCCACCATTACGCCCATTACACCGGCTTCAAAAGATTTCTTGAACGGATAAAGCTCTACTTCTGTCAGGCGCTTCATGTCGTGTTTGATTACCGGCAAGGCCAGGTGCGAGTCGGTGTCAGTGTCGCCGTGGCCGGGGAAGTGCTTGGCAACAGCTATAACGCCATGGTCCTGCAGGCCTTTAATGTAAGCTATACCACGTTTGGTCACTTCTTCTTTCGATTCGCCGAACGAGCGGTTCCCAATTACCGGGTTAGCAGCATTCACGTTCACATCCAGTACCGGCGAAAAGCTGACGTTCACGCCCAGGCGCTTCATTTTCAGGGCTATTTCACGGCCCATCAGGTACACGTATTTTTCGTCGTTCATGGCGCCCAGCGTCATCTGGCGGGCAAAGTGTGTGCTGCTATCAAGGCGCATGCTAAGGCCCCATTCGGCGTCCATGGCAATCAGCATAGGTACTTTGGCCTGGGCCTGCAGGCGGTTGTTCAAACGGGCCTGTCGCTCCGGGCCGCCCTGCATAAACATAATCCCGCCAATGCCATAGCGCGCTACCAGCGTATCAAGCTCACGGAAGTGTTTTTCGTCTTTATTAGAATAGGCGGCCACCATAAAAAGCTGGCCAAGGCGCTGGTCAGGTGTCATGGAGTTAAAGACACTATCTACCCAGTTTTTCTCTTTTAAACCCACCACAATTTCTTCTGATGGCTTTAACGACATCAGAGGGCCCATCCCGAGAAAAATAAGTATAAGTAATCCTAAACTAAAACTCTTCAACATCCTGCGTTGGCATTATATATATTGGAACAAGTCGAAATTAAGCCTATTTTTGCAAAAGGCGGTTAGGGGAAACCGGGATAAATCCGGCGCGTCGGAACGATCTCAGAAAGCTGCCCGAATGCTCAAAATAATTGAGTGGGTGGCTTAATGCTGTGTTACAGAAAGAAGTGTAAACCAAAGCCTTTATGCTGCTAACGACCCGCGGCCCCAAATCCGTACATGCTAATTTTGCAAATTTAAGGATACAACAACTGGTCTTTTTTGAAGTTCCCTGCTGCTGATTATCAATCCGTCTGTAAATTAGTAATAAATTTTCATCAGAATAAGTTCTGTTTCTACAAAATAGTAAAAGTCAAAAATCCGGCCGCTTTTTTAAAGAGCCGTAATTTTGGCCAAGATAGTTCGATTTTAATTAGCCAGATACCGGATGCCCGATATTATAAACTTACTGCCAGACTACTTAGCAAACCAGATTGCTGCCGGTGAGGTAGTGCAACGGCCTGCATCGGTAGTGAAGGAGCTGCTGGAAAATGCCATTGATGCCAAAGCAACCAGTGTGCAGCTTATTGTGAAGGAGGCTGGCAAGCAACTGATACAGGTAGTGGACAACGGCATTGGCATGAGCGAGACTGATGCCCGCATGTGCTTTGAGCGCCACGCTACCTCCAAAATAAAAAGCACCGAAGACCTGTTCCGCATCCGGACGATGGGTTTCCGGGGCGAAGCGATGGCCTCTATCGGGGCGGTAGCGCAGGTAGAGCTGAAAACCAAACCACACGGCGCCGATACGGGCACAAAGCTGATTGTGGAAGGTTCGTCTATAGTTACACAGGAGCCTGTTGTTACACCATCGGGTACAAGTATATGTGTTAAGAACCTGTTTTACAATGTTCCGGCGCGCCGTAATTTCCTGAAGACCAATGCCGTGGAGATGCGCCACATACTGGATGAGTTTCAGCGGGTGGCGCTGGCTTACCCGGAGATCGCTTTCTCGCTCTACCACAACGAAGTAGAGGTCTTTAACCTGCCATCGGCTAAGCTGAGTCAGCGCATCATCGGTATTTTCGGGAACAACTATAAAGAGCAAATGGCCCTCTGCGACGAGGAAACACCTTTTCTGAGTGTGCGGGGCTACATTGGTAAGCCGGAGTTTGCCAAAAAAACACGCGGCGAGCAGTTCTTTTTTGTGAATAACCGCTTTATAAAGAGCGGCTACCTGAACCATGCTGTGATGACGGCCTTTGAAGGTTTGTTGCCAAAAGAGAGTTACCCGTTTTATGTGCTCTTTATTGATATTGAGCCCGATAAGATCGACATAAACGTACACCCGACCAAGACCGAGATCAAATTCGACGACGAGAAAACGGTATATGCTATCGTTCATTCGGCTGTACGTAAATCGTTGGGGGCGCATAACATTGCCCCGTCGCTGGATTTTGAAGGAGATGTGAATTTCGCTCCGCTGCAGCCGATCCGGATTCAGAACAACGAGCAGGGGTTTGAGCAGGAGCGCAAAACGTTTTCATCAGCAGGGTTTCCGGCACCTTCATCAGCGCCTAAACGGGTAAGCTCTGCCGGATGGGAGCAACTATACGAGCCGCTGCGCAACCAGCCAACCGGCGAGGAGCGTATTTCGTCTTCGGCAAGCACAAGCCTTTTAGATGACGCCTTTGCCGCCGACGCAAGCCCGGCTACCTCCAACAAAACGCTGCAAGTGCATCAGAAATACCTGTTGGTGCAGGTAAAGTCCGGCATTATGGTTATAGACCAGCAGGCAGCGCAGGAACGTATCCTGTTCGAGAAATACATCACTTCGCTGCAAAAGAAAGCAGTTATTTCACAGACCTTGCTGTTCCCGCAAACTATAGAATTGTCGCCTGCCGATGCCGCGCTGGTAAAAGAGCTGCAGGCTGAGTTTTTAGAGCTGGGTTTTCAATTTGAGGATTTTGGCGGCAATACCATCATTCTGAATGCCATACCTGCCGATGTGCAGGCAGCCAACGAAAAGGAATTGCTGGAAGAGCTGATAGAACAGTATAAAAACAATCTGGCCACACTGAAGTTAGATACCAGGGAAAACCTGGCGCGAGCCATGGCCAAACGGCTGGCAGGCCGCCTGCAGACCCGTATGTCGGAGCTGGAAATGAATTCGCTGGTAGATAAGCTGTTTGCCTGCGAAGTGCCCAACTATACGCCGGCAGGGCAGAAGACACTTGTAATTATGGAGCTGAGCCAGTTGCACGAGCTGTTCCAGAAGAATTGATTGTTAAATTGCTGATTGTTGAATTGTTATCTGTTTAATGACAAGCAAACACTCGGCTGAAGTATAAACGTTACATTTTTTCGTAAGTAGCATTTATACTTCAAAAGCTATAACGCATGTTCAATATAACTCCTATGGTCAGGAACCTCCTGATCATCAATGTAGTGGTGTTTATACTGCAGGGCAATGTTTTCGACACCCGCCTGTTTGCGCTGTACCACTTCGGCTCCGACTACTTTAACCCGATCCAGTTCCTGACGCACATGTTCCTGCATGGTGGCTGGGGACACCTGTTCAGCAACATGTTTAGCTTGTTCATTTTCGGGCCTTTGCTGGAGCGTTTCTGGGGTTCGCAGCGTTTCCTGGCATTTTACCTGATAACCGGACTGGGAGCAAGTGTGCTTTATTCGGGAGTACGTGCTTACGAACTGCATGAGCTACGCCAGGACACCATAGCTTACATAGAAAATCCGAGTCCTGTAGCCTTTAATAACTACATGGATGAGCACGTTAAGGAAGGCTCTGGCCGCGAATTAGCTATAATTTTACGAAACAACCCTGATGTACCGCAGTATGTGGAGCAGAGCAAGGATATAGTTCGTGAAGTATTTAGCACTATTTTTAACAGTCCGATGCTGGGGGCGTCGGGGGCAGTATTTGGCATCCTGATGGCGTTTGGTATGCTCTTCCCGAACCTGGAATTGATGCTGCTCTTTCTGCCGGTGCCTATAAAAGCGAAGTACTTTGTGCTGCTCTACGGTGCCTACGAACTATATGCCGGCTTTAACCGCGTAGCCGGCGATAATGTGGCGCATTTTGCACACCTTGGCGGAATGCTGTTTGCGTATATACTGATAAAAATGTGGGGGCGAAACGATTACCGCGACTATTAAGTATAGAACCCTGCAACACGCACACTACCTGATACTGAACATGATCGTCGGGTGAGCCGTGTTCCCTATGTCGCTTTCAGAGGACCTGATTACATGAGTATACTTCAAGATATAAAAGACACTTTCCGGCAACCAAACAACACGCTCAAACAGCTCATCCTGATCAACGTGATCGTGTTTGTTGTGCTGATCGTGCTGCGTCTGCTGCTTACCTTTACGGTGGGGCAGGGGGCGTATTTCCTGCTGATGAGCTTTATCGAGCTGCACTCCAGCCCATCGGTATTGCTCACCCGCCCCTGGACGCTGATCACCTATTTCTTTACGCATCAGGGCTTTCTGCACATCATCTTTAACATGCTTAACCTTTACTGGTTCGGGCAGCTGGTGCGCGAGTATTTAGGCGATAAAAAGCTGCTGAGTCTGTATATACTGGGTGGTGTTGCCGGAGGAGTGCTTTATATACTTACCTATAATTTTATCCCGTATTTCGAAGACAGGGCGGCAAATTCTGTGATGATCGGGGCCTCAGCGAGTGTGTTGGCTATAGTTGTTGGCGCTGCTACGTTGCTGCCAAACTATACTTTCAACCTGCTCCTGATCGGTCCGGTCCGTATCAAATACATTGCGTTGTTTCTGGTTATTCTGTCCATGTCCGGCGCTGTAGGCGATAATGCCGGTGGTAACATTGCCCACTTAGGCGGTGCTTTAATTGGCTGGCTTTTTATAAAGCAACTACAGCGCGGCTCCGACATGGGTCGTCCGCTTCATGCCTTTTTCGATTTTTTTACCGGCCTGTTCAAAAGCAGATCTAAACTGAAAGTCACTCACCGCCGCCATACAACGTTCTCTGGCAAAACAAATGGCAGCGCCACTACCCCTGTTGGCAAACCAAGCCAGAAAGAGATCGACGTGATCCTGGATAAAATCTCCAGCTCCGGGTATGAAAGCCTGTCCAAAGAGGAAAAGCAGAAGCTGTTTCAGGCAAGTCAGAAAGAGTAGCTTTTTTCCTCTTTCATCATTCCAAGCGTTTGCCGAGGGATCTTATGTGTTTGATAGTTTCCTATCTGTCATCCTGAGCAAAGTCGAAGGATCTTATACAGCTTATAGTTGATGCTCAAGGGCTATAGTTTTATAATTGCCTTTGCCTACTGCTGGGAACAAGCCTTCTTTGTATAGCCACTTTCAACCCTAGGAGCTCTAATCACCTACAGTTTTATAGTTTGTTTGGCTCCCTCTGAGGCCGGGAGGCCCCGTCTTCGGGCATCGCGCTGCTGCCTTCTTGCTATCCTCGTGCCTCGGATTGCCTGCGGCACCGCAACAAGTCAAAGGCGCTCAACCAAAGACTGATATCAAGCTCGATAGGTTCTGTCTTAGCTATAGTTTGCCTGATGTTTCTTGGCTTGAGCAGATCAGTTTTTCTCTTAGTTAAAGTTCTGTGGGGCCAAGTAAACTTGGCCTGCTCGTGGTCTGTAACTATAGAACAACAACTCAAACTATAACTATAGTAGAAAGTCCCCTCTCGGGAGGGGTAGGGGTGGGTTATCTCAACCACAAAGCTATAACCCAAACTATAGCATAAGCCCCAATCCTGGAAATCTATTAATCCTGTAAATCCTGATTCAGACAATAGCATTTTAGGATTTACAGCAATTTATCCATACCTTTTCTTTCTTCTTCAACAAACTTAAACTCCTATGAAACACATCCTTGCAGGTCTGACTATAGTTTTATCCCTTGTCTCTGTAAATGCTGTTGCGCAGAGTACTAACTCTCCGATTGTTGCAGCAAAGCACACAACTGTAAAAAGGCCTTTCTTTGTATTGAGGACTAATGGAGGAGATTATAGACTTACGGAAACGGCTTTAAAAGTAATTAGCCCGGATTGGATAGATGAAGTGCAGGTGGTAAAAGAGTTGGAAGATATCGAAAATCTGGCTGAAGAGATGAAAGATGGTATTGTGATTCTAACTTTTAAGAAAGATAATGAAGCTGCAAATAAGTATACAGAGAATGTAGTTCGACAGAATGAAAAGGTAACACTGCCTGTGCCTAAGGCGATTCGTATTAAAGAATAATACTTTCGTTTTTACTATAAACCAAAAACGCCGCTCCTTTTCAGAAGCGGCGTTTACTTTATCAATAAGCAATTCTATACTTAAGCTTTGGCAGCGTTTATGTTGTCCAGCGCGTCCATTACTTCTTTCACGTGTCCGCGAGACGTTTCCAGCAGTTGCTTTTCGTCTTCGTTCAGGTCAAGCTCGATAATACGCTCGATACCGTTCTTACCAAGGATAACTGGTACGCCCAGGTAAACGCCATCAATACCGTACTCACCTTCCAGCTTCACGCAAACCGGGAATACACGGCGCTGGTCACGAACGATCGCCTCTACCATCTGAGCAGCTGCTGAACCCGGCGCATACCAGGCAGAAGTACCCATCAGTTTCACAAGCTCGCCACCACCGTTCTTGGTGCGCTCAACTATAGCGTTCAGTGTTTCTTCGTCAATAAGCTCCGTTACCGGGATTCCACCAACTGTAGTGTAGCGAGGAAGCGGAACCATGGTATCGCCGTGGCCACCCATTAATACCGCCTGAATATCTTTTGGAGATACATTTAGGGCCTCAGCAAGGAACGCTCTGTAACGGGCAGTATCCAGGATACCAGCCATACCCATAACGCGTGTGCGTGGCAGCTTAGAAGTAATGTGCGCCGCATAGGTCATCACATCAAGCGGGTTAGAAACCACAATGATGATCGCATCCGGAGAGTGCTTTACAATGTTTTCGGTTACGGATGTTACGATACCTGCGTTTGTTGAAATCAGGTCGTCGCGGGTCATGCCTGGCTTACGTGGCAAACCAGATGTGATAACCACTACATCAGAACCAGCAGTTTTGCTGTAATCGTTTGTTACGCCTACTGTGCGCGTGTCGTACAGGTTGATAGGGGCTTTCTGCCAGATATCAAGCGCTTTGCCCTCAGCAAAACCTTCTTTAATATCCACTAAAACTACTTCGTTCGCGATTTCGCGGTAAGCCAGCACATCAGCGCAGGTTGCACCAACGTTACCAGCTCCAACTACAGTTACTTTCATTATCGGATATACTTTATGTTAGTTTGAGAATTCGGTTAACTCCGGTAAAATTAGAAAAATCTATTATTAAAGACAGACAATAGACGTTAGATATTAGATATTAGATTATAAATGTTTGCGAAACATCTTTGCCGAGAAAAGTCTAACGTCTAAAATCTAATATCTGGCGTCTAAATCAGCGTCTTTCTAAAGAAATCTCCACCACCCGCTCGGTCTTTTCGGTTACTTTAAAACGGTTATCCAGGCGCTGGTTCACGATCCAAACTATAGACTGGTCTGATACTAATACCAGCGTTTGCGATTTAAGGTTGGCCGGTACTTTTTTGTCGATCAGGAAATCGCTGATCTTTTTCTTGCCGTTCATGCCCAGCGGCACAAACCAATCGCCTTCCTGCCAGGCACGCAGCTTCAGCGGAAATTTAAGCTGATCGGCATCCAGGGCAGCTACAAAAGGTTTAGTGTTCAGTTTATAGTTGGCCGCATCTACATACTTTATGTTAAAGGTGTAAGCACCAGCTGCTATAGTTGTGTCGCCTTCGTTTATGAGGATACTTCCGAAACTGCTTAGGTTGCGGGGCGTGATCACCAGTTGGTCGCGGTCTTTTACCAGCGTGTGCGTAGGCGAGTCGAACTGCTTGCCCGAAATGCCATCTAAAGCTTCTGCCAGCTCCAGCACCACGCTATAACTATAGTTGAACGGGCGCAATAGCTCGTGCAGCACCACAGGTAGCCCGGTGGCGTTTTGTAGCGGTACAAGCGAGAAATAAGTAGCATTTTCGGCCTCTTTTATACTTTGCTCGCGCAGGTTCTGGATGTAGGCAGTAACTATAGTTTCGGCGTGGCTTACGCGCTCGGCTGTATGCTGCATGGTCTCTTCCAGGCTCGGGTTTATTTCTTTCAGTATAGGAATAACTTCATGCCTGATCTTGTTGCGCTGGTACTTGGTGGTTTCGTTCGATGCGTCTTCGCGCCAGATCAGGCGGCGTTCTGTTACAAATTCAAAGATATCGTCTTTGGTAACGGTAAGCAGGGGCCGGATAATGTTTCCGTTCTTAGCCGGAATACCGTGCAGACCCGCAATGCCGGTGCCTTTGGTGAGGTGCAGCAATATAGTTTCCGTCAGATCGTTGCTGTGGTGGGCCGTGGCAATGTAATCGTAGCCTTCCTGCTGGCGCACCTGCTCAAACCACTGGTAGCGCAGCGTACGAGCAGCCATCTGTATCGAAAGTTTTTCCTGCTCGGCAAAGGCTCTGGTGTTAAAGTTTTCGGTGTAGAAAGGTACGTCGTACTTCTTGGCCAGTTTTTTGACGAACAATTGGTCGGCTTCGGCATCTTCGGCACGTAAACCAAAATTGCAGTGGGCAATGGCAAAACTATAGTTTAGTTTGTGCAGCACTTCGCAAAGCACCACCGAATCGATGCCGCCGCTAACGGCTGCAAGTATTTTGCTTTCGGGCTGGCAAAGGTTTTGTGCTTGTATAAAACCGGAAACTTTCTGTAACATACGGCAGCGGCTGGTAAATTTTTTCTAATTTTGAAGTATAAAGTAGACGCTAGTATTTAGAAGTTAGACATTAGAAGTGTTCGGGGGTGTTTTTCACAAACTGCCACTATCAGAACAAGTCTAACATCTAAAGTCTATTGTCTAACATCTGAAAAGAATGAAGTACACAAAATTACTGTTTTCTATTGTCTTTACCCTGCTTTCGGTGGTGGTTTTCGGGCAGCAGCAACCCCGGAAGTTGCCACGGCCTACCCAGAACCAGCCGGCACAACAGCAGCCAAGGCAGCAACAGCAGCGACCGGCGCAGCAAAAGTCACCGCAGAACGGCGACAGGGTAGAACTGATCGGGGCCGATAGCCTGGTAGGGGCAACTATAAACGGGCGACGTGTGAGCAAGCTGATCGGGAATGTACGCTTCAAGCAGCGCGAAACATACCTGTCTGCCGACTCTGTATACCAGTTTGAGGGCAATACCCAGATAATGGATGCCTACGGGAATGTGCGGATGGTACAGGGCGATACCTTAACGATAACAGGCGACCAGGCACACTACGACGGCATAAAACGCACCGCCCGCATGACAGGCAATGTAGTGATGCGCGACCCGAGCATGACGCTTACCACTCCCAGCCTGGACTATGACCTGAATACCAAAATCGCAACCTATACAGAAGGTGGCGTTATAGTTGATCCTGAGAACCGACTCGAGAGCCGCCGTGGTTCTTATAATACCAACACCAAAGAGCTCAATTTCCAGCAGAATGTAAAAGTACGGACCGCCGACTATAACATTACCGCCGAAAACATGCGTTACAACACCCTGACCAAGGTGGTTTACTTCCTGGGACCAACGGTTATCAAAGGGCAGCGCGGCGACCTGTATGCAGAGCAGGGTACTTACAACACCATCACCAAAATCTCGAACTTCGGCAGAAATGCCTATATCCTGACACCGGAGTACCGATTAGGTGGCGATGAACTATACTATGACCAGAACACAGGCTATGGTGTGGCCCGCAAAAATGTATCGCTCCGGTCGCTGAAAGATGATGTGACCGTGCGCGGGCAATTAGGCCGCTACTGGCGCGACCGCGGGGTGGCCAAAGTATCCGGCAGCCCGGTGATGGAAAGCATTATGGAAACCGATACCCTTTTCCTGGCTGCCGATTCGCTGATCTCGCGCGAAGCACAGGGGCCGAACGGAAAAAGCATGCTGTTTGCGTTTAACAATGTGAAGATCTTTAAGAAAGACCTGCAGGGCAAATGCGACTCGCTTAGCTTTAACCGTACCGACTCGGTAATGCACATGAATGTAAAACCTGTGCTTTGGAGCGAAAACAACCAGCTGGTAGCCGACACCATCCACATGTACCTGCGCAACCGTAACATCGACCGCATGTATATGTACAGCAACGCCTTTATGGCCTCCGAGGACACCCTGCAGAACTATAACCAGGTGAAGGGCCGTAACATGGTAGCCTTTTTTACAGACGGTGATCTGAAACGCGTGAACGTAAATGGCAACGGCGAGAGCATTTACTTTGCCATTGAGAACGATACCACGCTGACCGGCATGAACAAGGCCATCTGCAGTAACATGGTTTTACTGTTTGCAGAAAATAAACTCAACCGTATCTCGTTTCTGGTAAATCCGGATGCCAGTTTTATACCGCCGCACGAACTGCAACCTACCGACAGGCAGCTGGAAGGCTTTGCCTGGCTGGGTGAACTGCGGCCTACGCGCCCGGATGTATTTGCCGCCAGAGCACCGGTGGCGCCTAAACCAAAGGCCAAACCAAAACCTGCTGCCAAACAGAAAAAACAGGTAAAACCGGCACGTAAGCGCAATACACAAAAGCCCGGGGCTGACACGCGCAGGCAATAACTATTTAAATCAGTCGTGATCCTTCGTATTGTTGTAAATCAGTTGGATATTGTATAATTTTGCCCGTTCATGAAGAAAAGACTCTCCCATATTGTTGTGCTTCTGGCGCTGCTGTTTACTGTAGCAGGCTGTGGTAATTACCAGAAGCTGTTGAAAAGCAACGATGTACAGAAAAAGTATGAAGCTGCGGTGGAGTACTATAAAAAAGGCGATTACTACCGTGCAGCTGAGTTGCTGGATGCCGTAACACCTTTAATGACAGGTACACAACAGGCCGAAGACGCTCTGTTTTACCAGGCCAGTGCTAACTATGAACTGGGCAATTACCTGCTGAGCGAGACGTATTTCCGTAACTTTTATACCATCTATGGTCGCAGCCCTAAAGCGGAGGAAGCCATGTTTATGCAGGTAAAATCGCTGTATAACCAGTCGCCGAAGTTTGAGCAGGACCAGGCCAGCACCCTGACAGCCATGGACGCGGTAATGGAATTTATTCAGCGTTACCCGGAAAGCGAGCACCAGGCAGAAGCAAACGAGATTCTGGATGACCTGAACATGAAGCTCGACCGCAAGTCTTTTGAAAGTGCCAAACTATACCACAAGATTCGTTATTTCAAAGCCGCTGTAGTGGCCTTAACAAATTTCCAGCAGAACTACCCTTCGTCGCCATACGCCGAGGAAGCCGCTTTCCTGAAAATAGAATCGCAGTACGAGTATGCCAAAGAAAGTGTGCCGAACAAACAGGAGGAGCGCTACTTTGAGGTAGTGGATTTCTACCAGAACTTTGTAGACCAGTATCCTGACAGCCAGTATATGCGTACAGCCAACGAAATTTACGACAACACCCTGGCTGAGCTGGAGAGAATCAAGAACGCAAAAAATAACCAAGCAAATTCATAAGTATAAACTATATATGGCAGCAGTTCCATCATCAATCGTAACACGCAACATGGCCGACTTTGCAGAGCAGACCGGCAACGTATACATGTCTGTGGCAGTTATCTCTAAAAGAGCGAACCAGATCTCTGTGAAGCTGAAAGAAGAGCTGAACTCTAAACTGGCCGAGTTTGCCACTACAGTAGATAACCTGGAAGAAGTGTTAGAGAACCGTGAGCAGATCGAGATCTCTAAATACTACGAGCGCATGCCAAAGCCAACCAGCCTTGCTATTGAGGAGTTTCTGGAAGGTAAAGTGTATGTGCGCAACCCGGAAGAGGAGCCAACCGAAGAAGAAACGCTGTAATTGCAGCACATGCTCCGGCATAAGAAAATAATACTGGGAGTTTGCGGAAGTATAGCGGCCTACAAAGCTGCGTTACTGGTCCGCTTACTCGTAAAAGCAGAAGCAGAAGTGCAGGTGATCCTGACCACTTCTGCTTCTGAGTTTATAACCCCGCTCACACTGGCCACCCTCTCCAAACGGCCCGTGCTTACCCACTTTGTGCGCGACGAAGGCGGCCTCTGGAACAACCATGTAGACCTCGGCTTATGGGCTGATGCTATAGTTGTGGCCCCGGCCAGCGCCAACACAGTAGCCAAATTTGCCAACGGCTTCTGCGATAATTTGCTTTCAGCCACTTACTTATCAGCACGCTGCCCTGTTTTTGTGGCCCCGGCCATGGACCTGGATATGTACCAGCATCCATCGGTACAGAGCAACTTTACCAAACTGCGCGGCTACGGCAACCATATTATAGAAGCAGGCTACGGCGAACTGGCCAGCGGCCTGGTAGGGCAGGGGAGATTAGCGGAGCCCGAAGAAATAATGGACGTACTTCAGAATTTTTTTGCCCGGGATGGAAAGATCGTTTAAAGGCAAAACCGTACTGCTGACCGCAGGGCCAACCTACGAACCTATCGATCCAGTCCGGTTTATAGGAAATCACTCGACTGGTAAAATGGGTTTTGCGCTGGCGGCCTGCTTTGCTGCGCGTGGCGCTAGGGTAATTCTGGTTTCAGGGCCAACCAACCAGAAAACCGACGACCCAACTATAACCGTATTACCCGTAACCACCGCCGACGAGATGTATGCTGCCGTACTGGCACATGCGGATGAGGCGGATATTATAGTTTACGCAGCAGCCGTTGCCGACTATAAGCCGAAGGTAGTAGCAGATAAAAAAATTAAGAAAGCCGGCAACGAACTGACAATAGAACTTGTTAAAAACGTTGATATAGCAGCGGCGCTGGGCAAGCAGAAAAAGCCAAACCAGTTTTCGGTGGGTTTTGCTCTGGAAACCGACAACGAAAGTGCCAACGCTGCCGAAAAGCTGAAAAAAAAGAACCTGGATATGATCGTGCTGAACTCGCTGCGTGACGAAGGCGCCGGTTTTAAGCACGACACCAATAAGATAACTATAATAGAGCCTGATAAAACCACCGCGTTTGAGCTGAAGCAGAAAACAGAAGTGGCGCAGGATATTGTAAACATAGTTTGGGACCGACTACATGGCTAAGAAACTTCTATTGCTGGTAATGCTGACGATAGCAACACTTGGAGCGAAAGCCCAGGAGCTGTTGTGCGATGTGGTAGTGAACAGCGACCAGATACAGTCTACGGACAGGCAGCTGTTTTCCGAAATGCAGACCCGCATAGAAGAACTGATGAACACCCAGCGCTGGACCAACCAATCCTATGGTGCGGAGGAGCGCATCAAGTGCCGCCTGCTCATTAACCTGACCGAAATGCCCCAGATTGGGATGTTTAAAGCCAATGTGCAGATTGTGTCGGTGAGGCCGGCTTATGGCACTGGCTACGAATCCACGCTGTTTAGTTTTATAGATAAAGACTGGACCTTTGAGTACACCAACGCCCAGCTGCTGCAGTACGCCGACAACAACTATAGTTCTAACCTGACCTCGATGCTGGCTTTTTATGCCTACATGATCATCGGGATGGATAACGACAGTTTTGGCAGACTTGGTGGCGGACAGGCCTTTGACAAGGCGAGAAGCGTAGTGAACCTGGCCTCGTCGCAGGGCACGAACTACCCGGGTTGGAAAGCCTTTGACAGCAACCGCAACCGTTACTGGCTGATCGATAACATGCAGGACCCGCAGTTTGCACAGTTCCGCGAAGGCTTGTATAAAATGCACCGACTGGGCCTGGATGTGATGGCCGAAGACCCGGAAAAAGCCCGCAAGAATGTGCTGGAAGCGCTGCAGGAAGTACAACGTCTGAATAAGCAAAAGCCCGGCTCCGCTATCGTTCGCTCATTCTTCGATGCCAAGTCGGATGAGCTGCTGAACATGTTTAAAACAGCGCCGCCGGCAGCCAAGCAAACGGCCTATACATTACTGACCGAAGCCGACCCAACCAACCGTACCAAATACGATCAGCTGCTCAAACGCTGACACTTTAGAATCTCAGGTAAAGCGCGTATCTTCACGGAAGCTAAACTATAGTTTAGCCAGCAATTACATGGGCAAGCGCCAGATACGAATCCCCGGAATTAAACTACAGGAACATGTGATGGAACTGCTCACGCGGCCGGCCGTGCAGGTGGTTTTGCGCAGCAGAGTAGTGGTAACAGGCAAGCTGCTGCATACCGCACCCGAAACTATAACCCTGCAGGATATGCGCCAGAGCAAACACGTATTACCAACAAACCAGATCCAGGAAATTATTTACGATATAGAAGCTGCCTGGTAACTATAGTTTATTTTGCGATCCGGCTTAACTTTAAATCCTGAAACCGGCATAAACTATAGTTGCGGCTGGTAAAAAAAATAACAGAATTTCCGAACTTTCGGGTAGGCATAATGTCTTACATCTTAAGTTTATAGTCCCGAGCATCAATCTATGTTAATAGACCTTAAAATAAAGAATTACGCGCTGATCGAGCAGCTGGAGATGCACCCATCGCCGGTACTTAATATTATAACCGGTGAGACCGGTGCCGGTAAATCCATTATGCTGGGCGCTATTGGCCTGCTGCTGGGCAACCGCGCCGATACAAAACTGCTTTTTAACCAGGATCAGAAATGTGTGATTGAGGGCGTTTTTGATATTTCGCAGTACAACCTGCAGGAAATTTTTACGGCCGAAGACCTGGATTTTGATAACACCTGCATCCTGCGCCGCGAGATAAGCCCAAGTGGTAAGTCAAGAGCTTTTGTGAACGACACACCGGTAACGCTGGATGTGATCCGCAAAATTGGTGAGAACCTGATGGACGTGCACTCGCAGCACGATACGCTGCAACTGGGCGACACCAGCTATCAGCTGAACATCCTGGATATTTATGCGGGCAACACCTCGCTGGACATTTATGCCGGAAACCTGTCGTACCTGAAAGCTTACAGCGAAACCTACCGTACTTACAAAAAGCTGGAGTCGGACTATAAGAAGCTGGAAGACCAGTTGGCACAGTCGCAGAAGGAGCTGGATTACAATACCTTTTTGCTGAACGAGTTTGAAGAAGCCAACCTGCAGGCCGAAGAACAGGAAGCGCTGGAAGAAGAGCTGAAGCAACTTGAGAATGCCGAAGACATCAAACTGAAGCTGACGCAGGCAGTACAAAGCCTTACAGAATCAGATTTCAACATCACCTCTGCACTTAAAGATACCTCGTACCTGATTGGCCAGTTAGCGCAGTTCTCTCAGAAATACGAGGAACTGAAATCGCGGGTGGACAGCGCCCTGATAGAGCTGAACGACATTGCCGGGGAACTGGAAGATGCCGAACGCAAAACCGAAGCCGATCCGCAGCGCACCCTGGAAGTGCAGGAGCGCCTGAACATGATCTATACCCTGCAGCGCAAGCACCAGGTACAAACTATAGCCGAGTTACTGGCAATTCAGGAAGAACTATCGGCCAAAGTAGGCAACGTGCTTAACCTGGACACAGCCATCGCCAAAACCAAGAAGGAGATGGATGCAGCCTACCAGGAGGTGTTGAAAAAAGCGAAGGAGCTATCGGATCGTCGTCAGGCTTCGTTTGCCAAATTTGAGCAAGAGTTACACAACCTGGTAGCCGACCTGGGCATGCCGAACGCGCGCATTGTTATCCAGCACAAAGAGGCCCAGCCGTCTGCCACCGGCACCGACGAGATCAGTATCCTGTTCAGTGCCAACAAAGGGGCGCAACCGCAAACGCTGGTAAAAGCCGCCTCAGGTGGTGAATTCTCTCGTCTGATGCTGAGCGTAAAATATATGCTGGCCGATAAGACTGCGCTGCCAACTATAGTTTTCGACGAGATAGATACAGGTATTTCCGGGGAGGTAGCCGTAAAAGTAGGCCGAATGATGCAGCAGATGGCCCAGAAACACCAGATCATTGCCATTTCGCACTTACCGCAGATTGCCGCACAAGGCGATTATCATTACTTTGTGTACAAGGAAGACCGCGAAGACCGCACCATAAGCCGCATTAAGCAGCTGAACGAAGAAGAGCGCGTGAACGAGATTGCCCACATGATTGCCGGTGCTAACCCAAGTGCCAATGCTTACCAAAGTGCAAAAGAGTTGCTCTCGTTGTAAACATAAACTATAGCAAACCCTTCTCCTGAACAGAGAAGGGTTTTTTACTTCAGGCGATCGGCTGCAGGCGTACAAAAATGCGCGCCAAACTATAGCAGCCGTTGGTTTTGTATCTTGAGTTGTACTTAGTTATTGCTATATTGCCGTGTAATTCCGGGAGCTTATCGTTTGCATCGGGAATTCTGAAAAAGGAACAAAATTAACTTGATAAAGAAATGTCCAACAATCTTTTAAAAGGAAAGAAAGGAATCATTTTCGGTGCGCTGGATGAAAAATCTATAGCCTGGAAAGTAGCCATGCGCGCGCATGAAGAAGGAGCAGAGTTTGTACTGACAAATGCCCCGATTGCCATGCGTATGGGCGAGATAAACAAACTGGCCGAGCACTGCAATGCGCAGATCATTCCGGCTGACGCTACATCGGTAGAAGACCTGGAAAACCTGTTTACGCAGGCGCAGGAAATACTGGGTGGTAAGATCGACTTTGTACTGCACTCTATCGGCATGAGCCCGAATATCCGTAAAGGCAAACCCTACAATGACCTGAACTATGAGTGGTTCCTGAAAACACTGGACATTTCGGCTATTTCGTTCCATAAAGTAATGCACGTAGCTGAAAAGCAGGATGCCATGAACGAATGGAGTTCTATCGTTGCCCTGTCGTACATTGCAGCACAGCGCGTATTCCCGGATTATACCGATATGTCGCATGCCAAGGCAGTACTGGAGTCGATTGCCCGCAACTATGGCTACCGTTTAGGCCGCAGCAAAAAAATCCGTGTAAACACTATCTCTCAGTCGCCAACTAAAACTACGGCCGGTACCGGTGTAGGTGGTTTCGATGCGTTCTTTGATTATGCCGATAAAATGTCGCCGCTTGGCAACGCCCCGGCCGATGCGTGCGCTGATTACTGCGTGAGCCTGTTCTCGGACCTGACCCGCTACGTAACCATGCAAAACCTGATGCACGACGGCGGCTTCTCATCTATGGGTATCTCTGAGGATATCGTGGAGATGATCTCTAAGTAGATTTGAAGATTTGGAGATTTGAAGATTTGAAAATGATCTTCGCACACTGAATAAATAAAAATGCCCGGCTATAGTTTAGCCGGGCATTTTTGTTTTATAGCCCTCGCTCGCGTCCCGCGAGTGTGATCTGCCCACGGTCTCTGGCCGCGCTAAACTATAGCAGCGGCGTTTCAAATTTATAGTTTCCGGGGCATCTTCAAATCTCCAAATCAACTATCCTCGCGATGAACGGAATTTATGTCGAAGGCTGGGATGCAGACTGACCAGTACTCGGTTTCTTCATCAAACGGATTGGCGTAGCGAATGCGGGTACCAGCTTTTATAAGAATGGTTTCGCCGGCTTTTACCTCTACTTCTTCGCCATCGATCTCTATGAGTTTCCGGCCGCGGGTAACGATGGTTATCTCATCAAAATCGGGAGTCTGGTGTGGTTCGCTCCAGTGTGGGGGCGCTACCATGTGGGCTACGCTAAACGCATCGGTGCGCGTAGATGCATGCCCGAAATGTTCTTCTATCAGCTTGCCATCGGTGGTTGGCACCCGGAACGGCTTTGTCTGCTTGATGTATCTTTTCTCGCTCATCTCTCTCAAATGTAAGCTTAATTCTGGGTAGGGCATTCGCCTTTAACGAAGGAGGTAACCCCGGCATTGATGGCAACACAGGCGTTACCATACGTTTTGTTGTCGCAGCCGCAAACAGGGTCGTACTGCATGGTGCAAATAGCGTCCGGGTTAATCTTGGTCGGGTCGATGCAGGCGGTTTGCTCTTTGGTGGTTTTGCAGCCACCAAGGCCGGCAATAAAAGCCAGCGCGAGCAGGGTAACAGATTTCTTCATAGTTATAGTATAAGTAAAGCGTTAGGCTCAGAAACAAAGCGGTTGGTATACCCGGGTTAACTAACAAGTATAGTAGCCGTATGTTATTCTGAAGCGCGAAAATACAAATTATTGTAGGAGTATACGCCTTTATTTCAAAGTTGGAGACTGCCTGCTTTGCCGGCACTTCCTGAATAAATAAATCATCGAAAATAAAAATGGATAAGAACGGAAAGATTCTGATGGCCACGCTCACTGGAATAGGAGCGGGCATTGTGGCTGGTATTATGCTGGCACCCGACAACGGCAAAACCACCCGCGAAGGCGTGATGCGTAGCCTTAGCAAATCGAGCGACGAGCTGAACAAAACCATGAAGACATGGCTGAGCAAAATCAGAGGTACACAAACCAACGAAGACGAAGAACTGGTAATGCACGGCTCCTGGGACGATGTGAAAAGCCAGCTCCGCGAGAACTATGACGAGATTACAGAAGACGACGCAGGCACAACTACAGGCAATAAATAAGGACGTTACGGGATTGATTTAGCAACAGTATAGGGCGGTTTTGGTAGTGTACGATAAATAATAATGCTATTCTGTAGTATAGATATAACTAAATGCTATATTTCGACGTTATCAGAACACACATATTGTGAAAAAACTATATCAATCGTAAAATAAAAATACTACTATGAAGGACAATAGCGGAAAAATATTGTTAGCTCTGCTGGCTGGCGCAAGCGCCGGTGTTATTGCTGGTTTAATGATGGCCCCTGACACAGGCGAAGCTACCAGAACAAGTGTAAAAAAATGGGCCTCTAAAATGAGCAAAGATCTGGAGAAGAACCTGCAGACTGGCTTAGATGAGATCAAAAACATGAAAGCGAGCGCTATGGATAAATTTGGTGGCTCGAACTCAGGTAATACAGGTGGTGCCGGCAAAACAACTGGAAATACCACTGGTGGCACTACTACTGGCGGAACTACAACCGGTGGTGGCAATGCCTGATTTTTTGCAAGTACCGGGTGCTGCCCGGGCCGGAGTAGGTAATACTCGCTGAGGCGGCCCTTATGTACCTGTTACTGTTTAAAGCGCCTGCTCCGTTTACGGGGCAGGCGCTTTATATTTTTAACTTTAGTGCAAGCAGTTCGTTTATACTAAGGGAACACGCATTACCGTTTACTAATTTTAAGATTAAAAAAACTATACCTATGAAAACAAACATGGATAACAGATCATTGGGGGAGAGCAGATCGAACTATACTAACTCCAATGTAAGAACAACATCCCAGAGCACGACCCCTGCTTCGTCCAATAACTGGAGAAGCAACTACGACAGATCATCATCGTCTTATTCAGGCAGCAGCGAGCGTGACGCCCTTGGCCACAGAACTCCTGCCAGAACATCATCCTACTCATCTGAAACTACAAAGCGCAAAGGCACATCCGGCGGGAAAGTAATTGCCGGTGTATTGGCAGGAGCAGGTGTAGGTATACTTGCCGGTATTTTGCTGGCTCCCGAAAAAGGAAAAGACTTACGTAAGCAAGTAGCTAACTCAGCCTCGCGTATCGGCGATAGGGTAACCAAGAGCTTTGGCAGCACCAAAGACAAAGTAAGCTCCTGGACAAACAAGAGTAATTCTGGCTCAGAGCCAAGCCGCATGAACCATTACCAGAACCTTACTAACCAGAGCAGCACTGAAGTAAACACCACAAACACCGACCCTGCTTTAGGCCCGACAGGTGGCACCAATATGCAGCGTTGCCTGTAACAAACTATAAACTATAAAAAACGCCCCGCAGTAATGCGGGGCGTTTTTGTTTTAAACTATAGTTGCAGCTATTGTTAGTCTGCTTTCTCATCTTCTTTTTTATCCTTATTCTCCGGCTTCATTTGCGGGAAGAACAGCACATCCTGGATAGAATTAGAGTTGGTCATGATCATGGTTAAACGGTCGATACCAACACCTAAACCTGCGGTTGGCGGCATACCATACTCCAATGCTCTCAGGAAGTCTTCATCCAGCGCCATGGCTTCTACGTCGCCACGCTTGGCAAGCTCCAGCTGCTCTTCAAAACGGGCACGCTGATCAACAGGGTCGTTCAGTTCAGAGAAGGCGTTGCATATTTCTTTACCGTTACAGATTGCTTCGAAACGCTCTACCAAGCCTGGCTTGCTGCGGTGCTTTTTGGCCAGCGGGCTCATCTCTACAGGGTAATCGGTAATGAAAGTTGGCTGAATCAGGTTTGGCTCAGCAGTTTCACCGAAGATCTCATCAATGATCTTAGCTTTACCCATAGTTGGATCTACATGGATGCCCAATTTTTGAGCAGCCTGGCGCAGTTCCGGCTCTTCCATGTTCGAAATATCGATCTTGGTGAAGTGCTCGATGGCTTCGTACATGGTGTAGCGCTTCCATGGGCGGGCAAAGTTGATCACGTTCTCGCCAACCTGAACTTCTGTTTTACCGTGCAGGGCAAGGGCAACTTTCTCTACCATTTCCTCCACCAGGTCCATCATCCAGTTGTAGTCTTTGTAAGTAACGTAAAGCTCCATCACCGTAAATTCCGGGTTGTGGAAACGGCTCATGCCTTCGTTACGGAAGTCTTTGGCAAATTCGAACACGCCATCAAAGCCACCAACTATAAGGCGCTTTAAATATAGTTCGTTGGCAATACGCAGGTACAGCGTCATGTCCAGCGTGTTGTGATGCGTTTTAAACGGACGAGCCGCTGCACCACCATGGATAGGCTGCAGGATTGGCGTTTCCACTTCCAGGTAACCTTTCTCTGACAGGAAGTTACGCATAGTGCTAACCAGCTGCGTACGCTTCTTGAATGTCTCACGCACATGCGGGTTAACTATGAGGTCTACGTAACGCTGACGGTAGCGCAGCTCAGGGTCAGTAAAGCCGTCGTGCACAATCTCGTTGCCATTCTCATCAATCTCACGCTTAACTATAGGCAGCGGACGCAACGATTTAGTAAGCACTTTCAGTTCTGTAACGTGAACAGAAATCTCACCTACCTGTGTAACGAACGCATAGCCTTTGATACCGATAAAATCACCGATGTCCAGCATTTTTTTGAATACCGTGTTGTACAGGTCCTTATTCTCGCCCGGCGCAATGTCGTCACGTGAAACATAAATCTGGATACGGCCCGTGCTGTCCATCAGCTCTGCAAAAGATGCCTTACCCATAATGCGGCGGCTCATTAAACGACCTGCCAGCGTTACTTCCTGGTAGTTGTTCTTATCCTTATCGAAATTCTCCTTTATCTCTTTGGCAGTAGCCGTAACTTCAAATGTTTCAGATGGATAGGGGTTGATACCCATTTTCTCCAGCTCTTCGCGCTCATGGCGGCGGCGCAGTTCCTGTTCGCTTAGTTGCATGCGATTTATTACTAAAATTGACGTCTAAAAATCAAGCTGCAAAATTAATGAATAATTGTGAGAGTTTGGGAGTGTAGGAGTTAGAGAGTTTAGGAGTTAAAAAGTTTGTCTGAATCAGGGTTTAAGGATTTACTGGATTTCTCAGTAAACTATAGAACGATAACTGAAACTATATCAAAGGCAGAAATTCCCCTCTAGGGAGGGGTAGGGGTGGGTTAATGCTGTAACTATAGAACGCTACTGCCATTGTATATCTGTCCCTGCCGGGCCAGTTGAGTTATAAACTCAACCCTATAGTTAGACACGGGTTACAAACCCGCGCCAGCGAATTGTGTGAACTATAGCTTCAACTATAAAACTATAGCCAAGCTCCTTTCCCTGTTCTTAGGGGAAAGTTGGGAAGGGGTGAATTCCATAAAAAACTCCTGCCAGCACAAGCCAGCAGGAGTTTCGGAAAAGTAAAAATGGAAAATCTTAGGCAGCTGCGCCGAGCTGGTAATCTTCGTCGGGGCGCAGAAGTGGTTTTATAGTTTCCTGTAACCTTGCCGCAACAAACGAGTTTTGCAGATGCTTCGGTAGCTCCTTTACAAAAGCTTCGTACTGCTCAATGCTCATAGCCTGTGCCACGTACGCTTCGTGTATGCCATTCAGATAGCTCACAATCTCCAGTAGCGATTCATGGAACAGTTTAAAGTCGATCTCAGCCTGCACAAAGCGCTCGATCTCGCGGTGTGAGCTGGAAATGCGCAGTCGTGCCATCAGGTCGAACAGTGAAGTATAACCAATGCGCCACGTTAACTGCTGCCAGTGCTGTGGTCCAAACTTCTGCAGCACCTCACCTGTTTTGCTGCTACGTATGGCAGTTGTCGGATTGCCCTGCACATTCTGGCGAATAGCTTTGGCTTTCATGCGGCGCGTCGTTCTCAGGAACTGCCCGATCTGTGCCTGTGCTTCCAGCTCTTTACCTGCTATCTGTAAGCCCGGCTTGTAGTGTGCCAGCGGCAAACGGTGAATGTTAAAATCGTCGAAATGGCCGGATGCATAAAAGCTAATAGCGTGCGGGTAGGCATTCTTCACCACCAGGCGGCCAGCTTCGCGAAGCACCAGAGCATCGTTACTGGAGTTTACACCGCGTGTGCGCAGAAATGCTTGTAGTCCGGCAAACACAGTGTAGTAAGCCTGCGGGAACGTCCAGTGCAGCGCATTACGCATATACGCTTCGTCGCCGAGCTCAGCGGTAGCACGCAAGGCATACTCGGTGCTCCAACTGTTCAGCAGCAAACGCTTTACAGCTTCAATGTCTTTTTCGGTAAGCTCCGGCTTGGCTTCCCTGAAGAAAGCAAGCTGCTCCAGGCCATTGCCGGTTGTGTTTTTTATATGGTAATTGATCGCAAAAAAGTAGTTCAGAAACACCTGTGCCGGTATGGATTTCTGCCACTCCTTATCTTCCTGCTGCTGCTCTCCAGCGTACAGGGCAACAACGTTTTCTTCTTCTTTCTCTTTCATGTATACTCAACATTTCAGAGCACTTATCAGTTGCAAAAAAAGCAGTTTTTTACTATTGTAAAAGTAATTTAATTGACTGTAAATCAGTGAGCTGTATATTGTTTTGTGAGAAAGTTTTCGTGTGCTGTAAATCCCTGAAAAAGAGCCTGTAAGCAACTATAAAATCTGTGGTATAGTATTAAGAAAACTATAGAGATAAACTATAAATTATGGAGCTTTCCTACATCCTGAACGAGCTTGGCGAAGACCGCGAACTATACTATAATTCTGTGGCGCCGCCCATTATCCAGACCAGCAATTTTGCCTGTAAAACCGTGGCCGAAATGCGTGAAATGCTGAAGCACGAACCGGACGTTTATTTCTATACACGCGGCAACAACCCCACGGTAACCATGCTCGAAAAAAAGATGGCAGCCCTGGAAGGAGCGGAGCATGCCATTGCGTTTGGTAGCGGTATTGCAGCGGTATCTGCAGCGGTGCTATCGCAGGTAAAGGCCGGCGACCATGTGGTGTGCATTAAAAAGCCATACTCGTGGACCAACGCCCTGATGCAGCGGTTTTTGCCACGCTTTGGAGTAGAAGTAACGATGGTGGATGGAACAGATGCCAACAACTATAAAAACGCCCTGAAACCAAATACCAGACTACTCTACCTCGAAAGCCCCAACTCGTTTACCTTTGAACTACAGGATATTGAAGCTATAGTTGCCATTGCCAAAGCCCATAACTGCAGCACCATCATCGACAACAGTTTTGCCACACCGCTTTTCCAGAACCCACTGGCAATGGGTGTAGATTTAGTGGTGCACTCCTGCACCAAGTACATTGGCGGGCACTCGGATGTAATGGGCGGCGTTATCTGCGGGAAACACGATACGATAAACAGGATTTTTGTACAGGAGTACATGACCCTGGGCGCTATCCTTGATCCGCATGCAGCGTGGCTTCTATTGCGTGGCCTGCGTACGCTGCCCGTACGTATGGAACGCATTGCCGCTACTACCCGAAAAGTGGTAGAATACCTGAGCCAGCACCCGAAAGTTGACCAGATCCTGTATCCGTTCCTGGAAACAAACCCGCAGTATGCTCTCGCCCAGAAGCAGATGCGCAGCAATACCGGCCAGTTCACCATAACCCTGAAAGCAACTAAAATTGAACAGGTAGAGCAGTTTTGCGACACTCTCAAACATTTTTTAATGGCGGCCTCCTGGGGTGGTCACGAATCACTGATCTACCCGGTGGCTGCATCTTATGCCGAGGGCAACTATAAATCGAGCCTGCCTTTTACTATGATCCGGTTTTACATAGGTCTGGAAGATGCTGATTACCTGATACGCGACTTAGAGCAGGCGTTGGAGATAGTATAACAGCAGGTAAATACAACTATAGGTAGTAATATATAGAGCTTGTACTTTGCCAACTATAGTTGTATTTTTTACAGTATTTGCTTTTTGCTATAATAATATCACATCTACATAACATATAGTAACTGCTTAATTATTAGATTTGTGTTATGCATCAGCTCTGCACAGATCTAATTACCTGTTTTGGCATACCCTGTGCCTGTGGGCCCCGCATTCCCCAATCTGTAATCAATCAACCTACACAACCTTTATTATGAGTAAACATTTACAAAAACTTTGCGCATTAGTGCTGGTTTGCTGTGCCTGGCTTGGCAGCAGCACGGCATTCGGGCAGGTAAACCTTCAGCAATCCCCCTACACCGAGAATTTTGATGCTTTGAGTAGTGGTTACCCAACTGGATGGTCTGGCCTGCGACTTGCTGGTAGCGGTACTATAGGTCAGGCGCTGGCACCAACTGTTTCAGATGGTAGTGCTACCTCCGGAGCAGTTTATAGTGTTGGTCTTGATACAGACAGAGCGTTAGGTACATTAGCCTCCGGCTCTACAATGCCTGCCTTCGGCGCAGCCTTTACCAACAACACAGGCAACACCCTTAACCAGATCAAGATCTCCGCGATGATGGAGCAGTGGAAAAGTGGTAGCCGTGATGACCACCATGAGGTAGTAAAATTTGCTTATAGTTTGAATGCAACCTCGCTGGATGATGCGAACGCAACCTGGATTGAAAAGACAGAGCTTGACCTTGTTGAAATATTAACAACAACAAAAGTAGCTGCTGCTGTGAACGGTAACGATGCTGCTAACAGAACTGCTATTTCGCTTGACCTGGGTGGCATCAGCTGGGCAGAAGGCACTACCCTTTGGATTCGTTGGGCAGATGCGGATAACGTTGGCTCAGATGGTATGTATGCTGTCGATGACTTTAAGATCGAGTTTGAGTCGGGCTCTACAACGCCTGCTATATTTGCTCCAAGTTCCCTTAACCTTGGCGAGACCATTATTGAGAAAGCACAGACCGGCAGCTATACTTTCACAGCTACCAACCTGAAAGCTCCTGTTAAAGTTACAGCCGATGCTCCATTCTTGGTTTCCAAAACTGCAGGCGGAACCTACGCTGCCGAAATCGAATTTACAGCTGCTGAATTAGCCTCTGAAGCAACGGTTTATGTGAAAGTATCACCATCTACTTTTGGTGTTGTAAATGGTAATATTACCCACACAAGCACAGGTGCAGCAACTGTAACTGTAGCTGCTACAGTAATAAGCCACAGCCCATACGCACAGGACTTCAACACCTGTACAGGCAACGCAACTATAGCTGGCGGCTGGATGCAGTATAGCGTAACCGGCGATCAGACCTGGGCATGTACTACATTCGGAACACCTGGTACCGATGGTAAAATGACAAATGCTGTGCAGATGAGCGGTTTTGCAAGTGGAAACCAGGAAAACGAAGACTGGTTGATCTCACCGGCTCTTGACCTGGCGGGCTTCGATATTCCGGTTGTAAGCTTTAACTACAGAACCAAATTTGCAGGTGACGGCCTGAAAGTAATGGTATCTACAAACTATAGCGGTACTGGTGCTCCTTCTGCCGCTACCTGGACAGAGCTTGTATCGCTTCCTGCTGATGAAGCTGATGAGTGGAAACTGCTGGAAAACCTTGGCCTGCTGGACTATAAGTCAGCAAACACCTACGTAGCTTTTGTTTATACCTCTACCACCGAAAGCGCCCCGCGCTGGACACTGGACAACTTTGAAGTGAAAGGTGTAGCAAACTACCTGAGCACCTCAAACATTGTAATGAACTTCCCGGAAACGGCTGCAGGCAGCACATCTGATGCCATGAAGTTTACATTCAGTGCAGTTGGTTTTGATGAGAATGTAGTACTGTCAGCACCGGCTAACTTCGAGCTGTCGAAAGATGGCACAACCTACGCTGCTACATTAACTTATACTGCTGCTGAAGCTGCTGCTAACAACGAAGTATTTGTACGTTTTGCACCATCAGCTACAGCACACCTTTACACTGGCGCAGTAACCTTCACAAGCGGCGAAACAGTGATAACGCGTGGTATGTTGTCAGGTTCATCTTTACTGAAGTCTAACACGCTGGATGTAGTAACCTGGAACATGAAGTGGTTTGGTGCAACCGGCCAGGGGCCATCAAACGAAGAGCTTCAGTTTGAGAACGCTAAGAAAGTAATAGAGCACCTGAATGCAGATATCATTGGTGTGCAGGAAGTGGCAGATGATGCCAAGATAGCAGAACTTGCTGCTGCAACAGGCTATACCTACATCACAAAACCTGTTACAGGCCAACAGCAGATCGGTTTCCTTTACAAAGCAGACGTAGTAACTGTAAGAAAAGACAAGGTACTGCTATCTAAACTGTTTAACGACATTAAAGCCGGTACAACCAACCTGACTGATTACCCTACCGGTGACGAGCTGTTCTGGGCAAGTGGCCGCCTGCCATACATGGTGGAATTTGAAGCAAACATCGATGGTGCCAAGCAGCGCATTCACGTTATCAACCTGCATGCAAAAGCCAACGGCGATAACAGCGACCTGGACTACCAGAGAAGACAATACGATGCAAAAGTACTGAGCGACTCGCTTGCTGCACAGTACGGCAACGTAAACCTGATCCTGTTAGGTGACTTTAACGATGACGTGGATGTATCGGTAGTTGGTACAAACCAGAAGTCTTCTTTTGATGTGTTTGTGGCTGATGAAGCCAACTATAGCACCCTGACATTGGACCTGAGCAAAGCGGATAAGGTAACGTATGAGTCTGGCTCACTGAGAAGCTTCCTGGATCATATCTTTATTTCTAATGAGCTGACAGATGAATATGTAGCCAGCTCTATTGCTATCGAAGAGCAGCTGCTGAACCTGATTCCTAACTTCAGATCAACTACATCTGATCACCTACCGGTTTCAGCAAGATTTACAGTTACCAATACTACTTACCCTGTTGCAGTTGCCTTCTCACAGGCTTCAGTAAGCAAGACAGAAGATGCCGGTACATTTACCGTATCGCTGACAGTAGCTGAGGCAGTAGCGACAGCGCAAACAGTAACTATAGCTCCTAAAGCAGGTGCAACTGCATCGGCTGCAGACTATACCATTGCGGGTGCTGAGAACGGTACTGTAACAGTTACCATCCCGGCCAACGCTACAACTGCTTCGTTTGATGTAACGATTGTAGATGATACTGAAACGGAGGAAGCAGAGCTGGTAGTGTTTGAAATAACCGGTGCAAGCAATGGCTTAGAAATTGGAACTGCTAAAACCTTCACTTTAACCATTGAAGCCAACGATGCGCCTACAGGCATAGCTGATGGTACAAAAGGTCAGTTCAGCATCTACCCAACTATCGTTAACGGCGGCAACATTAAATTACAGTTGCCGGAGCGTGTAGCACAGACTGCTAAAGTGAACATGGTAGTTTACTCTACAGAAGGCAGAAACGTACTAAGCGTAAACGGTACACAGGCTGCTGCACAAAACGCGCTTAACAGCAAAGTAGCTACCCTGCCGGCCGGTATCTACATGGTACTGATCGAAACCGGTAAAGAGTACTTCCAGACTAAGATGGTGAGACACTAATCCGTTTCAATACCTATAGTTTAACAGCCTGCCGGACACCCGGCAGGCTGTTTTGTTTTACAGACCAGTGATGAAAGAGATGGATCAGAATTTTCAGCGTTTACCTTTTTCGCTTGAGTAAGCTGTTTTTTCTTGGTGTGTTATAGTTTGTTTTGTCTTCACTTGCTTCCTGAAACATTGTTTCTATCTGCTGTGTGTTTTCAGCAGCGAGCCCCAAACCGGTTGGATTGTTGGTGAAAACACCAACAATGGCGCTGACAACGCAAATAATGGTTTTAACTATAGCTGTGAACTATAGCCTCAACTGTAAGACTACACCTAAACTATAACCCTATGCTGGCGCGGATCTTTGATCCGTGACTTATCTATAAGGTTGGATCTGTGATCCGACTGGGCCGGAGGTCCAAACTATAGTTCGACACGAGCGAGGACGCTCGCGCCATGTTCATAACTATAGATCTTCCCAACTATAGCCTTCCGTAAAACTATAGTTTCTGCTCGCGCAGAACGCCAGTCACAAACTGGCGCCAAATTCAACCACAAGTTGCGCTGACGCTAAACTTGCGGCATACAAAAAACTATAGTTAAGGCAACCTGATTTTTATGTTCTTGAAGCGCGGGCGAATTAATATCAGGCTGGCTATAGTTGGTTTCTAACTTGCATGGTTGAGAACCTGCAGCAGAAGTAGCAGAAAGGACCTTTCTCCAAAATGGGCATGACCTAACCATAAACGAAAAGAGCCGGCTAACTATAGCCGGCTCTTTTCTATATTGTATTTTGTTATTACTTCAGTTGTGCAACTACTTCAACTGCTTCTTCCAGGTAAATATCCTGCTTCAGGCTTTTCAGGAACTCCTTGTTGCGGGCAACTTTAGCAGTATCGGGTCCGAGTTCTTTCAGGTCCTGTGGCAGTCTGTTTACAGTTAATACCGGTACTTCCTTCTGTGCTTCTTCGTAACGTTTGGCTTCTGCTTCGGCACGTTTTTCTTCTTCCATATACTTCTGCAGTGCCAGCGAACGTACCGTGTTTTCCGACTGCTTTTTCAAACGCTCGGCGCTTTCCTTTATCAGGTTAAAGCTCTTGTTCTGGCTGATACGGGCCTTGCTGGCTTCCTTGATCTGGGTCAGGTTCAGCTTAGGATCACTCCAGACAGTGTATTTTGCCGGCTTGATCTCATCGAACGGAAGTGGGTAATCCTGCTCTTTCTCACCAAACTCCAGGTACGTGTAGGCATCCGGAAGGATAATATCCGGAATAACACCACGCAGCTGTGTAGTACCACCATTTACACGATAAAACTTCTGTGTTGTAAGCTTAAGGGCACCAAACGGCTTGTACGCATCAAACTGTGACGGCAGGGCTTCATCCAGCTCAAAGAACTGTTGCACTGTACCTTTGCCATAGGTTGGGCTACCAATGATAACCGCACGCTTATAATCCTGCATGGCAGCTGCCAGAATTTCGGAAGCTGAGGCGCTGTTGGCGTTAACCAGTATCACCAGCGGGCCGTCGTACTGTACCTGTGGGTCACGGTCGTCGAGCACAATGGCTTTGCCACCCGCTGTTTTTACCTGAACGATTGGCCCCTGGTTTATAAATAAGCCAGCCATTTTCACGGCATCGCCCAGCGAACCACCACCGTTATTTCTAAGGTCTAATACAAGGCCCTGCATGCCGGCGGCTTTCAGTTTTTCTACTTCACGCTTCACATCGTCGGCGCTGTTAGGGCCACCGTTACCTTCAAAGTCTGCATAGAAGCCGGGCAGTTTAATATAGCCTATCTTCTTGTCGCCTTCAATCATAGCCGACTGCGCATAGGTTTCTTCAAACACGATCACATCGCGTATGATCGGGATTACTTTGGTTGAGCCATCCGGTTTCTTAACAGTAAGGCGTACTTCAGTTCCTTTTTTACCACGTATCAGCTGTATGGCATCATCCAGGCGCATGCCTTCCACAATTACAGGCTCGTTATTGCCTTGCGCTACTTTCTGTATGGCATCGCCCGGTTTAAGGTCGCCTTGTATGTACGACGGGCTGCCCGGAACAATTTCGTTTACTTTAATCTGGCCATCTCTTTCCTGCAGCGAGGCACCGATCCCTTCCAGTCGGCCGGTAAATTCAATATCAAAATCCGACTTGGCCTTTGGCGGGAAATACCCGGTGTGCGGGTCGTATACGTTCGCGATAGCGTTGATGTAAGTAGCACGTCTGTCGTCGCGGTTAATGCGGTACAGGCGCTCGTACAGGTCGTCGTACAGGTCAAGTACTTTCTTGCGGGCTTCCACTTCCATTTCAGCCAGCGTTTTTGTCTCTTTTTTCTCGCCTTTGGCTTTTTCCTGCTCTTCCTGCATATCGGCCAGGCGTACCAGCGTCTGGTACTTCAGTTGCTTGCGCCAGGCTTCCTTCAGTTCTTTTTTGTCTTTGGCAAAAGCCAGCTTCTCACCATCAATTTCTATGGTCTCGTCTTTTGTAAAGTCAAAAGGCTTGGCAAGTATCTCTTTATAATAAGCTTCTGATTCTTTCAGGCGCTGCTCTATCAGGTTGGCAGACAGGTCGAAAAACTCGTAGCTGCCGGCGCGTAGTTGGTCATCTATAGTTGTTTCGTACTGGCGTAGTTTGGCCACATCCGATGCCAGCAGGAACTTCTTGTTGTAGTCCAGGCGCTCGAGATACAGGTTAAAAGCCTTTTTAGAGAACGCATCGTCCAGCTTTTCAGGCTGGAAGTGCCCCTGGCTCAGGCCTTGTATCAGTACTTTCAGCAGTATTTCATCTTTACCCTCGGGTGAGGAGGTGTTGCGGTAAAAAATGAAAGATGCTGTGAGCAGGATCACTGCCAGTACAGATGAAATTATTTTAAATCTGGTTGTCAAGGATAGCATTTAGTTTAGTTTGTGGTACTCCCGTTTAGTATGCAAAAGTAATGCCGCAAGTATACGCAGGCGCAGCAGCATATTTTGTAGCGTGTAATGTACTATAAAAAGTTATCTTCTCACAAAACAGTTCCGGATTGTCTCTTTAACGTACTGCGTATACAATAGATAACATACGTATTTTGTTTGGGTTTCTTATAACTGTTAGTTCTTTTTTTCGTTCTGAAATAAGGAAAAAACTTAATAAAGCTATGCAAAACATGAATGACAGAACGGCTGAGGTACTGAATGAGCTGACCCAGTTCGTAAACGACAGAATAGAAGGATACAAAGCTGCCGCGCGCGATACCAGAGACCCGGCACACAAGGCCTATTATAACGAGCTTGTGAGCCAGAGCCAGCAGTTCTCGAACGAGCTGAACAGCAAACTGCGCAGCGTTGGCGCCGAGCCGCAGCAAAGCACAACTATAAAAGGCAAGATTTTCCGTGGCTGGATGGATGTGAAAGCAGGTATAACCGGCAAAGACGAAGAAGCCATCATTGAATCGAACCTGCATGGCGAGGAGTGGGCCCAAAAAGCTTATAACGATGCCCTTGACCACCGCAGCGAACTGCCGCAGGAGGTAGTACAGATGGTAGAAAAGCAGAAACAGGCCTCTCTGGCTACATGCGAGCATCTGAAACAAATGAAACACACTATTGATTAACAGACTATAGTTAAAACTATAAAACAGCAAAGGGTTACCGGTGGTGGTAGCCCTTTGCTGTTTTATAGCAGGCACATTTCCAACGCACCCACTTATGAAAAATATTCTGTTCTTTGGCGATAGTTTAACCGCCGGCTATGGTTTGGCCCAGACCCAGGCCTACCCGGCCCTGATACAGCAGCAGCTGCAGGAAAATGGCTACACCAACTATAAGGTGATAAATGCCGGCCTCAGCGGCGACACCACTGCGGCCGGGGTGCACCGCCTTGATAAATGGCTACACCTGGATGTGCACATTTTTGTACTGGCACTGGGGGCCAACGATGGGCTGCGCGGCATTCCTACCCGCGAAACAACTATAAACCTGCAACAGATACTGGACAAAGCAAAGCGAACCTGGCCGGAAGTTAAGATCATCCTCTCGGGCATGGAAATACCGGACATTGTGCCCGGTCGTTATGCTGCCGAGTTCAGGGCGCTTTTCCGGGAGCTGGCCATCAAAAACAATGTGGCTTTCGTGCCTTTTCTGCTGGAAGGGGTAGCGGGCATGCGGCATTTAAACCTGCCTGATGGGGTGCACCCAAACGCAGAAGGGCAGAAGCTGCTCGCCAGACATACCTGGTCTGTACTGAAAGACCTGCTATAGTTGCTATAGTTTAAAGCCGGTTATCGAGCTGCTGTTCCTGTGCCAGCGCCTGCTCGTAACGTGCGCGCAGCTCTTTGCCGGATGTGCGGGCCCAGGTGCCAAAAGCTGTTGCATCTGCTTCGGTTATTTTCTTCAGGTGGTCGTCGTAATCGTCCAGGGCTTTCTTCTGGGCGTCGGTTATGTTTTTCCAGTATTCCTTGTCAAAGTCAACACCTTGTTTTTTGCCCAGGTCTTCTGCGTACTTGCGGTAATCGTCTCCGAGGGTGACGTTGAGATCTTTATGGTAGGTTTGGGCCACTTTCTGCAGTTCGTTTAACTGGGTAGTATAAGCCTGTACCATTTCCTGTCCGTACTGTTTTACATCGTCGGTAGTGCCTTTGGCAGCAGCCAGTTTGCCAAGCTCCACCTGCAACAGGCTGTGCTGCGCAATGGTCTGCATCAGTTGTTCCTGGTCTTCGGTCAGGGTAGAGTCGGTACCAGCCACAGTGGCGGACTGCTCATCGGTAGTGGTGGCCGCTTCGGTATCAGCAGTTTCCTGTTGGTTGGTGTTGTTGTCTGAGGAGCAGGAGGCCCAGGTAAAAGCCGAAACCGTAAAGGCGGCGATCAGTATGCGTTTCATAGTTTATGCGTTTGGTAAAAGAACGTGTTTACCTCAACACATACGAAACTATAGCAAATTGTTTACCGGTGGTGTAAAATGAAGGGCCAGCAGGTTATTGAGGGTGGCCATTGAAAGCGGCTTGGGAATAAAGCCAATAACCGAACTATAGTTTTTAATAGTCTCCAGGTGCTCCGGGTCGTCGGATGAGCTGAACATGGAGATCAGGGTCCTGAACCTGTGGTAATCCTGGGCGTGGTACTGCTCTAAAAAATCGAAGCCATCCAGCTCCGGCATGTTTATATCAAGCAAAATAAGGTCAGGGAAGTGGGCATCCTGTGTGTGGGCAATGCTACGGAGCAGTTCCAGTGCCTCAAGGGTACTATGGCAAACAGAAACGGTCTGGCATGCATTGGCATCCTCGAGTATGATCTGCGAGAACAAACTATTGATCTGGTCGTCGTCAACTATAAGGATGTGGTTCAGTTTATACATATAGGCAGCAGTGCGGCTCCAACAGCATTTAAAGAAGATGGTCATGCAATATAAAGCGGATTTTTATAACTGACAACATAAGTTTGCTGCCGCCGCTATGCTGGCGCCATCTTCCGGAAAAGTTGTTTGCTTGGTTGTTTAACTGCTGCTTAACAGTAATTAGTATAGTTGACTGAAAATAAAAAAGCACCCGGTTTTGCCAGGTGCTTTTATTATAGTTTGTTATGCTGCTATCTTAGTAATAGATATGCTCGCCGCGGTGTTTCTGGAAGTGCTCCTCAAAATAACGGGCATCTTCTGCTGAATGCGGTTTAAAGCCAAGTACGATATTTCCTTCTTTAATACCGGTTTCGTACACTTTGGCGCGTTCTTCCGGAATACCGGCACCTACCAGGGCACCAATCAGGCCGCCTGTTAAGCCACCCGCACCTGCACCTGCCAGACCGGCAGCCAGCGGACCTGCTACTACCAGACCAAGGCCAGGTATAGCCACCGATGTACCAATTGCTGCAATGGCACCAACTATAGCACCCAGTGTACCACCAATGGCGGAACCGGCACCGGCACCTTCCAGCGATTTGTTACCTAATTCAGTTGTGTCGTCAGCGTCTTCTCCTCTGAAGTGTCTTTTTCTCGCTTCATCCGACATAACCACGTTAATATCGTCTTTGTCATAGCCACGGGCACGCAGTTCGTTAAATGCGCGCTCAGCACTTTCTCGGTCGCGGAACATGGCAGTCATCATGCCTCTATCGCTTGTTCTGTTCATCATAGCTTTTATAGTTATTGTTAAGTTCACATTCTGGTAAGGCTGGCAAACCAGTAGGATTTATAACGGGCATTGTACTGCTATAGTTACGATACCACCACATACTATAGCCCGGCGGGGTACCTGTAAACAATAAAGCTCCCCGCCGGGCAGGGAGCTTTGTTGCTATTGAGATTAAGGAAACCCTTATCGGATGCCGTCACCTTCAACCGCATCATCTTTAGGAATGATCACATGGTCGATCACGTGGATCACGCCGTTGGATGCTTCTACGTTTTGCACCACTACGTTAGCGCCACCCACGGTTATGTTACGGCCCGGGCTTGATACACTAACGGGGATGTAACGGTTATCGCCGATATCGATGCGCTGTGTTTCGTTAAAGTTTGCTGAGGTAACCTCGGATGGCAGGATGTGCACCATCAGCACGCTGGCCAGTTTGGCTTTGTTTTCCGGTAGCAGCAGCATTTCCAGTTCGGCCTTATCTAACTTAGAGAAAGCCTCGTTTGTTGGGGCGAAAATGGTGTAAGACCGGTTGGCTTCAAAATCATCTGCCAGGCCGGCGGCATTCATCAGCTGCACAAATGTCGACAGGTTAGGGCTTTGCTGCGCCAGGTCCATCAAACTATAGGCTTCTGTATCTTCTATGTTGTCGAACATGTCGTTCACATCTTCTGTATTTGTCAGCGATAGGGCAGCAATTGGTACGACAGCAACTGGTTCCACTACTTCAGCGGTAACAACTACAGCATCAGCATCATCGGCGTCTTCGGTTGTACCGGCCATGGTCTGGGTTTCGCTCATGGTCACGTTGTCGTCCATGGCGGTGGTGCCCTCGTTTGAGCTGGCACACCCGAACATGGTAAGCGATGCTACTGCTATTGCTGCTAAAGATTTCATTTCTGTTGTTTTCATAGTATTAACATGGTTAAAATTAAACAATAAAGCCTGCCTGTAAGCGGGCCGGGAGCCGGGGCATGTACCACCGGAATAGGGTAAGGGTGATGGAGAAATTACCAGTGCGCATTGCCTGGTTGGGGAGGTCTTATTTATCGGATGGAGCGGGGCCGGCGTCGCTTGTGGTGATGACGTCATCTACAATGTGAACCACGCCATTCGAGACCTCTACATTAGACTTTACGACTTTTGCGCCACCTATAGTTACAATTTTGTCCGGGCTTACCTGCACGTTTATTACTTTATGGTCGGCGGTTTTAATGCGCTGGTTGTCTTTTAACTGCGAGGTATAAACCTTATTTGGCAGGATGTGAGCCTGCAGAACTTTCAGGAGCTGTACCCGGTTTTCTGGCTCCAGCAGCGCATCAAACTCTTTCTTGCTAAGGTGATCAAACGCTTCGTTTGTAGGAATAAATACAGTAAAAGGACCTTCTGACTTGAGCACATCCGTTATGCCGGCTTTCTCGGTCAGGGTTACAAAAGTGGTCAGGTGCTGGTTGGAATTTGCAAGTGCCAGTATATCGAAGCGGGCGGTATTGCCGAGATCCTCGAAAAGGGCATCGTAGTTCAGTGCTTCCGGTTCGGCTACAGGTTCGGCCGGCGCATCGCCTTCCATCGTTTGTGTCTGGCTTATAGTGGTGGTATCGGAGCCGGCGCAGCCAACTATAAAAACCGAAGCTGCAACTATAGCTGCTATCTTTTTCAGTAAGTTGTTTTCCATAGTTTTAACAGCGTGTAAGGTGTAAAAGTGTGGTGCCACAACTTGTATTTAACTCCCTGCAGGCAAAAATGTTAGTTTCCGAAATGCGAAAGGCCCGCCTGAACTATGTCGGGCGGGCCTTTCGCTTAGGTGCTGCAGTGGTTGGCTACTTAATTGTATACCTTCACCACAAATACGAAGTCTTTTAACTTTTTAAGCTGCTGTGGTCTTGAGCTGCCTGCCAGCGTGTTGGTTTTAGGCAACAACAGCGGAGACAACGTTGTCGCCAATGGCAGTTCCCCGATGATCTGGAGCAGGTAAGCAGATTTGATCGCGAAGGCGGCGCCGTCCTGGCCCTCCTGCTTTCCGCTGATAACCCCGATCAGGTTGCCTTTATCATCTAAAAGCGGGCCGCCACTGTTACCCGGGTTAAGCGGAATAGAGATCTGGTAAGCTGTTGTATCGCCCTGGAAACCGGACGTAGAGCTAAGGGATCCTTCACCGAACACGACATCCTCACGCGGGTAACCCAACGTGTAAACTTTCTCGCCCAGGTCAGATTCTGTTGTTTTAAAGGTATAAGGGAGCTTACTGAAGCCAGTGAATGCCGGGTCCTCAATTTTCAGGATTGAAAGGTCGTGGGCCTGGTCGCGGTATACTTCGTGTGCTTTATATTTTGCCCCGGAAGTATTCTCGATCATGATCGAGTCGGCGCCCTCTACTACGTGCGAGCTGGTAACCAGGTAGCCGTTGGCACTCAGTGCAAAGCCTGTACCGCTAAAACGGGCAGGGCGTGGGGCTGGCTTGGCTGTATTGTTAATGTCTTTGATGATAGCTGTCTGGGCTTTTTTCAGCTTGTCTACTTCCCGGCGAAGCTCTACGTAATGGGCTGTTTGCTGCTGTACCGGTTTTTTCATTTGCTGCACACTCCAGAGCGTACCAAACACAGACAACAGCGAAACACTGGCAGCTACGGCCATCGTCTGGGCATGGCGCTTCCAGAAGACCTGCCACATAGGGATTACCTTTGGCGCTGCTTCCTGTTCCATGGAAGTATGGATGGCGTTCAGTTTGGTGCGCAGTTGCTGGCGCTGGCCATATTGCTGCATGGAGTGCAGTAGTGTGCGGTGCTCTTTCAGCTGCTCGGCCAGACGCGGGTCGGTCTGCAGCAGGGCCTCAAAGGCTGCTTTTTCTTCGGCAACCATTTTACCGGCCAGGTATCGCTCCATTTGTTCGTACATCAGGTATTCCATCTCTGCTATATACTTTGCCTGTTGCAGGCGTATTTTCTCACTCTCCGGGCTAAACGGGTGCCTGGTAGGCAGCAAAAAATAGTTTTTTAAGCCGCTGCAGGCACTTATATTTCTGGTTTTTGGCGGTGTCGGTGTTGGTGTAGCCAAACCGGTCGGTTATGTCCTGCATGTTCTGCATCCGGATGTAATAATCCTCCAGCAGGGACCGGCAGGGCTCGCCAATCTGGTTCAGGGCAGCTTCCATTACGTCAAACCGTTTCTCATTCTCTTCCTGCTGGGGCACTTCGTCCTCCAGGGTCAGGTAATGCTCAGCATCTTCTACCTTTGTCGCAAACCGGCCTTTTTCAGCCAGTCGTTTCAGCCACAACCTTCTGCACACCGAGTACAGGTAGGTCTTTATCTGGCAGGTCAGTTCGAGGTTATCCGACTTTACTTTTTCGTAGAAGACGATAACACCTTCCTGGTAAATGTCTTTCGCCTCGTCCTCGGTTCCGCTGTTGCTGAGAATAAAATGAGAGATCATCGGGAAGTGGAGTTTGTACAGGTACGCCAACGCCCGGTCATCGCCTGACCGGATGCCGTCTATTACTGCCTCATCCGCCTCATACAAACCTTTCTTCATTCCGCTCTGGTTTTAATACGCTTTTAGGGTTTTAGTAACCCACTGAAAAATATTTTTAATTTTTTTTCTGAAGGTGGGTTACCTCTGTGCATTTCTGGTATGAAGTTCAAAATCGAAACCAAAACACTTAATTACAAACACAAAATGAAAAATCTATTTAAATTCGCCGTTGTAGCTTTCGCTCTTGTTTCTTTCACTGCTTGCAACACTGAGCCAGCTGCTACTGAAACTGAAGACACTACTACAATCGAAGAAACTACAGTTGAAGAAACTACAGTTGATACAACTGGTACTACTGTAGATACTACTTCTACAACTACTACTGACTCTACTACTGTTGTTCAGTAATTAAAACCAGAACTTTAGGTTAACATTTATAGTTCTAAAAACACATAAGAAGTCCCCCGGGCCACGGCACGGGGGACTTCTTATTTTTATGCCATAATAAAATTTTAAGCCGGAAAAAAGGCCTGCTTTATAGTTCAGGCCTTTGTTCTGGTTTTTTTATTTTGCCTGTTTGCGGCGTTTCATTTCTTTGCTGATGAGGGTAAACTCGCGGCTGCTCTGTCCGGCTATGGCAGTATTCTCGTTGGCGCGGCGCAGTAAATACGGCATTACCTCTTTTACAGGGCCATACGGTACATATTTGGCCACATTGTAGCCTGCATTCGCCAGGTTATACGACAGGTTATCGCTCATGCCATAGAGCTGGGCAAAGTAGATTCGCTCATCGTTACGGGCAATGTTACTGTTCTCCATCAGCTCCATCAGCAGGTAGCAGCTATCCTCGTTGTGGGTACCGGCGCAAATAGCAATTCTGTCGATGTGGGCCACACAAAAACGCAGGGCATTGTCAAACAGCTCGTCTGATGCATTTTTGGTAGGGTTTATCGGGCTCTGGTAGCCGGCTTCCGCTGCACGCTTACGCTCTTTCTCCATATAAGCCCCGCGTACCAGCTTACCACCTAAGTAATAATTCTTAGCCACAGCATTTTCGTAGTCGCGTTGTAATACTTCCAGCCGGTCGTGACGGTATAGTTGGTAGGTATTGTAAACAATGGCTTTCTCTTTGTTGTAGAGCTCCATCATTTCGTAGGTCAGGTTGTCTATGGTGTCCTGTATCCAGCTTTCCTCGGCATCAACAAACACACGCACATCGGCTTCATGGCATCTTTTGCAGATAGTGTTCACGCGTTCGCGGCCACGGGCAAAAGCTGTTTGCTCGGTAGCAGTAAGTTGCGTGCCTGCCTGTACTTTAGCGAGCAGTCTGGTATCTATCAGCCCTGTTATCTTAAACACAGAGAATGGAATCGCCTTGTTGCCGCGTGCTTTTTCAACTGTGCGCAGCAGCTCGTTTAGGGTAGCATCAAAGCTTTGCTCGTTGCCTTCGCCCTCTACCGAGTAGTCCAGTATAGTTCCGATGTTGTAGGCGCTCAGCTCTTTTATGGCACGCTCCGATTCTTCTATTGTTTCGCCGCCGCAGAAGTGGTTGAATACGGTTGGCTTCACTATGAATTTAACCGGAAGATGCAGGTTAATAGCTGTGTTCAGAAGGGAACCACCCAATTTTACGAATGTATTGTTGTTCATGGCTTTGAACAACAGGTAAGTTTTGTAAAGCTCTGCGTCTGATTTGGATGAGAATGCAACCGCAGTATTATCGAATGATACGTTTGAAACAGGGTTCATGTGTTAGTTTGTATTGCCGTGCAAAGATAGTGTATCAGTTACAGTTATCCACTTGTTTTTTTGAAGGATTTAGGGAGCTAACCTACGCAGCAGCTGGCTTTTAAACATCTAATTATACTTTGCTGTTGTATTTGCACTACATTTGTAAGTCAGCTGATATAAGAATGGAATTTAAGCCTACTAATTTTTTCAGGCAGCTTGCCGGTGCACAGCCACGCCCTGTTATTATTGCCGGACCCTGCAGCGCCGAAAGCGAAGAGCAGGTGATGCAAACAGCTATGGCCTTGCGCGAGCAGCAGGTAGATGTGTTCAGGGCAGGTATCTGGAAGCCGCGTTCCCGGCCTAACTCGTTTGAAGGCATTGGCTTGCAGGGGCTGCAATGGCTGGGCCGCGTGAAGCGCGAACTGGGCATGCGTGTAAGTACCGAGGTAGCCACCGCCCGCCACGTAGAAGAAGCCCTGAAACAGGAAATTGATATTCTGTGGATTGGGGCGCGCACCACCGTAAACCCTTTTGCTGTGCAGGAAGTGGCCGATGCCCTGCGTGGTGCCAATGTGCCGGTGCTGGTAAAGAACCCCGTTAACCCGGACCTGGCGCTGTGGATCGGAGCACTGGAACGCGTGTACAATGCGGGTATCACTGATATGGCAGCCATTCACCGTGGCTTTTCGAGCTACGAAAAATCAAAGTACCGAAATGTGCCGCTGTGGCAGATCCCGATCGAGCTGAAATCGAGGTTTAAGCAGTTGCCGCTTATAGTTGACCCAAGCCACATTGCCGGTAACCGCGAGTTGTTGCTACCGGTTGCACAAAAAGCACTGGACCTGGGTTACGATGGCATCATGATAGAAACGCACCCTGATCCGGCCAATGCGCTGAGCGACCCGGAACAGCAGGTAACTCCCGCCGGTTTACAACAGATCCTGTCGCAACTACAGGTGCGCAAAACCACTTACGACGACCAGGAACTGATAAACCTTGCCGAAAAACTACGCCTGCAGATAGACGAAGCTGACCAGCAGATACTACGGGCCCTGGCGCGCCGTATGGAACTGGTAGAGCAGATCGGACATTATAAAAAACAGAACAACGTGCAGGTGCTTCAGATCAGCCGCTGGAAAGAGATCTTCCGTAGCCGGCCCGACTGGGCAAAGGAACTGGGCATGAACCCCGACTTTGTAGCCGAACTATACCGCCTGATCCACGTGGAATCTATCCGGATGCAGACCAGGATCATGAACGACAAATCAGAGCTATAACCTGAGAAAGAGAAGCAACTATAGCTTCTCTTTTTTATGAATGGCCGGCCGGGTTAGGCTATAGTTGTCTCCTTCCGCGACTTTCTGTTAAAAGTATTCTCTAAGAACACCAACGCAAACATTAAAATACCAGTCCCAAAGGCTATAGCTAAATCTTTGATTTCCAGTGGCTGCAGGTCGAAGATATTGTTTACGCCCGGCACATAAATAACGGCAAGCTGCAGAATAAGCGTAAGGGTAGCCATGATAAAGAAAAGCTTGTTGGACCTGATAGACAGCGGAGAATAACCGTATGCCCGCAGGCCAAAGGCATTTCCCATCTGCATAAAGCCTATGGTGGCAAAAATCATAGTTTGCCAGGCAGTGCTTTGTTCGTTGCCGGCACTCAGATAGTAACTACCGATAAGTAAGGTAACTATAGCTATAACGGTTCCTGTCCAGGAGACATAGATTACCTCTGTTTTTGTTAGCACCGACTGGTCCGGGGCCCGGGGAGGTCGTTTCATGGTGTCGGCTTCAGCAGGTTCGGTGCCAAGGCCTAATCCCATCAAACCATCGGTCAGCAGGTTAAGCCAGAGCAGTTGCAGCGGGCTCAGCGCTACGGTTATGCCTATCAGCGGGGCACATAACATTGTCAGCACTTTGCCTAGGTTGCCACCCAACGAGAATTTAATGAAGCGCAGCAGGTTGTCGTAGATCACGCGGCCTTCTTCTACGGCAGCAACTATTGTAGCAAAGTTATCATCCAGCAGCACCATGTCAGATGCTTCTTTTGCCACATCAGTACCGGTAATGCCCATGGCCACGCCAATGTTGGCGGTTTTAAGGGCAGGAGAGTCGTTTACGCCATCGCCGGTCATGGCAACTACTTCTCCTTTTTTCTGCAGCATCTCTACTATCCGCAACTTATCTTCCGGCGAAACACGAGCGAAGATCGACACCCGTGCTATCACATCTGCCAACTCGTCTTCAGAAAACTTGTTCAGCATTTCACCGGTAACAGCTTCGGAGCTTTGGGTTATGTTAAGTTCCCGGGCAATGGCGGCGGCTGTAAGAGGGTGGTCGCCCGTGATCATGATAGGGCGAATACCGGCTGTGCGGCAGGTCGCTACTGCGGCTTTTACTGCAGCCCGCGGCGGATCTATAATGCCCATCATACCTACAAAGGTCAGGTCTTCTTCCAGTGCGTTTCCGTTGTTGTGGGGCTCCTGTAGTTCCCGAAAGGCGAGGCCCAGTACACGCATGCCATTCTGGGCCATCTGGTTATTTATTTCCAGCAGTTGTTCGTGCCATTCGGCGGTTATGCGTTCCGGTGCGCCGTCTACCCATACGTTGGTTGTGATCTTCAGTAAACTATCTACAGCGCCCTTGGTGCAGGCAATATAGTTGTTATCCGACTTAACATTGCGTAGCGCTGCGAGTTTGGTTGCTTCGGGTGTGATCTGGTGTACAGTGGTCATGCGTTTGCGGGTCGAGTCGAAAGGCTCTTCGTGCACGCGGGGTAATTGCTGTTCCAGTTCTTCTTTGCGGTAGCCAGCCTGCTGCGCAGCCAGAAGTAAGGCGCCTTCTGTTGGGTCGCCTATTACCTGCAGACTTTCTTCTGTACCGGTTTTTAAAACGCTGTCGTTGCACAGCATACCTATAGTTAAAGCCAATGCTGCTTTGTGAGGTACATCTATAGTTTCGGCATGTTCCGGCTTAAAATCTATCAGTTCATCCGGCAAGCCAATGGTTGTCACTGTCATGCGGTTTTCGGTGAGAGTGCCTGTTTTATCAGAGCAGATAATGGTTACTGCACCCAAAGTTTCTACGGCAGGTAGTTTACGCATCAGAGCATGGCGTTTGAGCATGCGCTGTGCACCAATGGCCAGGGTTATAGTTACTACAGCGGGTAAACCTTCGGGCACCACAGCTACCGCCAGGCTCACTGCCGTCAGAAACATTTCGTCAAGCTCTTCGCCACCTAATACACCAATTACCAGCATAAGTGCGGCAGCTGCAAAGCCAAGTATAGCCAGTATTTTTCCTAACTGGTCCAGCTTTTTTTGTAAGGGTGTTTGCTTGTCTCCCACATCCTGCAGCAGGTTGGCAATTTTACCAAGCTCGGTTTTCATGCCGGTCTCAACTACAGCGGCAGCGCCCCGACCATAGGCTACGTTGGTGCCCAGGTAAAGCATGTTTGTGCGGTCCCCCAAAGGCATTTCAGGGCTCGGCAAGGCCTCCGTGCTTTTCTCCACTGCTTCCGATTCACCGGTAAGGGCGGCTTCCTGCACGCGCAGGTTGGCGCTCTCCAGTATGCGCATGTCGGCGGGTATTACATTGCCGGCCTCCAGTAACACCACATCGCCCGGTACCAGCTCTTTGGCTGATATCTCTTTAACGGCCCCATCGCGCCGGACACGCACCGTAGGAACCACCATGCTTTTAAGTGCGGCCATGGCTTTTTCGGCGCGAAATTCCTGCACAAAACCCAGCACAGCAAATAACACCACTATGGCTACAATAGCGATCGTTTCTACTTCTTTGCCCAGAAAACCAGAGATAACAGCTGCAACAATCAGGATCAGCACCATGGTTTGGGTAAATTGTTCCCACAGCATCCGCAGAGCGCTTTTGCCACCACGTTCTTCCAGTTCGTTGTAGCCATACTGCTGCAGCCGTTCTTCAGCATCAGTACTGGTAAGTCCGTTTGCCGATGAAGATGTCAGCTCTCTGAGAACTTCTTCTGTGGTTCGGGTATGCCAATTGTCCATATAGATCAACTTTGGTGTGGTAGGTACTGTATAGCTTTAAAAGAACCGTATTGTTGCATTTCTGTTTTTAATTGTGATCAATATATGATGGCGGGAGCGGAGAATACTTTGGTGCTGGCAGCTGCATCCTGTATCTTTGCTATAGTTGGTTATCCGGCAATCCGGTACCTGACAGAGCGCCTGCTACCAACAGGCCTGAAATGATCTGAACTATGAATGATATACATATTGGTGCCGGTGCTTTAAAGGAACTGGGAGAACTGCTCAGAAACCGGGCATTCAGCAAAGTGGCCGTGCTGGTAGACGAAAATACGTTGCACCATTGTTACCCACTGGTAAAGCCGCATCTGCCTGCGCACGACTTGATCCAAATACAAAGTGGCGAAGCTCATAAAACCCTGCAAACCTGCGAGCACATCTGGCAGCGCATGACCGACCTGAACCTGGACCGCTGGTCGGTGCTGGTGAACCTTGGCGGTGGCGTGATAGGAGATATGGGCGGTTTTTGTGCAGCAGTGTTTAAGCGCGGACTATATTTTGTGCAGGTGCCTACTACCTTGCTTGCACAGGTAGATGCCAGCGTGGGCGGTAAGACCGGTATAGATTTCCATGGGCTGAAAAACCATATCGGCGTTTATAAAGAGCCTGTCGGTGTATTCATTGATCCGGGCTTTCTGCAGACATTGCCGCAGCGCGAGATAAAATCAGGTTATGCCGAGATCATCAAACACTGGCTTATTGCTGACGGAGAAATGTTTCTGGCGCAGCGCCACATCGGCCTGTTTACCGAAAACTGGGAGGAGCTGATCAGGCACTCGGTAGACATAAAAGCAGCTGTGGTAGAGGCAGACCCCCTGGAAGCCGGTTACCGGAAAATACTGAACTTTGGCCACACTATAGGCCATGCCGTGGAAAGTTACCTGCTGCAGAAACCTGGCCGCGAACTACTTCACGGCGAAGCCATCGCCATCGGGATGCTGTGTGAAACGTACCTGTCGGTTAAAAAGGAGTTGCTTTCCAAAGAAGCGCTGGATAAGATAGAGACGTTTCTAGTGTCGGTGTACGAGAAGGTGGTATTTACAGAAGAAGACATTCAGGCTATGAGCCACCTGGCGCTGCAGGATAAAAAGAATACCGGCGCAACTATAAACTGTACACTCCTCGAAGCTATAGGCCGTGCCGTATACGATCAACCTGTTACTTTGCCTGAGATTCAGGAAGCTTTACGCTATTACCAACTTTTATGAGCAACACCATTACACTGACGCACCCAACCGGTGTACTTTCCGGAACTATAAACCTGCCTGCCTCTAAAAGTGAAGCTAACCGGGCATTGATAATAGCGGCCCTGGCCGGCGGCCACAGCACGATTGAAAACCTTTCCGAAGCCAACGATACCCAACTGCTGAACCGCCTGCTACAAAGCGATGCTGAAACTATAGATGCGGAGGATGCCGGAACTGTCATGCGCTTTCTAACGGCCTATTATGCCATCACGGGGCAGCAAAAAACCTTAACAGGCACCGACCGCATGTGCCAGCGCCCGATAAAAGTGCTGGTAGATGCCCTGCGCGATCTGGGTGCAACTATAGTTTATTTGGGCGAAGAAGGATATCCGCCGCTGCAATTGCAGGGCTTCGCTTATTCCGGGGAGAAACACCTGAAAGTACGCGGTGATATAAGCAGCCAGTATATTTCTGCCTTGCTTATGATAGCGCCGCTGCTGCCCGACGGCCTTGTGCTGGAACTGGAAGGTAAAATAGGAAGCCGCCCGTACATTGAAATGACACTCGCGCTGATGCAGCATTTTGGCGTATCAGGCAATTTTGAAGACAACAGGATAGTTGTGCCAAACCAGAGCTACAGTCCAGCTACATTCCGGGTAGAGCCCGACTGGTCGGCGGCAAGTTACTGGTATAGTATGGTGGCGCTGGCCCGCGAGGCAGATGTTACATTGCCAGGCCTGAAGAAAGATTCGTTTCAGGGCGACAGCGCTATTGTGGATATCATGCGCAGACTGGGCGTGTACACAGAATTTACTCCGGAAGGCATCAGGCTGACCAAAAAACACTGCGAGAAAAAAGTAGCGTTTGATTTTACCAACTGCCCGGACCTTGCCCAAACTATAGTTGCCCTCTGCGCTGCCTTAGGCGTAACCTTAGAAATGACCGGTGTGGAAAGCCTGCGCATAAAAGAGACCGACCGCATACAGGCTTTGCAAATTGAAGTGTTGGGAATGGGCGCATCGTTGGACGAAATGACACCCGGTGTTTTTCGGATGGAGCCAGCTATTATTACAAAACGTAAGCTTGCTTTCCGCACCTACCAAGACCACCGCATGGCCATGGCTTTTGCACCCATCTCTTTGCTGGAGCCTGTACAGATTCAGGAGCCAGGCGTAGTGCGCAAATCGTATCCAAGGTTTTGGGAAGATCTGGAGAAGGTGGGGTTTGGGGTAGTTAGGAATTAGGAATTACGAATTACGAATTACGAATTACGAATGTAAGTCTATACTACAAATATATTCGTTAGTGCGAGCTTGTAGCTCGTACTTATATTTAGCAAGAGAAAGTAAGTATAGCTACAAGCTCGCACTAACGAATCACAATATTGTCAATCACCTGCTGCAAATACGCCGGACCCTTGGCTAACCTGCTTCCATACCAGCTAAACATTTCGCCATCCACCACTTTTATAGTTGCCTGCGGGCAAATTGCCTGAAACTCGGCGATGTGTTTTTCTTTGAATGGGTAGGGCTCAGATGAGAGTAAAATCAGCTGCGGATTGGCCTGCTGTAGTTGTTGGGTTGTTATTTCCGGATAACGCTCCAGGCTGGAGAAAACATTACTGAAACCACAGCGCTGCAGTATGGCATCTATAAAGTTATTGCCGCCCACGGCCATGTAAGGACCACGCCAGATAAAGTAAGCCGTTGCTATAGTTGGTTGGGCCAGTTGCAGCTGCTTAAAACCTGATGCTATAGTTTGGGTTAACTTCTTAGCTATAGTTTGGGTACCTGTTATTTCACCAAGTTGCTCCATCATTTCCAGCGAGTCTTCCAGGGTAAAGATGTCGCTCATCCATACCGGATATTTCTGCTGCAGTTGCTCAATGCCTTCCTTATAGTTCTCTTCCTTGTTCCCAATAATCAGGTCTGGCTGAAGTTGGTCGATCACATCGAACTTAAAATTTTTGGTGCCGCCAACTATAGTTTTCTGTATTACCTGCTCTTTGGGGTGTATGCAGAACTTGGTAACGCCTACGATACGATCCGCTAAGCCTAAATCGAAAAGCAGCTCGGTTTGGGATGGCACTAACGAAATGATACGCTGTGGCAGAACTGGCAGCTCCACCTGTCGGCCCATCTGGTCTGTGAAGGTCAAGGATGAATGAGTAATGATGAATGAGTAATTTGTAGGCTATAGTTTACGGTTTGGCAAAGTATAGTCTGCGCCACTCGTGGTAACCTACTCCTGGCACCATTGCTTTTATAGTTGATGTCAGGTTCATGCCCAGCTGCCGGCGCCGGATGTTGATGGCGATCAGGTTAAGGACAAGGGTGTTAATGGCAAATACCCACGGAAAAGGAGCATCTTTACGAACCAGTACAGTAACTATAAGTGCCAGCCACGGAAGCCAGATCAGGAGCCAGAATTGATAGCGTTTCATGGGCAGAGGTTATTTACTACCCTTAAGGTACAGTATTCTGGCAAAAAACAAAACCCCAGCGCTGTATAGTTGCGTTGGGGTTTTGCAATCGCTAAAAGTAGGAATGTTACTTTAGATAACGGAAGTCCTGCTTATCCTCAATCTTTAATATTGTTTCGTAGATCAGTTTGATCACGTTTTCTACGTCGTCTTTGTGCACGGTCTCAACTGTTGTGTGCATGTACTTAAGCGGCAGCGAGATAAGTGCCGATGCCACACCAGCGTTAGAGTAAGCAAAGGCATCCGTGTCGGTGCCGGTTGCACGTGAAACAGCCGAACGCTGGAACGGTATCTCTTTCTCCTGCGCTGTATTGATGATCAGGTCGCGTACATTGTTCTGCACAGCCGGACCATACGCTATAACAGGACCTTTACCGCAATGGATGTCGCCGCTGGTCTTCTTCTCGTACATCGGCGACTGCGTGTCGTGCGTTACGTCGGTAATAATGGCTACATCCGGGTTTATGCGGTGTGCGATCATTTCAGCGCCACGCAGGCCAATTTCTTCCTGCACAGCATTAACAACGTACAAACCGAACGGTAAATTGTGTTTGCGCTCCCGGATCAGTCTGGCAACCTCGGCAATCATAAAGCCACCAATGCGGTTATCCAACGCACGGCCCACATAATAGCGGTCATTCATCACCGAGAATTCATCCTCAAACGTGGCTACACAACCAACATGTATGCCCATTTTCTCCACTTCCTCGCGCGAGCTGGCACCGCAATCTAAAAACACAGTTTCTATAGTTGGGGCTTTGTCTTGTTCCACCTTGCGCACGTGTATGGCCGGCCACCCGAAAACTGCTTTTACGATACCTTTGGCGGTATAAATATTCACGCGTTTTGATGGCGCGATCAGGGCATCGGAGCCGCCGTTGCGTTTCAGGTAAATGTAGCCTTCCGGAGTAATATAGTTCACAAACCAGCTGATCTCGTCGGCGTGTGCCTCAATCACTACTTTATACTCCGCTTCAGGGTTGATAACACCTACCACAGTGCCATAGGTATCTACAAAGTAATCGTCGATGTACGGTTTTATGTACTCCAGCCACAGTTTCTGCCCTTCCACCTCAAATCCGGTAGGAGATGAGTTGTTGAGGTATTTCTGCAGGAAGTCGAAAGATTCTTGTCGCATAAATGTCAGTTAGAAATTAAAAATTACAGAAACCAGTGTTTACAGAACTTTTTATACGCGTCATTCCTAATTTCTAATTTCTAATTTTTAATTCATAATTAAATTACAGTGGAATATTGCCGTGCTTTTTGCGTGGCAGCGTTACCGCTTTGTTTTCCAGCATCTTAAATGCCTTTATCAGCTTGGCACGCGTTTCAGACGGAAGGATAACCTCATCAATAAAACCACGGTGTGCGGCACGGTAAGGTGTTGCAAACTTCTCTTTGTATTCCTGTACTTTTTCGGCAAGCTTGGCAGCCGGGTCTTCGGCTTCTGCAATCTCACGTTTAAAGATGATCTCGGCAGCGCCCTGTGCACCCATTACAGCGATCTCGGCAGTTGGCCAGGCATAGTTCATATCAGCGCCTATGTGCTTGGAGTTCATAACGTCGTAAGCACCACCGTAAGCTTTACGGGTAATAACCGTAATACGTGGCACGGTAGCCTCGCAGAACGCATAAAGCAGCTTCGCACCGTTTGTGATAATGCCACGCCACTCCTGGTCAGTACCCGGCAGGAAGCCCGGAACATCTTCCAACACTAAAAGCGGTACGTTAAAGCAGTCGCAGAAACGAACAAAACGGGCAGCTTTGGTGCTGGCATTAATGTCTAATACACCGGCAAGCACGGCAGGCTGGTTACCAACTATACCAATGCTGCGGCCACCCAGACGGGCAAAACCAACTACGATGTTCTCGCCAAAATTCTTGTGTACTTCAAAGAAAGAATCGGTATCGATAATGCCTTCAATTACCTCACGGATGTCGTAAGGCTGGTTCGGGTTCTCCGGAACTATAGTATCCAGTACAGAACGTGTTTCGTCCTGTCCGGCTTCGTAAGGTAGGGCAGCTGGTAACTCTTCGCAGTTCTGCGGGATATAGCTTAATAGTTTTTTGATGTAGTTGATACACTCCACCTCGTTGGCACAAGAGAAATGCGTTACCCCGCTCTTAGTGCTGTGTGTGCTTGCGCCGCCCAGTTCTTCCGACGTCACATTCTCGTGTGTAACTGTTTTTACTACGTTAGGGCCGGTCACGAACATGTAGGACGTGTCTTCCACCATCATGATAAAGTCGGTGATGGCTGGTGAATAAACCGCACCACCCGCGCATGGCCCCATAATAGCCGAAATCTGAGGGATAACGCCAGAGGCCAGCGTGTTACGGTAGAAAATATCGGCATAGCCACCAAGCGATACCACACCTTCCTGAATACGTGCACCACCAGAGTCATTCAGGCCGATAACCGGAGCGCCGTTTTTCATAGCCAGCTCCATGATCTTCACGATCTTTTCAGCATGTGTTTCAGAAAGCGAGCCACCCAGAACGGTAAAATCCTGCGAGAAAACATATACTAAACGACCATGAATGGTACCATAACCAGTAACCACACCATCGCCCAGGTAATACTGTTTATCGAGGCCGAAGTCTTTGGAGCGGTGCATTACAAACTTACCGATCTCTTCAAAAGAGCCTTCGTCGAGCAGTAAATGGATACGCTCGCGCGCTGTTAGTTTACCTTTTTTATGTTGTGCATCTATTCGGTCCTGTCCGCCACCCAGCAATGCTTCTGCGTTTTTGCGCTCCAGTGTTGCCAATTGGGCTTCTCTGATTTCTCCAGCCATGTAAATTATAGTATAACTAATTTATAATGTTCAGTCTATCTGTTCCCCAAATTTAAAAACTATAGTTCGATTTCGGGTATAGTTCTATACTTTTTTGGATATATAGGTGAAGTATATGCTCTTATAGTGCTCAGTTGCTCGATTAGGTTTGCAATCCGAAAGTATGGTAATGCAATATCAAAGTGGTAGCTTAAGGATATTAGGAGGATTGCAAATCCGCAGGTAACCAGGTTCCGGATTGCAAATCCGGAACAGCTAATTCTGCTGGCGCGGATCTGTGATCCGTGACTTAAATATAAAGTTGGATTTGTAATCCGACTGGGCCAGAGGCCCAAACTATAGTTCGACACGAGCGAGGACGCTCGCGCCATGGTCATTATTCCAACTATAGCTCTTTCAAACTATAGTTTCTGCTGGCGCAGAACGCCAGTTACAAACTGGCGCCAAGCCTAACCACAAGTTGCGCTAACGCTAAACTTGCGGTATAGCTATAGTTAGCTATAAAACAAAAAGCCACCCGAACCGGGTGGCTTTTTGCTATAGTTTATCGTTGATTATTATTCTTTCGATTTATCACCATCCGTAGACTTGGATGCCTCTTTTTCATCTATCTCATCAGAAGCTAAGTTTGGCTTGTTCTTTTTGCCGCTCTTTTTAGATGAGAAAGTTAGCTGTTCCTTGCCTTCTTCGTGGTCTACCGTAATTACATCGCCCTGGTTCACTTCGGCTTTCAGTATCTCTTCCGCAATCGGATCTTCGATGTATTTCTGAATAGCGCGGTTCAGCGGACGGGCACCGTATTTCGGATCGTAACCTTTCTCGGCAACATAGTCCTTGGCTTTATCGGTAAGCTCAATTTTGTAACCAAGTGTTTCGATGCGCTTAAACAGTTTGCTGAGCGAGATATCGATGATCTTGTGCATGTCTTCGCGGCTAAGCGAGTTGAACACGATCACGTCATCCAGACGGTTCAGGAACTCAGGCGAGAAGGTCTTCTTCAGCGCGCTGGCTATAGTTCCTTTCATGATATCATCCACGTTCTCGGCACGCGTCTTCGACATGAAACCGATACCGGCACCAAAGTCTTGTAAGTCGCGGGCACCGATGTTCGATGTCATGATGATGATCGTGTTACGGAAGTCAACTTTGCGGCCTAATCCGTCAGTCAGGATACCATCATCCAGCACCTGCAGCAACAGGTTATACACATCCGGGTGCGCTTTCTCGATCTCATCCAGCAATACCACAGAGTATGGCTTACGACGGATCTTCTCAGTCAGCTGGCCACCTTCTTCGTAACCAACATAGCCCGGAGGCGCTCCCACCAAGCGAGATACACTGAATTTCTCCATGTACTCACTCATGTCTATTCTAACCAGTGCATCTTCTTTATCGAACAGGTACGTTGCAAGCACTTTGGCAAGCTCTGTTTTACCAACACCAGTCGGGCCAAGGAATACGAACGAACCGATCGGCTTTTTCGGATCTTTCAGACCAACACGGGTACGCTGAATAGCTTTCACCAATTGCTTGATAGCTTTTTCCTGACCAATTACTTTTCCGCTCAGTTCATCGGCCATGTTCAACAGCTTCTGACCTTCGTTCTGCGCGATACGCTTTACAGGAATACCTGTCATCATGGCAATAACTTCTGCCACATTTTCCTCTTTTACCGTGTAGCGCTTCTTCTTGGTCTCTTCTTCCCAGTTCTTTTTCGCAGATTCAAGCTGGTCGATAAGTTTTTTCTCCTTGTCCCGTAGCTGTGCAGCCTCTTCGTACTTCTGGCTCTTCACTACACGGTTTTTCTCCACCTTGATGTTCTCGATCTGCTCTTCCAGCTTCAGAATGTCCTCAGGCACAATGATATTGTTGATGTGCACACGCGCACCAGCTTCATCCAGTACGTCAATCGCCTTGTCCGGAAGGAAGCGGTCGCTCATGTAGCGGTCTGAAAGCTTTACGCAGGCTTCGATAGCCTTATCAGTATAGTTTACGTGGTGGTGATCCTGGTATTTATCCTTGATATTGTTCAATATCTCAACAGTCTCCTCAGGAGTGGTCGGGTCAACCATTACGATCTGGAAACGACGGGCCAACGCGCCATCTTTTTCGATGTACTGACGGTACTCATCCAAAGTAGTTGCACCGATGCATTGAATCTCGCCACGGGCAAGTGCCGGCTTGAACATGTTCGAGGCATCAAGTGAGCCAGAAGCGCCACCGGCACCAACTATAGTATGCAGCTCATCAATGAACAGGATCACATCCGGAGATTTTTCCAGCTCGTTCATCACCGCTTTCATACGCTCTTCAAACTGACCACGGTATTTTGTACCAGCAACCAGAGAAGCCAAGTCCAGGGTAACTACACGCTTGTTGAAAAGCACACGGCTTACCTTTTTCTGGATAATGCGCAGCGCCAGACCTTCGGCGATGGCGGTTTTACCAACACCCGGCTCACCAATCAGGATCGGGTTGTTCTTTTTACGGCGGCTCAGTACCTGGGCCACGCGCTCAATTTCTTTCTCACGACCAACTATAGGGTCCAGCTTATCGTCTTCGGCTAACTTGGTTAAGTCGCGGCCAAAGTTGTCCAGCACCGGTGTGCGCGATTTTTCGCCCGGTTTTTTGCTGGTGCTGCCTGCGCGCGAAGAGGATGAGCTGCCAAATAATTTGTCAGAATCATCCGAATCGTCTGTGTCAGACGAGGCCAGCGGATTATTGCTATGATAATCCAGAGAGTCTCTTATTGCTTCGTAGTTCACGTTAAATTTCGCTAAGATTTGTGAAGAAATGTTGTCCTCGTCCCGCAGGATGGACAATAGGAGGTGCTCGGTTCCTATAATATCACTCTTGAAGATCTTGGCCTCCAGGTAAGTGATCTTGAGTACCTTCTCAGTTTGTTTTGTAAGCGGGATGCTGCCCGTAATGTTACTGTTCTGCGAAGCAGTATTTCGTGTAGCCTGTTCTAAGGCATACTTCAGCTCATCTATCGAAACGCCTAGTTTTTTAAGCAGGGCGATGGCAGTTCCTTCTCCTTCCCGGATCATACCCAGCACCAGGTGTTCAGTGCCAATGTAGTCGTGTCCGAGACGGATAGCTTCCTCACGGCTGAGTGAGATAACCTCTTTCACTCGGTTTGAGAATTTAGCTTCCATGTATAATTGTTAATCTTAAAAAAGTCTAAAACTGATAATTGATTTGAGGCCACAAGGAGAGCCCAGATTATAAACAACCACAGCAGGTATTATGTTCAGCGGAGCAACTAAACCTTATTTCAGGTAAGAAAGCGCTGCCGGGCCCTGTGTAAACAACAAGTCAATTATACTTAAATCTGGTGCAAATTGTTTGCCAAATACTTGTGTATAGGGTTTTACGTGCAAATTGTCAGGAATGATTTTAGGATGTATCCTGTTTCGCAGATCAAGCACATTTTGCGATACTTCTGACTGATACGAATCTGTGAAAAGGAGTGGCGTGTTTGCCTTCAGTAATTTAAAATAAAGTTGTAACAGTTCAACGTTTAAGTCAAATAAATATTTTGGCTGCCGCTCATAAACTGCTCTTACGTAGTCACTGTAAAATTCAAAATACGGAGCCCGACCGTAAGCTGCCTGTATGGTTCGCCAATGCACATTGTACCATTTCTGGCTGTAATCTATCTCTATATCAGTGATTAAGGTTTTTTGCTGGCTGTTGCCCCTGAGCACAGGAATGCTGAGCGGTACAACACCGTGCGCTGTAAGCACATGGCAGCGGTTGCGGTAACTCTGCTTTACATAGTTCTCGTGCTGCTCAATCAGGATGCTATCAGACCGGAGCGCGTGCCAGAAGTACTGCACCGGCGGGTTGTACATAAGTTCGGTAAGTAATATCAAATTATGAATTATGAATTATGAATTATGAATTATGAATTATGAATTATGAATTATGAATTATGAATTATGAATTATGAATTATGAATTATGAATTATGAATTCTCATCACTAATAAAATTGAAATAACTCAAATGGAAAAGTCTCAGCCATAGTTTGTGGGTAAAATGCGTCGCTTCAGCTATAGTGGAAGGACGTGAGTTCTGTTCTACCTCAGCTTCCAACCATTCATCATTTATAATTTCTAATTCATAATTCTGATTAATTGTACCTTTGCAGCTGCTTTATTGCTGATGAAGAAAAGTATAGACATTCCTTTTTTGTATTACCCAGTCTGGTTGCTGCTCAAAGGGCTGGCTGCGCTGCCGCTGTCGGTGCTGTATGTGTTTGCCAACTTCCTGTACTTCCTGATGTATCATGTGGCAGGCTATCGCAAAAAAGTGGTGCTGCAAAATCTGCGCAGCTCCTTTCCTGAAAAATCTGAAGCCGAACTGAAAACTATAGCCAAAGCCTTTTACCGCCAGTTTGCCGATGTGATTGTGGAGATACTACGGATGGCCGGAATGCCTGCAAGTGAAATGCGTGAACGGGTAAAGTTTACCAACCCGGAAATGCTGGAGGAGCTGGTGGCACAAGGCACGCCGGTGCTTATATTGGGTACGCATGTAGCCAACTGGGAATGGGCTTTGTCGGCGGCAGCAGTTACGTTTAATTTTCCGGCCGAAGGCGTTTACAAAAAGCTGAACAATCCTTTTTTCGAAAGCTTTATGCGCCACACCCGTAGCCGTCTGGGTGCCCGCCTGATCGAAATCAAACAAACATCCCGCGATTTTATCCGGCACCGGAATGTGCCACGCGTAGTCGCCCTTTTATCTGACCAGACACCACTGCTGCACGAAACCGAGTTCTGGACGGAGTTTCTGCACCAGGATACCGGTTTTTATGTAGGCGCCGAAAAACTGCAGCGCATGTTCAACTATCCGGTGCTTTTCCTGGATGTGAAACGTGTAAAACGCGGCCACTATGAGTTAACTTTTGAGCCCGTAAGCACCGAAACTATAGTTCCTGCTACAGCCCTCGGCGATTTCCCGCTAACACAGGATTTCGTGAACAAACTGGATGCAGCCATTCGTCGTGCCCCGGCCGATTACCTCTGGACCCACCGACGCTGGAAACGGCAACGACCAGCCAATATTTCCTGAAATATAGCGTTACAGGTATATTCAGTAAAACAACCTATGTATGGTCCGGATCGGGAACTATAGCAAAAGCTACAACCACAGATTGGTGCTGCAGGTACCAGCGCTGGAACTGGAGACAGACATTTACTGGCTGAAAGGGGAAAATGGAAGCGGAAAAACCACCTTCCTGAAATCCGTGGCTGGGCTTTTACCTTTTGAAGGAACTATAGCTGTGCAGGACGTAAGCATAAAACAGCAACCCATAAACTATAGGCAACTGGTAAGCTATGCCGAAGCCGAGCCGCTCTACCCAGCTTTCCTGACTGGCAACGATCTGCTGGAGTTTTACCGCCAAACCCGGAAGGCAGACTCATCGCAGATCAATACCTTAGCAGATGCTTTGGGAGTTAGTAACTATAGCCAACATAAAATCGGGACTTACTCCAGTGGTATGGCTAAAAAACTGTCGCTGGTGTTGGCGTTTACAGGTGCACCAAAGCTTATCCTGCTCGACGAACCCTTTATTACACTGGATGTTAATGCACAGCGGATACTCACCAACCTGATTGCTGATAGTGCGCAACGAGGCACGACTTTCATCATCAGCTCGCACCAACCTTTTGATGTGTTGCAACCCACTACCTTAACTGTAGCCAGCCAAACTATAACGCCGCAGGCAGCATTATGTTAAGCGTTGCAACTATAGTGACCAGGGTGCTGGTTGGGCCGTTTTATAAAGAGAACACCGGCTTTTTCCTGTTCTTGTTTTTCCTGCTTTTTGGCTTGATGAATGCCCGGGATCTGGTGTTGTACCATAGTAGCCTGATGCATACTATAGTTGCCACCGGAGTAGGGATGGGAGTGGCCATGCTGGCTGCGCTACTTTACAACTATAAATGTGCAGCTTTTGTGTTTCACAACTTGTCAAGGCCCGAAAATAGTTTTTTAATAAACATGCAGGCGCTACCAGTGCGGCAACAGTTTGCTATACTGTTTTTTTGCCAGGTTTTACTCGCAGCGCCGGTGCTGCTATACTTAGGGACAACTATAGCTATAGGTCTGCAGCAGGGGTTTATAGTTGCCGCGTTTGGGTTGGTGCTTTTCCTGATGCTCTCTTGCGCAGGCAGTGCTTTGCTATATGTGCGTAAACTGAATGGGACGCACAAGGCAACGCTCAGGTTGCCACTTTTGTTTTCGGGTAACTATACCAAATTGCCGGTCCTGTATCCATTGCATCATTTACTGCACGAGCGCAAACTGGCACTTCTGATAGTAAAGCTGTTCTCGTGTTTTGTATTTTACATGGTGTTCATCGTGAACCGCGATGTTTTCTCGATCAACTATTTCCGGTTGTTGTTTCTGCTTTGCGCAACAGGCCATAGTATGCTGGTGTACTATAGTTTTGCGTTTACAGAAAAACAGCTGGCCTTTACCCGTAACCTGCCTGTTAGCAGAACAAAGCGCCTGTTAAATTACCTGCTTACCTACCTGCTGTTGTTACTCCTCGAACTATGCCTGCTGTTAGTTTACTCCACGGGTTTAATGAACTGGATAGAACTTTTACAAACGTTTGCTATTGGACCAGGGCAACTTCTGCTGCTTATGGCAATTTTATACCTGCCAAACATGCACCTGCAGCGCTTCGGCTTATTTACTTGTTTGGTATATCTCGGTCTGGCCGTACTGCTGCCATCCGGCGTAACTATAGTATTGCTCGCCCAGGTAACTATAGCCCTCGCTATATTCTATAGTCGCTACTATAAGTTTGAATTAATGAATAGTGAGTAATGAGTAATGAGTAATGATCAGGAGGCCACCTTTCTAACTTCCAAACTTTCTAACTTTATAACTCACTAACTCTTAAACTATAAATATTCTTCAATGTCGCCGGCTCCCTGGCGCAGAACTTCAAATTCGTTGTTAGTGGCGTCTACCACCGTGGAGGCAATATTATTACCCGGACCACCGTCGATTACCATGTCTACTAAGTTTCTGTACTTCTCATAGATCAGTTCGGGGTCGGTGCTGTATTCCAGTATCTCATCTTCGTCCCGGATAGAAGTTGAAAGGATCGGGTGGCCCAGCTCGCGGACCAGCGCTAAGGCAATGTTGTTGTCGGGTACGCGTATCCCTACCGTTTTCTTTTTGGCAGCCGCATACTTGGGTACATTGCTGTTTGCATTCAGAATGAATGTGAATGGTCCGGGCAGTGCCTTTTTCATTACCTTGTAAGTAGGGGTGTCAATTTTAGCGTAGTCCGAAATGTGGGTGAGGTCGGAGCAGATGAACGACAGGTTTACTTTGTCGGGTTTCACGCCTTTTATCTGGCACACCCGCTCTATGGCGCGTGTGTTGTGTATGTCGCAGCCCATCCCATAAATAGTGTCGGTAGGGTAGATGATGACACCGCCATTGCGCAGTACTTCGGCTGCTTCGCGAATTTTTTTCTCCTGTGGGTTGTCCGGGTGAATCTGTAAGAAAACAGCGTTGCTCATAGTTTTATAGTTCTGGTTATAGTTGGTATGGTTTGTTTTTATCTTGTTTTACAGCGCCAGGCGTTTCCGAAAGGCTTAAGCAGGCATACTCATAAAAGGGCGTATACGTTATGCGTAAGGTTTATAGTTAGGCGTATCTTTGCAAAGATAATTCACTCATTCACACTATCACGCATTCGCAATTAGGAACAGAAGTGTTATTTTTGGCGGTTAATGTAAAAAAGGCCGGAACCTATAACACCCGCTGTGCCTTTACCCTTTATTATGGCTAAGAAAGTAGCAACTACAACCAAAAGAAAGAAAAAAGAAAAGAGCAAGGTAATTCCTGCCATCACGGTGCTGCTGGTACTGCTCTTTGTGTGCTTCTCATATTACGCGTACCAGATCGTGTACACGGGCAACGTAGATACCAAAGACCAGGAAATGTATGTGTACATCCCGACCGGTGCCACCTACGAGCAGGCCATGGACTCTGTGGAGGCCAGCGGCGTGATCATCGATCCGTTATCGCTGCGCTTTATGGCCAAGCTGATGGATTATCCTGAACTGGTAAAGCCGGGCCGTTATAAACTGGAAAATGGCTGGGGCAACCGCCAACTGATAGGTGTACTACGCTCCGGGCAGCAGACTCCCGTAAAACTTACCTTTACCAATGTGCGCCTGCGCAGCCAGCTGGCCGAAAAACTGGCCGCCGAAATCGAGCCGTCCAAAGAACAGATCGATGCGCTGCTGAATGACCCGAAATACCTGGAGACGCTGGAATTTGACACTACCAACGTAGTGAGCCTCTTTATCCCGAACACCTACGAAGTGTACTGGACCATTACCGCCGAGGAACTGATGCAGCGCATGAAGACCGAGTATGACAAGTTCTGGACAGCAGAGCGCCTCGAGAAAGCTGAAAAGCTGAATTTAACGCAACAGCAGGTTTCCACGCTGGCATCTATCGTTCAGGCCGAAACAATAAAGAACGACGAAAAACCACGTGTGGCTGGCGTATATCTGAACCGTCTGGAAAAAGGTATGCTGCTGCAGGCCGACCCGACAGTTGTATTTGCTGTTGGTGATTTTAACATACGCCGCGTACTGAATGTGCACCTGCGTCACGATTCGCCTTACAACACTTACAAATACAAAGGCTTACCTCCGGGTCCTATCAACGTGCCGAACATTTCGAGCATCGACGCCGTGTTGAACCCTGAAAAGCACGACTACATTTACTTCTGCGCCAAAGAGGATTTCTCGGGGTACCATAGTTTTGCCAGAACCGTAGCCGAGCACCAGGCCAATGCCCGCCGCTACCAGCAAGCCCTGAACCAGCGGAATATTATGAAGTAATTTAATTGTTGAATGGCTGAATTGTTAAATTGTTGATTCGGTAAAAAACCGATGTTACCATGATCAGTTTAGCCATTTAACAATTTAACCTTTAACCATTTAAGCAGTGTTTGAATCAGAAGTACAGATACGGGTGCGGTATGCCGAAACCGACCAGATGGGCTATGTATACTATGGCAACTATGGCGCTTACTATGAGGTAGCCCGTACCGAGGTGTTTCGCCGGCTTGGTATCCATTACAAAGAGATGGAAGCCACCGGTACCATGATGCCTGTACTGGAGCTGAAGTGTAAATACATTCGCCCGGCCAAGTACGATGACCTGCTGACGATAAAGCTGCTGGTAAAGCACAAGCCGCACGGCACACGTATAAAGTTTGAGTACGAGGTGTATAACGAGGAGCAGACACTGCTGAACGTTGGCGAAACTACGATGGTGTTTGTGGACATGCAGACTGGCAGGCCAACCGCAGTGCCCGAGCTGATACACCAGAAACTGGACGCTTATTTTAGCGAATGAAGTATAACCAGCAATACCTGAAGCGCCGCCGGGCTTACCGTAAGTTTATCGTTTTCCTGAAAAGGTGGCGGTTCAACAACGGGCAGTCGTCGGTGTACGAAGTGGCCGATGTGCTGCTGGGCGAGCTGCGCCTGGACTCCATCACCAAACGGGCTTCGTACATGGCCTTCAACTTTACGCTGGCTACATTCCCAACCATCATCTTCCTCTTTACGCTCATCCCGTATTTCCCCAGTATTCTGTCGCTGGACCTTGGCGAGAGTATCCTCGACTTTCTGGCGGACTTTATGCCTGCCGAGATGTACTCCGTAGCCTACGGCACAATTGAGGACATTGTAAATAAGCCACGCGGGGGCTTGTTGTCTTTCGGTTTTCTGTTTGCGCTGGTGCTTTCTACCAACGGCATCATGTCGCTGATGGATGCCTTTGACAAAAAATACCATACATTTTACAAGCGCACCTACCTCAAAAAACGATTGATCGCTACCATCCTTACAGCGGCATTGTCGCTTATCCTGCTCCTGGCAGTGGCAGCTATCTTTTTCGGGCAATGGATACTGGATGCGCTGGTGTTTTATGAGGTAGTAACCGAAAGCTACACCTACACACTGATCGTGATCCTGAAGTATGTGGCGATCATCCTGCTGTTTTTGCTGGCCACCTCGCTGATCTACTACTATGTGCCGGCCATCGAAGATAAGTGGCCTTTCTTTTCGGCGGGGGCAGTAGTGGCAACCGGGCTGATCTTTCTGGTGTCGATGATCTTCTCGATGTACATCAGCGCCTTTGATACTTATAACAAGTTCTATGGGTCTATCGGGGCACTGATCGGTCTGATGATCTGGCTCGATTTTGTGTCGATGATCCTGATCCTGGGCTTCGAGATAAATGTAAGCATGGACACCGTAACAAAGCGCCTGGTGCGCCGCAGAACCAAAAAAGCAGAAACAGCGGTGTAAAGCTATAGTTGCACCCGAAAAATTTTCTGCTTCTTTATCAGTAGTTTATAGTTTAAACGCCGGAACAAGCAAAAAATATTGCCGTATAGTTTTGAAAATTCGGTGCGGTGCTATACTTTTGCTGCACGATTAATTACAGAGAGTTGGCGGAGTGGTCGAACGCGGCGGTCTTGAAAACCGTTGACTGTAACAGGTCCGGGGGTTCGAATCCCTCACTCTCTGCAAAGCCTGAGCTACACAGCTCAGGCTTTTTTGTTTTCAAGGCCTACCATTTCCCAGTTTCTTATCCGTACTCAGGCCAACATTGCCAGCGCTTATTTATTAGTTTCGTTAAGCACTCTGCCGTTACTCTTATCTTCGTTAAAAGTCGGAATGGTATAGGTCTGGCTATCGCCTAACAGGTGCATTTTCAGGTCATATATGGTAAACGGTTCGCCTTCTTTAATATCGTATATATTGGTGCTGCTGATGTCCATACCATCCAGTATGGTTACCAGCCCGCTACCTACCACTTCTATCTCTCTTCCATCCTTTACAAGTATAGCAGTATCTTCTTCCAGACCTATGCCAATGCAGCCTGGGTTTTGTGCTACTGTCTGTGCCATGCGTATAATCCGCCCTCTGTCTATAAAATGGGTGTCAATGGCCACATTCTTCAGCAGGTCCAGCCCGGCGGTGGCGCTTACCTGGTCTTTCAGCATACCGCCCTGCGCTTTCCCTTTATAGATCATGTTTGTAGACATGGCGGAGGCGCCTGCACTGGTACCTGCTATAATTACCCGTTCGTTCATATACCGCTGCTTAATACGCTCCAGTAAAGGGCTGCCACCCAATATAGCCGTTAACCGCAGCTGGTCGCCGCCGGTAAACATAATACCGGCTGCTTTTCCGACAAGCTCTATTTTCTCCGGATCCTTTGCATCATCCCGTGTCCTGACATCTACAATCTTTACATTTGTAATGCCCAGTTCATCAAATACCCTCACATACTCTTTAGCCGACGGTTCCGGCTCGCTTGAGGCAGCCGGTATAACTACGACCAGGGGATTTTTACCTTTCAGTTCTTTTACAAAGCGCTTCAGGATCTGCTCGCTGATAAAGCTCTTATTCTCATCCTGAGATTCAGGACGTTCTTCTTCGTTTTTGCTTTCTTTCCCACCAATGGCCAGCAGTATACCTTTAGGTACAGGCAAACCCAGTTTCTCCCTCTTTTTAGCCGAAGATTTTGTTTTTACTGTCATCTGCGGTCGGTTTAGTTCCAGAATTTAGAATAGCAGCTATAGTAGGTTTGGTGCCCGCTTTTGTAGTAACACAAATAACTATAGCTATAGTTATCAGTATACGCTATACAATTTAAAGCTGCTGTGCTGCTGCCTGTAAATACTGTATAACATCAGCCCATGCAGTAGTTACCTGCAGTGCTACGTATAAGTACTTAATTGCCAGTGTGCCTGATGCCTGTGTTAACCAGGGCAGAACCCGTTTGTACGTAGCTTTATGCCCTGGGCGATTCATCCTAGTTGGTGTAACTCCAATTTATAGCATTTGCAGGAATGTACATCCGGGAACCTGACTACTAAAGTGACGGGTATTAGAAGATTGGCTGTCCGAACCTATTTTACTTTATAGAATGCAAACATCTGAGCAACAGCTTACCAGTGTTCTTAAAGCGTACGAGCAAGTACCGGATCTATACCTGATCTTTTCTCCCGGGCTGGTCATACTTACCGCATCCGATGCCTACCTGAAAGCAACCAACATCAGCCGTGAAGATATAGTTGGTAAGCAGCTCTTCGATATATTTCCGGACAACCCTGCAGCTATAGTTGCCAATGGTGTTAAGAATTTAAAACATTCGCTGCAGCAGGTGCTGGCTACCAAACAACCCCACCGCATGGCTGTGCAGCAGTTCGATCTTCCCTTGCCGGCTGCAATGGATGGTGGTTTTGCCGGGAAATACTGGTTGCCACTTAACACGCCTGTGCTTGATGAGCAGGGTAGAGTGCAGTACATCATCCATAAAGTAGAAGACGTTACAGACCAGGTAAGCAACAACGGAACAGCAAAAAAGATTGGGTTTGCTGATGAAACACCTGATAGCACCTGTACAACTGTTGGAAGAACTATAGCAGAGGAAACCTTAGCCAGGTCAGAGCAGAAGTACCGCACCCTGTTCGATTCTATAGACGAAGGCTACTGCATTATCCAGATGATCTATGATGATGCTGGCAAGGCCATTGATTTCAGGTACCTGCAGGTAAACCAGGCTTTTGAACGCAACAACGGCCTTCACAACGCAGAGGGTAAAACCATTCGGGAGTTAGCGCCCGACATTGAACCAAAGTGGATGGAGATTTACGACCAGGTGGCCCAGACAGGTACGCCGTTGCGTTTCGAGGAGTCTTCAAAGGCACTACACCGTATTTTTTCGCTCTATGCTTTCCGTATCGGTGATCCTGCCGAGCATTCGGTAGCTGTTATTTTCTCTGATATCACAAACCACAAAAAAGCGCAGGAAGCCCTGCGGGAATCGGAAGAACAGTTTAGGCTTTTTGTTACGGCCAGCTCCGATATCATCTATAAAATGAACGCAGACTGGAGCCTGATGCAACTGGTGACCGGGGAGGATTTTTTCCCTCATACCGGGGAGACTGCCTGCTCCTGGGTAGATGTTCATATCCCGGCAGAAGAGCGGGGGGTGGTAAACGCAGCTATTCGGGAGGCTATAAATACACAAAGTATCTTCAGGTTAGAGCATAAAGTAAATAAAGCTGATGGAACTATAGGTTGGGTGTCGTCGCGGGCTATACCTGTTTTAGATAAGCAGGGCAGGATAAAGGAATGGTTTGGAACAGCCAGCGACATAACCCTGCGCAAGCAGGCCGAGCAGCAATTGCATCACCTGAATGATACGTTAGAGCACCTGGTAGCCGACCGCACGCGCGAACTGAATGAAAGTAAACTTTTCGCTGAACAGATCACGGAGGCAACACCCGATTTTATTATGATCTTTAACCTGCTCACAAACAGGGTAGAATTTGTGAATCAGGGCCCTTATTCCGATAACCAGGATCGTTACCAGGAAACGCTTCGCATTGGATATGAGGAATTAATGGGCAGGTCGCATCCGGATGACCGGCAAAAACTGTGCATGTTCATAGACGGGTTCAGGACAGCGCCTGACCAGACGGCACGCACGTTAGAGTACCGCGTTGTGAATGAGGGCAAAATTACCTGGTACCGTAGCAGAGGAAAAGTGTTCCGGCGCGACCACCAAGGCAAACCGACCCATTTCATCAGTGTGGTGCAGGACATCAGCGATCTAAAACAACTGGAGCAGGAAAACCTGCAGATACGCCTCGAACAGCAAAGAAATAACCTGCTGACCATACTCGAAGCGCAGGAGGAGGAACGCAGGCGCATGTCCGAGTCTTTGCACAACGGATTAGCACAGTTACTATATGCCACAAAGCTTACCGTAGATGAAGTAGCCCACAAAGTACCGAACGAATACGTAAAAAAACTGAACAAACTGCTGATCGAAGCCATAAGTGAGACCAGGAGGGTATCGCATGAGCTGGTGCCTGTCATTTTAAAGGACTTTGGGCTGAAGCGGGCTATAACGGATATGTGTGAGAGCCTTAAAAGCGATAACCTGCAGTTGGATTGTGAAATAGAAAGCTTTGAGACGAAGCTTGATGTTTACCAGGAACTGTTGCTCTACCGGATCAGCCAGGAGCTGATCAATAACATTCTGAAACATGCAAAAGCCACCGAAGCCAAAATTCTGCTGTACCAGGAGGACGGAGAGATCTTTTTAAAAGTGCGGGATAACGGCGTTGGTGTAAAAAAACGGCTAACAGGGCAGAAGGGGATCGGGCTGCGCAGCATCGAAGACCGGGTTAAGTTACTGAACGGTACCTTTGCTGTTTCGGTACCTTCAACTGGTAAGGGCACGCAGGTTGTTGTCTCTATACCATTGTAAAAAGGAAAGAGTTTGCTCCGGGCACAGACGCGTTAACTTTTTTTAGTGTTCTATCAGCCTGAGTAAAGGGCTAAACTATAGCAAACAAGCCGCCCTTTTAGAGTGGAGCGGCTTGTTTGCTATAGTTTATAGTTGAGGTTTTGTCAGCAACCAGTACAGTAAGTCAACGTGGGGCAGCTTATTTTTTCTTCTTCTGGTAAATTTCCACGCCGTACTGCTTCGTGCTCGTTTTCCAGCCTCTGTGCATGCGGTCGCTGTTAAACACAAGGGCGATATTCCCTTCCCTGTCCACACCTATTACACCTACGTCTCCTTTGTCAGGGTCTATGCGTTCCAGTACCACTGTTTCGCAGGCTTTCTGCAGCGACAAACCTTTATACTCCATTAACGCGGAAATATCATAGGCTACAATGTTCTTTATTAACAGTTCGCCATCTCCGGTGCCCGAAATAGCACAGGTACTGTTTTTAGCATAACAGCCAACACCAATAATGCAGCTATCGCCAATGCGGCCCATTTTTTTGTTTTCGGTGCCGCCCGTAGATGTCGCCGCGGCCACGTTTCCATCCCGGTCTAAAGCTACTGCGCCTACGGTGCCGTGCATGCGGGCGTTCAGTTCGTCCAGGCCAATCCGGTCGCTGCTTGTAAACTCTTCTTCCCGCTTTTTGGAGAACGCATCAAACTGGTGCTCGGTAATAAAATAAGAGGATGGCTCCATCCGGATGTCTATCTTTTTTGCATATTCCAGCGCACCCATATCACCCAGAAATCTGTACTTGGTATTCAGCATCACGGCTTTGGCCAGCGAAATTGGATTGCGGATATTCCGGATCAGGGCCACAGCACCTGAAGCCTGATCATCGCCGCGCATTATGGCAGCATCCATTTCCACTTCTCCGTTTGCATTTAAAGCAGAGCCTCTGCCGGCATTAAAAAGCGGATTGTTCTCTAATTTAATAACAGCAGCTTCAACGGCATCAACGGCCGAGCCACCTTCTTCCAGTATTTTGTACCCTGCATCTACCGCTTCCTGTATTCCCTTCTGGTACCCCTGCCTGTTTTCATGTATGTGGTCAGAATCTGGTCCCGCGCCACCATGAACTACAATTGCAATCGGTTTTTTCTTAGCCATAAATGTTTTTTTTGAGTAGTTAAGGTGTATACTTCGGGGCATGGCAGGTTGTTTTGTGCCTGCTACCAAAAGAAAAAGTAATGTGTAGGAAAGAGGTAAGCCTCCGCTGCCCGAACCAGCATCAGGCTATAGTTGTATGCCACTTTACTATAATGCTATAGTTTACAAACCCCTGTCGCAGCCCGGTTATATTCTAGCTATAGTTTGATGCTGCTCTAACTATAGTTTGTACTCGCGCTACCCGTATTACAGATTGCTTGGTAAACTATAGTTTAAGCGTACAGCTACCTTAAAGCTGTTCCATAGTATGTTTGTGCTGGATTACTTATCAGCGTTTTGCTCGCGGTGCTGGATCACCCTGAAATTCTCGACGAGCTTAACTGCTTCCTGAATATCTTCTGAGAAAAGGGTAATAAATGCATTTTGCGGCGCATACTCGATGGCATAAGCCAGGGCACTTGACTCCTGTTTTATCTCGATCGGCTCGAGCGCAGGTTTAACAGCAAAGATCCCCTGTTTAAGCAGGTTATTTATCTCACTGCCTTTGCGGCCTCGCAGGTCCTTGTCCTGCCTTATAATGATCTCGTCAAACATTTCTGCTGCCAGCTTGCCTACTTCTATCATATCCTGATCGCGCCTGTCGCCTACGCCTGCAATGATGCCTATTTTAGTGGAAGCTTCCGTGCTCCGGATAAAGTCGCCGATGGCCTGCATACTGGCAATATTGTGTGCATAATCGATCAGGACCTCAACTTTTGGCAGTTTAAAGAGATTCATACGGCCGGGCATTGTTTCTGCAGATGGCACAAAGGTGCGCAAAGCGGTTTTGATCTCGTTCACTTCAAGATGGGACGTGTAAGCCGCCAGGGCTGCTGCCAGCACATTGTAGATGTTAAAGCGGGCTCTTCCACCAAACGTTACAGGAATATCAGCCACCCTGTCGATGCGTATCTTATAGGTGTTCTTGAAGATCGATATGAAGCCTTCCTCGTAAACGGCGGCCAGCCCACCTTTCGAGATATGTTCTGTAATGCGGGGGTTCTGTTCATCTAAACTAAAGAAGGCAATTTTACACTGCAGCTCCTTTGCCATGTCGTATACCAGGTCATCATCCGCATTTAAAATGGCGTAGCCATCAGAGCAGACTGTTTTGGGTACTACAGCTTTTACCCTGGCCATGTCCTCTACCGTATGAATATCGCCGAGCCCCAGGTGGTCTTCTGAAACATTAGTTACTACACCAATATCGCATTGTGTAAAAGCCAAACCAGAGCGCAGCATTCCGCCACGGGCTACTTCCAGCACAGCATAGTTTACGGTCGGGTCTTTTAACACAAATTCGCTGCTGAACGAGCCTGTTGTGTCGCCTTTAATAATTTTTTTGCCCTGTATGTAGATACCATCGGTAGTGGTGAAGCCGACATTATAGCCCTTAAAGTTAAGAATATGCGAAATGAGCCTTGAGGTAGTGGTTTTGCCATTGGTACCGGTAATTGCCACGATCGGGATGCGGGAAGGAGTGCCATAAGGGAACAGCATATCAATGATCGGTTCTGCCACATTGCGCCGTAACCCTTCGGTCGGGGAGATGTGCATGCGCAGGCCTGGTGCCGCGTTAACCTCAATTACGGCTCCTCTGGTGTCGGGTAAGGGAATGGCAATGTCGGAGGTCATCACGTCGATGCCGCAGATATCAAGGCCGATGATGCCAGCAATCCGCTCGGCCATCAGAACATTGTAGGGGTCAACTATATCGGTCACATCGGTAGCCGTGCCGCCAGTGCTCAGGTTAGCGGTTTTTTTCAAGTGCAGCTCTTCGCCAAAGTCAAGTACCGTCTGCAGGCTGATGCCTCTTTCCCGTAAGATACTGCGCGTAATGCGGTCTACTTTTATGTGTGTCAGCTCTTTTTCGTGGCCTACGCCGCGGCGCGGGTCCTTGTTTACCTGGTTTATCAGCTGCCTTATAGTAGATACCCCATCGCCCACAACCATGGCCGGCGTACGTTTGGCGGCAGCCACAAATTTGCCGTTTATTACCAGCAACCGGTAGTCGAAGCCTTGTATGTATTGCTCCACCATTACTGCCTGCGAGTAGCGCTGCGCTTCAGCAAAACCCTTGGTGGCTTCTTTCCAGTTCTGAATATTGATGCTGGCACCTTTGCCCTGGTTGCCGTCCAGCGGTTTGGTCACTACCGGGTAATCCAGTTCCTCAATGGCTTCTTCCAGTTGCTTTAAACTATAGACTGTCCTGCCTTTGGGTACCGGAATGCCGGCATCTTCCAGTATATCCTTGGTTATGTTTTTATTGCCTGCATTCTCCACACCAAAAAAGGAGGTGTTGTTGCTCATGGCCGCCTGAATGCGCTTCTGATAAATGCCATAGCCCAGGTGTATATGGCTGGTCTGCCTGTTCTGGATGTAAGGGATGTTGCGGTTTACGGCTTCCTGTACAATTGCTTCCGTGGTCGGGCCAAAGTATTCATCCTCGCGTATCTGGTGCAGTTTTGCCACATCCTGAATGATGCTTACCTTTTCGCCTCTGGCCAGGGCTTCTGTAATACGTACCGCTGCTTCGGCGGCATAAGCTCCGGCGCGTTCCTGCTGGTAAGAGAAAACTATAGTTTCCACGCCTGGCTGGCTGCCGGCATAACGCCTGCCATACCCGCTGTTCATGCCCGCCATGGTCTGCAGCTCCAGGGCAATGTGTTGTACCACCTTGCTGAAAACTGTTCCTTCCTCCAGCAACCTGATAAAGCCTCCTTCTGTGCCCGCCGATGAACGGTGTTTGTACATGCCCGGAAAAAGCTTCTGGATCTTCTGCGCCAGGTTAGGGATTTCGTTTGTCTGTACATGCTGCAGATCTTCCAGGTCAAGTTTCAACACAATTATCTTGGGATGCTTTATGGACCAGTAGTTTGGCCCACGCATTATTTTCAGTTCGAGGATCTTCATAAAGATTTTAATATTGACTCTTCCGACTCAGATGTTAGTAAGTATAGTATTGTATTCCGGGTAAATTAATTGGCAGGAAAATACAAGATGGTCTTGTTTAACTATACGAACACCGGCAACAGCCAGCAAGCCAAACCGGATTAAATACGTAATAATGCTCCCGGAATTAGTAGCGAGTGGTATATACTAAGTATAAGTACTTACTTAAAGCGCTTTATTATTTTGTAGCGGGTATTTACTAAATGACTGTAATAGATGGCCTTTTGAAAACTATAGTAACAAGCAAAAGGAACCGCTACAGGCTTGGTTTATAGTTGCGGTGTTTATAGTTGTGGTGTCCCTCAAAAGTTTAAAAAAGGGATAAGTACTTATTGGCTGCTGTAAACCTGTATTTACGTGTATAAAGCCTGTAATTAATACTATACAAGTAGCCGGAGGCAGTATAGCCCCGTACTACAACTACACACTAACTACGTGAAGTGTGCTATAGACCCTACCCCTGAAGAAAGAGAGAAACCATAACTTGTTAGGTGCTGAGGATGGTTTCTCTCTTCTTTTTGAGTATGTTTTGATAAATGACAGGCACGGAGCTTTTAGGGTTTACTGCTTTACGTATAGTTAATGTAACTGTGTTTTTACACCCTAATTAAGATTTTAACCGCATTTGGTGCTTATAACAGTGCCCATAAGCTTGGAATAAAGCGATACCTGGTAACTTTATGTTTTTGCAGGAGTTAACAGGCAATTCAAAATGTGTGGTGCCAGGGATACAACGATACTGATTTCCTTTATCTTAAATATAGTACGAGCATGTCAGAACAAAAGCGCGTCAGAGTTATAGTTACAGAAGACCACATGATTTTGCGGCAAGGCCTTAAAATGCTGCTGGATGAAGACAAGGAGATAGAGGTGATAGGCGAAGCCGGCAATGGCGTGGAATTGCTGGAAATGCTGGCACAGAAACCGGCAGATGTGGTACTCATGGACATAAACATGCCTGATATGGACGGCTTTGAAGCCACCGAACATGTAGTGGCAGAACATCCTGAGACAAAAGTAGTGGCGCTTTCGATGCTGGACAGCTTGCCGTATGTACAGAAGATAATGACCTGCGGGGCATCCGGCTATCTGCTAAAAACAACCGGCAAGGACGAGCTCCGGTCGGCGATAAAGTTAGTGGCCAATGGTACCAACTATATCTGTAGCGAGCTTTCAATTAACATGCTCTCCAATGCTATGTCGGAAGTGGCGCCCAGAAACGAAAAAGTAGAACAGACGGGGCTGTCGAAAAGGGAAATAGAGGTTTTGTCGTTGATAGCCGAAGGATACACCAATGCCGAAATTGCTGACAAGCTGTTTACCAGCAAACGAACTATAGAAACGCACCGCCAGAATATACTTGAAAAAACGGGTGCCAAGAACACTGCCAACCTGATCAAATACGCGATCGGACATAAGATCATCGACATTGATGCTGCAAAATAGTTGGCTATACGCTATGTATAGCAGTTTTATAATACATAAGTGGTTGCGTAACAACCTTGATCAGTTGCCTCAGGGTGGTGTTTATGGCAACCTCTGTAAACATAGCTTAGTGTATTCCTGAAATGATTTGTTACATCAGGGTACAGCTTTAGTGCAGCTCAGTAATAAGTAAGGCTCAGGTAACTCAGCGTCTGAACTATAGGTTAATACCAGGCATAAGATTTCAAGCATACTCCGGCGTCACAAAAAACTCTGGGAAACAAAATATAGCATGAATACTTCCCAAACCCGGCTTGTAGAGGAGCTGCAAGAGCTTTCTGCCGGATTAAATGAGAGCAATACCCTTATTCTGAAGGAGATAAATGGTTCTTTAATGTGCCGGTTTATAATGCATGGGCTGGTGCGGCATACCGTAAATGTGACTTGTCCGCTGCTCGCGTACGCCCTCTGGCAGATCAGTAGTGTAGGCATCATAGACGGCAATGATTTTATGATTTTTAAAAACGCCTTCGGTAAGTTTTCCCTGCATATAAAAGCCAGGCAGCTTTACGCCGAGCTGGGACTACAACACCCTGATGCAGACCTTGAACTGCAAAACCTGTTGGTTGCCTAAACTATAGTTGGTTATTAAAGTGCATCTACCACAGCTATAGTTAAAGCTTGCGGATCCGGGAATACCTAAACGCCAAAGCAGAGTACCTCGCTTGTCAGATCTACACGATAGATTTTTGTAAACGCTTCCTGCAGTAGGACAGGGCGGAAAGACGTTCCTGCTCTGTTACTGGATAAAATATTTACATTTTATATTGTTTTTTTAGAGGCATTTACGTTCAAATAACAAATGTTAATGTGCGTATGGCTTCTCCCAATCAAACCCGGGCTACTGCAGCAACCTACCAGGGAACCGACAAGCTTATAGTTGGTATTGTGCTGGCCGTTATCACCTTCTGGCTTTTTGCACAAACAACCCTCAACATCGCTCCTGTTATGCAGGAAGAGCTGAATATCAGCCATACCCTGAATAACCTCGCTGTAAGTATTACCGCCTTGTTTTCCGGCATTTTTATAGTAGTGGCCGGTGGCCTGGCCGACCGGATCGGCCGCGTAAAGATGACCTATATCGGGTTACTGCTCAGTATTATCGGCTCTTTCCTTATTGTTATTTCACCTTCGGGAACTGCCGTGTTCCTGTTGGCCGGGCGTATACTGCAGGGGCTGTCAGCTGCGTGTATCATGCCGGCCACCCTGGCGCTAATGAAAGCTTATTACGATGGCAAAGAGCGGCAGCGGGCGCTTAGTTTCTGGTCTATCGGTTCGTGGGGTGGCTCAGGGCTCTGTTCCCTGTTTGGCGGTCTGGTTGCCTCTACCATGGGCTGGCGCTGGATCTTTATTCTGTCCATCGTTGTCGCGGTAGTAAGTTATCTTTTAATCAGAGGAACCCCCGAAAGCAAATCAACTACGACAGATGAGAAAGCGTTTGACTGGCCCGGCCTTATTGCGTTTATCATTGCCATGCTGGCTATCAACATTGTCATCGGGCAGGGGGCCAGCCTTGGTTGGTTAAGTCCGCTGGTGCTGGTAGGTGTGGCCGTTTTTATTATTGCAGGCATCATTTTCCTACGCATAGAAAAGAGGAGCGAAAACGGCTTTGTTGACCTGTCGCTTTTCAGTAACCAGACATTTTCAGGTGCTACATTATCGAATTTCCTGCTCAACGGGGCTGCCGGAACCCTGCTGGTTTCGCTGGCGCTGGTACAGGCCGAGGCAGGCTTGTCGTCTCTGCAATCCGGGTTAATTACCATCGGCTATCTGGTAGCCGTGCTAAGTACGATACGGGTGGGTGAGAAACTGCTTCAGAAAATGGGGCCAAGAAAACCGATGCTGCTGGGCTGTTTTATTACAGGGGTTGGCATTCTGCTTACCTGTCTTACTTTCCTGATGGCGGAACAGTACATCATTGCATCGTTCATAGGTTTTACCCTGTTCGGGATCGGGCTCGGCTTTTATGCCACACCGTCCACAGACGCAGCGCTTAGCAACGTACCCGGCGATAAGGCAGGCTCAGCGTCCGGCTTATACAAGATGGCTTCGTCGTTGGGGGCTGCTTTTGGGGTAGCCATTTCGGCAGCCATTTTCTATGGGCTAAGCCAGCACGAAGGCATGCCACCCCTGGCAGACCTGTTTATGGGCAGAACCGATAACGCGAATGTGCGCTTTGCCGCTGGTATCGGGCTTTTGTTCAATGTGTTTATGATCGTGGTAGCTATAGTTGCTATCATGCTCACCATTCCTAAGTCCAGCCCCGAAGAAACGCTGGCATCCCCTAACGTATAATCTATAGTTAGAACATAATACAATACCTATGGAAACCTCCAAGATCAAAGCCTTTAATGATAAACTGGACAGTTTTGTTGATCAGTTGCTTCCCGAGCTGGAAACCATCTACAAAGACATTCACCAGAATCCGGAGCTATCGATGCAGGAATTCCGGACAGCCCAGATTGCTGCAGACTATCTGACGAGGTACCAGTTTGAGGTTTCAACCGGTGTTGGCGTGACCGGTGTGGTGGGTGTGTTACGGAATGGCGAGGGGCCGGTAGTAATGCTGCGGGCTGATATGGATGCGTTGCCTGTAACCGAAGATACCGGTTTGCCTTATGCCAGCACGAAAGTTGCCCGGGATGAGGAGGGGACAGAAGTTGGTGTATCGCATGTCTGTGGCCACGACCTGCATGTAGCCTGGCTCATGGGGGCTGCCAGGCTCTTTTCGGAGCACCGCGAACTATGGAAGGGAACGCTGATGGCAGTTTTTCAGCCGGGAGAGGAAGTAGGCCGCGGCGCCCTGAGCATGATAAACGATGGCATGATGGAGCGTTTCCCGAAGCCGGACATTATCCTGGGGCAGCACGTTATGGTAGGCGAAGCCGGTACGGTAAAGTATCGCAGCGGTACTATCCTGTCTGCCGGCAACAGCCTGAAGGTAAAGCTATTTGGCCGTGGATCGCATGGCTCTCAGCCACAGACCTCCATCGACCCGGTGGTAATGGCAGCCGCCACCACCATGCGCCTGCAAACCATCATTTCCCGCGAAGTGGCTCCAATCGAGAATGCCGTTCTGACCGTAGGTTCGCTGCAGGCCGGTACCAAAGAAAACATCATCCCCGAAGATGCCACGCTGAAACTCAATATCCGCACCTTTAATGAGGAAGTGAAAGACCATATCCTGTCGGCTGTTAAGCGGATATGTTGTGCGGAATGTGCTGCATCTAATGCTCCCAGAGAGCCGGAGTTTACCGAGATGGTAAGCTACCCGATGACAGTGAACGATGCCGTTGCCACCGCTAAAGTAGTAGAGGCCTTTAAGGCACAGTTCGGCGACAGGGCCTTTGAAACCAAGCCCGCTTCTGCCAGCGAAGATTTCAGTGTTTTCGGGAGAAGCTGGAACGTGCCCTATGTATTCTGGTTTGTAGGCGGCACCGATCCACAGGTATACCTGGAGGCTTTAAAAGCAGAAAAGCTGAATTCAATCCCAAGTAATCATTCGCCTAAATTTGCCCCGGTTATACATCCTACCTTAAAAACCGGCCTGCAAGCCATGATGACTGCCGCCGCAGCCTGGTTCAACTAAACGGGTCTGAGGAAGTTACCGGGACGAAAAGATTGTTATAAGAGAAGCTCTGGCATACTGGCAGAGCTTTTACTATTTATGATAATATAGTTGCTGCATCGCTATAGTTTGTCCCTGTTAAATCCCTTTCGGTGTGGCATAACACATGGTGTAAACTATAGTTGTAGTTTTGCAGAAGACTATAGATGCTACCAAACTATAGTTAAATTGACTAAGGCCTTTATAGCACAAAAGAGCTTCTCAGTACAAAAGCAGCATCAGGTATCAGAAATACCCTGATTCATTTCCAACAACTTTTTACTATAGGCGCATTTCTCCGCTATAGTTACGTTCATGTTATAAGTCGTCCTGAATATATTTTTTCCTATATTTGGGATGAAGGTTGCTCTTATTGTGCAATTTCAGCTGGTAATTATAAGGCCCTGATCTTCAGGGTGAGGTAAAAATTTTCTTTTAGGAAACGCTCCGCTGTAATAGGAATGCTACCTAAAGTAATGCTCCATACTTTTCGAATTTGAAAGCAACTTTACTGTACAGAATCATAGGAAGTATCCTGTGCCTGCTCTTCAGTTTCCCGGCCTTTGCCCAGAAACCGTCCAATAAAGGGACAGAGTTCCGTTATCCATTCGTAGTCAAATTCAGAGACTTGCTGGTAAAACAAATAGTGTATGTCTCATCAGACGTTGCAACGTCTGGTATTATCACTATACCGGAAATTGGATTTCGCACAGAGTTTACCATTGAAGCCAATGAAGTTGCCGGAATCAATTTACCGCTTGAAGGTTTTGTGGCTTCCTCTGGTCGGATAGAAAATAAGACTGTCCTGATTACTTCACAAGACCCGGTTTTAGTCACATCCTTTGCTGGCGATGAGTTAATAACCGCGTCTACTATGATATTGCCTGTAACAGCTTTAGGTAGAGAGTATGTCGTCATGTCTTATAGTGAAGAACATAACCCGGACAACGTGTATACCACAGGTTTTACTGTGGTAGCCGTGGAAGACAATACTGTCGTTCAAATCACCCCAACCGCTACAACTGAGGACGGGCAGGCTAAAGGAGTGCCCATTGAGATCACCCTAATGCAGGGACAGATGTACCAACTGCGTGCACAAGGGGACCTGACAGGGACTAAAGTCAAATCCCTGAGTGTTGGAGAGGATGATTGCAAACCTATTGCGGTTTTTTCAACCCTGGAATATGCAAGGCCAGATTGCTATGGATTCTTTAAAGGCGATGTATTTATTCAACAACTTTTTCCAATCACTACCTGGGGTAAGAATTTTGCAACAGCACCCTTGTCAGAAGGTTTGGGAGGGGACAAATACAGGATACTGGCTGCTGAAAACAATACCAGCATAACAGTCAGTAACGGGCTCAGGATTACCTTACAGGAAGGGGAGTTTAGCGAGTTCCTTTCTGGTGAGCCTTTGTTTATTACAGCCGATAATCCAATCACGGTTGCACAACTGCCAGCACACCGAGACTACTGTGATAAAGTACTAAACTATCCGGACATGAACATTCTGAACCCGGTAGAGCAGGTACAAACAGAAATCACCGTCTACAATTTTGTTGGCTATGAGTCAACACTTGATTACATCAATGTGATTATGAAGACCGATGACGCCCCTACTTTCAGGTTGGATGGCGCTGCTGTTGCTTTTTCTCCTATACCGGGAAACCCGGTTTATTCCTTTGCCCGGTGTCGGGTCTCAAAAGAGGAGCACCACTTGAAAGCTGCAGGTGGTTTTACTGCCGTTGTTTTTGGGTTGGGAACATTAAATATGTATAGTTACCCGGCAGGAGGGAGTACTCTTAACCTAGTACAGCACATGACGCTGGACAGGTACCAGTACTGCGACGGGGAGGAAGTGACCTACAGCGGCTTTACTGCTTACAAGCCCCTGAGCTGGCACTGGGATTTTGGGGATGGTACTACCTCCACACTGCCAAGTCCGAAGCATACCTACGAAAAGCCCGGCGACTATACGGTTACCCTGACCACTGTGCGCGATAACGACAACGAGTGCGGGTCTACGGATGTGTCAGTTGCCCAGGTTATTGTGTCACCTAATCCGGAAGCTGCGTTTTCCTTTTCCCCTGAGTGCCTGAACAGTGCCATGCTGTTCCGGGATGAGTCTTCGGTTGCCGGCGAAGGGAACCAGGTAAAGGAATGGCTCTGGGATTTTGGGGATGGCACCACAAGCACCGAACAGCACCCTCGCAAGACCTACGCTGAAGCCAAGGAGTACCTGGTTACCTTGCAGGTAAAGACTAATTCCGGCTGTAGCAGTGTATCCACTCAAAAAGTAAAAGTAGAACCCAGGCCAGTTGTTGCCTTTGCCGTAACCGGCAACTGCGAAAACAACCGCATTTCCTTCACCGATAAATCTACCGCTACGACCGATGCGATCACCGGCTGGCACTGGGACTTTGGCGACAACACAACCAGCACGCTGCAACACCCGGAGCACACGTTTTCGACACCCAACACCTACCAGGTTACGCTCACGCTGACCTTTGCTACTGGCTGCCAGACAGCCATCACAAAGCCAGTGGTGATCAACCCAAAACCAGTTGTAGCCATGGAATTGCCGGATGTGTGCATCCTGGATGAAGCGCAGTTTGTCAACAAGTCCACCATTGCCTCTGGTACCATGACCTACCTGTGGGAGTTTGGCGACGGGAAAACATCTACGGAAGTAAACCCGCGTCATCGCTACACCGCCGAAAAAGAATACACCGTGCGCCTGACCGCCACTTCCGACAAAGGCTGCTCAGAAACCATTGAAGTAAAGTATGTGGTAAGTGGGGCCTACCCGAAGGCTGATTTCTCGGCGGCGCAGTTCTGCCAGAAACAAGGAGTGCAGTTTACTGATGCCTCTACCGTGCCTTTTGGCCGCATCGTGCGCTGGGAATGGGACTTTGGCGACGGCAAGACCAGCCAGGAACAACACCCAAAGCATACCTATGAAAGAGCGGCCACGTACCAGGTCACGCTGAAAGCTTATTCCGGCATTATCTGTGAAAGCATCGTGACCAAAACCATTACTATTAACCCGGAGCCGGTAGCCCAGTTCCAGGCCGGTAATGTATGCGACGGGGAAGCCATTGTATTCAAGAATACCTCAACGGTAGCAAGCGGCCGCATCGTGGGCCATCACTGGAATTTTGGGGATGGCGAGGGCACTTCCACTTCAGCTAACCCGCAGTATACTTACGCTGCATCAGGCACCTACCCGGTTACGCTTACCGTTACCACTGATAAGGGCTGCCAGCACAGCAGTACGGAGCTCGTTACGGTGTATGCCAAACCAACGGCCGCTTTCTCGCCAGTACAGGCCTGTATTTCGGATGAAGTAAACTTCCGGGATGAAAGTACGATCCCTGTCGGCCAGATCGAATCCTGGTTCTGGAGCTTTGGCGATGGCAAGACAAGCACTGACCAGCACCCGCGCCACCGCTACACGCAGGCTAAAAGCTATAAAGTAAAGCTACAGGTTACCACCACCGACGGGTGCAAAGATGTGATAGAGAAAACTATAGTTATACAACCCCTGCCAGTGGCCCAGGCCGGCCCGGACCAGCTGCCCGTCTGTGGTACTACCAGCACTACACTTGCTGCCAACACGCCGGCAACCGGCACCGGCACCTGGACGATCCTGAACGGAGCAGGTGGTACGTTCTCTGATATCAATGACCCGCGCGCTACTTTTAGCGGCCGGATGGGGGAAACCTACAAACTGCTGTGGACCGTGCGCAACAGCCCCTGCACCGAAGCCTGGGATGAAGTCGAGCTGCGCTTTGGGCCTGTGCCTGTAGTTGATGCCGGGCCGGACCTGCAGATCATCGAAGGCGAATCCATTACCCTGCAGGGCAGCGGCGAAGGAACCTTGCTGTGGTCATCAGCTGCTACGCTGGATAATGCCAGCCTGGCCCGCCCGCTGGCTTCCCCGACCGAAACTATCACCTATACGCTGACGGCCACCTCGGCAGAAGGCTGCCAGAGCACCGACCAGGTAACCGTGCAGGTACTCAAAAAACTGAAGATCCCGAACGGCATTTCTCCTAATGGCGATGGCATCAATGATGTCTGGCTGATCGAAGGCATAGAGGATTACCCGGCTGTCCGGATCGAGATCTTTAACCGCTGGGGTACCAAAGTGCACGAATGGCAGGGACCCGGCACGCCCTGGAATGGAACCCGCAACGGCTCCCCGCTGCCCGATGGGGCCTATTACTACGTGATCGATACTAAAAAAGGAAGAAAAGCCTTTACCGGCGCTATTACCATCCTGCGATGAAAACAAGCAACTTACTTTCGCTGCTCCTTTTTCTGTTTTGCTATAGTTGGACCACTGTCAGGGCCCAGCAGCTCAGCCATTTCAGCCAGTACATGCTGAATGGTTACCTTATCAATCCCGCTCTTGCCGGATCAGAGAACTATGGCGAACTGAAGACCGGTTACCGCAGCCAGTGGAGTGGGGTGGAGGGTGCCCCGGAATCCTTTTACCTGACTGCCCACACGCCTCTGGGCAAGATGAACCGCAGCAATACGCCTACGTCTTTCCCGTACCGCGAGCGCACCGGCAGCAAATCGCTGCGCCAGAACTATAGAACGAAAGATGTACTCCATGCCTTGCCGCACCATGGGGCGGGGCTGGCTATAGTTCGGGACAAGGCCGGCGTACTGCAGCGTACCGATGTGGGCCTGAGTTATGCCTACCACCTGCCGGTGTCCCGCTCGCTGAAACTATCAGCCGGGATGACAGCTGGCTTTGCGCTGTACCAGGTAGATGAAGCGGCTTTGGAGCTAACCAACCCGAACGATCCTGCTTTTTTAGGCAGCTACTATAACCAGGCAAAACCAACTATAGCCGCCGGCATGCTGCTTTACTCGGAGCGTTTTTATGCAGGCTTCGCCAGCGCCCAATTGTTTCAGGACGAGCTCTCGCGCCACTTTTGGGACAAGGGGGCCACGGAGAACGACGCCCGCTCGCGGGCACACCATTCCCTGATGGGAGGCTACAAGGTCTATCTGTCGCCAAAAGTTTCGGTGCTGCCTTCGGTGTTAGTAAAATATGCCAATCCCGCACCGCTTACCGCTGATGTGAACGTGAAACTGCTGCTTGATGATAAACTATGGCTGGGTGGCTCGTACCGCGAACAGGAATCGTTTGTGGCCCTGGCAGGCATCAACATTAAAAACCTGGTGCAGGTAGGCTATGCGTACGATGTGGCTGCAACCGGCATGAGCCGCTATGGAAGGGGTAGCCACGAAGTAGTGATCGGCCTGCTCCTGCACAACCGCGACAGAGTCTTCAGCCCGTCGGATTTCTGGTAAACAGGGGTGCGCTCTCTTTACAGCCAATTTCGCATTTAATAAACGATCATAGAAAACAACTTATGAGATCATTTTTACTACTCACACTGCTTTGCCTGATCAGCCATCTGAACTATGGCCAGGTACAATATGGCTCAAAAGCCGGTGTTAATATCTCCAGCATTCATTTTAAGGATGCAGACCCGGATGACTTTAGGGAGCGGTTGGGAGCACATGCTGGCCTGTTTGCAGAGTTTAACCTGAATGAAAAACTTTATGTACGTCCTGAACTGCTGTATTCCTTAAAAGGCAACCAATTCACTGCATCCATGTCCAATAACAAAGGAAATATAGACCTGCATTATGTGAATCTGCCTTTGCTCGTCGGGTACAGGCTAACGGATAAAGTGGCTGTGTATGCAGGGCCTGAAGCGGGTTACCTGGTCGCTGCCTTTTCCAGAACCGAAAAATCATCCTACAACCTGAAAGGCAAAGCTGGCTACGAAGACTTGGACCTTGGCATTTCGGGAGGAGTAGCTTATAAGCTTACCAGCACTTGGCAGCTGGATGCCCGCTATACGTATGGTTTTCCGCTGCTCATGACATATTATACCCTCGACCACCAAGGAGCTTCTCCTGAAAAGAACCGGGATGGCAGCAACCGCACATTTCAGGTTGGGGTAAGCTATTACATTGATCAAAAGACTTCAAACCTGTAATTACGCTGTGGGGTGTGGTTTAAATCCCTCCCGCTCTGCAATGCCTGCGCTACCCGGCGCAGGCTTTTTTGTTACTGGCAACTATATTACGTTCCCATCTTCCCCGAAAAACACTATATAATCCCTCCTTTTTCTGCATCTATAAAGCAGCGTTTAAGTATAACCGAGAAAGCCTGTGGTTGTATACTTGTCAGCTGTATCTCCGCAAGCGCCCAGGACCCTGCCGGTAACCGCCACTATCAGACGAACTAATTCCTGATTGTAATAACAGCAACACCAATCAGCCCGGTACTCCTGTTACAGCCTGCAAAGGCGCTGTTTTTATGTTAGAGTACGCTTACTATTATTATGCAAAGACTTTTATTCCTTGATTCGTTGAGAGGATTGGCTGCCCTGGCCGTAGTTTACTTCCATTATACCTCTGTTTACCGCCACCTGTACGGGCACAGCTTTAGCGAGCACTATGATTTTGACTTCGGCCTGTATGGGGTAGAGTTCTTTTTCATGATCAGTGGGTTTGTGATATTCCTAACGCTCTCCCGCATCAGCAGTGCGCGTGATTTTTTGTTTAACCGAGCCGTGCGCCTCTACCCGGCCTATATTGTTTGCTTGCTGCTTACGTTCGGGTGTGTACAATATTTTGGACTGGAGGGCCTGGAAACCTCCTTTAGCGATATGCTGGTAAACCTGACCATGTTCCAGAAAGCCGTAGGTGTGCCGGATGTGGATGGCGTGTACTGGTCGTTGTTTTCGGAGTGGATGTTTTACCTGCTGATGGTAACCTTATTTGTGTTTAGAAAACTGGATAAGATGCTGTGGGTTGGGGCTGCCTGGTTGGTTCTGAATGTTATAAATATGCACTTTGTGCACCTGGGGTATGCGGCGCGTCTGCTTAACCTGTACCACGGTGTTTTCTTTTACTCCGGCATCCTGTTTTACATGTTATATACAGGCACAGGACGCAGAACTATAGTTCAGCTGCACCTGGCAGCTGCTTTTGTGGTAGCCCTCTCTTTATTTGCTCTGGAAGGCTGGGCCGATATGATAGTGGCAGCTTTGCTGTACGGCGTGTTTTACCTGGGCATCAACGGACGTTTGGAATTCCTGGTGAACAGGCCGCTGTTGTTTTTGGGCAGTATTTCCTATGCCTTGTATCTGTTCCACCAGTATATTGGTTTTATCATCATCAACCAGACCAAAGCTTATTTTGGGGATAGTGTTCTTGTAATAGTGCCGCCGCTGGTAGTCAGTATAGTTTGTGCTTACCTGATAACACAGTACATAGAACAGCCGGCCGTGAAATTTCTGAAAAGTAAGTACAAGCACTTTACTACCCGGCAGGTACCACGAGGGGCGGAAAGTGGCTTTACATCACGGCAGATACCGGAAAAAAGCAAGGCAGTTTCGGGGCTATAGTTGGGACAGCCACGGCAGGACAAAATTTTCGGGCCACAACCAGATAATGAGTAGCCCTGCTGCCAGCGAAATGCCGAACAACAGCGCTACGCGGGCAAAAAGAGCGCGGCTGGCCAGCACCGCTACCATCGCACCTTTAAAAGCAATATTGGAGAGGGCTGCGATCATGATCACTTTCCAGCCCGTTTCCATGTCTACAGTTTCACTGTTCATCAGCCGCGAGGTAGAAAGGGTTATGGCATCTACATCGGTAAGGCCCGAGATGATGGCAACAATATACAGACCACTGTCGCCGAAATGGTCTTTGGCAGCCGCAGTAGCCAGTATTACAATGGCATAAATAGCCCCGAACACAAAAGCAGTTTTGAGCTGCGCAGGGTTTTCCTGTTCCGGCATACGCCCGGCATTATCCTTCTTAAAAAAGAACCCCAGCACAATAAGCGCTGCCATAAGCAGTAATAGGGTGGCAAACGGCGGAGCAACTATAGTTAGTGTACCGGGTGCCACTACCGCCACTTCTACCATAATGCGCAGCAGCGAAACAGCCGTAGCAATAAAGATCACCAGCGCGATAAGGTTATAGTTGGTATCTTGAGTGTGCCCTGCTTTAGAACGCTTGGCATAACTTACCGTGGTAGCTGTGCTCGAAATAAGACCGCCCAGTATGCCTCCCAGTAAGGTGCCCGCCTTATCCCCGAAAAGTTTGTAGGCAAAATAACCGGCCAGCCCGATGCCAACTATAAGCACCACCATCAGCCAGATATTGTAAAGGTTCAGGACACCATAAGGACCAAAAGGCTGGTCGGGGAGCACTGGTAGTATAACCAGTGAGATGAGCGCGAACTGCATGATTGCGTGCAGGTCCTTCTCGCCGAGGCGGGCTATAGTCTGGTGCAGCGTTTCTTTTAAGTGGAGCAATACAGCTGTAGCACCGCCAATGGCCACCGCTACCGCGGTTTTGCCAAATACGAGGTAAGCACCAACGGCAAACATCAACAGCAGCGCTGCTTCTGTGGTCTGGCCTACATCTGCGCGCCTGTGGGTGCGTTGCATCAGGTTGCCCGTAACTATAAGCGCTGTGGTGGCCAGGGCGCCGGCTGCCACAATCCAGCCGCCATAGTTGCCTGCCAGCAGGGCGCAGACCGTACCAAACAACGTAACAAGCGGAAACGTACGGATGCCGGCAATGCGGGCTTTCTGGTGCTGCCGTTGCAGGCCTACCAGCAAACCAAGGCCAAGCGCGATGGCCAGTGTCTGAAAAAGTTCGAAGTGGGGCATAAGCCGAATCTGCTTTCAGAAACTAAGATATAGCTATAAACTATAAAAGTATAGCCGACCGCTATACTTTTATAGTTTATGCTGTTTTAGCAGGAGGTCTTAAAAGGTCAGGGCGCCGGCAATTTCTTTCAGCGATACCTCCGACAGCTTGGCCAGGTATTGCGCATTGCTGTAGCGCACCGTAGCGTTCACATAGTTGAGTTGTGCTTCTCTGAACTCGATAGGGGTGATGCTGCCGATACGGAACTTCTCCATCGTGATCTCGAGGTTACGTTTGGCGATTTCCTGGTTCTTTTCTTCCAGCTTCACCAGCGATAGACTGGTAAGGTAGGAGTTGTAGGCAGTGGTGAGCTGTGCGTTTATAGTTTGGTTTAAACGATCGTACTCCAGTTGTGCGCTGCTGATGTTGATGTTGGCATTCTGCTGGTTACGGCGCTGCTCGAATCCGTTAAAAATAGGAACAGCAGCTGAAACGCCATAGTTAAAACCCCGCCCTGTGGAAAGGGTCGTAAAGCCAAGCGCCGATTCAGAACGGTTAAAGTTATACCCCGAGTTCAGGGTAACCGTGGGCAGGCGGCTTGCCTTTACCTGTTTCAGATCGAGTTCGGCCACGCGTCTGTTAATGAGCGCCGCCTGCAACGACGGGTTCTGCTGGGTTGCTCTTTCAGTCAGTTCTGCCAGGTTCAGCTGCTCATCAATGCTAATATCGTCTGTCACCCTGAAACGCACAGAAACATCCCGTGCCATCAGCTCGTTCAGCTGGGTTTGCGTGTTCTGGTATAGTTCGCGCTGGCGCAGGATGTTGGTAGTATCCGTATTCAGGTCAACCTGTGCATTCAGCACTTCCAGCCTCGATGCTTTTCCGATCTCAAAACGGTTCTGTGCCGTCTCTACGCGCTCGCGCGAGATAACCATGGCCGTATCGAGGGCGTTTAGTTGCTGCTGCTGTTGCACCAGGTTATAATATACACTGGTTACATCGGCAATGCGGGTCAGGATGGTTTGCTTCAGGTTGGCTTCGCCTAATCTTTCCAGTTCCTGCAACTGCTCGTAGCGGGCAAACATGCCAAAGCCATCAAACACTGTCCAGCTAAGGCCAACGCCATAGTTCAGGGTATTGCCCCGGGCGCCGGTACGCTCAATTACCTGGCCGCTCTCACGGTTCTCAGACCTGTTCTGGATTGTATTGTTCTGCACCACGTTGCCGGTTACTACAGGCAGCATGCCGGCATTGCCTCTGGTTACATTATTTTTGTTGATCTCCAGGTCGTTGGCAACCAGCTTAATGTCATAGTTCCGCTCCAGTGTTATCCGGATGGCTTCTTCCAGGGTGAGTACTTCCTGCGCCTTTGCCCTGCCACTCAGCAGTATCAGGGCAAAAACAGACAGGACAGCAATTTTAAACTTCATATAAGATTGGTAGATAGATCGGTGAAAAATTAAACAGTCGCTTTTTCGAACTCTTCTATATGATCAAATTCCGGGTGATGCTTGCGCTCTCTGGACCACATGGAATAGATAGCCGGGATAACGAACAAGGTAAGGATAAGTGAGAACATGGTGCCTCCCACAATTACCACACCCATACCCATACGGCTTTGCGCAGCTGCACCAAGTGCCAGAGCAATTGGCAAAGCACCTAAGGCAATGGCTAAACTGGTCATCAGAATAGGGCGCAGACGGGCTTCTGAAGCTTCCAGAATAGCTTCCATCTTAGGTTTGCCCTGTTCCCGGAGCTGGTTCGCAAATTCGACTATCAGAATACCGTTCTTCGTGACGAGCCCTATGAGCATGATCGTTCCGATCTGGCTGAAGATGTTCCAGGTCTGGCCGAACAGCCATAACGAAAGCATAGCACCGGCTACCGCCATCGGCACCGTCAGGATAATGATAAGCGGATCTATAAAGCTCTCGAACTGGGCAGCCAGGATCAGGTAGATCAGTAAGAGCGCAAGGCCGAAAGCAAACATCGTGTTCGAACCACTTTCCACAAAGTCTCTCGATTCACCGCCAAGGTCAGTGGTAAAGCTGTCGTCCAGTACTTTTTCCTTGATGCGGTCCATGGCATCAATGCCGTCGCCTATACTCATGCCCGGTGCCAGACCAGCCGAAACGGTAGCCGACATGTAGCGGTTGTTGTGGTATAGTTGCGGCGGGCTGCTGCGCTCAGTTAAAGTTACTAAGTTATCCAGTTGCACCAGTTCGCCGGTTTTGCTGCGCACGAACAGCGAGGTCAGGTCCAGTGGATCGTCGCGGTCAGGTCGGTCAAACTGGCCCATTACCTGGTACTGGCGTCCGTTCATCAAAAAGTATCCGAAACGCTGCCCGCTAAGCGACAACTGTAACGTCTGGGCCACATCTATTACCGACACACCAAGGCTTTGTGCTTTTTCGCGGTCGATAGAAATGTTAATCTCCGGCTTGTTGAATTTCAGGTTCACATCTACGTTCGAGAAGGTCGGGTCTTTGGCGGCTTCTTCCATAAAGGCCGGTATCTTCTCTTCCAGTTTCTGGAAGTTCTGTGCCTGAATGATGTACTGAATCGGCTGGCCACCACGGCGGTTCACCGATATAGTTGGCTGCTGCGTTACCATGGTTCTTGCTTCCGGGTAACGGCGTGTTAGGCCGGTCAGGTAATCAGCAATTTCTTTCTGAGAACGCTCGCGCTCACCCGGCGGCACCAAAGCCAGTCGCATCATACCGTTGTTTACAGAGCCACCGCCCCAACCCGGCGAGGTAATTACCAGGTTCACAGCTTTCTCCGGCACCGAATCGTTTACCAGTTGTGTCAGTTCCTGCATAAAGCGGTCCATGTACTCGTACGATGCTCCTTCCGGGCCAGTAGCCATCACACGGATCATACTTCTGTCGTCGTAAGGGGCAGTCTCTTTCTGAAGAACAGTATAGAACAGGGCTGTCAGGCCAAGGCAGGCGATCAGGATAGGGAAGCTTAGCCATTTATTGCGCATAAAGCCACGCAGCGAGCTGGCGTAAGCCGCATTCATGCGCTCAAAGTAAGGCTCTGTAAAGTTGTAGAACCTGGTTTTCTTATGGCCACCTTTCTTCATCAGGTAAGCGTTCAGCATTGGCGTGAGCGTAAGCGACACAAAGGCCGATATGAGCACGGCTGCGCCAATTACCACCCCGAATTCCCGGAAGAGTCGCCCGACGAAGCCTTCCAGGAAAATAACCGGAAGAAACACGGCTGCCAGTGTGATGGAAATAGAGATAACCGCCATAAAGATCTCGTTCGAGCCTTTTATAGCTGCCTCGATCGGCGACATCCCTTCTTCCACTTTTTTAAAGATGTTCTCCGTTACCACAATACCGTCGTCCACTACCAGACCTGTAGCCAGAACTATAGCCAGCAGGGTAAGCACATTAACCGAAAACCCGCACAGGTACATGATAAAGAACGTAGCGATAAGCGAAACCGGAATATCGATAAGCGGACGGAAGGCAATGCTCCAGTCGCGGAAAAACAGGTAAATGATCAGGATCACCAGCACCAGGGCTATCAGTATAGTTTCGGCTACTTCTGTTACCGATTGCTTGATGAACACGGTGTTATCCATCGCAATATTCAGCGTGATATCTTCCGGCAGGTCGTTTTTCAGTTTCTCGAACTGCTCGTAAAAGGCATCTGAAATATCGAGGTAGTTGGTGCCCGGCTGCGGAATAATGGCAAGACCCACCATCGGCTGGCCCGACTCGCTCATTTTGGTTTCCAGGTTCTCAGGGCCAAGCTCTGCTGTACCCAGGTCGCTGAAACGGATAATTTTGCCACCATCTGACTTCACGATAAGGTTGTTGAACTGCTCAGCTGTAGACAGGTTACCCAGGGTTTTTACAACCAGTTCGGTATTATCACCACTGATCTTACCGGATGGCAGCTCTACGTTTTCGCGGTTCAGGGCAGTGCGCACATCCCCAACAGTCAGGCCATAAGAGGCAAGCTTCACCGGGTCGAGCCACAGGCGCATGGCATAGCGCTTCTGTCCCCAGATCTGCACGCTACTTACGCCCGGTATAGTTTGCAGGCGCTGCGAGATCACGTTTTCCGCATAGTCGCTTAGCTGTAACTGGTCGCGGCTGTCGCTGCGCACTGTCATGGTAATAATCGGCTCCGAGTCAGCGTCGGCTTTGGAAACTACAGGCGGGGAGTCAATATCCTGGGGCAGGTTACGCACAGCCTGCGATACTTTGTCGCGCACGTCGTTGGCTGCCTCTTCCAGGTCTTTATCCAGGTTAAATTCGATGTTGATGTTGCTTCGGCCCTGGTTACTGGAGGAAGAAATGTTCCGGATACCATCAATGGAGTTAATGGCTTTCTCCAGGGGCTCCGTTATCTGCGACTCAATGATATCGGCGTTGGCACCCGAGTAGCTGGTACTCACCGAAACGATGGCCGGGTCGATGGACGGATACTCGCGTACGCCCAGGAAGCTGTACCCAATGAAGCCGAACAAAATCAGCATCAGGTTAATTACGATCGTAAAAACCGGACGCTTTATACTTGTGGTGGATAAACTCATACGTGTTGCGCTTTTATTTCTTACCAACAGCTACTTTAACAGGGCTTCCTTCTCTTAACGTCATAATTCCGGTGGTCAGTACGGTGTCGCCGGGCTGCAGGCCTGCCGTAACCAGTACATCCTTTTCGGTACGTGTGGCGGTCTCGATCATGGTTTCTTTGGCCTTGCCATCTTTGGCTACAAACACTTTTTTACCATTCTGCACCGGAATCACAGCTTCCGTAGGCACCAGCAGGGCATCATCTATAACCGCAAGCGGCAGCTCTATGTTCGCAAAAGAACCGGGCATCAGGCTACCGTCGCCGTTAGAGGCACGGGCACGTAGCTGCAGCGTACGGCTGCTCGCTTCAATACCGGGCTCTATAGCATAAACGGTTGCTGTATATTTTTTGGGTGATCCGGCAATGGTAAAATTCAGGGTAACATTTTCTTTTACCTGGCCGGCGTACTTTTCAGGCACCGAGAACGTGATCTTCAGCGGATCGGTGTTCACGAGGTTGGCAATAACTGTTTCGGGAGAGATAAAGCTGCCTTCGGAAATGTTGCGCAGACCGATCTGGCCGGCGAATGGGGCGCGTATAGTTGTTTTGGCTAACTGTGCCTGTATCAGCTGGGTCTGGGCCTGTGCCGATTTCAGGTCGGCGCGCGCTACATCATACTCTTCGCGGCTGATGGCTTCTTTTTTCAGCAGCAGTTCGGCGCGGCGCTCGTTCTCAGCGGCCAGGCTCTGGCGGGTCTGGGCCTGTGCCAGCTGTGCGCGCAATTCTGAGTCATCTACCTTAACCAGTACCTGGCCTTTGCTTACCTTGCTGCCCTCGTTAAACGAAATGGACTGCACCACACCCGACACCTGCGGACGGATCTGGATCTGCTCGTTGGCCTCGATGGAGCCTGTTACCGACAGTGTATTGGAAAAGCTTTGCGGCTGCAGCACTACGCCGCTTACCCGCATGGCTGGCGCGCTGCCACCACCTGGTCCGCCCGGGCCTTTGGGGCCGCCACCGCCTTCCGCTTTGTTTTGCATGATGCGGTACGCTACCAAAGCGCCAAACCCAAGTATAAGCAAGGTGTAAATGATGTACTTAATCTTCATAGGTGATCAGAATTTCCGCCCGCGACGGGGTTAGATTAGTAAAGTATGGTTATAGTTACGTTTAATTCGGACTCGTACTGGTGTATTTCGGGCCTAAAGACAGGAGCCGGCAAGCCGCACACTTTGACAGGCAGCAGCACTAAAGGTTTAATCCGGAAGCGTATAAATAAGCTATAGTTGCCTGCCTGGCACAAGTTTGCAATTTTAAAGTTATAACCTTAACTACTGAAACAGAAACCATTTGAACAATTATCTGCATAAATATAAATTGAATAGCCGAACAGCGTTATTTTTGAGTTAAACAGCAAATGCAGCTACCAGAAAGATGAGCGATAAGAAAGAGAACTTTTTTGAAAACGTGTACGAAGTGGTGAAACTGATACCGAAAGGCAGAGTGACCAGTTATGGTGCTATTGCCAGTTATTTAGGCGCCAAAGGCTCGGCGCGGATGGTAGGGTGGGCTTTGATTGCTTCGCAGCCGTTTACTAAAATACCGGCCCACCGGGTGGTAAACCGGGTAGGCATGCTTACCGGCAAACAGCATTTTGAAGGCAGCAATGCCATGCAGGAGCGCCTGGAGCAGGAGGGCGTGAAAGTAGAAAAAGACCAGGTCGTAAATTTTGAAAAACTGTTCTGGGACCCGAGCAAAGAGTTGCTGTAACGAAAGGGAACTATAGCTAACTATAGAGGTTGGTGCAAACTACAGTTTTAAGGGTTAGTGCTTAACGACCACGCTCGCGTCCCGCGAGTGGCATCCTGTCACGTTATCATCCGGTTTTAAACTATTACTGTAAACTATAATTTAGCGCGGCCAGAGTCCGTAAGTAACGCATACTCACCAGAGGCGAGCGAGGGCAGAGGCAAACTATAGTTTGAAGGGTTAGTGCTTCATTTCCAGGTTCAGCTGCGTGCCATTTTTCTCGGCTTTGTTATCCAGGGCAGTTCCGAGGGCAACACCAATTGCCATCCCTATGGGCAAACCTATCCCTAAAAATGCCATGTTGCCTAAACTTAACCCGAACACTACCCCAAATGGTAAGCCAAATGTACTCATGCCCAGTGCCAGCCACAGGTTGCGGTAATGGTTTTTTGGTACCAGTTTAAGCTCTTTTTCGATTCGTTTTAAAATACCGGACTGGCTTCTGCTGATCTGCTTTGCCAACTCTTTTTCTGAGGCTGGTGCCGCGTTGATGAGACTGACTTCATTGTTGATGTGTGCTATGATGTCAGCAGGCAGCTGTCTGGTTCTTAACTCGTTCAGCAGGTTTTCAAACTGAATGAAGTTCCGGCGCAGCTTTTCGTTCTGCTCTGTTTCGGGTCTCGGGGTAAGCGGGATAATTTCCATAAGTTGGTCTTTTTGATAGCGCTGAACTATAGTTTGTAACACCTTAGTCAGGTTTTGCACCTTATAGTTGCTGCCTGCTTATATGCTTTATAAATCAGGTTTTATACTTTTAAACACCCCCTGAACCCACGGGCAGCATAATAGGATTGTGCTCCGTTGTGATACAAAAATACGGTGTCGTAGCGGCGGTCGCAGAACAGGGCGCCGCCCAGTTTCCTGATCCCGGCAGGTGTTTGCACCCAGCTGGATGTTTTCAGGTCGAATTTGCCCAGCTGCTGCAGTTCGCGGTACTGCTGTTCTGTTAAAAGTTCGATGCCCATGTCATTAGCCATTTCCACGGCGCTGTTCTGTGGTTTGTGCTCTTTTCGTTCTTCCAGCGCCTGGTGGTCGTAGCAAACACTCCGGCGGCCTTTCGGACTCTCGGCAGCGCAATCGTAAAAAATGAATTCGCCTGTTTCTGCATCATACCCCACCACATCGGGCTCACCTCCGGTTCTTTCCATTTCCTGCAGCGACCATAGTTTCTCCGGGTTTGCTTCCAGCTTTGCCTCAACGTTAGCCCATTCTATAGTTTTATGGCGGTTCATGTTCTTTTCAAAACGGGCCTTTAACAGGCTTAAAAGTTCTTCGCGCTCTTCGGGTAGTAATTCTTTTTGGTTCGCCATAGTTATAGGGTGGTGGTGTACAGACAAGGGGTTTAATTTAGTGATAACATTTTGTGTTACCAAAGGCTGGAGCGAGGCACAAGTTAGGTCTGCTTTGTTTCAGGCAACTGATCATTTCTTTTCAAGCCACGCTTTCCAATCCTGTGCAACTGTATCCCATCCAAAGTCGTCATAATTCACCTTGCCATTTTCGTTAAAACCAAAGAAGTTATGCTCTCTTCCGACATAGGGCCTGAAGGTAATATTTTGCTTTTTGTTACGGATGGCATCGAGGCGCATGTAATCAAAAAATGGAGCAGCAATGTCTTTTGTGCCATAAACAACCAGTACCGGAATCTTCAGCTTGTGGATGGAAACTATAGGTGGTTTGGAGAAGCCGTAAACCGACTTGAATGTAACTTCACCCTGCACCTGGTTATTCTCCGGATCGTTGACCAGCTCCTGCCAGAACTGAAACTGCTTCTCCGTGGCCGTACCCAATGAGTCATCCCGCTGCCTTATCTGAGAAACTATAGTCATCATTCTTCCGAAAGGATTGGTGCTGGCAAAAATAAGTCGGGTAACATCTTTAGACAGCTCCGCAAGTTTAGCGGCCACAGCTGCTCCCTCTGAGTGCCCGGCAACGACCATATCCCTGTCGCTTATCCAGCTTTGCTTTTTCAGGAACTTTATGGCGTGCTTGTTTCGGTTGGCATAGTAGTCCAGGTTATCCCGCTCGATATACTGTTTGGGGAAAGTTTTGGTAACCGGGTTGATATAAGCCATGTCTCCCCGCAACCCGGTTGCTTCTTTGATGAGCGGCACATAGGGTTTACTGATAATTGCAAGGTGATATTTGCCCAGCAATATTTCGGCTTTGAATGGGAAAACACTGTAAGGACTTCCATTCTCTTTCAGCAGGATGAGCGGTACCGGAAGCGAACCTTGCACAAATAGAAACAACGGCTTTGTCTTTTCTTCCTCTCCCTTCTTCGACAGTACCAGAATATCCACCGTGTCCTTTTTATAAAAGGTTTGCATGTGCCTGAAGCCGAAATCTCCTGGTTTACTGGCTTGCGCTGCACCTTGTGTATGTAGCAGTAACAGAAAAAGAATGAATAGTAAAGGTTGTTTCATTTAGCTTATGTAGATAACGTTTTGGCTAAGGTACACCATCAGGTGTGCTTTAGGGCTTGTTAGGTCTTGTTGTAAATGTTTGATTAATCCTTTTAGTATACAGGAAGGTCAAGGACATGATTTATGTACATATTGAAGAAAAGTCCAGCAACGCCCAAGGCCATTAAAAAAGCACACCAAATCAGTTTTGTAGGAATAGAAAAGGAAGCATATTCTTCAGGTGGGTTTGACAATCCCCAGTTCTTTTTTATTAGATAATAGTTAATGTTATAAAGGACTATTCCCATTCCTATATTAAAAGTAGAATAAGGGCTATAGTCGGTTGTCAAGCCCCAATATTTACACAATACACTTAGCCACATTACCTGTATAGCAACTAAAAGAAATACTGCTTTGTAAGTGGAGTAACCGTCATCATACATGTTTCTGGCAAAACCATTTAATATACAATAAGAGTAGTAATAAGCCTTCTTAATGATTTGCATTCTTAATTTGTTGTTAACTGTATCAAATAAGTTGTAGGGATATAGGGTTTGTTTTTCATTTAAATACTTACCTATCTTAAAGTTATTTCTCCTAAATAACCTAACTATAGTATAGCAGAAGTTTATTCCATTTACACAACCAAATCCGGCGGCAATACGGAGTCGGATTACCGAATATACTATATACAGGCCAAACTATATAATTACAGGAAGTATAAATCAGGGGAGGTATGGCTGAATAGGATAAAGCTGAATTGTAAAATCCTGCCAATCTCCCGACCTTCGCGGAAACCGGCGCAAGCAATGAAGATCAAATTAATAGCCATCGGCAAAACCGACGAAAAGTTTCTGGAAGAAGGGATAGATAAGTACCTGAAACGCCTGAAGCATTACCACTCGTTCGAGTTTATAGTTATACCCGATATAAAGCAGGGCGGCAAGTTTACATCGGATAAGCTGAAAGACGAAGAAGGCAAGCTGATACTGCAGAAGGTGCAGGAAGGCGATTACCTGATACTGCTGGATGAGCAGGGCAAGATGTTTACCTCCAACGAATTTGCGACGTTTCTGCAGAAAAAACTGAACTCTGTAACCACCAACCTTATTTTTGTAATTGGCGGGGCTTTCGGTTTTTCGGAGGCTGTTTATAACCGGGCCAACGAGAAAATGGCGCTTTCTAAAATGACCTTCACCCACCAGATGGTACGCCTGTTTTTTACCGAGCAACTATACCGCGGTTTCACTATTCTGCGCGGCGAGAAGTACCACAACAACTAAACTATAGTTCTGGAGCCTTTAAGAATGATTTTATTATAGTTGTGAATAAGCTTTGCTTGGCTAAACGGACGAAAATCTATTTAAGATTGGTTACTCTTATGGGTATAACAAAGCCTTTTAATGTAACATTTTTACCATTATGACTCGGGGCGATAATGTTTGGTATGCTTTGTAATATGCGGGAAACTTCACGTTGCACCATCTTGCTGTCATGGTTCAACACTTCGGCGTCTATAGTGCCATTCTCCCTGATAAATAAATTCAGAGCATAGAGCCTGCTTTTGCCAGCGTCCTTACTTATTAGTTTAGAACCTTTCATACCTTTTAATATTTCGTGCCTCAGAGCGGGGTTTATATCACCAGGTATAAAAAGGTCTTCTGCTACGCCCTTAACTATAATTTTAGGGCCAACCTCAATATCTTCAAAATACATTGTGTCAGCATAGGCGATCTGCACATTTAATTTATCGCGCAACATGCTGGCAGCTTCTCTGTCACCAAGTCGTACACAGGTTTGCAGATAGCTGACACCTTTCTCTCTGTCACCAGCGCCCAGACTTATGACAGCCAGGTTAAAAAGGGCATCTTTATGCTTTGGGTTTTGCGATATAGTTTCTTCAAATTTCGTTACTGCCTCAGTTAATTGATTCTGGCTGTAAAAAGTAACTCCTTCATTGTAAAGACTGTCAGCCAAAGTCTGTTTTTTCTGAGCAAATGACGTGCTTATGGCAAAAACAACTATAAAAAGGGCAGATATCAAGCTTGTTGGTTTCATTTGTGCAATGGTCAGGAAAGGTTATTTTGATAAACAAATGTAATTTTAGTTAAGAACATTATAAAGCCCGGGCCGCTTTAAATCTTTTTGCTTAAAATGCTGTTGGGCAGGTATAGTTTGTTGCTGGTAACTATAGGTTGGCCGGTTGTCTAAAAGCGTTGCGTGCCGGGTGCAGGCGTGCAGCATAACATTTACCTTTGTAACATGGAAGTAAAGTTGAGTCCGGGAACGGTAGCTGGTAGCACTGCCTGGAGCCTGCCCGATTTGCGTGGCAGCCTCCGGAACCCAATGTTGCTGCACCTCGCTTTCTGGGTGGTGTATGTGGTTTTTTTCGGGTTGCTGTATGGCAGCTATATTGATGATTACTACAACGCCTTTATGGTGGAACTGGTAGAGCTGCCCTTTAAGGTGGCGCTGGTGTACTTTAACATGTACTACCTGATGCCCAAGTTTCTGCTGGCCAAGCGCTACCTCGAGTTTTTTGTATACCTGTTCCTGCTGACGGGCGCCATTGCCGGGCTGATGCAGTACGTGTTGCTGCCTTTCCTTATTCACCCGCTTATCTGCCCCACCACCTGCACCCAGGACAACCTGACACTGTACCGCTTTGTAAAAAACATTGTGAACATCAACTACCTGGTGCTTATATCGGCAACTATAGTTTTGCTGCGTAACTGGTACCAGCACCAGCAGGCAACCCGCACGCTGTCGCAGGATAAACTGGAGGCCGAACTCAAATTCCTGAAAGGGCAGATACACCCGCACTTTTTGTTCAACACGCTCAACAGCCTGTACTCGCTTACGCTTAAAAAATCAGACAACGCTCCGGAAATGGTCTTAAAGCTGTCGGGTTTGATGGACTATATGCTGTATGATGCCAATGCCGAGAAAGTGGCCCTGGAGAAAGAGCTGAACTACATCCGTAACTACATAGACCTGGAACAGATGCGCTACGGCAACCGCGTGGACATCAGTTTTAACGAGACCGGAACTATAGCCGGAAAACAAATTGCCCCCATGATGTTGTTACCTTTTGTAGAAAATGCGTTTAAGCATGGGGTGAGCACCGAAACCGAAAATGCCTGGATACGCATTGACGTGAAAGTGCAGCAAAGCCACCTGAGCCTGCGCGTAGAGAACTGCAAATCGGAAGCGGCCGAGCGCACAGCCAAAGAAATGGCATCGGGAATTGGCCTTAAAAACGTGCAGCGCCGCCTGGAGCTACTGTACAAAGATGCCTATAGTTTAGAGGTGGAAGACGATCCGGAGGTATACGCCGTTCACCTTGAGTTAGACCTTAGCGATAGAACCTATGAAGATTAGATGCCTGATAGTGGATGACGAGCCGCTGGCCCTGGATGTGCTGGAAACTTACATCAACCGCCTGGATAACCTGGAGCTGGTTTGCCGCTGCAACAACGCCGTGGAAGCCTATAACTGCCTGCAAACCGAACAGATTGATCTCATGTTCCTGGACATACAGATGCCCAAGCTGACCGGTATCGATTTTCTGAAGTCGTTGCCAAACCCGCCGAAGGTGATCTTCACCACCGCCTACCGCGATTATGCCGTAGAGGGCTACGAACTGAATGCCGTGGATTATCTCCTGAAACCCATTTCGTTCGACCGTTTCCTGAAGGCCATTGCCAAAGTAACACCACAGCAGGAAACCCGGCCAGCCGCAACTATAGCTACCTCCGAACCAGACTACAAAGAAGCTTTTATTTACCTGAAAGCCGATAAGAAAATGGTGAAAGTGATGCTCTCGGATATCCTGTACATCGAAAGTCTGAAAGACTATATCCGCGTTAAGACCGAGACCAAAGAGATCATTTCTTACCAGAAGATCAGTTTTTTAGAAGAGAAACTGCCCGCCGATAAATTCCTGCGCATTCACCGTTCGTTCATTATCGCCCTCGATAAAGTGCAGGCTTTCTCCGCCACCACCGTAGACCTTGGCAAAACCGAAATCCCGATCGGCCGCCTCTACAAAAACGAAGTGCTGCAGATACTCGGCAAAAACAACCTGCTGGAAGCGTAGATTTCAGAATTATGAATTAGAAATTAAAAATTAGAAATTAAGGACAAGTAAGATGGCGCGAGCGTCTTCGCTCGTGTCGAACTATAGTTGGGGCCTCTGGCCCTTTTTTCTTTTTCATTGATAGTTGTATCCGAACTATAACTATAGCAACTCCCCAAACTATAGTTTACACTTCGCTATAGTTTGCGTATCTTATCAGGTGCGTCCAAACTATAGTTCGGCAATCAAAGTATAGTTCCCGGCACACACCACCATTCTTAATTCGTCATTCGTAATTCATAATTAACTTGAACACCATCTCCAAAAAGAAGCTGTTTTACCCGGTTAGCGCGGGCCTGCGCAAATACCTGCGTACCTACGACCGCGAAACGCAGTTGCCTGTGCACTACGAGGACCTGCTGCACTACACCGATTCGTTCCCGTACTTCGATACAAAAGGGGCGGATACGTTGTGGGAGACCGTGATGTATGAACAACAGAGCCAGCAGGAGCTGAACAAAGGCCTGACCATGATCTACGCCCTGCTGAAAACGGATGGTGATATGTCGGTGATGGAGCACCTGTATGTGTCGCGGATAGATTACTGCACGTTTGGGAACTCCAACCCGTTCCGGGTGCAGATCATGAACCAGCTAAACGACAACTACGACTACTTTTACGTGAAGCGTGCCGATGCTTCGCGCATTTATGGGCTGGAGCTGGAGCACATCCTGTCGCCGGGCCGCTTAAACTACCTCGTTGACGAAGACTCACTGATAGAGGAGCACATTGCCGGCATTCCCGGCGATGCGTTCATCAAAGACTACATCAACCGCAAATCGGCTAACAAGGTGCGTATTGCCAAGGAGTTTGTAAAGTTTAACGAGCGCTGCTTTGTACGCCTCCTCGGCGACATGCGCTCTTACAACTATGTGGTAGATGTGACCCCTGATTTTGAAGACGAGCAGTACCGCGTGCGCCCCATCGACTTCGACCAGCAGAGTTACGAAGGCAAGAAAACCATGTACCTTCCACAATTCTTCAAAGACAACAACGTGATCGTGGACCTGGTGCTGAAACTGCTGAAACCGGATGTGGTGCGCCAGTACCAGAACGAGGAGCGCACCCTCATGTTCCGCCGCCTGAAATCAGCCCGTTACCGCCTCAAAGACCTCATCGACTGCATGCGGAAAGACACCATCTCGACACCTGAAAAAATTGCCCAGCTGAGGCAGGAGTTAGCAGAGCATCATAAATCAGATGAGTTTCTGAAGTGTAAGTGTATGGGGGATTTGGTAAGGCTTAACCTCAAAACGATTCTTGTAAAAGCTCCTGTTTTAGCAAATGATAAACTATAGTTCATCTCATCTTCACGTGTGTTGGCTATAGTTTGATAGGTTATAGTTTCATCTTTTGTACTATCGAGCACTCTTGAGACGCGAGACGAAAAAAGCCAGCGTAATTATGAGAGATCTTATTTGTCCTATAGTTTCCATTATTGTCATTTCGAACAAAGTGAGAAATCTATCTCAAACTATAGTTGCTTCTTTGTCATCCCGAGCGAAGTCGAGGGATCTTATATGTCTTTTAGTTCTATAGTTGACTTTGCCTACTAACCGAACCAAGCCTTCATTCTATAGTCGCTCTTCATCCTGGGAGCTTTAATTACCTACTGTTTTATAGTACACTTGGCTCCCTCCTGGGCCGGGAGGCCCCGTCTTCGGGCATCGCGCGGTGTACATTTCCTTTGCTCGTACCTCGCAATGCTTTCAGCACCGGAAATCTACAAGGCGCTCAACCCAAAGACTGAAATCACATTCGATAGCTGCTGCTTTGGCTATAGTTTGCTTATTGTCTCTTGGTTATAGTAAAACTGTTTTACACGTGGTTGTATTTCCGTAGGGACAGGTAAACCTGTCCGCCTCATGGACTGAGACTATAGAACTATAGTTCTTGAAATGGCAGTATCGGAGTTCCCCTCCTTGGATAAGGAGGGGCAGGGGTGGTTGGACCAGCGCAACTATAGAACTATAGCTGCAACCATAGCTATGTCTAAAAGTCCACCTTTGAAGGAGAATGACCAACAGCAACTATAAAACTAAAACTTCAACTATAGCAAGGACAGATATTCCCCTCTTGAGAGGGGTAGGGGTGTGTAATTCCTCAACTATAAAACTAAAGCTGTTCCAACTATAGCCAAAGCCGGAAACCAGAAAATCCTGATTCAGACAAACTATAGCCGCTCCAGGTCAGCCTTTGTTTTTTCACTGTTGGTTAAATTGCCGGTGTTTATGGTGGAGGCCGGTTCAAAAAGCAGTACTTCTGCTTCTACAGGCGCAACCGGCTTGTGTTCCACACCACGCGGAATCACAATAAACTCACCCGGGTGCAGGGTAATTACCTTGTCGCGAAGGTGCATCTCGAAGCTACCGCTTACAACCAGAAAAAACTCGTCTTCGTGCGCATGGTGGTGCCAGTCAAATTCTCCTTTAAACTTTGCCAGTTTTACCTGTTGCCCGTTCAGCTCACCGGCAATCCTCGGATTCCAGAAATCCGGTATCTGACCAAATTTAGCGGCCAGGCTTACTTTTTCTATGCTTTTCATGAGGGATGATAAAGATCAGTTAAATTAATTTGGACTGATTCTAAATAGTGTTTACATTTGTAGCATCATGAATCAGCCGCAAGTGAAGTTAGGAGAGAAGCCACAGATTACCACAACCCTGGAGGAGATTTTTACGACCGAAGCCGGAACCGTTTACCAGTGCGACAAGCGTAACCGCCTGCTGGTAGATTTTGCCGGAGCTGTAACCATCCTGAAAGTAGAGACCTTCCTTCGTCTTAAAAAAGCGGTAGACAGCATCGACCTTGGCAACATGGCCACTAACCCGCTGCGCTGCTCCGACTATGAACTGATAACGGTTTGCGGCTGCGACAAACTATATGTGCTTACCGTGTCGGAGATTTTTGCTTTCCGGGAGCTACTGGGCGGCGCAAAATTTACGCTGCAACTAAACAGCATGCTGCACGAGTGCCTCAGCGCCCAGGCCGTATAACACAGGTTGTTACCTACAACATAGAGGAAGCACGGGAGACCGTGCTTTTTTATTTAGACTGCTTCCATATTTGCTTTTGAGGCTTTCAGATCAGAACATAATCCCTAAATTTAAGTATGCATAAAGGATGCCTTATACCTGATTTATAACCATCCATCACCAGTAAAAGCCCCATATTTTTATGAAGGACTTATTAAGACTTAGAACATCCCTTACAGAGGAAATTGAGAAAGTACTGAACGAGCAGATCAAAATGGAAGCAGATGCTTCGGCGACCTACCTGGCCATGAGCGCCTGGTGCGACCGCAACGGATTTGACTTCAGTGCCGGTTATTTTAAAAAGCAGTCGGATGAAGAGCGCGAGCACATGTTGCGGCTGTTCAAATATGTATCCGATATGGGTGGGCGTGCCGTGTCGCCGGACATTACAGGCGTGCAGATCGAGTTCGAATCTTTCAGAAGCGTGTTTGAGCTGGCGCTGCAGCAGGAAATTGCCGTTACCCAGTCGTTTAACCGCATTGCCGACCGTTGCCAGAAAGCCAAGGATTATGTGACCTTCTCGTTCCTGCAGTGGTTCCTGAAAGAGCAGATAGAAGAAGAGTATGTAGCCCGCCGAGCCCTGGAATTGTTTGATGTAATTGGCGAGGAAGGTACCGGCCAGTACGAAATAGATAAGCGCGTACCAAAAATAACCTACGAAGATACCTACGACGGATAGTAACTATAGCAAATAAAAAAGCGCCTTTGTGATTATACGCAAAGGCGCTTTTTTTATGGCTCCAGGTTATCTGGTTTGTTAAGGATGTGTTCTTTAAATGCCTCCCGGGCCTGTGCTTCCGTAACATGGTGCATCCAGTAATTGTCCGGCTGAAAACACATGACCGGGGCAAAGTCGCAGCGGTCGGTACACTCGGTCTTTACAACTTCTACGCGTCCTTTCAGGCCCATTTCTTTTATCATTTCGCGCAGGGCCTTCCCGTTCTCTTTGCCGCCTTTTTTCTTGCATTTGCTGCCCGTACACACATAAATCACTTTGTCGGGTGTCTGAAAGTTTTTGCTCATGTAGTATCAATGCTTGTAAATAGGTTATACAGAGATACGGCAGAAAAAGATGAAAATCCAGCTATAGTTGTGTGTTTATAGTTCCTGAATTCAGATCCTTAAACTATAGGTGCCAGGTGTAAACTATAGTTTAGTTAAGGCCTGGCCGTATAGTTGGCGTTCACCAGCCGGATCTGTCCGTCGGTAGCCTGTGGTTTTTTCTCCAGGATCAGTTCGCCGTCTTTGCTGTTAAAGCCACCTTTGCCCGGTGTTCCGTCTTTGCCGGTGTCGCCAACAGTGTGCAGCAGCGTTATGCTGTGCGGGGCATTCGCATGATTGAATACCGGTATAAACGCGGCTGTGGAATAGGTAAAGGTAATGTTGCCACCATTGCCGCCTATGTAGCCCTGCGTGGCATTTTTGCCATCGGTACCGGGTATGCCGGGCACCAGTTCATAGGTAACAATATCTACGCCTTTGTTGCCTTTTACAATTCGCTTTTCGTTGCGGTCGGGAGTGCCGGGCCTGCCGTTCTTGCCGTGCAGGCCATTGCCTCCGGTGCCGCCCTGGGTATCTATCAGCAGGCTGCTCAGTTCCTGAAAGTGCATGGTTATATCCAGGTCGCCGCCGTTGCTGCCACGGGTGCCCGGCCTGTTCTTCCGCGTATGCAGGCCATCTTCCCCTCTCGAGCTGATGGTGCATTTGCTGCCTATGTAAGCAACATTCGCTTTTAGAGTTCCGGGGCTGGACGGCGAGAATTTTATAGTTGCTTTGTCGTGCATGATCAGCGTATCCACCAGCAGCACATTACCGGGGCCAACTATAAAAACTTCCTTCGGCTTCAGTTCCAGTTTTGTATAGTGTTGGTTTTGGGCCTGGGCATGTACTGCGTACAGGATCATCAGCAGGGCGGGTACTAAGTTCTTGATTTTCATGTGGGAGTAGGGTTAGTGTAGCTTATGCTAAGCAAATATATTGCCATATTTTAATATTTAATTTAAAGCTTCAGATCCGGATTAAACTTTTATCTTCAGGGTGCATCTAAGCTACACAAACTAATCTTAATCTTTATCTGACATGAAACTCTACAAAACCAAAACGGCGGGTATGGCGCTTCTGGGCCTGCTGCTGTGGGGTGGTTCGCCTGCACCGGTAGCACTGGCACAGGGCGGCCAGGACCTGAGCATCTCGTACCAGCGTCCGCCCCAGGCCATTGCCGATATCATTGAAGCACCTGCTACGCCATCGGTCAGCATTAATGCCAAAGGCGATTTGATGTTGTTGCTGGAGCGCCCCGGCTACCCGGGTATTGAAGAACTGGCTCAGCCTGAGAGCCGCCTGGCTGGCCTGCGCATCAATCCTGCCACCAATGGCCAGAGCCGTGGTTCCTCCATCAGTAATATAAAGGTAAAGCAGGTAAACGGCGGCCAGGAAACCCAGATCGCAGGGCTGCCGCAAAACGCACGGTTGTCGTACATCACCTGGTCTCCGGACGAAAAGTACATTGCTTTTACCAACACCTTGGAGAACGGCATCGAACTATGGATTGCCGACATCAGCACCAAACAGGCAAAGAAACTGACCAACGCTACCATAAACGATGCCTACAGCGGCAGCCCGTTTGAGTGGACAAGCGATAGCAAATCATTGGTAGTTAAGTTTATAGATGAGAACCGCGGTCAGATGCCGCAACGTGCGCTGGCTCCGGCCGGGCCAACCATCCAGCAGAACATCGGAAAAGTAAAGCCATCGCGCACCTACCAGGACCTGCTGAAAAACCGCTACGACGAGCAACTGTTCGATTACTACATGCAGACCCAACTGAAGCTGGTAACGATAGACGGGAAGCAGCAACCGATCGGGAAGGCCGGTATTGTAAAGAGCATGGATGTGTCGCCGGACGGGCAGTACCTGCTGGTGCAGACTATACAGAAACCTTACTCGTACCTGGTGCCGCATTACTACTTCCCGTACAGTGTAGAAGTATGGAGCCGTGATGGCAAAGTGGTAAAACAACTGGCGCAGCTGCCCTTAGCCGAAGACATTCCGATCGCGTTTGATGCCGTGGCAAAAGGCCCGCGCAACTATAGCTGGCGCCCTGATAAACCGGCTACCCTGTACTGGGCCGAAGCACTGGACGGCGGCGATGCAAACAAGGAAGTAGCAGAGCGCGATGCGGTGTATACCCTGGATGCGCCATTTGCTGCAAAGCCAACTAAGCTGGCGGCAACAAAATACAGATACCGTGGCGTGCAGTGGGGCGAAAACATGGCGCTGGTAAACGAGCGTTGGTGGAAGACCCGTACAGAGCGCACCACTATGGTTAACCCGGCCAAGCCTGGCAAAGCAACCGTACTGATCGAGCGATCTTACGAAGATGGTTACACTGATCCGGGCTCGCCGGTATTTACCAAAAACAAGTATGGCCGCAGCGTACTGTTGACTGATAAAAAAGGCCAGCACATTTACATGATTTCCGAAGGAGGCTCGCCGGAAGGTAACCGTCCGTTCCTGAGCGAGTTTAACCTGAAATCGAAGAAGGCCAACATCCTGTTCCGCTCCGAAGCCCCTTACTACGAGCGCCCTGTTGATATCATTGACCTGGACAAAAAGCTGATCATTACCAGAAGAGAGTCGGAGAAAGATGCGCCGAACTACTTTGTGCGCGACCTTGGCAAAAAACAACTGACGCAGGTAACCACCTTCCCGCACCCTACGCCGCAACTGGAAGGCGTGCAGAAAGAGTTGCTGCAGTACGAGCGTAACGATGGCGTGAAACTGACAGCTGTGCTGTATTTGCCGAAGGATTTTAAGAAAGGCGATGCGCCGCTGCCTATGCTTATGTGGGCTTACCCGCGCGAGTTTAAGAATGCAGCTGCTGCCGGCCAGGTAAAAAGTTCTCCGTATGAGTTTACGCGTATCAGCTCTGGTTCGCCGCTGTTCTGGGTTACGCAAGGCTACGCCGTACTCGACAGAACCGATATTCCGATTGTAGGAGAGGGCGATGCCCAACCAAACGACACCTATAACGAACAGCTGGTAGCCAGCGCCAAAGCCGCTATCGACAAAGTAGTAAGCATGGGTGTGGTGGATCCGAAGCGTGTAGCGGTGGGCGGTCACTCTTACGGCGCTTTTATGACGGCAAATTTACTGGCGCATTCCGATCTGTTTGCAGCAGGTATTGCCCGCAGTGGTGCGTACAACCGTACCTTAACACCGTTTGGTTTCCAGCAGGAAGAGCGTACGTACTGGGAGGCGCCGGAAGTGTATCACCGTATGTCGCCGTTCTCGTTTGCGCATAAAGTAAAAACACCGATCCTGCTCATTCACGGCGAGGCCGATAACAACTCCGGCACCTTCCCGATCCAGAGCGAGCGCTTCTACAACGCCCTGAAAGGCCACGGAGCTACCACACGCCTGGTGTTCCTGCCACACGAAAGCCACGGTTATGCCGCCAAAGAATCTATCCTGCACATGCTGTGGGAAATGGATACCTGGCTGAATACCTATGTGAAGAACCGACAGGTGCAGTAACTATAGGTTATAGTTTGCAAAAGTCCCCGGCTATAGTTTAGCCGGGGACTTTTGTTTTACAGGGTTGCTATAGTTTGCGTGTGGTGCGGAGGTGCAGCGGCATGTTGTGCGCCGGTTGCCGGGTCCTGGTTTAAGAGGTTGGCTAACGAACTATAGATCCCGGGGTGTTCCTGTTTTAAAAGCAGTGGCAGCTCAAAGAACAGCTCTACGGCTACCGCAAAAAACTCGTGTGTATCCGGGGCCGAGGAAAGACGCCGGAAAATGCTTTTATCGGTCTGTAGTCGCTCGCGTTCCGTTTCTGAAACAGTTGCCCAGTGGTAAAGGTATTCCCGGTTCAGAAAGTCGTATTCTCCGTTCGGGATGCCATTCTCCAGGTGCAGGGCATGCGCCATTTCATGCAGTCCTAAGTTCAGTCCGTCAGCAGGGTTATAGTTGCCGGTCTCAAAATCGCGCCACGAAAGCACGATGATGCCGCGCATGTTTACCTCGCCGCAATGGTACTGCTTGTAAATAGTGGAGTAATACCGTTCGGGGTAGAGCAGAAAGGTCTTAAAATGCGAAAAGTGGATCTCCGGCAAGCCAAATGTGAGCTGCACCGCGCAGGCGGCAATCTTCATCTGCATTTCGGTCGTTACATCCATTCCGGGGCCACGTGGTATAAATGTTTTCTGAGCAATAAACCGGATCACCCGCGCCTCAAATTCCTGTTTTTGCGCCTCTTGTAAGCGGTTATAGTACAGCGTAGGGTGCAGCCGGAGGGTTGCCCTGATCTCATCTGCTGCCACTGTCACTGCTTTTTTATGCTGCTGCCTTCTGATATTAAACTCAAACCCGAAATAGGCTATGGCCGCTATCAGGAGCTCTGCCAACGTGATGTCCGGTGCGAGGGCAAAGTAAACCAGCAGCGCAAAAAGTATAAGTCTGAAGAAAAGGAGCATAGGCGTCGTTTGCCTGAATATAAGTACTTGCAACGACATCTGAAACAAAATACAGAATTGTCAGATTCGTTTCAAAAAAGCCCGGCTTGTCGCTGCATCCTGAGGCAACTATAATGCTTAACTTTAGTATTTAACGTGGAGTTTTTCTGATTCGGAAACCAAACAACAGCTATATGAAAAATAGACATCTGTTCCTCTCATCTGCTGTGCTCGCCGGCAGTTTATTGTCAGGCTGCAGCTCTTCTACCACCAACCCCGACGACACCGCCACGGCCACCGCAACCACCGCTACTGAAATGAACATGGGGCGCGGCCTGGATGTGGCAAACCTGGATACCACCGTAAACCCCTGCGAGGACTTTTACCAGTATGCCAACGGCGGCTGGGTAAAGAACAACCAGATACCGGCATCGGAAAGCAGCTGGGGATCCTTTAACGAGCTGGCCGAAAAAAATAACGCCGTACTGCGCGAGCTCCTGGCCGAAGCTGCCTCCAACACCACGGCGGCCCAAGGTACTGCTGCCCAGCTGGCAGGTGATTTTTATGCTTCCGGCATGGATTCCGTAGCGGTAAATGCGGCAGGAATTACTCCCATTAAACCAGAACTGGAGCGTATAGCTGCTGCCAAAACCACCGACGAGCTGCTTAAAACGGTTGCCGATCTGAAAACGAAAGGCATCAGCGGTTACTTCAGCATGTATGTTACCCAGGATGATAAGATAAGCACGCAGTACGCACTATGGGCCACACAAGGCGGCCTGGGCCTGCCCGACCGGGATTATTACCTGAAAGACGATGCGCGCTCTAAAACGATACAGGCCGAGTACCTGAAACACCTGCAGAACATGTTCCGGTTGCTGGGCGATGATGCCACCGCTGCACAGAAGAAAGCCAGAACGGTAATGGATCTGGAGACACGGCTGGCCAAAGCATCCAGAACCCGCGTAGACTTGCGCGACCCTTACGCCAACTATAACAAAACCACTGTTCAGGAATTTGCAAAACAGAACCCGAACCTGAAAGTAACACAACTGCTGACAGGGCTGGGCGCACAATCGGCGAAAGAAATTATAGTAGGGCAACCGGCCTTTTTTAAGGAACTGAACAGCCTGCTGAAAAGCATACCCGTAGCTGACTGGAAAACCTATACGCAGTGGCATCTGGCCCGAACTATGGCGCCGTACCTGAGCCAGAATTTTGTGCAGGAGAACTTTAACTTTTATGGCAAAGTGCTGAGCGGCGCCAGGGAAATGCAGCCACGCTGGAAGCGCGTACTGCGTGCCACCGATGCCGCTTTAGGCGAAGCGCTTGGTCAGCTGTATGTGCAGAAAACCTTCTCGCCGGAGGCCAAACAGAAAGCCCTCGAAATGGTGAACAACCTGCAGGAGGCGTTTAGGGAGCACGTGCGCGACCTGGACTGGATGAGCGACGCTACCAAGCAGCAGGCCCTGCAAAAACTCGAAGCCTTTGCCGTAAAGATCGGTTACCCGGATAAGTGGAAAGACTATAGCGGCCTGGACCTGGACCGCGCCTCGTATGCCAAAAATGTGATGCGTGCCAGCCAGTTCGCCTTCCGCGAGAATGTAGGTAAGATCGGAAAGCCGGTAGACAGAACGGAATGGTTTATGTCGCCGCCAACGGTTAATGCCTACTATAACCCGAGCATGAACGAGATCGTGTTCCCGGCCGGCATCCTGCAGCCACCTTTCTTCGACCCTGAAGCTGATGACGCAGTGAACTATGGCGGCATGGGCGCAGTGATCGGCCACGAACTAACGCACGGCTTTGATGACCAGGGTGCCAAATACGACTTTGAAGGAAACCTGAAAGACTGGTGGACCAAAGAAGACCTGCAGAAATTTAACGCCCGCGCCGCGATGGTGGATGAGCAGTACAGCGGCTACACCGTGCTCGATAACCTGCACGTAAACGGTAAACTAACGATGGGTGAAAACATTGCCGATATTGGTGGCCTGAACATTGCCTACACTGCCCTGCAGAAAGCCCTGAAAGACAAGAACCCGGGCAAGATAGCAGGCTTTACACCAGAGCAGCGCTTTTTCCTGGCCTGGGCACAGATCTGGCGTGTAAATATGCGCGATGAAGCACAGAACCAGCAGATCCTGACGGACCCGCACTCACCGGGCCGCTTCCGTACGAATGGGCCGGTATCCAACATGCCGCAGTTTTACGAAGCCTTTGGTTGTGAGCAGGGCGATAATATGTTCCGGGCAGAGAATAACCGCGTTAAGATCTGGTAAAACTATAGTTTAACTATAAAAAAAAGCTGCAGTCGGGGTACGGCTGCAGCTTTTTGTTTTTACATCACTTTAATTTTGTGCGGTATAATTTCCTTTGGCCATTTGCTGCCGTCCACGGGCTCGTTTGCAATCTTATCCACCACATCCAGTCCTTCCAGCACTTCCCCGAAAACGGTATATTCTGTATCTAAAGAGGGTTCGCCGCCTATAGTTGTGTAGATCTTTATCTCTTCCGGGGTGTAGGTAATGCCGTGGGTCTTTTCCCAGGAGCGGAGCTCGCTCAGTGGCACCGGGCTGCCATGCACAATGTAAAAGTTATGCGACGATGATTCCTTTTCGGGATTGCGCTCGTCGCCATAGCGGGCCATAGCCAGGGCTCCTTTTTTATGGATGTGCTCGCGCTTAAACTCCTGCGGTATTTTGTAGGCACTTTGTTTCATGGTGCGGTTATCAGAGTCGCCGCCCTGTATGGCAAAGTCTTTCACGACGCGGTAAAACTCGCCCTGGTCATAAAACCCGGCTTTAGCCAGCCGCACAAAATTGGCGCGGTGCAGGGGCGTATCTTTATACAGGCGCAGTTTAATGTCGCCGTAGCGGGTGCTTATCACGGCAATGGTATCAGGGTGCTCCTGTCCGTACTTTGTCAGTTTCTCTACTACATTTTCGGAGGTCAGTTGTTCCAGGGCCGGTTCTTCTGTGCTCTTGGTTGTCAGTTCTGTTTCCGAAGCCTGGTTCTCCTGTTGGTTACAGGCAGCTACCAGCAAAATGCTGAAAAACAGGGCTATACTTTTTAAAGAAAGTTTCAGATGCTTCACGGGTGTAGGGTTTTAGATGTTTTGATGGTTGAATATACAAAATTATAGTTATTTCCGGCTGTGTATAGTGTGTTAGCGTTTTGGCTTAATTGTACTATAGTTATAATCTGAAATTAGTATGTAACAACTTTACTATCAAACGGGGTATAACACGCTATGTTTCCGGAGATTGCCGGCCAATGGTGAGGCTGGCTTTCAGGCAGGTGTAACAACATCGCCCGGAAAACAGAGAATCTGATATATCCTGTGTTAACTATAGTTTTGGATTGAAGCGCCTGAAGGCACTTTTTTAAAAGTTTTATAAGGCAATACTATATTTTAATTTGCATATGTATCGGTAATTCAATATATTACATTATAATCCGGATTAATTTAGTTTTTTTACTTACACTTTAACACCTTAAAACATCATGAAAAACACTTTACAAATGCGAGCTGCATTGCGCTCCGTTTTGTTTGGTGCGGCCGTAACTGCCGTATCCTGCACATTTACCGCTTGCGACAGCGACCCTGTAGATGCCGTAGCCACACAGGATTCTATTTCTCAGAACAGCCAGAACGGTGCCCTGATTGACGGACAATACATAGTTGTATTTAACAAAGGTGCCCAGCGAATGAGCGGCACCGAAACATATGCCCAGCGCGTTGAAATGGCCCGCCAGACTGGTGTGGAGGTTTTCGGTGATAACAATGTAGCTGATTTTGAGATTGAGCACTCGTATGGCCAGGCTATATTTGGTGTGGCAGCAAAATTAACACCAGCCGATGTGGCAAAACTGCGTGGCGATGAGCGCGTGGCCTACATTGAACAGGACAGAATTGTAGCACTTGCCAAGCCAGGAACTGGCGGTGGCGGCTCTACCGGTGAGGAAATTCCTTACGGTATTACCCGTGTTGGCTATGCCAGCGGTGCCGGTAAAACTGCCTGGGTTATCGACTCTGGTATAGACCTGGACCACCCAGACCTGAACGTAGATGTAGCCAGAAGCATCACTGTATTCACCAAAGGCAAGGATGCTGATTCTGCTGACGATGGAAACGGCCATGGTACGCACGTAGCAGGTACTATTGGTGCTATCCAGGGCAATAACATTGGTGTTGTGGGCGTAGCGCATGGTGCCACTGTAGTTGCCGTTAAAGTGCTCGATAGCCGTGGCAGTGGTTCTTACTCAGGCGTTATAGCTGGTGTAGACTACGTTGCTGCTAATGGTAAATCAGGCGATGTGGCTAACATGAGCTTAGGCGGTCCTACTTCTGACGCGCTGGATGCTGCTATCGTGAGTGCAGCTGGTAAAGGTATCAAGTTTGCCCTTGCTGCCGGTAACGAAAGCACGCATGCCAACAACTCCTCTCCGGCACGTGTTAACCACCAGAACGTATACACCATCTCAGCTATGGATTCCGGCGACCGTTTTGCGTCGTTCTCTAACTATGGCAACCCACCGGTTGATTACTGCGCACCTGGCGTGAGCATCAAATCTACCTGGAAAGGTGGCGGCTATAACACGATCAGCGGTACTTCTATGGCGTCTCCGCACGTAGCTGGTCTGCTGCTGTTAGGCAATATTGCTACCGATGGCTACGTGTCTGGCGACAGAGATGGTAACCCTGACCCTATTGCACATAGATAACAATAGAAATTTGTTTGCTTAAGTTTAAAGTTTGCGAAAGGCAGCCGGAAGGCTGCCTTTTGTTATTTTAAATGTTTGCGCATCACAAAGTCGTTCATCCAGTAGGGGCCTATCGGGATATCTTCTTCGTGGTGCACGTGGTACCTGCAGCGTTCGTAAAACTTTTTTGCCTGGTTATACTTGTTCACATTCAGGTCCAGTGTGCTGCCGCCCAGCTCCCTCACTATAGTTTCCACGTGGGTTAGCAGTAGTCTGCCCAGTCCTTTTCCCTGGCACTCCGGCAACAAGTAGATTTTGTTCAGTTTGTACCCCTTGTTTTCAGCATCTTTTAAACTATAGCTGGCAAATCCGAGTGGCTGCGCGCCTTGGTACAGCAGAATAAAAGTCTGGCCTTCCTGCATCTGTGCCTGCAGTGCTTCGGGTGTATAGATCACGCCAAACATATAGTCTATCTGCTCTTTGCTGAGAATGGGGCTATAGGTTGGCTCCCAGGTGGCCGACGCCAGTTTTTCTATAGTTGGGATGTCGGCTGTGGTGGCTGTCCGGAAAAGGTAGTTGCTCATTTTGCTGTTGCTATAGTTGCAAGTTACGGGCTGCCGGTAAAAATGCCAACCCTGTTGTTACTTTGTGGTTATACTGTAAATGATACCTTTGTACCAATATCAAACTATAGTTTACTTATGAAAGCAATATACCTGGAAGCGATAAATTCCCCGTTTGTACTGATTGAAAAAGAAAAACCTGTGGCCGGCCCCGGCGAAACTATAGTTCAGGTAAAAGCTGCCGCGCTTAACCACCGCGATGTGTACATCCAGTATGGCCGCTATTTTACAAAAGAGTACCCCACTATACTGGGCTCTGATGGTGCCGGCATTGTAACCGAAGTAGGCGAGGGCGTGGATAAAAGCTGGATAGGAAAAGAAGTGATCATAGATCCGTCGTCGGACTGGGGCGATAACCCGGATGCACATGGCAGGGATTTTAAAGTACTGGGCATGCCCCAGGATGGCACCTTTGCCGAGTATGTAAACGTACGCGCCACCAACCTGCACGAAAAACCGGAACACATGACCTGGGAAGAAGCCGCTGCCCTGCCGTTGGCCGGCGTTACCGCTTACCGTGCCATGTTTACCAAATGCGGCCTTAAAGCAGGGGAGAAGGTGCTGATAACAGGTGCCGGTGGTGGCGTAGCGCTGTTTGCGGTACAGTTTGCCGTAGCAGCCGGCGCCGAGGTTTGGGTAACATCCGGCTCGGATGAGAAAATAGAGGCAGCTAAAAAACTGGGCGCTACCGGCGGCATCAACTATAAAAAAGAGAACTGGGGCAAAGAGCTGAAAGCTATAGTTGGTGGCTTTGATGTGAGCATAGATGGCGCTGCCGGTGAAGGCTTCGTGCAACTGGTAAAACTGGCTAAACCAGGCGGAAGGATTGGTATGTACGGCGGCACCACCGGCATGATCGGACAAATAAACCCTGCTGAGATATTCTGGAAGCAACTGGCCATCCACGGCAGCACTATGGGCACCAACGAAGACTTTGCCAACATGGTAGCTTTTGTACGCGATAAAAAAGTAAAACCAGTAGTGGATAGTGTGTTTACACTGGAGCAAACTGAAGAAGCCATGCGCTACATGGAAGCCGGCAAACAGTTCGGGAAAATTATAGTACGCGTGAACTAAGATTTTTAAGATTTGATAGATTTTAGGATTACTATTTTGTCATCTCGACAAAAGGAGAGATCTATCTGGGATTATTTATGAGCTACATTTGGAAACTATTACTTTTAACAGTTGCACTCCTTCTTAGTATTGCTGCTCATGCCTGTGATTGTGCTCCTTTAGATGGTGAAAACTGGAAACCAATTACTGTTCAGAAGCATTTGGGCAAAGCTGATTTGATTTTCATTGGTGAAGTTATTTCATCTGAAGGAGACCAGTTCGCAATGAAGGCACTTGATATATTTAAAGGAGAAATCAAGGGCGATACAGTTTATGGAGAAATGACAAATACATGTACATATGCTCCAGAAGATGGCCTTTGGATTGTGTATGCTGCAGTCGGAGGAAATGGTAAAATTGAATTGGATATGTGTTCACTGACCAGAAGTCTAACAGGCCTAGGAGCAAATCCACCGCCACCTCCTCCTATGCCCGGAGAAAACATAAGTGAAGAAGAACAGGAAGAAAGAGCAAAAGCTCATTATCCGAAAACCTTACCTCTTCATTTAAAGAACTGGATAAATGAGTATGCACTCTTAGTTGGATACAGAAATTCTATAGCTGAGCCTGAACCTGAAGTAGATCAAAAAAACTATATTAATTATGCTGCTCTCTTAATTTCTCTGTTAGCTTTGATTATAACATTGTTAAAGAAAAAGCATAATTGAGGATATCCTAAATAGATTTCTCGCTACACTCGAAATGACATAAAAAAAACAGCCGGTGCTATAGTTTAGCACCGGCTGTTTTTTTTTATGTCAATGTCAGGAGGAAATCTTAAAAATCAGAATAATCCCCTTAATCACTGGTCTTTATTGATTCTGATTTACCAGGTTGAGTAAGAACGCATATTGCAGGGCGGTTTCCTTGTAACGCTCAAAGCGGCCGGAAGCGCCGCCGTGTCCGGCTTCCATGTTCGTATGTAGCAGCAACATGTTGTTATCGGTCTTCATATCGCGAAGCTTGGCAACCCATTTGGCTGGCTCCCAGTACTGCACCTGCGAGTCGTGGAGGCCGGTGGTTACGAGCATATTCGGGTAGGCTTTGGCTTCTACGTTATCATACGGCGAGTAAGACAGCATATAATCATAGTACTGCTTTTCGGCTGGGTTGCCCCATTCGTCAAACTCACCAGTGGTTAGCGGTATGCTGGTGTCGAGCATGGTGGTTACCACATCCACAAACGGTACGGCTGCAATTACGCCTTTGTATAGCTCAGGTCGCATGTTTACAACTGCACCCATCAGCAGGCCGCCGGCGCTGCCGCCCTGTGCAAACAGTTTGTCGAGGTTGGTGTATTTCTGCTCTATCAGGTATTCCGAGGCGTCGATAAAGTCGGTGAAGGTGTTCTTCTTTTTCAGCATTTTACCATCCTCGTACCACTGGCGGCCCATTTCCTGACCACCGCGTATGTGGGCAATGGCATACACAAAACCACGATCCAACAAGCTCAGGCGCACCGAGCTGAAACCCGGATTCATGCTGTTGCCATACGAACCATAAGCGTAAAGCAGGGTCGGGTTGTTACCGTTGCGCTCCAGGCCTTTGCGGTACACCAGCGAGATCGGAATTTTGGTACCGTCATCGGCAGTAGCATAAATGCGGCGCGACTCGTAGCGGGCCGGGTCAAAATCACCTACCACTTCCTGGCGCTTCAGCAGCTCTTTCTCCCGTGTCTGCATGTTATAATCGTAGGTAGAGTTTGGCGTGGTAAGGGAGCTATACTCGTAGCGCAGTTCCTTGCTGTCGAAGTCCGGATTTACGCTGATGTAGGCGGTGTAAGCTTCCTCGCCGAAGTCAATGTAGTAATCGGTTTTCGGGTCGTTCCACTTCATCACCCGGATCTGGGTAAGGCCGTTTTTGCGCTCCTGCAGGGCCAGGTAATCCTTAAATATCTCGATACCTTCCAGCAGCACATCGGCGCGGTGTGGAATCACGTCTTTCCAGTTGGCTTTGCCGGATTTGCTTACCGGTGTCTGCATCAGTTTAAAGTTGGTAGCGCCGTCCTTGTTGGTAACGATGTAAAACTTATCACCAAAATGATCGATGCTGTATTCCAGGCCGCGTTCGCGTGGCTGAATTACCTTAAAGGTGCCATTCGGGTTATCGGCATCCAGGTAACGGTATTCGTTAGACAAGGTGCTGCCACTGCCGATAATGATGTACTTATCAGACTTGGTCTTATACACATAAGTGCTGAAGGTTTCGTCGGCTTCGTGGTACACTTCCTTGTCCTGCGACGATGGTGTGCCCAGTGTATGCTTAAAGATCTTGTAAGAGCGCAGGGCCGGATCCTTCATGGTATAGTATACCGTTTTGTTGTCGTTGGCCCATACTGCGGCGCCGGTCGTGTTCGGGATCTGGTCAGGTAAAAACTTGCCGGTTTTCAGGTCTTTAAAGCGGATGGTGTATTTGCGGCGGCTTACGGTATCTTCGCCAAAAGCCAGCAGCTGGTTGTTCGGACTTACGTTCATGCCGGCGGCAGCGTAATAGCTCAGGCCTTCGGCACGCTCGTTGGCGTTCACCATTATTTCCTCAGGAGCATCCAGGGTGCCTTTTTTACGGGCGTATATCGGGTATTCCTTGCCGGCTTCGTAGCGGGTGTAGTACCAGTAACCATCATCCTTAAACGGCACCGATTCGTCGTTTTGCTTGATGCGGCCTACGATCTCATTGTAAAGTTTCTTCTGCAGGTCTTCGGTGTGGGCCAGCATCTGTTTGGTATAGGCGTTCTCGGCGTTCAGGTAGGCAATTACCTCCGGGTCTTCGCGCTGGTTTAACCAGTAATAATTATCGATGCGGGTGTGGCCGTGCTGGGTAAGCTCTTTCGGTACTTTTTTGGCAACCGGCGGCTGTGGCTCGGCTATAGTTGTAGTAGTTTGCTCGGTAGTAGGCGTGTTGGTAGCAGTTGTAGCGGTGGTGTTGCTGGACGAACAACCGGTGGCTACCACAAGCGAAGCCGTAAGCAGCGTACCCACACAGGCGGCTGCCGGTTTCAGATTCTTCATAGTTAACATTTGCTATAGTTTAATTTGGATCGCAGCCTGCATGGCGGCAACTAAATGTACGCAGTTTGTAGGAAAAAATAAAACCATTATATGTTATGCTTGCATACTACTTTTTTAGTAATTTGGAACACCTTACAAACTATACAAATTAACTATGGCTACACAACAGGAATTTGAAGCAGCAGCAGAACGCTCTAAAACATTGACAGAACGTCCCTCTAACGACGTGCTTCTGAAACTATACGCGCTATATAAGCAAGGCTCTGAAGGAGATGTGAACACAGAGCGCCCCGGTGGGTTTGATTTTAAGAACATTGCCAAGTGGGATGCCTGGAAAAAGCTGGAAGGCAAAAGCCAGGAAGAGGCCAGAGCCGAGTACGTCGCATTCGTGAACGAACTGACCTCTAAGTAAGCCATTTTACTTTCCGTTTTTTTTAAGAGCCGTAGCCCTGGGTTACGGCTTTTTTATGCTCTTTTCTTCCTCAGTTCTTTCATTGGTCAAAGTCTTCAGGGTACACAAATACAGGCTGATTAAGGCCTGTGATATAGCTATAGTTATATAAATATATTACTTAAAGTGTATTATTATTGGTATAATTATACTTTAAATAATGATTATCGTATAAATACTATGCTGGCATCAGGCGTGCCCTGCATCTCCCTCTCTGCCTGTTTCGCCTACTAATTCTCACTTTTAATTTTTTTGCTATGAAAAAACATTACCCATTAAAGCTTCTGGCTTTATTGTTCTGGTTGGTGTCTGTAACAGCGTATGGGCAAGCAACTGTAAGCGGTAAAGTAACTGATGCCGGCTCTGGCATGGCCCTGCCTGGTGTAGCTGTAGTGGTGGTGGGTACTACCACCGGAACCAGTACTGATGTTAATGGTAACTATTCCATTACGCTTCCAACAGAGCAAGGCAGACTGACCTTTTCCTATATCGGTTATGAATCCCGCACCATCACTGTTACACCCTCCATCACTACACTTGATGTGCAGTTAACAGAAAAAACCACCAGCCTTAGCGAGGTGGTAGTAACAGGTCTGGCTACTTCTGTAAAGCGTACCAATGCGGCCAATGCGGTATCTACGCTGAATACGCGCGAGCTAACCGGAATTACATCTCCGCAAACTATGGATGCTGCTATAAGTGGAAAGCTGGTTGGTGCTAACGTAGTGGCCAACTCGGGTGCGCCGGGTGGGGGTATTGCCATGAGGCTACGCGGGGTAACATCGGTTTTTGGTAATGCGCAACCCCTGTATGTTATTGATGGAATTATAGTTGACAACTCCACAATTTCCGGAGGGTTGAATGTGGTAACAGCTGCAGCCAACCAGGGAAATGCCTCAAACCAGGATAACGCCTCTAACCGCATCGCCGATATAAACCCGGATGACATTGAAACTATAGAAGTGCTGAAAGGAGCGTCGGCGGCAGCTATTTATGGCTCACTGGCCGCAGCAGGTGTGGTAATTATTACGACCAAACGCGGCACTTCTGGCAAAACCCTGGTGGATATTTCGCAGGATGTTGGCTTTACGGAAGCGGCACATTTATTAGGGGTGCGCACATTTACCGAAGAGCGTGTAATATCGACTTATAAAGACCGGCCAGATCTTGTTGAGCAGTTTATTGCTGCCCGCGATGCCGGCAGGCTGATAGATTACGAGGAGGAACTGTATGGCAATAAGGGCATGCTGTATAATACCCGGCTGAATATAAGCGGAGGTAGCGAGAAGACACAGTTTTATGTAGGCGGTCTGATACAGGACGAAGAAGGGATAGTTAAACGTACCGGCTATGAGAAGAAATCCCTGCGCTTCAACCTTGACCATGAGATTTCTGAGCGATTTGATTTTAGCCTGAGCACAAACTATGTTAACTCCATAGCAAAGCGGGGACTTACCAACAACGACAACGCCGGTGTTTCCTTCGGGGTGGCGCTATCGAGCACGCCAAGTTTTGCGGATCTGTTCCGGGACGAAAGCGGCCTTTACCCGGATAACCCCTTTGCGGCATCCAACTTCCTGCAGACCCGCGACCTGATGACGAATGAGGAGAATGTAGATCGCTTCCTGGGTGGGTTAACTCTAAATACCAACCTGTACAACACAACTGTAAGCAGTACCAGACTTGTAATAAGAGCAGGGCTTGATTTTTATAACCTCAAGACCGTAGCCATCTTCCCGAGAATACTGCAGTTTGAACAGAACGGCAACCAGGGTACCTCTATACAGGGCAATAACTATAACCTGAACACAAACTTTGCTGCATTTCTGGTAAATGACCTGAGCTTAGGCGATGATAATCTGAATTTCACAACAACTATAGGCGCCACCCGCGAAAACTTTAACCAGGATCAGGTGCTAACTATAGCTACCCAACTCATCGGCTCCCAGACCAATCTCGACCAGTCGAGTGCAGTAACCGTGGACCAGACCCAACTGCCTGTGCGTAACAAGGGTTTGTTCTTCCAGGAAGAGGTTAACTTCAGAGACCGCATCATTGCTACTGCCGGCCTGCGCCTGGATAAATCCTCTAATAACGCCGATGTAAACGAGTTTGTAGCCTTCCCTAAATTCTCGCTGGCTATAAACCTTGCCAACTTCGATTTCTGGACCAGAGAAAGTGTGAACATGCTGAAACTGCGCGCAGCCTACGGCGAAGCAGGTGGATTTCCGCCATTCGGAGCCAAGTATACCTCGTTTTCGCCGTTTAATATAGGTGGCAGTCCGGGTATTATAGTTCCGATACAGCGCGGCAACGCCGATATAAAACAGGAGCGTCAGAAAGAATTTGAAACAGGCGTAGACATTGGGGTGCTGCAGGACAGGGTTATACTGGAGGCAACTTACTATATAAAAACAGTATCAGATCTTATTCTTGTGCAGAACGTTCCGGGTTCTTCGGGCTTCTCGACAAGAGTGGTAAACGGTGGCGAGCTCCGCAACCGTGGAGTAGAACTTGCCTTAAGCGCCACCCCATTCGACCTGCCTGGTTTTAAATGGAACTCCAGAACAAGTTACTGGGTCAATAACTCCGAGATCACAGAACTGGATGTACCGCCTTTCCCGCTGGGTGGTTTTGGTAACACGCTCGGTACCTTTTTTATAGAAGAAGGAAAGTCAGCCACCCAGATAAAAGGTATAAAAGGCGAAGAAGGGGTAGTAGTTTTAGGAGATGCTGCGCCTGATTTCCAGATGAACTTCCATAACTTCTTTACCATTAAAGAAAACCTGACCTTTTCGTTCCTGCTGCACTGGAAGCAGGGCGGCGATAACATAAACCTGACGCAATTGCTGACAGACCTTGGTGGCACTTCGTTTGACTATGATGATGATGACGATGGAGACGGCGTACCGAATGCAGCGGAGCGTACTGCGGCGCTGGGTGTTAGCGCTGAGCCGTTTGTGCAAGATGCATCATACCTGCGTCTGCGCGAGTTGGGGCTTTATTATACATTGCCAACAGCTTTTCTGGAGGGCGCAACCAAAGGAATTGTACGCCAGGTCAGGATCGGGGCATCGGCTACCAACCTGTTTACTATAACAGATTATGATGGTTACGACCCTGAGGTATCGAACTTCGGTGGTAACGGTCTCTCCACTGGTGTAGATGTAACGCCATTCCCATCCTCTAAACGATACTTCCTGCACTTTACAATTGGCTTCTAATTCTTAATCTGAGTTTTATGAAAAGTTACATATTTAAAATAAAGTATCAGGCGATGCTGGTATGGCTGGCAACCGGACTTGTACTACAGGGCTGCGAAGTAGATAATATTCCGGACCCCAATAACCCAACTGTAGAATCGGTACTTAATAATGCTACTGTAGATGATCTGAACAACCTGGTAGTGGGTACGGAGGCCGGAATGCGCAATTTTCTGGGAACATATTATGATAACATGGGGGTAATCGGGCGGGAGCATTACCGCTTCTCCAGTGCTGACCCACGTTTTACTGCCGATCTGTTAGGGAAAGGCAGCTCGGTGCTGGATAACAACACATTTTACACAACCAACCCCTGGGCTGGCCGCTACCGTGTTGTTAAAAACACCAACATCCTGATTGCTTCGGTATTTAATACTACACTTATTACAGAGGAACAACGGCAGGGGTACCTGGGGTTTGCCAAAACTATAAAAGCCCACCAGTTGCTGATGAACCTGACCATGATGTGGGAGCCAGGCATACGAATAGATGTGGACGACCCTGATAACCTGGGTCCTTTTGTGGAACGTAGTGCCGCCCTGGACTCTATAGCATTGCTTTTGGAAGAAGGCGCAGGGCACCTTGCTGCCGCCGGTGAGGAATTTCCTTTTTCGTTATCCGAAGGGTTTGCCGGGTTCAACGATCCGGCAGGCTTTCTCCAGTTCAATCGTGCGCTTGCTGCACGTGTGGCTGTTTACAACGAAGAATTTGAAGATGCGCTGGGTTTTCTGGAAGACTCTTTTCTTGAATTGAATACCGACTTCAATAAAGGTGTCTATTACGTCTTCAGTGCCTCATCCGGAGATGTATTGAATCCGGTATTTGTAGCGCCTAACTCATCAGGTGAGATAAGGATAGCCCACCCCAGTTTTATTGCTGATATTGCCCCGAATGATGACAGGAGATCGAAAGTGCTGGAGCGGGAAGAGGCGGCATCGCTGGACGGTTTAACCGGAAAGTACGATGTGGCCTTGTATAAAACCAACACCGATCCGATCCCGATCATCCGGAACGAGGAGTTGATTCTGATTTATGCAGAAGCAAACATACAGACAGGTAATACTCTGGAAGCTGTAAGAGCGCTGAATATTATCCGCCAGGGCCATGGCCTTGGGCCCTACGCTGGGTCGGTAACCCAGGCCGCTTTGATCGATGAAATGCTGGAGCAGCGCCGTTACTCGTTGTATTTTGAAGGGCACCGCTGGGTAGATATGCGCCGGTATGGCCGCCTGAATGAATTGCCCTTAGACCGACCGGGAGACGATGTATGGACCACTTTTCCGAAACCGTTTATAGAAGAAGCTTTTTAAAGCAGCTAAACTATAGTTCAATAAAAAAGGAGCCCGGTCAGGCTCCTTTTTTATTTCAGTTTCCAGGTATGGCCGCAGTTATAGCATCTGTACTTATGGCTGATAAACGGAAGCGGAAAGCCAAACAACAGGTAACTCAGCGAAAATACGGTCTTGTTATACTTCTCTTCGGCAATGTGGTCGGAGCCGCATTGCGGGCAGGTGGTAACTACCACGTGTTCCTGCATGGGCGGGGCCAGTTCTATGTTGTCGTCCAGCAGGTATTCGTTGTCGCCGCCCTGTATCCGGTTAAGGACATGGCGGGCTTCTTCTGCATCCTGCTCGGTAACTTTTAGTTTTACGCCACCTACTGCCACCGAATAAAAAGGCTGTGCCCCCACAATATGCTCATCGCTGAGGAAGCACAGGATGCCTTCGGCTTCCAGGCGGCCTTTCATAATGTGGGCTTCGGTGGGCTCGTTAAAGCTGGCTATAGTTACCAAACGCTCTGCCATAGTGTTCTACTGAAATATAATTACTGCTTGCGTTCCGGCAGGTCAAATGCCTTTGCATCGTGCTCAAAGTGGCCTTTGTGAGAGCCGTCGCAGAAAGGTTTATTCTGGGATAGGCCGCAGCGGCAGATCGAAACCAGTGTGCGTCCGCCTAAGCCATACACATTTCCTTCTTTATCTACGATCTCAAAATCATCGCCTTCCACACGCAGCGAGCCGTTGCTGTTTACTGTGATCTTTGTTTTTGCCATTACTATAGGTTAGGTGTAAAGCAAATATAGGCATTTATAGTTGGTTTACAGCGCAGCAGGGCGGTATAAAAACAAGAGCGGCTGCAGGTATTTCCCGCAGCCGCTCTTGTTTAAACTAATGTAGTACGCGCAGCTTAGTTGCTGTACAGGTACGTGTATGTTTCAGACTTACCGGTTGGCGATGTAACGGTCTGGCTGGTTGGGTAGCCGCGCTCATCATACTTGTAAGTATAGCTGTAACGATACGTTTTTTTGCTGCCATGCACCAGTGTAGAGGCAACCGTCATGTTGTTCGGGCTGGCTTCGGCGCCTGGCTCTGCATGGTTAAAGAATGGGTTCTGGTTCGTGTCGTAAGAATACGTAGTGGTAGAGAACAGTTTACCAGTGCCTTTGCCATCCACTACAAATTGTTTTTCCTGGCCTATGTTGCCGTTTGGAAGCGATTCGTATGTTGTGTATGACTTCAGCTTAGCTGATTTCTCATCAGCACCTTCCAGCACCGATTTTTTCTCTAACTCTTTTTTGCTGTTATATTCGAACGTGGTAATAGCGTTGTACTCCAGGTTGCTGCCGTTGTAGTAAGCAGTTGTGGTTTGGGTAAGCTGGTTTTTCTCGTTGTAACGGAAAGCCTGCTCTGAAAGCACAGCGTGGTTATCGCCGGCGTGGGTTGTAGCTTTAATTACATTCCCTTTGTTATCGCGGATAAACTTCTCGAAAGACTCCAGGTCGCCGGTTTCTTTGTCGTAGTGGTTTATCTGGGTAAGTTCTTTCCCGGCATAGTTGTAAGAGGTGATCTCTGATGAGTCGGCCATTACATGGGAAATAGCGCCCTGCTCCATTGTTGGCTGAAGCGCTGTTTTGTCTCTGTCATCGCAAGATGAGAACGCCACCACGCCGAAAAATAGCATGGCAGGCATAATTCTGTTTTTCAATTTCATTTGGCTAAAAGTTGAAAACGTGAAAACTAATTTCACCAGTTACCTAAGCTGGTGTTGGATTGAAAACGGCAAAACTGAAAGAATAATTGCACTTGTGTATAAAAAATAATAAAAAACACGATTGTAGTGTTGTGTTTGTTTTGGTTTAATAGTTTATAATGTTCTGATAAACAGCTGTTTGATTGTTAATATTAAATTTTTAAAAAGGTTACAAAAAAATTTAAAATACAATTAATATATAATTTTACCTATTTAAGGGTGTTGGATTTAATTAATTAAGACTTGCACTCTGGGCTATACTCAGGAGCTCATCGCCGGCATCTATGTCGTGGCGCAACTGCTCTTTAAAGCTTACCGATACGCGTATGGCGCGCAGTCCCTGCACTCCCTGCATCTCATCCACATCCAGAAACTCCACATCCTGCTCCACATATCCTTCCGACTGCAAAAACTCGATGTAGCGCATGTACTCTGTTGCTTCTTTCTGCTGGGTATAAACTATAGCAATTTTTCCAGGCTGGGTAAGGCGCTCTTCCGAGTCGCGCACGGTGGCCTTATCCAGTCGTTTTTTTATGATCTCGTACCGGATATTGCTGCCTCCGTCCACGTCAAATTTCTTCTCATCCAGCCGGAAGCGGATCGAGATCGGGTCGCTGTGCACGAGTATGAGCTGCGCGATCTCCAGCGGAAGTTTTAAGGTAGCACGCAGGTTCTGGATGCGGCGGGCGATTTCGCAGGTAAGCATCAGCTGCCACAGCCGCATGTTCTTCAGGTAGATGCTTTCAAAATTGCCACTGTTCAGCAGCGACGACCCGATGTAGATATTATACTCCAGCCCGTCTGTCTTATACTTCTCGAAATAGTGCGGAAATATCTGCTGCGCTTTTTCTTCTTCGCGGTCCAGGAACGAGGAGATCGTTTCGTTTATCAGGAACAGGCTCTCTTCGTACGCGCGCCGCTTGTTGTAAACCACATGGTACGGGTTGGTAATGGCGTTCTTGTATTTTCTGATCGCGTTCTCAGTGTTAGGGTTCAGTTGCAGGAAATGATTGAACAGTGGTTCCACTTCCAGGCGCAGCAGCTCCAGCACCTGTGCCTCATCATCCGGGCCAAGCTCCGACACGATGTTCTGCGAGAATTTATCGATCTTGAAAATAAGCTCATCCAGGATAGGCAGTGGCAGGTTGTCCTTCGCAGCCAGTATCACTTCCTTGGCCAGTACCAGTTGGTCCAGCAGGTCGCCCTGTATGGCTTTGTTGCGCTCAATGGCCGAGTTGCGCACATCCGATACGCCGTACAGCGGGTAAATATCCCGGAACACGATCGGCTCTATCTCGGCGGTGGCGTTGCGTTCCATCTTCTCCAGGAAATTAATGGCTGCCTGTGTAAAGCGCCACTCTACTACCGGGTGTATGGCTGTGTACTTTTCTTTTACAATGTTCTGGATGCTGCTGCGTAACTCTTCCAGGCCGCGGTGCAGGGCCAGGGCAAACAGGGGCAGCACATCTTTCAGCCGGATAATGGACAGGGCATTCAGCTCACCGGGAATAGGCGAGGCTACTTCCAGCAAACCAATGATCTGGCCTTCGTACTGCAGCGGCGCTATGATCAGGTTACGCACACCTTTATCCAACAACAATTGCTCGACAAGGGTAGGGCTTGTGAACAGCTTCAGGTCCTCTACTATAATAGTGTGGCCGTGTTTGATAACAGGTTCGTAAATAGAGCCGCGCAGGTCCGAGAGGCGCAGGTCGCATTCTTGTGTCAGTACCAGGCCATTCCATATCTTGCGGGCATACGAGGTGTCGAACTCCTGCATGGCCGGGCACGAAGCCATCCCGAACTTAATGCCGGGCAATCCAAACAGCACGCGCAGTTTTTGCTGCAGTCCCTGGTAACTTTCTTCGGAGGTAACGGTGTTTTGCTCCAGCAGATCGTAGCGCAGCGAGGAAATGGTCTGCTCCATGGTTACGTCCGTGAAGTCGTAAATAGCAAAGCCGCTGAACTCAAAGTTCTCGGGCGGCAGCTTCTGCATCCAGAGGTCCAGATTGTTGTAGCGGTTTATCAGGTAGTTTATTTCCTGCGGCTTAAGGGGTTTTAGTTCACCTTTCAGCTTCACGTCCATAAACTTCAGGTCTATAGTTAGTTTATAGTGGCGCTCGAGTTGGGTAAACTTATCTTTAATGGTAAAAATAAAGGGCTTGTCTACCTCAAAATTGGCGTTGTAAAACTTGTCCAGAATAATGGTATAGGCCGTCAGTGTCTGCCGGAAAAGCAGGGTCTTGTTATCGATATCCAGTTTCTCGCTATAGTTGCCGCCCAGCAGCTTCAGCTCTTCCAGGCGCGGCGTGGCATAAAAACTCTCGAAGTGGAACGGCACCACGGTGGCGCGCAGGTCATTTTCCCATAAGGCACTCGGGAAGATCTCTTCCATTAGGATGTCCACGGTGCTGATGTGCTGCTCTATGAGCGAAATATCTTCAACGGGTTGCAGCAGGGCGGGTGTTTTGCGCAACAGGCCGGCCAGTTCCTGCACGCGGGCAATGTTGCAGCTGGGGTCGGTATTCACTTTCTTTTCCCAGTAGGCCACCAGCGGCGACAGACTGAGCGTAGTTCTGAATGGAAATTTATCTGCACTCAGAATAATCTCATCTTTGTTGGTAATAGAGACAACAGTTTCATGGAAACGGCTTCTTGGATTGCTCATAGGGCGAATATGGTTTTAATAGCCTGAAAGCTATAATTAATGCTTTTTTGTGGGTACAGGTAGTTGGTGTTCTCTTCATTAAACGTAATCGGGTAGTAAAGGATAGTACAATTTCTGTTAACTTGCTGTTAAATCAGCCTGGTGCCGGTTATGCTGTTTTTGCTGGCAGTTATATAGTTTTGGCATAATATTTACACGCAATCCGGTGTTATCATTGGAGATTATACTTTGTGTTATGAAAACCTTGAAGAAATACCTGATGGCTGCGTTACTGGCCGGAACTATAGGAAGTGTGCAGGCGCAGACAACATCACAACTGGAGCAGGACCTGCAGGATTTACGTACCTGGATGCGGAAAAAATCGGCACAGGCTGACAGTGTGACCCGGGCCGAGTGGCCAACTATAAAACAGGAGTTCAGAAGCCTGACATCGGGGCTGGATAGAAATAAAGAGAAGCTGTCGGCGGAAGACAAAGAGGAGTACAATGCCCTGAAGAGCCGCTACAATGCCTGGGAGGAGCGCAACGAAGCAGAATCTGTGAACCTGAACGGCCGCGAACTGGAGCGTTGGGAACAGCTTATGACCGGCACCACCCGCATTGGAGCTATAAAACCAGCCGGCATGCGCAACGCCTACATCCGCCTTACAGACTATACCCGTGCCCACCGCCGTAACTGGAGCCTCCGCGACTGGGAATATGCCGAGTTTGTGTTTGGGGAACTGAACAGCCGCAAAGCCGAAGTGCTGGATAACCTGAGCAACAGTGATAAGATAAAGATTGCCGCCCTACAGGTAGAGTTTGCCACGCTTAAAAAGAGCCGCGACGCCCAGGAAAAATATAACGACATGCGCGAGAAGCGCTAAACTATAGGTACTATAGTTGTAAAGGCGGGCACTGCCCCTGCCAGTAAAATCAAACAAAATGCCCCGGCAACTATAGCGTTACCGGGGCATTTTATTTTAAATGGCGTTCTGTCCTTTGGTGCCGCCCGACTGGTCTTTGGCTTTATTGCGGCCCTGGTCCGGGCTTTTATCTTGCTGCTGCTCTTTCAACTGCCTGTTTTCATCTTTCCTCACCGAGTTGGCCGGCATTGTGCCATGCTGTTTGTGGTGGCTTTGGTTGTGTCCCTTCGTCATAGCTTTCAGAATTTGGTTCTCCTGAAGTGTACGCCGGCCTGCCTGTTCGGTTGGATTTGCCCTGAAAAGAGTGTTTTTAAGATTGTGTATTTTGTACTATAAACTACCTATATTGTGCAACTGCTATCTAAGCAAAATCTGCTACATTTGTTTTCAGCTTTTACCAAATTTTAGTTTTAATATGCACATTGCGATCGTCGGCAATATTGGCGCCGGCAAAACAACCCTGGCTACTAAACTGTCTCAGCATTTTAAGTGGGACCTGTACCTGGAGGCAGTAGAGAACAATCCTTACCTGAAGGATTTTTATGAAGATATGGAGCGTTGGGCCTTCCATTTGCAGGTGTTTTTCCTGAACAGCCGTTTCGGGCAGGTGCAGCAGATACAAGCCACCGATCGCAGCGTGATACAGGACCGCACCATTTACGAGGATGCCCACATCTTTGCTAAAAACCTGCACCAGTCCGGGCTGATGAGCACCCGCGATTACGAGAACTATTTTGCCCTTTTCCAGTCGATGATCAGCATGGTAAAAGCACCGGACCTGATGATCTACCTGAAAGCCGACCTGCCAAAACTGATCGGGCAGATCGAAAAGCGTAACCGTGATTACGAAAGCAGCATCAGCATAAACTACCTGCGCAACCTGAACGAGCATTACAACGAGTGGATGGCCAACTATAAACAAGGCAAACTGCTGGTGATAGACGTGAACAACCTGGACTTTGTGGCAAACCCCGAAGACCTGGGCGAAATCATTGAAAAAATACAGGTGGAGCTTTTCGGTCTGTTTTAAACTATAGCTTACAAAACCAACTATAAAGCCGCTGCTTTTCCCATAGGGGAGGGCAGCGGCTTTATAGTTTCCGGGGCGGGTATAACTGATAATTATGCTGTATAAATATTTGAATATTTATTTGTAACTATTTGATGCTTTTTTAGTACTATTGCATATCCGATAACACATGTTATTTATAAGAGAAATGCTGAAAGCACTCACAAAAGTAAGCATTGGCCTAGGCGCCGTATTGCTTATGTTCTCATGTTCCAAGGACATGGAAAATGTTACCCCTTCCTCCGACTTTAGCAGTTCCTCGCTGGATGCCGCTAAAGCTGCAAGCCTTACCAGCCCGGTTACTGTATCAGCGCTGAGCACTACCGATGGTAAAACCTGGCAGTTTACAGTACAGAAAACAGCTGAGGGCAATGTGGCCAATATCGGTTCGCTTTTGCTGACACTTACCGGCTGCGACGATCAGCAGATTGCTTTAACAAGTGCCAATGTTGTTTCTGCATCTGTTACCGGCTCTCTTGTGCAGTCGCTGGCTCCATCTTTTAAAGAAGGAAATGGCAGTGCCTGCGATATGTCGGCAGTGACAGGCTATTTGAGGTTATCCGATTTCCAGGAGAAACTGACCGATGGCCGGGTTTACACCATCCGGTTTACACTAAGCCAGGCCATTCAGGTGAAGTCAGCTACCGTCTGGACAAGGATCAGCAATGCGTGCCATACAACTACTGTAAGCGGGCCGGGTTGCGACGTGATGGACCTGTGCGGCGAAGGCCAGGGCGCTTTCCATAAAGCAGGAAGCTGGAACGGACAAACCGTTACGTTGGGTGGTTATACCTATACAGAAGCGGAAGGCCTTGCTATTATGACACCAAACGGAAACAGCGCCGGAGGCCTTAAGGATGCAAGAGCAGCTTTCTCGCAGGGTGCCACTGTATTGCTGAACAGACAAATGGGCTACATTTCTGCCAATGCTTATGCTGCCGAGCTGGCAACTATAGATGCTTACCTGAGCACGCTGAATAAGCTGACTTCTTATAGTATCGTTGATATGCCAACCGGCAATGCCGCAGCCAAAGCCGCTGCCGGATACATCGGGGACAACATTAAGTGTGAGGAGGGAGAGTAAAATCTGTCCGGAATTATAGTTAGAAGAGATGAGGTGACAGGCTTCATCTCTTTTTTATTTAGTTACCTGCAGCTATGGCTATAGTTTATAGTTGCAGGCTAAGCTATAGTTTACCAAACAAGCCCCCGCTGATTTTAACGACAACTATAAATTTACTATCTTCCATTCTCTAACAAATAAAACTATAATGAAACCACGCCATTTATTATTTGCCTCTGCCCTGGCTGTTGCTACAGTTGGGTGTACCAGTAACACTACAGAAGACGGCAGCACTACCACCGAAACAGCTACTACCCAACTCGGCGACAGCCTGCAACAGAAACTGGATATGTATACCACCGTGCGCCTGACCGCCGACATGAGCAAGCTCACCGAAAAAGAGCGCCAGATGATTCCGCTGCTGATTGAGGCCGGTAAGATTATGGACAAGCTGTTCTGGTACGAGGCTTACGGCAGAGGCGACTCGCTGCTGGCTGCGCTGGACAACGACAATGCAAAGGCTTTTGTAAAAATAAACTATGGCCCTTGGGACCGCCTGAACAATAACGAGCCTTTTATAGAAGGAGTAGGACCAAAGCCGGCAGGATCTAACTTTTACCCGGCCGACATGACCAAGGAAGAATTTGAAAAAGCTACTCTGAAAGACAAGGCCAGCCTGTACACCTTTGTGCGCCGCGATGCCAATGGCCAGTTGATCACGGTGCCGTACCATGTACAGTTTAAGGAGGAGGTTAAAAAAGCATCGGACCTGTTGAAGCAGGCGGCTGCGCTGGCCGAAGACGCCGGTCTTAAAAAATACCTGACCCTGCGCGCCGATGCCCTGCTGAACGACAACTACCAGCCAAGCGACCTGGCATGGATGGATATGAAGAACAACACCATAGATGTGGTGATCGGCCCGATTGAAACGTATGAGGATGCCTTGTTCGGTTACAAAGCTGCCCACGAAGCTTATGTGCTGATTAAAGACCAGGACTGGAGCAAACGACTGGCCAAGTATGCAGCCTTTTTGCCGGAACTACAGCGTGGCCTGCCGGTAGCAGCCAACTATAAAAAAGAAACCCCGGGCACCGACTCTGACCTGAATGCTTACGATGTGGTATTTTATGGCGGCGACAGCAACGCGGGCAGCAAAACGATAGCCATTAACCTGCCAAACGACGAAGAAGTACAGCTAAAACGTGGTACTCGCCGCCTGCAGCTCAAGAACGCCATGCGTGCCAAGTTCGATAAAATTATGATGCCGATAGCGGATGAGCTTATAGTAGAGGACCAGCAGAAGCACGTCACCTTCGACGCCTTTTTTGGCAACACCATGTTCCACGAAGTAGCGCACGGACTCGGCATTAAAAACACGATAAATGGCAAAGGTACCGTTCGCGAAGCCCTGAAAGAGCATGCCTCTGCCCTGGAAGAAGGTAAAGCTGATATTTTAGGTCTGTACATGATCACGCAGCTGCACGAAAAAGGCGAAGTGGAAGGCAGCCTCGAAGATTATTACACCACCTTCCTGGCTGGTATTTTCCGTTCGGTACGTTTTGGTGCCTCCAGCGCGCACGGCAAAGCCAACATGGTACGCTTCAACTTCTTTAAAGAGAACGGCGCCTTTGAGCGCGACGAAGCAACCGGCCGCTACCGCGTAAACTATACCAAAATGCGCGAAGCCATGAACAAGCTGTCAGAGAAGATACTGACGCTGCAGGGCAACGGCGATTATGCAGGCGTAGGCAAACTACTGAACGAGCAGGGGCTGGTGGATGCCAAGCTGCAGGCCGATCTCGATCGCCTGAGCAAAGCCAATATACCGGTAGATGTGGTGTTTGAACAGGGCACCGAAGTGCTCGGTTTAAAATAAGCCTGGTCTTATGCATGTGCTGCACTGGAAACAACTGGATTGGTCGGGACGTGAGTTCGGGCTAAGGTCGCCGGAGCATACGGTAGGGAAACTTGCCTTTGAAAGCTGGACCGGTTTTGATGCGACCTATACTTCTGAAAAGGTTACCATCCAATTCAGGAACCGGGGATGGTTTGAGCAGGATGTAACTATAGTTTACAACGGCGAGGAAATAGGCCAGGCAAGGGCATCCTTGTTCGGGAAAACAACGGTGCAACTGCGTACCGGCGAAACCTATACCCTGAAAAGTGAGGCTTTCTCTTATAACCGCACCGTGCAGGACGCGACTGGCCATACCATTATCAGTTTTAAGCAGCCCACGTTCAGTTTTGGCAAAGGCGAAATTGGTGTAGCAGATTCGGTGTCGGAGCTGAGCCGGGAGGTGCTGGTAAGTACAAGCCTGTACCTGAAAGCCGTGTCGGAACACCAGGCCGCCATCCTGATCATTGTGTTTATTCCAATTTTTCTGCGCAACATTTTAGACTAAAGATAGCATTACACTAAAAGAAAACGCCCGGCCATCAGGTCGGGCGTTTTTTGTTTTGGCCTGTCGCTTTAAACTATAGTTTAAATTGATAACTATAGTTTGTATGTGAATTTATAGTTTGATTATCAGTTAGATATAAAAAACAAAATTGACGATATGTAAAATCTGGCACAGCTCTTGAAACAAAGGAGATGCCGGCTGAAAGTAAAGTGTTGAATAGAGGAGAAGAGCAGCCGAATTTTAAAAAAGTGAGTTATGAAAAATGCAAAAACGTTGATCGCTTATCTGTTAGTAGCCGTTTTCCTGCTGGGGTCTATTGCCGCGGGCGCGCAGCCTGCTCCTGTAAAGGGCCATAGCCAAACCATTTCAGCGGTGCGATAGGCGCTTTATAGAACTTTAATAAGGTTGAGTTGCAATTGCTATCTATTTGTCTGCTATATATAAAACAAATCCCTTTTCATTGGAGTATTAACTGGTTCAACAAACTAAAAATCAACTTATTAAACCTTTAACATCTGATGAAAAGCTTTTATGATTTCAATGCCGAAAGTCCGCAGGAGAGGCAGGAGCGGAACAGATTGTATCCCGAACTGGCCAGTTTTCATATTGCCCTGCGCGAGGAACTGAGCGAAGAAGAGTACCAGCAATTTTACAAAGCGGAGAAAGAAATTTCTCAGAAAAGAATGCCACTTAACCAAACCACCAGACATCAATGGATAACAGCTTAACAGGTTCGATCAGCACCTATTAAAAAGGGAAGTTACGTAAAGCAACTTCCCTTTTTTATGGTTATAGGTTAACGGTCATCTTCATCTGGGCGGTACTCCAGAATATCACCAGGCTGACAATTTAATGCTTCGCAAATGGCTTCGAGTGTAGAGAACCGGATGGCTTTGGCCTTACCGGTTTTAAGGATAGAAAGATTTGCCAGCGTCAGCCCTACCCGCTCCGACAGTTCGTTCAACGACATCTTACGGCGGGCCATCATCACATCCAGATTTACAACTATAGGCATTATATGGTAAGCTGCTCGGCTTCGTATAGTTTATTTCCTTCTTTAAAGATTTCGGCCAGTATAAATGCGCCAAGTGCAAAACTTAATGGTATAGGCTTGAGTGAAACGCTCATAAAGTAATTGCTTTCGATCTCGTACCATTTAAAAAAGGTAAGCAAAGCTATAGCCAAGCAGTAAAACCCTATTTTTCTGAACGCACTACAGTTATCACGCCTGAAGGTTTCCAGAATCTTAACTGATCCTATAATATTGGTTATTTGGTTAATGATTAATATCAGTAGTATAAAGTATCCGGCAGTTTGCACATAGTGTGTGTATAGGGATTGCTGATTTATTTGTGTGAGCTGGATCCACTCTTTATTATTAGAGTTGATCTTCGGATTGGTTGCATCAGGTGCAACCAGATAAGCATTATTTGCCCAGATATAGCTTGTATCGCCGGTTTTATCTATAACTATAGCTATATTTTTATACGTAGAGGGAGAGAAGTGCCAGTGTATTAACACGAAGGTCATGGCAGCAATTAAAAGTATAAAAATATACTTCAGTACATTGCTGATAAACAAGGCCGAGTTCAATAGTCTGTTCTTTTTCATAGCTGTATAGTTTAACCAAATATAGGGATCATAACTATAAAAGCAATAAAAAATTATTGAATTACGATAAATAAACAATAAGGTAACTATAGTTGCTGCATTACCAGTTCAGCGCCTTCCTCACCAACCAACGAGCCGATGGCAATGCCCATGCCGCTTAACCTTACCGAGCAGCTGATCCTTTCTGAAATTGGCTGAACTATAGTTGTTTTGGCTGGCCCCATGCCCATAATGCCGCTCCAGCGTTGTTCTACTTCGTAAGGCGTTTCGGGTAATATAACTTGTTGCAGCAGCTCATCCAATCGGTTTTGGATCAGGTCGGTCAGGGCAAATTCGGTGGTTTCTTCAGTAATAAAATCGAGATTGCGGGCGCCGCCGAACAGCACGCGGTTGCCAATGTTCCGGAAATAGTAATAGCCTCTATCGAAATGGAAAGTGCCTTTTAACCTGAGGCCAACTATAGGTTTGGTAATGAGTACTTGTGCGCGTGCCGGAACTACAGGCAGGTCTGGCAAAAGCTGTCTGGCAAAACCATTGGTGGCAACCAAAGCAGCGCGGGCTTTCAGGTTAACGCCTCTGTGGGTAGTGGCAACTATAGTTTTGCCATCGTCGTGCAGTTGCAGTACTTCCAGGTTGTTGAGGATAATCACGCCCAGCGACTGTACTTTTTGTGTCAGCGCCAGAATCATTTTACCGGTGTCTATCTGGCCTTCGGCGGTGCTTTCTATCAGGTGGCTGATGCCCTTAAAACCAAACACATCGATCTTTTCGTCGGCAGTCCGGTAAATGGCAGGTTCGCCAACTATAGTTTGCAGGTGCTTGTTCAGGTAGGGGAGTTGGGCGATGCTTTGCTCGTATAGTTCCTGCTGGGCGGGCTCAAACAATTCGTAGCCGCCCCAGCGGTTATAGTCTATCGTTGCATCGCCAAGGTTGCGGCGCAAACGTTGCAGGCCTTTCCAGCGGCGCTCCACCAGGCCGAAAACTTCGTCTTCGGTGTGGCGGGCCAGGTCTTCCAACAATTCAGTTGGGCTACCAAAGCAGGCGAATCCGGCATTTTTTGAGCTGGCGCCAGTGGGCAACAAACCGCGTTCCACCACCATTACTTTTAGCCTTGGCTGGGTGGTTTTTAAATGCAGTGCAGCATTCAGGCCAACTATGCCGCTGCCTACTACCAGCACATCTATGTTACTGAAATAGGTATCCTGCTCCCAGAAACTGAACTGCATGGGCTTAGTCTTCTCTGTAGTAAGGGTGGCTATAGTTACGGGCTTCGCTCTCTTCAATCAGTTCATAAGAGGTAAGCATGATTTCGCGCTCGCCGTTGTTCATGCCTTTCACAAATCTGCCATCCGGCGTTTCGTAAATGGCGTAGTTGTGGCGCCCGAACGGGTAAAGGTTGTTGCTCCTGATAATGGTTGCCTGTGTCAGCTCTACTTCCTGGCCGTCTGCGGTTCTGGCGATGTATTTACTTTTGTCCATTGCTGTTCTAAAATTTTGCTCAAGATAGCACTAATTTCATCTGCTCGGTGCATCACCATCAAATGTTCTCCTTTCGGAATTATGATCATATCGGGGCGTGGGCAACAAGGCAGTACGATGTCTGAAGTACCGTGGATCTGTATCAGACCAGGAATGGCTTGCTCCTGTTTCCAGTCCAGCAGGCGGCTCAACGACCAACGCAGAAATTTCTCATCGATCTCTAAGATTACCTCTTTCAGTAGTTTACGCTCCGGTTTGGTATGCGCCCCAAAAAAGAGCGGTGCCAGTGGGTGCACGGATTTCATTAAGCCAAAGGGCAGCCACTTTTGCAGCCTTGTTTTACCTAGTAATCTATAGTACCAGGGCAGGTCATAGTGCGTGGAAAGGCTGGAGATAATAATCGTGGCCTGCGGTTTCAGAATCTTGCTTAGCTCTATGGCAACCACCCCACCAAACGACAGGCCGACCAGTATCGGTTCCGGCTCGGTGATCTGGTCTATCAGGCGGTGCACATAAGACTGGAGCGACTCATCTATAGATAGGGGTTCTATCCAGTTAATCTGCTGCTGTGGCAGGTACTCCGGCAATTTCAGGAACTGAAACATGCGCCAATCGGCTCCTAACCCGCTGATAAAATATATTTTGCTCATCTATAAACTATAACCCTGCCAGCTATAACTTGTTCCAAAACTATAGTTGGCAGGGCTTTAAATTTTAGTTGGTAAGCGCAAGATCGGAGTTCAGGAACTGTAAGGCATCCTGCACAGTCTCTTCTGGCAGCTCTTCCATCGGTATGTGTCCGGCACCCGGGTATAGTTTAAGTTGCGCACCTTTTATGGTTTTCTGGAAATGTGCGGCATCGGTAGCCGGCACCCAGGCATCGGCTTCGCCCCAGAGTATAAAAGTTGGCGCTTGTACATGTGCCAGTTTATGTAGGTTGTCAACATCTACAGTATTCATGCGGGCAATAAACGCTTCGCGGTTACCTTCTCTTAACAACATAGCATGGCTCAAATCTATAGTCTGGTCAGTGAGCTTGCTATCGTCGCCGTATACTTCTTTCAGGCTTTTTTCAACTATAAACCGGGGTGTAATGTATTTGAGCGAGTGTTTCAGAACCGGTGTCTGCGCCATCAGGAATGGCATGGAAATGCTTTTGTCGTTGGCGTTGGTGACACCGGTTGGCGATATCAGGATCAGTTTCTGTACCCGCTCCGGATGATCTGCCGCAAAATCAAAAGCGATCTGTCCGCCTAAAGAGCTGCCGGCTATATGCGCCTTGTCAATGTTCAGGCTATCCATAAAGTGCAGGAGCAAATCAGCGTAATAAGCTATACTATAGGTATCGGTCTGGTTGCGGCCTGTTAGCCCGAAGCCGGGCAGGTCGAGACGCAGCACGCGGTAATTTTTACTAAGCTCTGTTGACCAGCCATCCCAGGTGTTAAGGGAGGCAGCCGTGCCATGGAGCAGGATAATCGGTGTGCCCCGGCCTTCGTCGCGATAGTGCAGGTTGGCGCCATCTATCGTTAAGTAGCGGGATGAGGGTGAACTATAGTTTGCCTGTAGCGCTTCTGCGGGAATGTCGGAGCGAATGAGGAAAGCTGTAGCAACCGCCAGTATGCCAACTGTAGCGGCCACCACATATATGGTCCTTAATTTCATAGTTTAGGTTAGAATAAGTGATTGGTGAATTTTGAATGAGTGAGTGATGTACTTCAATTCATTCAGTATCAAACTTAAAAATTTCTCACAATCTAACCTTCTAACTTCCCAACTTTCTAACTCACAAACTCTTAAACTCTTAAACTAACTATACTCTTGGTGTCCGGCGGGCTTCGATGGTGTGCAGCGCGTCTTTTTTCCAGATGGCCGACCAGCCACCGCCATATGTGCCTTCTATGTTGCCTTTTACAAAGCTCAGCCAAACTATAGCTGCTCCAATTACCATGTCGTTTATAATGACAGACATTTGATCATAACCTAATACCCACGGGGCAAGCAATAACCAGAAACCCAGCGGTATATTGTAAAGGCGTACCACACGCGTAGCTTCCCACCAGGCTATAATAGCAAACGACGCGACAACAGGTCCAACAATATGCGCGTTGTTCGAGATGGTTTTATCTTCTATGCCCAGTATAGCCGGCGAGGCCGTCAGCCAGATTCCCAGTAGTGCATTTATTACCTGTGCCCACATATTAAATTACTTTACCTTGTACTTCTTTATAACCCCAGAAAACTTTCCACAACGATATATTGGCGTCTTTTGCCCGTTTCATATATTGCAAACTGGCCAGCATTTCGTCCATGGCAGGGCCGATCATGATCACCGAGATTGCCGCCGTTACCAGACATAAAGTGCACCAGGCATCATACAGCACGGGCTGCAGTACCACCAGCAACACACTGATCATCCCTAACGGACCAACAAACACACCGAATAGCACCACGATCCAGGGCATGGTGCGCCAGCGACGTTTACCCCCAACAATGCCGGCAACGGCATCCATAAAATAACCAAAGGCACCCAATATGGCATCAGGCACAGGCAGAAGCTGTGAAGTAGGGGAGGTCAGGATCTTCTGGCTTCCGTTGCCAAAAAAAGGCTCCCAAACGGTAGGTACTACTTTTAACTGAAACAGGCCCAGGTACATGGCAATGGCAAAACCAACTATAGCCATGCCTACAATGGGGAGGCGCTGTGACCAACTAGCAGGGTTATAGCTCCAGCCAGGTGGTATCGCATCGGTGGTGTCGGTCATCGTTCTGTTTATTGTAATGTAGTAACTACGTGAGCCACAGCCCTGTGTTCGGAATTGCAGCTGCAGGTTTAAATGCAAAAGAGCCCGCTCTTTGCAAAGCGGGCTCTTTCGCCGGTATCAGGAAACCGGGGATACTATCGTGCAAACTTTTTACCGAAGAAATAATACACCGGTATGCCTAACCCAACTATAATAAGGCCCGGCCAGGTGTAAAGCGGTTTGTAAATAAGCAGGATGATACAGATAGCCGATGCCAGGATGACGTACATAGCCGGCAGCACCGGGTAGCCAAATGCCTTGTAAGGGCGTGGCAGGTCCGGCCGTTTGCTGCGCAGTATAAACACCCCGATAATGGTCAGGATGTAAAACAGCATGATGGCAAAAATTACGTAGTCGAGCAACTGATTGTAGGAACCGGACAGGCAAAGCATACAGGCCCAGATACACTGCAGCCATAAGGCCACGGCAGGTACACCATTCTTATTCAGCTGTCCCATCTTTTTAAAAAACAACCCGTCTTTGGCGATGGCATAATATACCCTGGCTCCGGAAAGGATAGCGCCATTGTTACAGCCAAACGTAGAGATCATGATCAGTAAGGCAATGGCAAAGGTAGCTTTTGGGCCGCCCACTATTTCGGCGACAGCGGTTGCCACGCGGTCGTTGCTGGCAAAGGTAATGCCCTGGCCGATGACATCGGTCGCTTCCGCACTTCCGTGCATGGGCAGTACCAGCAGGTATACCAGGTTTATAAGCAGGTAAATACCCGTAACCAGCGCCGATCCGATCACCATGCTTAAAACTATAGTTCGTTTCGGATTCACGATTTCATCCCCGGAAAAGCCGATGTTGTTCCAGGAGTCGGCAGAGAAAAGCGCGCCAACCATGGCAATACCGATGCCCGTGATAAGCGCTATACCGGTTGGGGGAAATACAGAAGAACCATCGGTGGCAGTCTGGGCTCCCCAGAAATCGGAGAAATTAGCCTGAATGGCTGTCTCGTTCACGCCGAAAAACAGACCAGCCAGTATCAGCCCGAACAGCGCGATCAGTTTGGTGCTGCCAAAGATGTTCTGGATGAGTTTGCCGCTTTTTACGCCCCTGGAGTTGATGTAGGTAAGGTAAATGATACTGACAATGGCCAGCAACTGCACCGTGCTAAAACGGAAGCTGCCTACTGTGAACAAAATATTATCATCTGAAAACCAGGGAAACACCACCCCTGTAAATTTGGCAAAAGCTACGCCTACGGCGGCAATTACACCGGTTTGTATTACCAGGAACAGTGCCCAGCCATACAGGAAAGCCACCAGTTTGTTATAGGCCTCTTTCAGGTACACGTACTGCCCGCCCACTTTCGGGAACATAGACGAGAGCTCGCCATAACTGATAGCACCAACTATAGTTAAGAACCCGGATACAGCCCAGACCAGCAGCATGTTGGCAGGCGTAACCACTGTGCGCGAAATATCGGCGGTAACTATAAAAATTCCTGACCCGATCATGCCGCCCGTCACGATCATGATCGCATCGAAGAGGGTGATCTCGCGCTTGAAGCCGCTGCTGGTGTCCTGTGCTTCGGTGGCAGATTGTTGTGTGGGGTGTTTCTTCATAAAAAATAAAAATGGCTGTAAAGATAGGGGATAATAAACTGAGCAGCTCACAGGATAAGAAATTGGGGACGAATCCGTCTAAAATTGCTATTTCAGCTTAAAATTTTCATCTGTTAGATCAGGCCGTTCACGGACAAAAACAAGTTGTTGGTATAAATTAGTAGTAAAGTATGCAACAGTAGCTTGCATTACATAGTACTGTATAATATCTTTGTATCATTCGTAACACACTTAACAAATACAGCCATGAAAATTATCGTTCTTTTATCCGCCTGTTTCGTTGGTTTTAATTTTGCCTGCCAGGATGCGGCATCTGTTGTAAAACCAGCTGCTCCAGCTACTGTAGTTATTTCTGACGTAGAAGAGCCTGTTGCAACTATAACTCTTGATACGGTAGTGATCGTAGGGGAGAGACCTGTATCCTTAGCCGGCTTATAGTAGCACGTATCTTATAAACCCGCCATATCCGGCAAACTATAGTCCCGTAGCAATACGCAGGGCATTGCCGGAAAACAGGGTTGAGGTGCTGGCCTTTCCGATTATATAAAGCTTTTGGGCGCAGCTGTACGTTGTGCCGGGCACAGGAAGGCCAGCCGCAGGTAATAAACTATAGTTACTTTGTTCTCTGCGGGTTTTGCAGGTCTACCCGTATGGCTTTGGCAGTTGTTTGCACCGGCATCGACTCCAATACTTCATTTCCGAACCACACTTCCACAAGCTGCCCCTGCTGCAGGTTAGCTGCTTTCAGGTGCTGGCCGTCCTTATCTTCTATCAGGGTATTTTTGTCTATGGTTATGCTGGCTTCCGGGTAACCGCTTGCCGTGGTGTCGGCTGCTCTAACGTGCAGTTGCGGCATATTTTCTCTCCCTTCTGAAATTTTTGTGATCGTTCCGTAAATGTCGGGCAGTGTATCGGGCATGCGCTTGGGTTCCTTGCCGCGGCAGCCTGCCAGCAGGAGCAAAGCAAGGCACAGGTTTATAGTTGCAAAACTGCGGGTCATGGGTATCGGTATAGTTGTAAAGTAAAGAGCACGCTAATTCAAGCGCTTTCGCATTTGTACTATATAAAAAGCCCCGGGTTTCGTCTGAGGAGAAACCCGGGGCTTTTTGTGAGGATCTTCTTGGTTAGGCTACGCGCAGTACGTGGTCGCCCAGTACGGCTTTGCGAATATTTTCTTCTGATTCGTAATAGGTCAGGAAATCGCTGCGGCGGCAGTTGGTGCGGTCCGGTTTGTGCATCAATACCACCTTGGCGCGCTGCCCTACTGTAATAAGGCCTATCCCTTTTTCGGCGCAGAGGCTCAGCAGGATATTTGCCAGTTGATTTTTGCGGAACACAAGGCTGCTTACTGATAAGCCGATCCAGTGTTCGTCGGCCGGGATGCTTCTTACGTTATCCAGTATTTTCTCAACCTGACGGATGTAGAATTTCTTTTGCAGGTACGAGTGCAGCATAAACGCAAGCGGGGCAACTATAACCGGGGCTACCAGCATTACCAGCAGGTTGTTTATGCTTTTGCCCAGCAGAAAACAGCCGGCAGCTACCAGCAGAGGCGTAACAAAACGCAGCAGGCCCAATCCCTGTTTTTTAAAGTTTACCAGCAGCGTTGTAAGGGCAGATGCCTGCTCCATGCTGACGCTGGCTACAAAAACCTCATTCAGATCTTTCTTAAAAACCAGGATACCATCAGCTTTGGCACCACGCCTTGTTTTTTCGGAATGGCTGACCAGGATGTTGGATAAAGAGCACTGTTGGGTGTAATGTTTTTTAAGATAGTCTGATGCAAAGTCTTCTATCTTAGCGTCATGCTGGTTTGCCATATAAAGTAAACTAACCGGAAGCAGGTTGTATATAGTTGTTGCTCTAAAGCAGGTATCAGGGCCTATACGTTCACCAGTTATCCTGTGTTCTCGAAATAGTAATCACAAAGTAATTAAAAAAATTCCAAAACTTCTTTGGGTACTACAAATATATATTCCGAAATATATTCATGCAATATTATGTACTATTTTATTTTTTGATTTAATGCTTCTAATATAAACGCAGTGTTTGGTACAGGATATGTTGTTAGAAGTGAAAAATATGATAAAATATTAAGAAGAGAACAAAGCAGGTTCTTAGCCCAGGTTTAAATTGTATTGTGCATAGTGTTATGTGGCTGTTGGTTTCTGCTTTCTGTCAGGTAAATAAAGGTTAAAATAAATAAAACCACTCAAAATGTTTAGCTTTACCTTACTAACTATAGCTGCTCCGTTATACGCTATACCTATTGCGATTTGAACTATGATATCTTTCTGTAGAACTATACGCTGGTGTGCGCCAATTATTTTATTGCTTTTCGCCAGCTTACAAACTAAGGCCCAGGCGCCGGAAGCAAAATCATCGGCAGACATCCTGCATGAGCTTAAAAAGCTGAATGTGCTTGGCTCCGTATTATACATTGCCGCTCACCCCGACGATGAAAATACCCGCCTGATAACTTACCTCAGTAACGAGAAACTATACAACACCGGCTACCTGTCTATTACGCGCGGCGATGGCGGCCAGAACCTGATCGGCCCGGAAATAAGCAAAGACTTAGGCATTATCAGAACGCAGGAGCTGTTGCAGGCCCGCCGCACCGATGGGGGAGTGCAGTTCTTTACCCGCGCCAACGACTTTGGATACTCTAAAAATGCCAACGAGACTTTTAATATCTGGGACAAAGAGCAGGTACTGGCTGATATGGTGTGGGTGATCCGCAAGTTCAGACCGGATGTGATGATCACGCGCTTCCCGCCGGACGAGCGTGCCGGGCACGGGCAACACACCGCCTCCGCCATTTTAGCTGAAGAAGCCTTTACTGCAGCCGCTGATCCAAAACGCTTTCCGGAGCAACTAAAGTACGTGCAGGTTTGGCAACCGAAGCGTTTACTCTGGAACACGGGTGTGTGGTCTTTTGGCAGCCAGGCCGAATTTGATAAATATGTAGATAAGCTGCTGAAAGTAGATGTGGGTGGTTATAATCCGTTGCTGGGCGAATCGCATGGTGAGATAGCCGCCGCCAGCCGCAGCATGCACAAAAGCCAGGGTTTTGGCGCATCGGCTTCTCGCGGTACATCATTAGAATACCTGCAGCACACCAAAGGCGATAAAGCTGAAAAAGAATTGCTGGAAGGCGTAAATACCACCTGGGCTCGCGTAAAAGGTGGCGACAAAGTAGAAAAACTCATCCAGAAGGCCATTGACACCTTTAAGCCAACCGAGCCTGCAACTATAGTCCCGACCCTGCTTGCTGCCCGAAAAGAACTACAGAAACTACCAGACAGCCACTGGAAAAATCTGAAAACGGAAGCTATAAATAAGCTGATACAGGATGCGACGGGCTTGTACCTGGAAGTTGCCGCGTCTGATTTCTCTGCTGCACCCGGGCAGTCGCTGGCTTTTAACATTGAGGCTATAAACCGTTCGGCTACACCGGTAACTATAAATGCCATCAACTATAGTTTCGCCAAAAAAGATACCACACTGCAGCATCAGCTCAAATCCAACGAACCGGTAAAGTATAGTGCAACTATAAAACTGCCGGCAACAATGACTTACGCACAACCTTACTGGCTGCGCAAGCCGGGCACATTGGGTATGTTTGCTGTGGATGGGTTTGAAAATATCGGCAAGCCTGAGAATGATCCTGCTGCTGAAGTAACGTTTAACTTAACTATAGCCGGCGAGCCGCTGCAGGTAGCAGTTCCTATTGTTTACAAACGCACCGACCCGGTGGATGGCGAAGTATACCGTCCGTTTATAGTTACGCCACCTGTTTTTGTAAATATAGCCGAAGGCGTTTACATGTTTGCCGACCAGGAACCGAAGCAGGTAAATGTGCGCGTAAAGGCTGGCAAAGCAACTATAGCTGGCAAGGTAGCGCTGCAATTACCAAAAGGCTGGAAAGCGGAGCCTGCAACTATAGCCTTCGACCTGAAAACCAAAGGAGCAGAGCAGAACGCCGTTTTTACTGTAACGCCACCTAAAAACCAGAGCGAAGTTGAACTGAAAGCCGTAGCCACAATAGACGGCCAGAACTATAGCCAGAGCCTGAACGAAATCAACTATAGCCACATTCCGGCGCAAACTACTTTCCCGGATGCGATGGCCAAAATAGTGAAGCTGGACCTGAAAAAGAACGGTGAAAAGATAGGCTATGTGATGGGTGCCGGCGACGACATCCCGACCAGTCTGCGCCAGATCGGTTACGATGTGACCATGCTCCGAGACAGCGACATGCGCCTGAACTACCTGCAGCAATTTGATGCCATTATATTAGGTGTGCGTGCTTACAATACCGTCGACAGGCTAAAGCATCATCAGTCAACTTTACTGGAATACGTGAAAAATGGCGGCAACCTGATTGTGCAGTACAACACCAACCACGCGCTGGTGCTGCCAAATGTAGGGCCTTATCCGTTAAAATTATCCCGCGACAGAGTTACCGTAGAAGATGCTGAAGTACGTTTCCTGAAGCCAAACCACCCGGTGCTGAACACACCAAACAAGATCACCAAAAAAGATTTTGAAGGCTGGGCGCAGGAGCGCGGCCTGTACTTCCCGAACGAGTGGAGCACGGAATACGAAGCTATCCTGTCATCGAACGACCCTGGTGAGCCTGCCCGCGATGGCGGTTTGCTGGTAGCCAAATACGGCAAAGGCAACTATATCTATACCGGATATTCCTGGTTTAGAGAGTTGCCGGCTGGTGTGCCGGGTGCGTACCGCCTGTTCGTAAACCTGATCTCGCTGGGCAAACACGACGGCTCCGGAAATGCTGCTAAATCGAGTGTAAAATAGACAAAAGACTTTTAGACAATGGACAAAAGACTGTAGCTATAGTTGTGTCCTTTGTCTATTGTCACAAATCCTTTGTCAAAACAAAATATGAAAGACAATCACCCTGTAGACGAAGAACCGGCAATTGAAAAACCGCCTTTTTTTAAGAGCTGGAAAGGGATGTACTGGCTGGTGCTGGGCAACCTGGCTTTTATGATTCTTCTGTTCTATGCCATCACGAAATACTACGAATGAGACCTTTAGACTGGATCGTGCTGCTGGGCACTATAAGTTTTATTGTGATATACGGTATCTGGAAAACCCGTGGCAGTAAAGATATAGAAGGCTACCTGAAAGGCGACAACTCCATGAAGTGGTGGACCATCGGTCTTTCTATTATGGCGACGCAGGCCAGCGCGATCACCTTCCTTTCTACGCCCGGTCAGGCCTACGAAGACGGGATGCGCTTTGTGCAGTTCTATTTCGGTCTGCCTATTGCCATGGTCATCATTTCCATCACGGTTATTCCCATCTTCTATAAGCTTAATGTTTACACAGCATACGAATTTCTGGAGAACCGTTTCGACCTGAAAACGCGCTCGCTGGCGGCAGTACTTTTCCTGATACAGCGTGGCCTGGCGGCAGGTATTACCATTTATGCGCCTTCCATTATTTTAAGTACTGTATTGGGGTGGAGCTTAACTATAACCAACCTGGTAATGGGCGTGGTTGTGATCATTTATACCATGTCGGGAGGGACGAAGGCGGTAAGCGTTACGCAAAAGCAGCAGATGGCCGTGATGATGGGCGGGATGATCATTGCTGGAATCATGGTGGTCAGTTACCTGCCGGAGAATGTTGGTTTTACAGATGCTGTGAATGTGGCGGGTTCGCTGGGCAAAATGAATGTAGTGGATTTCTCATTCGACTGGGACGATCGGTACAACTTCTGGTCGGGTATTACGGGTGGTCTGTTTCTGGCCTTGTCGTACTTCGGAACCGATCAAAGCCAGGTAGCACGTTACCTGGGTGGCAAGTCGATAGGGGAGAGCCGGCTGGGATTACTTTTCAACGGCCTGCTGAAGATCCCGATGCAGTTCCTGATCCTGTTTATCGGCGTAATGGTTTTCGTGTTTTACCAGTTCAATCAGCCGCCAGTGTTTTTTAACGAGGGCACTAAAACAAAGGTATACGCTACCCAACACGCTGACGAGTTACGAACCCTGGAGGCAAACTATAGTTCTATTTTTGAGGAGAAACAACAGGCCATGCAGGGGCTTGTATCTGCCCTAAAAGCAGACGATGCCGCTGCCATCGCCACTGCCGAAGCCCAGGTAGAGAACCTGAATACTGCCGGTAAGGAAGTGCGCGAAGATGTAAAAGCGCTCATCACCAAAGCCGTGCCCAATGCCGAAACCAAAGACACCGACTACGTTTTCATTTCGTTCGTAATGAAGTATTTACCTGCAGGGTTGGTAGGTTTGCTGCTAGCAGTAATCTTTTCAGCGGCCATGTCATCGGTCGCATCTGAACTGAATGCGCTGGCATCTACTACGGTGGTAGACATTTATAAGCGGTCTGTAAACCAGAGTGGTTCTCCGGCACATTATGTAACGGCATCTAAACTTTTCACGGTTGGGTGGGGCATTATAGCTATCCTGTTTGCAACGTTTGCATCCATGCTCGATAACCTGATACAGGCCGTAAACATCATCGGCTCTATTTTCTACGGAACTATACTGGGCATTTTCCTGGTGGCTTTCTACTTTAAGAAGATCAAAGGTAACGCGGTTTTCTTCGCAGCCATCCTCGCCGAGTTGGTCGTACTATATTGTTTCTACTTCACCGATATTGCCTTCCTTTGGTTTAACGTTATCGGCTGCGTAGCTGTGATCCTGTTTGGGTTCATACTTCAAAACATGATCGGGAAGAAGGAGAAAGAGCTGATACAGGTATAGTTGGTTGTTTGGACGCAGATTAGTGGAGATTTGATGTGTTTTAGGATCGGCTATAGTTGGAACTATAGTTTCATAGTTAGCATGGTCCAACCACCCCTAACCCCTCCTTATCTAAGGCGGGGAACTCTACCTTCGCTATAGTTTAAGTTATAGTTCTATAATTAGCGTTTGTCATCCCCCTGCCCCCTTCAAAGGGGGACTTTCTGCTACTACTATAGATTCAACTATAGTTTCATAGGTACATATCATAAACAGGCTGGCGCAGCCTGCCCCAAGGAACTACAACCACGAGAAAAGACGATCTGCTCAAGCTAAGAGCAAGCACAGCAACTAAAGTCAAAGCAGCAGCTATCGAGTATGATCACAGTCTTTGGGTTGAGCGCCTTTGACTTGTTGCGGTGCCGCAGGCAATCCGAGGGACGAGGATAGCAAGAAGGCAGCAGCGCGATGCCCGAAGACGAGGCCTCCCGGCCCGGGAGGGAGCTAACCAAACTATAAAACTATAGGCTCATAAAGCTCTCAGGATTGAAAGTGGCTATGAAAGAGAAGACTTGTCTCAAATAGTAGGCAAAGCTAACTATAGAACTATAGCCCTTGAGCACCAACTATAAGCTGAGATAGATTTCTCACGCTGTTCGAAATGACAATAATGGAAACTATAAGACACATAAGATCCCTCGGCTAACGCTCAGAATGACAAATGAGGCAAGACTACTATAATTCGCGATTATCACAAATTAAGGATAGAACCAAAGCTCATTAACTATTAAAACAACCCTCTACAGCGGGCCATCAACAAATTCATATTTCAGCCGTCAGAGATAAAAAAGTTTAGTTACTTTTGCTATATAACCCCTTGAGTTAAGAATAAGATCATGGAATTAAAGAAAATAGCTTTAAACGATGTACACGAAGCACTTGGCGCTAAAATGGTGCCTTTTGCCGGTTATAACATGCCAGTTCGTTACTCTTCAGATTTAGAAGAGCATAACACAGTGCGTAATGCTGTAGGTATTTTTGATGTGTCGCACATGGGCGAGTTCCTGGTGCAGGGACCGGGCGCGCTGGACCTGATTCAGCGTGTTACCTCTAACGATGCTTCTAAACTAACGCCAGGCAAAATCCAGTATTCCTGCTTCCCGAACGAGCAGGGCGGTATTGTAGATGACCTGCTGGTGTATTGCATGGGTGATGAAGATTATCTGCTGGTGGTTAACGCCTCTAACATCGACAAAGACTGGGAGTGGATCAATAAGTATAACACAGGCGGCGCGAAGCTGACGAACATTTCAGATGAGATGTCGCTGTTTGCGGTGCAGGGACCGAAGACGGTAGAAGCCCTACAGCCACTTACGAAGCTGGACTTGGGCAGCATGACCTACTATACCTTTGATAAAGGCGAGTTTGCCGGCGTGCCCGATGTGATCGTTTCAGCTACTGGTTACACTGGTTCAGGTGGTTTCGAAATCTATGTAAAGAACGAAGATGCCAAGCGTGTATTCGATGCTATTATGGAAGCAGGTAAGGAACATGGCATTAAGCCGATCGGTTTAGGTGCCCGCGACACACTGCGCCTGGAAATGGGCTTCTGCCTGTACGGTAACGATATCAACGATACTACTTCTCCGCTGGAAGCTGGCCTTGGCTGGATCACGAAGTTCGATAAGGAATTTGTAAACTCGGAGAACCTGAAAGCTCAGAAAGAAGCCGGTGTGCAGCGCAAACTGGTTGGTTTCGAGATGCTGGAAAAAGCGATTCCGAGAGCGCACTACGAGATCGTGAACGCTGAAGGTGAGCAGATCGGTGAAGTAACATCTGGTACTATGTCGCCATCAATGGGCAAAGGCATTGGCCTGGGTTACGTGAAGACTGAGTTCAGCAAGCCGGGCACCGAGATCTTTATCCGTGTGCGTAACAAAGACATGAAAGGCCAGATCGTTAAACTGCCGATTCTTAAGAAGTAATTTAATTAAGATACTAGAAGTTAGATATTAGAATTTAGACTTTTAAAAGTTTTAATCTAATATCTAACTTCTAGTATCTAATATCTAAAATAAAATGCCAAGTATAGATGTGTGTTTCAGCCCGGAGCTGTTGCACTTGTATGAGTTGAAGGGAAAAGCCGTTGTGGCTGTGGATATACTTCGTGCTACTTCAACGATGGTGGCCGCTTTTGCACATGGTGCTGCGGATATTATTCCGGTTATGAAGCTGGAAGAATGCCAGGCCTATGCGGGCAAGGGCTGCCTGATTGCCGCCGAGCGTGACGGTGTAAAAGCAGAAGGTTTTGACTTGGGCAACTCGCCGTTCGCGTACATGGATGGCAACATACAGGGCCGGACTATAGCCATTACCACAACCAACGGCACCCGCGCTATCCATTTATCCATGGATGCCGATGAAATTATAGTTGGTTCTTTCCTGAACCTTCAGGCTGTCGCCGACCATCTGAAAGAACTGCAACTGGATGTGCTGGTAGTATGTGCCGGCTGGAAAGGCAAATTTAACCTGGAAGATACGCTTTATGCCGGTGCGCTGGCAGAAAGACTACAAGATAGCTTCACTTTTGAGAACGATGCTACCCTGGCTTCGCTCCACTTGTACCATGCCGCTAAACATGACCTGGCTGGCTTTTTAAGACAATCATCGCATGTGCGCCGCCTGGAGAACCTGGAAATCCATAAAGATGTGGAGTTCTGCCTGCTGCACGACCAGTACAACGTGCTACCGGTCTGGAAAGGTGACAGGCTAATTGACCTGGCAGTTGGGGAGCTTAGAAAGTTAGAAAGTTAGAAAAGTATAAGTTAAAAAGTAATAAGGGAAGTGTAACTGTAGTTATACTTCCCTTTTTGTTTCCGTCAACTGCCACATAACCGTTACCCTCGCTCGCGTCCCGCGAGTGTGAGCTACCAGCGGACTCTGGCCGCGCTAAACTATAGTTCATAGTTGCAGCTATAGTTTAAAACCGGATAATAGCGTGGCGGGACGCCACAAGATAGCTTACACTCGCGGGACGCGAGCGAGGGCGGTGTAGAGTGTCGCGGTCATGAATAAGACGCAAGGTATTGCGTCTCTACAGCTCATACCTTTCTAACTTACACTTTTCTAACTTACTAACTTAACTTCGGGTTTTGTTTATGACGCTCACTGTCGCGCTGTGTTTTTTTAGCCAGGTTCTTTTCCATGGCTTCGGTCAGGTTTATGCCGGTCTGGTTGGCAAGGCAGATAAGTACGAACATAACATCGGCCAGTTCATCGCCTAAGTCTTTGCCGGTATCGCTTTGCTTGAATGACTGCTCGCCGTACTGGCGGGAAATGATGCGGGCTACTTCGCCAACTTCTTCAGTCAGGATAGCCATGTTGGTCAGTTCGCTGAAATAGCGTACGCCGTTCTCTTTTATCCAGTTATCTACCAGCTGTTGTGCGTCTTGTATGGTCATGCTCAGGTTTTTATTTCCCGAATTTAACCACAAAATCAACATAGGGCACACCAATGGCTACACTTTCAGCAATATCAGCATTGTTCAGGAAAGCCAGGTCCACGGTAATGCGCTCGCCCATAAAGCGTAAACCATACGAAAAGATACCCCCGCTGATGTCCTCGCTGGGCACAAACCAATTCTCCGTAACCAGCCCAAGTTTTCGGCTTACCCGCGTCATGCCGCTTAGGGTAACAATGGGCTTGCTGGCCAGGTCGCCATCTACAAAGCCATAGCCCATGCCCAAGGTAGCGTTATTATCAGTGTTGCCATAGGTTACGATGCCATAGCCAATACCAACGCCTGTAAAACCGTCATCGGCAAGGGTAGAGGTAAGGTAAAGTACGCCACCTCCGGCGCGCCATTTATCAGTAAGTTTAAAAGTGTATTTCGGAGTGAAGAAAAAAGTAGGCTCCCCTGAAAAAGTAGAGATCAGCTCGAAACCGCCACCGATGGTAAAGTTATCTGTAACGCCATAGTTAAACGAGTTGAGCACCAGGTACGTGTTCTGGTAGTAGGCCTCGCCTTTGCGCAAACTATAAGCTGAGGGGCTGAACAGGTAGCGCGTGGAATTCGGGTTCTCGTACCAGTATTCCCCGTTTTTATAGTTGCGCTCCTCTAAAATGCGGTAGCTCTTAACCTTGTCGATGGGGATGATGACGTCGCCGGCACTTTCAGTTCGTAAATGTATTCCCAGCCCGTCCTGTTTCAGAAATATGCCCTGGTAAACCGAGCCATCCTTCGTTTCCACTACCCAGCGTTGCGGCGGCTGGGTTTGGGTGGCAGTAGTGTCGGTCTGGGCGCTGGCAGTAAGGAAAATGCCCGGAAGCAACACAAGCCAGCAGGCAAGTATAAACAGGCGGATGATACTGGCTGAGGCTTTCATAAGAGATGCAGTTAACGTATAACTATAGTTGAATATACGTATTTCTGCAGATCTGATAGCGACTACCCAGACTAATTTTATTCCTTGTTCTGGGAGTCAATCGTTATCGTTACAGGGCCGTCGTTCAGGAGCGCAACTTTCATGTCGGCACCAAACTCACCGGTCTGTACTTTTTTGCCTAAGGCGGCTTCCAGATGAACTATAAATTTCTCGTAAAGTGGTATAGCTATAGTTGGCGGGGCAGCGTTGATGTAAGACGGTCGGTTGCCTTTTTTAGTATTGGCAAATAAAGTAAACTGACTGATAACCAGTATATCCCCGTTTACATCCTGTACGCTCAGGTTCATCTTGTCGTCGGCATCGCTGAAGATACGAAGCTGGGCAATTTTACCGGCTGTCCACTTCAGGTCTTCCTCGGTATCGGTAGGGCAGAAGCCGGCCAGTACCAGCAAACCCAGTCCTATTTCACCTTTTACCTGCTTGTCTATCGTTACCGAAGCCTGTGTTACCCGCTGTATGACTGCCCGCATTTAGATTGATGTTTGTTACGTGATGATTGTTGGCAAAGATAAGCTTGGATTGTTAAAAGGTAAAAGGTTTGTCAGGTTGTCTGGATCAGGATTTGGGTTGTCTGCTATAGTTTAAGTTATGGTTCTATAGTTTCAGTGGTTCAAACCACCCCTGCCCCTCCTTATCTAAGGAGGGGAACTCTGATACTGCCATTTCACAAAATATAGTTCTATAGTTTCAGACCACGAGCAGGACAGGTTTACCTGTCCACACGGAACTATGACCACGGGAAAAACCGATCTGCTTTAACAAAGAGCAAGTCCAGACAACTATAGCCAAAGAAAAAGCTATCGAATATGATATCAGTCTTTGGGTTGAGCGCCTTTGACTTGTTGCGGTGCCGCAGGCAACCCGAGGCACGAGGGTAGCAAGAAGGCAGCAGCGCGATGCCCGAAGACGGGGCCTCCCGGCCCGGGAGGGAGCCAAGCAAACTATAGAACTATAGGCTCATAAAGCTCCCAGGATTAGAGGCAACTATAGAACTATGGCTTGTTTCAAGTTGCAACTATAGCTAACTATAGAACTACAAACTATAAGCTGAGATAGATTTCTCGCTACACTCGAAATGACAATAATTGAAATGAACTATAGGACATATAAGATCCCTCGACTGCGCTCGACATGACAATAGTAGACTATAGGAACGAAAAGAAGTCCCGGCTGACGATTGGAATGAAAAGATTGAACTATAATCGCAACAGGTAGCTGATCAGATAGCCTGAATCCTAATCCACATACCCCTCATAAACAATACGCGAAACCTTGCCGTTTTTGAGGAAGAAATACAGGGTAATCGGGGCGCCTTCGCGGGTAGAAGCTACAATTTTATCCGGTGTTTGCTGCAGCGCTACGTCCTGTGCTTTCAGGCGGGCAATTACTTCTTCCTGCGGCAGGCCTACGCGCAGGTTGTTCCGGAGCGTAATGCTGTTGTCACGGATATCGGCAACCTGCAGCAGCAGTTTCCCGGACTGGGTAGGCGCATAAAGCTCCAGCATCGACTCGCCGAAACGGATCGTGTAAATGGTATCGGTTACAGTAGGGCGGTGCAGGTTCTCGATCGGATCTGCTTCGAGCGAGAAGTCGCCCTGTATTCTGTTAAAATAAGCGCTGAGCGAATTACTTTGAGTGGCGCTGGCAATAAAAGGATTTCCTAAAAACGACGTAGCAGCCGGAGCACGCCGGGCAGAGCGGGCAGCTGTGGTATCGCCGGAAGCACGGGAAACAGGAGAGCCAAACTCTGTGCGGGGCTGGTCGGAGGTGCAGGCCCAGGTTACCGGATTTACAAATAACACCAATGCCAGCAGGCGCACGGTCAGGGCGTACCGGTGTAGTATACTGTGGCAGAGCAGCGTGCGCATGGTGTCAGGGGAAAAGGGTAAAGTTTATACCTTACATACGAGAACCACGCACTTTAAAGTTTTGTTTAAAAGTGCCTTCGCCTATAGTTTCTGCGCTGCCCAGAGTATAATTTCGCAGCAAAGATGATACAAAAATGCAAATACAACAAATCGCACTTGTAACCTGCCAGAGCCTGGGCAACTATACCGCCAACGCCGACTCCGAAGACGAGCGTTTATACCGTTTTTTACAAGGCAAAGGCCTGCCCGTGTCATGGCAGGTGTGGGATGATCCGCAGGTGGACTGGAGCCGTTTTGATGCCATTATCATTAAATCGCCGTGGGATTATTTTGATAAGATAGATGCCTTTTATGCCTGGCTGGATCTGCTGGAAGAAAAGAACTGCAATGTACTGAACCCGGTAAAAACCTTGCGCTGGAATGCCGACAAACGCTACTTTAAAGACCTGGAAGCGCAGGGCATAACCATAGTACCCACCGTGTGGCTGGAGCAGGGCAGTACATTTGATGCTGCCGCAACTTTTGAAGCGCTGAAATCAGAAAAGATCATTGTAAAACCACGCGTAAGCGGTGGCGCCAAAAATACCTTCGCCCTTACCATAGATGAAGCCACTGCCAAAGCTCCGGAAATAAACACCTTGCTGCAGCAGGAGCCTTTTCTGGCGCAACCGTTCCTGGAAGAAATTAAAACCCATGGCGAGTGGTCGTTTCTGTTTTTTAACGGCAACTATAGCCATACGGTACTTAAAACAGCCAAGCCCGGCGACTTCAGGGTACAGCACTTTTTTGGAGGCACGATACACACGCCAACGCCACCACCTGTACTGCAGGCCACAGCCCAGCACATTGTAGATAAATTTGCAAAAGATTGCCTGTATGCCCGTGTAGATGGTGTTGTGCTGAATAACCACCTGGTGCTGATGGAGCTGGAGCTGATAGAGCCGTTCCTGTTTCTGGGTACTTCGGAGGGCAGCCTGGAGCGCTATTACCAGGCACTGCTGGCACAACTGCAGCGCTAACTATAGTTTACTCGGCGGCATGTAGTATAAGCAACGGCACCTGCGACTCCAGTACCATACGTTTGGCAAGGCTGGGGTTCAGCAGGGAGCCCAGCAGGGTGCGCGATCGTGTGGTAAGTGCCAGCATATCAATGGCCTGTTCGGTTACAAAGCGTTGCAGCGCATCGGCCACGTCGGCGCCGTCCAGTAAGGTATAGTTCAGGTTGCTGGTGGCAGTCTGCTGTAGTTTCTGGCGTAGGGCTTCCAGTTCCGCCTGTTCGCTGCTGTTTGGCTCATCGGCTACGTGCACGCATTCTATAACCGCCCCGAAAGGCTGTACCAGTTGCTGCAGGGTGTTAAGCGCCGCAGTATCTGATTTGTCGAAATCGGTGGCGTAAAGCACGCGCTTAATGGTGGTGTTGTCGTAGGTAGCAGGCACGGTAAGTACAGGCACTGTTACTTCTTTGATAATATTGGTGGATACGGTGCCGAAAAATGTACGGGCTATGTTGGATTCGCCTTTGGTGGCCATTACCAGCAGGTCCGGTTTAAAGCGCTGCACTTCTTCTTTTATACATTCTTCCGGAAGGCCATACATAAGCACGCGCTCCAGTTGCAGATGCCGGTGGGTTTTGCGGATGGCCAGGTATAGTTTGTCCAGTTTTTCTTCGGCCTCCTGCTGGTTGCGGAGCAGCACACGGTCTGTTACCAGCTCAGAGGCACTGGCCGGGTCCGAAAAAGCATTTCCTGTAGTTGACTCATCCAGGTAGTCCTGGTAGCAATGTAACAGCACCATTTGGGTGTGCGAGGCATGCCGGCTGAAGGCAAGGGCAAAATCGCAGACCTTTGTGGCGTTCTCGGTAAGGTCAACAGGTACCAGAATTCTGAACATAAGCAGCGCAGTTAAGTTAGGGTAGAGTATACGTAGCGGCACACCGTTATAGTTTGGCTCAAACCACGTAACAAAGGCTGCGAAAAACGGTGGTTCCAAAAAATAATATATTTTTGTGGTCAGATATCGCATTTCATGCTGAAACACCTGTTTTTCTACTTTATCGGTTTTGTGGTGCTGGCGTCGCTGGCCTACTATGGCTTTAGCCGTTGGCAAGCCTCCCGCGAGAAGGTAGACCTTTGGGCAATTGTGCCTGAGAGTGCAGCTATAGTTGTGGAAACAAACAACCACGAGGCCCTGGCCGCACACCTAAACCAGACCGAACTATGGCAGAGCATGGAAGTGCTGCCCGTAGTGCAGGAGTTTCAGGAGAACATGGCCCTGCTCGACAGCATCTCGCCGGGCCGCCAGCGCCTTTCCCGCTTTCTGGATAAGAAGAACATCCTTACCTCGGCACACATTACAGCTGATAAAGAGCTGAGTTTTGTTTTTTATGTGCCGGTAACATCAGTGGGCGAGCACCGCTTTCTGCGCACCCTGACCGAAAACATGGCAAAGCACCCCAGCTTTGAGCAGAAATCCCGCAAATACAACGATGCACTGCTGACGGAGGTAACCTACAAGCCCCTGAACCTGCATTTTACTTATTTTACTTACCATAACAACATTATCCTCAGCTCTTCGGCCGCCCTGATACAGGAAGTGGTGCGCCGCGCTGCGCTGGATGAGCCAACCTCTATAGCCGCCGATTACAGGAACACCAACTACCTGACCCAGCCGGATGTGTATGCCAACGTGTTTGTGAATAACCGCGAGGTACCAGACCTGCTGCACCTGTTTCTGAAAGATGATATCATGCCGCAGGTGCGTTATCTGAGCAGCCTGTGCCGCAACGGTATGCTGCAGCTCAAGCTCGAAAACGATAAAATATCCCTGAACGGATTCTCAAATCCGGAACCGTTAAAGGCATCGTTGCACAACAACCTGCTGGCTGTAAAACCAAAACCACTGCTGGTAAAAGACTACCTGTCGGTGCGCACGGCGGTGCTTTTCCATTTTGGCGTGCAGCAGGTGGCCCGGGTAAAACAAACTATAACCAAACTACCACCTACGCCCTACGACGCCACCATCGACAGCCTGGCCATCAGTTTCAGGCAGGAACTGGCGCTGGCTTACCTGGAGGCGGCCAGCATCCGTACCAGCCCCGAAAAAGTTGTGTATGCCCGCATGGGGAACAAAGCACGGGTAAACAAGCTGCTGAACCAACTAACCACACAGGCGAAGTCCGCTTACAAAGGCACCCTGCATGGCAGCCGTTACGGCGGCTTTGTGATACAGCAGATGCCCGTAGCAGAGCTGCCCGGGCGCATGTTCGGGGAACTGTTTTTAGGGTTTGAGCAGGTTTATGCCGTACAACTGGAAGATTACGTGCTGTTTACGGATGAGCTAAGCACGGCCCGTTCGCTGATAGATGATATACTGGCTGAAAAAGTATGGAGTAAGTCGCAGGCACAACAGGCCTTTCAGGAGCAGGTACTGCAGGAAGCCAACTTCAGCCTTTTCCTGAACACAGTAAACGCCTGGAACATACTGGGCCGCTATACTACTGACCAGGAGCGGGAAGACCTGCTGCAGGCATCTTCGTTCATCCGGAAATTTAACCACGTTGGGCTGCAGTACGCGCGTGTCGAGAATCAGTATTATACCAGCCTTGTGCTCTGGAAGCAGGAGCGCAGCAGCGCCAATTCGGAAAGCAGTTTTACCGAGATTTTCTCGTTGCCGTTCAGCAGCAGGTTAATATCAAGACCGTTTGCCGTGCAGAATGTAGTGGACCGCACTCCTGAGGTTATTGTGCAGGATTCAGCTTATGTGTTGCACAACATTACCGCCGATGGCCGCCACACCTGGACCGATACTTTGAGCAGCACCGTGCAAGGCAGCATAAAACAATTGCCGTTAGGGCCTGATGCGAGGCTGCGCTACCTTTTTGCTACCGAAAACCGCCTGCATGCCCTCGACAGGCAGGGACAGCCGCTGGAGAACTTCCCTTTTAACCTGACCGACACCCTGGCCCTGCAACGCCTGACCATTATAGACTATAACCGTAGCGGCAACTATAACCTGCTGGCCGATGATGAACTGGGCAATCTGTACATGTACGACATACGGGGCAACGCCATACAGGGCTGGCAGCCACGCAGCCTGGACTATAAGCTGGCAGCCGCACCACAGCAGTTGCTGGTCGGTAACCGCGATGTGATCGTGGCGCTGCTGGAAAACGGGTTTGTGTATGCCCTTAACCGCAACGGCGATGCCTACCAGGGCTTTCCGTTCAGTTTAAAGTCGCCGGTAAGTTCGGGGGCAGTGGTAACCAAAACAGGGGCAGACATGCGGCGCACCGAGCTTACAACTATAACCCGCTACGGCGATGTGGTGACCTTTAACCTGCAGGGCCGCGAGCTACAACGAAAAAAACTACCCCGCCCAAGCAAAAGTGCCATGTTCGAGCTGGTGCAGGACGAAAACGGAAAGGCCAACAGCTATGTGTTTGCCCGGCAGGAATTCGGGAAAGTAGCCATTTTTGACCAGGAGCAGAAGCTATTGTTCGAGAAGCGATTTGTGACATCGGCTCCTAAGGTGGTGCAATACTTTAATTTTGGGGGCGGCCATGTGATTTTTGCTATCACAGAACTTGGTCCACAGGAAACTTACCTGTATGATGCTACCGGCAAACTGATCGGGGGCAGGTCTCTGGACAGCAGCCAGCCGGTAACCATTTACCACAACGAAGCCGAAAATACCTATTCGCTCTACAAGGTATATCGCAAAGAGCTTCAGAAAATAAATTTCCGGTTAAAGCGGTAAAAGGAGGTAAGAATGGAAGGTTGATGAGTGTAGTTGCGCTAACTATAGTTAAGCTATAGTTAGCTGTAAACTAACCCATCTCAATCTCTCAAGAAGGGAAATCACTGCCTTTGCTATAGTTCTATAGTTCAGAAAATCCCCGTTGAGACCTATAGTTTCATAGCGGAGACGCAAGGTATTGCGTCTCTACATTGTCAACTTTCTAACTTCTCAAACTCTTTAACTCCTAAACTTCCTCCACTTTCACTTCGTCTATGGCTTCGAGTTTGGCGGTAACTTCCTGCTGAAGTTGTTTTCTTACTTCGATGGTCAGGGTGCAGGTAAGCTCGAACTGTTGCTGGCGTACGGACAGATTATAGTCTTTTACCAGGCTCATCACGTCGTTCATCTGGGGGTAGCCAAAGTGGATGTGCAGCAAGGCGGTCTCGTGTTTTTCGATGATAGTGGCTTTGGCAAGGGCGTCGGCGGTAGCGGTTTTATAGGCATTTATCAGGCCGCTTACGCCTAATTTGGTGCCACCAAAATAGCGCACCACTACCACCAGTACATTGCTCAGATCGGCAGAACGTATCTGGCCCAAGATAGGGTCACCGGCAGAGTGGTTGGGTTCGCCATCGTCGTTGGCACGGTAGCGGCTTTTATCGGCTCCTAAAATATAGGCGTAGCAATGGTGGCGGGCATCGAAGTACTTTTTGCGCAGCTCGGCCAGGTGCTCTTTTATATCGTCCTCGGAGTAAACGGGGTAAGCAAAAGCCAGGAATTTACTGCCTTTTTCCTTATAAATACTCTCGGTGGGTTCGGCTATAGTTCGGTAGGTGTCCTGCATCATCAGAACAAATTTGCAACATTTTCCTGAAACAAGGTCAGGATAAGTGTCGGTACTGCTGTGGCTATAGTTGGTCAGGGATTTTTTGAGTACTTCCCGCCTGATAAACTATAGCCTGGTGCGTTGCCCGTTACAACGCCGGTATTTAGCAGATAAAACACAGGAAAGCTCTGGCCACGGTTATTAGCAATTTAGCGTAATTTAGATTTATTTGCAGCTACACTTTAACCGCAAACTGTTGGCTGAAACTCCTTACCTTATTTCTTTTGAGCAGGCAGGCACTGCTGCCGAGGGGATTCTTACGTCCACACAGTTTGCCCGGGAGCTGCCATTTGCCATACAACGGGTATTCTGGATACAGGGCACTCCACCGGAACGGGTACGCGGACATCATGCCAACAAAACTACCCGCGAAGTGCTGATAGCCCTGAACGGAACTATAAAGGTAACAGCCGAGACCAGCAGCGGCATAAAAGAGTTTGTATTATCGTCGGCAGCCGAAGGGTTGTACATACCCGCCATGTGCTGGACTGAACTCACCTTTACAGAGGGAACTATAGCCCTTTGCCTGGCCAGCACCGATTACGACGAACAGGACTACCTGCGGGACTATGACATGTTTAAAAAGCTGATCGGGAAACTATAGCAATGCAGGTACCATACGTAGCATTCCGGGATTGGCCGCAAGGCTTGGCACAGCAGGTAGAACAGGCCGTAGCGCGAGTTATGCGGGAGCAACAGTTTATACTGGGGCCGGATGTAGAAGCGTTTGAACATGCGTTTGCCAGGTTTCTGGGTGCTGATTTCGCTATTGGGGTAGGCAACGGATTTGATGCGCTGGTACTGGCGCTGCGAGCAGTTGGGGTTGGGGCAGGAGATGAAGTGATCTTACCAGCCAATACTTTTATTGCTACTGCCAATGCCGTAGTCCACCTTGGGGCCAAACCTGTATTTGCCGAGCCCGACGCACAAACCTATAACCTTACCGCGGCCACAGCCGGGAAGCACATTACACCCAAGACCAAAGCTATAGTTGCGGTGCACCTGTACGGCCAGCCCTGCGAAATGGAAGCATTACAGCAACTATGCAAAGCCTATAGTTTAAAGCTGGTAGAAGATGCGGCGCAGGCCCACGGAGCAACCTATAAAAACCAGTTTGCAGGCACGTTTGGCGATGCAGCTGCTTTCAGTTTTTACCCCACCAAAAACCTGGGTGCCCTTGGTGACGGCGGCGCAGTTGTAACATCCGATCCGGGCCTGGCAAACTACATCAGAAAATACCGTAACTATGGCCAGCAGGAAAAATACCACAACGACCTTATCGGTGTAAACTCGAGGCTGGACACGCTGCAGGCGGCCGTGCTAAGCGTGAAATTAACTTATTTGCACCAGCAGAACCAGGAACGGCAACTGCTGGCGCAGCGCTACCAGCAGGAACTGCAAACTATAGCAGCACTTACTCTGCCGGCAACGGCCAAAGACTCTAGCCACGTTTACCACATCTTCAACATCCGTACAACGCGCCGAGATGAACTGAGAAACTATCTGCAACAGCAAGGTATCCAGACAGCAGTCCATTACCCGGTTCCCATTCATCTGCAGCCAGCCTATCGTTTCCTGAACTATAAGCCGGGCGATTTCCCGGTTACAGAAGAACTGGCCTCCACCAGCCTGAGCCTCCCCCTCTTCCCCGGCATGACAGAAGCAGAACAGGAGCATGTTATCAGAAGTGTAAAAGCTTTTTTTGTCTGAATTTTTTTTCTGAATCAGGATTTTCAGGATTAAAGGATTTACAGGATTAGGGCTGTGGCTATAGTTTAAGTTACAGTTTTATAATTGCGGTAATCAAACCACCCCTGCCCCTCCTTATCCAAGGAGGGGAACTCTGATATTGCTATAGTTTCAGCTATAATTCTATAGTTACAGACCACGAACAGGACAGGTTTACCTGTCCCTTTGGAACTATAACCAGGAGAAAACCGATCTGCCCAAGCTAAGAGCTAAAACATCAACTATAGCTAAGGCATTGACTATCGAATTGCTATCAGTCTTTGGGTTGAGCGCCTTGTAGATTTCTGGTGCCGCAAGGCATTGCGAGGTACGAGCAAAGGAAATGTACACCGCGCGATGCCCGAAGACGGGGCCTCCCGGCCCGGGAAGGAGCCAACGAAACTATAAAACTGTAGGTTCTTAGAGCTCCCAGGAATAAAGGAATTTTGGAAGGATAGTTTAGTTCCAGCAGTAAGCAGAGCCAACTATAGAACTAAAGGACACATAAGATCCCTCGGCTAACGCTCGGGATGGCAATGAAGTAACTATAGGCTGAGATAGATTTCTCGCTACACTCGAAATGACAATACTGGCTTTACAACTAAAAACAGCAACTATAGAATAACTATAAATCCTTATTTTAGCAGCCATGTCCCAACCACTTGTCTCCATCATCTGCCTTTGCTACAACCACGAGCGCTTCCTGGAAGAGGCCTTGGACTCGGTATTAGTGCAGACGTATGACAACCTGGAATTGATTATAGTGGATGACTGCAGTACTGATAACAGTCCGGCTATCATTGAGGAATATTGCCGCCGGAATCCGCAGCTAAGGTATATCAGCACTGGTAAAAATGTGGGCAATACCAAAGCATTTAACACAGGCTGGCGCGAATCGAAAGGTGAATTTGTGATCGATTTTGCGACTGACGACGTGCTGCTGCCGGATAGGGTTGGGAAGCAGGTAAACCAATTCCGGAAGCTGGGCCAAAACTTTGGCGTGGTTTATTCCGACGCCGCGTACATCAACGATCGATCCAACCATCTTTACCTGCATAGCCATAAATACAGACCAGCTGCGGAAGGCAATGTGTTTCAGGAAGTATTGGAACGCTATTTTATTTGTCCGCCTACCATGATGATGCGGCGCACCGTGCTGGAAGAACTGAATGGCTACGACGAAACGTTGGCCTATGAGGACTTTGATTTCTGGGTGCGGTCCTCCCGCAACTGGAACTACAGTTACCTGCCGGAAGTAACCACCAAGCGCAGACTGCATGCTGCATCACTTTCGCAACGATACTATAGTTCGGATGGTAAAATGCTGCGCTCCACACTAAAGGTCTGCCAAAAAGCTGCGGATCTGATCAGAACAGACGAAGAAAAAGCTGCACTTGTAAAACTGCTGAAGTACGAGATCCGCCACGCCTACCTTACCGATCATTTTCCGGAAGCTGCGCAGTTTCTGGAGCTGCTTCAGCAACTGCATCCAAACTATAGCGTAGTTTATGGTTTTGTCAAGATGCTGAATGACAGGAAGTTATCGTTGAGTTTTATCAGGCGACTGTACTATAAGGTCCGGTACGGGAAATAACCGAAACGATTGCGCTGGTCAGTTTTTTTGTGCTATTCTTTCTGAGATTAATATGATAAACATTTCGGGATTTTCGCGTACATATTAGTTTAAAGCATGCGGCTGGCCAACAACCTGATTAACTAATTGTTAAAGCGGCTGCCATAGTTCCGGCATTAATCTGTATATTTGAGTTTTAAAATAAGCACCTACGTATGATCACAGCACTTTCCTCGCGTGTAGAAGTAATAAAATGGATGGAAGATTTTGTCGGCGAAAAAATCACTGAACTCCTGAAAACAGTGGAAGATAGCTGGCAGCCTGCCGACCTTTTACCAGACTCAACAGTTGATAACTTTTTAACAGAAGTAAAAGAACTGCGCGAACGTGCCAAGGAATTGTCGTATGACCTGCTTGCTGTTTTAGTAGGCGACACAATTACAGAAGAAGCGCTCCCAACTTACGAGAGCTGGCTGATGACGATCGATGGTTTACCAAGCGACCCACAGGGACCCTGGATGCGCTGGAACCGCGCCTGGACAGCAGAAGAAAACCGCCACGGCGATATTCTGAACCGTTACCTGTTTTTGAGCGGCCGCATCAACATGCGCGAAATGGAAGCATCAACGCAGTACCTGATTGCGGACGGTTTTGACCTGATGACCGATAATGACCCGTACCGTTCGTTTGTGTATACATCCTTCCAGGAGACTGCTACTAACATTTCGCACCGCCGTGTGGCCCAGATCGCGAAGCGCGAAGGCGATAACGTACTGGCTAAACTTTGCGGTCACGTAGCTGCCGACGAAGCCCGCCATGCCAAAGCTTACAAGTCGTTTGTAGGTAAAATTTTTGAAGCCGATACAAACGAAATGATGCTGGCTTTTGAAGACATGATGCGCAAGAAGATTGTAATGCCGGCTCACTACATGCGCGAACTTGGTGTTGACCTTGGTAAGACATTTGGTCACTTTACAGATGCGGCCCAGCGTATAGGCGTGTATACATCTGCCGATTATACCGACATCCTGGAAGGCCTGATCAAAGAATGGAAAATTGAAACCCTGACTGGCCTGAATGAAGCTGGCGAGCGTGCCCGTGACTATGTGATGGCGCTACCTGCCCGTTTAAAGCGCGTAGCAGAGCGTATGAAAGTACCACAGCTGGAATACAAGTTCCGCTGGATAGCTGACTAAGAAGGAGTTGAACTAAACTATAGAAAAGGGCAGGTTACGAAAGTAGCCTGCCCTTTTTACCTTCCCCCAGCCCCTTCCTAAGAACAGGAAGGGGAGCATAAAAGTGGGGAATACAAATTAAAAAATTCACTGTACTTAGGAAGATGTAACTTTTAGAAAGGATGTTATTTTATCCTTCACTGCTTCTAAATTCTCCAGCACCTCATCATTCCGGAATCGGAGTACTGCATAGCCCCAATTGCGAAGCTTTTCATCTCTTAGCTTATCATTTGCAATTGCTTCCGGGGTATCGTGTACGGTACCATCTATTTCAATCACCAAACGCTCTGCAGCGCAATAAAAATCAACTATAAAGTTCTCGATACTGTGCTGGCGTCTGAACTTTCTGCCTGACATTCTCCAGCTACGAAGTTCCTGCCAGAGCACTTGCTCCGCAAATGTCATCGAGTTCCGAAGTACAGTTCGCTGCTCCTTTAGATGGGGTAAACTGTGTAGCTGATCTTTTCTCATACGAATATTTGAGCCACGAACAACAACTATGGAGAAAGCAGTTCCAATTGCAGGTCAAATGCTAATCTCCCCTTCCTGTCCTTAGGAAGGGGCCGGGGGAAGGTAAACTAACAAAACGCCTGCAGCGTTGTTATACTATACAACTTATTACAAACTATGGCTTTAGGGTACAGATTTGCAGAATACATTCCGCCGGAAGACAGCAAGCCCGACTTTGAGACACTACTGAAGCTGTTTCTGCAGTTGGTAACGATCAGTTCCGGCGATGTGGGCGAGGCACTCAGCTGGCTCAGCTCCCTGGATAAACAATACAACCTGACCAGCGACGAATACGGCATCGGAGATTTTATAGAAGACCTGAAACGCAAGGGCTACCTCGATGAGAACCCGCAGGAACGCGGTAGTTTCACAATAACTGCCAAGAGTGAACAGAGCATACGTCGCAGTGCGTTGGAAGAGATCTTCGGGAAGCTGAAAAAAGGCGGGCAGGGTACACATGCTACCCCACACACCGGCATCGGCGACGAAGCCAGCACCGACCGCCGCGAGTACCAGTTTGGTGATGCGCTAGAACAGATTTCCATGACCGATTCTATCCGCAACGCGCAGGTAAACCACGGCTTAGGCGAGTTCAGGTTAACGGAGCAGGACCTGGAAGTAACCGAAACCGAGCACAAAACACAGGCTTCTACAGTACTGATGATCGATATTTCGCACTCTATGATCCTGTATGGCGAAGACCGCATTACACCAGCCAAAAAAGTAGCAATGGCGCTGGCCGAGCTCGTGAAACAGAAATATCCGAAAGATACGCTGGATATCATCGTTTTCGGGAATGATGCCTGGCAAATAGAAGTGAAGGATTTGCCTTATCTGGAAGTGGGGCCTTACCACACCAACACGGTTGCGGGTTTAGAGCTGGCCATGGACATTCTGCGCAAACGGAAAACACCGAACAAACAGATCTTCATGATCACTGACGGGAAGCCAACCTGCTTGAAGATCGGTCTGAACTACTATAAAAACAGCTTCGGCCTGGACCGGAAAGTAGTGAACAAAACGCTGAACCTGGCTGCCCAGTGTCGCCGTCTGAAGATCCCGATCACCACCTTTATGATCGCATCGGACCCCTACCTGCAGCAATTCGTAGATGAGTTTACCAAAGTGAATAACGGGCAGGCATACTATAGTTCGCTCAAAGGCCTCGGCCACTTGGTTTTCCGGGACTACGGCCGAAACAGAAAGAAAAGCTTTTAGAGTTTAAGAGTTTGGGAGTTAGAGAAGTAAGAGTTTGAGAAGGAATAAATTTAGGAAGTATAAATTCCCCTCCTTGGAGGGGTTAGGGGTGGGTTTACACAAGAAGATCAACAATTTAACCATCAACCATTTAACCATTAAAACTGCTTACTGATAAGTGGTTAACTGATAACTGAAACAATGGAGTATAAAGACATACCAGCCGATAAGCTATTACATATAAAAACACTGGGGCAACTGAAAGCAACCGGCTACGAACCGCAGTCAGTGAAGCAGGAGCTGCGCCAGAACCTGATCAAAAAGCTGCAGAACAAGGAAGATGTTTTTCCGGGCATCTGGGGTTATGAAGAAACTGTTATTCCGGACATGCAGCGGGCAATCCTTTCGATGCACCACATTAACCTGCTGGGCTTACGCGGACAGGCCAAAACCCGTATTGCCCGCCAGATGATAGACCTGTTGGATGAGTACATACCCGTTGTGCAGGGCTCTGAACTAAACGATGATCCATTGCAACCGCTCTCACGCCACGCCAAAGACCTGATACAGGAACACGGCGACGACACACCCATTAGCTGGCTCCACCGCGAGGACCGTTACACCGAAAAGCTGGCAACGCCTGATGTATCAGTAGCCGACCTGATCGGGGATGCAGACCCTATAAAAGCGGCTACTATGAAGCTGCCTTATTCTGATGAACGCGTCATCCATTTCGGGTTAATACCGCGCTCACACCGCGGGATTTTTGTGATTAACGAACTACCCGATCTTCAGGCAAGAATCCAGGTAGCGCTGTTCAATATTCTGCAGGAAGGCGATATCCAGATCCGTGGTTTTAAAGTGCGCATGCCATTGGATATTCAGTTTGTGTTCACGGCTAACCCAGAAGACTACACCAACCGTGGATCTATAGTTACACCACTGAAAGACCGCATCGATTCGCAGATCATCACGCATTACCCTAAGACTATAGAAGTAGGTAAGAAAATTACCCAGCAGGAAGCACACATTAAAGACGAGCAGGAAAAACTCGTACAAACCAACGACATTATCGGCGATCTGATAGAGCAGGTAGCGTTTGAAGCACGCGAAAGTGAGTATGTGGACCCGAAAAGCGGTGTATCAGCGCGTTTAACCATTTCGGCTTATGAGAACCTGCTGAGTGCTGCCGAACGCCGTGCTTTACTGAATGGCGAAAACAAAACCTATGTGCGTGTTGCTGATTTCCTGAATACAATTCCATCTGTAACAGGTAAAGTAGAGCTGGTGTATGAAGGAGAGCAGGAAGGAGCAGGGCATGTGGCGCAGGTGCTGATGGGCAAAGCCATCCGTACGCAGTTCCTGAAATATTTCCCGGATCCGGACAAGGTGAAGAAAAGCAAGCAGGCCAATCCTTACAAAACGATAACAGACTGGTTTGGCGACGGCAATACTGTGGACATCCTGAATGATGCATCGGCGGCAGACTATAAGAAAGCGCTGAAAAGAGTGCCCGGCCTGGAGGAGTTGGTTGATGCGCACCAGAAAAACACGAAAGGCGATGAAAAGCTGTTTATGATGGAATTTGCCCTGCACGGTTTAGCAGAGCACAGCCAGTTAAGCAAAAGCCGCCTGAGCACCGGGCTGCAATTCAAAGACCTGCTCAGCGGTATGTTCACGATGCCAAAATTTGGCGAAGAGGAAGAAGATGATTTTTAAGGTTATGAGGCTACTAAAACATGAAAGCTTATAGTTGGTCTCATCCTTTGTAAAAAGACAACCTCACATTTAAACATGAAGCAAGCAAAGCCCTCACCGTGAAAATTACTTTTACGATGAGGGCTTTGCTGTACGCTACTCTACTCTTATCTCTGTAACCGGGTGCATCTGGCCTTCGGTGCGGGCAACCATGGCAGCTACCGTCGCATCGCCGGTAATGTTTACGGTGGTGCGGCACATATCAAGCAGTCGGTCCGGGGCGAGTATGAGCGCAATACCTTCTATTGGTATTCCAGCTTGTTGCAGTACAATAACCAGCATCACCACACCGGCGCCCGGCACCGCAGCCGCCCCTATCGAGGCAAGTGTTGCTGTCATCACAATTCCTAACTGCGTCATCAGATCAAGGTGCATCCCATACGCCTGTGCAATAAATACGGCCGCTACCGATTGGTAAAGGCTGGTGCCATCCATGTTTATAGTTGCTCCCAGGGGCAGCACAAAGCTGCTGATCTCGCGGTTTATGCCAAGATTTCTTTCGGCGCACTCCATGGTAACAGGTAGCGTTGCGGCACTCGACGAAGTGGAGAAAGCCAGCATCTGTGCCGGGAATATCGCCTTGTAAAATTGTTTGTACTTTATTTTACCTACCGTTGTAAACAGTAAAGGGTAAACTATAAAAATAAGAATAGCCAGCCCCAACACTACCACAATGCAGTAATAGCCAAGCACCAGTAACAGTTCTGCCGCCGAGCCGGGGTCGTTGCCCGCAAACTCTACAACCAGACCTGCCAGCAGCGCAAATACGCCATAAGGCGCTGTTTTCATTATAAAATCCACCATGCGCAAAATCACCATGTTCGTGCCCTCAAAAAAGTCGTTTACCGGCTGGGCTTTGTCGGGAGGGATGGTGATGAGGGCAATGCCGAAGAGCAGCGCAAAAAAGATAACCTGCAGCATTTTGCCGTTGTCGGTCATGGCACCGAAAATGTTGCCGGGCACAATATCTACCAATGGCTGCAGCGGGCCCTGTTCTTTCACGGTTTCAGCGTCGGATGATTTTTCGGAAGTAGTGTTGGCAAACTGCTCCCGGAACTCTTCCCGTTTCTCGGGCGAGAATGCTTTTCCCGGCTCAAATATATTAACCAGCACCAAGCCCAGCGAGACAGCCAGTACCGTTGTAAAAAGATAGATACCTATAGTTTTGGAACCGATGCGGGAAAGCCGGCTGATATCGCTGAGGCTGGACACGCCTGTAATAAGCGATACCAGCACCAGGGGCACTGCAATCACCTTCAGCAGGTTTATAAAGATGGTGCCGAAAGGCTGTATCCAGTCGAGGGTGAAGGTAACCAGGCCGAAGCCGCTGGCAAACATCCCCCAGAGTACGCCCAGGGTCATACCGATTAGTATCTGCCAGTGAAGTGCAAGTTTTCTCATGTTGTATCTGTTGTGAAAGCCGCTTTTGTGCAGCAGTAACTTTCCAGTTTTTCAGACAAGGCAGGAGTGGTACCAACTATAGCCGGCGTGGCAAAGCAGATGTGCCCTTTGGGTGCCGTATTTCCTGCGATCTTAATTTAAAAGTAAATACTGGGTGTGGCTATACTTTGTTGGAATTATGAAAACATTGCTTCTGTGAGTGTAATAAACGGGCTATAGTTTGGTACAAAAAAGCCGCTCCTGTGCGGGGAGCGGCTTCTGTGCTATAGTTGCTGAGGGATTATTCCTCTGTTACTACAATTTTTTCGATCTTATCATTTGCCTTGATCTGGTCGATCACATCCAGGCCTTCTACTACTTTACCGAAGCAGGTGTGGTTACGGTCGAGGTGGGCTGTGTTTTTGCGGCTGTGGCAGATAAAGAACTGTGACCCGCCTGTGTTGCGGCCTGCGTGTGCCATGCTCAGCACGCCACGGTCGTGGTACTGGTTCTCGCCTGTCAGTTCGCAGTCAATTTTATAGCCCGGGCCGCCGGTGCCAGGTATGCCTTTGGCGCCTTCGCGCGAGTTAGGGCAACCACCCTGTATCACGAAATCCGGAATTACACGGTGGAACGTAAGGCCATCGTAAAAGCCGTCTTTGGCAAGTTTTATAAAGTTGTCAACTGTTTTGGGGGCGTCCTTTTCGTAGAACTCTACTTTCATGACACCTTTACCTGTATGGATCTCTGCAGTTTTCATGCGTTTATGCGTTAAGTTTAAACATCGGTCAAAAACAAAAGTACGCAATTTATAGTTTAAGAAGACTATAAAACTCCAGTTTAGCTTACTGGCCAGCCGGAGAACCAGCCCCTACCACTTACTTATGAAGACATGCTTAAAACATTATCTGCTGAGCCTGCCTGTATGTTTTGCCTTACTTACAGGCTGTGGTCCCGATAAATACCAGGAAAAGAATACCCGGCAGGAGGGAGCAGAACAGCAGGATACAAATGCTTCGGCCGCCAGCAGGCTCGCCCAGACCGACCAGGTGAATATAGCATCTGCCGCCGGAAACGGGGAGGTGCCATCTTCGCTCACCATACCACAGAATGCCCAATCCAAAGCGGAACTCTCTACTTTTATTTTAGTCTTAAAGAAGGCCGGTTTGCTGAGAACCCTGAACAATACAGGTCCCTATACGGTGTTTGCGCCATCTAACAAAGCCTTCGAGGCACTGCCCGGTAATACCCTGAAAGACTTGACCAAGCCAGGGAACAGACAGCAACTGGAAGCGTTGCTGAATAACCACATTGTGGCCGGAAAACTTGATGCCACCGCGCTGCAGGATGGTTCCAGGATAAAAACGCTGGCCAACGGGGAACTGGAAGTATCAAAACGGCAGGAAAACGTAACAATAAACGGTGCCGAAGTGATCATTTCGGACGTGGAAAGCAGCAACGGCGTCATGCATATAGTGGACAAAGTGCTGTTACCAAAGGAGCAGCATCTGTAACCGGAACTATAGTTTAAGCAACTATAGATAAGTACTCCGGAGGCACTAAGGCCTGTCTATAGTTTAAAACGGGTTGGTTGCCCACACAGCCAGTTCTGGAATAAAACCCCTGTTATCCATTTCCAGAGCGCTTTTTATAGCCCAGGCAATTTCCTGACCGCGTAACTTGTTCGGTTGCGCGTGGCGCTCCTCCCGGTCTTCGCGGCCAAAAGCGGTGGTTACTTCACTTGGGTTAATCAGCATCACCCGCACATTATATTTCCGGAGTTCAGCCTGCCAGCTTTGGGTCATGCTGCGTAGCGCTGCTTTAGATGAGGCATACACCGAACCGCCCTCGCCACCTTTGGTTGCAGCCGTAGAGCCGATATTGATGATGTTGCCATAGTTCTGCTTCTTGAAAATTTTAGCGGCCGAAGCTGCCATCATAGCCGCTCCATAAACATTTACGCGATACACCTGCTCAAAATCGGCTATCGTCAGTTCATCCAGCGGTTTATAAATTCCGATACCGGCATTGTTTATCAGCACATCCAGGTGGCCAAACTCATTCATGAAAGTTGTGAACGTATGCTTCACATCGCCGTAATCAGCCACATCCGCAACTATAGGAAATGCGCCAAGCGAGCGGGCGGCTTTATGGGTTCTTTTCTCGTCGCGGCCGGTTATGGCCACATTAGCCCCATGTTTTATCAACAGGTCGGCGGTGGCATGACCAATGCCCAGCGTGCCGCCGGTTATCAGAATATTCGCGTTGTCCAATTTCATAGCTATAGTTGTTAATCTTCTGACATATAAATGGTTAACGGCAGCGCAAACTATAAGGATGAGGTGAGTAACTATAGGCAGGCTCTGTTTTTGTACATAATAAACAACTACGGCCCAAACTAAAACTGTGGCTAAGCTGTAAGCGAAGGCTTCTGGTTAACTATAATTCCTTATATTACACCTCTGTTTTCTCTTACCCTTACGTTTCCGCATACATGATTCTGCATAAAGATGGCCTTATCGTTTTAAATTATGAGGTGGGCTTCGATACATTGGTAGTAAAGTGGCTTGCAAGCGATACCGCTACAAGTCCTGAGTTAAGGTATAGTATGCAGATTCTGGTAGAGAAGATCCGTAGCTATGATATTAAAAGGCTGTTGATTGATGCCCGTGAGGATGTGGTTGCTGTGTCGGATGAGGAGTATGTGGAGCTAAATGTAAACTTTGCAAAGAACCTGGTACAAACCCGGCTGGAGCGCATAGCCCGTTTAGGCACCACGAACCTGAACCGCGAAAACTTTGTGAAAGGGCTTGTAGCGGATCTGCAGAGTTTACCTGAAACCAGCCTGGTTTACAAGGAATTTAACGACGAGGCAACCGCAAAAGAATGGCTGCAGGATAACACTACACAAAACTCCTGAACTCTCTAACTCCTAAACTCTTACTTCCTGTTATCGTCTCCCATCAGCATGCTCAGGTAACTTTCGTAGCGGGTGAGCGAAATTTCGTTGTGGCGGACTGCCTCTACTATAGCGCAGCCAGGTTCGTTAAAGTGGGTGCAGTTGTTGAAGCGGCACTGGTTCATACGCTCGCGCATCTCTGGGAAATAGTGGCCTAACTGGTTTTTAGAGATATCAACTATACCCAGCTCCTTAATACCTGGCGTGTCGATGATAAAGGTCTCGTTATCGATCTCAAACATTTCTGCAAACGTGGTAGTGTGCACGCCTTTATCCGAGAAGTCAGAAATCTCAGAAGTTTTCAATTCCAGATCTGGCACTATAAGGTTGATAAGCGTGGATTTTCCTACACCGGAGTGGCCCGAAAGTAAGGTTGTTTTGCCGTGCAGCAGGCTGTTCATTTCCTCAATTCCTTCGTTAGTCTTAGCCGAAACCGTGATGCTGCTATAGCCGATCTGCTGGTACATGTGGCTGATCTGGCGCTGGTAATCGCGCATCTCCTCATCGTACAAATCGGTTTTGTTAAACACCAGTATCGTCGGGATGTCGTAAGCTTCGGCGGTGACTAAAAAACGGTCTATAAAACCAAACGATGTGCGCGGCGAAACAAGGGTAACGATAAGCAGGGCCTGGTCCAGGTTGGCCGCGATGATGTGCGAGTAAGCTGTTTTGTGCGTGCTCTGGCGGATGATGTAGTTTTCGCGGGTTTCTATTTTATGAATTACAGCCGTGTCTTCACCTGTCGTTTCCACGTCAAATTCTACGCGATCGCCAACGGCCAGCGGGTTGCTTACTTTCAGGCCTTTTATCTTGAATTTACCGCGCAAACGGGCACGGTGCAGTTTGCCTTCCGCATCCCGAACCAAATACCACGATCCAGTCGATTTAACTACAACTCCTTTCATCTTATCTTTTTAACAGGCGCTGTATGTCGGCCATAATTTGTGTGGTGGCGCCTGCCTGCTCTTGTACGTATTGTTTTTCGGTGTCGGTTATAGTTTGTCTAGCGCCGGGTGTGGTATGTACCTTCTCAAAAGCAGCCAGCAGCTCATCGGCATTATTCACCGGAAAAGCACAATCTAGTTTTACCAGATCCACCGCTTCCTGAAACTTACCATACTTAGGCCCGAAAAACAGCGGTAACCCAAATACGGCAGCCTCTAATGTGTTATGAAGTCCTTTGCCAAAAGCACCACCAATGTAAGCGTACGTGCCGTAACTATAGAGCGCCGACAGCATCCCGATGTTATCGATCACCAGCACGCTATAGTTGGCTATAGTTTGGGCATCAGCCTGAGAGAACCTCACAGCACCTTCGCATATAGTTTGCATTAAAGCAGCTATACCACTTTCATGGATCTCGTGCGGCGCGATGATGAATTTTATAGTTGACTTATACTTCTGGATAAGCGGAAGTAAAACATCAATATCGGCAGGCCAGCTGCTGCCTACCATAAATACCTGTTGCCCGGCAGTAAAGGCATCCACTATAGGAATCGGTTTTATAGTGGCGGCAGTCTGCAGTACACGGTCGAAGCGCGTATCGCCGGCTATAGTTGTTTGGGTAATACCAATCCTTTGCAGCAGCTCCAGCGATTGTTTGTTTTGTGTATAGATATGCGTGAAACGGCGCAGCATGTTGCGGTTAAACTCGCCATATGGCTTAAAAAAAACCTGGTCCGGACGGAAAATAGCCGAAATAGAAAGTATCGGAATATGGCGCTGCTCCAGTTCCTGCAGGTAATAATGCCAGAACTCGTACTTTACAAACACCGCCAGCTTCGGCTGAACTATAGTTATGAACTTCCGGGCATTGGCAGCACTATCAAGCGGCAGGTAAAAGATAAAATCGGCCCCACTATAGTTTTTGCGCACTTCGTAACCAGAAGGAGAGAAGAAGGTTAGCAGTACTTTGTACTCCGGAAATTCGACTTTAAACGCTTCGATAACCGGGCGGCCTTGCTCAAACTCACCCAGCGAAGCACAATGAAACCACACTACCGGTGCTGTGTTGCCAGCAAACGCCTCCTGTAACCTCTCAAACTGCCTGTCGCGGCCCTGCAGCATCAGCTTTGCCTTCTGGTTAAAAGGTGCCGCTACGGTCAGTAGTCCGTTGTAAGCTTTCAGCCCGATGTCGTAGAGTAGTTTCAAAACTATAGGTTGTGTTCTGCTGCAAATATAGCGGTTTAGGCGGCAATAGTTTAGCCCGGCGCCATCTCTGGCAACTATAGTTTCGTACAATCCTTACCCTAAACAGCAAACCCAAAATGGCAGATAGCAACGCGCAGGAAATTAAAATAGCAGTTTTCGACCTGAACAAGACCTTCTATAACAAGAGCTCCAAAGACGAGTTTTTCAAGTTCATCAGCACCAAAAAGCCGCACAAACTCGCTTATTATGTCCAGATGCTCTACTACAAAGCGTTGCTTAAAATGCACCAGATCAGGCAAACGGAGTTTAAGGAGAACTTCTTTGATTACCTGGATAACATCCCACCCAAAAAAGTAAAAGAATACGCCAAAGAGTTCTGGGAGCAGGAATACCCGGAGAATTTTAACCAGGAAATAAAGGAACGACTGGATAAGCTGAAGAAGGATGGTGTACAGGTTTTCTGTGCTACCGGCGGGCTGGAAATTTACGTGGAGCCATTGTTTAAACTATATAAGATTGATGGCTTTTTCGGGACGAAGGCAAACTATACCGACAACACGTACCTGGTAGATGGCAAAGCCTGCAAGGAAGAAGAAAAAATTGCCCGCTTAGACCAGCATTTTAAAGGCCAGAAGTACAGAATTGTAGAAGCCTACTCCGACGATAAAGAAGAAATTGTAAAGCAAGCTGACAAAGCCTGGCTGGTAAAAGACGGAAAACTGAAGCCCTATAAAAAGCAAGCCTAAACTATAGTTTAGCTGATTGGGAAAGATATTAATTGTTCTATATTTGGAAACAGAACGATCATCTAACCTTATAAACTATACTATGGCATCAATCAGCCCTTACCTGACCTTTGCAGGCAACTGCGAGGAAGCATTCAACTTTTACAGATCTGTTTTCGGTGGAGATTTCCCGTACGTAGGCCGCTTTAAAGACATGCCTTCCGAAAACCCGATCCCGGAATCAGAAGGCAATAAGATCATGCACATTTCCCTGCCGATCAGCAAAGAAACTACTTTAATGGGATCAGATTCTTCTGAAGCGTTTGGTCATGCCACTGTAATGGGCAACAACTTCTCTATCTCTATAAACGCCGATAACGAAGACGAAGCAAAGCGTTTATTCGATGGCTTATCTGCTGGTGGCCAGGTAACGATGGCTTTGAATAAAACATTCTGGGGTGCGCTGTTCGGTATGTTCACCGATAAATTCGGTATTAACTGGATGGTGAACTATGACTATGAGCAAAAGCACTAAACTATAGTTTACCATGAAGATACTACTGGCGATTGGGGCAGGCAGTTTTATAGGTGGCGTAGGGCGTTACCTGTTATCGCAGCTTATACAATCAAAAAGCCTGACCCAATTTCCGGTTGGTACGCTGGTAGTGAATATAGTTGGCTGTTTCCTGATCGGGGTGGTGTTTGGGCTTTTTGCAAAAGGTACTTTATCAGATGAATGGCGCTTTTTTCTGGTGACCGGCGTATTAGGAGGCTTTACCACGTTCTCCGCTTTTTCCGGCGAAACGATAAGCCTGCTACAAGGCGGACAGTACTGGCCGGCTATCATTTATGTACTGGCGAGCGTGTTGCTCGGATTGCTTTCAACGTTTATTGGACTGTGGCTGGTTAAGCTGGCGTAAAAATCAGTTCAGGAAACCTTCCATACTTCTGAAAACCGACACCATTGCCTGTCCTCTCTCCGACAGGGTATATTCAATGTGCAGCGGTTTTTCATGAACTATAGTCTTCACCAGGATATCTGCTTCTTCCATTTCCTTCAGCGCTGTAGCCACCGATTGTTTGTTGGAGCCCGGTAATTGGCGCAGCAAACTATTAAACCGCACCGGCCCTTCCAGCGCCAATCTAAAGATCTGCGGTTTCCATTTTCCGGATAATTGCTTTAAAATGTTCTCGGCGGGACAACTCGCGTCGCCTTGTGAAAAATTGTTGGTAGTCATGTTTTTTTGACTAATTGACTCTCCCTGATTATAGTTCGACCTTTGTAAAAGTAGTTCAATACAGCCTGTTAGCTACTAAGGTAACAGGTTAATTTTTACAATGTTTAACGAGAAATAAAACCATGGAGACGAAACCACAAATGCATTGCGATATGGAAACCGGTATCTGCGAAATACCAAATTCAGAAGTAACTATAGAAGATACCAATATCGCCGCTACTAAGAAACCGATCAAACTTTTATACTTCACCGACCCAATCTGTTCTTCGTGCTGGGGCATCGATCCGCAACTGAAGAAGCTGGCACTGGAGTACGGACCTTATTTTGAAGTAGAATACCGCATGGGTGGCTTGCTTAGGAGCTGGGATACGTACGGTGGCCGCGATGTGAACGGACCTGCCAGCGTAGCCCAGCACTGGGAAGAAGCCGGCGCCCATTACGAAATGCCAATAGACGGCGATCTGTGGCTGGAAGATCCGCTGCCATCATCGTATCCGCCATCTATAGCTTTTAAAGCAGCCCAGTTACAAGGCGAAGAAAAAGCTGTGAAATTCCTGCGCAGAATAAAGGAGATGATCTTCCTGGAGAAGAAAAACATTGCCCGTTGGGATAACCTGGCTCTTGCTGCTGAGCAAACCGGCCTGGATGTAACGCAACTGAAAACTGATTTTGAAGGCAAAGCAGTAGAGCTGTTCCAGCAGGATTTAACTATTGCGCGCCAGCTGGGGGTGAGAGGCTTCCCGACCATTTTTGTGTCGGACGAGAACGATAACCGCGTGCTGGTGTATGGCTCAAGACCTTACGAGCAATATGAGCAGGCGCTATTGCAGTTACATCCGGAGGCAACCAAAATGGAGTATGATACTGATTACACTTCGCTGTTTGCCAACTATAGCACGCTTACCACGAAGGAGTTTGCTGTACTGGCTGGCATGAAAAAGAGCGAAGCGGAAGTGCATTTGCAGAATCTATACGAAGAAGGTAAGATTGGCAAATATGCTTCTAAGAACGGTGCGCTGTGGCTGAAGCAGTAAGCTGAACTATAATCATAAAACAAAAATCCCCGGCAAAACTGCCGGGGATTTTTTTATCAATAAGTTACTTTTAAAGCTTAGTGCTTTGCAAGGTAGTTAGATACACCTTCTTTCGTAGCCTGCATAGCTTCTTTGCCTTCAGACCAGTTTGCTGGGCAAACTTCACCTTTCTCTTCGAAATACTGAAGGGCATCAACCATACGCAGTGCCTCGTCGATAGAACGACCAAGCGGAAGGTCGTTCACAACCTGGTGACGAACTACACCTTCTTTATCAATCAGGAACAGACCACGGTAAGCAACCGGCTCACCAACAAATTCTACCTGGCCTTCTTCGTTGTACTCGTAGTGACCAGCCAATACATCGTAGTTCTGAGCAATTGTTTTAGAAGCATCAGCTACAAGCGGGTAGTTTACACCCTCGATACCACCCTGGTTACGTGGTGTGTTCAGCCATGCAAAGTGAGAGAAATGTGTGTCAGTAGAGCAACCAACTACAGCAACGTTTTTACGCTCAAACTCCTCCATTCTGTCCTGGAACGCGATGATCTCGGTAGGGCAAACGAAAGTGAAGTCCATTGGGTAGAAATAGAAAATTACGTGCTTCTTACCAATGTACTGCTCCAGAGAGAAGTTTTCTACAAACTCGCCATTTTCAACGGCCATTGCTTTAAAAGAAGGTGCTTTTTTACCTACTAATACTGCCATGTTTATTTAATTTTTAGGGTTTTAATAATCTATTTAGAAACTCGTGTAATACTGATTTGTTTATCGGGCTCCACCTTATTTCCTGTCAGTTGCACCGAAAAGCCTTTGATCTCGAAGTTGTCAAGCTTACGTTTGCTGAAAAAGTCTGTCAGTAGCTGCTCCAGTTCTTCGTCCTCAAAATCAACGATCTCTTTGGTTTTGCTGCAAAAGATGTGGTTGTGCACATGCGTGTTCGCATCGTAGCGCTTGCCACCTTTCTCCGAGAGTGCCCTTTTGATCAGGCCGGTCTCCACAAACGTATCCAGTGTTTTGTAAACTGTACCCAGCGAAATGGTAGGATTTGCCGATCGCAGGTGCTGATGCACTTCTTCGGCAGTAGGATGGTGCCCATGCAACTCCATCACCGACTCAAATACCACAATGCGCTGGTGTGTGGCTTTTAGTCCACCATCTGTCAGGCGCTGTCGTACTTCGTCTCGTGTGAGTTTATGCTGCATACCAGATAAGAATGTTTCTTACTTAGGAAAAGTTCCTGCAAAGATAGAAGTAAGTTTGAAAGTTAAAAAGTTTGGAAGTTAGAAAGTTTAGGAGTTTCAGAGTTAGTGAGTTGAAAATGTAGAGACGCAATACGTTGCGTCTCAGCTATAGAATTATAGGTCTGAACGGGATTGCCGTAGGTTTAATAGTGAGCAACCTGTAACCAACTATAAATCCAGGTTGTAACTGTGTTTCTGCGTGAGCAGGAAACTATAGTTTGTTGACATTTATTAGTTGAGCGATAGTTGTAAAGGCAATTCCTATGGCGCAAGCGTCCTCGCTCGCATCAAACTATAGTTGGGTGTCCCGCCCAGTTGGATCACTGATCCAACATAATAGATAAGTCACAGATCACAGATCTGCGCCAGCATGTGACTTTAGGCAAAACTATAGTTCTATAGTTGCGGCTATAGTTAGTCTTGCTTTTGCAAAGCAAAGACAGTTACAAACTGGCTGCCAAGCCTAACCACCAGTTACCACTGCGTTCAAACTGGCGACATAGTCAACTTTCTAACTTCCAAACTTTTAACTTCTTAAACTCCTAAACTCTCTAACTCCTAAACTATAGCCTATCTTCCCTTAAATTCTGGTGCACGTTTTTCTACAAAAGCATTCATGCCTTCGGTCTGGTCTTCGGAGGCGAAGCATAAATAGAAATTCTTGCGCTCAAAGTGCAGGCCTTCGTCTAATTGCGTTTCAAAAGAGCGGTTTACAGATTCCTTGGCCAGTTTAGTAGCTACAGGTGACATTTTAGCAATTTCGGCTGCCAGTTTAAAGGCTTCATCTAAATATAGCTCAACTGGTACCACACGGTTTATCAGACCTTGTTTTTCGGCTTCTTCGGCGGGCATAAACTTACCGGTCAGTACCATTTCCATGGCTTTGGCTTTGCCTATGGCTTTGGTCAGGCGTTGCGTGCCACCAGCGCCCGGCATTACCCCGATCTTAATTTCAGGCTGACCGAACATGGCAGTTTCTGAGGCGATGATCATGTCGCAGGTCATGGCCAGTTCGCAACCGCCACCCAGCGCAAAACCAGAAACGGCTGCAATAATTGGCTTTTTGGTTTTACGGATCTGGTCCCAGGTCGAGAACTGATCGATGTTTAGCATGTCGATGGCTGTTTTACCGGCCATCTGTTTAATGTCGGCACCGGCAGCAAAGGCACGTTCGTTTCCTGTTATGATGATAGCACGCACCTCATCGTTCTCGTCCAGCTCTTTCAGGGCATCGCGCAGTTCGCCCATCAGCTGCAGGTTCAGGGCATTCAGTTCTTTGGGGCGGTTTAGCTGTATTAAGGCAACATGCGGCTGTGCCTGTGGGGTTACAAGTATAAATTCCATAGTTATCTGTTAGTCTTTTTATGCAGGCTAAGTTAAAGGTTTTTGCAGCAAGGGCATAAAAAAAGCCTGCAGTGGCAGGCTTATAGTTTTTATATGGCTACTTCTTCAGGCTCCTTGTCAGATACCAGTTGGTAGTAAAGTTTTTTTATCTGCTTTGATTCGTGCTCTTCAGATGGGGAAGCATAACGTGGCTTTATGTCTCCGGCTTTTACCGGTTTCACAAAATGGGGTACCTTCAGCACAAACCCTAGGTATAACAACCCGCAGAGTAAAAATAATTTGAAAAAGAAGTTCTTGTTAACTTGCTCTACTGGTTGCATAAAAAGCACATATAAAAAGGTGGCATAGGCTCTTATATACGAAGTTTATATATTTATAAACTGTAGTTTTAAAGGAACTTTTGCAACTCCAGAAGCAAATATAAAAAAATTAAATTGTTTTTATGCTATTTGCTCGCAAATTGGAAAGTTGTGCGTGTGCGCTGCTCCAGCAGTACGCTTTTGCCGGCTAAAACGTTGTTCATGCTTTCGGTATCGTAGTTCTTTATAGTATACAAAGTGAGGCCCGAATTATAGTGTATCACAAACTCATCCTGCAGGGTTTTTCGTAAGGTTTGGATGCGCTGCTCATGCCAGTCGGTGCACACCGAGAACGAAATAGCTGAGTTCTGCATCAGGTTTATCTTTAACCGCAGCTCCGACAGCGCATTGAAAATAGTACCCAGGTTTTTCTCTGAAATGAAGGTAAAATCTTTTACGCTGAAAGAGATAAGGCACTGGTTCTGTTTTACGATGTAAGCCGGTGCCAGCTTTTCGTAACGGCAGTCGCATATTTTGGTGCCCTCGCCGGCAGGGTTCAGAAACGATTTTACATACAACGGTATCAGCTTGTTTGCAAGCGGCTTTATCGTTTTTGGGTGAATGACAGAGGCGCCATAGTAGGCCATTTCTACTGTTTCCTGATAGGATATCTCTTTAAAGCGGATCGTATCGGTAAAGTATTTCGGGTCAGCGTTCAGCAACCCTTCCACATCCTTCCAGATAACCATTTCTGTTGCATCCAGGCAATACGCAAATATCGCTCCGCTGAAATCAGAACCTTCGCGGCCGAGAGTGGTAGTAAGGCCATTGTTCGTGCCTCCTAAAAAACCCTGTGTAACTATAAGCTGTTCGTTGAGTATAGCAGGCAGGTCGCGTTTTACCAGGCGTTCGGTCCAGTCCCAGTCTATTTTTGCTTCGCGCCAGGTGGTGTCGGTCTGTATGTATTTGCGGCTGTCTACCCAGGTATTGTTCAGGTTTTGCGACTTTAAATAATGGTGCAGAATAGTAGAGGCCAGCAGCTCGCCGTAGCTTACGGTCTGGTCATACAGTTGGTCGTAACCGGCTGCTTTGTTCAGGTGGCGGAGGGTATTATCCAGTTTAGAGAACAGGTGTTCCAACTCTTCGTATATAGGGCTGGCTGCATCCGGGAACAGGGCCTGTACGATCTGGAGATGATACTGGCGGCTTTGCTCCAGCGCCGGGGAATGGTCCTGCTGGTGGTAAGCCAGGTCAAAGACCTGTTCCAGTGCGTTTGTGGTTTTGCCCATGGCCGATACAACTATAAGCAACTGGTTACTGCCACCATAGTGCTGCACAATGTGCGCCAGGTTCCGGAAAGCGGCTGCATCTTTCACAGATGCACCTCCAAATTTGAAAACTTTCATTCAGTTAAGGATTATACCTCGTAAAAATAGGTAGCCTTCGTTTATGAATCAAAAAATGATATTTTTGTACATCCATATATAAGTATAAACTTCTGCTTCTATGAACTTCAATCTGGCATTACCTGTAGGCACCACGCTCGACAGGTTTATTATGAGAAAAGAGAAAGATTTTCCGTATGCAACCGGAGAGCTTTCGCAGCTGCTGCGCGATATTGCCCTGGCAGGTAAAATTGTGAACCGCGAGATAAACCGTGCCGGCCTGCTGGATGTAACCGGAGCTTTTGGCCAGCAGAACGTGCAGGGCGAAGAACAGCAAAAACTGGACGTGATTGCCAACATCCGCTTCATCAGAGCGCTGCGTAACGGCGGTGAGGTATGCGCGATCATTTCAGAGGAAGAAGAAGAGATCATCCAGACTGGTAACACCAAAGGCAAATACATTGTGGCCATCGACCCGCTGGACGGATCATCTAACATCGACGTGAACGTATCGATCGGTACGATCTTCTCTATTTACAGAAGAAAATCAGAAACAGGCTGCGACGGAACCCTGGAAGACTGCCTGCAGAACGGCACGCAGCAGGTAGCAGCCGGCTATATTATTTATGGCTCATCTACCATGCTGGTATATACGACCGGGAACGGCGTAAACGGCTTTACTTATGAGCCGTCGCTTGGCGAGTTCTTCCTGTCGCACCCGGATATCAAAACACCGGCAACCGGTACGGTATATTCCTGCAACGAAGGCGGTGTGAACAGCTTCCCGGAAGGCATTAAAAACTACCTGAACTATTGCAAGGAAAACGGTTACTCAGGACGCTACATTGGCTCGCTGGTAGCAGATTTTCACCGTAACCTGCTGAAAGGCGGAATTTACATTTACCCATCTACAGCCAAAGCACCAAACGGCAAACTGCGCCTGATGTATGAGTGCAATGCCCTGGCGTTTATAGTTGAGCAGGCCGGCGGAAAAGCCACCGATGGCAACCGTCGTATAATGGAATTAGAGCCAACGGAGCTGCATCAGCGCTGCCCGCTGGTAATCGGTTCTACAGAGATGGTAGATAAAGTGGAGGCTTTTATGAAAAGTGAAGTAGCGGTTTAAACTATAGTTCAGCTGCTAATTAGCACCATAGATAAAGCGGGTCTGCGCCTTTTGCAGTTCCCGCTTTATTGTTATACGGGCTATCTGTAAGGCAACATCTTCTTCGGTAGGGGCAAGCATGGCCTGTTTTACCTGGCGCTCCTCCACATCAATGCGGTACAGTATGTTCAGCAGGCGGTTCAGGTCGTGGCGGAGCAGGTGCAGCACGGCAGGTGCCAGTGTCTGTTCCAGTTGGGCTATAGTTGGGGCGTGCGGCAGGTTATCTGTTTCGAAATACCGCTGGAGGTGTTGGGCTGTGCCGGCAAGAACTATAAATGCATACTCCATAAACTATAAACTATAGGTAATATAAGCAAAAAGGCCTTCTGTTGCAGAAGGCCTTTTCAGTTGGTTATTCTTTTTTCTTTTTAGTTTTTTTGGCTTCCCCTTCTGCAGGTTTGGCTTCGGCTTTCTCAGCCTTTTCAGCTTTCGCTTTCTTAGGTTCAGCTTTTTTGCCTTCTTCCTTTTTAGCGTCTTCCTTTTTGGCTTCTGCTTTTTCAGGGGCTGTAAAACCTACATGCTTTCTTACGATCATGTACCAGTTAGCCAGCTTTTTCATGTCCGACAGGTATACGCGCTCCTGGTCAAAATCAGGAAGAACGGATTCCAGAAAGGCTTTGTACTCGCTGTCGTCCGGTTTTTCGCTCAGGGGCAGTTTGTCGCCGTATTTTTCGTTGATGCGTTCAAACACGTCAGCCAGAGGCACAGTAGTTTCTTCATCAGTTGTGTAGATCGAGATCTCATCGAGCAGCGACATGCGCTGGCGGGCCTGCGCTATAGAGCGCTGCGGCTTGTCAGATAAAGATTCTACGATAACACCGGTACGGGTTGGGGCCACTACGCGGTACAGGCCGTTCATGCCGGAAATGGCTGCAACTTGTCTTAGATCAATTGGCATAGTACGAATAAAAACGTATAGTTATAGTTTAAACATGATCGGGATACTAACATTCAGGGCATAGCCAGGTGCGTTAAACTTAAGCAACCTTACAATGCGCATCGCTTCCTCGCCGGTGCCGGCGCCTGCATTGCGCAATAGCTTATAACCTGATGTAGAGCCATCCTCATTTATAGTGAACCCGATAATACACTCGCCCTGCACACGGGTGCGCTTGGCCAGGGCCGGGTACTTCAGTTCTTTTGCGATAAACTCATACATGGCTTCCTGGCCGCCTTTGTAGTGCTCTGCAGCAGGCAATACTTTAGATGGCATCCAGTAAGCTGGTTTCTCAGTCTGCTTTTCGGTGCCGGTCTCGGTCTGCGCCGAAGCGGTTAGTGCCACAAAGGCAAATAAAAGAAACAAAAACGAAAATTTAGTTTTCATAAGAAACAAAGATTAAAAAATTCAACATTAAAAATAGCGTTTGTCTGGCATTCGAGTTTTGATCAAGCAAAAATCATACGCAAACAAACTATAGGACTATTGTTGCTGCACCTGCATGTTTACTTCATCTATAAAGTTCAGCAATTCGTCGCGGCCCAGGCGTTTCTCTGATGAAGTTACAAAAATACGTGGCAGCTCGTCCCAGGTTTGTCGCAGTGTACGCTTGTAGGCAGCTATAGTTGAGTCGGTCTTAACAGAAGACTGCTTATCAGCCTTGGTAAAAACAAGCACAAACGGCACGCCCTGTTCCCCCAGGTTCTCTATAAATTCCAGGTCCTGTTTCAGGGGCTCGTGGCGCGAGTCGATGAGGACAAATACGCAGGCCAGGTTTTCGCGCTTCTGAAAATAATAGTTGATCATCCGGCGCCAGTCCTGGCGCGACCCCTTGCTGACCTTGGCATAGCCGTAACCGGGTAAGTCTACCAGGTACCAGGTGTCGTTAATCAGGAAGTGGTTTATAAGCTGCGTTTTACCCGGCTGTGCCGATGTCTTGGCTAAGCCTTTCTGCTCGGTAAGCATATTAATAAGCGACGACTTGCCTACGTTGGAACGGCCGATAAAAGCGTATTCCGGCTTATCAGGTGCGGGGCATTGCTCTACCCGCGTATTGCTCATTAAAAATTTTGCTTCTTTTATAACCATGCCGCAGCTTCTGATTTGGTATGAAACCCGGATATTTGTAATATAGGGGTCTCGAAATGTATAAAACTGTTAACTTAAGCAACTGAGTACAGGAACATAAGCATTAACAAAGGTACATTTAATTTGCCAAACATGAAGTATATGCCTTTTTCTTGGTCGTGCCTTGCGTCTCTAACGCACGCATCCGGTTTACAGTATAGGTTCCGCCCTGCTATGGTACGGTATGTATGCCTGCTGCTTGCATTTGTGTTACTGAGTAGCATGGTGCTGCCTGATGCTACCCCGGATGCCAACATGCGCCGCGCCGATAAAGCCTACGCCAAAGCCGACTTTGCGGAAGCTGCCGAATGGTACCAGAAGGTGCTGGAAAAGGAACCGGAAAATGTGCAGGCACTTTACAAGCTGGGCATCAGCTACCTGGAGATGCGCGAGCCACGCAAAGCCCGCCTGTGCCTGGACAAAGTGAACAAACTAAACCCGCAATTCGGGCAGAAGGTGATCGTGAACCTGGCAGAAGCCCTGCACCAGAACTACGAGTTTGAGGAGGCCATAAAATACTACCAGCAGGAAATTTACGGAACCGGCCGTGCCGACTGGAACTATGTGGAAGTGATCCGGAAGCGGATAGAGGAATGCAAGGCAGGGATGGATTTGCTGAAGCAGCCTTCGGTAGCGCAGGTAGTGAACTTGGGCGCAGGCATTAACTCAGCAGATGTAGAATTCTCGCCGGTGCTGGCCATTAACGATTCGGTGTTGCTGTTTACCTCTCACAAGGCTCCTGAAGGACCCGAACAGATCCGCATCTCAAACAAAAAGAACAATAACTGGCAAACATCTAAAGAGTATCTGCCTGCTACCAACACCAAGGCGGGACATGCTATAGTTACTGTTTCGCCAAACGGCAAAGTGCTGTACACCTATTCTCCGGCAGATGGCCTGCGCAGCTACGATGAGTCAAAAAATTCGTGGGTAAACCCCAAACCTATGCCGATACCGCTTAACCAGCTTGCCAACGAGTCCTCGGTACATATAACAGAAGACGGACAATATGCCTTTTTTGCCAGCGACAGGCCGGGTGGTTTTGGCGGACTGGATCTGTATGTGAGCCAGCGCTTTCCGGATGGAACCTGGAGTGCAGCCATTAACCTGGGAGCCAGCGTGAACACGGCTTACGACGAAGAAGCCCCTTTTGTAGATTTCCAGACCAAAACCCTGTTCTTCAGTTCGCGGGGACATAATACCATGGGCGGCTATGATATCTTTAAATCAGAGATGCGCGATGGCAAGTGGCAACCGGCCCGCAACGTAGGCTACCCGATCAACTCGCCGCACGACGACCTTTACTTTACCCTGAATAAGGGCCGCACTACTGCTTATTTTTCATCAGACAGACCTGATGGTATGGGCGCGCTGGATATTTACCAGATACTTTTCTTGGCACAGTAACCCGCCGGGCATATTTCAGTAGAAACATATGTTCAGATCCGGTTAATAAAATTGATTTTAGAAAGTCTTCGCAGAAAGAGCCGGAACTATAGTTGCCGGCTCTTTTTTTGTGAAATAAACATAAATCAATACCTGAACATATATGAATACCATATTTTTTATATATTTGCCTTAATTCAATTGTATATAAGTAATATTATAGTAATTGGCTTTGATTTCCGAGATCATCATCCTTTACCGGCGTATGGCAACAATGGCTGCATGCGGCATCTTTGATGATTAATACAATTACTCACAGATAAATCTATACTTCCATATACTAATTTTAATATTGCTCGTATAGATGCGAAATAATGGTACATAGTGCCGCACTTACGCTTACCCTGAAGTTTTACAGATCAGTCCAAACAACAAAAAGTATAACAAACCTTTACAACATGAATCACTTAGCCAAATCGTTTTCACGATTTTCTTTGCTATTGGCACTGTTGTGCCTGGTGACTTTTACAGTCTCGGCGCAAAGCAACAGAAAGCTGATTAGAAGCGGGAACAAGCTTTTTGCAAAAGAAAATTACAGAGCGGCAGTTCCTTTTTACGAGCAGGTGCTGGCCAACGACCCTAACAATGCCGAGGCATTGTACTACGCCGGTATCAGCTACATGACCTTTGACAAGGAAAAGGCAGCAGACTACCTTTACAGAGCGCAGAAAATAAAGCCTAATGTAGACCGTGACCTTTCTTACTGGTTAGGCCGTGCGGACCACATTAACTACCGCTTTGACAGTGCGATCGAGCACTTTAAAGAAGCTCAGAAAAACCTGCGCCGCCGCGATGAGGAGCGCCGCGAAGAATTAGCCATGCTGATTCAGCATGCAAACAATGCGAAGCGCGAAGTGGCTAACCCGAAAGATATTTTTGTGAAAAACCTGGGCGGCGTTGTAAACTCAGCGTACTCAGAGCACAGCCCTGTAATTTCGTCTGACGATAACTACCTGCTGTACACGTCGCGCAGCTCGGAGGCTACCGGTGGTACACCGGCCCGCGATGGCGAATACTACGAAGATATTTTTGAGACGACCAGAATAGGGGAAGACGAATGGTCGCCGACCAAGCGCGTAGCCGGAGCTCTGAACAGCCCAAGCCACGATGCCTCTATCCAGTTGTTTGACAATGATACCAAGCTGCTGCTTTACCGTGCTGATAATAACGGCGACATTATGGTTGCTGAGCGCCAGGCCGATGGTACCTGGGGCGAGCCGAAAAGCATTGGTCCAAACATCAATACAAAGCACTACGAGTCTGATGCCTACATCACAAAAGACGGCCAGACCCTGTATTTCTCTACCAGTGCCTACTCAGAGTACGGCGACCTGGACATCTATGTATCGAAGCGCCAGGCTGATGGCAGCTGGGGTGCTCCAAAAAGCATCGGCTCAACTATAAACACGCCGTTTGATGATGACAGCCCTTACTACTCTGAACACAACGGTACCTTATACTTTGCATCCACAGGCCACAACACCATGGGTGGTTACGACATCTTTGCCTCTAAATATGATTCTGTAGCAAGACGTTGGGCCAAGCCAGTGAACATGGGTGCTCCTGTAAATACGCCGGATGATGATACCTACTACCGCTTAAGCCCGGATGGCAGCTATGCGTACCTGTCGTCTTACAGAATTGGCGGCTACGGCGAGAAAGATATCTACACCATCAACTATATCCGCAACGTACGTGTGCAGGGCCAGGTGTTCTCTAAAGTTGATAGCCTTGCCATACCAGGTGTAGAGCTGATCTTTAACGGTCTGCAGGCAGATAAGCGCCCGATCTCTTACCGTGATGTTACCCGTCCTGACTCTGCTTTCTACCAGGTAGATATTCTTTCTGGTCGTACGTTCCAGGTGCAGGTATCTAAAGACGGTAAACTGATTACGACGGAAGAACTGGAAGTGCCGATGACGCTGAACGACACGACAACTATAGTTCGTAACTTCTACATTGATTACGTAGACACCACTGCCACACGCGCCGGTGTACTGGCCATGAAGCCGATCTACTTCGATACGGATGAGTACAACCTGCGTCCGGAGTCAGTGAACGAGCTGGACAGAGTAGTAGCCTACATGAAAGCGAACCCGCTGGTAAATGTTAGCATCGAAGGCCACTGCGACTCGCGTGCAAGCGATGAGTACAACATGAAACTTGGTGAGAACCGTGCCGTTGCCGCTTACGAGTACCTGAAGAGCAAAGGCATTTCTGAAAGACGTTTAGTAACAGTTAGCTACGGCGAGCGCCGTCCGGCTGTGCCAAACACATCGGCCGAGAACATGCAGCTGAACAGAAGAACAGAGTTTAGAGTGCTGGAAAGAGCTGATCAGCCAGCAAAACAATAACTATAGTTTCGGGTTATAAAGGACCTGAACAAACTGTAACACGACAGGCCGGGTATTTGCCCGGCCTGTTTTTTTATTTAAACCGTGTATTATAACTGCAGGTAGCGTATTTTTGCCTGATTACTTTTTAATTGCAACTATGGCTGTAGTACCTTATAAAGACCAGAACGGAGACAAAAAATCGCAGGTAGCTAAAATGTTTAACAACATTGCCGGTAACTACGATTTTCTGAACCACTTCCTGAGTGCTGGCATCGATATTATCTGGCGTAAAAAAGCAGTAAGCATGCTGAAGCCGATCCAACCCAAACAGGTGCTGGATATTGCCACCGGTACCGCCGACTTCGCCATCGAAACACTGAAGCTTAACCCGGATAAAATTACGGGTGTGGATATATCGGAAGGAATGCTGGCTGTAGGGCGTGAGAAAATAGCAAAAAAGGGCCTGGCAAATAAGATAGAACTACAGTACGGCGATTCGGAGAACCTGCCCTTTGCAGACAACACCTTTGATGCCATCACCGTAGCCTTTGGGGTGCGTAACTTCGAGAACCTGGAGAAAGGCCTGTCGGAGATGTACCGCGTATTAAAACCGGGCGGCATGGCCGTGGTGCTGGAATTCAGTAACCCGCGCAGCTTCCCGATGAAACAATTATACCAATTTTATTCCCGGAACATACTACCTATGATAGGTAAGATCGTTTCTAAAGACAATGCCGCTTACACGTATCTGCCCGAGTCGGTGCAGGCTTTCCCGGACGGGCGCGCATTTCTGAACATCTATGAGAAAGTTGGATTTAAAACGACACAATGGCACCCCTTAACATTTGGCATAAGCTCTATCTACACCGGACGAAAATAGCGTTACTGGCTTTACTGGCTATAGTTATAGTTGCCCCGGCAGCACAGGCCCAGAAAAGAATAAACACGCTGAACAAACCCGGCTACGACGACAAACTGATACATTACGGTTTTTACCTGGCGGCCCCTCTTACCCGCTACCAGATACAGCACTCGCAGGAGTACGCCGACCAGCTGGCCGCCGACCCTGCAGGTGGTGAAGGTACTACCAACGTGAACGCCAAGTTCAGCCCCGGCTTTTATACAGGCCTGGTACTGAATGTGCGCATTGTGGACCACCTGGATGCCCGCTTTGTGCCCGGTGTTGGTTTTTACAGCCGCCGCATAGAGTATACCAACATGCCCCAGGAAACTGGTGAGCTGATGACAGAAGACAAGACCATCAGCTCGACGATGGTAGAGTTGCCGGTACTGCTTAAACTGAAGGCCCAGCGCCGCTCCAATGCCCGCATGTATTTTGTGGCCGGTGTAAAGCCAGGCATAGACCTGGGCAGCGGCAAAAGCGACGAGAACCCGGACCGTGGACTGGCTGTGAACAAATTTGATCTGGCGCTGGAGTATGGTTTCGGGGTAGACATGTTTTATCCGTTCTTCAAGTTCGCCCCGGAGATCCGTTTTTCGCATGGGCTGATAAACCAGCACAAGCAAACTACCAGTGCGTATAGCCGCCTGCTGCAGAAGCAGACCAACCATAACATATCGCTCATCCTTTTCTTTGAATAAAACAGAGATGTCTAAAATAGCACTTGTAACCGGAGCTACGTCCGGTATTGGTCGCGCTACTGCTGTGGCGCTCGCAAAACAAGGGTACCGCATTATAGCTACAGGCCGCCGCAAAGAGCGCCTCGAGGAACTACAGCAGGAACTGGAAGGCACTACCACGGTGCTGCCGCTCCTGTTTGATGTGCGCAACAAAGAAGCCGTACAGTTTGCTATAGCCTCGTTGCCCGCCGAGTGGCAGCAGATTGATGTACTGGTGAACAATGCCGGTAATGCCCATGGCCTGGCCCCGATACAGGAGGGTTCGCTGGAGGACTAGGATGCCATGCTGGACATTAACGTGAAAGGTTTGCTGTATGTAAGCCATGCCGTGATACCATTGATGCAGCAGCAGGGCAGAGGCCATATTATTAACGTAGGTTCTATAGCCGGGAAAGAGGTATATGCCAACGGCAACGTGTACTGCGCTTCAAAACATGCAGTAGATGCCCTTTCCAAAGCCATGCGCATCGACCTGATACAGACTGGCATCAAAGTATCGGAGGTGAACCCGGGTGCGGTAGAGACAGAATTCTCGGAAGTAAGATTTAAGGGCGATAAAGCACGCGCTGCAACGGTGTACCAGGGCTACCAGCCACTTACAGCGGACGATGTTGCCGACCTGATCGCGTTTATAGTTACCCGTCCGGCGCACGTAAACCTGGCCGAAGTAATGATATTGCCGGCTGCACAGGCTTCTGCTACCGTCATGAACAAAGATCTATAGTTGAGCTATAGTTTAACCGGTTCAGACTAAAATAGCTTGTAAACGTATAAAATAGGATGTTGCCAGCACGAAGCAGGCATCAGTTTTATTTAAGTACATTAATACACAAGCTATGAAAGACGAACAAAAAAATCAGGGACAGCAGGGCAACCAGCGTTCTGATAAGAATCAGCAGCAGGGCAGCAGCCAACAGCCACAAGGTAGCCAGCAACAGGGCAGCCAGCAGCAAAGCGGCCAGGGCCAGAATAGAAGTCATCAGCAGGGATCTCAGAACCAACCACAGGGCAGCCAGCAATCCGGCGGCATGCAGGGACAGAATAGAAACCAGCAATCCGGTAGCCAGGGTTCGGGAATGAGTGGCCAGCAAGGCGGACAAAGTTCCGGTATGGGACAGCAGCGCAGCGGCCAGGGACAGAGCTCAGGTATTAACCAGGGAGATTCGAACCAGGCTAACCGTACAGGAGCAACCAGTAGCGGCATGCGTGGTACTGATGCCACCTCAAGCCAGCAGCAGGGCCAGGGCGCACAAAATGCCAAAGACCAGAACAACCGCAGCGGCAGCGACAGTGGCCAGAATACGAACAAAAAAGATCGCTAACTATAGCAATTGCTAAACTATAAAAGAAGGGCAGCATCCTGTACAGGATGCTGCCCTTCTTTTATAGTTTATAGTTCATTGTAAGATCAATCGAGGTAAAAGTGCAGCAGCCAGCCGGAGCCGGTAAAATCTTTTGCGCGCAGGTTATCATCGGTCTTTACTTTGGCTGCTTTGCCGGCCTTAAAATGGTTGCCGTAGGTGGAGTCTGTTATAAAGATGCGTTTACCTTTTGGCTTCTTTTGAGAAGTGGCCTCATAGGTATCTTCTCCGTCGCCACCCCAGATGCTTATCTTTATTGGATGAGGGCTTTCTCCTGAGAGCATAAACTGATCGTTGCCATTTAAACCGTATAGTATAAGGTCTTTTGTATCGTCGGTGTGGTAAATCCTTTCGAACAGTAATTGTTTTACCTCACCCTTTTTAGTGGTTTTATATACCTGCACCTGTACTTCTTTTTTGCTAAGCGGCTTTATTAAAAACTGCTCGTGCTTATCTGATCCCACAACTATAGCCTGCTTTGCCAGGATGCGGTAATACTCCTGAGCCAACTTAGGCAGGTTGTTACGGTGGTGTTTTACTTTTGCCATTATCGGGGCCGCAGTTAGCTTGTAAATGGTATCCGGCATGGCCTTGAACGCATTTTCTATCACCTCATCTGTCAGCTCCGCTTGCACACTATCGGCAATTTCCTGCCAGTCCTGTTGGCTGAGTTCTGCCAGAATGAGGGCATCTAAGTGGCGGGCGTTATAGTTCAGTTTTGCCAGATCAGGCATGTTGCGGCGATAGGTCCGGAAGTGTGGCTTAAAGCGCAAAAGGCGCGTTATCCAGGGAATTGGCGCATCGTGCAACTTATAGAACACATTATCGCGGTCGCGGGGAACGGGGCGGTAAAGGTAAGCTTTATCTTCCGGCTCCAGTTCAGCCCAGCGCCAGTTATCTTCGTGCCGGCTCCAGTCGCCAATCAGCATATCAAACAAACGCGCTCTCAGGTAATTCCGGGCATCCATTCTGGTATCGTTGTCTGATAAGCGTTCGGTGAGCATAGAGCGGGTACTTTTTACTTTTCTGGCGTGGCCCATATCCGGGTTATCCTGCTGGTTGCCCGCGGGCCTGCGTTCCAATAGTGCCACGGTGCCGCCTATCTGCTCTGTAAACTCGCCTAGCCTGGGGTCGTGCGGAATGTACACTACTTCCGGAGTGGTATGGTAAATGCCAATTGCCTTGGCCATGTCGGGCAGTACAAGGGCTGCATACGGATGGGTGGCAGAGGTAGCATCGCGGGCAATGTTGGCAACATAACTTTTCTGCCATCTCGGCGACAGGGCACCGGCCGGTTCTTTATCGATGGAGCGGAGTACATACTCCACGCTATCCGGGTCGTAAACACGCAGGCTCATCGTCTGGCGACTGCCGCCCATTTTCGCGGGAGTCAGTCCGCCATGTGCAGTCCCGATATCCAGCACTTTTACGGGCACAGGCGTGTACCAGGCCGGGCGGTAATGTTTGCCATACAACAGCGTGTGCAACGTGCCACGCTTGTAGTGCATGCCCGCCGCCAGGGTAATGGTGCTATCGCTATAGTTGGTAATAGTGTCGGCGTTTGCAGGTGCCGAGGCTACCTGCTTTACGGTATGTGGGTAGCGTTGACAACTGCTAAACAGCAAAGCAAACAACACTCCGAAAAGCAAACGAGGTACCTGCAACGTTTTAGTTATTGAAACAGCAGTATTGTAAACCATTATATTTTAAGGTAAGTGTCAGAAGGTCAAAACTTCTTAACTCTCAAACTTTAAGACTTTCTAACTTTCTAAAATCCTTCCCTGTCAAAGGCATGCACCCGGATATCCTTCGTGGTCTTGTCTTTGGTTTCGGGGCCGGCTTCTATTTCGGTGCCGCGTGCGGTATCGTATACCCAGGTCTTTTTAGATCCATGTTTTACTTTCGATGTATCTTTTATCTCGTCTTCGCCGCGGCCGCCAACTATAACTACTTTAATGCCTTTGTTTACCTCACCTTCTACTTTAAATTCATCGTCCTCGGCCAGGCCGTATAGTCTGATCTCTTTGGTCTCGTTGGTGAAAAAGGTTCTCCGGTAAATGATGGCATCATCCGACTTTCGTTTTACAATTACTTCGGTCTCGTTATCATTCAGGCGTTTTACTTTAAACTCATCTTCTTCGTCGGTGCCAATTACAAGCGGCTCTTTGGCGAGTATCTCGTAAAATTCTGCAGCTGCTTCACGTAGCTGGTCGCGGCGGCTACGCAGTTTTTTGGCGGTATCTTCTCCTTCCAGCGCATAAACCGAAGGCGGAAGCTGACTTACCGCTTTCTGTATCACTTCATCGGTGATCTTCTTTTGCAACAGCACAGCCACCGAATCGAACTGCGCGCGCGTTACCTGTGCCAGTGCCCGCTCGTCCAGAAACTCGGAGTTCATGGCCAGGGCGTACACATCGTTTATGTCTTCGTCAAAGGACTCGAATTTGCGGATGGCCCAGTTGCGGCTGAAGATCCAGGGAATGATGCCGTCCTGGAAACGGTAGAACACGTTGTCGCGGTCTTTGGGGATGGGGCGGTAAATGGTGTTGTCGCCTTTTTTGTACTCAGCCCATTCCCACTGCCCTTCGTGGCGGTCCCAGTCGTTCATCAGTATGTCCAGCAGGCGGGCTTTGGCAAAGGTCGGCTGATCTATAAAATGGTCGTCTTCTTCAAACAGCTTGTTCAGCATCTTTTTGGAGCTCACAATATCCACGGCATCGCCCAGTGCCGGGGTTATGGCTTCTTTGCCATCGTACTTTTCCTCCAGCATAAAAATGTTGTCGCTGAAGCGCTCGCTGTGCTCGCCAAAAGTGGTGTCGTTGGGGGCTACGTAGTATAATTTGGGCATAGAATGCGGTATGCCGGCTGCCTCGGCCAGGGGCGGTACTATAAGGGCGCCATAGGGGTTTATAGCCGATGTCTGGTCGCGGAGAATGTTGGCTACAAAGGTTTTGCGCCACACGCCGGGCACCACGCTTACGGGGTCTTTATCGATAGAGCGCAGGGCATAAGTAAAGCCCGTGCTATCCGACAGGGTCATGCTGGTCGTCTGGAAGCCACCGCCCAGTTTCTCGAACTTCAGGCCACCTTTTACTTCGTTCAGGTGCAATACAGGTAAGGTAACCTCGGCATTCCAGGCATTGCGGTAGTGCGTGCCCCAGAACAACCGGTGCAGAAAGCCGCGTTTATAGTGTTTGCCCGCCTGTACCGTTACACTGTCAACAGCATTCGGATCCTGTTCTAATTTCTTGTAAACAGCCGGGTTTACAAGGGGCGTTTTGGCGTAGAAGTTTTTCCGGGCGCAGCCGGTGGTGCTTATAAATATGAGTGCAAGCAGTGCCTGCAGGTATATCGGTTTCATAGGTAGTTCAGAATATAACTCTGATGCTATCTAACGTAATTCCGATATAATGTTTACAGGCAGCGCTAACTATAAAGTTGTACGAAAGGAAGAATCCTGCTATTGTGAAATGTTTCTGCGGAATATTAATTTCTTATATAAGAGCTGCAGGGCAGAATAAACTATAGCCCACGACAGCACATCAACTATAAACTTATAGGTAAATACGCCTTCTTCATGCAGTTTGTACTCAAAGCCTACCAGGTAATGCGTCAGGTTAACAATGATATAAGTGGCGATAAGCAGGGGAATGGTTGGTAAGTTGTCTTTCATGGGTTATAGTTTATAGTTGGGTATAGTAATTACTTAAGTAATCTATAGTTGTAATTCAGTCCTGTACATTCAAATCTGTTATGGCAGGTTATAGATCATCAAAATGAAAACGGCTACAAACACTATAGACACCGCTATCTCTGACCAATACATTAGCCTGTATTTAGATTTCAGAGTCGGGTCAGCTTCCTGCTTTATCAGTTCACGAAATTTAGAACCGTCCTTACGGTGAATCCAATAACTGACTTCATACCCTTTATTTCTTAAGATAGCTTTTATCTTATACCCCAGAATATTTCCGGCAACTATGAGAATAAAGAGCAGGATCTGAAGAAATTCAAAGCTTATATTTTGCATTTTAAGATAGCTTTATCCCTCGGCTAAGCCGGTTAATTTTCTTCTTCGTTATAGTTTACTACCGAAGCTTTAACCCCTTTTTCACTGCTTTATATTGTGCATCAATCACCGCCTGGTTGTGGCCGTGGGCGGCGCCAGGAACCAGAATATACTCTTTCTTCGGAGCCTTCACTTTATCGAAATAGGCTTTGGTTAGCGCTGGTGCAGTTAAGATGTCTTTATCGCCTTGTATAAAGTACACTGGTATCTTATAGTGCAAGCCATTTTTTATAAAGTCTACATCAGCGGCCATTGGTTTAATGCCCATTTGTTTGTGGCCGGCAAAGTGCAGGAACGAATAATCGTCGCCGTTATATCGGTCTTGGGCATCTTTCTCATTATCGTATTCAGGCTTTAGCTTCCACCAGGTTGGTGGCGCTGCTACTGAGTTTTGCTTCTCATACTTTTTAATGATGCGCATTAGCTGTCCCTCTTTTCGGGCGTCCTCGTAAGGCGGTGCTCCCAGTGCAGCCAACTTTTCCAGCGACTCCTGGTCGTTAGCTTTCTGTGCCATTTGCTGCACCATGTTGTATGCATTTATAAACCCGGCTGTATAGTTTACAATTTGTGCGTGGCCAACGTAAGCCGTGAAAAGATCGGGGCGGGCAAGCGCCATGTTAGCGCCCAATATCGAGCCCCATGAAGTACCAATAAGGGTTATCTTTTTCTTGCCCAGGTGCTTGCGCAGGTACTCCGAAAGCTCGATGCCGTCGGCTGTCATTTGTGCCAAGGTCAGTGGGTTTTCTATCCAGTAATCTTCGGTTACTTCGGCGGGGGCATTACGGCCGAAGGTTCTGCCTGCGCCACGCTGGTCCCAGTACACCAGTACAAATTCTTTTTTCCAGTGGCCGTAAATGGCATCGTCGTACTGGCTCATGGTGCTGCCCGGCCCGCCATGCAGAAACAAAATAACTGGCTTGCTCCTGTCTTCGCCGCTTATAGTTACCCATTGCTCTATACCGCCAATCGTTATAAAGCTTTCTTCATTAATGGGCTTTGCCTGGGCGAATAGGTTTGAAACTATAGAAAGAAGGAAGATGAGGAGTAAGGTGTGTTTCATGGGGCGGAAGATCGTTGTATGTTGGGTCGCGATTTTTAGGTAAGTTTAAATGGACAGTTGTATATATTAAACTAAAATAAGTTTAGTTTACTTTGTTAAGATTTAATAGAAGGTCTCAATAACTGTTTTTACCTTCTTCCATTCTTCTTCATTTATTTTCTCATAGATTTCAGCATAGCCACCACCACAAAGTGAGCCACAAGTGAAGCCATGACTAACTAAAACATACTTCTGGTCTTTTGAGAAAATTGGCGGAGAAATGTAATAAAGCCAACCCTTAAAGTGATTATGAAACTTTCCGAAATTAAACCTGCCTACTTCATCTAATGCTAAAGCCATTGAGTCTTGAGAGATTAAAATAGGTCTCCCAATGTTTTGATTATTGAATGAGCAAGCATCTACTGATTTGAATTGACTAAGTATATACTCTTTCTGATCAACTCCCACGAATTCTATGAAATCGTTGATTTCAAGCTCACTCATTCTACTAATAATGGGTCTACCTTTATTGCTGGTTAGATATAATAAATAAGGCTCTGAGCTTAAATTATAAGTGCTATCAAAAGAAGCAGAATTGGAAAGAAAGTATATGAAGTTTCTGCAGTTTTCTTCTAAGCTTTTTAGCTGATCACCATTAAGAATATATTGAACATTCTGGTCCTGTTTATTAGGAATTCGAATGCTTTCATTTTTCTCAGTGATATGATTGCAGCTGAAAAGTAAAAGTGTTAAGGCTGGTATGGATATTTTGTGAAATCCCATAGAAGAATTTTTTGTTTCCTTTTACTTGCACTATAGCTTTTACACTTCGATATCACCCAACTATAGCACTTCAAACTTCAATATAGTAAAAGTAAAATACAGTTCCTGCTATAGTTAAACTCCACCTCAAACTATAGTTCACAAAACCGAACACACCTGTTCAATACTGAACACCTTTTAGAAGCTAAAAACTATAGTTTTAAGATGTAACTATCAGTAAATCAATAATATACATAACTGGCATATAAGTTGGCTAAGTTTTGGTGAAAAGTACACTATAAAACTATGGACCGCGAATTATCTGCCACTACCAAACAAGCCAACAAACGCCGCCGCTACTGGCAAATCGGGATTGCCCTGGCGGTGCTGGCCTTTGCTATAGTTGGTTTCCGAAGCCTACTCACGCCATCGCTTAGCCGCGACAAAGTGCGCACGGCAGTGGTAGAGCGTGGCCCGGTGGTAGCTACTATTTCGGCGAGCGGAGTGGTGGTGCCTGAGCACGAGTTGGTAATTACCAGCCCCATACAGGCGCGCATTGAGCAGGTGCTGCTAAAAGCCGGCGAGCAGGTAAAACCCGGTGACCAGATCCTGCTACTCGATAGAGCCTACACCCAACTGGCATACGAAAAGCTGAAAGACGAACAGCAACTGAACCAGCACAAAAGCGTGCAGCTGCGCCTGAACCTTCGCAAAACACTGAACCAGCTGGCATCGCAGCTAACTATAAAACAGATGCGGGTGAAAAGCTTGCAGGCGCAGCTCGAAGACGAAAAGTACCTGCTAAAGATTGGCGGCACTACCCAAGAAAGCGTGAAGCAGGCCGAACTGAATCTAAAAATAGCGCAGCAGGAGCTTCAGGAAATTGAACACGACATGGCCACCGAGCGCGAACTTCTGAAAGCCGACGAGCAGGAACTGGGCTTTACGCTGGCCATGCAGGGCCGGTCTATAGAAGAGCTGCAGCGCAAAATGGAGCAGGCCGAAGTACGCGCCACCCACAACGGGGTGATCACCTGGGTGAAGAACGAAACGGGTAGCACTGTAAACGCCGGCGACATTATTGCCCGCCTCGCCGACCTGAGCAGCTACAAAGTAAAAGCCACCATTTCAGATACTTACGCGGGGCAGTTAAAGCCGGGTGGCAGCGCCATCGTTCGCATCAACAACACCGATATGCAGGGCGTGGTGTCGTCGGTGGAGCCTACGGTTACGAATGGCATTGTTACCTTTTATGTGGCTCTGCAGGACAAAGCCCACCAGCTGCTTCGCCCTAATCTGCGTGCGGACGTGTACGTGGAACTGGCTTCTAAAACTGATGTGCTGCGGGTAAAGAACGGACCTTACTTTAACAACACGGCCGCCCAGCAGGTGTTCGTGGTGCAGGGCGATAAAGCCATCCGAAAATCGGCAACTATAGGCATAAGCAACGTGGATTTTGTGGAGCTGGAAAATGGCGTGCAGCCTGGCGATGTAATCGTGATCTCGGATATGGCGGAGTACCAACACGCGGAGAAGATTAGAATTAAGAATTAAGAATTGCGCTAACCTATCTACCTATAAAACTAAAACTATGAAATGTGTTTTTACCTGTTTAGTGTTTGTGATGCTGCTCTGTTGCGGCCAAAGTATAGCCCAGCCTGGTGTGCGTGTGTTGCACCTGCAGGACGTTATCTCTTTGGCGCAGCAGCAGTCGGCAGCAGCAAAGCAGGCCGACGTAAACCAGGAAAGCAGTTACTGGCAGTGGCGCAGCTTCAAATCTGATTACCGCCCGCAACTGAGCCTGAGCGGCACCTTACCCGACTTCAGCAGAAGCTACACACCGGTTATTCAGCCCGACGGGACTACCGATTTTAAGCCTGTAACTATAAACAGCTCGGATGTTGGCTTAACCCTGCGGCAGCTTATCAGCCCCACGGGTGGCAGCGTATTTGTCACATCGCTGATGCAGCGTTTCGATGATTTTGACCGCGAGATTACCCGCTACAATGGCAACCCGGCTATAGTTGGTTTTGAGCAGCCGCTGTTCGCTTACAACCCATTTGCCTGGGCTAAAAAAGTGGAGCCCCTGCGTTACCAGGAGTCGCAGCGCCAGTTCGTGGAAGACAAGGAAACTATAGCCGTGCAGGCCACGCAACTATACTTTGAGTTGTTGCTGGCACAGGTAAACCAACGCATCGCTACACAAAATCTGGCTAACAACGATACCCTTTACCACATTGCTGAAGAAAAGTATAAACTGGGCCGCCTGTCTAAAAACGACCTGCTACAAATGCAGCTGGCTGTACTGAACGCCCGCCTTGCCCAGGACCAGGCCAGCCTGGATGAGCAAAACGCCACTTTAGCTATAAAAACTTTTGTAGGCTTAAAAGACAACGATGCCCTGCAGCTAACTATACCGGACAGCATACCGGAAACTATAGTTTCGGCGGAGCTGGCCCTGGCCGAAGCCAAGAAGAACCGCAAAGAAGCTGTGAGCTTTAAACGCCGCCTACTGGAAGCTGAAAGCTTGGTAGCAAAAGCCAAAGGCGACAATGGCTTGAACATGAGTGTTTTCGCCACTTTTGGTTTATCGAACAGTGCCGAAAATTTCTCGGATGTGTATGCCCGGCCAGAGAACCTGCAGCGCGCACGGGTAGGCTTTAACATGCCATTGATGGACTGGGGCCGCCAACGCTCCAACTATAAAGTAGCCGACCTGAACCGCCAGTTGGTGCAACACACCGTTGCCCAGGAAGAAGCTACCTTTGAGCAGGCCGTACTATCGCAGGCTAACCAGTACATCACATTAAAACGTCGGTTAGAAACTACTGCTGCTGCCGATGCCATTGCCCAGGAGCGCTACAACATTACCAAAAGTACTTTCATCGTTGGCCGCATCAGCATAACAGAACTCAATATTGCATTGGCAGAGAAAGACCAGGCCCGTCGCGCCTACATCTCCGCGCTCAGCCAGTTCTGGTCCGCGTACTATAGTTTAAGGCAGTTAACCCTTTTTGATTTTGAAAAGCAGCAGGTATTGGTGGTTGACACCACCCCAACTCTCCCCTAAAAACAGGGGAGGGAGAGCAACAGAGAAGTCCCCCTTTGAAGGGGGTAGGGGGATGACCAACAGTAACTATAAAACTATAACTATAGCATAGACAGGATTAGCTTATCGCCATAGACAAGGAGGGGTTAGGGGTGGTTGGATTGCAGCAACTATAGAACTATAGCTGAAACTATAGTAGTAGCAGAAAAACTTCCGCCTTAGACTACCGAGAAGCGATTTCGGAGGTAGCGAGCGTAGCTCTGAGGGGCAAAGGGTGGTTGGAATGCTATGAAACTATAGCCACAGCCTTTGTCATGCTTGTCCCTGCCGGGCCGGTTGAGTCAGGAGACGCAACACCATAATAAGGCACGAGTCTGGAGACTCGCGCCAGCAAAGAGAGGGTTAATAGCAACTGAAACTATATAACTATAGCCAAGCTCCTTCTCCTGTTTTTGGGGTAGGGGCCCTATTTAAAAGGGGAAGGCTGGGAAGGGGTAAACAACGAATAACTACCAATTAATAACGATATTTAAAAACTATGATCACGCTATCAGACATCGAAAAAGTTTACCAGACGAAGACAATCGAAACGGTGGCTTTGCAGCGCGTAAACCTGACGGTTCCGAAGGGAGAATTTGTATCCATTATGGGGCCATCGGGCTGCGGAAAATCTACGTTGCTTAACATCATGGGTCTGCTGGATGTGCCTACATCCGGTGTAGTAACGATTGATGGGCAATCTATTACATCTTACAAAGACAAAGAACTGGCGCACATCCGCAACGAGAAGATCGGGTTTGTGTTCCAGAGCTACCACCTGGTTAACGACCTGAGCGTGCTCGATAACGTGGAGTTGCCGTTGCTTTACCGCAGCGGTGTATCGGGTTCAGAGCGCACCAAACTGGCCAAAGCAGCTCTGGATAAGGTGGGCCTGAGCGCCCGTACCAAACACTTTCCGAACCAACTATCGGGCGGACAGCGCCAGCGTGTGGCCATTGCCCGCGCGCTTATCGGTAACCCTGCTATTATACTGGCCGATGAGCCAACAGGTAACCTGGACTCGGTGATGGGAGAAGAAGTGATAAACATCCTGCTAAACCTGAACCGCCAGGACGGCGCAACTATAGTGATGGTAACGCACGACGAGAACATGGCGCATAAGACCGAACGCCTTGTGCGTTTCTTTGACGGGCAGCAGGTTTCCGACTCTAAAGTTTTCGACCTACAGACTGTTTAAGCCATGCTCAAAAATTACTTTAAAATAGCCTGGAAGGTACTCTTGCGGCGCAAGTTTTTCACCTTCATCAGTTTGTTCGGCATCAGTGTTACGCTTATGGTGCTGATGGTTGTAACTGCTTTGGTAAACTATATGTTTGGGGCACATGCGCCGGAAAAAAACATGGACCGGATGCTGTATGTAACAAGGCTGCACATGACAGGAGATGGCACTCAGATGAACAGCGCTCCCAGTTATTATTTTCTGAACAGGTTTATAAAGCCGCTCAAATCTCCCGAAAAGATCAGCATTTACTCCAACAGCAACTATACTTCAATAAATTTTACAAGTGGCCGCAAGCTGGAAATGAAGACACGCTACACCGACAGCGAATTCTGGCGCATCATGAATTTTAATTTTCTGGAGGGCGGTGCCTATGGCGATGCCGCAGTTGAGGGTGCACAACTGGTAGCCGTTATTAACGAGGCCACCAGCCTGAATAATTTTGGAACTGTAAAGGCCGTTGGCAAAATGCTGGAACTGGACAACAGAAGCTATAAAGTAGTTGGCGTGGTAGAGAACGTTTCGGCCATCCGGCCCAGCACCTATTCAGATGTCTGGATTCCTTATACAACAAGTAAAGATGACCTGGGCAATGCAAACTATAGCGGTTCCTTTTGTGCTGTGCTGCTGGCTAAAGATGCTGACGACCTTGATGACATAAAGAAGGAGTTCTATAGTACTGCGGCTAAAATTCCATTAATGCCGGGCGAGAACTTTACAGAGTTAAAGGTATTTGCAGATACCCACCTGGAAGGGTTTGTGCGGGAGATAACATCATCTGTAGAAAATGAAGTAAATGTTGCCTTGCTGTACACACTGGTGTTTGGGGCCATGTTTTTCTTTATGCTGATCCCAACGCTTAACCTGGTAAACATCAACATCAGTCGCATTATGGAGCGTGCTTCCGAAATTGGTGTTCGCAAAGCATTTGGCGCATCTTCCAATACATTGGTTTTTCAGTTTCTTTTCGAGAATATTTTCCTTACCATTATTGGAGGTGCTATAGGTATACTCTTAGCGACCGGAGCCCTGCAGCTGATCAACAACAGTGGTTTTATACCTTATGCGCAGCTGGAGTTAAACCTGTATGTGTTACTGTTCAGCGTGCTCATCTGTCTGTTCTTTGGTGTACTTTCCGGAGTTTATCCGGCTTTTAAAATGTCTAAACTTCACCCGGCATCAGTGCTGAAAGGAGGCGCAAAATGATAAAGCATCTGTTTAAACTTGTCTGGAACCGAAGACGAGCCAATTTCCTGATGATCCTGGCGATCTTCTTCTCTTTTATCGTTCTGTTCGGAACTATAAGCGTGCTGGTTAACAGCTGGCGTAACTATAACAAACCAATGGGTTTTGAGGCAGAGCGCATCTGGTACGTAAACATTCAATCTTTCCAGACCCCGAAAGATGAAGCCAGAACGATAACCGAACAGCTGGTGCGCCGGCTGCAAACCTTGCCTGAGATCGAAAGTGTTGCGTTAGCCAGCGGAAACGCTGCTTATTCTGGTTGGTCGTCTGTGTCTGGGTTGCAGTACAAGAACCTGGAACGGGGCGTAAACAGTGTAACTGTGCAAGGAGGCGATTTCCAGAAAACAATGGACCTTAACCTGACGGAAGGCCGCTGGTTTCAGGATGGTGATGCACAGTCAAACCAGAACCCGGTTCTGATAACCCAGGATGTGAAAGAGTTCTTTTTCGGAGAGGAACCTGCGACTGGTAAAAAGTTAAGTACCGGGCAATCAGAATTAACGGTGATTGGGGTGGTAGATCATTACCGTACTAATGGTGAACTGAACTCAGATGATGGTACTTTCTTCAGGGCAACATCGCTGAATGATACTACTCAGGTAATAGCAAGTACATTATACCTGCGCATGAAACCGGGTGTAACATCTGGCTTTGAGGAAAAACTGCTGAAAGAAGCGGGTGCCGTTGCTACTGGCTGGAAATTCGATGTGAAATACATGGACCAGATGCGCTCCAATTACCTGAAAGAATACCTGACGCCTATAGTTGCTTTTGCCATTATCTGCGCTTTCCTGATCCTGAACGTGGCCCTGGGCATATTTGGGGTGCTGTGGTACAACATTAACAAACGCTACTCAGAAATTGGCCTGCGCCGTGCGCTGGGGGCAACAGCTAACCAGATCTACAAGCAGTTTTTAGGGGAGATACTGGTGCTGGCTACCCTGGGGCTGGTGCTGGGAAGCTTCTTTGCCATACAGTTTGTGTTGCTTGATGTGATGGGCCTGCAGCCGGAAGTGTATTACTATGCGTTGGGCATTTCTATCCTTGTGATCTACCTGCTGGTCATCGTTTGCGCCTTTCAGCCAAGCCGCCAGGCTGCAGCCATTCACCCGGCCATCGCTTTGCACGAAGAGTAAACTATAGTTTGGTGAAATTATCAACTGATGTAATCATCCCCCTACCCCCTTCAAAGGGGGACATTCAGCAATGCGTGAAATTCTAATTTTGTTTACGTTGTCTGAAAAAGTCCCCCTTTGAAGGGGGCAGGGAGATGACCAAAGCTAACTATAGAACAATAGCTCAAACTATAGCATGAACCGAAATTCCCCTCCCTGGAGGGGTAAGGGGTGGGTTACAACTATAGCAACTAAAACTGACACCAGAATACCGTATATTTATACTTCTGAACACACCACACATGATCCTGATCATAGACGACGATGCAGCGGTGCGGGCTTCGCTGGGCCTGATGCTGAAACAGAACGGCTTTAAAACCAAAGAAGCGGCAAACCCACGCGAGGCACTTCAACTGGCGGAGCTGCAGCCGTTCGAGCTCGTGCTCATGGACATGAACTTTTCCATAGAAACCACCGGCCACGACGGGCTGGCACTGCTGGGACAGTTTAAGAAGCAGTACCCGAATCTGCCGGTTATTTTGATCACAGGTTGGGGCTCTATTAGCCTGGCCGTAGAAGGCATGCGTTTGGGAGCTGCCGATTTTATTACCAAGCCCTGGAGCAATGAGTACCTGCTACAGGCTATTAAAACAGCACTCAGCTTATCAGTGCAAAACCATAGTTCCGACGAAGCCCTGACGCGCAAGAAGCTGGATCAGCAGTATGATTTCAAAAATATAGTTGGCCAGGACCCGGACCTGTTGAAAGTGCTTAAAAAGATAGGGCAGATTGCGGCCACAGATGCGTCGGTGCTGATAGAAGGAGAGAGCGGAACGGGAAAAGAACTGATTGCCGAAGCCATACACCAGAACAGCGCCCGCCGTAACCAGTCATTTATTAAAGTGAACCTTGGTGGCATTTCGGCTAGTTTGTTTGAAAGTGAGATGTTTGGACACAAGCGCGGTGCTTTTACCGATGCCAAAGGCGACAGGGTAGGCCGTTTTGAAATGGCAAACAAGGGCACTATCTTCCTGGATGAGATCGGTGAACTGGATATGAACAGCCAGGTAAAACTGCTGCGCGTGTTGCAGGACCGCACCTACGAAGTGCTGGGCGACAGTCGCTCTCGGAAACTTGACATACGCGTCGTGTGCGCTACCAACCGTAACCTGGAAGAAATGGTAGCCGATGGTAAATTCCGCGAAGACCTGTTCTACCGCATCAACCTGATTACCGTAAAGCTGCCGGCCCTGCGCGAGCGTGCCGACGATATTCCGTTGCTGGTGCAGTACTTCCTGAACAACCTGAAAAAAGTATACAACCGCCCGGGGCTAACTATAAGCAAAAGCGCTTTGCAGTGGCTACGCGAGCAGCCGCTACCAGGTAATATCCGCGAGCTGAAAAACCTGGTGGAGCGTACGGTGCTGGGAAGCGATAGTGATGTGCTAGAAGCCGAAGATTTCCAGGCGCAGGCACAGCGCAGTGCCTCCAAACCCGCTGATAAAGCCCTGCCAGCCGTGGGTGCCATGACCCTGGACGAAATGGAAGCCAGCATGATCCGGAAGTCGATGGATTATTATCACAACAACATCAGCAAAGTAGCCCGCGCTCTTGGCCTGAGCCGTGCCGCCCTTTACCGCCGGTTAGATAAGTTTAACATCCCGTATGAGTCTCAGGACTAAGTTCATCCTTTTTGCCACAGTAATACACCTGCTGCTGGCGGCCATGGCTTATTTCCTGCTGCAGGAGAACGTGTACCTGTTCCTTGGCATGGAGTTGCTAATACTGGGCTCTATCTACATCACATCGCAACTATACGTTACCTTCTTTAAGCCGCTCAGCCTTATCAGGGCAGGCATCCAATCCATAAAAGACAAAGACTTCTCCACCAAGTTTATGGGCGTGGGGCAGAAGGAGCTGGACGAGTTGATAAATGTGTACAACCGCATGATTGAACAGTTGCGGCACGAGCGTGTGGCACAGGCCGAGAAGCACTACTTCCTGGAGAAGCTGATACAGGCATCGCCGGCTGGTATCTTGTTGCTGGGTTTTGATAACCAGGTAGAGCACGTAAACCCGGCAGCTGAACTATACCTGCAACAACCTGCCAATAGTTTGCTGGGCAAGCACGTAAGCCAGTTGCCCAAAGTATGGGCCGAACAGCTCACGCAACTACAAACCGGCAGCTCCATTACGTTTCGGGTAAATGGCATCCGGACGTATCGCTGCCACCGCGCCCATTTCCTGGATCGTGGCTTTCAGCATTACTTTGTATTAATAGAAGAACTGACCGAAGCGATTTTGCAGAACGAACGGCAGGCTTACGAAAAGGTGATCCGGATGATGTCGCATGAAGTGAACAACTCGGCGGGGGCTGTAAACTCTATACTGGGTTCGCTGCAGTATTACGCGCCACAGCTTACTGATGAGCACCGCGAAGATTTTGATAATGCCCTGCAGGTAGCCATAGACCGCAACACCAACCTGAGTCATTTTATGGCCAACTTTGCCAATGTGGTACGCCTGCCCAAACCTAAAAAAACACCAACTGACCTGCACGCCTTGCTTCGCAATCTGGCCCTGCTCATGCAGCCGGAGTTTCAGCGCCGAACTATAAGCTGTACCCTTCAGTTAGCACCGCAGCCACTGGTAATATTGCTTGATCAGCAGCAGATGGAGCAGGTACTGCTAAACGTGCTTAAAAACGCCGTGGAAGCAATTGGCGATACCGGCGAGATAACGATAGCTACCCAAACCAACCCCGCACAACTAACTATAACCGACACAGGCTCCGGCATACCGGAAAGTGTAAGAAGCTTGCTGTTCACACCCTTTTTCAGCACCAAAGAGTACGGGCAAGGCATTGGCTTAACGATGATCCGGGAAATTCTTGTAAACCATGGCTTCCCGTTCTCACTTGAAAGTGATCAGGAGAAGAGAGTGACAACTTTTTGGATTAGGTTTTAAGAACTGGAATAATGCTTCGGTATTTAGAATCTCTCATAAAACAGAACGCCTGCAACTATAAAACTGCAGGCGTTCTGTAAGATTTTATATTAAGTGCTACTTTACTAACTCAATGAACCTCTCTGTTTCGTAACCTTCCCACGCAAGTTCGTCGTTCACCCAAACCTGTTTGCAGATCTGTGAGTTGTCGGTGCGCTCGATATTGCATTTTATTGTATCCGAGTTAGTTTCGTTCCATTTTACAATGGTAACCGGAAAACTGCTATGGAAATCCGCATTCGGGAATATTCGTATCCTATATGTATCTCCCTGCTTAAAAATGTGGAAGCCCTTTGGATGATCCATATCCGTGTTGTTAACTTTCTGCTTTACTCCATCAACAACATAAAATATTTCGATCTCTTCGGCATTGTAGCCATTCGCATTGGTTGGGTCAAGCATGTCTGCGCCGGATGCATCTTTAACAGACATTTCTATCTTGGTATCAACTATAGCTTTCTCTGGGTCATCGGATTTGCAGGAAGTAAGCAGTAGAAACACGAAGAGAAGGGAAGTTAGGTATTTCATTGTTTTCAGCTTTAGATTAGAAATTCTTTTGTTGAGTATGTATAAAGGCCGTACCTCTGGTAGTGCAACTATAGTAGCACACAATACAGGTGGCAAGTATGAAGTTAGCTTAATATTTTATAAATCCAATACTAAATTGTTTTTTTATAAAACAACACCGCTTGCAACTATAAAGCTGCAGGCGGTGCTTGTGTATGCTCTAAAGCAGAGATCTATAGTTACCGTTTCACAAACTCCACGCGGCGGTTGTTGGCTTTGGCTTCCGGGGTGCTGTTCTTATCTATCGGTTTCGATTCCCCCATACCTTTGGCTTCCAGGCGGTCGGCTTTAATGCCTTGCTCTACCAGGTAGGTTTTCACGGCTTCGGCGCGCTGCTGGCTTAGCTTCTGGTTGGCTTTTTCGTCGCCGTCGCTGTCGGTGTGGCCTTCTACGGTGAAGTTAAGTGTTGGCTGTTCGTTCATCAGTTTGGCTATACCTGCCAGCGTCCCTGTAGATTCCGGGCGTATAGTTGCCTGGTTCACATCGAACTTAATGCCATAGGTTACAATTTTGCCGTCGGCCATAACCTGGTCGTATAGTTTCTTGCCCCCTTCGGCTATCAGCACATTTTTTACCATGGTGTTGGCATCTATGCGTTTATCTACTTCTATGCGCATGCTGGTTGGCTTGCCGGTAACGTTTGGTATGTTTACAAGGCGCTGGTTATCCAGGTACACCTTCATGCTGCGCTTGTTAAAAGCTATGGCTACGTGGCGCCACTTATTCTTTATATTTTGTGCTGCCAGCTCTTCCGACTCCGAACCGAAGGTCTTAAACCTGGCCAGGTTGGCGCGTATCTCAATGCCGTTCCAGAAATCGCCGTGCAGTTCCTGCTTATAGTTGGAGTTGTCGTCTACAAAATAAATGTAGTAGGCCACGTTTGGGTTGTCATCATCAAAGAACAGGTCCATCTCCACTGTAAAGGTCTCGGGCAGGTACTGGTCTTTTTTCATGAGCGGTTTAATGCTGGTGGTAGAGCGCACCAGGTTAATTACCTGCTCACCCCCGAAGTTAGCTACTTCCGCATTTCCATCGTTCAGGTCCCAGCGCGACGGGAACTCGCCTAACTCTTCGCTGGCAAGGTTGTCTGCAAAAATTACTTTATCACCGGGCACAAAATCGAACTTAGACCAGGCTTTCATTTTACCCGCTTCGGTTCCTTCCGAAGTACCACCGCTTTCTGCAGTTTCTGCTTTAGCTACTTTATTGCCGCCGATTTTCTTTTTCCCATCCACCGCATCATCAACAGTCTTATCAATTTTCTGATCGATCTTCTGGTCTATCTTCTGATTAACCTTGTTCTTGATCTTGTTGCCGATGTCGAACTGGGCATGGGCTGGCAAATGGAAAAGGGCCAGCAGCAACATACCGGCCATAGAAGCAAACACTTTTTTCATAGTGGGTAATTAAGATTAGATGATTGAACTACAAATGTAAATAATATAACTATAGTAATAAAAATTTGTGTAGTGGTAATCCGTAAACTATGGCTGGCTGATTAGTGAAACTATAGTTTGATGGGGTGAAGGGTGTTAAAGCTGGAGTTGTACTGAAGAAAGGGAAGGCAACAAAAAAGCCCGCTGTAGTAGCGGGCTTCCGTATAGTATGAAAACTATAGTTTAAGAGATCCAAGGGATGTTCTTGAAGTTAGGTTTACGTTTCTCCAGGAACGCGTTTCGACCTTCTTTGGCTTCTTCGGTCATGTAAGCCAGGCGGGTTGCTTCGCCGGCAAAAACCTGCTGACCCACCATGCCATCGTCCGTGGCGTTAAAGGCAAACTTCAGCATTTTAATGGATGTCGGCGATTTAGCCAGTATTTCCTGAGCCCACTCGTAAGCAGTGTCTTCCAACTCATCGTGCGGGATAACGGCGTTCACCATGCCCATATCGTAAGCCTCTTGTGCAGAGTAGTTGCGGCCCAGGAAGAAGATCTCGCGGGCGCGTTTCTGGCCTACCATTTTGGCCAGGTACGCCGAGCCGTAACCGCCGTCAAAGCTGGTAACATCGGCATCGGTTTGCTTAAAAATTGCGTGCTCTTTGCTGGCCAGCGTAAGGTCGCAGACAACGTGCAAACTATGGCCGCCGCCAACTGCCCAGCCCGGTACTACGGCAATTACCACCTTCGGCATAAAACGGATCAGGCGCTGCACTTCCAGTATGTTCAGGCGCGGAATGCCGCTTTCATCAACATAGCCCTGGAAGCCGCGCGCATTCTGGTCGCCACCGCTGCAGAAACTATAAACGCCATCTTTGGTAGACGGCCCTTCGGCAGAAAGCAGCACTACGCCAATCGAGGTATCTTCACGGGCATCCAGAAACGCATCGAACAGCTCAAACACCGTTTTCGGGCGGAAGGCGTTGCGCACGTTTGGTCGGTTGAAAGCGATACGGGCTACGCCGTCTGCTTTTTTATAGGTTATATCTTCGTATTCCTTTACGGTTTTCCAGTTAGCTTTGCTCATAACATTACTTTTGCTGCAAGTTAGCTTTTTATAGGTTCAGGCTCAATTGATATTACATTCTCAGCGTAACAATCATTAAAATAAATGCAACATAAGCACCAAAAACGTATGCCCATGATAGCGTCTCGGTTAACTTATCCCTTAAGTATCTTTCTTTAAAATTGTCAAATATCTTCAGGTATCTTTTGCCACCAGTAAACCATATCCAGTTGAGAGCTACAAAGAAAAGGCCTAATGGACGTAAATACTTTTCATCAGATTCAGGCATCTCTCCATTAGCATAGAAATAAATTATATCGGTAATTGTAAAAAGGTATAACACACCCGACACACCTATTATAACAGAAGCAGTCAGCCAGGGTATATCATTTTTATACCTTCCATTTTTGTAGTAGCGCTTGAAAACGTGGAAGAAGATCAGGTTATACCAAGCCATTCGCTTTTACAGTTTAGGAGCGTGAACCTACGCCTTTCTTACAAATTCAGACTTCAGGCCCATCGAGCCGAAGCCATCAATCTTGCAGTCAATGTTATGGTCACCATCTGTCAGGCGGATGTTCTTCACTTTGGTGCCGGCTTTTACAGGTTTCGGAGCGCCTTTCACGGGCAGGTCTTTGATCACCACTACGGTGTCACCATCCTGCAACTCGTTTCCGTTCGCATCTATCACTTTTAAGCCGCTTTCAGTTTCCGCTTCTGTTTCTTCATTCGGGTTCCACTCGTTTCCGCATTCCGGGCAAGCATATAATTCATCGCCCATGGCGTAACCGTAAGGGGAGTTACATTTCGGGCATGGTTTCATTTCTTCTGACATGGTAATCTATTTTATTGTTGTTGTATTTAGTTTAACGTTATGCTTGCACCAGATGGGCGAGGTGAAGTTGCGCTTTGTTATCTGACCTAATTTTTTAGTTTTTTAAGTAGCGCGACAGCTTCTTTATTGATTTCTCTCCATTCTAAAGTATAGACAAACTGTTCAATGTCAGGGACATTGTAGGGTGAAACTCTAGTAAACTCACGAGTCAACACTTTTTCAAACACAGATAATAAATTTTGTTCTGATGCATTAAAAGCCATCTTAAACAACCTGTCGTCAGGATTATAAAGTACATCCCACTGTCCAAACAGTTCGGCAGATACATCTGCGAAAGGAACATTTTTTTGATACTCGAGTTGGGCTTCTTTTGATGACCATAATTCAATAACCTCAAGAATCAGTTCTCTAATTCTTGAAGCCATTTCTTCATCTGAGATTATCTCTTTATCCATCAAAATGACATGTAACTATAACATAAACCACAACATACGTTTATCAGCACTTTGTTTAAAATTACGTTACATATATTTAGAATACCGATCGGCCCCAATATACCTAAACTATAGCTCACCCCAAAACAAAAGCCCCAACCAGGTTTACCAGTCGGGGCTTTCTTAAACTATAGTTTGGGTAGCTTAGGCTACTTCTTCTTTCTTGCTCATGCGGTTACGCTCGTTCTCGTCTAAGTAGATCTTGCGCATACGTAGGCTCTTAGGCGTTACCTCCAGGTACTCATCCTTCTGGATGTATTCCATGGCTTCTTCCAGCGAGAAGTTTTTAGCAGGAGCGATCTTGGTATTATCATCTGAACCGGAAGCACGCATGTTTGTCAGCTTCTTACCTTTCTGGATGTTCACCGTGATATCGTTCTGGCGGTTGTGCTCTCCAATTACCTGACCCATGTATACATCTACACCCGGATCAACAAAGAAAACACCTCTGTCCTGTAGTTTATCGATAGAGTAAGCAGTACCAGGACCCGTCTCCATAGAGATGATAGAACCGTTGTTACGGCCCGGGATAGCACCTTTGTAAGGCTCGTATGCTAAGAAGCGGTGGTTCATGATAGCTTCACCGGCAGTTGCAGTCAGTACGTTGTTACGCAGACCAATCAAACCACGCGAAGGAATCGTGAATTCCAGGTGCTGCAGGTCGCCTTTTGGCTCCATCACGTTCAGTTCACCTTTACGCATCGATACCAGCTCAATTACTTTACCAGCAGTTTCTTCCGGCACATCCACAACCAACTGCTCAATTGGCTCGTGACGCACACCGTCAATTTCTTTATAAATAACCTGTGGCTGACCTACCTGTAACTCATAACCTTCGCGGCGCATGGTTTCGATAAGTACTGACAAGTGCAGGATACCACGACCAAATACCAGGAATGAATCCTCTCGGTCGGTTTCCTGTACGCGCAGTGCCAGGTTCTTTTCAGTTTCTTTAAACAGACGATCACGAAGGTGACGTGATGTTACGAACTTACCCTCTTTACCGAAGAAAGGAGAGTTGTTGATCGTGAACAGCATGTTCATGGTAGGCTCGTCGATAGCGATACGTGCCAGTGGCTCCGGGTTCTCGGCATCAGCAATGGTATCACCAATGTCAAAACCTTCGATACCTGTTACTGCGCAAATCTCGCCGGCATGTACTTCCTGCACAGCTTTCTTGCCAAGGCCTTCGAATACCTGTAGTTCTTTAATTCTACCTTTCTTGATAGTGCCATCGGCTTTGCAAAGCGAAATTGGCATACCTTCTTTCAGCGTGCCACGGTGCACACGACCGATAGCGATACGACCTACGAAAGATGAATAGTCAAGCGAGGTGATCTGCATTTGCGGCGTACCTTCACGGAACGGAGCAGCCGGGATCACATCAATGATAGCATCCAACAGTGGAGTGATGTCTTCTGTTTTTTGTGTCCAGTCGGTGCTCATCCAACCCTGCTTAGACGAGCCGTACAGCGTTGTAAAGTCCAGCTGGTCTTCGGTAGCATCTAGGTTAAACATCAGGTCGAATACCTGCTCGTGTACCTCATCAGGACGGCAGTTTTCTTTATCTACTTTGTTTACAACCACAATTGGTTTCAGGCCAAGCTGTATGGCTTTACCCAATACGAAACGTGTCTGTGGCATGGCACCTTCAAAGGCGTCTACTAACAGTAGTACACCATCAGCCATTTTCAGTACACGCTCTACTTCACCACCGAAGTCGGCGTGACCAGGCGTGTCTATAACGTTGATCTTTACACCTTTATAGCGAACCGACACGTTCTTAGAAACGATCGTGATACCGCGCTCGCGCTCCAGGTCGTTGTTGTCCAGTAAAAGGTCGTCAAAGTGCTGGTGCTCTGCAAAAAGCTTTGAAGCGTGGATGATCTTGTCCACGAGCGTTGTTTTGCCGTGGTCTACGTGAGCGATGATCGCGATATTACGAATGTTCTGCATTGAATTGATTTTTCGAGGTGCAAAAGTACTAAAAACCCTTCATTTTTTAGTAGTCCGCTCGAAATAAACTGGTTATGATTTTATTATTTTCTCCAGAACCGGCTTTCCGGCAGTGGTTAAGGGGCAAACATACGCGGCCTGTTCTTTGTTCATTTCAGGTATAATTATTGCAAACCATTGATTTAAAGGCCTTTTAAAACGTATCTATAGTTATGAGAAAATTATTTTTATACCTGATGGCAGCCGGGCTTTTTGCCAGCTGCAACCAGCAGGAAAACGCTACTGCCGCCAACTATACCTTGGCAACTATAGGCGATGCTTCTGTTTCTGAAGCCGCGCCAGCACAGCAAACAAAACCCTATAAGGTTCAGAAATCCGCAGCAGAATGGAAAAAAGTGCTTACCCCGGAACAGTATTTTGTGCTGCGCGAAAAAGGCACCGAACCTGCATTTGATAACAAGTACAACGCCAACAAGGCTAAAGGCATTTACTATTGTGCCGGTTGCGGCAATCCGGTTTTCAGTTCTGCTGCCAAATTCGATTCCGGAACCGGCTGGCCCAGCTTCTGGAAACCCATCTCAAGCAAAAACATCCGGGAAATTACCGATAGAAGTGCCGGCATGATCCGGACGGAAGTGGTATGTGCCAACTGCGGCGGCCACCTGGGCCACGTGTTCGACGACGGCCCAAAGCCAACCGGCCTGCGCTACTGCCTTAACTCTGCAGCCCTGGATTTCAGGAAAGAATAATTGCTGGGTGTTGATTGCTGATTGTTTTCAGTATTTACAGGATTAAAGGATTAACAGGATTTTATTTTTGAGTTGACGTTACGCAATTTGTTTGCACTTGTAATGGCCTATGAAACTATAGTTCTAACTATAGCAGTAGCAGAAAGTCCCCCTTCGAAGGGGGCAGGGGGATGACAAACGCTAACTATACAACTATAGCTGTTCCAACTATAGCAAGAACTGCGCACACTGCTGCGTCAAGAAATCCTGAAAATCTTTAAATTCGATAAATCCTGATTCAGACAATTGAACAATCAGCAACTAACAATTAACAATAACTATGTAGCTGCCGTACCTTTTATGCATCATAACTATAAAGCATAAAACTATGACAGAGCTACATTCAGAAGCAGAAAATATAGAGAACCTATCGCAGCACATGATGGATGCTTTCCGGGCAAAGAACATAAAGGAGGGCGAAGTGCTTACCTACCAGGAACTTTACCCGATCCTGCAGGAAAAATATCCGAAGTACAAAGACGTTCAGAAAGAAGCAGAACAACATCTGGCAAAATCAGGGTTTGTAAACCCGGCACCGGAAGGGCTGATGCTGACACAGATCGGCTACCGTGCCCTGACAGAGAAGTAGTGCAACTATAAAACTCCTATAGTCCTGTTTTAGAAGCGGTGGCTGCCGTATACTATAGTATATGTGCATGATTTATAGTTGTGTACAGGGTTAAGGCAGCAGATTATGAAAAAATACAGAACAGCTATAGTTGGGTTGGCAGTGTTAGGGCTAGTGTCCTGCACTTCGCTCTCGGAAGGTGAAGAAGGAATGCCGGGTGTAGATCGTGAGAACAGGGTACGGTACCGAGGCGATGCCAATGCCGGCCTCCGCGACCGCATGGATGAACAGGCCAGCGAGATAAACCGGAAAAAGAACATAGAGGAAACAAACAGAAATGCACCGGCCATGAAACCGCCCGAGGTAAGGCCTGAGCAACTGCCAAACGCCCCTGTGGATACGACCAAACATTCGCCGCGGCGCGTAACTCCCCGAAGAACCGGCAATTAACTGCAAAAGCCGGCCAAAACGATAGTTTCGGCCGGCTTTTGTGTGCTGGTACAATGCCTTATTTGCTTACATCGTCCGGTTCCTGGTCCGAGTCGCCCAGGTGTAGTTCGTCTGGCTCCAGGTCTACATACACTTCATGGTCGGGTGGGGTGGTTTCCGATTCGCGGGTGGCTTCCTGCGGTGCCGGGTTTTTGCTGATCTCTTTCTTTTCGCTTTTTTCTCCGAGGCTGTCTTTGTCGCCTTTTTTTATGTGTGCGTTATCTTTCTGCTTCATGTTAAAGTATACAGTAGGTGATGTTCCGTTTACGGAAGCAGGCACAGTAAGTAACTATAGTTTCCTGATTTTGTAACTGAGGCCAACTATAGCAGGGCGCAATGTGGCTGCTATTCGTATATTTGCTTTTTTTAAGACAAAAGATGACAACAAATACTCCTAAACGCTATACTGTAACGGCAGCGTTGCCTTATGCCAACGGCCCGGTTCACATCGGTCACCTGGCTGGGGTTTATTTGCCGGCTGATATTTATGTGCGCTACCTGCGTTTGCAGGGCCGCGACGTGAAGTTTATCTGTGGTTCAGATGAGCACGGTGTTCCGATCACGATACGCGCCAAAAAAGAGGGCATCACGCCACAACAGGCCGTTGATAAATACCATGAACTGATCAAACAGTCGTTCGCAGATTTTAACATTTCCTTTGATATCTACGATCGAACTTCCTCTAAAATACACCACGAAACAGCTTCGGATTTCTTCCTGAAACTATACAACGACGGTAAGTTTATAGAGCAGACCACCCAGCAGTACTACGACGAGAAAGCCCAGCAATTTTTAGCAGACCGCTATATAGTTGGTACCTGTCCGAAGTGCGGAAACGAAAACGCCTACGGCGACCAGTGCGAAAGCTGCGGAACTTCTCTGAACGCTACTGACCTGATCAACCCGAAAAGTACACTGAGCGGTGAGCCACCTGTGCTGCGCGAAACAAAACACTGGTACCTACCCCTGAACGAGTACGAACCGTGGCTGCGCGAATGGATAGTGGATGGCCACAAAGGCGACTGGAAGCCAAACGTATACGGCCAGTGCAAATCATGGATAGACCAGGGCTTGCAACCACGCGCCGTAACCCGCGACCTGGACTGGGGCGTGCCTGTGCCGGTTGAAGGAGCCGAAGGAAAAGTGCTGTATGTTTGGTTCGATGCGCCGATCGGTTATATTTCGGCAACCAAAGCGCTTACTCCGGATTGGGAAAAATACTGGAAAGGCGAGGATACAAAACTGGTGCACTTCATTGGTAAGGATAACATCGTGTTCCACTGCATCATCTTCCCAAGTATGCTGAAGGCGCACGGTGATTATATTCTGCCAGACAACGTCCCGGCCAACGAGTTCCTGAACCTGGAAGGCGATAAAATTTCTACCTCGCGAAACTGGGCGGTATGGCTGCACGAGTACCTGGAAGAATTTAAAGGCAAAGGCGATGTGTTACGTTATGCCCTGTGTGCCAATGCCCCTGAAACCAAAGACAACGACTTTACCTGGAAAGATTACCAGGCCCGTAATAACAACGAGCTCCTGGCTATACTTGGTAACTTTATAAACCGAGCCGTAGTGCTTACCCAAAAGTATTACAACGGCGCAGTACCAACACGCGGCGAGCTGCAGGATTATGACAAACAAGTGCTGGAAGTGCTGGCCGGGATGCCGATGGTAATTGCCGCACACATTGAGCGTTACAAGTTCCGTGATGCGTTAGGTGAACTGATGAACCTGGCACGTTTAGGTAACAAATACCTGGCCGATACAGAGCCGTGGAAGCTGATAAAGACAGACGAGGCCCGTGTAAAAACCATCATGAACATCGCGCTGCAGATCTCTGGTAGCCTGGCTATATTGATGGAGCCGTTTCTGCCGGATTCTGCTGCTAAACTGCGTGGTATGCTGAACATGGCCTTAGGCAATAGCTGGACCGATGCCGGCGCTACTGACTTGCTGAAAGAAGGGCACGTGATCGGTACGCCTGCTTTGCTGTTCGAGAAAGTAGAAGACGCCGCCGTGGAAGCACAGGTGCAGAAGCTGCTGGATACCAAAAAAGCAAACGAAATGGCCAATGCCGTAGTGGAACCAGCCAAAGAGAACATTACGTTCGATGAGTTCTCTAAAATGGACATCCGCATAGGAACTATACTTGCCGCCGAAAAAGTGGCCAAAACCAAAAAACTCCTGAAGCTAACGATTGATACTGGTATAGACCAGCGTACGGTTGTGAGTGGCATCGCTGAGTTCTTTAACCCGGATGAAATTATCGGTCAGCAGGTAAGTATCTTGGTTAACCTGGCACCACGCGATATCAAAGGCATTACCAGCCAGGGCATGATCCTGATGGCAGAAAATGCCGATGGCTCGCTGGCCTTCGTACAGCCAAGTAAAGAAGTAAAACCAGGCGGAACAGTGTCGTAAACTATAGTTTGATGTAATAAAAAAAAGCCCCGCAGCTAACTATAGTTGCAGGGCTTTTTTGTGTGTAGAGACGCAAGATGTTGCGTCTCCAAAGGCGTTTAAATTGGTAGTAGCTATTGTAAGGTGCTTTAGCTGCAAGAATGATACAGCTTTTATGATAAGCCTGTAGCAGGAGACGCAACATCTTGCGTCTCTACAATTGTGTTCATTCCGTAAATGATGGCATGGACAAGTTTAGGAACAGTTACCGGATTCCATCTACCCGTTTAGCAAACTGGGATTATAGTTCGCATGGGTTATATTTTGTAACAATCTGTACGAAAGACAAACAGCATTATTTTGGGGATATTACTCAAGTCATTCAACAGGAGCCGCAAGAAATTGCGTCTCTACGAAAAACCGATATTGGTAACATCGCCCACAAATTGTGGGAAGAAATTCCAGTACATTTTCCATTTGTGCAGCTTGATGAATTTATCGTTATGCCTAACCACATGCATGGAATTCTTTTTCTGAACAGACCTGAATATGAGCAATGGCAACCTAACAGATTCGGACCACAATCCCGGAATTTAGCATCCGTTATCAGAGGCTATAAGGTAGCGGTAAAGAAATATGCTACGATCAATCAGATTGAGTTTGGCTGGCAAAGCAGATATTATGATCGTGTAATACGCTCTGAGAAAGAACTCTGTAATATCAGAAATTATATTTTCAATAACCCGGCAAACTGGCAAGCAGAAAAGAATAACCCTGAAAATCTATTCATGTAGTGATATGTAGAGACGCAAGATGTTGCGTCTCCTGCAACAGGCCTACCAGTAGAACTCTATAATTTGAATGAATGAAAGCTTTGTACTATAGCTTTGCCTTTAAAGACGCAACATCTTGCGTCTCTACGCCCCGATAACTGCAATCTGCTCTGTAAATTTTTTTTGGTCTATCTTTTTAACCACAAAATACAAGCCCACACTTACAACTATAGCAAAAGCACTGAGTACCCACCACAGCGTGTCGAAACTATAGCGCGCGGCGATGGTGGTGCCCATGTACGGAGCTACCACATGCGCAGCGGCATACGATATAGTATACAGGCCCATATAAGACCCACGGTTGCTGTTATTAGAGCGCTCCACCGAAATAGTAGCCATAAACGGCATTACCAGAATCTCAGAAAAACTGAGCAGCGCCATAGCAATGTAAAGCAGGAAAATGTGGTGCCCCAGGTTAAGGATGGCAAACGATAAGCCAAGCACCAGCACACCAATCGGTATCAGCCACGATTTCTTTATTTTGTCCCCGATCAGGTAAACAAAGATCATCTCGATCATAAACACGATAAACCCGTTCAGGGCAAGCAGACCGCCAATACTCTGTTCGGGCAATACATACACCTGCCTATAGTATAGTGGCAGCGTAGAGAGGAGCTGAAAGAACAGCATCGCAAAACCAGCGTTCAGTAACACAAAAACCAGGTACAGGCTATCGGTATAAGGAGACCTTACTTTCTCTGATAAAGTAGGAGTGGCATCGTTAACTATAGTTTCTGTAGCAACTTTCTTTTGTGGTCTGTGCCCTTGTTTATTCCGGAAGTAGATGTAGAAAAACAGGCCGGCCATCATACAGCCCAGCGCATCGCCCACAAAAAGGTATTTGTATGAGATAGCCGCTATCATGCCTCCCAGGGCCGGACCAATAGAAAAGCCTAAGTTCAGTGCCATACGGTTTAGGGAAAAGGCTCTGGTCACATTTTCGGGTTTGGCATAATGCGCAATGGATGATGCGTTGGCCGGGCGCAGCATGTCGTTTACAAGGCTCAGCACAAATACACCGATGGCGATGTGCTCAAACTTCTCGAGGAACAGGAACATAAAGTATAAGCTGCCGCCAACCGTAAGGCTGAAGAACTGTACCTTAAAATGACCGATCTTATCGGTGAGCCACCCGCCCAGAAAACCGCCGCACACGGCACCAAGCCCGTAAATACTGAGGATAATACCGGCTTCTTTCATTGTAAATCCCAGCGCCTCGGTCAGGTACACGCCCAGGAAGGGGATCACCATAGCGCCGCTGCGGTTGATGAACATGATCAGCGAAAGCATCCAGGCAGACCTGGACAGGCCGCCAAAGGCATTTCGGTAAAGCCGTAAAATCTTTTTCATAGTAGGGTTTGTATGGTGCAAGCAACAGAAACTACAAAAGCGTGTTGCTGTAAATAAATAACTATAGTTGCAGAGGGCGAGGCTTTAACTATAGAAGTACTATCAGGAGAGACGCGCTGTAATGGCTTTGCTTACTTTTTGCCCCAGCCGGATGAAGCGCTGCTCGTAATAACGATACACCAACTGGCTAAGAATAAGGGTTAATACAATAGCCACTATGATGGTAACCCACGGGGAGAAGTGGAGTTTTTTGCCGGCAAATTTTACAACTTCGTAAACAAGCGGGTGAAGCAGGTAAACCGCATAACTGATCTCGCCTAAGGTATGCAGCGGCACATGAACTATAGTTGGCAGCGTAACCGGCAGCTTGTACATGGCAAAGCAAACAGCCAGACAGGTACCGGCAAAAATAAAGCGCTCCCAATCTGTAACCAATACTACTGTGTTGCCCGATGCCGGATAAAACGCAAACACAACTATAGCCAGCACTAAAACTATAGTTAATGGCACGGCAGGCAACGACCTGTATTTGGTTAGATACCCGATAGCCACACCACCTAAAAACAGAAAGATCTGGTTAAACGGATTTACATAGTCACGCCAATGCGCTGCGAGTGGCACGGCATCGTCTATCTTATAAAATGCAAAGTATGCACCTATAGCAACTATAGCCAAACAAACTATAGCAAAAGCTAACCGGCTATACCTGGCCGAGAACAGGAAAATCGGGAAGAACAGGTAAAAAACCATCTCGTTTCCGATAGACCAGACACCTGTACCAATAGATTTATCCCAGGCCACAAACCCGAACAAACCAGTAAAGTTAAGCAGGATGCGGTCCCATTCGCGGAGCTCGGGCAGGATGATAAGGTAAACAGGCATAATCAGCCAGAGCAACGGGAACAGCCGGAAAACCCGTTTCAGGTAGAAGTCTATTAACCCGGCTTTGCTGGGCTGCAAACGCGCTTCGTAAACATGGTACAGGGTGAGCCCGCTCAGTACATAAAAGATGGCAACGCCGTACAAGCCAATACGCCCCCAGAACGTTTCGGCTTCCATGTGGCCCAACGTCCAGCTCTGGAAATGGTATAACAGGATACCAAAAGCAGCCAGGCCCCTGACATAGTCAAGCGATGTAACTCTGGCCGGTGCCTCTTGTACCCGTGTTGCTGCCATTATTTTGTGTTGTAGAAATTCATGGTGCGCTCCAGCCCGATCGTGCCAAAAGACACAACCGCTTCTGCAGACTTTTCGATCAGGGTCTGTAGTTCAGCCTGCTCGTCGTCGCTGAACTTGCTTAGTACATAATCTACCTGTTTGCCTTTATGGAAAGCATCACCCACCCCAAAGCGCAGGCGCGGGTAATTGTTGTGCCCCAGTGTCTGCTCGATGTGTTTCAAGCCGTTGTGGCCGCCGGCGCTGCCTTTAGTACGGATGCGGATCTTTCCGAAAGGTAAAGCTATATCATCGGTGATCACCATCATTTGATCCGGCTGTAGTTTAAGACTACTTAGCCAGTGGCCTACGGCTTTGCCGCTCAGGTTCATGTACGTGGTTGGCTTCACCAGCACAAAGGTGCGGCCCTTGGTTTTTATTTCAGTTACAAAGGAGTGGCGGCCGGTATCGAACGTAGCATCGTGTTTTTTTGCCAGGTAATCCAGCACCATAAAGCCGATGTTGTGGCGGGTTTCGGCATATTCGGGGCCAATGTTTCCTAAACCAACTATAAGGTATTTCATGCTTGTATCTTCGGGTAGGGCGGGAGCTTTGGGTGTCAGCCCCAGCCATTGTTTCAACGTGTTCAGCATTCTATTAAGATGTTAGACTATAGATATTAGATAATAGACTTAATGTTACAAAAGAAATCAAGTAGCTATTATGAATCTTTGATAGTCTGATATCTAGTATCTGAATTCTAATATCTAGCCAAATTTAAATAAAAAATCCTGCCCTGCTTGCAGCAGGACAGGATCTTGTACTATAAAGTAGCGTTTGCTGCTTATTTCTTGCCAGCGCGGGCTTCTTCCATCTGTGCACTCTTCAGGGCACGTGGGATAGTTACTGTAGCAACCGGAGCAAGCGCGTTAGTCAGGATCTCGTAGTTACCACCAGTGTTGATCTTGCCAACTTTGATAGACTTACCAAGTTCCAGTTCAGAGATATCAACTTCGATATAATCTGGAAGGTTAGCAGGAAGTGCTTTTACTTTAAGCTTACGCAGCTTTGTAACAAGTTTACCACCTACCATTACACCTGGAGAGTTACCAACCATTTTAACAGGAATTTCCATTTTAACTGGCTTATCATCCTGTAGCTCCAGCAGGTCAACGTGCAACAGCATTTCGTTTACCGGGTGGAACTGTGCATCCTGCAGAACAGCTCTGTAGTGTGTGCCTTCAATATTCAGATCTACTTCGTATACTTCCGGAGAATAAATTAAGTCTCTGAACAGGATAACTGGTGCATAGAAATGAACTTGCTCAGCACCGCCATAAAGTACACCTGGTACATAAGACTCATTACGCAGTTCTTTCGTCTGCGCTTTGCCGAGATTTGCTCTTTTAAACCCTATAATCTCTAAAGTTTTCATAAAATGAATTTGTTAAATTTTTTCGAGCCACAAAGGTAGGGATTTAATTGTTGATTGTTGAATTGTTGATTGTTTTTTTCTGATAAAGTGCAATCAACTATAAAATCGGCTTCAAAAGTACCTTTAACCCTATTAATATTATTTCTTGTGCTGATAGTTAGTTGTTAATCATTGAAAACAACAATTAACAACTAACAATCAGCAATCAATTAGATAAACAGCGAACTGATAGACTCGTGTGTTACTACGTTGTTGATGGCGCGGGCAAACAGCTCGGAGAAGGTAAGTACCTTGATCTTGGAGCACTGCTGGCGTAGCGGAATAGTGTCGGAAACTACCAGTTCTTCCAGCACAGAGTTTTCGATGCGCTCGTAAGCCGGGCCCGATAACACAGGGTGCGTGGCGATGGCTCTTACAGATTTGGCACCTTTCTCTTTCAGCAGTTCGGCAGCTTTGGTTATAGTTCCGGCGGTATCTACCATGTCGTCAACCAGCACCACGTCCATGCCTTCCACATCACCGATCACCTGCATCGAGGCGATCTCGTTGGCACGTTTACGGTGCTTGTCGCACACTACCATTTCAGCACCGAAGTTCTTGGCAAAAGCTCTTGTTCTTACCACACCTCCAACGTCCGGCGATGCGAAGATCAGGTCGGAACCCAGGTTCAGGCTGCGCAGGTAAGGCACAAAAATAGCAGAACCATCCAGATGGTCTACCGGAATGTCGAAGAAGCCCTGGATCTGGCCGGCGTGCAGGTCGCAGGTCATCAGGCGGTCGGCACCACAGCTTTGTATGGCATTGGCCAGTACTTTTGCGCCGATCGAAACACGCGGCTTGTCCTTACGGTCCTGGCGGGCATAGCCGTAGTAAGGCATAACCACAATTACCTTGTGTGCCGAGGCGCGTTTGGCTGCGTCAACCAGCAGCATCAGTTCCATCAGGTTATCGGCCGGCGGAAACGTGGAGAGAACTATAAACACTTCGGCACCGCGCACCGACTCGTTGTAGTGAACACCTATTTCGCCATCGCTGAAACGGGAAATAGTAAGGTCGCCGAGTGTTGTGCCGTAAGCAGCAGCAATTTTCTCAGCTAAGTAGCGTGACTGGGAGCCGGAGAAGATCTTTACAAGGGGCATAGTTTTGAGAATGCTAAAATGGGTTTAGGTTAACTATGCCTGCAAAGCTACGAAATAACTTGTTTAGGTAGCTCTATATTACCAAGTTAAATCTGCTGGTTGAAGAGGTGTTTTTGTATGCTCACCATAAAATATTTCACTGTAATTTCAGAATATATAATCATCTATATATCTTACAAAATAAAATTGCAGCGGTACATAAAACAGCTATAGTTGCCCATCTGTAATCCATCACAACAACCTATAATTTTACTTTTAGCCAATTTTTTACATGAAACAGATTTACCTTTTGGCACTACTCCTTGTGTTTAGTGCGACTGCTTTTGCACAAAGCGCTTTTGTGCCAGGCTATTTTATTGATAACGCGGGCAACAGAGTAGAGTGCTTCATCAGGAACTACGACAAGCGTATAAACCCGTCTAACTTCGAATACAGGTTAACAGAGGATGGACAGACTGAAATAGCAACTATAAACGATGTGCAGGAATTTGAAATTTTAAATACGGTACATAAATACAAACGCTTCGAGGTAGAGATAGATCGGTCCAGCAACGATATTGAACACCTTACCAACTTCCGGGAGCCTTATTTTAACAAAGAAGCCCGTTTTCTGAGATTACTGGTAGAAGGCAAGGCCAGCTTGTATGGGTATTATGAGGCCGATGGTTTTGAAAGATTCTTTGCAGGCATGCCCGGGAAAAAGGTAGAGCAGCTTATTTATAAAAAGTATTTTGAAGCCGAAAACCTGCTTGGGGAGAACAAAATGTTTCAGAACCAACTTGCTATGATGCTGTCGTGCGAGGCCATTTCGGCAGACCGGCTGAACAAAACAAGCTACCAGGAGCGGGCACTTCTGAAACTGTTTATGGATTATAATGCCTGTATTAACTCCGAGGTAACCAACTATAGCGACCGGAGACAAAAAGGGGAGTTCAGGCTTACACCTAAAGTAGGAATTAACACTTCCAGCACCAAAATGACCTACTATTATAAGATCCTGACGGTATATTACGAAAGTGAGTTTAACAGCGGTACCGGCAGAACGCTATCTCCTCAGATAGCAGTAGAGGCTGAATATGTTTTCCCTTTCTACAATAAAAGCTGGTCTTTCTTTGTAGAGCCGGGTATACAATGGCATAAGCAGGATGTAGAAGGCGAATACAAGAGACATCAGAATATAAAGTCTGATGCCGGAACGATCAGTGTAAACTATACACACTTTTCTGTGCCATTCGGTTTTAAATACGCCCATACAACAGGCAGCGGAAACAGGATATTTGTGAAAGGCGCTATGAGTTTTAATTCTATCATAGACGATTCTGATGTTTACGAAGCAGAAGGTTTCAAATCATACCCGGATCTGACTGATCAGAGTTTTTTTCAGAAAGCCAGTTATGCTGCAGGCATAGGCTATGCTAACAAAAAAAGAATGAGCCTGGAGGTAATTTACCACATCGACAAAAAGGTAGTAGATGATGGCACCTGGGAGATTGAAATGGTTAAGTCTTTCTCAGTGCTGTTTGGTTACAGGATACTATAGTTTGCTTTTAATATAAGTCAGCCCCTATATTTCATCTGTAAGTATAGGGGCTGAATTTTTTATAACTATAGCCTGCCGCAAAACTAAATAGTAGAGCAGCAGGTGTTGTAAACTATAGCACAGTCTCCAGGTACTTTTCTATCTTCTCGGGTTTGGTGGTAGGCGAGAAGCGCTTTAATGGTTTTCCGTCCTTGCCAACCAGAAATTTCGTGAAGTTCCACTTTACGCGGCCGGTGCCTAACAAACCTTTCAGTTCGCTTTTCAGGTATTTAAAGACAGGGTGAGCATTGTCGCCGTTTACATCTACTTTGGCAAACATCGGGAACGTTACGCCATAGTTGATCACGCAGCCTTCCGCAATTGACTTTTCATCGCCGGGCTCCTGGTTGCCAAACTGGTTACACGGGAAACCAAGTACTACCAGGCCTTTATCCTGATACTTTTTGTACAGGTGTTCCAGCCCTTCAAACTGCGGTGTCAGCCCGCACTGCGACGCCGTATTTACAACCAGCACGGCCTTGCCCGCAAACTGGTCCATAGTCACTTCTTTGCCTTGTAGTGTTTTAGCTGATAAATTATAGAATGACTGACTCATGGTGATGTTGTTATTGTTGTTTTGTTTACGTGATGCCCAAGCTGCTGCGCAAAATACAGGCTGGCTATGCAGAGGTGCTTATAGTTTGCGCCGGGTAGGCTAATCTATAGTTTGTAAAACTTCCCGCCACTTGCCTGACTCCGCATACGCTTTTATCACATCGTTTCTGTGTAACAGCAAATTGGTCATGTATGTTTTCGGGAGAAAGAGACAAGTAGCTAAAATCAGTATTGGTTTGAACAGCGTGCTGAAAGCGACAGGAACTATAGTTTTGGGCAGATAGGGACCGTAGAATGCAGGCAGGCAAATTCAGGAGTAAACTATAGATCGGCCTTAAAACAAAAAAGCCCTCAGCGTTTGCTAAGGGCTTTTTAAGTTGTCCGACCAGGTTTCGAACCTGGACTCTTCTGAACCAAAATCAGACGTGTTGCCAGTTACACCATCGGACAAGCTACCTACTTGATTTCAGAGTGGAAGCCCCTTTGTCGTTCAGTGATGCAAAGATAGAGAGACGATTTTAAACTGCAAACTTTTAGTTCAAAAAAAATCAAAAAAGTTAGTCTAAAATCTGCTCCAGCGCAGTGTCATAGTGTTTTTTGGCCACTGTAATGCCACCAAAAAGTTCGCCATCCACGTGGCAGTCGTGCGCTGTTACAGTACCTAATTTCGTGAAATTCACGCCGTTATTTTTAACAGCACTTTCAAATGCGGCCTGCTTTTCCGGCGAAACAGAAACAACTACGCGGCTCTGTGCTTCGCCAAATAAAAATGCGTCTTTTCTGAAATTTTTATCTGTCTCCACATCAAAACCCAGTTCTTTTGGCATGGCCGACTCCAGCAGGGCGATGTATAAACCACCGTCCGCCACATCGTGTGCTGAGTTGATGAGCTTGTTTGCGATCACTTCTCTGGTGGCAGCCTGTACCTTCAGCTCTTCGTCCATGTTAAAGTGTGGAGCAGGAGAGAGCTTCACGTTGTGGTAAGAGTACAGGTACTCCGAAGAGGCAATGTCGTTCTGCGCATCGCCGATCATATAAATAAGATCACCGGCGTTCTGGAAAGCCAGCGTCATTTTATTGTTCTTGTCTTCCAGTATACCCAGCATGCCTATAGTTGGCGTCGGGAAAACCGGGCCCTCGTCGGATGACTGGTTGTAGAAACTTACGTTACCGCCTGTTACCGGTGTGCCAAATGCCGTACACGCTTTGCCCATACCTTTAATAGCACCCACAAAATGCCAGTATACTTCCGGCACATACGGGTTACCAAAGTTCAGGCAGTTGGTAATAGCTACCGGCTCGGCACCCGAGCAAACGATGTTTCGGGCAGCTTCGGCTACGGCTATGGCGGTTCCTTCTTCCGGGTCGGCGTACACGTAGCGGCTGTTGCAGTCTACCACTACAGCTATCGATTTGTCGGTACCTTTAACCTTAACTATAGCTGCATCGGCAGGGGCGTTGGTTGTAGTAGTGGCTGTGCCCACCATAGAGTCGTACTGGCGGTAAACCCAGCGCTTGGAGGCAATATTCGGGTGTGTGGTCAGGAATTCGGCCACAGCCTGCAGGTCTTCCGGTTCTTCAACCTGGTCTATGTTAAATTTCTTGGTTTCGGCAAAGTAGGCTGGCTCGCGGTACTCGCGGTGGTAAACCGGCGCGCCGCCACCTAATACCAGGTCGTTGGCAGGTACTTCTGCTGCCAGTTCGCCGTTCATGTAGTAGCGCAGCATGCCGCCTTCGGTTACAACGCCAATTTGCTCGCAATACAGGTCCCACTTGTCGCAGATGTCCTTTATGGTTTGCTCGTAGCCTTTCTTCATAACTATAAGCATGCGCTCCTGGCTTTCGGATAGCAATATCTCAAAAGGAACCATATTGGCCTGGCGGGTTGGCACCTTATCCAGCCAGATATCCATGCCATGCTCACCCTTGGCGCTCATTTCAGAAGTAGAGCAGGTAATGCCGGCGGCACCCATGTCCTGCATACCAATCACGTGTCCGGATTTAATGATCTCCAGGGTAGCTTCCAACAGAAGTTTTTCCTGGAACGGATCACCTACCTGAACAGATGGAAGGTCTTTGGCAGAATCTTCGTTAATGTCTTTAGATGCGAAAGCAGCACCGTGGATACCGTCTTTACCGGTGGCCGAACCAACTATAAATACCGGGTTTCCTACGCCGTAAGAGGTTGCCGAAGCCGTTTCGCCAACTTTAACGATACCTGCCGAGAACGCATTTACCAGCGGGTTGATGTTGTAGCAATCGTCAAAGAAGAGCTCGCCACCTACGGTAGGTATACCAAAGGCATTGCCATAGTGGCTGATACCTTTTACCACACCGCGCAGCAGGCCTTTTGTTTTCTCGGAGTGCGGGTTACCGAAACGCAGCGAGTTGAGCTGCGCAATCGGGCGGGCACCCATCGTAAAGATATCTCTGTTAATACCACCTACACCGGTTGCGGCGCCCTGGTAAGGCTCTATGGCAGATGGGTGGTTATGCGATTCGATCTTGAAGCTGCAGGCATATCCGTCGCCAATGTCTACCAGGCCGGCATTCTCTTCGCCAGCTTTAGCCAGCATGCGGGGCGAGTCTTTTGGCAGCGTTTTTAGCCAGACAATTGAGTTTTTGTAAGAGCAGTGCTCCGACCACATGACGGAGAAGATACTTAACTCGGTGAAGTTGGGCGTGCGGCCCAGTATCTGTTTGATCTTTTCAAATTCTTCCTCCAGAAGGCCAAGCTTCTGAGCAGTTTCGACTGTTGTCAGTTGATTTTCCACGTTTTGTCTGGGTTGATGTAACGGATTAGCAAAAGTAGGAACTTAAACATTAAGAGCACAGCAAAAAGAATGAATTTGCGGATAACACCGGTTACAGCACTCCAATTACAGCAAAGCAGGCGGCCCGGCCGGGATGTTGCCGGAAAAAATCCGGAATTATTCGTTTCGGGTGTCACCAACTGCTAACAGTTTCGTAAAGAAGAAACCCTTATCCCTTAACCTTATGCCGACAACAACTTCAAACCAGGAAATGATCACGACTACCTGTGGCCGCCAGCTTGACCTACGTATGACGGAACTGGTAATTGAGCGGTCCAATAGTTTGTTCAGTTACAACATACACAAGCTAAAAACCGGCGAGTATGTAATTGCTGAAAAGTTTTATGCCAACCCGTTCAACAACAGGTATATCCTGCTGAACGATGAGCAGATAGAGCTACTGAAAAATTTGTAGCAGGAGTTGGCTTGCTATTGATAGTTGTTCTGAGAAGCGTTAACTTTAATAAAAGATATACCTATAGTTATAACTATCTCTATGAACACAGGTTATGTATTGCCTTTCCTGTTGCTGGCAGCCGCAGGATTCAGCCTGGCACCTGCTCCGCAGAAGCCACCGGTAACCATTCACACCTCAGGCACTTACATAGTGCAGCTGCAGGATACCACCACGCAGGCCACTGAAAAAAAGAAAAAGAAGCGGAAAGTATCCGGCAAAGCAGACGTTAAAACATCCAAGGTGCTGATGAAGCGCAATGTGAAAAGCGCTTCTTTGGTGAAAAAACATGGTGAAGGCAATATAATTGAGGTAATTGTAACAGACTCGGGAATGCCCCTGCACAACCTGCAGGACCTGCAGATGACCGGCAGCAGCGGCTCTACCATGTCGCTGAGCAATTTCCAGAGTTTCGAGAACGTAACCCTGCCTTTTGAAGGAATCTTTAAATTCAGATCAGTAAATACGATGGGTTCTGTGGTGTATGACCGCGAAGTGCGGTTTACCGTAACCGAGCCCGGCCGCTGGGTGCTGCGCATTGATGTGTAACACCATGTAAACCTATAAATAACGGGAACAGCCCTGCCAAAACAACCGCCTGGCAGGGCTGTTTTTATTTAACCTCTGTTGGTTGGCGCTGAGTAAGTTAAAAGTTTTTGAGGTGTTACATGGATTTAATAGATTTATACATTAGTTTTGCACCCTGAAATAACTCCGTTACAACAGTTAATCAATATAAAAAGTCAAATGGCAAATATTGGCAGAATTACCCAGGTTATCGGTCCGGTGGTGGACGTTAGCTTTGCGGGTGAAAACTCTAAGCTACCAAATATTTTGGATGCCCTTCAAGTGACGAAAGACAACGGCCAGGTAATTATCCTGGAGTGTCAGCAGCACCTTGGCGAAGACCGCGTACGTACCATTGCGATGGACTCTACCGAAGGTCTTACCCGTGGTGTGGAAGTGCTTGACCTGGGTACTCCTATCAAAATGCCGACAGGCGAAGGCATCAAGGGCCGTCTTTTCAACGTAATCGGCGAGGCCATTGACGGTATTTCGCAGCCTGTAAGCGATGGCGGTCTGCCAATCCACAGAGCCGCTCCGCGTTTCGAAGATCTGGCTACTTCTTCTGAAGTGCTTTATACTGGTATCAAAGTAATCGACCTGTTAGAGCCTTATGTAAAAGGTGGTAAAATTGGTTTGTTCGGTGGTGCCGGTGTGGGTAAAACAGTATTGATCATGGAGCTGATCAACAACATCGCGAAAGCATATGCAGGTCTTTCTGTATTTGCCGGTGTTGGTGAGCGTACCCGTGAAGGTAATGACCTACTGCGCGAGATGATCGAATCTGGCGTTATTAAATATGGTGATGAGTTCAAGCACTCGATGGAAGAAGGTGGTTGGGACCTTACTAAAGTTGACATGGACGAACTGGCGAAGTCGCAGGCTACGCTGGTGTTCGGTCAGATGAACGAGCCGCCAGGGGCACGTGCACGTGTGGCACTTGCTGGTCTTACAGTAGCGGAAAACTTCCGTGATGGTGATGGCTCAGGCGCTGGTCGTGATATCCTTTTCTTCATCGACAACATCTTCCGCTTTACGCAGGCAGGTTCTGAGGTATCGGCTCTTCTTGGTCGTATGCCATCAGCGGTAGGTTACCAGCCAACGCTGGCAACTGAAATGGGTGCCATGCAGGAGCGTATCACGTCAACCAAGCGTGGTTCCATTACATCGGTGCAGGCGGTTTACGTACCTGCGGATGACTTGACTGACCCTGCTCCGGCGACAACTTTCGCTCACCTGGATGCAACTACAGTACTTTCCCGTAAAATTGCTGAGCTTGGTATCTACCCAGCGGTAGACCCTCTTGACTCAACTTCTCGCATCCTGTCTGCTGACGTTCTGGGCGATGAGCACTACAACACAGCACAGCGCGTTAAGGAGATTCTGCAGCGTTACAAAGAACTTCAGGACATCATCGCCATCCTTGGTATGGACGAACTGTCTGACGAAGATAAACTGGTTGTACACAGAGCACGCCGTGTGCAGCGCTTCCTGTCTCAGCCGTTCCACGTAGCAGAGCAGTTTACAGGCCTTAAAGGTGTACTGGTTGATATCAAAGACACCATCAAAGGCTTTAACGAGATCATGGACGGTAAGTATGACCACCTGCCAGAGGCTGCCTTCAACCTTGTAGGTACTATTGAAGATGCAGTAGCGAAAGGTGAGAAAATGCTTGCTGAAGCAAAATAAATTCAAGAAACAGTTAGCAGTGATCAGTAAGTAAAATCTGGTCACTGTTAATTGTTAACTGATAACTGAACAAGATGTATTTAGAGATAATCACACCAGATAAAAAGGTTTTTGCCGGTGAGGTAGATGCAGCTCAGTTTCCGGGAGCCAATGGTTCTTTCGAAGTGCTGGACTCGCACGCTCCTCTTATCAGCACCATGGAAAGAGGCAGAATCCGGGTAACTACCAAAAAAGGACAGGAGTTCTTTACCGTGGATGGCGGTGTGGTAGAAGTACTGAACAACAAGATCATTGTACTTGCCGAATCTGTGATCGAGTAACAAGATCCTATTTACAAAATAGCAAAACGCCTCCTGCACTGATCTGCAGGAGGCGTTTTTATTTATACGGATTGCTATAGTTACAGCTGTTCCGAATGCGGGATTATAGGGCTATAAGGCAGCTACTGAACTATAGTTGGAGATACTTTCCTATAGTTTATAGTTGCGCAAATTCAACCCCTGTGCCCAAGCTATAGTTGCTCTGGAGTCGGGCAAAGCTATAGTTATAGTTACAGGTAGTGGGCTATAGTTATTCGGTCACCGGGTAGCCTGCTTCTTTCCAGCCTTTAAAGCCGCCATCGAGGTGCGCTACGTTGTTGTAACCCATCTGCTTCAGTGTGTTTGTGGCCAGGGCAGAGCGGCCGCCGGAAGCGCAGTGCAGGATCAGTCGTTTGTTCTTGTCAAATTCGGGTTTGTGGTAAGGTAGCGTATTGTCTGCGTAAAACTCCATCATGCCCCGCGGTGCATGCACAGATCCGGGTATTTGCCATTTTGCTGTAGTTCTTCGCTCTCCCGGATGTCTATCAGTGTAGCATTTCCATTTTTAAGCTCCTGTTGTACCTGTTCCGGTGTCAGGTTTTCGATGTTCTGTTTAGCTTCTTTAACTAAATCGGTTGCTGATTTTGCCATAGTTTTAGGTTTAGTGGTGCTGTAGGAATCCTGTAAAACCTTAAACGAAACTGGCAATTAAAAGTAAAGGCCCGGGGACTTGCCAGCTATAGTTGCGCAGCTATAGTTTATAGTATCTCCAATTCCGCATCGCCGCCAACCGGGTAGCCAACACAGGTAAGCACAAGGCCCTGTTTCAGGTCGCGTTCCGTCAGCACTTCGTTATACGACATCCACACTTCGCCTTTCAGTACGCGGGCTACGCAGCTGCCGCACTTACCGGCATCGCAACTATAGGGCAATGTGATACCAGCCTGCCTGGCACTCTGCAGAATAGTGAGCGGGAATTTGGTTTCAACAGCGTGCTGCCTGCCATTTACCTTTAACAATACCTGGTGGGCATCGATATCGGGTGGGACAATTTTCGGCGACGGCGTTTTATCAACATGAAAGATCTCTCTTCGGATATTATCAGCGGGGATGCCGTGTTGCCGCAGCGCAAAAGATGTTAGCCGCATATAGTTTAGCGGGCCGCAGAGGTAAAAGAGCAGCTGGTGGTAAGGTGCTATGGCCAGTTGGTCTACATAGGATTGGAGCAGTTCCTTATGCAGGCGCGCCCGGCCCAGGTCTGGCGAGTTGCTGAAAATGAACTCGATGTGTAAGCGCTCCGGAAAGTCAGCGGCCAGTTGCTGAAGCGGCTGCAGGAACATGGTTTGCTCCGGTGATCTGTTGCTGTAGAGCACCACCACATGCAGGTGCGGGAAAGCGTGCAGTGCAGTTTTGAGCAGCGAGAAGATAGGTGTAATGCCACTTCCGGCAGCCAGAAAAAAGATCTGCTTATAGTTCAGGATATCAGCTGGCAAAGTAAACAGGCCGCCGGCGCCGGTGGTTTGCAGCGTATCGCCCGGCCGGGCATGGTCTACCAGCTGCCGCGAATAAAAACCATTCTCTATCCGTTTTACGCCAATGGCAAGCGGCTCCGGCAACACCGGCGAAGAAGTAATAGAGTAGGAGCGCCTGATTTCGCCATGGGGACCGTGATGCAGTAAGGTAAGATGTTGCCCTGCCTTGTAAGGCACCATTTCATGAAACGTGAATACTTTTACACCCGCTACTTCCTCGTATACGTCACGGATAGTGAGTGTCTGGTAATTGGTTTCCGGTGTATCTGGCATAGGCATACTCCGCATACGCAAATCAACTATAGCTTGCTTTATTCAGTGCACAGAAGATAACAGACTATCGTCCGGAACCATAAAAAACTATAGTTCCGGACGATAGCGTTAGGAGTTGTTCGTTTTCAGGCCAAGGTTCTTCATGGTCTGCATCAGCGCTTCGTGGTCGTCGGTAATGATCAGCAGCTTATCGTCCAGGGCGAGCTCTGTTTTACCGCCCGGTACAAAATACTTGCCGTTACGTTTCACCATTACTGCCAGTGTCTTTTCGGGCAGGGGCAGGTTCATCAGTTTATTACCCGACTGCAGCGCATGTTCTGTTATATTCAGCTCCGTCATCACAGATTTTATCTCATCCGAGAATTCCACGTCAAAGTCTTCAGGCTTTTTGAGTGAATCAGGTTGCTCGCTCAGGCCGAGCCAGACAGCCATTTTAGAGAGCGAAGTTCCCTGCACCACCAGCGATACCAGGGTACAGAAGAAAACGATATTAAAGATAAGCCGCGCATGAGGCACATCGGCAGCGAGTGGCAGAATAGCAAAAATGATCGGAACAGCACCCCGGAGGCCTACCCACGAAACAAAGGTCCTGTCCTTAAAGGTCATGCTCTTGAAAGGCAGTGTACACAGGAAAACACTGATAGGGCGTGTTATAAAGATCATCAGGAAACTGATGATAAGGCCCGGAACAATGATAGGAACAAGCTCTCTCGGGTTAACCAGCAAACCAAGCGTCAGGAACATCAGGAGCTGGCTCATCCAGGCCATGCCATCGAAAAAGTTAAGCGATGAGCGCTTGTGTACAAACTTGGAGTTACCGATAACCAGACCGCCAATGTACACGGCCAGGTAACCGTTGCCCTGGATAAAATATGTGGCCGAAAAAATAAAGATACAGAACGTGAAAACCAGGATAGGATAAAGCGAACTGTTATCGATTTGAACCCGGTTAATGATCTTGACAGCCAGTTTGCCCAGTGCGTAACCAGCTACCGCCCCGATAACGAGCTGCATTACCAACATACCGGCAGCGGCCAGGTAGTTGGGTTCCGATTCCATTTTCACGATCTCGATCAGTGTAATGGTCAGGATGTAGGCCATGGGGTCGTTACTGCCGCTTTCCAGCTCCAGCATGGGTCGGAGGTTGTGTTTGAGGTGCAGGCCTTTGGAACGAAGAATAGAGAATACCGAAGCCGAGTCGGTGGAAGACATGGTAGAAGCCAGTAGCAGCGCCGTTGCCAGCCCTATTCCTGCAGATTCCATGGTTAGCCCCAGCACCCACCAACTTAGCAGGCCTGTCAGCAGGGCAGTGAGGAGTACGCCTATAGTTGCCAGCACCACACCCGGCCCGATCACCGGTCTTATCTCGGATAGTTTGGTATCCATACCGCCCGAAAACAGGATAATGCACAGGGCCACCGTACCAATGATCTGGGCTAACTGTATATTTTCGAATTCAAGGCCAAGGCCGTCGCTGCCACTCAGCATACCCACCGACAGGAATAACAGCAAGGCAGGGACCCCGAACTTGTAACCGGCTTTACCGGCTAAAATGCTTAAGAAAAAAAGAATGGCAATACTGAGGAGAACTAATTCTGTGCTTATAACCATACGCGTTGATCTGAACGATAGAAGAAATAATAAAGGAAGCAGCTGCGTGCTTTTATGAAACCAGAACCTTAAAAAAGTAATAAGGTTTCGAAAGAGTATACGTACATTGCAATATACGAAATTGTGCTTAGTTTTAGCGCCGTTAATTCCCGTTTTATGCCTCAAATCACACCAAAATCTACCCCGATCTACCAGACTTCTGTTTTTACGTTTGATGACCTGAACGAACTGGAACTATATTTTGAACAGCCGGGGCAACGCTACATGTACAGCCGCTACGCTAACCCCAACTCGGATGAGCTGGCCAGCGAAGTGCACAAACTGGAAGGCGGTGCCGGCGCTATAGTTACTTCATCGGGAATGTCGGCTATACTGGCAGCTATTCTGGCTGTTTGCAAAGCCGGTGACCATGTGCTGTGTGCCGAAGAAATTTACGGGGGCTCGTCGGCGCTGCTGACGCAGGAGCTGAGCCGTATCGGGATAAGTGTTACGTATGTGCCTTCCGCGGATACCTATAGTTTCGATGCGCTGGTGCAGCCCAATACGCGCCTGTTTCTGGCCGAAACCATGAGCAACCCGCTACTGCTGGTCTTCGATCTGAAACGCCTCTCGGAACAGACCGCAAAACATAAGATCAAACTTGTAATCGATAATACCTTTGCCACGCCTGTACTTACCAAACCGCTCAGCCTGGGTGCCGATATTGTGATCCATAGTGTGACCAAATACCTCTCGGGGCACAGCGATGTGACGGCGGGTGTGGTGATATGTAATACCAAAGAAGACCTGCAGCGCGTGCAGAAAGTAATGCTGACCTATGGCCTGAACCTGAGCCCGTTTGAGAGCTGGCTGGCTGCCCGCGGCCTTAAAACACTTCGCCTGCGCATGAAACAGCATTGCAGCAATGCCCAAACGATAGCTGAATTCCTGGCTTCACACGAAAAGGTAGCACAGGTGTGGTACCCAGGGCTGGCGGCGTACCCGCAACACAAACTGGCTTATGAGCAGGGCAACGGGATGTTTGGCGGCATGATGAGCTTCCGGATAAAAGACGATGCCGAGGCTGTGAACAGGTTTATGCGCGGGCTGGAGCACATTCCGTTTGCGCCGTCGCTGGCTGGTGTGAGTACCTCTGTTTCTTACCCATTGGGTACCTCTCACCGCTCGCTCAGCAAAGAGCAACAGCAGAAAATAGGCATTACCGCAGGCGTTATCCGCTTGTCCGTAGGGATTGAAGAGCCGGAAGAACTGCTGGTGGACCTGGAGCGTGGGTTAAGTAAACTATAGCTATAGTTTATTCCAGCTCCTGTTTCAGGGTTCTTACTACTTTGTCCAGGTCTTCATCGGTTAAGCTGCTGGTGCTGGGCAGGCACAGGCCGCGCTCAAACAAACGGTCGCTGGTGCCGTTGCCGTAGTAACTATAGCCTGAAAATAAAGGTTGCTGGTGCATGGGTTTCCACACCTGGCGGCTCTCTATGTTTTCATGCTCCAGGGCCTGGCGCATCCTTTCCGGCGACACGCCTTCCGGTAAAAGCAAGGTGCTGAGCCAGCGGTTGGTAAAGCAAGTTTTAGGCTCCGGCAGAAACTCAATTCCTTCTATTTCCTGCAACTGGCTCTGGTAGTAACTATAGATCTCGCGGCGCTGTTTTACTCTTTTCTCTAGTACTTCCAGCTGCCCGCGGCCGATGCCGGCGCTTACGTTGCTCAGCATATAGTTGTAGCCCAGCTGCGAGTGAAGGTAATACGGTGCCGGTTCTTTGGCCTGGTTAGCCAGAAACTCTGCCTGCTTTGCCAGTTCTTCATCGGCCGTTATCAACGCCCCGCCCCCGGACGTGGTGACGATCTTGTTGCCGTTAAAAGAGAAAACCCCAACCTTGCCAAAGGTACCTACCTGATGACCACTATAGCGCGAGCCAAGGGCTTCGGCAGCATCTTCCAGCACAGGTATCTCGTAGCGGTTTGCCACTTCCATAATCTCCTTCAGCTTTGCCGGCATGCCGTACAGGTGCACCAGCAAGATGCAGGCTGGCTTTTTACCGCGGGCTATAGTTCCCTTTATCGCTTCTTCCAGCAATACGGGATCCATGTTCCAGGTCTCGGGCTCGCTGTCCACAAAAACAGGGGTGGCGCCAACATATAGTATCGGGTTAGCCGATGCCACAAAGGTAAATGTGGAGCAGATCACTTCGTCGCCGGGCTGTACGCCAAGTACCCGTAAGGCTAAATGCAGGGCCGCTGTGCCGGAGCTTAGGGCTACCGCATGCTGGGCATTGGTGTGCTGGCAGATGTCGTGCTCAAACCCGGGTACATTGGGGCCTTTGGTGCTCACCCAGTTATCTTCCAGCGCCTTCTGCACATAATTGCGTTCGTGCCCGCCCATGTGCGGCACCGATAAGAATATTCGTCCCGGTCTGTAGAGTATTTGCTTCATGTGGGAAGATAGAGGGTTTAGGCTATACAAATAAGCAAAAGTTTTTGAAGAACATACAGCAGGTTATAGTTGGAAAAGCATAAGAAACCAGCAGATAACCAAATTCTGGGCTTTACCGGCATAGCTTTTCAGGAAGTTTATAGTTGCAATATGTGTGCAGCTCATCAGTACGTATATCGTTTTCAGTATGTTTACTTGAGGCGCGGTGTTTAATGGGCAGGGCGCAACTATAAAACTATACCGAACAACTACCGATAAAGCCCGTTATTTGCTTACTTGCAGCAACTATCCTTATACCAATGCTTGATTTCCCGAACGCAAAAATAAATTTAGGCTTACAGATCATCGAGAAAAGGCCGGATGGCTTTCATAACCTGGCGTCGTGCTTTTACCCGGTGCAGTGGTGCGATGCGCTGGAAATTTTGCCTGCTACAGAGAATAATTTTACAATGAGTGGCCTGCCAGTGCCCGGCAACCCCGAAACCAACCTGTGCCTGAAAGCCTATCAGTTGCTGCATAAAGAGCACAACCTGCCACCGGTGCACATGCACCTGCACAAGGTAATTCCGATGGGGGCAGGGCTGGGAGGAGGCTCTTCTGATGCTGCTTTTGTGTTGCGCACCCTCAACAAACTTTTCGACCTGAACTTACCCGTAGAAGCCCTGCAAAACTACGCCCGCCAGCTGGGCAGCGACTGTGCCTTTTTTGTAGAGAACAAACCGGTAATAGCCATAGAACGCGGCGATGTTTTCATCCCGGCAACTATAGATTTAAGCGGCTATAGTTGTGTGATTGTTTACCCGGGCATCCACATCACCACCGCCGAAGCCTACGGCGGCGTTACCCCCGAAAAGCCGGACAGCTCCATCGAGATGATCCTGCAACAGGACATGAAACTATGGCGCGAGCTGTTGGTAAATGATTTTGAAAAGTCGCTGTTCCCGAAATACCCCGAACTGGCCAACCTGAAGGCAAACCTGTACGAAGCAGGCGCTTTGTACGCCTCCATGACAGGTTCCGGCTCGGCGGTTTACGGTATCTTTAAAGGCGATGCCCCGGAATTAATCTTTCCGAAGCACTACCTCATCTGGAAAGGCCTGCTTTAGCTTGTTGCGGCGCTCGGCAAACGAGTTTATCACCGGGTAAATAAAAACGCTGATCAGGATAATGGCCGCACCAATATAGAATTCCGATGACAGCTGGCTGCTCTCATTAAATATAAAGATGGCCATAATGATGCCGTACACAGGCTCCAGGTTCACGGTCAGGTTCATGGTGTAGGCCGAGATACGTTGCATGAGGCGGACACCGGCGGTATAGGCATACACGGTACAGGCCAGGATCAGCACGGCCATGTATACCACATCCATCGGCACCATGTTAAAGTTCAGCTGGCCGCTCTCCACAAAGTACAAGGTGTATATCGGAAAGAACAGCACCGTAGCTAAAAAGGCCCCGCCCATTTCGTAGCAGGTAATGGTGGTAGAGGGTATCTTTTTTACCAGAGCTGCATTGATAATAGTAAAAATGGAAGCCAGGAACGCCGATCCGATAGCCATCGTTAACCCCAGCATGCTGCTGAAATCAGTTTCGTTGCGGAAGATGATGTACAGGCCAAGAATGATCAGCAGCGCCAGGAAAACCTCGTATGGCTTTATCTTTTTCTTTGTAAAGAACGGTTCCAGGAAAGAGGTCCACAGGCTACACGTTGCCATCCCGATCAGGCAGATAGAAACAGACGCTACGCGCGCCGCGGCAAAGAACAGGATCCAGTGAGCCGCTATCAGTACACCAACACCCAGCAGTTTCAGCGCCGTGGCACGTCCCATCCAGAAAACCGCTTTGGTCTTATAAATGATGACGCCCAGTGCCAGTGCTGCAAAAAATGTTCTGATCGCAACCAGCTCAACAGCCGGAATGGTAATGAGTTTGCCAAGTATGGCCGTAAAGCCCCACAGCAGAATTACAAAGTGGAGTTCTAAAAAATCTTTTAAGCGTGGCATTAGCGCGGAATATAACGATAAAGTAAAAAGCCGATACCGCTGAAAACTATAGTTGGTATCCAGGCGGCAATTTGTGGCGGAATATCACCTACCTGTGCCAGGCTTCGGCTGGTGATCACGAAAATAATAAACACGAAGGCCAGGAAGAACCCCAGCGCGATCTGTACACCCACACCGCCACGGGCTTTGCGGGCACTCACAATTACCCCGATCACAGTAAGGATGATAATGGCAAACGGGTAACTGAAGCGCTCGTACTTCTCTACCAGGTAAAGCTCAATATCATCGGCACCGCGCTGTCTTTTTTCATCGATCAGGCTGTTGAGTTCGGGCAAGGTTAGTGTCTGCTCCAGTTTGTAGGTGCTTTCAAAATCCTTGGGCAACATGTTCAGGGTTGTGTCCAGGTCCTGGCCTTTTAGGATGGTCTCTTTCTCGCCGTCAAAAGTGCGCAGGGTATAAAAGTCCATATGCCATTTGCCGGCGCTTTCGTCCCAGGTTACGCTGTTCGAGGTGATCTTGCTTTTAAGGGTAGTACCTTCTATTTCTTCCAGGGCAAAGTTGTAGCCGATGTGGGCGTTGTTGTTATAGCTCTCCATAAACACATAAGCGTTGGGGGCTATTTTGATATGGATATTGCGGCTGTCGTAGGTATAAGGGCTTTTTACATACTTTACCTGGAAGGCCACACTCTTTTTGTTTGCATTCGGGATAACCCAGCCGATCAGGCCGAAGATTACAGCACCGATAAGTGTAGCGCCAACAACATAAGGCACCAACAGCCTTCTGAAGCTGATACCACTGCTCAGCATAGCCACAATTTCGGTGTGTGACGCCAGTTTTGCTGTAACAAAAACGGTGGCAATGAACACCGTAATCGGGCTGAGCATGTTGGCATAGAACGGGATCAGGTTGATGTAGTAATCAAAAATGATCTCCGACACGGCCACATTGTTCTGGATGAAGTCATCGTTCTTTTCGGTAAAGTCGATCACCAGGATAATGGCCACCAGGATCAGCACCGCAAACACAAATGTGCTCAGGAACTTCTTCAGTATATACCAGTCGAGTATTTTCACGCTTCGCTTAATTATGAATTAAAAATTAGAAATTAAAAATGGCAAAGTGCTCAGAGTACAATCCAAAAAATAATTTCTAATTCATAATTTCTAATTTCTAATTATAATCTGGTCATTAATTTTTTCACCATCACGTCTTTCCAGTCGCGGAAGGTGCCGTTTAGTATTTGCTGGCGTGCCTGTTTTACTAACCACAAATAGAAAGTAAGGTTATGCACGCTGGCAATCTGGCCGGCCAGGTATTCGGTGCTGTGGATCAGGTGGCGCAGATAAGCCTTGGTGTAAAACGTACTTACATAGCCACCCAGTTCCGCATCAATCGGGCTGAAGTCATCGGCCCATTTCTTATTCCGGATGTTGATGACTCCTTGTGTCGTAAAAAGCATGCCATTACGGGCATTACGGGTTGGCAGTACGCAGTCAAACATATCTACGCCCAGCGCAATGTTCTCTAAAATATTGGCCGGCGTACCCACGCCCATCAGGTAACGTGGCTTGTCCTTTGGCAGTATGTCGCACACTACTTCGGTCATTTCGTACATCATCTCGGCCGGCTCACCCACCGATAAACCGCCTATGGCATTTCCTTCGCGTCCAAAGCTGGCTATAGTCTCCGCAGACTTTATGCGCAGGTCTTTATAAGTACTGCCCTGAACTATAGGGAACAGCGTTTGCGAGTAGCCATACTTTGGTTCGGTGCTGTCAAACCTGTCCACGCAGCGTTGCAGCCAGCGGTGCGTGCGCTCCATCGAGTTTTTGGCATAACTATAGTCGCAAGGGTAGGGGGTGCATTCATCAAAGGCCATAATAATGTCGGCGCCAATGGTGCGCTGCGTATCCATTACGTTCTCCGGTGTAAAATCAAGCGACGAGCCATCGATGTGCGATTTAAACTTTACGCCTTCTTCTTTTATCTTGCGCGTACCGGCCAGCGAGAAAACCTGGTAACCGCCACTGTCAGTAAGTATAGGTCTGTCCCAGCCATTGAATTTATGCAGGCCGCCTGCTTTTTCCAGTACATCCAGGCCGGGGCGCAGGTACAGGTGGTAGGTGTTCCCCAGTATGATCTCCGCCTTAATATCTTCTTTCAGCTCGCGCTGGTGCACGGCTTTTACGCTGCCAGCAGTGCCCACCGGCATAAAAATAGGCGTTTCGATGGCGCCATGGTCGGTTTGCACCACGCCGGCGCGTGCTTTGGATTGGGTATCGGTAGCGAGTAAGGTAAACTGCATATAGTAGTTAAAAGCCCGTTTTAAGCGGACAACTGCCGGAGGTTTCAGCTCCTCATCAGCAGTTATTTATAGTTTATAGAAATAAGCGGCAAAGATACGAACAAGTGCAGTACAAACCTTAAACATTTTTAATTAGCCACAGCATTCGGAAATGCCCGTAGAATAGCTATTTTTGAGAGTAAATTGTTGAATTGCTATATGGTTAAATTGTTGAAACCTTTGTAATACTTTTGCCAGATAACAATTCAACAATCCAACAATTTAACAATCAGAGATATTGGTTCCACTTATACTTTTAGGGCTGCTCGGTGTTTGTGTGCTGGTGCAGTTGTTTTTTGCTCTAGTTTACTTCTTTCCGCTTAGCCGCCACAAAGACCCCGAAGTAACAAAACAGGTGCCGGTATCGGTAATTGTGGCTGCCCACAACGAGCAGGACAACCTGTTTGAGCTGCTGCCCATGCTGCTGGACCAGGAGTACCCGGAGTTTGAAGTGCTGGTGGTAAACGACCGCTCTGACGACGACACGGAGTTTTACCTCTACGAGCTCGAAAAGCAGTTCCCGAATTTTAAGGTGGTAACGGTTAAAAAGACCCCGGAGTACCTTAACTCAAAAAAATATGCCCTGGCCCTGGGTATACGCGCGGCAAAATACGAGCACATGCTTTTTACCGATGCCGACTGCCGGCCGTTTAGTACTAAATGGATAGAAAAGATGCAGAGCGGCTATGTAACAGGGGCTGATATGGTACTTGGCTACTCTCCGTATGCACAATTAAAAGGATTTTTGAATCATCTTATCCGATATGAAACATTACTGACCGCAATCCAGTATTTGTCTCAGGCAAACAAAGGGCGGGCTTACATGGGTGTAGGCCGAAACTTATCTTATACTAAAGCATGTTTCTTTAGGAACAAAGGGTTTGCCTCCCATATCAAAACAACTGGCGGCGACGACGACCTATTTGTAAGAGATGCCGTCAACAATAGCAACGTAAATATTGTTATAGACAAAGAGGCACAGACCTGGAGTATTCCCAAAAAGACGTTTCGGGAATGGATCACGCAGAAAAGAAGGCATCTTTCAGTCGGGAAGCAGTACAAGGCAAATGATAAAAGAAAAATTGGCGCATTCGTAATCTCAAACATACTTTTTTACGTATTAGCCATCATTCTACTTGTCGTTAATAGTCATTTAGCTATATTAGCCGCTATAGTCGGTTTGCGGTACATAGTTATGTTCTCCGCGTATGCATCAGTAGCTCGCAGACTAAACGACAAGCTCTCCTTAGTTCTATTGCCATTACTTGACCTGGTGTACTTTTTTAATTACCTGTTCCTTGGTATATCTGTACTACTGTTTAAAAGAATCAGATGGAAGTAAATAAACAATTCTCAGCGAAAGCGAAACACGACTTTAAGCTTATACAAGCCGCCGTTGAAGATAATGACGAAAAAGCGTACGCCGAGCTGATGAGTATCTATAAAAAGCCGGTGTACCACGTGGTACTGAAAATGGTGCGCAACCCCGACGATGCAGAAGACCTGACGATAGAAGCTTTTGCCAAAGCCTTCCGGAACCTGCACAAGTTTAACCCCGAATATGCCTTCAGTACCTGGCTGTTCCGTATCGCTACCAACAACTGTATCGACTTTATCCGCAAGAACCGCATCAAGACCATGAGCATCGACTCGGCCATTAAAATTGATAATGGCGACGAGATAACCATCGACTTTAAGGATAAGAACCTGAATCCGCAGGAAGAAGCAATCAAGAACCAGAAGATCGAGATCATGCAGTATGTGGTGGCCAAGCTGCCCGAAAAATATCAGCGCCTGGTTACGCTGCGCTACTTTAACGAGCTGAGCTACGAAGAAATAGCCACCGAACTGAACGCACCGCTTGGCACGGTAAAAGCCCAGCTGCACCGCGCCCGCGAATTGCTATATGACATGGTGAAGAACAAGAAGCACCTGATTTAATTGTTGAATCAGCAAGCGTGCTTTAAAAGATAAAAATTAAGGTTACTATTGATTATTGTTAAAGCCCCTGTTGCCCGTAAGCAGCAGGGGCTTTATAGTTTTAGTGCTGATGCCGTTGTTATTTTATACTTTTGCAGCTGTTTTGTGCAGTAAGCGAGAAATGCCGGACGCAGAACACTGGCATTAAACTATAGCAATGCGCCGATCTTTAACAGATACTATCTTAGCACGTTCGGGTAAACTATACCTGCAGTTACGCCTGCGTGATAAACGTAAAATTGAAAAGGAACTGGCCGTAAAGTACGAAGGCCATTACCGCAACGCCGGGCTTATGCTGCTGTTCGATGTTTTTATGGCCTTAGCCGTAGTAGCTATAGTTGGGTTGGTAGCATTAGCTTTGTATTTTGTTGCTACATAGCTCCATTCATCATTCATAATTCGTAATTCAAAAATATGACCGCCATCCGTACCCTGCTTTCAGGTTATTTTCCGGAACTCACCGAAGACCAGCTTCAGAAATATGAGCACATGGGTGAACTATACCAGGAGTGGAACCAGAAGATAAACGTGATCTCGCGCAAGGACATGGACCAGTTGGGCGTGCACCATATTCTACACTCGCTGGGCATTGCCAAAGTGGTACAGTTTCCGGAGCATACAGCCGTGATGGATGTGGGCACAGGCGGTGGTTTGCCGGGCCTGCCGCTGGCAGTGATGTTTCCGGATGTGAAATTCCATTTGGTAGACAGCATTGGCAAAAAGATACACGTGGTGCAGGAGATTGCCCGCGAGCTGCATTTGCATAACGTGACGGCCAGCCACACCCGTGCCGAGCAGGTGCGTGATAAATACGATTTTATTGTGAGCCGTGCCGTAACGCGTTTAGCCAACTTCTGGCCCTGGATCATGAACAGCTTCAAGAAAACCGGCTCCCCGATAGAAGGCCTGTATTATTTAAAAGGCGGCGACCTGGATGAAGAAATTGCCGAATCAGGGTTGATTACAAAGCAGTTTAACCTGAGCGACTATTTTACGGAAGAGTTCTTCGATACCAAAAAAGTAGTGTATGTCCCGCTGAAGAAGTAGACTGTCTGAACCGCATAATAACGGAGATTTGATGGGTTTACAGGATTTGGGCTTTTTGCTATAGTTGGAGCAGCTATAGTTTCATAGTTACGTTTTGTCATCCCCCAGCCCCCTTCAAAGGGGGACTTTTTGATCTTGCTATAGTTGACGCTGCTATAGTTTTATGGTTGCTGCTTGTCCAACCACCCCTGCCCCTCCTTATCTAAGGAGGGGAACTCTGACTTTGTGATAGTTCAAACTATAGTTTCATAATTACAAACCAAGAGCGGACAGGTCGCGACCTGTCCCTTTGGATCTACAACCACGAGAAAAGATGATCTGCTTTAACCAAGAGACAGTAAGTAAACTATAGCCAAAGAATAAGCTATCGAGTTTGATCTCAGTCTTTGGGTTGAGCGCCTTGTAGATTTGCGGTGCCGCAAGGCATTGCGACGGTAGGAGCAAAGGAAATGTACACCGCGCGATGCCTGAAGACGGGGCCTCCCGGCCTGGGAGGGAGCCAAACAAACTATAAAACTATAGGCTTTTAGAGCTCCCAGGATGAATAGTAGCTATGAAATAAAAGGCTTGTATCCAGCAGCAAGCAGAGTCAACTATAAAACTATAACTTGTGAGCATCAACTATAGGCTGAAATAGATTTCTCACTCTGTTCGAAATGACAGGAGGGTTGAAATGAACTAAAGGACGCACAAGATGTCTCGGCTGCGTTCGACATGACAAATTAAAGCTAAACTATAGTTCAGAAATATGCCTTAGTTCAAATCAGATGAGGAAAAAACACACTCCTTTTAATTAACTACAAACAACACCTCACATCATCTAATAAAAACTTCACGGCCCGGGCTTCAGAATAGTAAACATCTTTCCGGAAATCTTCGGTAAAGCCTACGTGGCCGCCGGTTTCAGGCATCTCCAGGTAAAAATACGGGTTAGTGCGTGCTTCCTCTACGGGGTAACATTCTTCGGCCAGGAACGGGTCGTTTTTGGCATTTACGAGCAGTGTAGGTTGCTGTATGTTTGTGAGAAACTGCCGCGAACTGACTTTGGTATAATAATCATCTGCATCTTTAAAACCATGGATCGGGGCGGTGTAGCGGTTGTCGAACTCCGGGAAAGACCAGAAAACGCTGTAGTCGGTCAGGTCTACCTCGTTGGGATATAGCTGCCGTTTTTGCTCCAGTTTTTCGCCCAGGGTCTTCAGGAAACGTTGGGTGTAGATGCGTGAAATTTTCTGGGCCGAAGCTTTCAGGTCTACCGGAACAGAGAACACACAGGCACGCTTCACTTCAGCAGGAACCTGTGCCGGGTTCTCGCCCAGGTACTTAAGTGTAATGTTGCCCCCCGCACTAAAACCTATCAGGTGTACGGTGTTATAGTTGCCTGTATGCAGGGCATGTTCCACTACAAACTGCAGGTCATCGGAAGCGCCCAGGTGGTAGGAGCGTAGCAATTTGTTTGGTTCGCCACTGCAACTACGGTAGTTCCAGGCCAGGGCATCCAGGCCACGCTCGTTAAAAGCACGCACCATTCCTAAAATGTAAGGCCGGCTGCTATCGCCTTCCAGCCCATGCGACAACACCACCAGGCTATCGCCACCCACCTGCGACCAGTCCACATCTATAAAATCCTGATCGGGGGTGGTAAGCCGCTCGCGACTGTACGTTATGCCGCCCACCTGCCTGAACAAGCTTGGGATAATGGTTTGGAGGTGCCCGTTAAAAAGGTAAAAGGGTGCCTTGTAGGATGATGATAAGATAGGCATGGCTAAAAAACTGTGGTATTATAGTTAATTATACGAGGGTAATCAGATTATTATGCTTGCAGCACAAAATTAACTTTTAAACCCAGGAGTTGTTTAATTGGCGCTCTTTCTATAGTGCTATGTGCTTAACAAACTATAGTTAAAAATGTTGACCAGAAATTGTATTTTATTTTTGCATTATTGCTTTTGTAGAGGAATTTTATAGTTGGGTATATCAATATTTTGTTTGATGCGTAAAACAGGCAGTAACAAAAATTACAAAACTATGAAAATCGTATCGAATATTAAATCAATAGGAATGGCGCTGGCACTTGGCTTTTTTATGTTTGCCTGTGGCCAGGAAACACAGAATGAGACAAATTCAGCTGTAGACGAAACACAGGCTGAAGTATCAGAAGCAAACACTGAAGCAAATGCTGAACTGAACGAAGCTGGCGCTGAAGCCAACCAGGAATATGATGAATTTACTGGCTGGGTTAGAACTAACACTGCTAAAGCTGAAACAGTAACAGCTGACGAGTACCGCGAAATGCGTGCAGAATATAACCGTAAAGAGGCTGAGTTTGAAGCTGAATCTTCTACCTGGGATGAAGAAACCCGTCGTGAGTGGGAAGAAGTTAAAGCCGACTGGAACGAGTTCGAGAACAGTGTTCAGAAACGTTTAGGCAAGATCGACGATATTGACGTAGATGTGGACGTGAAACGCGATAACAACTAATCCTGTTTCATAAAAAATGCTGAAAAAGCCGCTGTAACTATAGTTGCAGCGGCTTTTTTTTATAACTATAGTTTATGGCGCAGGGGTGTGGGCTCTGATAAAACCGGCATCGGTGAGGGTGTGCAGAAAGGCAATGAGCTTTTCTTTTTCGGTTTCGGTTAAAGGAATGCCCGGCTTCTGGTGTTGCTGCAGTGCTGGGGCTAAAGTCTCCGACCATTTTACACCGTGGCTATAGTGGTCAAGCACATCCGGCAGCGTTTTAAAACGACCATCGTGCATGTAAGGCGCAGTCAGGGCAATGTTGCGCAGGGTTGGTGTTTTATATTTCCCGATGTCTTCCGGTTTGCGGGAAATGCGCCCGTAACCAAAGTACAGGTCTTCGTCACTGCCCGGGAAGCTGGCATCGAGCCCGTTGTTATGGTAGCGGTTATCGGTGAACAGGTCGGTGGCGTGGCAACTGCTGCAGTGTTGCCGGAACAGGTACAGGCCTTGTAGCTCGTGGTCGGATAAAGCCCCATTCGGTTCTTGCCGCACATAACGGTCGTAGCGCGAGTTGGCCGAGATTAATGTGCGCTGAAACTGTGCCAGCGCCCTCCCCAGTGCTGCCGCTGTAACCGAATCGGTGCCGAAAGCCGCTTTGAACATGGCAGGGTAAGTGGGGTGCTGCTGCATGCGGGCAACCAGTCCGGCAATATCCTGTCCCATCTCATCGGGGTGGCGCAGCGGGGCAAAGCTCAACGATTCCAGGTTCCGGGCACCTCCATCCCAGAACAGACCATCCATCCAGGCCAAATTTATAAGGGCCGGTGCGTGCCGTCTCAATGGCTTCCCCGATACTCCTGCCTCAGAGAGTGACTGCCCATCCGAAAAAGCTTTGTCGGGTTGGTGGCAGGTGGCACAGGAAACTTCTCCGTTTGCCGAAAGGGTAGGGTCGAAGAAGAGTGTTTTGCCTAACAGAATGCCTTGTGCTGTGGCTTTATTATGTGCAGGCTGGGCCAAAGGCTCCGGAAAGTTTGCCGGCACGGGCAAGGTTACATAATCCGGTACAGGCGCCACGGCAGCTGGCTGGTCGCAGGCCGTAACTATAGCGCAAAAGGCAAGCAGCACAATTGCAACACTATACCTTGGTTTTAAGCTGCTGCGCCACATCCTGAATTACTCTGCGGTTACTTTCCTGAAAAAGCCGGTGCTATAGTTCTCGGCAATTTTAGCGGCATCCGGGCCGGTCATGGCCGTGTTTATCTCATCAAAATCTATCGGGTGCGGATCCTGAAATATGGCGTTCAGGTCGGTAACTATAGTTATGCGGTTTCCTTCGGTGGCTTTAATAACGAGCGGCTGCTGCAGGTCTACAGTTACTGTTTTATAGTTAGCATCGCCGCCAATATGGAATACCAGCCCGCCGGCTTTTGTGTTGGCTGTATAATTGCCTACCAACGAAAAGAACTTGTAGCCTGTGTCCCAGTCCCATACCATTGAAGAGCTGGGATCCAGGTCGCCGTACTGGTCTGTAGAGTGGTTGCGGGCAGCATCTACGCCAACTCCGAACTGCAATTTTGTATAGGTGTCGGCTTTCACGTTTTTAAGTGTAAATGTACGTTTGCCTGTCTGTTCCTCTATCAGGTGGTAACTATCGGGCTCTATATAAACGGCTTCGCCGCTGGCATTCAGTAGCTTGATGTTGCTCATAAAATAGGCCAGTTCATGCACTGCATAAATATCGCCGGTTGGGCTGGTGTAGGTTGTGTCTGTCAGCTTCAGCGGGTGTCCTGCCACCGTGTTCTCTACCACTACCTCTACATTGGCAACTATAGGTTCCTCGTCATCCGACGAGCAGGCCGTAAAGAGCAGTGTGCAAACTATAGCTATAGTTGTAAGGGTGTGTCTGTATAATTGGTGCATGGCTTATCTGGTAAAAGGGTTTGCGAATTTGGGGTCCTGTATAAACGTGGAGTCGGTGAGAGTATGCAGGAACCTGATGATCTTCTGCTTTTCGTCGGCTGTTAATTTCAGACTTCGGCCATTCTGCACATTTGATGCTTCCGTGATCAGCGGGTCGATGTTAGGACTGTTGTAAATAACGTGCTCGTTGTAGTGGTCCAGCACCTCTTCCAGGGACTTAAAACGGCCGTCGTGCATGTAAGGCGCTGTCAGGGCAATGTTGCGCAGCGATGGCGCCTTGAACTTGCCGTTGTCGGTTTCGCGGCCGGTTACACCGCCCAGGCCGTTGTCTTTAAAAGTATAGTCGAGGCCGTTGTTATGGAAGCCTTTCAGCGAGATCAGGGTGCCGCCATGGCAGTCGCCGCAGTTGCCGCCGCGTATGCCCTGGCTGGGTTCGGGGTGCGTCATAAACAGGCGCATGCCTTCCGCCTCGTCGGGGGTAAAAACCTCTTTGCTCTGCAGGTATCGGTCATACCGCGAATCAGCAGAAATAAGCGTGCGCTGGAACTGGGCCAGTGCTTTCAGTACGTTTTCCTCGGTAATGGTGCTGTCGCCAAACGCTTTATAGAACAGGGGCGGATAAATGGGCGTGCGTTGCAGCTCACTTACGGCATTCGCCATTGTTTCGTGCATCTCTACCGGGTTCTCGATAGGGCCGCGGGCCTGTTCTTCTAAAGATTTAGCGCTGCCATCCCAGTTGAAGGCAGTAAACCATAGCATGTTGGCCAGGCTCATGGTGCTTCGTTTGGTTGGCAGGCGGTCTATGCCAAAGCTCACCGATTTTCCATCGGTAAACGCCTTCTGTTGCTGGTGGCAGGTAGCGCACGACATAGTATTGTTGCCCGAGAGCCTGTTCTCATAAAACAGGTGTCTGCCCAGCAGCACGCCCTCTTCTGTAAGCGGGTTATCATCGGGTATTATAAAATTGCGCGACAGTGTAGCCGGTATGTTCAGCTGGTAGGGGGTAGGCTTGTGTTCTGCCTGTGGGGCAGGTGGTGCATCGGTATCAGGAGAGCAGGCTACAATGCCCCCGGCAACTATAAATGTGACTAATAGACGTGTAACAAATGACATGATCTGAATTTACGTAGTATATAGCAGCATGTATATAGTGTTAATTTGCTGATTTGGTTTTACCTTTGTAACCATAAATGAGTTAAAATATTTTTCTGGGGAACAAGCTTTGGAAATTAATTGTAAAGAATATACCTTTGCAAACTCATTCAAGATACGGAACAAAATATTTAACAGTATAAAATAACATGGCTAACCATAAGTCGGCATTAAAAAGAATCAGAGCGAATAACGCTAAACGTCTTCGTAACAGATACCAGGCGAAAACTACTCGTACCTTCATCAAAAAACTGAGAAGCACAACTGATAAAGCCGAGGCGCAGGAACTGTACAAGACAGTTTCTTCAATGATTGACCGTCTGGCTAAGAAAAACATCATCCACAAAAACAAAGCGGCTCACAACAAGTCTAAACTGGCTAAGTTTGTAAACACGCTGGCTGCGTAATTTTTGCGGAGTAAATAGTTTCAAAGCCTTGTGCACGCGCGCAAGGCTTTTTGTGTTTATAGTTAGTGCACCGGCTTTGCTCAACTGTAGCGGAATAACTGAACGCTGAAACACAATTGCCCGAAAAGCGCGGCTCAACAACTAAGGATAAATAAAAAGCGCCGGCAACTATAGCAGTTACCGGCGCTTTCTTGTTTTAATCAGAACTATAGAACTATAGTTAAGCTATGCTCAGCTTTATCATATTGGTTCTTTTCTGCTCGTTTATCGGCATACTGGCCGTGTTAATGAACACATCACCTTTCTCAATATAGCCACCCTCCAGCAGGATCTCCTTAATGTCGGCAATCGTAGCGTCCGTAGACTCGAACTTGTCGTAATGGAAGCCTCTTACACCCCACACCAGGTTAAGCGTGGTCAGCAGCTTGGTGTTCTCTGTAAAAATAAAGATATCCGACTTCGGACGGTACTTGGCCAGCTGGAACGCCGTGTAGCCTGATTTGGTCATACCGATCACGGCACGGGCGTTGGTGTCGCGGGCCAGGTTACAGGCATTGGCTACCAGGCTGTCGTTGCAGAAGAAAGGCGAGTGCGGATTCAGAACAAAGTTCTTGTTAAAGATATCGGCATGCGTCTCTACGGTACGGATGGTCAGGATCATACTGCGGATCGTTTCTACCGGGTAGGCACCAACAGCAGTTTCGGCGCTCAGCATCAGGCAGTCGGCCCCGTCAATTACCGCGTTGGCAATGTCGTTGGTCTCGGCACGCGTTGGGCGCGGATTCACGATCATGCTTTCCATCATCTGGGTAGCAATGATCACTGGCTTGGCAGCACGGTTACTCTTCTCCACTACCATTTTCTGTATCATCGGCACCTGTTCCATGCCAACTTCCACACCCAGGTCGCCGCGGGCAACCATAATGGCATCAGTAGCCGCAATGATCTCGTCGATGTTACGGATAGCTTCAGGTTTCTCTATTTTGGCAATAACGCGGGTATCTTTGCCGCGCTCTTCTATAATGCGCTTTATCTCGTTTATATCTTTTACAGAACGCACAAACGAAAGGGCTACCCATTCCACGTCGTGGTCCAGGCCAAAGTGCAGGTCGCGCAGGTCTTTCTCTGTTAACGACGGTGCCGATACGCTGGTGTCGGGCAGGTTAATGCCTTTGCGGGGTTTTACTACACCACCATAGATTACCTGGCAGCGCACTTCCTGGTCGTTATCTGTATGCAGTACCTTCAGTTCCAGTTTACCGTCATCAATCAGGATGGCATCGCCGGCTTTTACATCCTGGGCCAGGTGCGTATAGTTGGTGGCCAGTCGGCCCGGTACGCTCAGAGAACCATCGCAGCGCAGCAGAATTTCCTGTCCCTCGTGTATCTCTACGCCGCCATTCTCCACTTCGCCGATCCTGATCTTAGGACCCTGCAGATCCTGCACAAGGCACACGGTTGTATTAAACTGACGGTTTATTTCGCGCACATGATTGATCACTTCCAGGTGTTCGGAGTGTTCTCCGTGCGAGAAATTAAGCCTAAAGGCATCCACGCCTTCCCTCACCAGCGATAATAAACGCTCGAACGTGTTGGAAGCAGGACCTACGGTGGCAAGCACCTTTGTTTTGTTAAACGTAGTATTCATATTTAAAAAATCAGATTCTCTTTATTGTTAAGAGCCAGCGGGTCGAATTGTTTTACATACTGTACTAACGGTATGCGCAACAGGGTGTTTATAAAATTATGCGGGTACAACCTGGGCAACGACCCCGTAATATGCAGCACATAGTCGTACTGCTTTATTTCCGGGAGCAGGTAAGGCTTGCGTGCAGTAATAGTGCCCAGTGCCTTGTTGCGCAGCAACCTGATCGTGCTGTGCTCGGAACAGAACTCATAGTTGGAGACCAGCATCTGCTGCCTGTCGGGCAGGGTGTAGCACAGGTCGGTCTGTTTTATAAGGCGCATGGCAAACGTTTTGTTCAGCCACCAGGCCAGGGTGTACTCCTTCCCCGACGAAACCAACCCATACAGGTCAAAATCGTATTCGTAATCATCGTCGAGGTAAAATAATTTCATTGTATTGCTTTGGCGCCTAAATTTAAGAAGCTACTTTGGAATAAGACAGCTACAGGCCAAAACTTTTGCTTTAGAACGAATAGAGTAATTTTTTTTGGCATTGTCTGCCTAATTATATTTCTTTGCACAGTGTTTTAATAAACTATAAGAAAAATGTCAGAAATCGCAGAAAAAGTAAAAGCTATCATCATCGATAAGCTTGGCGTGGAAGAGTCAGAGGTTACTCCTGAGGCTAGCTTCACTAACGACCTTGGCGCAGATTCATTAGATACAGTAGAACTTATCATGGAATTTGAAAAAGAGTTCAACGTATCTATTCCAGATGATCAGGCTGAGAACATCGCCACTGTAGGTCAGGCTATCAGCTACCTGGAAGAGCACGCAAAATAATAATCCCTTTTTAAGTATAAGATTTTTCTACTATATCTATCCTCTGGTAACAGCTTATGGAGCTTAAGAGAGTTGTAGTTACTGGGCTGGGCGCACTCACGCCACTTGGAAATACCGTTGCAGAGTATTGGAACGGCCTTGTTAATGGCGTGAGTGGAGCTGCGCCTATCACACGCTTTGATGCGAGTAAGTTTAAAACACAGTTCGCCTGTGAAATAAAAGGATACGATCCGGAAAAATACTTTGATCGTAAAGAGGCCCGCAAAATGGACCTGTTTACACAGTTTGCGCTTGTAGTGGCCGACGAGGCTGTACAAGACGCAAACTTAACTGAAGGTAACTACGATCCGGACCGCGTGGGCGTGATCTGGGGATCTGGAATTGGCGGCTTGCGCACGTTCCAGGAAGAGTGTGTGAACTTCGCCAACGGCGATGGCACACCACGCTTCAACCCGTTCTTCATCCCGAAGATGATCGCTGACATCAGCGCCGGTCAGATCTCTATTAAGTATGGCTTCCGTGGCCCTAACTTTGTTACCGTTTCGGCCTGCGCCTCTGCTACCAACGCTCTACTCGATGCCTTTAACTATATCCGTTTAGGTATAGCTGATGTGATCGTATCGGGTGGTTCGGAAGCAGCTGTAACAGAAGCCGGTATAGGTGGTTTTAATGCCCTGAAAGCCCTTTCGGAGCGCAACGATTCCCCTGAAACTGCATCCCGCCCGTTTGATAAGGACCGCGATGGATTTGTGCTTGGCGAAGGCGCCGGCGCTCTTATACTGGAAGAGTATGAGCACGCTAAGGCCCGCGGAGCAAAGATCTATGCCGAGATATTAGGTGGCGGTATGTCTGCAGATGCTTACCACATTACAGCACCACACCCGGAAGGATTGGGTGCCCTGAATGTAATGAAGAATGCACTGCGTGATGCCCACATCAAGCCGGAAGAAGTAGATTATATTAACGTACACGGTACATCCACCCCACTTGGCGACATAAGCGAGGCGAAAGCGATCGAGACAGTGTTTGGCGAACATGCCTACAAGCTCAACATCAGCTCTACCAAGTCTATGACAGGCCACCTGCTGGGAGCTGCCGGTGCGATTGAGGCTATTGCTTCTATCCTTGCTATCAAAAACAACGTGGTGCCACCAACCATTAACCATTTTACCGACGACGAAAGCTTTAACCCGAACCTGAACTTTACCTTTAACAAGGCACAGGAGCGCGAAGTAAAAGTGGCGTTGAGCAATACCTTTGGTTTTGGCGGTCACAACACATCCGTAATTTTCAGACAACTGAACGATTAGTGCTTGGTCCTATTAAACCGGTTCGGCGTTTCTACCAGAGAGTATTTAACAGGGATAGAGAATTAGTACGCGCCATTGCCGGTATTACAGGGAGTACACCCGATAATATCAGGCTGTATAAACTTGCCCTTACCCATACCTCGTTTGCCCGACAGGCAGCAGGTACAAAACACGATACCAACGAGCGCCTTGAGTTTTTAGGTGATGCCGTGCTGGGTGCTGTGGTAGCTGAGTTACTTTTCCGTAAGTTTCCGTACGAAGACGAAGGTTTTCTGACAGAGATCCGCTCACGCATTGTTAACCGTGAGTCGCTGAACCATATTGCCGTAAAAATAGGACTGAACCTGCTGGTAAAAGTAGAAACGGGATCTAACCGCCATAAGTCTGTGAACGGCAATGCCCTGGAAGCGCTGGTAGGAGCCATTTATCTGGACAAAGGCTATAACATGACGCGCCAGTTTATATTGGGCAAACTGATAAAGCCCCACGTAGACCTGCACCAGCTCGTAAACACGACTGCCAATTTCAAAAGTAAACTGATCGAGTGGGCGCAAAGCCAGAACATGGAGATCCGCTTCGAGAGCATCAGGAAAAAGCAGCAGGGCAATACCACCGAGTTTACATCGGAAGTGTACATTGGAGATAAGCCTGTTGCTACCGGTGTGGGCTTATCCAAGAAAAAAGCCGACCAGGCTGCCGCAGAAAAAAGCCTGGAGATCCTGAAGATTTCTTAATTGCTCAGAAAGCTATAGTTAAATTTTAAAGAAATGTAAAGACGCAACACCTTGCGTCTTTTTTGCTTTAGGCTGTTTTGTAAATGCTGACTATAGTTTAGTTGCTGGTTTCTTAAGAGCAACTCATCCTGTTAAACAACCATCAACCTTTAGCAATTTAACCTTTCGGCCATCCAACAATAAAACTTAACTTGCCGGCTATAGTTGCGTTTAATATTATCTATGAAAAAAAATGTACTCACGCTGGCAGGCGCCGCTCTGAACCAGACCCCGATGGACTGGGACAACAACCTGCAGAACATTAAAGAAGCCATTAACGAAGCCATTTCCCGCCAGGTAAACATACTGCTGCTGCCTGAGCTCTGCATTACCGGTTATGGTTGCGAAGATATGTTTTTGAGTCCCTGGCTCGGCGAAACCACTTTCCGGAAATTACTGCAGGTAAAGGAGTGGTGCGACGGCATTACGGTATGTGTAGGCGTGCACATCTGGCTGGACAAACAGGTGTACAACACCGCATGCGTTATCAGGAACAAAGAGATAATAGGATTTACGGCCAAGCAGTTTCTGGCCAGGGATGGCATCCATTACGAGCCGCGTTGGTTTACGGAGTGGCCTGCCAACCAGGTAGGAGAGTTTGAGCTGTTCGGGGAGAAATACAGGATCGGTGATCTGGTGTATGAAGAGCAGGGTGTGAAATATGCGTTTGAGATATGCGAGGATGCCTGGCGACCAAACCGCCCTGCTGAGCGCCACATGGCCAAGGGCGTGCAGTTGATCCTGAACCCCAGCGCCAGCCACTTTGCCATGAGTAAAACCGATCTGCGTTACCGCCTGGTGCTGGAGGCCTCGAAGCGCTACAAATGCACGTATGTATATGCCAACCTGCTGGGCAACGAAGCTGGCAAGGTAATTTACGATGGCGAGGTACTGATAGCGCAGCACGGCAAACTGCTGAAACGAAACGAGCTGCTTTGCTTCCGGAATGTGGATATGGAAGTAGCTGAAGTAGATTTCGACGAGGCGCCAACTACAGATGAACCTATCCAATACCTGCCAACTATAGATGAGAATAAGGAAGTGATGGCAGCCCTAAGCCTGGGCCTGTTCGATTATATGCGCAAGAGCCGTAGCCGTGGCTTTGTACTGTCGCTGAGCGGAGGAGCCGATTCGTCGTTATGTGCGGTGGCTGTGGCCGAGATGGTGCGCCGGGGCGTGGATAGCTTAACTGCGCTTGGCTTTATTGCTAAAACACAGTTGTTCTCGTTAAAAGATGCCGCCTATTTTGAAACGCTGCCGCCTGAGCAGGTAAAACGCGAACTGACCGGCCGGCTGCTGACCTGTGCTTACCAGGGAACAGTCAATTCGTCGGATGACACTTTTAACTCGGCGAAGGAACTGGCGCAAAGCATTGGCGCTGTGTTTTATAGCTGGACCATAGATGAGCAGGTACAGGGTTATACGTCCATTATTGAGGCAGCATTGCAGCGGCCGCTCACCTGGGCCGAAGACGACCTGACATTGCAGAACATACAGGCGCGGGTACGGGCCCCGGCTATCTGGATGCTGGCCAATATCAAAAATGCATTGCTGCTGGCAACATCTAACCGTAGTGAAGCGGCTGTAGGCTACGCCACCATGGACGGCGACACCGCCGGAAGTATCTCACCTATAGCGGGTATCGATAAATCGTTTGTCCGGCAACTGCTGATATGGTGCCAGACCGAACTGGGCTATGAAGGCTTGCAGTATGTGAACAAATTGCAACCGTCGGCAGAGCTGCGTCCGTCTAAAGAAGTACAGACCGATGAAAAGGACCTGATGCCGTATGATGTGCTGAACCAGATAGAGCGTCTGGCATTTTTTGAGCGCTACTCGCCACAGGAAGTGTATGAGAAACTGTTGGAAGCAAATGTAGCAGACGGTGAAACGATACAGGGCTGGCTGACTAAATTCTATAGTTTGTGGAGCCGCAACCAATGGAAACGCGAACGCTACGCCCCAGCCTTCCACCTCGACGACTATAACCTGGACCCACGCAGCTGGCTTCGCTTCCCGATCCTGAGCGGCGGCTTCCGGGAAGAACTGAACCAGCTCAACCGGTTGTAGGAGGGGGAGTTTGTCTGAATCAGGATTTACAGGATTAATGGATTAGCAGGATTTTGGTTTTTGCTATAGTTGTAACTATAGTTTTATAGTTGCTGTTGGTCAAACCACCCCTACCCCTCCTTGTCTAAGGAGGGAAACTCTGACATTGCTATAGTTTAAGTTATAGTTCTATAGTTCAACTATAGTTTGATAGTTACATACCATGAACAGGCGGGCGCAGCCTGCCCCAAGGAACTATAGCCACGAGAAAAACCGATCTGCTCTAACGAAAAGCAAATAAGGAAACTATAGTTGAAGCAGAAGCTATCGAACTGATCTCAGTCTTTGGGTTGAGCGCCTCGAGAGGTTCCGGTGCCGTCAGGCATGGCGACGTCAGGAGCAAAGGAAGCGAAAGCAGCGCGATGCCCAAAGACGGGGCCTCCCGGCCCGGGAGGGAGCCAAGTAAACTATAGAACTATAGGCTATTAGAGCTCCCAGGATGAAAGGAAACTATAGAACAACGGCTTGTTTCTAGTGGTAGGCAAAGCCAACAATAGGATTATAACTTATCAAACTATAGAACACATAAGATCCCTCGGCTAACGCTCGGGTTGAAAAGAAAGCAGCTATAATCCGAGATAGATTTCTCGACTACGCTCGAAATGACAACAGCGTGTTAATGAACTATAGAACACAGGCAATCTCTCTATAAACACACTTAATCTCAAAAGAGAAACTATAGTTATAATCCTACCTTTTTGTACCTGCCCGATTTATTGTAACTTTGGCTACACACGATTAGCACCCTTATATGAGTTTACTGAACTACATTACCTGGAACGTAGATCCGGAAATATTTCACATCGGGCCAATATCTGTACGCTGGTACGGGTTGTTGTTTGCGCTGGCTTTTGTGTTTGGGCAACGTATCCTGAGCAAAATTTACGTAACCGAAGGCCGCACCGAAGGCGATGTAGATGCTATTACCCTGTACATGATCATCGGGACGGTAATTGGCGCACGTTTGGGCCATACGCTATTTTACTCACCGGAATACTACCTGAGCAACCCGATCGAGATTCTGAAGATCTGGGAAGGCGGGCTGGCGAGCCATGGGGCAACCATTGGTATATTGCTGGCACTGTGGCTGTTCAGCCGTAACCATAAATTCAACTATATGTGGGTGCTCGACCGCATCGTGATTGTAGTAGCCCTTGGTGGTGCGCTTATCCGTTTAGGGAACCTGATGAACTCGGAGATTATTGGCAAGGTAACTGATGTACCGTGGGCCTTTAAGTTTCTGCGTAACAACGAGATCATAAACGGCGTGGCTGCCTCGCAGGACCCGCGCCACCCGGCACAACTATACGAATCTATTATGGTTTTTGGCCTGTTTGTGCTGCTGTACTGGCTCTGGAAAAAGTATAAGCAGAACCTGCCGCTTGGGCTGCTTTTCGGTTTGTTTGTAACGCTGCTTTTCAGTTTCAGATTTTTAGTGGAGTTCCTGAAAGAAGACCAGGTAGAAAAAGAAGCGACCATGGCGCTGAACATCGGGCAACTTTTAAGTATACCGCTGATACTGATCGGATTGTTTGTGCTGTACAAGGTTTGGCGCAACCCGAAACCTGCTTTGCCTGGAGGCAGGCTGGCAGAAGCTAAATAATATAAAAAGGGCTGTAGCATACACTACAGCCCTTTTGTTTTGCCAACTATAAACTATAGTTTGTAACGGTACAGGTTGCCGCCCTCGCTGGTAATAAGCAGGGTTTTAGCATCTTCAAACGTAATTCCCTCGGTCTGTCCGGCGCCATCCAGCTTTATTTCCTCGGCCTTCTGCTCATAAAACTTTTCCGGCGAGGGCACATCGCGGTACAGGTGTATTTTTTCTTCGCTCAGGAGAGCAACTATAGATGCATCGGGGCTGATGGCGGCGCCGGTTACAGGTTCTTTTAGTTTCAGGGTGCCGGCCTTCTGCGCTTTGTGAGTGCCGGGCGTGTCTGGCAGGGTGTAAATGCGGGCTTCGCCGGTGTTGCTGCGGTCTTTGGTTACCAGGTACAAGGTGTTGTTGTACCAGAAAATGGCTTCGCTGTCGAAACCGATCTTGTCTTTTTTAGAAGTTTTGTGGGGCTGGTCTTCGTAGGTAAAGCGGATGGCCTGCGGGCTGTTCATAGCGTTATAGTTCACTTTATACACGGCCAGTTCCCGGCGCTTGTTATCGTTGTTGCCCGTATCGCTGATGTACAGGTTGCCCTTATCATCGCGGGTAAGGTCTTCCCAGTCTACGTTGGGCAGCTTCAGTTTATAGGTTTTCAGGAGTTTGCCCTGCTCGTTTATCTCGTACAGGTAGGGTTTGTTACCGGCATCATTGTGGGTGATTAAGTGCCCTTTTTCCGGGAGGGTTTCAATTCCGGAGCTTTCTTTTACCTCTCCGGGTAGTGAGGCAAGTCGTTCTAAATTGCCGGAAGAGGCCGGCGCGGCAGCGGGTGCATCGGAGAACTGATCGCGTAAAAAGTAAAACGCCACGGCAAGCACGGCGGCAAAAAGAATAAATACTTTTGTCATAAGCTTCATAGGTAACGTTAAAGAAAGGCGCATATTCCCCTAACTTAACGTAAGCACCCACGATACGTTTGCTATATAGCAGCACATGAATCACCTTTTTAAAGCAGCCATGGACATCCTGAAAATAAAAGAAACCTGCCTGTATGTGACCGACCTGGAACAGACCAAAGCATTTTACAACGGATTGCTGAAGTTTGACGTGATAGGGGAGCTACCCGGCAGGCATGTGTTTTTCAGGGCGGGCAGTTCGGTGCTATTATGCTTTATAGCTGAAACCTCGGCTAAATCAAAAAAACTGCCACCGCACTTCGGTTCGGGTCAGCTGCACCTGGCCTTTGAAGTAAGCAAACAAAACTATAGCGCCACCAAAACAACTATAGCCGGCGCCGGCATACCCATAGAACAGGAATACGACTGGGGCAGTGGCTACCTGTCCTTTTACTTCCGCGACCCGGACCAGCACCTCTTGGAAGTTGTAATGGAAGGGATGTGGGAGAAAGGTGATGGTTAAATTGCTGATTGTTAAATTGTTGATTGTTAACTATAGTTCAGGTGGTCATAAAAAAAGCCCCGGAGTTTCTTCCGGGGCTTTTAAACTATAGTTCGTGTTTTACTGAAGACGTGCCTGTAGTTCTTCTACAATATTTCCGTAGCGTTTCAGCAGCCTTTCCCAGTCCGAAAATAGCTGGTCTTCTTTTACGCTTGTTACCCCATCAGCACGCTGACTTACAAGTTTTACCACATAGGTAAGGTCGCCGGAGTTGCCGCCGGTGCTGACAATAACGCGTGTCCGGATGGTGCTCATGCCGTTAAAGTTCTGTACCTGCCAGGCCGTGGTCAGGTAGCCGGTGTTGTAGTCCACGGTTTCCAGCACATCAAAGCTGCGGGTAATAATGGAACTCAGCGTACGCCAGGCGCTTTCAGGGTCCAGGGTTTTGTTTACCGGTATGGTAATGCGCACGTTGGCCATGTCGGTGCTGATGGATGAATTATACGCTTCATCTACGGCCATTTCTACATACTCGGTGAGAGGTGGCTCCTGCATGTTGGCCTGGTTGCAGTAGTTCTTCACAAACCGGATAAAGCCATCTTTCACCACACGCAATTCGATGCAGGCATTTTTTGGTACTTTAAGGTCGTATTTTCCTACACCTACTATTTTACCGTTCACTTCGATGTTGGCATCCGTCGGGGCCGAGGTTATTTTTACCAGGCGGTCTTCCAGCGCAGCCCTGAAACGGATGGGCGGAGCAGGATCGGTGGCCGGTTTGTTGCAGAAAACCTGCGTTACATCGGCAAAGCCTTCCCGATTTACGGTTATAGTTACGCACTCGCCAAGCGGTACTGCAATATCGGAGTTGCCACGGCCTTTGGCTACCCCATTTACCAGAATAGAGGCATCGGCCGGAGCCACTTCTAGGCGCACCTGCCGGTCTTTCAACTCAAAAAAGTCTTTGGCAGGCGGGGCCTCGCGGTCCGGGGCGTTGTAGTATACTTTGGAAACAGGCGCAAAACCGGTCTTCTTTACCTCCACATTCAGAAACTTGCCTTTACCAATGATAAGGCTGGTCCGCTTGCTGCCCACCATGCGGCCATCCACATAAATTTCGGCATCATAAGGCTCCACGGTAATGTCTACCAGGCGGTTTTCGAGCTCTACTTTCTGGTCTTTCTCCCATTTGGTTGTCCGGGGATATTCCTTTATCAGGGGCTCGTACCCTTCTTTCACCACTTTTATGCGGTTGCGGGCATCTTTTTCCAGTTTCAGTTCAATGCTGCCGGAGCCAAGCTCGGATACTTCGGTGTTATCGGCATCGCGGAGCAGAAAAAAACGGGCATCGGGGAAGTTGGCGGTGATGTTGATCTTACTTTGTGCTGATGCGGCAACCGACACAAAACATAGCAAAATGAACGCGTAAAAACTCTTTTGCATAACAGTAAGGGTTTATGGAACAGAACAGGTTTACATAGGGATACAAACAGGCCATTTTACCTGATTTATGGTATATACGCAAGTAAATATATTAATGTTCAAATATTTATAGCGCTATCCCGAACTATAGTTTCATAAAACCGGGCGGAGTTTTTGCCTGCCGGACATAAGAATCCCTTTAAAATAAAGCAGGCCGCGGGCGGCGTAAACTTTACTTTAAAGGGATTGCTCTGGTAAAACCTATTTGTTACGGTTATGCCAAACCAAATCGGTCAGGGCGATGATGTAAGTACCGTACTCGGTGTGGGTAATGGTGTAGGAAAGCGGGTAATAACCAGGGTCTTCGTATACAAGCAGAGAAGGGACTTCCATTGTTACAGATTCGCCGGGCTCCAGGCTTAAAAGGTATTCCAGCGTGATCATAGGCTCCAGAAACGTTACCTGGTCGTGATAAGAACCATAAATAAAGGTTCGGGAGAAACCGGCTGGCGAGAACTCAGGAGAGTTTCTATCACTCCAGTGTACACCCATGTGCGGTACGGCTATAGGTACCGGGCCAAAGGTATAGTTTTCAGGTAATACAGTTCCGGCCAGCAACCTGGCTTCCGGGTCTTCGCCGCCCTGCACCTGCATGATCTGGCCCATGGTCTGTAAATAAAAGTGGAAATCGAAGTGAGGCAGGGTATACACGCCTTCCGGCTCATGGCCCATCGGGTTCCAGCCGATCATGACAGTTTTATAGCCGGTAGCATGGGCCTGCCCGGGCATCGGAAGGGCAAACTCAAACATGTCCATGTCAAGTAAACCGGTCAGGGCTTCTTCTGTTAACTCTATGCCCAGTGCTGTGGGTTTGCCCTGTACGGTTTGTACCCATACCTGTGCTGTGCCGTTCCCTAACGCAGCCTCGTCGCCGTAGTACACTTTGGTGGCTCCTTTTACAGCACTACCGTGCATAGATTGCGGGGCGGCAGGTTCAACATCTGTGTTATTTTCGCAGCCGGCAAGCAGCAATACAGCCGCAACAGACAACGTTTGCATCAGTCGGTGACTGTGCTCAAATAAGTTTTTCATAATAGTTATTGAGTTATAGTGTAAGGTTGTCTGGTCGCAGAAAGGTGAAGGATCATGCGACTGACTGGGAGTGGAACAGGGTGGTAAAGTTAGATAACTGTAAGTTATTATTGATAAAGTTATACTAACTAAAAACGTGCCTTTGCTCAGATTATAACCCTGTATAGCCGAAGATGAAAATTACCAGCCCCGGGAGGAGCAGTTTAATGGGAAAGAGAAGTATAAACTATAGTTCGGAATGCACCTGCAGCAGGGTGGGAGCGTGCAGACTATGGCCGCCTTCAAACGTGTAGTAGTTGGGTTGTATGCCCAGGGTCTCCATCAGTTGCTGCTTTTTGCGGAGGGAGTCGGGCGTTATAAATTTATCCTGGGTGCCGTACACTACAGCTACCGGTATGTTCTGGAAAGCGGCTTTGCCGGTACTGAAGTCAATATCTTCGGGGAAGGAGGCAGCCCACAGGATAAGCCGGTGCACAGGCGCCGCACCCGCCGCCAGCCAGCGGCTGACCGTAGCCCCGCCCTGCGAAAAACCAACTATAGTTACCCGAACGTCGGCAGGTAATTGCTGTAGCTGTGTTTGCAATAGCAGGTCTAAATATGTTGTCTGGTCTGCTATCTCTGTCAGGCGGTCTTCCTTCGTCATCCAGGTAGCGCCCACTCTCCCCGAAAAACCATCCAGGTAAAACCGCGACAAAGCTTCCGGGGCAACTATAAGTGTGCGGCCGTTATCCAGCGGAGCAAAATGTTTCAGGAAATAACGGGCCAGCTGGCCATACCCATGGCACACAATCCAGAGATCGGCAATACGCTCCGAGGGTAAACCCAAACTATAAAAGCGGGCCGTTCTGGGTACAGTAAGGTGGTGCTCATGCATATGTCAGGTCATAGGGCAGGCAGCAGCCTGAAAACAAAAGCCTACAGGTGCTCCGGCGTAAACTGGAAAGGCAACAGATCGCCAACCGATTTAAAACGGATAAACTTGCCGTCGGCGGCCTGCAGTAAAACCGGGATCGGCTCTTTTTGTTTGTACTCGTACTCGGCCATTACCTGGCGGCAGGCACCACAGGGCATGGCGGCCAGATGCTCGTGCTCGTGGCGGCGGCGGGCCGTAACAGCCAGCAGTTTTATTTTAGCCTTCGGGTGTTGGGCACTCAGGGCAAACAGGGCCGTGCGCTCGGCACAAAGCCCCGACGGGTAAGCAGCGTTTTCCTGGTTGCTGCCTTTAAACAGGGTTCCGTCTTCCAGCAGAAGGGCGGCTCCCACCAAAAAGTTGGAGTAAGGTGCATAGGCATCGTTGGCTGCTTCCTGGGCCAGTTGCATGGCTTTCTGCTCTTCTGCCGTAAGCTCGGCCGGGTCCAGCACGTCAACGTCTATGTGTACCGATAGTTTATTTGCCATTTAAGTCAATCTTCATTCAAGAATTAGAAAAGGGCTATAAATTTAACGGAATATTCCGATAAAACAATAAAACGGTTTGCCTTCCTGCCGGTATTCCTTAACTTGAAGCAGCATTCAGGCTATAGCAGAGAGATGTGTTGGGCGTGCCGGCACAGCCGTCGGGCTCTCGCGGCTCGCTTTTTGGCTCGTACCTCGCCAAAAGAGCTCAAACAACCGCTCCATCCCTCACGCAAACTATAGCCGGAACCCAAAACGTACGTTTACCCTATGAAAAATATACTGCTTCTCGGCGCCGGCCGTTCTGCTTCTTCGCTCATCGCCTACCTGCTGCACCACGCACCCACCGAAAACTGGCATGTAAAGATCGGCGACATCGTTGTAACTCACCTGCACACTCTAGTTGACGACCTGCCCTTTGCTGAAGCCATTGTTTTTGACGTGCACAACGATGCCCAGCGCGAAACCGAAGTGAAACAAGCCGACCTGGTGATCTCGCTGTTGCCGGCCATCTATCATATAGAGGTTGCCCGCGAATGCCTGAAACAGGGCAGACATCTGATCACAGCCTCGTATGTAACACCTGCTTTTCTGGAACTGCACGCCGAAGCACAGCAAAAGAACCTGACCATCCTGATGGAATCGGGGCTTGACCCGGGCATAGACCACATGTCGGCGATGGCAGCTATCGAGCACATCCGGGCCAAAGGCGGCAAGCTTACATCTTTTAAATCGTACTGCGGTGGCCTGGTTGCGCCGGAATCAGACACCAACCCCTGGAACTATAAGTTTACCTGGAACCCGCGCAACGTGGTGCTGGCAGGGCAGGGCACGGCTAAATACATTAAAAACGGCGAGTACAAATACATTCCCTACCACAAGCTGTTTACACGCACCGAAGAGATTTATGTAGAAGGCTACGGGCAGTTTGAAGGCTATGCCAACCGCGACTCCTTAAGCTACCGCGAACCCTATAACCTGCTTGATATACCTACTATGCTGCGCGGCACACTACGCAAGGCCGGCTACTGTGCTGCCTGGAATGTGTTCGTTCAGCTCGGCCTCACCGACGACAGCTATAGTCTGGAAGGCTCTGAACACATGAGCTACCGTAGTTACCTGGAAGCTTTCCTGCCGCCTGTTACCAACGGGCAAACGATAGAACAGCGCCTTGCCAACTATACCGGCATAGACGCTGACGGCACTATAATGCAGAAACTGGCCTGGCTCGACTTATTTACTGAAAAGCCGGTGGAGCTTGCCGGAGCCACCCCGGCACAGATACTGGAAAAGATACTGAAGGAAAAATGGCAGCTATCCCCAGGCGATAAGGACATGATCGTGATGCAGCACCTGTTCGAGTACGAGCTGGCAGGGGAGAAACACGAACTGACTTCGTCGCTGGTAGTGAAAGGCGATGACGAAGTACACACAGCCATGGCCAAAACCGTTGGCTTGCCAGTCGCTATTCTGGCCAAACTATTGCTACAGGGCAAAATCACACAGCACGGCGTCGTCATCCCCATCCACCCCGAACTATACCAGCCGGTGTTGGAAGAACTGAATGCATATGGCATTAACTTTATAGAGCGCGAAACAGTGCTGGCCTAACTATAGCGCCTGGAGTCCGTGCGAGGTCAGTAAAGAAACTATAGATGCAGGTAGTATGCCTTTAACAGCGCTGTAAATGCAGCGGTATAAGTAGTTTTATCGGCTTCGCGGATGTGGAGCTGGCTTATAGTTGGGGCAGTTGATTTTGTGAAACTATAGGTCTGGATATGCCGGATGCATTGGCCACCGATGTAGGTGAAAACTTCTATAGTTTGAGTTAAGTACAGCTGATGCACCGGGGAAAGGCCGGCAAAATGAGTGGCTTCTGCGGGTGGCAGCAGAATGTAAAGCTTGCCTTCCGGTATAAGGTGCTGTTGTGCAAAAGCCAGAATATCCTCGAAGAACAGGTCGCCGGTATGTTTGGCGCTATCCTTGGCTGCGTTGCCGGATTTCAGCGAGGCCAGAAAAAACGGCGGATTGGAAAGAATAACGTCGTACTGTGGCTGGCTATAGTTGGCGTACGTTTGCAAACTTACCGGATGTAGGTGCAGTCTGTCGGACCATGGGCTGTCAGCAAAGTTTTCGCGGGCTTGCGCGGCTGCTTCCGGGTTAATTTCCACGGCATCTATAGTTGCCCCGGAGCGCTGCGCCACCATCAGCGAGAGCAAACCGGTCCCTGTACCTATATCCAAAATCCGGGCAGCCTTACTTACATCCACTACAGCGCCAAACAGGCACGAATCAGTACAAACCTTCATGGCGCACCTCTCCTGCTCCACCCTGAACTGCTTGAACTGAAAGTAAGAATTAGCCAATGCTGCGCTTAATTATGAATTAGAAATTAGAAATTATGAATGGGTACCTGGAGCTCACAAAAGAAATCTTAAATCAACCTTTTAATCCTGATTAATCTGCGGTTCAGACTTCTTACTTGGAGTTGAACATGCCGGATTCGAAGCCTTCGTCGGCGGGGAGGTTGGGGGCTAAGGCGGCGGCTACGGCCAGTTCGTCGCAACGCTCGTTTTCGGGGTGACCGGCGTGGCCGCGAACCCACACAAAGCGCACATTATGTTTGGCATAAATTCTCAGAAATCTGCTCCACAGATCGCCGTTGGCTTTGCCGGCGAAGCCTTTTTTCTGCCAGCCGAATACCCAGCGCTTTTCCACGGCATCTACCACGTACTTAGAGTCGGAGTAAATGGTGATCGGAATGCCCGGTTTCGTGATCGCTTCGAGCCCCACAATAACAGCCAGCAGCTCCATGCGGTTGTTGGTAGTTTTACGGAAACCGGCAGACAGTTCTTTTACATGCGGCCCCCAGCGCAGAATAACGCCATACCCACCCGGCCCCGGGTTTCCACGCGAAGCACCATCTGTAAATATCTCGATCATTTTTAAGATTTGTAGATTTGAAAATTTGAAGATTTGAAAATGATGTGTGGTAATTCATTTCCACATCTTCACATCTCCAAATCTTCAAATTGTAAAAATTAAATAGGCAGGTTGCTCTTGAACAGTTTAATGGCAATGGCCAGCAGGATGACACCGAATACCTTACGCAGTACGTCGGCACCGGCTTTGCCCAGGCGTTTCTCTATCCAGCCCGATGATTTCAGCACGATGTATACAAAAACCAGGTTCACCACAATGCCCACCAGTACATTGGGCAGCGAGTAAGCGGCCCGCAAGGAGAGCAGAGTGGTCATGGTGCCGGCGCCAACTATAAGCGGAAACGCCAGCGGAACAATAGAACCGCTTTTTATTTCGGGATCAGTGTGAAAAAAGTCTTTGCCCAGGATCATCTCCAGACCGATAATGAAAATGATGATAGCCCCAGCCATGGCAAACGATTGAAAATCAATACCGAACAGCTTCAGGATACCATCGCCCACAAACAGGAACGCGATCATCAGAATGCCGGAAATAATGGTGGCTTTTTCGGAGTGGATCACGCCTTCGCGCTTGCGCAGGTTAATGATAATGGGAATAGAGCCCAGAATATCGATGATCGCAAACAGGATCAGCGTAACTGATACGATTTCCTTTAAGTTGAACATTCTTTATTGATTGAATGGCTGATTTCTAAATTGTTAAAGTGCTTATACCCCAAAAGCAACTATAAAGCTGCTTAAATAAGGCAGCAATTTAACAATTTAACCATTCAGACAGGTAGCTCAGGCGTAATAGTGCAGAAAAAAGCGTTTCAGTTCTTCGTACTCCTCATCCAGTATGGCCGGGAAATTGGCGATCCGGAAGGTGTTGCGCTGCCATGGCCCGTACCCGTTGCCCAGCCGTATGTTGTGGTGCAGGGCGCGTTTTTTCATATCATCTACCAGCCGCTCGGTAGCCTGCAGCGCTATTACGGTTTTAGAGCGAACTTCCTCGTTTTCGATCAGCAGCTGCATGTCCTGAAACTGCGAAAAGAATTCGTACAGGTCCTGTGAGCGGTCGGTCAGTTCCTGGTCCAGGGTTTTAATGAATGGGCGGTCTTCGAGCACGCGGCGCAGCAGGTAAATGCCCAGCACGTTGGGGGTGTGGGTGGTCTGGTAGTTCAGCATTTTCTCGTACATGCTTACTAGGCTGTTGTAGTGCCCGCGCTCGGCTATCTGCTTTGCCCGGAAAATAGCCCGTGGCGAGCAGACCAGCACGCCCAGACCGGCCGGTAAACCAAAACACTTCTGCACCGATGCAAACCAGATATCCGCTTTTATGAATTTCAGGTTGAGTCCGGCCATGGAGGAGGTGGCATCTACAGCGATCAGCGTGTCGCGGTAGCGGTTGTGCAGGTTCAGAATAGAGGTCTGCGATACCTGTGTGCCGTTGGAAGTCTCGTTCTGTGTAAAGCAGATAAGTTCGGTGTCGGAGCTGATCTGGAGTTGCTCTACCGGCAGGGGTTCGTTTATATCAAAGGCAAGCCCCTCGGATTTAGGGCGCAGTTTCTGGGCATATTGCAGCCATTTCTCGCCGAAAGAGCCGTTGTAAAGGTGGTAGCTTTTGTGGCGGGTAAGGCTCTGGATCAGGATCTCCCAGCATTCGGTGGCGCTGGAGGTGAAGAAGATGTAATAATCTTCGGGGATATTGATCTTGCGCTTCAGCAGGCCTACCGTAGCCCTGGAAAGCTGCACAAACTGTTCTCCGCGGTGTGGTGTACCCAGAAAGCCTTCGTCGTAGGCAGCCGTAAGGTAGCTGCGCACTTCAGGATAGATTTTAGACGGGCCTGGGTAGAAGTTAAGCATCATGTGGAAATATAAACAAAATATAGCGTAAAAGCTATATTTTTAAGTCGAAATTTATTTTAATACCCTAACGCAGCGCCCTTGCTTTTATTTGGCACCAAAGCCAATTTGCTTCGGCTTCAGGCGCTCAAAATACTGCAGGGCCATGCGGTAACTCTCTAAGCCGAAGCCAACTATAGTTCCGGTGCAATACGGGGCCAGCATGCTTTTGTACCGGAAAGCCTCGCGGGCATAAATATTGGAGATATGCACTTCCACTACCGGCGTTTCGATGGCTTTTACAGCATCCGAAAGGGCTACCGATGTATGCGTATACGCCCCGGCATTAAATACGATCCCTTTGTAGGTAAAACCTACTTCGTGCAGCTTATCGATCAGGGCGCCTTCGGTGTTGCTCTGGAAATAGCTTAGCTCCAGCGCCGGAAATGCTTCCTTCAGCTCTTCAAAATAATCTTCGAAAGAGCGGCTGCCATATACGGCTTTTTCACGGATGCCCAGCAGGTTCAGGTTAGGGCCGTTCAGGATCAGTATTTTCATAGACTTCGGGTGTTAGCTCGTTTTCCGGATAAAACGGAAGCCACAAAGGTAAGGATTAACTATATTTGCTATACTTTAAATTGTTTAATTGTTGGATGGTTAAATTGTTGGCTCAGATAAAGTAAAAAGACGCAAAATATTGCGTCTCTACACTCCCTGAATTCCAGCCTATCAGACTCTTTAACTCCTAAACTCTCTAACTCCTAAACTTCTTACATGACCTGGAACATCACTGTAAAGCAATTTGAGCAATACCTGCGGCTGGAGAAGTCGTTATCGGGCAACTCCGTGGAAGCTTACCTGCGGGATGTGCGCAAACTGACGGATTTCCTGGAACTGAACGGATTGCAGGTTGCTCCCGATAAAATAACGCCGGCCATACTGCGTGATTTCCTGGAGTGGGTGAATGAACTGGGCATGACGGTGCACTCGCAGGCCCGAACGCTGTCGGGCATCCGGGCTTTTTACAAGTTCCTGATCATGGAGGACCTGATGACCACCGACCCGACCGAAACAATTGAGGCCCCGAAACTGGACCGAAAACTACCCGATACACTGAACTTCCATGAGATAGAGCAGCTGCTGGCAGCCATAGACCTGTCTACGCCGGAAGGAACGCGAAACCGCGCCATGCTGGAAACGCTCTATAGTTCGGGCCTGCGCGTATCGGAGCTACTGGACCTGAAACTGAGCAACCTGTACGAGGACATGGGCTTTATAAAAGTAGCAGGTAAAGGCGATAAGGAACGCCTGGTGCCGATCGGTAGGGATGCCCTGAAACACATTAAACTATACCGCGAAGGCGTGCGCTGTCATCTCAAGATCAAGAAAGGGCACGAAGACATTGTGTTCCTGAACCGGCGCGGCGCCAAACTAACCCGCGTTATGATTTTTACCATCATCAAAGACCTGGCAGCCAGAGCCGGCATCCAGAAACAGGTAAGCCCGCACACGTTCCGCCATTCGTTTGCCACGCACTTAATAGAAGGCGGCGCCGATCTGCGTGCCGTGCAGGAAATGCTGGGCCACGAATCCATCACTACTACCGAAATCTACACACACCTCGACAGAGACTACCTGAAGCAGGTGATAAAGGATTTCCATCCGAGGAGTTAGGTAAAGACTATAGTAGATGGATGTTTTTCTGTTAGTATTTGGGTTGGCTCTCTTCTGCGTCGGGGTGTACTGGCTTATCACAGACTACTATCAAACTAAATACAGATACCACACCACCGGGAAAGTAATTGCTGTTAAAGGCAAATGGAGTGTTTCCAGCGGGAAACTGACCTACCTGTATTTCCCCACAGTACAGTTTTCGGATCAGGATGGCGTTATTCTGGAACAAAGGCTGGACATAGGCGGCAGTATTCCGTTGTTCTATAAAGGCCAAAGCGTGAAGATCGCTTACCATAATGGTAAAATCCACCCGGCAGGCATTGGCTGGAAGATCTTTTATGCGGTAGTTGCCCTGGCTGGATTCGGCGTGTTCAGTTACCAACTCCTGTTAATTCACGATTCCGGCATTCTGCAAGCAATAGACCGGTGCTGGCAGATCATACAACTCATCTTTTAACTTCCGTCTGAAAAAAAACACCTGAACTATAGATAGCTATAGTTGCTTTGAAGTGTATAAGTTGAAGATCAGATCTGGGTAAGTGTTTGAGTTGAAACCAGTTCCTGCATAGTTGTTTTTACTGAATTTAAGCTAAATCTCCGGCCCTCGTTTGGAAAGTACATCCCTTGTTACCTATATTTAGGGAGGAATATTCTGCATTTTAAAGAGGTGTATGGTATTCTCTTTTAGCCGGAAACTATTTAAACAAACCTTATGCAGGAAACTTCTACACAACAGGAAACAATCGTATCTAAACCAACTTTAGCTTTTAACGGACAAGGCACCGAGCTCTTCAGCATCCAGATCGTGAACATTGCGCTGATGCTGGTAACACTGGGCTTGTATTACCCCTGGGCCAAAGCCAAAAACCTGCAGTACATTTACCGCAAAACCGAGCTGGCTGGCAGTCCGTTTACTTTCCATGGCACCGGTAAAGAAATGTTTATCGGGTTTATAAAAGGCCTGGGCATTTTTGCAGTGCTTTACAGCATTCTGATCTACGGAACGCTGCAGGCCCAGACAGACCTGGGTATGTATTTTCTCTGCCTGTTTGTTTTTATGGGAGGTCTTTCGGTGCTGGTACCATTAGCCATACACGGCATGATGCGCTACCGTACCTCACGCACCAGCTGGCGCGGTATACACATGGGCTACCGTGGCACCTTAGGTAGCATGTTCAAGGTTTTCTACCTGAATCTATTTTTAACGATCATCACATTTGGTATTTACAGCGCCTGGTTTACGACCAACATTCGTAAAGAGATCTTTAAGAACCTGCGCTTCGGTAATGCTCAGTTCAGCTATACCGGCGACGGTGGCGAGCTGCTGATCCTGAACATTAAAGGCTACATCTTCACCATTTTTACCTTAGGTATTTATTCTTTCTGGTGGGCCAAAGACCTGGTGCACTTCTACATTAACAACATCTTTATAGAGCAAGATGGCAAGTACAGTCGCTTGGATACCTCTCTCACCGGTGGTCAGTATTTTGTGCTGGCAGTGGGTAACCTGCTGATTATGGTATTTACGCTTGGCCTGGGCTATGCCTGGGTGGTTACGCGCACCATGCATGCTATAGTTAATAACTGCGAGATAATAGGGGAGTTTAACCCGGACGCGCTGGCCCAGACCGAAGAAGAGTATAAAAATGCTACCTTTGAAGACATGGCCGATATGATGGACATCGGTATCATCTAAACTTATGTTTGAAGGCAAATATTATAATGGGCGTACCTCTAAAGGTATGCCCGCTTTTATTACACTGGAGCCCAACTATATCCGCATCAGCTGGCGCGCCGACGGTGACAGCGGAACCGAGATATGGCACCTGGATCAGATCCATAAATCGGAGTTTAATGACGCGACCACGGTACTGGAGTATGGCGGCTTTCCGAGGCAGAGCATTGCGGTGTTTGAGCAGGGCTTCAGGGAAGTGCTGGAAATGAAGTTCAGCGGAGCCAGCTTTCTGCGGTCGAAGTACGATTCGTTTCAGAGAACGGGAGTGAAAGGGCTGGTAATTGGCGGCGTTAGTTTGCTGGTGTTGGCTATAGTTCTGTTTGTGTGGGGCATACCGGCACTGGCCGAAAAAGCGGCAGCACATTTTCCGGAAGAATATGAGCGGGCAATGGGCGAGCAACTATACCACCAGATGATGATGGGCCATACCGTAGACTCTGCTAAAACCGCAGCCCTGCAGGAATATGTAGCCGCCCTACACGTAGAATCTGACTTCCCGGTGCAGGTAACGGTTGTGAAGAACGATCAGGTAAATGCATTTGCCATACCGGGCGGATTTGTGGTGGTGCACGATGCCATTCTGGATGAGATGGAGCACCACGAAGAACTGGCCGGTTTGCTGGGCCACGAGATAGGGCACGTGCAGATGCGCCATTCTACCAAAGCCTTAGCCCGTAGCTTATCTTATTACATGCTGCTTTCTATCCTTTTTGGCGATGTAAGCGGTATTGCTGCTGTTATAGTAGACAACGCCTCGACCTTAACCAACCTGGAGTACAGCCGCAGCGCTGAAACAGATGCCGATAAAGCCGGACTGGAACTGCTGGTACAGAACAACCTGAACCCGCAAGGCATGGTCTGGCTGATGGAACGCCTGCAATCCGATGCGCCGGAGTTTCTGAAGTTTATCAGTACCCACCCCGCTACACAGGACAGAATCAACGAAATAGAGAGCCACATTCCTGAAACAAACTATAAACCGGTTCCTAACCCGGCCTTGGAAGCTGCCTGGAAAAAGTTGAAAGCAGAATAGAAGCAAACCTCACAGTATCTATAAGACCTGTGAGTGTTTGAACTTGCAGCATACGCTTCGTTGCAAACAAGACACTCACAGGTTTTGCAAACACTGTGAGGTCGGTCTGTAACTATAGTTTACTGTTTCGGTTTTCGTAAACTGCCTTTTATTTCACAGGAATAAAGAAATCCCCAGCATATTGCTTCCGGATAAGGAAGTCCAAATAAGCAACTATAGTTTGCCCGAACTGAACTATAGTTTAAAACCATCCATTCCCAGAACTTCTCCACTTTCCAACTATAGCAACTTCTCAAACTCACTAACTCTTAAACTCTCAAACTATAGAAACTTCCAAACTTTCTAACTTTCTAACTTCAATCCCTATCTTTGCGGGCAGCAAACCCTAAACCCCTGCTGCCGTGTATAAAAGCCTGCTTCGCCCGCTACTCTTCAAACTCGACCCTGAGAAAGTACACTACCTGACCACCGATGCGCTGCGTACCATTTATAAATTGCCCTTTGCGCAAACTATAAGTAACAGCATGTTTGGCGTGCACAGCCCGAAACTGGAGCGCAACCTGTTTGGATTAACGTTTCCGAACCCGGTTGGCCTGGCTGCAGGTTTTGACAAGGATGCCAAACTGATAGACGAACTGGCAAATTTAGGCTTCGGTTTTATCGAGATCGGGACACTGACGCCGAAAGGGCAGGAGGGGAATCCGAAGCCTCGCCTTTTCAGATTGCCTGAAGACCAAGCCATTATCAACCGCATGGGCTTTAACAATGAGGGTGTGGATGCAGCCGTTGCCCGTTTAAAAACCCGCCAAAGCAACATTATAGTTGGTGGCAACATTGGTAAGAACAAAATTACACCCAACGAGGAAGCCCTGAACGACTACCTATATTGTTTTAAGGCGCTGTATGAGGTGGTAGATTATTTTGTGGTAAACGTAAGCTCGCCCAACACCCCGGACCTGCGCGCATTGCAGGAAAAAGAGCCATTGCAGCAACTGTTGCTGGCCCTGCAGGAACAAAACAGCAAAATGCCCAAACCAAAGCCACTGCTGTTAAAAATCGCCCCGGACCTGAACGAACCACAGCTAAACGACATCATCGAGATTGCCAAAGAGGCTAAGCTAAGCGGCATAATCGCCACCAACACCACCATAAGCCGAGACGGGCTGCACACTTCCTCACAAAAGGTACAGGATATTGGAGCCGGTGGGCTTAGTGGCAAACCACTCACCAAACGCTCTACCGAAATTATCCGTTACCTGCGCCAGCACCTGCCGCAAACTATAAAACTGATTGGCGTGGGCGGCATTATGACCGCTGAGGACGCTTTAGAGAAACTGGACGCCGGCGCCGACCTGGTGCAACTATACACCGGTTTTATTTACGAAGGACCTGCGCTCATCAGTCAGATTAACAAGAAACTGTTGGCCAGATAAATTTTTTAGCGGCTTGCTGTTTGCTCTTCGCATTCCATCCTAAAAAATGTAAATTTGGAATTCTAATTAGTCGAAGGGTATGGCAAAGAACACGTACAGAAACGAACCGCTGAACGGAAGCAGGGCAACGAACGAATTTAGGGGGCGCAGCAACGAGCCACGTACCGCTGCCAATACACCGAAAGGGCAGGCTGCACCTAAAAAGAAATCCGGCAGATCGTTTAATTTTTCTCTTCCTAAACTAAAGCTGCCAGGCTTCAGGATCAGTTTCCTGAAGGATAAGCGCTTTCGTCTGTTCACCGGATTTTTCTTTCTGCTGCTGTCGTTCTGCATGATCATTGCGTTCGTGTCGTACCTTTTCACCGGTCATGCCGACCAGAGTGTGGTGGAATCGGTGAACAGCACCGGCCTGAAGGAAAGCGGCAAGGAAGCAGAAAACTGGCTGGGCCTGTTTGGTGCCTGGTTATCGCATCTGTTCATCTTTAAGTGGCTGGGGCTGGGCGCTTTCTTTGTAATCCCGATCGTGTTCTTTACAGGTGCCCGCCTGGTTTTCAGAAGATTAACTATATCGTTGTCGTATGTGCTGGGGCTGTGCAGTTTCAGTATGCTGTGGCTGAGCTTAACGCTGGGCTACATTATATATGTAAGCGGCGCAGTGGAGGACCTGGGCTTTTTAGGTGGCGGCATCGGCATCGAAACTGCTGTCTGGATGACCTCGCTGATTGGCTGGGGTTCCGGGCTGGTGCTGGCATTCCTGTTCCTGGTGTTTCTGGTTTTCTTCTTCGATATTACAAGCCTGAGCTGGGGAAGCGGCAAAACAGAACCGGAGACTACTGAAAACACCGCCATGCATAACAGAGCCGCGTCAGGTATCGGAGAAGTGGTGCACGGCTCGGCCCGCGGCATCAACCACAACGCCGACCCGACTGCTTCGCTGGACTATGAAGAGGAGGACGAAGAGCTCTTTGATGATGAGGAAGAAGATGCTATAAACCAGGCGCTGGAAATGGAGCTTCGCTCGATAGCACCTGTTACAACCGTGGCACCCAAACCAACTGCTCCACCCCTGGAACTGGACATTGAAGACGAAAGTATTCTGGAAGAAGCCGAACTGGAATTTGACACCGCTGATGGTGAGGAGGAACTGGACCTGGTAATTGAAGAAGCCCCCGAAGAAGAAGTAGGTGACGCCATCGAGAACTATGACCCAACTTTGGACCTTGCCCGTTACCAGTACCCAACTATAGAATTACTGAATGAGTATGGCGCCAGCAAAGTATCGGTTACCAAAGAGGAGCTGGAAGCCAATAAAGACAAGATCGTAGAGACGCTGGGCAACTATAACATTGGTATTGCTAGCATTAAAGCAACTATAGGCCCGACGGTAACGCTGTACGAAATTGTGCCGGATGCCGGTGTGCGTATCTCCAAGATCAAGAACCTTGAGGATGATATTGCCCTGAGCTTAGCTGCCTTAGGTATCCGTATTATTGCACCAATTCCGGGCAAAGGAACGATCGGTATTGAAGTGCCGAACACCAAAAAAGAGATGGTGTCCATCAAGTCGATCCTGAGTACAGAGAAGTTTCTGAAGTCTGAAATGGACCTGCCGATCGCGTTCGGTAAGACCATTACCAACGAAGTATTTATCACCGACCTTGCCAAAATGCCCCACTTGCTGATGGCGGGTGCTACGGGTCAGGGTAAGTCGGTTGGTCTGAACATTATTCTTACATCCTTACTGTATAAGCGCCATCCATCGCAGCTTAAGTTTGTGTTGGTTGACCCGAAGAAGGTGGAATTGTCTCTCTTCAACAAAATTGAGCGCCACTTTTTAGCCAAGCTGCCGGATAGTGAAGAAGCCATTATTACCGATACCAAAAAGGTGGTAAACACGCTGAACTCGCTGTGTATGGAAATGGATATGCGCTACGACCTGCTGAAAGATGCCGGCTGCCGTAACCTGAAAGAGTACAACCGCAAGTTTGTTGAGCGTCGCCTGAATCCGAAAAAAGGCCACCGCTTTATGCCATACATCGTGCTGGTTATTGACGAGTTGGCCGATTTAATGATGACGGCGGGCAAGGAAGTGGAAACCCCGATTGCGCGACTGGCACAGCTGGCTCGTGCCATTGGTATACACCTGGTAGTGGCTACACAGCGTCCGTCAGTAAACGTTATCACAGGTATTATTAAAGCCAACTTCCCGGCGCGTATTTCCTTTAAAGTAACATCCAAAATTGACTCCCGCACCATTCTGGATGCCGGCGGTGCCGACCAGCTGATCGGTCAGGGTGACATGCTGTTCTCTATCGGGTCGGACATCATCCGAATTCAGTGTGCCTTTGTGGATACGCCGGAAGTAGACCGTATCTGCGATTATATTGGCGAGCAGCAAGGCTACAGCGATGCCTACCTGTTACCTGAATTTGTGGGCGACGACAGTGGTGCTGAGAAAACCGATTTCGACCCAAGCAATAAAGATCCGTTGTTTGAAGAAGCAGCCCGTATTATTGTGCAGCACCAGCAGGGAAGTACCTCGTTGCTGCAGCGTCGCCTGAAACTGGGCTACAACCGCGCCGGCCGTTTAATTGACCAGTTGGAGTCGGCTGGTATAGTTGGCCCGTTTGAAGGCAGCAAGGCCCGCGAGGTTTTAATTCCGGACGAATACAGTTTGGAACAGTTATTGAATACAATGGGTTAAGCAAACCAATTGAACCCTTACAAAATGAAAAAGATTTTCTCTCTGCTACTTGCCCTGCTACTGGTTGCAAACCTGGCCAATGCACAACAGGACCCTAAAGCAGGCAAGATACTGGACCAGATGAGTGCCAAGTACAAGACCATGAAAGCGTTTAAGGCGACATTTGCCCAAACCATGGAGAACACCTCATCCAAGTCTAAAGAAACAGTGGAAGGCACGGTGCTGGTAAGCGGCCCGAAGTATAGATTAGCAGTAAGCGGCCAGGAAGTGATCAGCGATGGTAAGTTGCTGTGGACGTACCTGAAAGATGTGAACGAGGTAACTATTACAGAATCTGACCCGGAAGCAGAAGTGATGTCGCCGAGCAAGATTTTTGAGATGTATAAGAAAGGCTACAAATACGCGTATGCCGGTGCCGAGAAAGGGCAGGATGGCGTGACGTATGACGTAATTGAGCTGGCACCGGAAGACCGCAACAACCCGATCTTTAAAGTGCGCCTGTACATTAACCAGAAAGACAAGACCCTGAAAAGCTGGAAGATGTTCCGTAACAACGGCAACCGCTACACTTATACGATCAAAAACTTCCAGGCAAACCCAACACTGGCTGCTGATACCTTCAGCTTTAACAAGGCCAAATACAAAGGTGTGAGCGTGGTAGATTTACGATAAAACCAACCTTATATGATGAGAGAGGCTGCTTCGGAAACGGAGCAGCCTCTTTTTTTGACCAGTGATTAAAGGGATTAAACTGATTTTTATGATTTTGTCTAAACCGGGATGAATGGTGATTAATTGGATTGGCCGGATGTAGAGACGCAAGATGTTGCGGCTTTGCTGCGAAGCGATGGATTTTAGATTTAGTTGATTATTGCCAGAATGATGCTAAACTATAGTTCTATAGTTAGAGCTATAGTTGCCACGACATAAAAAGTCTGGCGCCGGTATCTGACCGGTGACGTGCAGTAGGTGCGAGTCTCCAGACTCGCCTGGCTATAGTTTCAAAACAAGGCTAAACTATAGTTAGGCTTATAGTTTCATAGCGGAGACGCAACATCCTGCGTCTCTACATCCCGATTAAACTCTTAAGTCCCGTTCTTATCTGATTCAGACAAAAATCATAAAAATCAGCTAAATCCCTTTAATCACCGGTCTCGCCTACAACTATAGTTTTTACAATTTCCTGGTCCGAATATTTTGGTGTGAATCTGAAAGTATAGGTGCCGGGTTCAGTTGGCTTAAATTCATATACTACTTCCCGTGTGAACAGCGCCATCAGGCAGGGGCCTTCGCGGTAGTGCGGGTAAACCTGGATATGTGTGGTTTTGTCTTTGGTGTCTGCTTCAAACCTGTTAAACTCGCCGCAGCTGTTATTCACCTGAAAAAATACTTTTATAGGCAGAGTGCTTCCTACAACAGCAGTTTCAGGGGCTTCAACATCAACTATATAAGCAGGAAATTTTTCCAGTGGTTCTACTGCGGCTTCCTCTTCTTTAGAGCAGCTAAAGGCCGAGAACAGGAAAAACGCGAAAATGGCGGCAAGTCTGGTCATATAAAATCAGGTTAGCTTGTACTTAAAGGAGCCGGTTTACCAAAAAATGGTTGCATCTGCGTTTGGGTACCTCTAATTTAAACTATAGTTTGGAGTTGTGTCAGCAAAACCAGAAAAAGGTTTTCAGCAATGCAGCTAAAAATGTAGCTTTGCTCTACCTGACAAAACCTACCCGCCATGACAAGAGAAAAACTATTCGAACAGATCCTGCAAAAGAAATCCTACCTGTGCGTTGGCCTCGATACCGACCCGAAGAAGTTACCAGAGCATTTGCTGGATTTTGAGGACCCAGTTTTTGAGTTTAACCGCCAGATCATTGATGCAACTGCCGATTTGTGTGTGGCCTATAAACCAAACATTGCTTTTTATGAGGCGCAGGGGCCTAAAGGGTGGGTGAGCCTGGAGAAAACCATTAACTACATACCGCAGGAAATATTTACGATAGCCGACGCCAAACGCGGCGACATCGGCAACACTTCCGAACTATACGCCCGCGCCTTTTTCGAGACCATGAACTTTGACTCTGTTACCGTGGCGCCTTACATGGGTTCTGACTCGGTGAAGCCGTTTCTGGTGCAGGGTGGCAAGTGGGTTATATTGTTGGCCTTAACCTCTAACCCGGGCAGCCAGGATTTCCAGATGCTGCGCCTCGCTGATGGTAGCGAAGAATACCTGTGGGAGCAGGTGCTGCGCGAAAGTTCTACCTGGGGCACAGCTGGCCAGCTGATGTTTGTAGTGGGCGCTACTCAGGCTGAGTATGTGCAGCGCGTGCGAGCTATAGTTCCGGACCATTTCCTGCTGGTGCCAGGCATCGGTGCGCAGGGCGGTAGCCTGGAAGAGATCTCACGGTTAGGCATGAACCAGCGTTGCGGCCTGTTGGTCAATTCTTCCCGCGCTATTATCTACGCTTCTTCCGGCCGCGACTTCGCCGAGAAAGCCCGTGAAGCAGCCCTAGAAGTACAGCGCGAAATGGAAGGTTACCTGGAGCAGTACGTGCAGCATTTGTAGGTGGGACAAGCTTACTATAAATAGGTAGTTATATGAATTTAGAAGAGTACAAAGACTACTGCAAGGTTGATGGCCATGATAAGCTGTTTGCAGATAAATATGGATTCCATAAAATCAGCTTAGATGAACTCAACGAGCTTTATCGAAATGAGACGTTCATTCCATATGCCCAATACTTGAGAACTTGTAATTGGAAATCCAAAAGATTAGAAATTTTGGATAGGGATTCATTTAGATGTCAAGGTTGTGGAGGATACGAAACTGAGAATAAGCAGATAGTAGATGTGTTTGGAATGAAGAGTAGTAGCAAGCACCTATTATGGAAGGATACGAAGGTTATACATTGGACTGATTTATCAGGTAATAAAAGAAGCAGCACTTTAAACATCCCAGAAGGAAAGCCAGATAAGCCTTATAATTTACAAGTTCACCATAAAAGGTATGTTCAGAACAGGTTGCCTTGGGAATATGATAATGAAGATTTAATTGTTCTATGCAATTATTGTCATAAACAAGAACACGATAATACAGAAATACTTGTCTTTGACGAACTCGGGAACAACATTAAGGACTATGGGAAGTGTGGGAAATGTGGTGGAACAGGATATATACCAGAATATAATCAAGTTCAAGGTGGAGTTTGTTTTCCATGCCATGGCGCAGGTGTTAATATTCTGTTGATAAACAAGAAACTATAGATTCCTAAAATCTACTATACTTCAATGCTAACCCTAACTCTAACCCGCACCACTTCCGATAACCCTGACTTTCGAAGCCTTATAATTTTACTTGACCAGGACCTGAAAGAAAAGGATGGCGACGACCATGCTTTTTATGCGCAGTACAATAAAGTGGATAGTATAAAAGAGGTTATAGTTGCGTACCAAAATGGTGAACCAGCTGGCTGTGGCGCTATAAAAGCTTACACCGAAACTATAGCCGAAGTAAAGCGCATGTTTGTGCACCCGGATTTCAGAAGGCAGGGTATCGCCAAGCAAATACTGACTGCACTGGAAGAATGGGCAAAGGAACTGAACTATAGTTCTACCATTTTAGAGACTGGTATGAAACAGGTCGATGCCATAGAACTTTACAAAAACAGCGGCTATACCGTAATTCCGAACTATGGCCAGTATGCAGGCGTTGAAAACAGCGTGTGCATGCAAAAGCAACTATAAACATGAACAATAACGACATACTCCGCCGCCTGCGTTACACCTTTGATATCAGCGATTTTAAAATGATCGATCTGTTTGCATCTGGTGGCAAAGAAGTAACCCGCGCCGAGATCAGCAACTGGATGAAACCCGAGGATGACCCGGAATTTCAGAAACTGGTAGACATTAACCTGGCGGCTTTCCTGAACGGTTTTATTAACGAAAAGCGCGGCAAAAAAGAAGGCGAGCAACCTAAACTAGAAAAAAGCCTGAACAACAACACCATTCTGCGCAAGCTAAAAATTGCCTTAAACTATAAAGACGATGACATCCTGGATGTACTGGACCTGGTGAAATTCCGGTTAAGTAAATCCGAGCTCAGCGCCTTTTTCCGCAAACCCGACCACCAGCATTACCGCCCGCTAAAAGACCAGATCCTGCGCAATTTCCTGCTGGGCCTGCAGTTAAAGTACCGTCCCGATTCAGGAAAGTAAACTATAGTCTGACCACAGATTCACAGAGATTTTTCTGATTTACAGGAGCAGGGGTCTGATATAATTGCTGTGTCCTCGCTCGCGCCCCGCGAGTGTGAGCTATATGTGGCGTCCCGCCACGTCAAAATCCGGTTTTAAACGATAGCTTGCAACTATAGACTATAGCTTAACGCAGCCAGCGTCCGCCTGATAGCGCGCATGCGTGGGAGAGAGCGAGGGCTAAAGCTATAGTTGCTGTTTTTCAGTGTTTTACTTTGCTGCGCAGGCCACTTTAAATTGCGTCTGCCGTTAATGTAAAAACGCACCATTAACTATAGCAGAACTATGAAAACCGGCTGGCCTGAACTAAACTACACCGCATCAAAAAACACACTCGAAACGCTCCACCTCTGGTCGCAGATGCTCGGCAAACTGAAGATAAAAACACAGCCCTGGGTAAACCATTCCTGGCACGTAACGCTGGTCGTGACACCCACGGGGCTAACAACCGGCGACCTCCCGGCGCTGAACCAGCACTTTCAGGTAGACCTGAACCTGATACAGCACCAGCTGAACATAAAAACCAGTAACGGACAAAGGCGAAAGCTGTCGTTGGGAAACATGACGGTGGCCGAGTTTTACAAGAAACTGATGCACGCCCTGGCGGACTTAGACATTCATGTACCGATCTATAAAGTGCCCTGCGAGCTCGAAAACCCTATTCCGTTTGATAAGGACCAAACCCATAGAACCTACAACCCGGAACAGGCAAGCGCCTTGCACCACGCCTTGCTGCAGGCCCAGAAAGTAATGAAGCAGTTCAGGGCTGAGTTCAGGGGAAAGTGTAGTCCGGTGCATTTTTTCTGGGGCAGCTTTGATCTGGCAGTTTCACGGTTTTCGGGGCGCACGGCTCCAAAGCATCCGGGTGGCGTGCCTGGCCTGCCAGACTGGATAGCACAGGAAGCTTATTCGCATGAGGTGAGCAGTTGCGGTTTCTGGCCCGGCAACGAAGCACTGCCGGAGGCCGCGTTCTATAGTTACATTTACCCGGAACCCGAAGGCTACAGAACAGCCAGCATCAAACCCGAAGCAGCTTATTTCCACGATACATTAGGCGAGTTTATTCTTCCGTACGAGGCTGTCAGGAGCGCCGAAGACCCGGACAAAACGCTGTTAGATTTCTTTCACAGTACCTACAATGCCGCCACCGACCTTGCCAAATGGGACCGGCAGGCACTGGAAGTCTGAACCAATAGGCAAAGTAATCCAGTCAAGATTTGGAAGAAATTATAGTTTTCAGGAGGATCGTTAAATATTCGGGAATGGCTATACTATAGTTTGAGAAAGCTGCGTTATCACCCAAACTTCCTGCACTTTTCTATGAACAGATTTATACTGGCGGCTGCTTTTGCACTTTCAGCCATCACCGCTTTCGGCCAGACTATAGTTTTAAAAGGCAACGTGCTGCACGGCAAAGAACCGATTCCGTATGTAAATATCGGCATTAAAAAGAAGGGCATTGGCACGGCAGCAACTATAAACGGCACTTTTACCCTCTCGCTGCCACAAACCTCCCTCACCGATACCCTGACGTTTTCGGCAGTCGGGTTCAACGAATTATCCGTTCCGATTAAAACTATAGTTAACGACAGATTAGCTGAGTTTAAACTGACGGAGAAAACCACAAGTTTGCGCGAAGTGGTGGTTAAGAGCAAATCAGCAAAGATTAAAAAGTTCGGAACTACCCTGCGTCACCCCTTCATTTATGGCGTATCTCATAACAGCGACACAAACGATATTTCTGAATTTGCCAAGTTGATAGAGATCAACAACAAGCCATCTGATGTGCTTTCGACGTCACTGTACCTGACCAGTAGTAAGATAGATTCTGCTAACATGCGCATTAATTTTTACAGGAATGTGGATGGGATGCCCGGTGAGCGGATAGCGGAGAAAAGTATTATAAAGCGCCTGCCACTTAAAGAAGGCTGGGTAACCGTTAACCTGCAGGACTATAACATTACAGTTGATGAAGATTTTTTTATCGGCTTTGAATATTTGCCTGACCCAAGCCATAAAGAGAAATACTTATTTGCTTTTGGTGCTGTTTTTGGCGGGAGCTATTTTACCCGCAAGGTTAGTTTAGGCGAATGGAACAAAGGCGTGGGAGGAAAGCTGTCAGCCTACGTAACCGTAAGACAATAAACTATAGTTTGAGCCTGCAACCCAACAACCCCCCTGAAAATGCCAGCACTATACTGCCTGCTGACGGTAGCCTTGTTTATAGTTGGCCTGCAAACGGCAGCGGCGCAGCAATCTCCTGTGGTGCAGTTGTCGGGGGTGGTGGTGTCGGCGGATAGTGCTGCCGGGCTGGCCGGTATTGCGGTGTATGTGCCCGGTACAAAACGGGGCACGCTCAGCAGGGCAAGCGGCTTTTTTTCGCTTCCTGTGCTGCCAGGCGATAGTGTGGTGTTTCAGGCGCTTGGTTTCGAAAAACAATTCCTCATCATCCCCAAAACAGATACGCCCGAGAACTTTACCACCCGCGTGATGCTCACCCAGCTCGTCAATCAGCTTCCGGAAGTACGCGTTATACCCTGGCCCACACGCCAGGACCTGAAAGTAGCTGTCAGGGATCTGAAATTGCCGGAAGAGCGCACGGTAACCACAGAACTTGGGCCGCTCACGCCAACTTCTATTTTTGGTGTCCCGCAAATGGATACAAGGGATAACGGCCGCCAGGGCCTGAAGCACCACCTTAACCAGCAACAGGGGCGGTTCATTTTGCCTACCCAGATCCGTATTTTTTAATTTCTGCTGATTTGCGCTTATCTTAGACCTCTGCCTTGCTATGGGCCGGCTTTACCATGAGAGAAGATTTTCTGCACTACATCTGGCAGCACCAATACTACCGTAAAACCGACCTGGCCACTACGGAAGGTGAGCCGCTACAGGTACTACGCACCGGCTACTATAACACCGATGCAGGCCCCGATTTCAGGGAAGCTATCGTTAAAATTGGCGATGTAGAGTGGTCGGGGAGTGTGGAGATTCACTTGCGTGCCTCAGACTGGCGCCGCCACAACCACCAGACCGACCAGAAATATGACCAGGTGGTACTGCATGTGGTGTGGGACGCGGACCAAACTATAGTAAGGACAGATGGGACCATAATTCCGGTGTTGGAACTGAAAAACAGGGTAGATACCACGCTGCTGTTTACCTACAAACAACTGCAGGAAGCCCGCACCACCATTCCGTGCGCCAACGTGTGGCCGGCCGTGCCCGAAATTACCAAGACGATGATGCTGGGCCGCACCCTGACCGAACGCCTGGAACAGAAAGGCCACGAAGCGCTGCAAACCCACGCCAACTATAACCACGACTGGGAAGCCACGGCTTATCATGTACTGTTTAAAGGGTTCGGCTTTAAGATAAACCAGCAGCCCATAGAGCGCCTGGCGCAGGCCTTACCAGCAACTATAGTTCGCAAACACCGGCAGGTTTTTCAGCTGGAAGCGCTCCTGTTTGGCCAGGCTGGTTTTTTAGCGGATGCAGATGGAGAATATGTGCAAAAGCTGGCAAAAGAGTATAGTTTCCTGAGCCACAAGTATAGTTTGCGCGATACAGCCATGCAGCGCCACCACTGGAATTTTATGCGCATGCGCCCTGCCAATTTCCCGACGATACGGCTGGCGCAATTAGCAGCGGTGCTGGCACACCGGCAAAGTTTTTTTGCAGCTATAGTTGAAGCCCAAACTATAAAACAATACGAAGCGCTGTTTATGGTTCCGGTGTCGGAGTTCTGGCAAACGCGTTTTACGTTGACGTCGGAGCCGGGCAGCGTTACTAAAGCTATGGGCAAAGGCAGCGCACATAACCTGATCATAAACGTGGCAGTGCCTTTGCTTGCTGCTTATAGTCAGTTTACTGGAGACCGCACTCATTTAGAGAAAGCCATTGAATTACTGGAGAAAGTAAAAGAGGCATCGAACAAAATTACGCGCCTGTATGAGGAACTGGGCTGGAAAGCCAACACTGCTGCCGACAACCAGGCTGCCCTGAGTTTGTACAAAAATTACTGCCAGCCGGTAAACTGCCTGCAATGCGCCATTGGTAACAAGATCCTGAAACAAAACCTGCTTTCCCGCTCGTGATGCCGCTGCTATACTTGTTGAATGTGGTGTTGCTGCTTGGGTTGGGCTGGCTGCTGTACAAGCAAAGCTGGGCTAAAAAGTTGCATCCATATCTGTTGCCCGGGCTTGGGGTTAAACTAATTTCGGGCGTTTTGCTTGGGCTGTTGTATTTCCATTACTACGGCGAAGGCGATACGATCACGTACTTTACCGCATCTCAGAAACTAACCCGACTGGCCCACGATGATGCGGATGCTTACTGGCGTTTGCTGTTGTTTAACGAATTCCCGAGCGAGGCTTTCCGGGCAGCGGTGCCTTTTACCGAGTTTGCCGAATTCTCCAACTCCTTTTTCCTGCTCAAAATCCTCAGCCTTTTTAACCTGCTCACCGGTAGCAGTTATTACCTCATCGGGCTTTACTTTTCGCTGTTCAGTTTCTGGGGCATGGCAAAGCTGGCGGCCACACTCTCCACTGTTTTCCCGGACACAAAAAAGGCTGCTATAGTTGCGCTGCTGTTCTTTCCGTCGGTGGTTTTCTGGAGCTCAGGCTTGCTGAAAGATGCGGTATTGATGGGGAGCATGTGCTGGGTAATGGCCTTTGTTCTGCAACTGGCCCACGGGCAAAAACAAACTATAGTTTCGTGGCTGTTACTGCCGGTGCAACTATACCTTTTTGTTAAGATCAAGGTCTTTTTCGCGGGTTTGTTGCTGGGTTTGCTGGGTTGCTACCTGGTTATAAAACTGCTTTCCCAAATTATAAAACCGATGCAAACTATAAAAATGCAGTTGCTGGTATTAGCCGGGTTCATAGGTATGGCTATAGTTGCCGTCTGGCAGATGAGCGGTATTTTCAGCATTGATTTTATTCTGCATCACCTTGTAAAGACTTACGATGGCTTACTGGCTCTGTCGTTGGGCGGGCCACACCTGAGCTATAGTTCGCTGGAATCAACCCTGCCGTCTATAGTTGCCAATGCACCCAAAGCATTTTTTAGTGCTATTTACCGGCCTTTCTTAGGCGAGTCGTGGGAGCCATTGTATTTGCTGCTTGGGCTGGAAAATTTGCTGTTGCTGTTGCTGACAGTGGTAAGTATAGTTGCGGCTTCCAAGAAAGGGTGGCAGCAGCACATCCAACTATGGCATATCATGCTGTTGCTGTTTATAGTTGCTTCGGCCATCGTTATCGGTATCAGTACACCAAACTTTGGTACGCTCAGCCGGTATCGCATTATTTTCCTGCCATTCCTGGTGTATTTACTATTGCAAAACAGGTTTGCGCAGCGGTGGTTAGTAAAGACTCCTTAGCGACCTTCGCGGAAAACGTTGCGTCCTTTGCGGTTAAACTAAACGCAAGGAACATAAAGAAGTCGCAAGGGACGCAAAGCTCATTACGCACAGGTGGGGTTTTCAATCTCAATCACTTCTTCGTACCTTTGCGCCTTATTTCAGATAAGCTATGCAGAATCCTGTGATCATATTAGGTGCCCAGCAATTAGGCACCGCCGCTTTAGATATTTTTAACAGCAACAGCGTGGTAGTGTACTGCTTCCTCGACGACAAAAAAGACCTGCAGCAACAGGAGATCAACAACGTGTCGGTGATGAGCAGCACGGAAGACGGTGAGTTTCTGAAACTGATCGGTAAGAAGTGCGACGTGTTTGTGGCTGTAGAAGATTCGGCTGCCCGCAAAGGCCTGATCAAGATGCTGAAAGATGAGTACAAAGTAGTGCCGGTTAATGCCATTCACAAGTTCAGCTCCGTGTCGGAGTATGCGTGGCTGGGCCATGGCAACATGGTGGCGGCTGGTGCTATTGTGAACAACAACGCCAAAATCGGCGACAACTGCATCATCCAGTCCAGAGCTTTGGTTGACACCAATGCCGAGATCGCTGATTTTGTGCAGATCGGTGCTGGCGCTATCATCAACTCCGAAGTAAAAGTGGAAGAAGGCGCTTTTATTGGTTCGGGTGTGGTGATCGTGAGTGGCGTGAAGATTGGCAAGAATGCCCGCGTTGGGGCTGGTTCGGTGGTAGTAGCCGATGTGCCAGCCAAAGCAACTGTTTTCGGTAATCCGGCTGCTGCCATAAAGTAAACTTTTATAGCTATAGTTGCTGTTATTTACCCGAATTGACGAAAGTCATTTATTGCCAGCAAACCGGTGCGTATTTTTATACCAGATAGTTACAGGTTAAATTGCTGGTTACTGGTAGTACGGTTAGCGTAAGCAGCAATTTAACCGCCAACTATTTTTTTGCATTTAAGAGCCTGTGGTCAGGTGTAACTATAAATTTTGAATGAGTGATGGAGTGGATAAGTGAATAGAAATTCCCGTTCATCTTTTAAATCCTGATTCAACAATTTAAACATTAACAATTAAACAATTAAAATTAACACTAAGCTGAATCTTAGCCGTTATGAATAAACCTTACAGCATTTTACTGTATTACTGCTACACACCGATAGCAGACCCGGAAGAATTTCGTGAGCAACACCATCTGCTTTGCCTGGAGCTGAATCTGCTCGGCCGCATTATCGTTTCAAAAGAAGGCCTGAACGGAACGGTGTCTGGTCTGAAAGAGGATTGCGACAAGTACATGGAGATCATGCACGCTGATCCGCGCTTCGCCAAAATCGATTTTAAAGTGGATGAGTCGGATGCGCATGCGTTTACCAAACTGCACGTGCGTACCAAAGCCGAGATCGTACACTCCGGCCTGCTGCACATCGACCCGAATGCCCGCACCGGCAAGCACCTGGAGCCAAAGGAATTCCGCGACATGAAAGACCGCGATGATGTGGTGGTGCTGGATGTTCGTTCTGATTACGAATACAACATTGGCCGTTTCAAGAATGCTGTGACGCTGGATATTGAGAATTTCCGTGAGTTTCCGGAGAAAGTGGCCGAGCTGAAAGAGAAGTATAAAGACAAAAAAATACTGACCTACTGCACCGGTGGCATTAAATGCGAAAAAGCCAGTGCGTTTTTGCTGGAGCAGGGTTTTGAAGATGTGTACCAGCTGCATGGCGGTATCATAAAATATGGCAAAGAGGCCGGCGGCGAAGACTTTGAAGGTAAATGCTATGTTTTTGACAACCGTGTGGCGGTGGATGTGAACTCTGTTAACCCAAAAGTGATCTCGACCTGCTACGTGTGCGGCACCGAAGACGACCGTATGGTAAACTGCGCCAACCCGGTGTGTAACCTGCACGTGGCCATCTGCGAGAAGTGTGGCTGGGAACTGGAAGGAGCCTGCTCTGCAGAGTGTAAAGAGCACCCTGAAAAGCGCCCTTACGACGGAACCGGCTACTACCAGAAAGAGATGAACGGCTACAATCCGTTAAAAGGATTCAACCGCAGAAAGAAAAACGACGTACAAATATAAGTATTCTCTAAAGCAAAGAAGAGCGTGTTCTGAACAGGGCACGCTCTTCTTATTTTATGCTGGTTTAGATCCTGAACTATAGTTGTTGCAGACTTTTGGAATTCAGGTAGCCTTCGCTTAGGAAACGCTCATTCGGACATCCTTGTCCGGATGTAATCTGCTGGGGATGTCCACATCCCCGTGAGTTGAAATTCGGGGACACGGATGTCCCCTTCAGAATACTTCCGAACAAAGAAGTCCGGAAGAGCGGTTCTGTTCTATTCTCAAGTTAGTTTTTTGTAACTATAGTTGCCGTTTCTCCAGCTCAATCAGATCAGCAAGCAGTTCTTTTGTGATCTCGCCCGGCTTGCCTGTTCCTATAATTTTATCATCCACCTGAACGATGGGCAGAATGCGTTTGGTAGTGCTGGTCAGGAAGGCTTCTCTGGCCTGGGCGATATCGGCTATAGTTATAGTTCGTTCTTCGGTTTTATACTTGCGGGCGGCAAGTTGCAGTACGTTTTTGCGGGTAACTCCCGGGAGCACATTCTCGGCTGGCGTAACTATAGTTTCATCCTTGGTAACTATAAAAAAGTTGCAGCGCGGAAACTCACTGACGATGCCGTTCTGGTGATACAACGCATCTGCTGCACCTGCTGCCCTAATCTCACGAATGAGCCGGATTCCCATGGCATAGTTTATCGTTTTAATGGTTGGCAGCTCGCGCACATGGCTATGCGTAATTACCTTGATGCCATTATTAACTATAGTTTGGTCGGGCAGCGTGAGTGGCTGCTCTGTCAGGATGAGGTTGGGTTTTTCGGGGTCGTAGCCGTTAGAGGAATAACCTCCTGTCAGGATGATCTTGACGCCTGAAAGTGGCAGGTTGTTGGCTTTTATCAGCTGCGCTATCGTGTCCCGTAACGCTGCTTCATCAATAGGCACCACCATTTCCATCCGCTCCGCCGACCGGTAGAACCGGGCCAGGTAATCATCTAAAAACATCGGTTTCCCTTCCGTTACCTTAAAGAAATCGAAAATGCCGTACCCACGCTGTATGGCCAGATCGCTGATGTGGAGCGTAGCCTGGTTGTAAGGCTGAAGCAGCCCGTGAATATATGCCTGTAAGGTTTGCATGCTGGGTTTAGGTTAGGTGCCTCCCAGAGGAAGCAGGACTTAAAGTATAAGTTAAAACTGCAGAAAACCTGTGAAACTATAGCGCTGCCTGTTATAAATAAATTACAAAAACAATGATCAACAACCGTGTTTTTATGCCTGATGCTTTATACATTTGGGCAGGCAGCTAACTATAAATACAACTGCCAAGTATACGTCAGGATAAGCTTATCCGCCAACCTATAAATACAGAAATTATGGCAGCCATCCCCGAATCAGAACTCATCATCAATAAGAACGGCACCGTTTACCACCTTAACCTTTTACCCGAGCACATCTCCGACACTATTATTACCGTTGGTGACCCGGATCGTGTGGCCATGGTCAGTAAGTATTTTGATGAGATAGAAATAGAAGTTACTAAGCGCGAATTCATTACCCATACCGGCTACTACAAAGGCAAGCGCCTGACCGTGATCTCGACAGGAATGGGTACAGATAACATTGATATACTGATGAACGAACTGGACGCGCTGGTGAACATCGATTTCCAGACCCGGGAGCCAAACGAGGAAAAGATAAAACTGAAGATTGTGCGGGTAGGTACGTCGGGGTCGTTGCAGGAATCTGTTCCGCTGGGTAGCCATGTGGCCTCGCATTTCGGCGTAGGCCTTGATTCGCTGATGGAGTTTTACCCGCTGGAGCAGACAGCAGATGAGCAAAGCATCGGCAAAGCCCTGAAAGAAGAATTAGGCGTTGGCTTTACGCCGTACTGTGTGCCCGGCTCCAAAATGCTGATCGATAAGCTTGCTTTTGACATGATTCCGGGGAATACGCTTACCTGTCCGGGCTTTTATGCGCCACAGGGCCGTGTATTGCGAGGTGGACTGCGCAACCAGAATTTGCTGCAGGTGTACCAGAATTTTAAGGTCTGCGATTTCCAGATGACCAACTTTGAAATGGAAACCGCCGGTTATTACGCTATGGGCCGCCTGCTGGGGCATGAGATGCTGTCACTTAATGCTATAGTTGCCAACCGTATTACGCAGGAGTTCGCCAAGAATTCAGAAGAAGTAGTGGATAGCCTGATAAGGAAAACGCTGGAGAGAATATAATTCGATCAATACTTTCAAAACAAAACAGCCTGACGAATCTGCTTCGTCAGGCTGTTTTGTTTTATAGTTATAGAAGAATGAAACTATAGCTTCTGCAAAAATGCCATGGTATCTACGCCGTCGGCATAATCCCACACCATAGGGCATTGTGCTTCGCCGAACGGGATGCTGCCTTCCAGCCAGCCATGTGCAGATACAATTACCTGTGTCTTGTCTTTCAGGGTATTTAGTTTCTCGCGCAGGTCTGTCAGCGAACTGAATGTTTCGTAGAACAGCACCGAAATAGGAGAGACCAGGTTCTCACTTTCCTGCACCAGCATAAAACCATTGTCGTAGTGAGGGACTTTGTTTACCAGCAGTATAGATTTGTTGTAATCGTAATTGTTCTGGTATTTGTGGTGGTCCAGCACCTTGCTTCTGAACTCGTTCGCTTCAAAGAATTTATCAAACGTATAGCCTTCCGGCACAAACACTTTAGACACGTTGCGGCAACCCAGGCCATAGTAGCGGAAAAAATCTTCTCCCAGGGCTTTCAGGTCGTCGGCTTCTTCGTGGCCGGTAAGGATGCCAATGCTGGTGCGGTTTTTACGGATAATGTGCGGGCGCTTGGCAAAGTAATACTCAAAATAACGGGCGGTATTGTCGGAACCGGTCGCAATAATGGCATCCGCATCTTTCAGAATCTCCACAAACTCAAACTGGTTGGCAAAAGCCGGTTCTATCATTACCAGCATATCGGCCAGGCGGCGCATCAGGGGTTGGTCATCGGTACTCAACTTGGCCAGCAGGTAGTGCCCGCTCATCAGCACCGACAGAAAATCATGGAAACCGACCATCGGGATGTTGCCAGCCATCACCACTCCAACCTTTTTAGGTGTAACCTGTTTAAGATGATAGGGGTAAAGCCACTCGCGCAGGTATTGTTCTTCGAGCATCTGCGTAATGCCATACAGGGCACAGGATACGTTTTCTTCATCAAACCACGGGTTACGCGACTGCGCCATGCGCGCCCATACCTGTCGGTCTTCGGGGGTAAGGTTTTTTAATTGCCTGCCCAGTTCCACAAAAGCTTCAATCCTGTTCTCTAATGTCATGATAAGTATGGTACGCGTATAAATTTTATTTGATAGGGACGGTTAATGTTCCTAATTTTGCGGTTTAGAAACACGATATACAAAAGTATAAAAAATATACAGGAGATACGATTATGGCTATAATGATAACCGATGAGTGTATTAACTGCGGAGCCTGCGAGCCGGAGTGCCCTAACACTGCTATTTACGAAGGCGGTGCTGAGTGGACCTGGGGTGGCGGTACTGCGCTGAAAGAAGTGGAGATAGACGGCGGCGAGGTAATTGCCGGCGATGCACCTCAAACACCGATTTCAGATGAGTTTTACTACATCGTTTCAGATAAGTGCACCGAGTGCATGGGCTTCCACGAAGAGCCGCAATGCGCTGCCGTTTGCCCGGTAGACTGCTGCGTGGACGATCCGGATTACCGTGAGACCGAAGAAGAACTGCTTGCTAAAAAAGCCTGGTTACACCAGGAAGCGTAGGCATAAACTATAGTTTACCAGAAAAACCTGCCTTATAAGGGCAGGTTTTTTTGTTTACTTTTGATTACAAACTATAGCAAACTATGGAAGGGCAACTACACGAAGATAAAGTATTTGAGAAGATCGTTTATCCGAACAAAGAAGTAAAGAGCCGCGAGTTCGAGAACTGTACTTTCCGGAACTGCGGCTTCTCGGGCAGTAACTTTGCCGGTTCGCGCTTTACCGACTGTACTTTTATTGGTTGTAACCTGGCTATGGTTAAGTTAGGCCACGCAACTATAAACCATGTGGAGTTTAAGGAATGTAAGCTGACCGGCATCAACTATAGCGAATGCGAAGATTTCCTGTTCACGGTATACTTTGAAAATTGCCTGCTGGATTATGCCTCCTTTGCCAAAATGAAAATGGCCAAAACCAGGTTCGTGAAGTGCTCCCTGAAAGGCGTGGATTTTTCCGGTACTAACCTGGCAAGTGCTCTGTTTGATAACACTGACCTGGAACGTGCCGTTTTCAACTATAGCAACCTATCCGGCGCAGATCTTTCTACAGCTTATAATTTTGATATTGACCCCGAGATCAATACCATCAAAAAAGCAAAGTTCTCGCAATATGGGCTGCAGGGTTTGCTTACTAAGTATAGTTTGCAAATAGTCTGAATTTGTAGTTCAGGCAAACAACAATCATCAATTAGCAATCAACAATCAGCAAATTTCCCTATTTTTGCCTTTTAGCGCTAACAAGCAGCAAAAACAAGTATACGATGTCGATAGCAAAGAAATATAGTCCCAAAGAAGTAGAAGAAAAGTGGTACAGCAGCTGGATGGAGCGTGGCTTCTTCCGCTCTAAGCCAAACCCGAAAAAAGAGCCTTACACCATTGTGATTCCGCCGCCAAACGTAACCGGTGTGCTGCACATGGGCCACATGCTTAATAATACCATTCAGGATGTGTTGATTCGCCGTGCGCGTATGCAGGGCAAAGAGGCTTGCTGGGTGCCGGGCACCGACCACGCTTCTATTGCTACCGAAGCCAAAGTAGTAGCGATGCTGAAAGAGCGCGGCATCGAGAAAAAAGACCTCACCCGCGACGAGTTCCTGAAATACGCCTGGGAGTGGAAAGAGAAGTATGGTGGCATTATCCTGGAGCAGCTGAAAAAATTAGGCGCTTCATGTGACTGGGACCGTACCCGTTTCACGATGGAAGAAGACCTGAGCGCGGCCGTTATCGAAGTGTTTGTGGATCTATACCGCAAAGGCCAGATCTACCGCGGCGTGCGCATGGTTAACTGGGACCCGCAAGGCAAAACCGCTCTCTCGGATGAAGAAGTAATCCCGAAGGAAACGATGGCGAAGATGTACCACCTGAAATATGAAGTGGTATCAGACAACGCTGAGAAAACATACATTACCGTTGCTACTTCGCGCCCTGAAACAATTATGGCCGACGTAGCAGTGGCTGTAAACCCGAACGACGAGCGTTACACGCATTTGCATGGCAAGTCTGTTCGTATTCCGTTGCTGGGTAAAGAGATTCCGGTTATAGTTGATGAGTACGTAAGCATTGAGTTTGGTACAGGTGCGCTAAAAGTAACGCCTGCCCACGACCTAAACGACTATGAACTGGGCCAGAAGCACAACCTACCAACGATTGATATCCTGAACGACGATGGCTCGCTGAACGAAAAAGCACAGCTATACATTGGACAGGACCGCTTTGCTGCACGCCGCAACATAGTTAAAGACCTGCAGGAAGCAGAACTGCTGGTAAAAATAGATGAATATCCAAGTGTGCTGCAGACATCGGAGCGTACAGGTGCTGTAATTGAACCGCGCCTCTCGATGCAGTGGTGGTGCAAAATGGATAAGATGGCCAAGCCGGCACTGGAGTCTGTAATGGAAGACCAGATACGCTTGCACCCGCCTAAGTTCAAGAACATGTACCGCTCGTGGATGGAAAACGTGCGCGACTGGTGCGTTTCCCGACAGTTGTGGTGGGGCCAGCAGATACCAGCTTATTACCTGCCTGATGGTTCTTTTGTAGTAGCTACGACCAAAGAAGAAGCCCTTGAGCTTGCCCGCAAGCAAAGCGGTAACGCTGAGCTGCAATTAACCGACCTGCGTCAGGACGAGGACGTGCTGGATACCTGGTTCTCATCGTGGTTATGGCCAATCTCTGTATTCGACGGCTTTAAAGACCCGGATAACAAGGATATTCTATATTATTACCCGACCAATGACCTGGTAACTGCCCCTGAGATTCTGTTCTTCTGGGTGGCGCGTATGATCATGGCCGGTTTCGAATTCCGTAACGAGCCGCCGTTCCGTAATGTGTACCTCACTGGTATCGTGCGTGACGCGCAGGGCCGTAAAATGTCGAAATCGCTGGGTAACTCCCCGGACCCACTGGACCTGATCGATCAATATGGCGCCGACGGTGTTCGTGCTGGTATGTTGTTCAGCTCACCAGCCGGTAACGACTTGTTGTTTGATGAGAAACTGGTAGAGCAAGGCCGTAACTTCAGCAACAAGATCTGGAATGCCTTCCGATTGATAAAAGGGTGGGAAGTAGACGAAAGCCTGCCATGCCCGAACGAGACAGCTATTAAGTGGTTTGAGTCGCGCTTTAACGAAGCTTTTGTGCAGATCGAAGACCATTTCGAGAAGTTCCGTATTTCGGATGCGCTGCTGGCAGTTTATAAACTGGTGTGGGATGATTTCTGCTCGAATTACCTGGAGATGATCAAACCGGCTTACCAGCAACCGATCGATAAGCAAACTATAGATGCTACTGTTGGCTTCCTGGAAAGCGTCCTGAAAGTGCTGCATCCGTTCATGCCGTTCATTACCGAGGAGATCTGGCACGACCTGAAGGAGCGCAAGGAGAAAGAGTACCTGATCGTGGCTGCATGGCCTAAAAAAGCTACGTTTGATAAGCAACTGACCTCCCGCATGGAAAGTGTGCTGAAAGTGGTGGCAGCCATCCGTAACATCCGTAACTCAAAGAACATCGCCCAGACCAAGCAGCTCGACCTGTTTATTAAAGTAATGAACCAGGACGGTTACGAGCCTTTCCTGAGCATCATCCGCAAGCTGGCTAACATCAACGAGATCAGCTTTGTTCAGGAAAACGTGGAGGGCGCCATCAGCTTTGTAGAGGCCGGCGACGAGTTCTTTATCCCGATGGAAGGAAATATTGACGTAGCCGCCGAGCGCGAGCGTCTGCAGAAGGAGCTGGAATATACAAAAGGATTCCTGCTATCAGTTACGAAGAAACTGAGCAACGAGCGTTTTGTGAGTGGTGCCCCTGAAGCGGTCATCGCCAACGAGCGTAAGAAGCAAGCGGATGCCGAAGCAAAGATCAATGCCATTGAACAAAGTTTAGCATCGCTTTAAACGATAGTTTATACATTAAACAACGGCCGTTCTTATATAGAGAGCGGCCGTTGTTGTTTTGACCTCTACTCAACCTTTCTCTAAAAGTAGGTGCGTGGCTATAGTTTTTGATTTAGCTTTAGTGACCCTATTTGTCATGTCGAGCGCAGCCGAGACATCTTATGTGTCTGATAGCTCTCTTCCACTATTGTCATTTCGAACGCAGTGAGAAATCTATCTCAGCCTATAGTTGCTTCTTTGTCATCCTGAGCGAAGCCGAAGGATCTTATATGTCCTATAGTTCGGTAAGCTATAGTTCTATAGTTTACTTTGCCTACTGCTGGAACCAGGCCTTTTCTTTCATAGCCACTCTTCATCCTGGGAGCTCTAAGCGCCTATAGTGCTATAGTTTCGTTGGCCCCCTCCTGGGCCGGGAGGCCCCGTCTTCGGGCATCGCGCGGTGTACATTTCCTTTGCTCCTAACGTCGCAATGCCCTACAGGCACCGCAAATCTACAAGGCGCTCAACCCAAAGACTGAATTCAATTCGATAGCCAATGCTTAAACTATAGTTGCAGTTCATGCTCTTAGTCAAAGCAGATCTGATTTTCTCATGCCTATAGTTCCTTGGGGCAGGCTGCGCCTGCCTGCTCGTGAGCTGTAACTATAGAACTATAGTTTGGACTATAGTTACAGGCAGCAAAGTCCCCCTTTGAAGGGGGTAGGGGGATGACTAACCGAAACTATAGAACTATAGCTCCATATATAGTAATGTCAGAGTTCCCCTCCTTAGATAAGGAGGGGTAGGGGTGGTTGGACCTACAGTAACTATAGAACTATAACTCAAACTATAGCAACAGCCCAAATCCTGAAAATCCTTTAATCCTGCAAATCCTGATTCAGACATTCTCCCTCTCCTGTTTTTAGGAGAGGGTCGGGGTGAGTGGAGAAGTAAACTATAGTCGTAACTTTCATCATGTCTCACCTATAAAAAGTGTTTCTCTAACACCACTGAAGCCTGAATTCTATAGTTTAAAAATCTCTAAAGCTTGCCTGAAGAGCACTACCCACTACTAAGTATTCTGTAAAAACTGGCCGGTTAACGCTAAGTTTTTGTTAAGTTTGCGCCCCCAAACCATTAGCGTTTTTGAGAATTTGCTCTAATTTTACATCATGGAATTTACTGTTCAACAGATAGCTGACCTGCTGCAGGGGCAAGTGGAAGGAGATAACTTGGCTAAAGTCAGGACTTTAGCTAAAATTGAAGAAGCACAGGCAGGTGCACTGGCATTTCTGGCTAACCCGAAATACGAGGCATTCCTTTATACGACCGGAGCCAGCGCAGTTATAGTTTCAGATAAACTGGAACTGAAGAAACCTGTTTCAGCAACACTGATCCGCGTCAGCGACCCTTACAGTAGTTTCTCTACTTTACTACAGTATTACCAGACAGCTTTACTTGCCTCAAAAACAGGCGTGGAAGAACCTGCCTTTATGGGCAACGCCAGCACCATTGGCGAGAACCACTACCGTGGTGCTTTTTCATACATCGGCAACAACTGCAAAATAGGCGCGAACGTGCGCATTTTTCCACAGGTATACATCGGCGATAACGTAACTATAGGCGACAATACCACGCTGTTTGCCGGCGCGAAACTATACGCCAACACCGTAGTTGGCAACAATTGTACTGTACATGCCGGCGCCGTGCTGGGCAGCGATGGCTTTGGCTTCGCACCGCAGGCCGACGGCAGCTACAAGATCGTACCCCAGATCGGTAACGTGGTGCTGGAAGATGATGTATCGATCGGCGCTAATACTACGATCGACTGCGCAACTATGGGCTCTACCGTTATCCGAAAGGGCACTAAAATCGACAACCTGGTGCAGATAGCCCACAACGTAGAAGTAGGCGAACATACCGTTATTGCAGCGCAGACCGGCATTTCAGGCTCGGCCAAGATCGGAAGCCACTGCGTTATAGCTGGCCAGGTGGGTATTGTAGGTCACATCACTATAGCTGATAAAACCACGATCGGGGCACAGTCGGGTGTAGGCAAATCCATCAAAAAGACCGGAACAATTATACAAGGGTCTCCTGCTTTTGATTACAAGCAGAACCTGCGCGCGCTTACCGTATTCAGAAAGTTGCCTGAGTTACAGCGCGAAGTAGAAGCCCTGCGCGATAAAGCATAAAAAGCCCGATTTTAGTACTCCCGGGCGCAAACGAAAAAATAATATTGGCAAGGCGGTTATAAAACCTTAAGTTTGCAGGAAAATTCGTCCTGTGCAGGTATTTTATTGCCGTACAGTGGCTATTCCTGTGTAAAACAGGTTTTGAATTGATTATATTGGTAAATGAACTATAAACAGCATACCATTAAGGCACCGGTTACAGTTACCGGTATTGGCTTGCACACCGGTGTAGTGTCGAACATGACATTTAACCCGGCGCCGGCTAACCATGGTTACAAGTTTCAGCGCATTGATTTGCCTGGCCAGCCCATTGTGGCAGCCGATGTAGACAATGTGGTGGATCTTTCGCGTGGTACAACAATAGAACAGAACGGTGCGCGCGTGCACACGGTGGAGCATACGCTGGCAGCTTTGGTTGGCCTGGAGATCGACAACGTGCTGATACAGCTGGATGGACCGGAGCCGCCGATCATGGATGGCTCGTCTATAGAGTTTGTACAGGCGCTGCAAAGCGTTGGCCTACAGGAGCAGAATGCACTGCGCAACTATTTCGAGATAACCGAAGGCCTTACGTTTAAAGATGAAGCCCGTGGGGTAGAGATAGTTGGTTTGCCGCTGAACGACTACCGCCTGACCGCGATGGTAGACTATAACTCGCCGGTACTGGGCAGCCAGCACGCTTCTATCACCAACATGAACCAGTTCGAGAAAGAGATCGCGCCTTGCCGCACGTTCTGTTTCCTGCACGAGCTGGAGGCCCTGCACAAGCAAAACCTGATAAAAGGCGGTAACCTGGACAACGCTATCGTTATAGTTGACCGTGTGGTGAACGACGAGGAACTGACCCAGCTTGCCAGCATGCTGAATAAGCCGAAGGTAGAAGTAAAAGAAACAGGTACGCTGAACAATACCGAGCTGCGCTTCAAGAACGAGCCGGCCCGCCACAAACTGCTGGACCTGATGGGCGACCTGGCCCTGATCGGCAGACCAATAAAAGGACAGATACTGGCAGCACGACCAGGCCACGCGGCCAACGTAGCATTTGCCAAAAAAGTAAAAAGAGCCATTCAGGAAGCTTCTATCCAGAGCGTACCCGTGTACGACGAGAAGAAACCTCCTGTGATGGATATAAACCAGATCACGGCCACACTGCCGCACCGCTACCCTTTCCTGCTGATCGATAAGATCATTCACCTGGATGAGAACACGGTAACCGGCGTGAAGAACGTGACCATGAACGAGCCTTTCTTCCAGGGCCACTTTCCGGGCAACCCCATTCTTCCGGGCGTTATCCAGATCGAGGCAATGGCACAGACAGGCGGTATCCTGGTGTTAAACACAGTCGAAAATCCTGAAGATTACTGGACTTACTTCCTGGGCGTAGATAAATGCCGCTTTAAGCGAAAAGTGATTCCGGGCGATACAATTATCTTTAAATGTGAACTGCTGGCTCCCATTAAACGCGGAATTGCCAAAATGTTTGGTCAGGCCTTTGTAGGTGGCCAACTGGTAATGGAAGCAGAAATGTCGGCAAGTATAGTTAAGAAAAACGCATGAATCAGCCATTAGCATACATCCACCCGGAAGCAAAGATCGCGCATAACGTCGTGATCGAGCCATTCTCTACGATCTATAAGAATGTAGAGATCGGAGAAGGAACCTGGATTGGCCCGAACGTAACCATTATGGAAGGTGCGCGCATCGGTAAAAACTGTAAGATTTTCCCGGGTGCCGTTATCTCTTCTGTGCCACAGGACCTGAAATTTGCAGGCGAAGAAACTATAGCTGTTATCGGCGACAATACGGTTATCCGTGAGTGCGTGACCGTTAGCCGCGGAACTATTGATAAAATGCGTACCGTAGTGGGCAATAACTGCCTTATTATGTCGTACGCGCACATTGCCCACGACTGTATAGTTGGTAACAACTGTATTGTGGTGAATGCAGTGCAGATGGCCGGTCACGTAGAGATGGGCGATTATGCGATCATCGGTGGCTCAAGTGCGGTGCACCAGTTCGTGAAGATCGGGGCGCACGCCATGATCTCGGGTGGTTCACTGGTTCGTAAAGATGTGCCGCCTTATGTAAAAGCTGCCCGCGAGCCGCTTACTTATGCCGGTATTAACTCTATTGGTCTGCGCCGCCGTGGCTTCAACAGCGACCAGATCAACGAAATTCAGCAACTATACCGTATCCTGTTTATGAGCGGTAACAACAATACCGAAGCACTGGACAAGATTGAGCTGGAAATGGCGCCAAGCAAAGAGCGCGACGAGATCCTGAATTTTGTGCGTAACTCCGGACGTGGCATTATAAAAAGCTACTTAGGCAAAGATGCAAATTAACCTAAGCAACTTAGGTAAACGATACAATTACGAGTGGATTTTCCGGAACCTGACCTATACTTTTGAGTCAGGCACTGCTTATGCCATTTTGGGGCATAACGGGTCCGGGAAATCCACTCTTCTTACTGTTATATCCGGCCACAACCTGCACTCCGAAGGCGAAATATCCTACAACGTGGCCGGCAAAGCTATTCCTGCCGAAAAGATCTATAGTTCGCTATCGCTGACGGCGCCTTACCTGGAGCTGGTTGAAGAATTTACCCTGCAGGAGATGATCGATTTCCAGGTGCGGTTCAAACCCCTGCGCCACCAGCTTACTACACAGCAGCTCATCGACCGCATGGGCCTGCAAAAAGCAAAGCACAAGTTTGTAAAGGATTTTTCGTCGGGGATGAAGCAGCGCCTGAAACTGGGCCTGGCCATTTACTCGGAATCTGAATTGCTGCTGCTGGACGAGCCAACTACCAACCTTGACCAGGAAGGGGTAACGTGGTACCAGGAACATGTAGCACAGAATAAGCAGGGCCGCCTGATCATAGTTGGTTCCAACATCCTGCATGAGTATAGTTTCTGCGACCAGCAGCTGCGCATCTCGGATTATCATGTCACGCCGTCGGCCAAACGCAAACTATAAACTTTCCAAAATTACAGATGAGCTATTACTTTTAAGGTAGCTTTCTTAAATTTGCAACTATAACAAGCAGACACCATGGGAAGAGCATTTGAATTTAGAAAAGCCCGCAAGTTTAAGCGTTGGGACAAGATGTCGAAGGCCTTTACGCGCCTCGGAAAAGAGATTGTAATGGCCGTTAAAGAAGCCGGACCAAACCCTGAATCAAACTCCCGCCTGCGCACCGCCATACAGAATGCCAAAGGCGTTAACATGCCCAAAGACAGGGTAGAAGCTGCCATTAAGCGTGCCTCCTCTAAAGAAGAAAAAGATTACGAAGAAGTGGTGTACGAAGGCTACGGCCCGCACGGCATTGCTATACTTGTAGAAACCGCTACCGATAACATTAACCGTACCATTGCCAACATGCGCGTATATTTTTCGCGTGCAGGTGGTGCTGTAGGTAAAACCGGCTCCCTGGATTTTATCTTTACCCGCAAAGGTATTTTCAAAATAAACCCGGAAGGCCTTAACATTGAAGAACTGGAACTGGAACTGATCGACTTTGGTGCCGAAGATATTTACGAGCACGAAGGCGAAATTATAGTTGAGACAGCTTTTACAGACTTTGGACAGATGCAGAAAGCTCTGGAAGAAAAAGAGATTAACGTGATCAGTGCCGAACTACAGCGTATTCCAAATACCCGCACCGAACTGACTGACGAGCAGGCAGAAGAGATTGAAAACCTGATCGAAAAAATTGAAGAAGATGATGACGTGCAGGCTGTTTACCACAACATGGCCTAAGCCCATCAAACTATAGGTATACATGCAAAAGCTGCCCTGAAGGCAGCTTTTGTTGTTTGTAGTCAGCGTCTTGTCTGAATCAGGATTTTCAGGATTTGAATTGTAGAGACACAAGATTTTGCGTCTCCGCTATGAAACGATGGGCTTAATTATAGTTTAGCTTGATCTTGAAACTATAGTTTTGATACGGTTCCTGCCGCAAGTTTCCAACTTGTGGCTGAACATGGCAGCCAGTTTTCAACTGGCTTTGCTTTGCAAAAGTAAGAATGGCTATAGCTACAACTATAGAACTATAGTTTATAGGGTAGTGATAACTATAAATTCATCAAATTTGATATCAGCAGTACTATCCTTCTGCACACGCAAAACGCCAGTTACAAACTGGCGCCATGGGTAACCACAAGTTACGCTATCGCTAAACTTGCGGAATGTATTCAAACCTAAATCCTGTAAATTCTTTAATCCTGTAAATCCTTGGGGTAGGGGCCCTATTTAAAGATTCAGACAAATGAAGTAGCAAAATTTTACGCCTTTGCAAACTCCTTCACCTTTCTAACTTATCCTTTTCTAACTCCCAAACTTCTAATAGTTCCACGGGTATAGTTCGGGTTCTTTGGCGCCGCGGGTTTTCATGTGCAGCGGGTGCACGGCGTCGGTCTCGTCGAAGTAAATAAAGGCATCGTAACGCTCGGGGATGATAGTAGGCACATAGTTGCCAAAGGCTTCGTACTTAGGGTCGTACACTACACCTATGGCGCGATGACCGATGCGGCGGTTGGCTAAGCCATCTATCGTTCTCAGGTCTTTGCTTAACAGTAGCTTGTTTTCGTCGCTGATGCTGTGCAGTATTTCTTCCCAGCTGCCTTTCTGGGCCGGCGGTACTTCCATTTTCTGCATGGGCGCTCCCCACGATCTGCTGGCGATCACGTGGCCTTCGTAACTTCCGAATCCTACTAATTTTACCTGCTCCCTGCCATATCTTTCGCGGGCCAACTGACCAATGTTGAACATGCCGTCGTCGGCCATATCGGTAAAGCGGGCATCGCCGATGTGGGTGTTGTGTTCCCAGACTATAGCTTTGGCATTTGGGCCGTGTAGTTCCAGCAGTCTGTCCAGCGTTTCCATCATGTGGGCATCGCGTACGTTCCAGGAGGCCGCGCCGCCTTTCACCATCGTTCTGTAGTATTTTTCGGCATTCACGGCTACCAGCGCATTTTGCTGCGAGTTAAAGTCATGCTCCAGGTCGCCGGTATGTACCGGCGATTTAATGATGCGCTGCAGCATACTGATCACCTCGTCTTCGCAGTCGGAGCGCACAAAAGCTGTTGCCTGGGCGTATACCTGCGGGTCGCGGTGGTAAGGCTCAAAACAGCTGATAGCCGCACGGGCAGCTTCTATGGCCTGACCGTCGTGCTGCTCCAGGTACTTCAGCACCTGCTCCAGCGATTCCCACAAACTATAGACATCCAGTCCGTAAAAACCGATCTTTTCATTAACGGTACGCAGGTGGTTATAGTCGCGGATCCATTCCATCAGGGCGGCTACTTCCCAGTTGGCCCACATCCAGGTCGGCCATCTCCGGAAAACCTGCAGCACGTCGGCAATCTTACTACCCGAGTTCTGATAGCCTTTCACAAAACGGTTCACCGCATAGCACTCCGGCCAGTCGCCTTCTACCGCTATAAACTGAAAGCCTTTTTCTTCGATCAACCTTCTGGAGATAGCCGTGCGCCAGGTATAGTATTCTGATGTGCCATGCGAGGCTTCACCCAGCATCACTACACGGGCATCGCCCACTTCTTCTATCAGTCTGTCTAAATCTTTCTCTTTGGTAAGTGGTGTATAGTTGATCTGTTTGTTTTCCATAGTACAGCAGAGGTTTGGGGCGTAGTAGCTTTTATTGGGTTGCTGTATTGTACTAACTTATAGGGTTTTATGTTCCAAAAAATAAGCCCGCGCTACCAGGGGCAGGGCGGGCTTACCAGCACTATAGCCAGCTAAACTATAGTTATGATTGGTTCTCTTTCGTGAAAACGCGGCGGAGCAGCTCGGTGGTGCGGGCAATCGGGTTTTCACGTATCTTTTCTTCTTCCTGTGCTACCAGCAAAAACAGCCCGTCTATAGCCTTTTGGGTGGCATATTCGTCCAGGTTCGGGTTTACTTTTTGCACTAAAGGTATCTGATTGTACTTGTTCACAAGGTCGGCATAATACCTGGTGGCGTTCGTTTTCTCCAGCGATTGACGGATAACCGGTTTAAAGGCATTGGTCAGCTGGGTAGTGGTGGTACGTTTCAGGTATTGGGTGGCAGCGTCGCGGTCGCCTTTTAGTATGCCCCAGGCATCCTGTATGGTCATCTGTTTGATGGCACTCACAAAAATAGGTACAGCGCTTTTGGCCGCATCTTCGGCACCACGGTTCAGGGTCATTACAAATTTATCTACTTCGCTGCCCAGGCCAATTTTGCGTAAGGTGTTCTCTACGCGCTGCACATCCTGCGGAAAAGGAATCCGGATAAGGGAGTTCTTATAGTAGCCATCGGTTTGCGAAGCCTGCCCGGCACCATTTTTAATGCCGATCTCAAGGGCCTGCTTTAAGCCGGCTGCTACTTCCGATTGGGTAACCGGCGCGCCTGTGGTACCTGCCAGCACGCCGTCCACTGTTTGTTGCACCTGCGCGGCAGTACAGGCGCTGGCACCGATAGCTATCGCTATAAAAGAAGTGTAAAGTAATTTTTTCATATCGTTAACTTAGAAGTTAGATTTAAGAGGTTAGATAGTAGACTTTTATAGTATGATCATGAACAAGATAATAAATGCTATGTTACAGCTTTACTCGTTTTACCATTAAATTCTGAGGTACATTACACACAATTCTAAAATCCAGTATCTAACATCTAGATTCTATTCAACGCACAAATCAGACCAAAAATACTATGCAAGCGGTAAACGCAGAAATCATAACTATAGGCGATGAAATTTTATATGGCCAAATCGTGGACACCAACTCTGCCTGGATGGGTACGGAACTGGCTAAAATAGGTATAAAAGTTAAGCAGATCACCTCTGTTTCGGACAGCGCTGAGCACATAGTTGCGGCCCTGGATGAAGCTAAAACCCGTGCAGACATTATTCTGATGACCGGTGGACTTGGCCCGACCAAAGATGACCTGACAAAAGATGTGCTGACTGCCTATTTCCATACAACACTGAAACTGCATGAACCCTCGCTGGCTGATATTGCGGCTATTTTTGAGAAACGTGGCATTGAACTGACAGAACTGAACCGGCAGCAGGCATTTCTGCCGGAAAGCTGCACGCCTGTTCGCAATGTGCTGGGTACCGCGCCGGGCATGTGGTTTGAGCAGGAGGGCAAAGTATATGTATCGATGCCGGGCGTGCCCTTTGAGATGAAGCGTATGATGACCGACATCGTATTACCCAACCTTAAAGTGCACTTCAAAACACCGGAAATCATCCATAAAGTAATTCAGACCACTGGCATTGCCGAATCGATACTGGCTGACAGACTGGAGGAATGGGAGCTTGCTTTGCCGCCGCACATAAAACTGGCGTATCTGCCACACTTAACCGGCGTGCGCCTGCGCCTGACCGGCAGCGGAGACGATGCAGCTATACTGGAACAGGAACTACAAGCCGAAGTAAAAAAGCTATCCCAGATCATCCCGAAGTATATTTTTGCTTACGGCGAAGTGAGCCTGGAAGAAGCTGTAGGAAACATGCTGAAAGAACGCGGCTTAACTATAGCTACTGCCGAAAGCTGCACAGGCGGTTACCTGGCGCATAAGTTTACCAGCATAGCCGGCAGCTCTGCATACTTTATGGGAAGTATAGTAGCCTATAGCAACGAGGTGAAAATGCAGCTGCTGGATGTAAAACCTGAAACCCTGCAGCAGCATGGGGCCGTAAGCGAAGCCACGGTGCGCGAAATGGCCGAAAATGTGCGCCGAAAACTTAATACAACTATAGGCGTAGCTACCAGCGGCATTGCCGGACCCGGCGGCGGAACCGAAGAAAAGCCGGTTGGCACCATCTGGATTGCCTATGCCGATGCGGAGAAGACAATTGCCAAACAGCTGAACTATAACAAAAACCGTCTGCTCAATATAGAGTACACCGCTTTGGTAGCCCTGAACCTGATCCGGCAAAGTTTGCATACAACCGTTGATGAATAGGGTAAAATCCTTAACTTTGTTTCAAAATTAGACTTATAGTATATAGATGTTAGATGATAGACTTTTTAATAAAGGAGTGTAAACTATCTCATAAATTTCTATTCAAAATCTAACGTCTAATATCTAATATCTTAGAAATCAACTATAAAATATGGCACTTGTAGAAATGGTTATGCCCAAAATGGGCGAGAGTATCATGGAAGGTACCGTTCTGAAATGGCTTAAAAATGTGGGTGATACCATAGAGCAGGACGAGTCGGTACTGGAAGTTGCTACGGATAAAGTAGATACAGAAGTACCTGCTATTCAGGGTGGTGTACTGAAAGAAATACTGGTAAAAGAAGGTGATGTGGTAGCCGTTGGTGCTCCTATTGCCATCATTTCTACAGGCGGCGACGATACTGCTGCACCTGCCGCTCCGGCTGCAGCCGAAGCTCCTGCCGCTGCGCCTCAGGCTGCCCCAGCACAGCCAGCAGCTGCTACAAACGGTGCCGCTGTTGCTAAATTAGATCAGCCTGCTTCAGGCCGTTTCTACTCGCCGCTGGTGCTTAACATTGCCCGCGAAGAAGGCATTTCGATGCAGGAACTGGAGTATGTGCCAGGTACCGGCAGCGAAGGCCGCGTGTCTAAAAAAGATATTTTAGCTTACCTCGAGAGCCGTAAAGGTGCACCTGCCCAGGCTGCTGCTCCTGCGCCTCAGGCACAACCACAGGCTTCGGCTCCTGCCGCTGCCCCAGCTCCTGCTGCCGCGCCTCAGGCTGCCGCTCCGCAGGTTAAACCGGCAGCTTCGTATGGTGGCAACGTCGAGATGATCGAGATGGACCGCATGCGTAAGATGATCGCTGACCGCATGGTGGACAGCAAGCGCATTTCTCCGCACGTAACTTCATTTGTTGAGGCCGACGTGACTAACATCGTAAACTGGAGAAACAAGTGGAAAGATGCGTATAAGAAGCGCGAAGGCGAGAACCTGACATTCACTCCGATCTTCATCGATGCGATTGCTAAGGCGATCAAAGATTTCCCGATGATCAACGTGTCAGTAGATGGAGGTACTATTATCCGTCACAAAGACATCAACATTGGTATGGCCGTGGCGCTGCCAAGCGGTAACCTGATCGTTCCGAACATTAAGAATGCTGACCAACTGAACCTGAATGGCCTGACCAAAAAGGTGAACGACCTGGCAAACCGTGGCCGTATGAACAAACTGACGCCGGATGACCTGGCTGGCGGTACGTATACGGTTTCTAACGTAGGTTCTTTCGGTAACGTAATGGGTACGCCAATTATCATGCAGCCACAGGTTGCTATTATGGCCGTTGGCGCAATCAAAAAGAAGCCGGCAGTTATCGAAACACCGGAAGGCGATCTGATCGGTATCCGTCACTTCATGTTCCTGTCGCACTCTTACGACCACCGCGTGGTAGATGGCTCGCTGGGTGGTATGTTTGTGCGCCGAGTAGCCGATTACTTAGAAAACTTCGACGTAAACACGACGATCTAATGTTTGACAAAGGAGTTCTTTGACCCAAGACAAAGGACAACTATAGATTTGGAGCCTGCTGCAGTAATGTGGCAGGCTTTCTTTTTGGAGTCAGACTCTCGCTACCCTCGCTCGCGTCCCGCGAGTGTGAGCTATCATGTGGCGTCCCGCCACGCTGATACACAACTATAGTTAAACAAGTTTAATACAGAAAACTATAGTTTAACGCGGCCAGAGCCCGCTTGTAACCCACACGCACGGGACGCGAGCGGGGCATCATCAAGCAAATCTAATAAGCTTATAGTAGCGGAAAACATATCTTTTTACTAATATTAGAAGTATAAAATCAGGCTGCAGAATAGCGGCAACTATAAACGAACTATAAAACTATGAGAAGCATTTTACCCTGGATCTTAGCGGCTGTTTTCCTGTTTGCTGCTATCTACTTTTACTGGCAGAAGAACGAAGCCGAAAGCCGCCTGGCCATTGCTGATAACCAGGTAGAGAAAATAGATGAAAAACTAGAGCAGGAGCAGGCTGAAACGGACTCGCTGGAAGAGATGGTGCTGCCACCGGATACCATGGAACTGGTGCCACCGGGCGGCGCTGCCTTTGTAGATGAATTGGGCACCTTAAGCCAGAGCGACATACAGAAACTACAGCGCAAAGGCCTGAAAAGTCCGGAAACCGATCTGATGAACGACCTGAACCGTAAGCAAAACCAGCTTATACCAGAAAAGGGCACCATGGGCGGCACCATGACCATCCGCGACAGCCGCATCCTGAACGACCGCTATGCGCTTGCTTACTATGAAGATGGCCACAACGGCGGCTACATGCTGCTGAAGTACACCGTAAACAACGGCGCTATTAACTGGACCGTGGTGGATAGTTCTAAACTATAAATCAAACTATAAACCCAAACTTTTAGCCCATGAAAATCAAACTTACATTCCTGTTCCTGCTACTTTGCTTTGTTACAAAAGCACAATCTGTTTCACCTGATAACCGCATTGTGGTAATTGGCCACGCAACTATAAATGTACCTGCTGATCAGGTAAAGTTTCAGGTAACCTTAACATCAACAGATTCGGCGAGTGTGGATAAAGTCTACCAGAAACACCAGCGGCAGGAAGATATGCTTGTTAAATTACTTAAAGAGCTACAGATACCAGCCAAGGATATAAACTACTCGCTGCTGACGGTAGGCCAAAGCCAGGATTATAATAACCGGAAGCGCACTAATTATTTTGCAGGCTATCAGACTGTAAATTTTGTGCTGAATGACTTAAGCAAGTTTTCAGAGGTGCAGAGCCGCTTGATTAAAGATGGTTTTATGAGTTTCAGAAGTAATTTTGGCTCTACAGAAATAGAAAAGAAGCAGACAGAGGTAATGGAGAAAGCAATTGCTGTAGCCCGCGCCAAAGCCGAAGTAATGGCTAAAGCTACCAACCGGCAGATAAAGCGTATTTCAAAAGTAGCTGATACGGACGATACTGATCCTCTTCTCATTAATTACAAACAATCTCAGCAATTGAATGAAGTGATAGTAACTGGTTATGGAATGAATAACCTAATGGAGTTTCCGCAAACTATTCCGGTTTCGGCTCAGGTAAAAGTAGTTTTCGAGTTAAAATAACAGCACGAAATTTGGGGAAGGAAGTATACGTTCTAAATCGATGTCTATGTTACTCATACAAACTATACTTCCTTTCCTGCTTTTGCTGCAAACTATAGCCGGCAACTGTAGCCTTAAACAGGATCTGGAAAAAGACCTGAAGCAGCTTAGTACTTCTTCTGTTTTCATCAGCGATAACACTTCGGCTAGCCCATCGGTACAAACTATAGTTCATGATCTGCAGCTGTTTGGCGTGGTGGCAACTATAGATGTAAGCAACAGCAAGTACAGCCAAAGCACGCAGGGCAACTATAAGGTCCAGGAGTGGCGGTTTCCGGAAGGCAACATTAAAGCCATTTACCAGCTCGAGACAACTTTAGCTTTAGATACGGTCGTAACACAACGTTACCTCGAGAACCGCGCACCAACACAACACCGCATTCAGAATACCTTTACGTTTCGCGCTTATGCCGTCTCCACAGCAGAGGATCCGGTACAGCTATACTATTTTACCGAAGCAGACCAGGGATTGCTGGAATACCGGCTTGGTGTAAGACAGGTACAGATCAATTACCCAGCAAAGAAAGAAGGCCTGAGCGACCTACTGCCGAAAGTAGGAGAACAGGTAAGCAAGGTTTTAAACTCGGTAATGCAGGAGTAGTCTGAAGCAGGATTTGCAGGATTAAAGGATTTTCAGGATTTGGGCTACTGCTATAGTTTGATCTATAGTCTTATAGTTACCGTGGTCCAACCACCCCTGCCCCTCCTTATCCAAGGAGGGGAACTCTGCCTTTATTTTACCTTGAACTATAGTTTCATAGTTACAGACCACGAACAGGACAGGTTTACCTGCCCCCACGGAATTACAACCACGTGTAAAACAAATCTGCTTTGACTAAAAGTAAGTACAGCAACTATAGTTAGAGCAGTAGCTATCGAATTGATTTCAGTCTTTGGGTTGAGCGCCTTTGACTTGTTGCGGTGCCGTCAGGCAATCCGAGGGACGAGGATAGCAAGAAGGCAGCAGCGCGATGCCCGAAGACGGGGCCTCCCGGCCTGGGAGGGAGCCAAGCAAACTATAAAACTATAGGCTCATAGAGCTCCCAGGATGAAGAGTGGCTATAAAATGAACGGCTTGGTTCAAGTGGTAGGCAAAGCAGGCTATAGAACTATAGCTTATCAACTATAAGGCGTATAAGATGTTTCGGCTGCGCTCGACATGACAAAATAGAAACTGCAGGACATATAAGATGTCTCGCAGCTACACTGGCTCTTTCCGACTCGCGCCGCAAGAATGCTCGACATGACAAAAGGGAAACTATAGTTTTTTAGCTTTAAAAGGCAGAAAATGAAATATAACTCCTACTGCGCTACTTCCCTCGGATAACAAACAAAATACTTCTCAACCTTATTGCTCAACGCCTGAATGTTGGGTAGATCTGAAGCATCTGCAGCGTTGATGACATAACCGGATTTGGTAAGCACATCAATCGACTGGCCTTCTACCTGGTAGGCATTGTTGCTGATCTTACCGGCTATCATCAGATACTTAACGTCTTCTTCGGAGATTTTAAAACGCTCTTGCACCAGTTCGCTGATGCCCAGCATCATTTCTTCGTCGATCGGTTTGCTGGAGATGATGACTTTGAAAAGCTTGCGGTTTAAAATACACTTTGAGAGATAAGATAAAATAGAATCAGAATGCGAGGCCCATTGTTTGATGCCGCTCCAGATGTCGTGGTCGTCCAGGCTGACAAAGCGCTCCAGTATAGTTGGGTCCTGCACAAAATCCTGCATCGTCAGGTCGCTGGACAGGAAGAACTTGAGGCAGGGGCTGGATGGTACGTCAATGCCTTGTTGTAACAATTCGCGCGCGCGTTGCACAGCACGCAGCACCATGTTCTCGGCACTGATTACGGTTTTGTGCAGGTATACCTGCCAGTACATCAGGCGGCGGCTCACCAGGAAGTTCTCGATACTATAGATCGCTTTTTCTTCAACTACCAGTTTATCATTGGCTACATCCAGCATTTTGATGATGCGGTCCGCGCCGATCTTTCCTTCGTACACGCCGGTATAGAAGCTGTCGCGGTTCAGGTAATCGAGGCGGTCAACGTCCAGCTGGCTCGAAACCAGTTGATGAAAAAACCTGCGCTCGTAGTTATCTGTAAAAATATCGATGGCCAGGCTCAATCTTCCGTTAAACTCTTCGTTAAGCATGTGCATAATGTGCAGCGACAAATGCTCGTGGTGTACCTCTTTAAAAATAGCGGTTTCAAGGGCGTGCGAGAACGGACCATGACCGATGTCGTGGAGCAGAATAGCAATTAACGATGCTTCAAACTCGCTATCAGAAATTTCGTTATTTTTACTTTTCAGAGTTTGTAAGGCCGTGTTCATCAGGTGCATGGCACCCAGCGCATGATGGAAACGGGTGTGCAGCGCTCCGGGATAAACCATCTCGGTAAGGCCCAATTGCTTAATGCGGCGAAGGCGCTGAAAGTAAGGATGGTCGATGATGTCGAACAAGAGCTCAGACGGAACTGTTATAAAGCCGTAAACCGGGTCGTTAAAGATTTTTTTCTTGTTCACAAAAACCAATGGTTTAATTGTTTAAAGGTTGAATGGTTAAATTACTGTGCTGCTAACTGGTTTACTATTGCCTTAAAAAGCAGGCAATCTACTCTTACGCAGCTATAATCCGTAAGTATAGTTTGGCCGGGTTGCGGGCAGTGAACCTTGAACTATAGCAGCCGTTTTAGTGCCTGTTGTAAACTTTAAGCAATTGGGTTACAAAACGGGTTATTACATGCTAACAACCATTTAGCAATTAAACAGTTTAGCAATTTATCTAAATAAAACTATGCAAAGATATACGATTTTATGGGCCGATGACGAGATCGACCTGCTCAAACCCCATATTCTGTTCCTGGAAGACAAAGGCTATGACATTACGCCTGTAAACAGCGGCGCCGATGCCATAGATAAAGTGCAGGAACAGCCTTACGATGTTGTTTTCCTGGACGAGAACATGCCCGGCATCAGCGGCCTCGAAGCCCTGAACGAGATCAAGACCATTCGCCCGGCCATGCCCGTGATCATGATCACGAAGAGCGAGGAAGAGCACATAATGGAAGAGGCCATCGGCGCGAAGATCACCGATTACCTGATAAAGCCGCTTAACCCGAACCAGATCCTGCTTTCGGTTAAAAAAGCCCTTGAAAAATCACGCCTTGTAACTGAAAGAACCAACCAAAGCTACCAGCGCGACTTCCGGCAACTGGGTATGGCCTTTGGCGAGCGCCTGAGCCCGGGCGAGTGGGCCGACATCTATAAAAAACTGACCTACTGGGAGTTGGAAATAGACGAGACCGAGAACAAAAGCATGGCCGACGTGATAAACATGCAGAAGGACGAGGCTAACTCGAACTTTGCCAAGTTTATCATGGATAACTACGAAGACTGGATTAACAAAGAAAGCGATGATGCCCCGCTGATGTCGCACCAGGTGTTTAAGGAGCGTGTTTTCCCGATGATGAAGGAGTCGGAGAGGCCGGTGTATTTTGTGCTGATCGATAACCTGCGCTACGACCAGTGGAAAGTGCTGGAGCCGATTATTAACGATTATTTTACAGTGGATTCGGAAGAGATGTACTATTCTATTCTGCCCACTACTACGGCCTACGCCCGTAACGCCATTTTCTCAGGTATGCTGCCAACCGAAATCGCGAAGAAATACCCGAACCTGTGGGTGAGCGATGATGAGGAAGAAGGCAAAAACCTGAACGAACCGGAGTTTTTAGAGATACAGCTGCAACAGAACCGCATTACCGAAAAGCATAGTTACCACAAAATCACCAACGTTTCGGCCGGAAAAGACCTGTTAAGCAAGTTCAGTAACCTGGATAATAACAAACTGAATGTTATAGTTTACAACTTCGTGGATATGCTCTCGCATGCCCGCACCGATAGCAACATGGTGCGCGAACTAGCTCCGGACGAGTCAGCTTACCGTTCGATTACCCGTTCGTGGTTCCTGCACTCGCCGCTGTTCGATACACTGAAACTGATCGCTGAGAAAAAAGGCCGCCTGATCATTACCACCGACCACGGAACTATCAGAGTAAAGCGCCCATTCAAGATCATCGGCGACCGCCAGACCAATACCAACCTGCGCTACAAGCATGGTAAAAACCTGGGCTATACCGATAAAGATGTATTTACAGTGCGCAAACCAGAGCGATTTTTCTTGCCAAAGGCTAATGTTTCCACTACGTTTGTGTTCGCAATAGAAGATTACTTTTTTGCGTACCCGAACAACTATAACTACTACGTGAATTATTACAAGGACACGTTCCAGCACGGAGGAGTATCGTTGGAGGAATGCATCATACCTTTTGTAACGCTTACACCTAAAAATGTATAACACCGGAGTTGAGCAGGCCCGCTTTGTAATGGCCACCCTTGATGATCTGCCTGAAGCAGCAGCCCTGTTACTGGAAGCAGCCAACGAAGAGCCGGTTATTTTATTTGAAGGACCGATGGGTGCTGGCAAAACTACCCTTATTAAGGAGTTATGCCGACAGTTTGGTGTGCGTGAGAACGTGAGCAGCCCAACATTTGCCCTCGTAAACGAGTATGAATCCGGAAACGGGAAACTAATTTACCATTTCGATTTTTATAGAATAAGCGATGAGCGTGAGGCACTAAACATCGGTGCACTGGAGTACTTCGATTCAGGTAATATCTGCCTGATAGAATGGCCTTCATTGATACCGGGTTTATTGCCTGAACATTATCTGCTTGTAACGCTGCAACCCGACGCAAACAGCGAGGTGCGTACCATGACGATTAACAAGGTGTAGTATGACGACGGAGCGATTTGCCGTAGAATTTGGAAAGATTGCCACTGCCGAGGCCCTTTTCCCGAAGGAGTCGATGCTGGCTGTGGAAGAGCGTAGACGAAGCCTGTTTATCGGTATTCCCAAAGAATCATCATTTCAGGAAAACCGCATTGGCCTAACACCAGACGCCGTAAAGCAGCTGACCGACTACGGCCACCGCATCTGGATAGAAGCTGGTGCCGGAAGCCCGTCCAAATACTCTGATCACGAATTTTCGGAAGCAGGAGCAAAAATAGTTTACTCAACCAAAGAAGTTTACGACGCCGACATTATCCTGAAAGTAGCACCGCCTACTTACGAAGAGATTGAATACCTGCGGCCGGGTCAAACGCTTATCTCGGCATTGCAGTTTGGTAGCTTAACATCGGAGTACATCAACGCCCTGCAGCGCAAAAAGATAAATGCCATCTCGTTCGAGTTGCTCCGCGATAAATCAGATTCGAAGCCAGTAGTGCGGGCTATGAGCGAAATTGCCGGAAGCACTGTTATGCTGATTGCCGCAGAATATTTAAGCATCAGCAACGACGGGCGAGGCATTATTTTAGGTGGCATAACCGGTGTACCACCAAGCAAAGTCGTTATATTAGGTGCCGGCACCGTTGCCGAATATGCAGCCCGTGCCGCCCTGGGTTTAGGTGCAGAAGTAAAGGTTTTTGATAACCACATCTACAAACTGCGCCGCCTGAAGCATAACATCGGTACACAGCTCTTTACATCTACGTTAGATAAATCCGTTCTGAACCATGAGATTAAGGAAGCAGATGTAGTAATAGGGGCGCTTGTTGCCGAAGATGGCCGTATGCCGTGTATGGTAGAGGAAAGCGTGGTAGCGCAAATGAAGCCCGGCTCTGTTATCATCGACGTGTGCATCGACCATGGGGGTTGTTTCGAGACTTCTGAATTAACATCGCATAGCCGCCCGATCTATCGCAAATACGACATTATTCATTACTGCGTACCCAACATTCCATCAAGGGTGCCACGCACGGCAACATCCGCTTTAAGCAATATTTTCACACCCATCCTGACCGAGATCTCTAAGTTCGGAGGCTTCAGCGAGGCCCTTTTTACCAACGAGCACTACCGCAGCGGTGTGTACATTTACAAAGGCAGCCTGACCAACGCCCAGATTGCCAAACGCTTCGGGATGCGTTATAAAGAACTGGGCTTGATGATAGCTGTGCGTAACTAAAAGGACCAGTGATTTCCGGGGTTTTCCTGATTAATATGATTTTCTGAAATGTAGAGACGCAATACCTTGCGTCTCTTTTTTATATCGTAGGTTTAGCGTTAGTGCGATTTGTGTCCAACTATTCATCCAGGTTGTAACTGGCTTTCTGCCCGAGCTTAAACTATAGTTTAGCTGAAGACTATAGTTGGGAAAGCTATAGTTGTAAAGGTAATTCCCATGGCGCGAGCGTCCACGCTCGTGTCGAACTATAGTTTGGGCCTCTGGCCCAGTTGGATTGCAAATCCAACGTTATAAGTAAGGCACGGATCGCAGATCCGCGCCAGCATGGTAAATCTATAGTTGAAAAAACTAAAAAGACAGAGCCGTGTTCAAACGGTAGGGAGAACTATAGTTTAGTTATAGTTCTATAGTTGCAGCTATAGTTTGTTTTGCTTTTGCAAAGCAAAGCCAGTTACAAACTGGCTGCCATACACAGCCACAAGTTACACTCCGTTAAACTTGCGACATAAAAAAGAGACGCAATATTTTGCGTCTCTATATAACGTGTCAATCCAAGCAATCCCCTTTAAATCCCGGTTCAGACTTAGTTCGTGTTCATGAGTAATACCTTCCAGGCTTCCTGCACTCTGTTGCTTTCCAGGAGTTGTTTGCCGAGCAGTTCCAACTCATGGTGCAGTTTGGCAGGGTCTTCTTTGTGCTTGTTTATAGTATAGGCAACTATAGGTTCGGCTTTGTAGGCTTCCACTTCCTCTATTGTAGGTATGGTTTCGGAGTTGCCTAAGCGGGCCAGGTTGTTGCCGGTAAGTATGGTGCTGTTGCGGATATGCGCAGGAAGCTGATCAATGCCGATCCCTTTGTTTTTAACTGGTTTTGGAAGTTCGAAGATGCAATCTCCGTTGGCACGCAGGTAATAATCGCCACCCATACGAGCCACGCCATCCAGCTTATATGGGTCAATTTTACCGTTCTCGTCCAGGATATTTTCGTTTATGTGCATCAGCAGCACTTCGCAAATTACCAGGTTACCCGCGCCACCATCCGGACCTAAACTGATCACTTCATTCACCTTGCATTCAAACGAAACAGGCGCTTCCTGTACACGTGGTGGCGCTACCAATACCGATGCCTCAGGCGTTAAACCAGATTTCACAAATTCGTTTATGCCGCGGTCATACTCTGTGCTGGCCAGCGACATTTGCTCTACGATGTCATAGTTTGCAATGTTGATCACCACTTCCTTAGTAGCCAGTACATTTTCCAGGGTATGTTTGCTGGTGTTGTCGCGCACGCGGCGGGCAGGAGAAAAAACTAAAATTGGTGGCTTGGCACTGAACACGTTAAAAAAGCTGAACGGGCTCAGGTTTACGTTTCCTTCCAGGTCGGTAGTGCTGGCAAAGGCGATGGGGCGCGGGGCAATGGCTCCTAATAACAGCGCATGTACTTCAGCGGTTTTAACGTCCTGCGGATCTATGGTTTTATAGGCCATGAATTTGTAAAGTATAACTATAGTTTGTGGTGCAGCGCGGTATGGCCTGCTTTCAAATATACGGCTTCTGAGGTAAGCCGGCAATGGTTGCTTCTAAACTATAAAACCACCGGCTCAGCAGTGGTTTTATAGTTTATAGGTGATGCTATAATTTGATATCTATAGTTTGCTACGCAAGATGATTCTTCTGCTGGCGCGAGCTTGTAGCTCGTGCCCAAATATAAAGTTGAATCGGTATTGCAAACTATAGTTCGGCACGAGCTACAAGCTCGTGCCGAACTATCAACAATTTAGCAATCAACAATTAACAATCAACAATTAAATCGCAGGCAGCACTTTGCCTTTCACTTCACCAAAACCGATACGGATGCCGTTGCGCTCGCCGTAGCCGCGCATAATTACGGTATCATAATCGTTTATGAATTTGCGTTCGGTACCGTCTGACAGTTTTATAGGTTGTGTGCCGCGCCAGGTTAGTTCCAGCATAGAGCCGTAAGAGCCTTTATCGGAGCCACTTATAGTTCCAGACGCATACATGTCGCCCACCTGAATGTTACAGCCGTTGCTGCTCTGGTGCGCCAGTTGCTGGTTCATGTTCCAGTACATGTACTTAAAGTTGGAATGGCAGATGCTGGTTTCTGCAGCGCCTTCCGGCTGAATAAGCACTTCCAGGTTGATGTCGTAGTTATGATTACCCGAGAACTCCAGGTAAGGCAGCGGTTTGGGATCTTGCACAGGGCCTTTTACTTTAAATGGCTCCAATGCATCCAAGGTTACAACCCACGGCGAAATAGACGAAGCAAAGCTTTTTGCCAGGAACGGCCCCAGCGGCACATACTCCCAGGTCTGTATATCCCTTGCCGACCAGTCGTTAAACAGCACTAACCCAAAAATATAGTTGTCGGCTTCGTTTGGCGTAATCGTTTCGCCCAGCTTGGTTTCCTTACCGGTTATAAAAGCTACTTCCAGTTCAAAATCGAGCAGGCGCGATGGTCCGAAAGTTGGCGCATCGGCATCAGGAGCCTTTGTTTGCCCGTTTGGCCTGCGGATATCGGTGCCAGATACAACTATAGACGAAGCACGTCCATGATAACCGATCGGAATATGTTTCCAGTTTGGTAAGAGTGCATTTTTAGGATCGCGGAACATGGTACCCACGTTGGTGGCATGTTCAATACTGGAATAGAAATCGGTATAGTTGCCCACTTTTACCGGCATCAGCATGCGCACATCGCTCTGCTTCACCAGGCATTTGTCAATCATGTCACTGCTGCCGCTTATTTCGTCGTTGTCGTTTCGCAGCAAAGCAGATACACGGTTGCGTACTGCCCGCCAGGTTGGCTTACCAAGCGCGATAAAGTCGTTCAGGTATGGCCTATGGAAAACGTTCGGGTCAATGTCAATCAGCTCGAAAAAGTTAAGACGAGCCACAGCACACAGGTCCAGCACATACTCACCGATGGCAACACCTACACGCGGGTCGCGGTCGTCGGTCTCAAAAATACCAAATGGCAGGTTTTGGATCGGGAAATCGCTGCCAGGAGAAATTTCAATCCAGGAATGCAGGGCTGGGTCGTTTGCTTTTAACATGATGCTGTATTGTAAAAAGTATACAGGCAAATATAGTTATTTTGGTACGTAAGGGAAAGTTGATTGTTATTTGTTGGTTTTCCGTGGTGTTGTGTGCCAACAGTGGTATTATTTAGACTGTAGAAGTATTGTCATGTCGAGCGTCAGTCGAGACATCATATTTGTCTGATAGCTCATTTCTACTCTTCTGTCATTTCGAACAAAGTGAGAAATCTATCTCAGCCTATAATTGGTTCTTTGTCATCCCGAGCGTTAGCCGAGGGATCTTATGTGTCCTATAGTTCGATAGTTCACTTTGCCTACCACTTGAACCAAGCCTTTCTTTCATAGCATCTTTTATTCCAGGGAGCTCTACTTACCTATCGTGCTATAGCTTCTTTGGCTCCCTCCCGGGCCGGGAGGCCCCGTCTTCGGGCATCGCGCGGTGTACATTTCCTTTGCTCGTGCCTCGCAATGCTTTCAGCACCGGAAATCTACAAGGCGCTCAACCCAAAGACTGATATCAATTCGATAGCTGCTGCCTTAACTATAGTTTCCTTTTTCATTCTTAGTTAAAGCAGATCATCTTTTCCCGTGGTTGTAATTCCTTTGGGCAGGCTGCGCCTGCCTGTTCGTGGACTGTATCTGTAGAACTATAGGTCAAACTATAGCAATATCAGAGTTCCCCTCCTTGGATAAGGAGGGGTAGGGGTGGTTGGATTAATGCTAACCATAGAACTATAACTCAAACTATAGCAAAAGCCCTTATCCTGAAAATCTTAAAATGCTGTAAATCCTGATTTAGACAAACTCCCTCTTGGGAGGGGGCATGGCTATGAGGCAACAAACCTCAACTATAGCAACAATTGAAAGCTCCTGGTCCTGAACTACTGAGAAGTGGTTGGGCTTACACCAACTACAGAATTATATCTGAACCTATAGCAAAGGCCAAAATCAAAATCTGAAAATCCATCAAATCCACTTAATCTGTGGTTCAGACATAAATCATAAAAATCAGCGGAATCCCTTTAATCACTGGTCAAAAAAAACAGCCCTGCTTTCTGATGAAAACAGGGCTGCCAAAGTATAAACAGTATGTCTTAACCGCCTATTGGAGTCAGGTTAATGGCTTCTACGGCTTTAATTTCTGGTATGGCTTTTAACACCGATTGCTCTACACCGGCTTTCAGCGTCATAGTGGACATAGGGCAGGAGCCGCAGGCACCTAACAGTTCCAGTTTCAGAACCATGTCTTCGGTCACTTCCAGCACTTTTACGTTGCCACCGTCAGCTTCCAGGTAAGGCCTGATCTGGTCCAGGGCGCCTTCAATGCGGGTCAGTAAGTTTGGGTCTACGTTAATGGCTGCCATATTGTATTAGCTTTTAATTTCTACGGGTTGCGTTTTGGCCATAGTGGCGTTGCGAACAGATACCTGCTGCGCGACAGCCTGGGCCAACTCTTTGAAAACACCGGAAGCCGGAGAATCGTTCTGTAAAATAACCGGGGTACCGGCATCCCCGCTCTCACGGATGCTCTGCACGATAGGAATCTGGCCTAAAAGCGGCACTTCGTACTTATCGGCCAGCGCTTTACCGCCACCTTCCCCGAAAATATAATATTTATTTGCCGGTAGCTCGGCAGGCGTAAAATACGCCATGTTCTCTACCACACCTAATACCGGTACGTTTATCTGTGGCTGGCGGAACATCTGCAGGCCTTTCATGGCGTCGGCAAGGGCTACTTTTTGTGGTGTTGTAACTATAACCGCACCTGTTACCGGAAGCGCCTGCACCATGGTTAAGTGTATATCAGAAGTTCCCGGCGGCAGGTCTATCAGCAGATAATCCAGGTCGCCCCAGTCAACATCAGAAATAAACTGCTTAAGGGCAGAGCTTGCCATCGGGCCACGCCAGATCACGGCGCCATCAGCAGGAGTCAGGAAGCCGATGGACATCATTTTAACGCCGTACTTCTCGACTGGCACAATGTAGTTCTTGCCGTGGTCGCCCTGCACCATGCGCGGACGCTCATTCTCCACACCAAACATGGTAGGCATCGACGGGCCAAAAATATCGGCATCAATCAGGCCTACGCGTGCACCGGACTCCGCCAGGGCAATAGCCAGGTTAGACGTAACCGTAGATTTACCTACACCACCTTTACCCGACGCCACCGCTATGATGTTTTTCACACCACCAACTACAGCAGCGTTATCGGTGCGGGCTGTAGTTACGCGCGAGGTCATGTTCACGGTAACTTCGGCCTCTTTATCCACCATCGTATGGATGGCACGCACGCAGGCGTTACGGATCATGTCTTTCAGGGGGCAGGCCGGTGTGGTAAGTATAACGGTAAAGCTTACGTTTTTGCCATCTACCTGCACATCCTCCACCATGTTGAGCGTCACCAGGTCTTTGCCCAGATCCGGCTCCTCCACATAGCTGAGGGCTTTTAGTATATCTTCTTTTGTGATAGCCATAGTATTTGAAAAGCTTGCGCTTTAATGATGCTGCAAAGATACGAACAAAATCTATGAGATGCAGGCACCCGGCTTTTTTGTTTAAACAACTAAGCCGCTGATAAGTTTTTGCAGCCGGCCAATAGTTTTTTTGATGGTTTGCAACCTTTTAATTAATTTATAACTCTCTAAGTGTAAGGGAATAAGCTGGCTACTTATGAAACAGAGTCATATACTGCTTTTTTTACAGTTACTGGGCCTGCTGGTTTGCGTTGTGCTGGTACTTTTCTGTATCCGGTCGGGGAGCCAGGAGCAGCATGCTGCCGGAATATTAACGGGTAAGTGGCGCCTCATCCGGCTCGAGGACTCCATGAAGATAGTAGTACCGCCAACCAATGTGGTACAAATAGAACTACAGTTTGCAGACCAGCATTTCACGGATCCGAATAAAGACAGCGATAAAGTACTGACAGGAAATATTCTTTCAGGTGATTTTAAAGGTGTTGTTGAGCTGAGTAGCAGGCAGAAGCGCGGTGTACTGGATGTAGAGGAGCTGCAGGTAAACGAAAACATCCTGCTGGAGCGATACAAGAACTTCGACGATTATTACCTGCAACTGTTGGCAAGGGCCAGGTCTTACAGCATCGAGAAAGATAAACTGACCATTACCTCGCACGGCAATGCCAACCTGGTTTACGCCTGGGTAGGCAAATAACTATAGCCGGCAACTGCGTACAATAGCTAAAAACAACATGGACAACCTGCGACTGGAAGTTATTCTTGGCGATATCACGAAAGTAAAATCAGATGCTATAGTTAATGCGGCCAACAGCAGCCTGCTGGGTGGTGGCGGAGTAGATGGTGCTATTCACCGGGCCGGCGGACCAGCCATACTGGAAGCCTGCAAAGCCATTCGGGCCACAAAAGGCGAGTGCCCTACCGGCGAAGCCGTAATAACCACTGCCGGCAATCTGCCCGCAAAATATGTCATCCACACGGTTGGCCCTGTCTGGAAAGGTGGTAACAGTGGCGAGCCGCAACTACTTGCAAACTGCTACAAAAACAGCCTGCGCCTGGCCGATGAAAACCAGCTTACAACTATAGCTTTCCCGAATATCAGCACGGGCGTGTATGGCTACCCAAAAGACAAAGCGGCAACTATAGCTGTGCAAGCTGTTAAACTATATTTCGAAGAAAACACAGGCTCAACTATAGACCAGGTTCTTTTCGTGTGCTTCGACGACGAGAACTATAAACTATACCAGGCACTGGTGAGTAGGTGAACTAAGATTTGAAGATTTGGAAATTTGAAGATTTGGAGATGAGGGAAACAGGCGGTTTAGAAATCAGAACATCTATGGATACTTAATCTCTTAATTGAAAAATAAATTAAATTTTAAGATCTGGTTAATATCAAAATATCATCTACACATCTTCAAATTTCCAAATCTTCAAATCAAATATGAGACTAACTGCTATCTTTGCTATCCGCTTATAGTTTTTGCCATGTCCCTTATTCCAAAAGAAACCGTTGACCAGATCATTGCCCAGGCCGATATAGTGGAGGTGGTAGGTGATTTTGTTTCTTTGAAGAAAAAGGGACAGAACATGTGGGCCTGCTGCCCCTTCCACCACGAAAAATCACCCTCTTTCTCGGTTTCGCCGGCCAAAGGCATTTACAAGTGCTTTGGTTGTGGCAAGGCAGGTAACTCGGTGCAGTTTATTATGGATGTGGAAGGCTCCAGCTTTCCGGAAGCACTGAAATACCTGGCCAAAAAGTACGGCATTGAGATTCCGGAAGAAGAAACAGCCGAATACAGCTACGAGCAAAGCGAGCGCGACAGCCTGTTTATAGTTTCTGATTTTGCGAACAAGCACTTCCAGCACAACCTGCATCACCACGACGAAGGTAACATCGGCCAGTCTTACTTAAAACAGCGTGGCATTAGCGGGGCAACTATAAAAAAGTTTGAACTGGGCTATAGTATCGAAGCCTGGAGCGACCTGACCGATGCTGCCCTGAAAGAAGGTTACAAGCAAAAGTACCTAGAAGCAGCCGGGCTAACTATAGTTAAGGAAGATAAACGCTACGACCGTTTCCGGGCGCGCGTCATGTTCCCGATCCACAACGTGTCGGGCAGGGTAGTAGGCTTTGGGGCTCGTACCCTAAAATCCAACGACAAAAAAAGCCCGAAATACCTTAACTCGCCGGAGTCGGAGATCTACCATAAAAGCAATGTGCTGTATGGGTTGTACCAGGCGCGGCAGGCCATGCGCATGCAGGACATGTGCTACCTTGTGGAGGGCTACCTGGATGTGATCTCGCTGCACCAGGGAGGTATCGAGAACGTGGTGGCCTCGTCGGGAACATCGCTTACCGAAGGTCAGATAAAGCTGATAGCGCGCTACACGCACAACATTACGGTGCTGTACGATGGCGACGCGGCCGGTATAAAAGCTTCGATGCGCGGTATCGACCTTATTCTGGAACAGGGGCTGAACGTGCAGGTGGTTAGCTTCCCGGAAGGCGAAGACCCGGACTCATACATCCAGAAAGTGGGCGACACAGCGTTTAAAGCCTATGTAAAGGAGCACGCCCAGGATTTTATCTCCTATAAATCGAGCCTATATGCCGAGGAAGCAAAAGGCAACCCTGTAAAAAAAGCCGAAGCTATCCGTGAGATCGTAACTACTATCTCCAAGATTCCGGACTCTATTAAACGGTCGGTTTTCTTCCAGAGCACCAGCCTCATTTTTGATATAGATGAGCAGGTACTGATCTCGGAGTACAACAAAATACACCTGCAGGAGCGCCAGCAGCACAAAACTGGCAGCCCGGCTGCAGATTTTGTACCCACACAGCCTACACAGGAGCAGGAACCTGAAAAGGAAGTATCGGCGGCAGACAAGCTCAAGCGCTACGAGCGCGAAATAGTACGCATGTTGCTCAACTATCCCGATAAATTGCTGGACGAAGGCATTACAACGGTGCAGTATATGCTGGATGAGCTGGAAGATGTGGAAATGCAGACCCCGATCTACGCACGGTTTATCGACCTGATAAAAGAGGGGCTTTCCGGCGGCAGGCTTCCATCTGCAGACGAGTACATCAACTACCCGGACCAGGAGATTCGCTCGGCAACTATAGACCTGCTCTCTGACCCCCATGAGCTGAGCCCGGGCTGGGCCACGCACTCTATCTTTGTTCCCCACGAATCGGACCTGCTGCTGTATGGCTCGGAGCGCGCCGTGCTTCGCCTGAAGTACCGCTACCTGGAGAAGATGATAGATGACGAGATACTGAAACTGAAACTGGTTACTGACCCGCAGGAACAGGACCACCAGCTGCGCAACATCATCAACCTGAAAATGCTGCACAAGCAAATGGGCGACCTGCTGGGTATTGTTATCAGTAGGTAGTAGCTCTGTTCAACTATAGAGTTCACCTTCAAGTCTTATATCCCTACAAAAATTACGGTCTTTCCTTTAGAGAAGGGTTTTAACTTTCTACCTTTGTTCAGTTTTCCGAATTACTGCTGCCTGGCTATAACTGGATGTGGTGCTGTTTTGAACAATGCCCCGGATTTTATAGTTATGTAGTAGAAGCAATATGTTTCTTTTTAACAGGAAAGGAGCAGGTTTAAAGCTGGCTTCCGTTCCTAAAAACACTTATGGAGAATACGAACACAGAACCTATAAAACTCGATTCTATCGAAGACGCGATCGAGGACATCCGCCAGGGTAAAGTAATTATTGTGGTAGATGACGATGACCGCGAGAACGAAGGCGATTTTATCTGCGCTGCCGAAATGGTAACGCCTGAGATCATCAACTTTATGGCAACCCACGGTCGTGGCCTTATTTGCGCACCGCTAACCGAGGAACGTTGCGAAGAGCTGGGCCTGGAACTAATGGTAGGCCGTAACACCGCCCTGCACGCTACACCGTTTACCGTATCCGTTGACCTGATCGGGCATGGTTGTACTACCGGTATTTCGGCATCCGACAGAGCCAAAACGATACAGGCACTGGTAGACCCGAACACAGACCCACACTCGCTGGGCAAGCCGGGCCATATTTTCCCGCTGAAGGCTAAAAAAGAAGGCGTACTGCGCCGCGCCGGCCACACCGAAGCGGCCGTTGACCTGGCCCGTTTGGCTGGTCTTGCACCGGCTGGTGTGTTGATCGAGATCATGAACGAAGATGGTACCATGGCCCGCCTGCCGGACCTGGTAAAAGTGGCCGAACGCTTTAACCTGAAACTGATTTCTATAAAAGACCTGATTGCGTATCGCCTGAAAAAGGAAAGCCTGATAGACCGTGAGATTGCCGTGGAGCTCCCGACCGACTATGGTAATTTTGACCTGTATGCCTTCACACAACGCAGCAACGGAGCCAAGCATCTGGCGCTTGTGAAAGGTACCTGGGAAGAGAACGAGCCGGTGCTGGTGCGTGTACACTCCTCGTGTGTAACAGGCGACATCTTCGGGTCGTGCCGTTGCGACTGCGGTCCGCAGCTGCACGAAGCCATGCGCATGATAGAGCGTGAGGGCCGAGGCGTTATTGTGTATATGAACCAGGAAGGCCGTGGCATTGGCTTACTGAACAAACTGAAAGCCTACAAACTACAGGAGCAGGGCCGCGACACCGTAGAAGCCAACCTGGAACTGGGCTTTGGCATGGATGAGCGCGACTATGGTGTAGGAGCACAGATCCTGCGCGACCTGGGCGTTACTAAAATGCGCCTGATCTCGAATAACCCGCGCAAGCGTACCGGCCTGATGGGCTATGGCCTGGAAGTAGTAGAACGTGTGCCGATTGAAGTGGTGCCGAACGAACACAACCAGAAATACCTGACCACCAAGCGCGATAAACTGGGACACGATATTCTGAAAAGTGCTGTAGTTAACAAATAAGTAATAAACTATAGCCATTATAAATTAAAGCCAGTGCAGCTATGCACTGGCTTTTGTATTTGGTGCGTTCCCTAAATTTTGGCGTCCGTTTAGTGCGATTACAGGGCTTAAGTCGTTGTAAATAAGGCGGCTGAACTATAGCCAATCACCCACAGACAAGGACTTGTGCAGGCGGTTAAGTTAGTAGTAACATTATCTTAAGACGGGAAGCCTATGAATCGCAATACATACTTCAGAAGTTTATTTTTAACCATTTCAGCCTTAGGTATGGCCTGTACCCTGCAGGCCCAGGTAAGGCAGGACATTGATGTGCAGGAATGGCCGGCTGGCACCGTCACCCTAACAACAGGCGAAGTGCTGGAGGGCGTCATCACTTATTACCGGGCACAGGATATCGTAACCGTGTTGCCCGAGAATGGTAGGCTGCATTCGCTTTCGCCGGTAAACGTGGAACAGTTTGAAGTAAAAAATGATTTTGATACCCGGCGCCATCTGTTTAAAACCATTTACTGGAACCAGGGCAAAGACTATACAGATTTCAAGAAACCTACTTTTTTTGAGCTGCTGACAGACGGAAACGTCACCTTACTGATGCGCGAAAGCTACTATAAGCGTACCATCGATACCTACCTGACAGAGTACAAAGAAGGTACCGTGTACGACCCCATGGGCTACCCCATAGATGCCGTTTTTGCAGACCAGATAAAGCCCCAGTTCTTTGTGATGCAGCCCGATGGTAAAATTATACTGTTACAGCATGCCCGCCGGGATTTCCTGAACTATTGCGGTAAAAAGGCCAGCCAGGTAAAAAGCTTTGCGCGCAAGCAGAAACTGAGCTTTGATGCACCGATGGATTTTAAAGCGATCGTTACCTACTATAACACGCTGCTATAGGTCGCGCAATTTTAGAATACCATAGGTCAGTAACAGGAAAAGCCCGGTGTAAACAAGGGACGGCAAGGTAGCCATGGCAGGCGAAAGCTGCTCAATAGGCGATGTAAGCTGGCCAAACAGGTCCTGGCCCGGCATCGGAGTTAAGCTATCCAGTGCCTTCATCGGGAAGTATTTATCGATCTGGTCGGGGAGGTTGTAGTGGATGATAGGCTCTACGATCTTGGTGTAAGCGATGAATGCAATAATGGCCAGCCCGCTTTTCCGGACTATAAAAGCAAACAGCATGGCAAGTGTCATATAGGCAACCGCCTGCACAAAGTAATAAGGCAGGTAGTCTATCTGGCTGAACATAGCCTGAAACGACTTGTCTGAACTATAGACAAAGCCAAAATAGAAACCCAGCATCAGCAAAAACACCGTACTGAAAACTGCCAGTGCCAGTACCACATAAAACTTGGCCAAAACCACTTCAGCACGCGAGAGCCCGTCAATTACCTGTTGCCGTATCGTCCGGAAACTATACTCATCTGTAACCAGCACGATGACCAGAATGCCCAGCAATAAATTAAAAAAGTGGGCCACATAGGTTAGGCGCTTCCACAGGCCCGGGAATTGAAACGTTTCGTCTCCTAAGGCTTTGTTATTTATTACAATACTGGAGCTTGTGTAAAGGATGAGCAACAGCAGGAGCACATACACGGCCAGTATGATCCAGAAAGTACGGTAAGGAAATATTTTGCGAAACTCGGTTCGGAGTAAGTTCATCTGTATCAGGATTTGATAATCTCAAGAAACTGTTTTTCGAGGCTTTTGCGGCGTGCCACCAACTGCGACAGCACAATGCCCTGCGCAAACATATCGCGGTTCAGGTCGGTACTGCTATAGCCTTCCTGCAGGGTTACGACCACATAGTCTTTCTCCCGGGCAAACCGGGTAATGTACGGCAGGCGCTCCAGCAGTTGCAGCACTGGCGCCAGTTCTTCGGCGCTAACTATAAGCTGCTCCTGTGCAGATAAAATAGTACCGACAGGGCCGTTGGTTACCAGTTTTCCGGTGCGCAGAACTGCTACGTGCGTGCATACTTTCTCTACTTCATCCAGCAGGTGGCTGGCCAGGATTATAGTTTTGCCTTGGTCCGCAATGCGCAGGATCAGGTCGCGCACTTCGGCTATGCCTTGTGGGTCCAGACCATTGGTTGGCTCATCCAGCACCAGCACTTCGGGGTCGTTCAGCATGGCGGCAGCTAAGGCCAGGCGTTGCTTCATGCCCAGCGAAAATCCTTTAAACATAGTATTGCTGCGCGTTCCCAAACCAACCAGGTCCAGCATTTTAGCTATATTGCTATGGTCTGCGCCTTTGGTGTCGGCTATGATCTGCAGGTTACGTTTGGCGGTGAGGTAAGGGTAGAAGTTAGGTGTTTCCAGGATGGCACCTACACGCTGCTTGGTTGCTTTGTTTATGCCATTGCCGAACCAGGAAAAGTTGCCGCCCGTAGGCCTGATAACATCCAGCACCATGCCCAGCGTGGTGGTTTTGCCACTGCCATTCGGGCCAAGCAGGCCATAAATGCTGCCTTCTTCCACCTGCAGACTCAGGTTGTCTACGGCTTTCAGGCTGCCATATTTTTTTGAGAGGTTGTCTATACTTAAAACGATAGCCACAAGTATACTTTTTAGTGAAAGCCAGGTAGGAGGCTTAACAAATATAGTATTTTTGTTTTATAGTCGGGCAGCACCTTAGCCTGTGTTTTGTTTGCCCGATTAGTTACTTTGCAAAGACAATGGAAAATATACCGCTGGATACAGTAAACTATAGCAAGGAAGAACTGACCGTGAGTGCTGCCCGGGCCAACGCGCTGGCGATCGTTTTTATAGTTCCGGTACTGTTCCTGTTTGTGCCGGCTTACATCTGGCTGTGGCCCGAACAGTTTGAACTGCACACCCTGCAAAGTTTTTTCCGGGAAAACAGGGAGAACGTGTTTCTTTACCCACTGCTGCTTTTTATACCCGGCGCCATTGTGCACGAGTTGTTGCATGGCCTTACCTGGGCCTTATTCTGCAAAAACGGGCTGAAATCAATTAAATACGGTGTTCACTGGCAGCTGCTGACTCCTTACTGCCACTGCAAAGAAGTGCTGCCGCTCAGGCCCTACGTGTTGGGTGGCATGATGCCGGGGCTGGTAATGGGTGTGTTGCCAACTATAGCCGGGCTTGCAACAGGCAACATCTACCTGTTTGCCTTTGGGTTACTGTTTACATTTGCTGCCGGAGGCGATGCACTTATTCTCTGGATGCTTCGGAAAACTAAAAAAGAAGACCTTGTACAAGACCACCCGGACCTGATTGGCTGTATAGTTTACCACAAACTATAAGTTTTACCTGTCTGCTTTTCCACAACACTAAAATCTATCCGGTTTTTGCTATATTGTTTGCTTAACCTGCCTGTGGCGGGTTGTTTTTGCATCTGTACTACAAAACTTAACATGAGAAAATTTTTACTCCTTGTGCTGCTGACAGTGGCTATTCACCCGGCTATAGCCCAGCGTCCCCTTAACCCTGATTCGGCGGTTACTACCAAGCAACAGGTAACTGTTAAAGGCAAAAGCATTCCGTACAACGCTACTACCGGCATGCAGCCTGTTTGGGACGAGAACGGCAAAACCATCGCTGGCCTGTTTTATACCTATTATGAGCGCTCTGATGTAAAAGACCGTGCTTCGCGTCCGCTGGTCATCTCGTTTAACGGAGGTCCAGGGTCTGCTTCGGTTTGGATGCACATTGCCTATACCGGCCCGCGTTTGTTAAATATTGATGACGAAGGCTACCCGGTGCAGCCATACGGTTACCGCGAAAATCCGGAATCGATACTGGATGTGGCCGATATAGTGTATGTAAACCCGGTGAACACAGGCTACTCGCGCATGGCCGAAGGCGTGGATAAAGATAAACTAAAGGAGAAGTTCTTTGGAGTGAATGCTGATATAAAATACCTGGCCGAGTGGATCAACACGTTTGTAACGCGCAAAGGTCGCTGGGCATCACCAAAATACCTGATAGGGGAGAGCTACGGAACCACCCGCGTTTCGGGTCTGGCGCTGGAACTGCAAAACTCGCACTGGATGTACCTGAACGGCGTGATACTGGTATCGCCTACGGATTTAGGCATTGAGCGTAGCGGCCCGGTTGATGCGGCTCTTCGCCTGCCGTATTTTGCGGCAACTGCCTGGTATCATAAAAAACTGCCACAGGATCTGCAGCAAAAAGACCTGGAAGTTCTGTTGCCGGAAGTAGAGGCTTTTACTACCGACCAACTGATTCCGGCTATTGTGCAGGGTGGCTTTATAGAAGAAGCACGCAAAAAAGAAATAGTAGCGAAAATGGCCCGTTATGCCGGCATCTCCGAGCAAAGCATACTAAACTATAACCTAGATGTACCTACCAACTTTTTCTGGAAAGAACTGCTCCGTAATGAAGGCTACACGGTTGGCCGTCTCGACTCACGCTACAAAGGCATAGACCGACAGGATGCTGGCGACCGGCCAGACTTTAATGCCGAACTAACTGCCTGGCTGCACGCCTTTACGCCGGCCATCAACATGTATCTGCGCAACGAACTGAAGTATAAAACCGACGTGAAGTATAACATGTTCGGCCCGGTGCACCCCTGGAACCGCAGCAACGATCGCACCGGCGAAAACCTGCGGCAGGCAATGGCGCAAAACCCATACCTGCATGTACTGTTTCAGGCCGGCTATTACGATGGTGCCACCGATTACTTCAACTCCAAGTACAGCATGTGGCAGTTAGACCCAAGCGGCAAACTGAAAAACCGCCTAGACTGGAAAGGATACCGCAGCGGGCACATGATGTATCTGCGCAAAGAAGATCTGGTAAAAAGCAACGACGACCTGCGCGAGTTTATCAAAAAATCGCTGCCAAAAGCTGGTCAGCCGGCAAAGTATTAGCAGGAACTATAGTTCAGTTAGCAGTTTTTTTAAGGAGTCTGACCTCCAAACCCGGAATAATTAATCATTACTCACTATTCATTACTCATTAAAAAGCTTTGGCAAAAATAAAACTATACCAGATAGACGCTTTTACGGATAAAGTATTTGGCGGCAACCCGGCGGCAGTGTGCGTGCTGGATGCGTGGCTCGATGATGCAACCATGCAGCACATAAGCGCAGAAAATAACCTGGCTGAAACTGCTTTTGTAGTGAAAACTGGCGATGACTATGAGATCCGCTGGTTTACGCCAACCGTAGAAGTAGACCTATGCGGGCACGCCACGCTGGCAGCAGCTTATGTGCTATTCAACTACTATAGCCACCCCTCTCAAACTATAAACCTGAACTCCCGGCGCAGTGGTTTGCTGCGAGTACAACGGAATGGAGACCAGTTAACGCTTGATTTCCCGACGGATGTGTATGAAGCAGCTGAAACGCCGGAAGCATTAGTAGAAGCTTTTGGAAAAGCACCACAGGAAACTTACAAAGGCAAAACCGATTACCTGCTGATATATAGTTCGGAAGAAGATGTAGCTGGTTTTAACCCGGATACCAACCTGGTAAATTCGGTAGCGGCACGTGGTGTTATTGTTTCGGCGCCGGGAAAGGAAGTTGATTTTGTGTCGCGGTTTTTCTGCCCGCAGGTAGGGATTGTGGAAGATCCGGTAACGGGTTCGGCCCACACCACACTTACACCTTACTGGAGCAAGCGCCTGAACAAACAGGTAATGACAGCCAGACAATTATCCAAAAGGCAAGGCAATTTAACCTGCTCGTACCTTGGCGACCGCGTGAAGATCACAGGCAAAGCAGTAACCTACTTGACCGGCGAGATCGAAATTTAAATCAACCAGCTATAGTTTTGTAAGGTCCTTTTTATGCCGATCAAACTCCTGCGCTTATAGATATAAATGCCGGTTAAGTATATCTTACCGGCATTTGTTTTTCATAATGCTCAAACAACTATAACTTAAACCCTGAACAACCATACCCAACCTATATGCAAACTCTGAAAAAAGCATTTCTGTTTAGCCTTCTCTTTGCTGCCTGCTGGGCCTGCACCACTACCAAAACCGAGACCGCAGAAGTAGCCACCATGGACCAACTGGCCGAACGTTACGTGAAAGCCTTGCTTAAACTGGGCCAGTACGACAGCGATGTGGTGGATGCCTACTACGGCCCGGAAGCATGGAAACCAACCGGGAAACCTGCCGATTCGTTGCCAGCTGATGAATTTTTAGCAGAATTTAAAGCCATACAAGCGCAACTACAGCTACAGGATACTACTAACATGGCTGCCGATGAAATGCGCCGGCTGGCTATGTTTAAAAAGCAGATACTGGCGGCTATTACCAAAGTAGAGATGATGCAGGGCAAAAACTATAGTTTCGATGAGGAAGCTAAACTGTTGTACGATGCCGAATCGCCGCATTACGAGCTCGCGCATTTCGATTCGATACTTACGGCCATAGATAAGCAATTGCCCGGCAGAGGAACGATAGCCGCACGCTGGGATGCCTACCGCGCCGGATTTGAGATACCGAAAGCAAAACTGGATACCGTTTTTAAAGCCGCCATTGCCGAAGCCCGCAACCGCACCAAACAGCACTATAAACTGCCGGAGCACGAAAACTTTAAACTGGAATTCGTGACAGATAAAGCCTGGTCGGGTTATAATTACTACAAAGGCAAAGGCTATAGTTTAATCCAGATCAACACAGATTTTCCGATATACATTGAGCGTGCCATAGACCTGGCTGCACACGAAGGTTACCCAGGCCACCATGTATTTAATGTGCTGCTGGAGCAGAATCTGGTAGATAAAAAAGGCTGGAAGGAGTACTCGATCTACCCGCTGTTCTCACCACAAAGTTTAATAGCCGAAGGCAGCGCCAACTATGGCATCGATGTGGCTTTTCCGGCGCAGGACCGCATTACATTTGAGAAAGAAGTGCTGTTTCCGTTGGCTGGTTTGAACGCTGCCGAAGCCGACCGCTATTATGCTATACTGGAAATGATTGGCCAGCTGGATTTTGCCGGAAACGAAGCCGCAAGGCTATACCTGAACGGAAAAATCACGAGAGAACAGGCTGCCGAAATGCTGGTAAAGTATAACCTGTATGCCCCGGATAAAGCCCTTCAGCGAGCCCGCTTTATGGATAAATACCGCAGCTATGTGATCAACTATAACCTGGGCCAGCAACTGGTGCGCAACTATATTGAGCGCAATGGCGGCACCGACGATAACCCGGCAAAGCGTTGGCAATTATTCGGCGAACTGCTCTCGAACCCGAATACAGCCTCTATGCTGAAATAAATTTTAGCACAAACTATAAAAGCCACTGTTACAGGCGGCTTTTATAGTTATAACTATAGTTAGCTATAGTTTAGCTGGCTTTTTCCTCCGGAATGATCGTGATCTTTCCGTTCTTCTCCAGAATGGCATATTTGATCTGGTCCAGGCGTTGCAGCCCGTGCAGGTCTCTTGCCGATTCCAGTATATCTACTTCATCTATCCGTTCTTTTCGCATGCGGTCGCGGAGCAGCTGGCCTTTGTCCATAATTATCAGCGGGCCCCCGTCTACCATTTTCTCAATCGGTTTAAATTTCTGCTTCAGGAGCGATATGATAATGTCGAGGATGATCAGCGTTATGATGAGCAGCAAACCGTTGGTGAGCGAGAAATCGTCGCCCAGAAGTGCCTGCTGAGTGGTTTCGGCAATAATCAGTAACAACACAAAATCAAATACGGTTACATCGTACATCGTCCTCTTTCCACTGAGCCGGAAGATCAGCAGCAGAAATACATAAATGACAGCGCCTTTTATAATAGTATCCATCGTTCTTCAGGTCTGATTAAGGGTACACAAACTGTGACATCGTAACTGCTTCGTTATCGGGGCCTTTGGCCGTTATCTGCAGCGGGCCAATGTGCAGGGGCTTGGTATAGAATAGAATAATAAACTCCGGTTTTGTTGCCCGGAAGGTGTAGGTAATGCCATCCGGACTGATCTCGGTATGCTCCGGCTCCGGCACAATTTCTTCTACCCGCACCTTGTCGTAAAATTCCTTGCTGAAAAAGAGGGTAGGGTTCGCTGATTTCAGGTTATGCAGCGTGATCTTCATTTCTCCTTCCACCTCATCCCGTAAAAAGCGGTCGTATTCCACTTCCATTGCTTGCGAGGCGGTGCTTTTTGTTAATTTGTTGATACCTTTTACACCGCCCCGACCTGTAAAGCCAAGTAAGGCTGCGATCACAATAAGAATCAGAATTACCCAGCTTACCCGTTGTACAGTCCAGGTGCGACGCTCCATTTTCAGGTCCTCATCTATCTCCAGTTCTCCGTTGTGCTTTCTCATGGTTTCAAAATATTGTACTATGCCGTTAAACGGAGGAAGTGAGAGAAGGATATTATTATTGTCGGGGCATCAAACTATAAACTGCTTACGGCTGCGGGTTAAAAGAAAAAGTCACCCTTGCAGGTGGCTTTCCAAACTATAAGTACAGAAACCGGTGCTTAAGCCAGCTTCACGAAAAGCTGCTCTTTCTCACGGCGTACTTTTTTGGCAGTTGCCAGGAAATCGGCTTCGGTGTTGCGGTAACCAATTGGCATAAGTGTCACGCTGCGCAGTCCCTTTTCTTTCAGGTTCAGCAGTTCGTCCAGCGCATCAGGGGCAAAACCTTCCATCGGGGTAGCATCCACACCCTGCTCGGCTGCGGCAGCCAGAGCAGTGCCAAGGGCAATGTACGTCTGGCGGGCGGCCCACTCATATTGCTGCTCCTGCGTGCGGTTCACCACAGAGTTCATCAGGCTGCTCTTAAAATCTGCAAGCGACTCCACCGGTATCTGGCGTACCTCGGCAATGTTCTGCATATAAGCATCTACATCAGCTTCGGTTACCTTATCCCAGGCAGCAAATATTAACAGGTGCGATGCCTCCACGATCTGAGGCTGGTTATAAGCTACTTTCTGAATCTGAGTGCGCAGGTCCTTATCTTCTACAACAAGCACAGTGTATGGCTGTAAGCCCATAGAAGAAGCTGACAAACGGGTTGCTTCCAGGATGTAGTCTATTTTCTCCTGTGGTACTTGTTCACCGGTCATGCGTTTGGTAGCATAACGCCAGTTCAAATGATTAATAAGTGTCATTTATATGTAAGTATATTTAATGTATGTACATGCAATTTATGTAGATAACGCCGTAAATCCAGTTTTTGGTTCCTAAAAAGTTTTATTCTTTTAGCAGAAATGTATTGTTAGAAACTCCACTGGGTAGGAGATTTAATATAAGTGGTTATGTTTCAGGGGGATATTATAAAGCAAAAAAACTGCCTTTGGGGCAGCTTTTTTATAGTTACAGCGCTATAGTTTACAGCGGAAGTTTTACGTTTTCCATCAGGCGGCCTACCGGGTACATGTTATGCGTAAACTCGTAATGCGGCGTATTGCGGTACACAAAATCCAGTTGGGCGCGGGCATTTTTAGCAAACTCCGGATCAGCTTTCCGGCGCTCTTCCAGTTTTTTGCGCAGTTCCGGGTCCTTCTTCAGGTATTCAGCAGCCAGGTCTTCAAACACATAGCTCGAAAAATATTCCTTCTGCATCAGGATAGAATCGAAGAAGTTCCAGGCGAAGTAAGAATCCACGCCTTGAGGTTCCAGGGTCTCTACTAAAAAGCGGTTGGCTTCCTGGTTCAGGTAAACCACATAATCACCTTTCAGGAACTGGCGCGGCATGGTCCGTCTCTCCACTTTTACATCCGAGTGTATGTAATGGCCTTCGTACGCGCGCGGACTGGTTTTGTAGTCGGTAATGTAATAGGTATCAACGTTTATAGTTGTGTCGCGGGTAAGCTGCTGCATTTCTACCTTGTTGGTTTTAAGGCGGTCAATTACTTCGTGCCAGGCAAACGGAATAATGTAGGCTACCGGTTTCTCAACTATAGTTGTCGGGGTAAATGTGTTGTAGTATTTGATGTTCTTGCTGTAAGGTGCTTTGCGGTCGTAGTACAATCTTTCCTGTCCGCTCACATCGCTTGGTTTATATTTGGCCGCATAACCCAGGAACGGGATCTGGTCTACTTTTGTGGTGTCGAGTTGCCAGTTAAGCGGGTATTGCTGTTGCTGCAGGGTTTCCTGCTTTGCTTTGGCGCGTAACTTCCCGATCTCATCCGCATCGCGGTGTACCGTCTCTATCATGTTCTCCATTAGCTTGTAGGTAGCTTTCACGCGTTGGTCAAAGGGCTTCAGCATGTGGGTTTCCGGCACAAAACCAATAGTGTTATACAGGGCAGTGTACCCGGTCGCATAGCGCGGCGACTCCATAAATCCTATAATTCCTTCATCGGGCGTATCGCCTGCGTGGTTCATGTATGGCACCATCGGAAACTTGTCCTGTTTCATCTGGGTGTAAAGTGTTGGCACCATTTTCTTGTTCAGGTACTCGGCCAGCGTCGGGTTCAGTTTGTTGTGCTGCGTAGCGATCAGCGTCATCACGTGCTGGTAGTCGGCGCCGTTGGAGGTGTGGTTATCCATGAACACATCCGGGTCCCAGTCGCGGAAAATGAGGTGGAACAGTTTGGCGTTGCGCGAGTCGGTTTTAATGTAGTCACGGTTCAGGTCAAGGTTGCGGGCATTGCCTCTGAAACCGTATTCTTCCGGGCCGTTCTGGTTGGTGCGAGTGTGACTGTTGCGGTTTAGGGCTCCGCCAATGTTATAAACCGGGATAATGGCCAGCACCACGTTGTCCAGCTGCTTGCGCTTGTTTTTGTCCTGCAGGTAGTCGCGGGCCAGCATCATGGTCGCGTCAATGCCTTCGGGCTCGCCCGGGTGTATGCCGTTCTGAATGAGCAGTACGCGCTTGTTTTTCTGTTTGATAGATGCCGGATCGAAATCCTTGTCGGTAGAAACGATGACCAGGTGCAGCAAACGACCGGAGTCGGTGTAGCCATAAGGTACCATCTTTACTTCGTCGTATGCCTTATCAAAGGTCTTGTACCAGTCAATGGCCTGGTCGTAGGTGGCGGTTACGTTGCCGTTGCCTTTTTCGTAGGGCGTCTTCAGGTCTGGTTTTTTATCAGGGGCGCCGGTGCTGAGCAGGGCCGCTAAAAGAAGTGTGGTGAGCATAGGTATGTGTAGTTAGCAAGTATTGATGCGGTAATTTAAGCTTTTTCAGGTGAGAATTCCACAGGAAGTACTATAACCCGAAACAGTACAAACAAAAACGCCTGCCATACAAAGCAGAGCTGTTGCGTGGCAGGCGTTTTTTATTCTGAACTATAGGTTAATACAAACGGCGGTCCCGTTTACCCGGAAAAATGGCTTTGTCCAGGCTGTATTTGCCGGGGCCGATAAAGATAAGCGAGAAGAAAAGGATACCGGCTTCAAAAGCGTGCGAATAGCCCCCAAAACCTTCGCCGGCAGCTGCATGCCGATAAGCCGCAACCAACATGGTGATTGTCAGTAGTATACACGCAATCCTGAAAAAGAACCCGAGCATTACCAGCGCGCCGCCCACTACTTCAGCAAAGGCAGCCATAAATCCCCAGAACACGGGCATAAAGTCAATCCCGAACAGCTGCATGTTATTTCCTACCTGCTCCCATTTTTCGGGGCCACCCATAAGCTTGGGCCAGCCATGCAGTATGAACATGAAACCAATGCCAACACGCAGAAGCAGCAGGCCAAAATCTTTGTACTTGTAGCGGTAACGAAATAGAGCCATAGAGCAATAATACAAATTCGCTCTAAATATAACAAATTCCTAATATACAAGAATAGCCTTTACGCGGGTATCTGCAGGAACTGTTTCAGGGGTTAGCCGATGCAGCTGGTTTTGAGGTATGTTCCCGGTATCGAGCACAAAGGTAAGGCCGCCTTCTTTGGCCACTGCCACCAGTCCGCCATCGGCCAGCGTTACGGTGCTTACCGGGTGGGCTTCCTGCGCCTGGCTATAGTTGGCACCTACGCGTATTCCTTTTGGCGTCACAAAACTGTCTGAGGTTACTTTCAGGCGCCATACGGTGCAGGTAGGGCTGCATTGCTGCTCCACCCAAAAGCCTTTGGTTAGCTGCTCAGGCTTTATCAGGTAGGCTGTGGACTGCATGCCTTCCTGCTGCAGCACGGTATCGGCAATGGTAAAACCGGCCGGTATGTTCTGGCGCATCTGTTCTATGTTGTCGCCTATCGATACAAAGCTTACCCGGCCCGGTACTATCTGCAGCTGTTCTGCCGACGGGCTGGCCGGCTCTTCTGGGGTGTCGGTCAATACTTCTTCGGTGCTGGATGTGGCCGTTTCATCTTCTCCGCTTCTGTCGTTCTGCGAAAGGCAGGCGGCCATGCCCACTCCCAGCAGTATTGCATAAAATATATTCTTGAGCATAGGTGTCTGGATCATACATGTAATTTAATATTCTTAAACCTTGATGCGCAACATCGGGTTGTTGTATATTAGCACGAAAAAGAAATTCGTTTATTTTATTATACATCAACTAAAAATAGTAGTATGGCTAAACCACTGATCCTTATTTCGAACGATGATGGCATAACAGCGCCGGGCATTCGCACACTTGTAGAAGTTGCCATGAAGATTGGGGATGTGGTGGTGGTAGCACCAGACGGACCGCAATCCGGCATGGGGCACGCCATTACCATTGGCAACACCCTGCGCTTGGACAGATCCATTGCTTTTGGCGACCTGGACGTGGAAGCATACGAGTGCTCGGGCACGCCGGCGGACTGTGTAAAACTGGCTAAGTTCCATGTGCTGAAAGACCGCAAACCAGACTTAGTGGTAAGTGGCATCAACCATGGTTCCAACTCCAGCATCAGTGTGTTATATTCGGGCACTATGTCGGCGGCTATAGAGGCGGCTATCGAAGGCTTGCCTGCCATTGGTTTCTCGCTTTGCGATTATGGCCACGAAGCCGATTTTTCGCACACAGCCCCGTTTGTGGAGCAGATCATCCGTCAGGCCCTTAAGTACCCGTTACCGGAGGATATTGCCCTGAACGTGAACTTCCCGAAGAAAAGCGAAGAACCTATAAAAGGGGTGAAGATATGCAGGCAGGCACGTGCCCGCTGGCAGGAAGAGTTTGACGAGCGCCTGGACCCACGCAACCGTCGCTATTTCTGGATGACCGGCAACTTTGTGAACCACGACAAAGGCGAAGACACCGACGAGTGGGCGATCGTGAACAACTATGTATCGGTAGTGCCCTGCCAGTTTGATTTGACCGCTTACCACGCCATCTCGACCCTGAATAACGACTGGGATATTTAAGAGCAATAGTCCGAAAACAACAAGGCCCGCAGCTAAGCTATAGTTGCGGGCCTTGTTGTTTATAATGCAGTAGCTTAGTTTTTCTGCTTTTTTGCTTTCCTGTTTTGCTTTGGATCCTGCTTTGGCACTTCAAACGGCGCTTTTCTGCTGAAATCTATAGTTACATCCATTGCTACATGTACCAGTTTGCCGTTCTGGCTGCCCGGTTTCCAGTGGCCGCTGGTCAGTTTTACTAATCTTACCGCTTCCTCATCAAGGCCGTAACCCATTTTTGTAAGCGTCTGGGCATCCCGGATGGTGCCGTCAGGACGCACTATGAAACGCACCCGGGCAACGCCGGTTTGTTTGGCAACTATAGCTTCAGGCGGGTATGTCAGGCTATCATACAGAAAGTTGGTAAATGCCTCGCTGCCACCATTAAATTCGGGCATCTGCTCTACATACTGGTACGGCCGCTCGTCTTCGGGCAAAGGAGTGCCTTGTGCTGCGGCATCGGCAGGGGACAAGAGAGCGAAGGTACAGGCAAGAAATAACAGGGTTAAAAGTGGTCGCAGGGTTTTCATGTTCGGTGTTTGGTTGTTGCGTATAGCCTGCAAAATAAAACGATAGCTGCTAACAAACTATAGCTTGTGCATAATTATTGCCGCTTTTGAAAAGAAACAGCCCACAACTATAGGTTAGCTGCGGGCTGTCAGGTAAAGCTTCTGTGTAATTCTGAAAACGCTTTATTTTATTTTTGTAACGATTACATCGGCTTTTGTGCCTGAGGTGTCGGCTGCTTTTTTGGTGCCGTCGTTCAGCACGAACTGTATGGTCAGTTTTCTGGTAACGGTTACCGGTTTGCCATCTACTTTGGCTGGCTCCCATTTGCCTTCCATCAGTTTTACAACGCGTATCAGTTCGTTGTGCAGGGCAGCATTCTCCTCTTTTGATTTTGGCAAGGTAGATTCTCCTCTGTAAAACATCGGCCCAACTATAGCGCCATCGGCCTTTATCACTATTCCCATTTCAACGGTGCCTTCAAAGTGAAGGCCGGCCGGGTAACGCAGGTTTTTGGCCATAAACTTTTCTACAGCGCCCTCTTTAAAGGTTGGCTGTACACTCACTTCTTCTAACTTATAGTAATCTTTGGTGTACTTGCTCATTTCGGGGCTTGCCAGTTGTTTGTTGTTGCCAGCAGCCTCGCCTAAAAACTGTATTGGCAACACCAGTTCCGAGCCGGTTGGCTGGCCGTTCTGTAAAGCTGGTTCCCATTTGCCAGAAGTGGCTTTTACGGCGGCAGTAGCTGCTTCTGCGAGCCTGGCAAGTACGGCTTTGTTCTGCACCTGAAACGTGGAGGCATCCATGTAGTCCATATCGGCGCCGGCGCCAACTGTCTTTTTCAGTTTTGTTTCCTGCAGGCGGATGTTCGATACGGTACCGTCTTTCTCTACATTGAACTTAACTATAACACGGGCATTCAGATTTTCTTTTTTGGCTTCTTCGGGCAGTTGCAGATGTGCCAGCATGGTGGTGTACAAAGCTTCGTTGCCGCCTTTAAACTTAGGAGGCTGGTTGGCAACACTGGCAGAAGCGGCCCTGTCAGACTCGTTTAGTGTGAACCGGATGGGCAGTGTGTATTGCACTGATACTACTTTGCCATTCTGCTTTCCGGGGGTCCAGTTGCCGTTGGTCAGGTTTACGACACGCAGGGCTTCCTGGTCGGTGCCGTGGCCCAGGCCTTTCAGTACTTTGGCATCTTTTACATGGCCGGTTTCATCAATTACAAAGCTAACCACTGTTAAACCCTCCACCCCTTTGGCTTTGGCCTCGGCGGGATAGCTGATGTTGGCAGCCAGGAATTTCATCATTTCCTTTTCGCCGCCTTTGTAAACCGGCATCTGCTCTACATAGGTAAATGTTTTGTTTTCCTGTTTGGTCTGGGCTATAGTTGGTGCCGGTAACATAACTGTCAGGGCAAAAGCTACCAGCGGCGTGGCCAGCAGGGTTTTGGTAAGGTGTACATGTTTCATGGTTGAGTATGTTTATAGTTTGTGTTAAGGATTTACAGGGCAATAGCTATCCTGCCCCAGCAATTTTCCAGGTTAGCATGGGTGATATGAAGGACAAGGTTATTTTGTGAGGGAGAACCTTACCGGCAAGGTATAGCGCACCTGCACGGCTTTGCCATTCTGCCTGCCCGGTAGCCATTTACCGCTCATCGTTTCCAATATTCGTTTCACTTCTGTATCGGCCGCTTCATCCAGGCCTTTCAAAATACCTATATCAGAAAGCTGCCCATCCGGTTCAACTATAAATGTAGCCACCACAAGTCCTGTTTTACCTGCTTCCCGGGTGGTTTCGGGGTAGCGCAGGTTTTTAGCTATATATTTCTGCAGCTCCACCTCGCCGCCTTCAAATACCGGCATCTGCTCTACATACATAAAAGGCTGATTGGCTGCTTCCGGCTGAGACACTGCTTCCGGCTCTTTTACTTCGGGCTTCTTTTCCGGCTCTGGTTCTGCAGAAAGTGGTTTTGTCTCGGGTTGTGTGGTTATAGTTGGTTCTTCAGGTGCTGTTATTTCAGGTGCGGCTATAGTTGCGGGTGCTGGTGTAATAGGCTGTTGTGCTATAGTTGCTTTTGTAACCGGCTGGGCCAGTGCCTGTACCATATCGGCGGTAACATCTTTGGTAGAGAAAAAGAACAGCAGCAGTAGCAGCATCGGGATAGCCAGCAAAGGGCGAAGCAGGGTTGTTTTCTGGTTATGTTTCCGGAGCATGTGCAGGCGCTTAAATACCTGTGGTCTGTAAAAGTAGCTGCCAACCGGCATGCCTGTTTTGTAAAGCGCTTCTTTGGCCAGCAACGACGAATACGCCTCCGGCTGGTAAACCGAAACTACAGCGGCATCGGCCTGATACTCGTGCACATCGCGGAGCTCGGCCTTCAGCAGCCACACCAGCGGGTTAAACCAAAGCACAGCCGTCAGCAGCTCATAATAAAGCACATCGTAACTATGGCCCAGCCGCACATGTGCCAGCTCGTGTGCCAGTACCTGTTGTTGCTCCTGGCTGCTAAGGTGCCCCTGCGGATGTAGGAAAATATAGTTGAGAAAAGCGAAAGTAGGGTAGTTGCTTTGAGTTTGCAGCACAGTGGCCTCGGAACTATAGTTTGGCAGTGGCGTGGCCGACCGGATGATACCGCGCAGTTTGTATAGTTGCACGCCCAGCCTTATCAGCAATACCAAAGCCGCTGCAGCGTAAACTATAGCCAGTATATGTTCGAGGCTGATGCTATTATCAGCGGCGATAGCCTGTCCGGGTGCCGTGGTGGTGATCAGTACTTCGGCCATCCTGAAATCGGGGAGGCCGGTGGCACCTAAGTATTGGCGGGCTACGGGCAAGGGCAGCTCCAGCAGCGGAAGCACGCCTGCCAGCACCGGTGCCAGCAGCAGGAACAAACGGTTAAAGCCAACCCTCGGAAAGCTGCGCAGCACCAGCAGGTAAAACCCGTAGAGCAGCAGCAGGCACAACCCCGACTGCAGGATATAGTTGTAGATCGTTTCCATGTTACTGTTCGGTTTCGTCGTTCAGGTCGTTTTTTACGTGCCGCATCAGTTGGTCCAGTTCTTTTACGTTCAGGTTGTTGTCCCTGGCAAAAAAGGAAACCAGCTTCTCAAAAGAGCCGCCAAAGTAACCGCTCATAAAGTTCTTCAGGAAGAAGCTTTTATAGTTGTCTTCGGCTATCAGGGGGTAGTACTCATGCGACTTACCAAAAGCGGTATAGCCCACAAAGCCTTTCTTTTCGAGGATGCGCACGATCGTGGAGACTGTGTTGTAGGCAGGGCGCGGCTCGGGCATCTGCTCGATGATATCTTTTACAAATCCTTTCTCAATTTTCCAGAGAATCTGCATGATCTCTTCTTCCGCTTTGGTGAGTTCTTTCATAGGGTGTTCGGTTGCTGGAATAAACATATAACTAAATACTTAGTTTAACAACTAAAAGTTTAGTTTGTTTTTAAAATGCTTGAATTGAGGCTGATAGGAGTGATTTTGTAGTTGGAGTGAAATGAACTCTTCGTGCCCTTGGCGTGCGACTTTGCGTACTCAGCGGTTTTGTTTTTAAACGCAGAGAGCGCAACGATTTACGTGAGGGGCGCTGTGGGATTTTAATTAGGAGAGATGCAAAGATATAGTTAGCGCCGGAACCACCACAATAAAAAAGTCCTGCTCCGTGGCGGAAGCAGGACTGCTATAGTTTGGGAATTGGGCTTTACGGAATATTAAAAGATAACCGGCATGGTGTAGCGGATCTTCACTTTCTGCCCGTTCTGTTCACCGGGAATCCAGTTGCCTTCCGTCAGTTTGGCCAGTCGCAGCGCTTCGGCATCCAGGGCAGGTTCAATGCTTTTCTTTACTTCATAGTTACTCAGCGAGCCATCCTCGTTTATTACAAAGGCCACATACACCACGCCCCGCTTTTTAGCCTCACGAGGGTACCGGGCATTCTTCTTCATAAATTTCACGAACGCTTCGGTACCACCTTTGTACTCGGGCATTTCTTCCTTTACTTTTTCAGAAGCAGGTCTGGAGGAGTTTGCGGTGAAGCTGATAGGAAGTGCAAAACGTACCCGTACCGGCTTGCCATCCTGTACGCCCGGGTTCCAGTGCCCGCTCATGTTCCTTACCGACTGCACGCAGGCAGAATCGAGCTTCGGGTCCAGCCCTCTTGCCACTTTTACATCCTGAATGCTGCCGTCCGTTTCAACAATAAAACCTACCACTACCCGGCCCTGTACCTGCGCATTGGCATACGGTATGCTGTTGGAGAGATACTTGATCATGGCTTCCAGGCCGCCTTTGTATGTGGGGAGCTGCTCTACGTATTCGTAAATTTTGGGTGCCTGGTCAGCTGACGTCTGAGAAAACCCGGTAGCTGTTGAACATAATAGCAGCACTATGGTAAAGAAAGCGGTAAACGTAAATTTCATGTGCGGGGGATAGGTATAAAAACGGAAAGATATAGACTTTCTGAAAGACTACCTATAGTTGCTGTTTCCAATTTATGGGCTGTTACTGCCGCTCCACTACGTTTACACTTACAAAGCCGCTGCCTTCTTTTATGGTTTGCTGCCACCCCATGCGTTTCAATTCTCTCAGTATAAAATAGTTGAGCAGGCCGTGGGCTACCAGCACAGCTATAGTTTCCTTTTTGGCTTCGGTGGCCAGCTGGCTGGCGGCAGTGCGTGCCCTGGCGCGGGCCTGTTTAAAGGTTTCGATACCGCGGCTGTTAAACCCTAAAAACCACAGTATGCGGGCAGCCACCAGCCATAGTTTAATAGGCAGCCGCAGCCAGGGCAGCGAAAACACTTTCCGTTCAAACTCCCGGAAGTTTCCGTCGATAATGAGCTGCACCTCTTCCCCGAAAATAGCTTTGGCTGTAAGCTGCGCGCGCACAAGGGTGCTGCAGTGCACTTTAGTGATCTGTTTATAGGGAATAGCTTCGTGGGCGAGTACAAACTCCTCAACCTGGGCAGCATCGTAATCCGAAATATACTGGCGGGCAGCAGCCGAATTGAACAGCCCTTTTTTGCTGACCAGTGGCCGGGCATGCCGGATAAGAAAAATGCGGAGTGGGGCAGGAGTATCCAAACGATAGCTGAACTGGTTTACTTCAACTATACGGTTGCGCTACAGGTTTATGTTAGCCAGATCAGTAAAGATGCGTTGCTGGATTGCCGGCCACTCCGCGCGTAGGATGCTGTAGTAGATGGTATCGCGGCGACGGCCATCCTGCATCAGGGTGTGGCTGCGCAGGATGCCTTCTTCGGTGGCGCCTATTTTACGCATGGCCTGGCGCGAGCGCAGGTTCAGTACATCGGTTTTCAACTCTACCCGCTCAAACTGCAGGGTTTCAAAAGCATAGCGCAGCAGCAGGAATTTGCAATGCCGGTTCAGGCCGGCCCCTCTGTAAGCTTTGCCCAGCCATGTCCAGCCAATTTCGAGGCGCTTGTCAACTATAGATATGTTGCCGTATGCCGTGCTGCCAGCCAACCGGCCTGTTGCTTTATCTACAATCACAAAGGTATAGCGCTGCTGTTTTGTGCGGTCGGTAAAGGCTGTAGTGGCCCAGTGTTGCAGGTCCTGTTCCGATTCTACGCGTAAGGTCATGTAGCGCCAGATGTCCGGGTCCGTAGCTATAATTTGCAGCTGTTCCAGGTCCTGAGGTTGCAGCGGGCGAAGCAGTACGTTTTCGGTTTGCAGGTGCAGGTCTTGTTCAAAGTTCATGGGTAGTGCTGGTTGGCTGTCTGCAAGCTATAGTTTGCCCACAGTATTTACAAGCCGGTACAGCCAAAAACAGGCAGCTATTGTTATCCGAAAATTAAAAATTGATTAAAACCACGCCAGACACTAACAGAATGAGCACAATACGCGTAAGAGGAGGCACCGGAAACCAGCGGCCCACCCGGCCACCAGGATGCGGCACCTTCGGCAGCAACAGCCTTTCCGGAAAAACCAGGCCATCAAACTAAACAACACAACCCTGAATAGTTAAGCACCGGCTTACCCGGATAGCTTCTGATTATTTGCAAGGAATACATTTATTAACCATTAACCCGGTAACCGCGCTCCAACTCTGTGGACCTGTTTCAGGTTACCGCTTTTTTAACTTTATGCAGCAGTAATACTCATGGAAACACATCATCCTTCAAAAATACTGATGACCGCCGATACCGCTGGCGGCGTCTGGACTTACGCACTGGAATTAACAAGAGCACTTGCCCCATATGGCACCCAGGTAGCCCTGGCCGTGATGGGAGAACCACTGAACGACGAGCAGCGCCGCGAAACGGAAACAATAGACAACCTGACACTGTACGAAAGCAACTTTAAGCTGGAGTGGATGGACCAACCCTGGCAGGATGTAGCAAAAGCCGGCGAATGGCTCCTGCAACTGCGCGACGAAGTGCAGCCCGACCTGATCCACCTGAACAGCATGGTACACGGCAGCCTGGACTGGGGAAAACCGGTGCTGGTAGTAGTGCATTCCTGTGTGTTGAGCTGGTGGAAAGCAGTGAAAGAGGAAGATGCGCCAAAAGAATGGAATACCTACAGAGAGCTGGTGACCAAAGGGCTTCAGGCAGCAGACGTGGTGATAGCACCCACACAAGCCATGATGCACCAGGCCGAGGAACTATACGGACCATTTAAACAAAGCTCGGTGATCTACAACGGCCGCGGGCAGCACCATTTCCAGTTCGGGCGTAAAGAGCCGTTCGTTTTCAGCCTGGGGCGTGTGTGGGACGAAGCCAAGAACATCTCGATGCTGGCGCACATTGCATCAGACCTGCAGTGGCCGGTTTACATTGCCGGCGAAGGAAGACACCCGGCCACCGGTAAAACCATTGAGCTGGAAAATGTCCACTTCCTGGGCCACCTCACTAACAAAGAAGTGTCAGACTGGCTGTCGAGGGCATCTATTTACGCCTTGCCTGCCAAGTACGAGCCGTTTGGCTTAACTATTCTGGAGGCCGCCATGTCGGGTTGTGCGCTGGTGGTGGGCAAAACCGAAAGCCAGGCCGAAGTATGGGGCAATGCCGCCAAGTATGCGGACCCGAACAGCGCCGACGACTTACGCGATACCATCAACAACTTGATTGAGGACGAATTCTGCCGCAACATCATGGCCTGCCGTTCAGTAAAGCGCTCGCACGGCTACACCTCCGACCAGATGGCACAGGACTATAACCATTTCTACCGACAGCTGTTAAAACAACCTGTAACTGTTTAATTGTTGGTTGTTGAATTGTTAAATTGTTGATGGTTAAATTGTTGGGGTTGCGTGTGGATGGATGTATTTGTGGAATTCAGAAAAAAAATAATTTAACCATTTAACCATTTAACCATTTAACCATTTAACCATTTAACCATTTAACCATTTAACCATTTAACCATTTAACCATCAGCAATCATAAAATACGGGCCGCGTTTGCTATACTTGCAGGCGTGGCTTTTTAATGCCTTTTTACATGAACCAGACAAAAGATAAAATACAGCCCTGGAAGACCCTGAAATCGGAAATGGTGGTGGACGAGAAGTGGTACAGACTGCGTCGTGATGAAGTGGAACTGCCGAACGGCGTGGTGCTGGATGACTATTATGTAAGCGTGCGCCCGGATGTGGTGCTGACGTTTCCGGTTACGGATGACGGGCAGGTGATTTTTGTGCGGCAGTACAAGCATGCGGCTGGCAATGTGTTTATAGAGTTACCCGGCGGCGTGATAGACGACCATGAGCAAAACCCTGCAGAAGCTGCCCGCCGCGAGCTGCTGGAAGAAACCGGCTACACCTCTGATAACATGGAACTGTTGCTGGAGGTAATAGACAACCCCACCAAAGACACGAACAAAATCTACTTTTACCTGGCCCGCAATGCCTACAAAGTGGCAGAGCAAAACCTTGATGAAACAGAAAACATTGAAGTGCTGCACGTACCTGTAAAAGAAGTGGAGCAGATGGTGCTGAGTGGCAGCATCCACGTTTCGGGCTCAGTTGCCTTATGTTTGCTGGCTCTGAAGAAACTGGGCTTATAGATCTGATTGCTATTCCATAACTATAGTTGCTTTATAAACTCAGGCTATAGTTTACAGAAGATAAAACACCCGGCTATAGTTTACGGCCGGTTTTTTTTATTTCGGACCACAAGTAAAACTATAGTTTAGGTTAACCCCGCAACTATAGCAGCCGTTATTACCTAACCACACAATACAACAGCTATGGAACAGGAACCTACCACTTTACTGAAAGACTACTCGCAGGAAGAAAAAGGCGCTTATTTTGGTGCTTTGGCTATTATGGCCTCTGCCGACGGAAAGACTACCGACGAAGAACTGCAGTTCCTGCAGATGATGGCCGAAGCAGCCGAGCTACCAGCCAATGTACAGCAGGAAGTAGCAGCAGTCGCCAAAAACCCGTCTATCATAAGTCTCGAAAAATGCCTGGACGTGCTGAAGACAAGCCAGCTTCGGTTTTCGTTTGTAACCGATATCATCAGTTTCGCAAAAGCCGATGGCCAGTACACCCCTGACGAGCAGCAGCGCATTAAAGAAGTATCGGAGTACCTCGGCATTGACCAGCAGCAGTATAGCATATTAGACCAGTTCGTGAACAAAGCTGAACAAGCCAAGCAGCAAGGCGAAGACCCTACTTCACCCTCTTTCCTGAACAAAAGCGGTTTCGACGATATGTTTAAGAATGCAGGTATTTCCCCGGCTATGGTTACCGGAATTTTAGGCGTGCTGGCACCTATTGTGTTGTCGGGTATGATGCGCAGGCGCGGTGGCGGTATGATGGGCGGAATGGGCGGAGGCTTGTTAGGTGGTCTGCTGGGCGGTAGTATGATGGGAGGCGGCATGTACGGTGGCCGCGGGTACGGCGGCGGATTAGGTTCGATCATCTCCATATTGGGCGGACTGAACGGCCGACGCGGTTACGGCAGCATGCGCTCCGGTGGCCTTGGCGGTTTGCTGGGAGGTCTGCTCGGCGGCAAACACAAGACGGGCTGGTAACTGGTTATTTTGCCAGCCTGAATCAGGATTTACAGGATTAAAGGATTTTCAGGATTGTGCTTTCGTTATAGTTTGAGTTATAGTTTTATTGTTACGGTTTGTCCAACCACCCCTGCCCCTCCTTAGCCAAGGAGGGGAACTCCGATACTGACATTTCAAAAACTATAGTGCTATAGTTACAGACCATGAGGAGGTCAGGTTTACCTGGCCTTTCGTATCTATAGCCACGAGAAAGTAACCGATCTGCCTTAACGAAGAGCAAGTACAGCTACTATAGTTAAAGCAGCCGCTATCGAATTTGATTTCAGTCTTTGGGTTGAGCGCCTTGGCAGGTTCCGGTGCCGATAGGCAGCGCGACGTCAGGAGCGCAGGAAGCTGGCACCGCGCGATGCCCGAAGACGAGGCCTCCCGGCCGTGAGGGCACCAAGGCTAAATTGAAACTGTAGGTGAGTAGAGCTCCCAGGATTGGAGGAAGCGATGGAACAACGGCTTGTATCGAGTAGTAGGCAAAGCCAACTATAGAACTATAGCTTTTCGAACTATAGGCTTAGATAGATTTCTCGCTGCACTCAAAATGACAATACTGGCTATAGGATATATAAAATCCCTCGGCTATAGCTCGGCATGACAAGAGAAACTATAGCCTCAACTTGTACCAGAATCCCAACTTCCTCACAAATCCCATAAACACCTCTTTTAAAATAAACCCTAAACCAGCGAGCACAACAACGATATTAACCTGCATGACAACCCATAATTTTGCACTTCTTTTAGCTGGTAATCAGATGCTTTCTTGTAATTACCCAACAACTATTCTCCCGGAAATGAGTAAATAATTAACCCCTTGTTGATCCTTCCCGTCGCTTGCAAAGCAAAATGAATGCAACAAGACCTGATTTTATAGCATCGAATTTATATGAAAAAGATAAAAGAAGAGAAAGCGGTGGTAAACGGCAAGAGCGTAGCTACGCCCAAAGAAGCTACAAACGGCCAGGATATTGCCAACGAATTTTATAAGAAAACCCTGACACTCCTGAAGGATAGTCCGACGCCTTACCTGCTTGGGGGCGGCTACGCAATGTACGAGTACACCGGCATAGAGCGCGACATGAAAGACCTGGATATTTTCTGCAAGCCCAGCGAGTACCAGTACCACCTGAAATACCTGAACGACCAGGGCTACCAGACCGAAATTACGGATGCCCGCTGGCTGGCCAAAGTGTTCCAAAACGGCTATTACATCGACATTATTTTTGATACAGTAAACAACATCTGCACCGTAGACGACAGCTGGTATGAGTATGCCGTGAAAGGCAAAGTGTTTGGGGTACCGGTAAAATTCCTGGCGCCGGAAGAGCTTATCTGGTGTAAAATATACGTGCAGAACCGCGAACGCTACGACGGTGCCGACGTGAACCATCTGTTTCTGCGGTACGGTAAAAAGCTGGACTGGAAACGCCTGTTCCGCCGCATGGACCACCACTGGCAATTGCTTCTGAGCCAGGTCATCAACTTCCAGTTCGTTTATCCCGCCGACCGCGACATTATTCCGAAGTGGTTGTTTGATGAGCTGATTCAGCGGGCACAGCACCAATACGAGCTGCCAGCGTCGGTAGAGAAAGTGTGCCGCGGCCCTATTATAGACCAGACCCAGTACAAAACCGATATTACGGAATGGGAGTACAAGGTGGTAACTATAAAAACCATTTAACGGATGGATAAAAAGAGAAAGAAGACCCGCATTGCTGCGGTTGGCGATATACACGTTCGGGAAACGGACAAAGGCAAATGGACAGATTTTTTTAAGGATGTATCGGCAGACGCGGATGTGCTGCTGATCTGCGGCGACCTGACCGACCATGGCCGTGCCTCGGAGGCCGAAGTGTTGAGCCAGGAACTACGGGCTTGCTCTATACCGGTGGTAGCGGTGCTCGGCAACCACGATTACGACCAGAATGAACATAATGAGATCCGGAAAACCTTAGCGGAAGCCGGCGTAACGATGCTGGATGGCGATATGATTGTGCTGGAAGGCGTGGGGTTTGCCGGGGTGAAAGGCTTTGGTGGAGGTTTTAACCGCGCCATGCTGGCCATGTTCGGCGAACCGATGATGAAGCAGTTTGTGCAGGAAGCCGTGGACGAATCGCTGAAACTGGATGGCGCCTTGTCGCGCCTCGAAACCGAGCACCCGGACATTCCGAAAATTGCGGTGCTGCATTATGCGCCTATTTCGGCAACTATAGAAGGAGAGCCAGAAGCTATTTACCCGTTCCTGGGCTCCTCGCGCTTAGCCGAACCATTGGAGCGCCGGCAGGTACTCGCTGCTTTCCATGGGCATGCGCACGTAGGTACCCTGGAAGGACAGACAGCCAAAGGTGTAAAGGTATTTAATGTGGCCAAACCACTGCTGCAAAAGCTTGATAAACCGTTGCCTTATTACGTGCTGGAGGTATAAACTATAGTTTCAGATAATGTAAACGGCCGCCTGTGTTAAGGGGGCCGTTTTGTTTTAGAAACGCTTCAGGTGGTTTTTCTGGAAAGTCCATTCCGGGGTCAGTAAAGGCCCGTTAAATTTTGTGCTATACCAGGGGCTAAGCTCCGGGTTCATGGGGTTTTGCAGAATCTGAATTTCCTGGGCGGGCATGTAGCTTTGGGCCAGTAAGAAAAGCTTTTCGCCGGTCTGCGTGTTTACGGCCATATCCATCACGATAACGGCATGCCCCGGACTACCGCCTTTTATAAATACATCACCGATCTGGATATCAGCTATAGTTGCGGCCTTCATTTCTTTCTCCAAAGAGAGCGTGCCGGCATAGCTGAACACAACCTTCAGATAATCGCGGAACGAACTATAGTTGGTGGCCGGAGTTGCTTTTTTAACCCAGTTCACATCATTGCCTTTCACACTTATTCTGTAGCCCTGCTGCCACTTACTATAGTTTGCAGTAAAGCCATTGGTAAAATTAAAGTGAATAGCATTGTAGCGTTTCTGTTCGAAAAGGTATTCGGCCCGCAAGCGCATTACGGCATCGGCGCACTGCTGCAGGTCGTAGTTACCAACATCAATATCCAGCACGGCATCATACACCCCATCGTTGGGTTTTACTTTGCCATTGTAGTAATGCACCACCGCGCCATATGGCTTCAGTTTAAAGTTCTGCAGATAAGCCGCAAAAGAGTTCGACTGTGGTTTAACACGTGTAAAGCTTGCCGGAGCCGGATATCTCTCTGCTATCGTTTTGCCTTCAGGGTTGACCTTTACCTCATGTGCTCTCACTTCCTCAGTAGGGTTCTCTTTTATCTGTTCAGCATTTGAATGGCAGGCTGTAAATAGTGTTAAGAGGAGAGGGGTAAGGCAGCGCTTCATACGTTTGTCTTTTTATGGAAGATAATGTTTAATCCTGATAATTACCAATAAGCGAACTATGTCGCGAGCGTCCACGCTCGTGACGAACTATAGCAGGGGCCTCTGGCCTTGTTTAAACTTCAGACAGTTTTACCAAACTATTTGGATTTGCACTGCTAAGAAAGTATACGTTACACAAAAGCGAGAACAGAACGTAAACCAGTTGCTGACTGTCCCCTTGAGGGGACTACAGGGGTGTAATCGTTCCCGATCTAAGTCCTCAGTATTTATCAAACTATCAAACCGGAAAGTAATCGACCTTGGCTAAAAACAAAATCATTCCATACAGAGCAGACCTAAAGACGAAGGCCCGTGAGCTGAGAAGGAACAGCACTTTATCTGAAATCCTACTGTGGCAGGAAATAAAAGAGAGAAAGCTTTTTGGGTATCAGTTTCACAGGCAAGTGCCCATGTTGGATTTTATAGTTGACTTCTACTCACATGAATTGCAGTTAGCTATAGAAATTGATGGATATAGCCATAGCCAAAACTATAAATATGATATAAAGCGGCAGGCTGAAATAGAGCAGTATGGTGTGCAGTTTCTAAGATTTGATGATATGGAAGTGAAAAGGGATATGCAGAATGTACTAAGGACATTGGAGAGCTGGATCAGAGATAAGTCGCAAATTAAATGAGGAGAATTTTGTTCATGCACGATTACACCCCTGTAGTCCCCTCAAGGGGACAGTCTACTTGTAAAATCTCGTCTGCTATAGTTCGTCACGAGCGAGGACGCTCGCGCCATGTACAAAAAAAACAGGCTGCCCCATCCGGGCAGCCTGTTTGCTATAGTTTAAAACGTAAATCTTAGTGACGGCAGGTACAATGCTCACCGGCAATGCCTTCGAAGCGGGTGTTGGTGCCTTCGTGCCAGTCGAATGCGGTGGCGGTGCGGCTGTTTTCCCACCAGAATTTGCCTGGCTGCTTTTTATAGTTGCCTATTTCTGCCATGGTAGCAGCATCGTACAGGCGACCATTCACCATCGTGTATTTCACGTGCTCGGTGTTCTGGATATTCTCCAGTGGGTTAGCATCCAGCACGATCAGGTCGGCCAGTTTACCCTCTTCCAGTGAGCCGATTTCCTTGCCCATGCCAATATACTCGGCACCGTTCAGGGTTGCAGCACGAAGCGCTTCCAGGTTGGTCATGCCGCCTTGCTGCAGCATCCATAGTTCCCAGTGCGCGCCTAAGCCTTGTAGCTGACCATGCGCGCCCAGGTTCACTTTTACACCGGCATCGGATAATTTTTTTGCCGATTCTGACGTCAGGATGTGGCCGTTCTTGTATTCTTCGTCAGGCACCAGTGTAACGCGGCGCGAGCGACCATCTATAACAGAACGAGGCGTGAATTTCAGCAGGCGCTCTTTTTCCCAGGCATTGGTTTTCTGGTACCAGTAGTACTCACCGGAGTTACCGGCATAGTTCACGATCAGGGTAGGGGTGTAGCCAGTTTCAGATGCTTTCCATACTTCTACCACGTCTTTGTAAAGCGGGGCAACCGGAATGTTGTGCTCAATACCGGAGTGACCATCCAGGATCATGCTCATGTTGTGGAAGAACGTAGAACCACCTTCCGGTACCACGGTCATGTTCAGTTCGCGGGCAGCCTGAATTACCTGCTGGCGCTGCTCACGGCGTGGCTGGTTGTAGCTCTTCACCGAGAAACCGCCTACTGCTTTAATGCGACGCAGATGCGAGCGGGCATCGTCCAGGCTGTTGATCACGGCTTTAAAGTTACCATCAGCACCGTAAAGAATAGTACCGGTAGAGTAAATGCGCGGTCCGATCATGTTACCAGCTTTCACGGCTTCCGACTGGCTGAACACCATTTCGGTAGTTGATGACGGGTCGTGCGTTGTTGTTACGCCGTATGCCAGGTTGGTGTAGTACGACCACTGCTTCTGCGGGCTCATACCGTTACGGAAAGTACCCAGGTGCGCGTGTACGTCCACTATACCAGGCATAATGGTTTTACCGGCAGCGTCTATCACTTTCGCGTCTTTCGGTATAGTTACGTTTTTGCCGACAGCCACAATGCGGTTGCCATCTACAACTATAGTTCCGCCTTCAATCACCTCGTCGCCCTTCATGGTAATGATGCGGGCGTTCGTGAAAGCTACTTTACCTTCCGGTGTATCTGTTTTCAGCACCAGGCCGATCTTTGTTCCGGTCGTATCAATAGCTGGAAGTTTATCCGGCGCGCCATCAACAAAAGCAAAACGGTTCTTGATGTCGTTTGAGAAATACTCATCGCCCAGTACCCAGTTCACTTTTTTGCTGTCGCCAGACCAATGGATACTGGTGCCGGCATCGCGGGTGAAACGGGCAACCGGAACAGCTTTGGTTTCAGCGCTCAGATCCATGCCAGAACCGTTTGCAGTAAACGGAACCACATAGCCGTTAAACAGCTCTACAAACGCCAGCCATTTGTTGTCCGGGCTTGGGTAAAACTGGTCGGTGTACTTGGATGTATAGTGCGTTTGCTCTTCTTTTCCGTTCAGGTCTACAGATTTAAAGGCTGATTTACCACCTTCATACCCAGTAAAGAAAATGCGATCAGAAGTGGCGTTGAATAGTGGAGAAGATCCGTTCTTCTGTACAAAAGTAGATTTGCCACCATCAGCAGACATGTAGTAAATGCCACGCTCGTTGCCATGCGCATAACCCATGTGGTTGTTGCCGCCTTCTTTGTTATAAACTATAAACTTACCGTTCGGCGAGAACGAAGCATTAGTGTAGAAACCTTTCTCAGCACTCAGTTTGGTTGGCTTCGCATTTTTCTTGCGGATATCCAGTTTCATGATCGCTCCGAAGTTGTCGTCGTTCCAGGTGGAGTAAACTATAGACTTACCATCTGGTGAGAAGGCAGGGTAAAACTCAAAATCACCACCTTTGGTGATGCGCTCCGGCTTGCCGTTTGGCAGTTCCTTTTTGTAGATGTGGCCGGCAGCGTTAAATACCAGAATCTTACCATCCGGGGAGGTTACCGCATGGCGGATAGCTTTAGCTGTAAACTCTTTCGGCGATACGCCACCGTTCTTGCTGAAATCATGGCGAACGGCATCGGCAATGTAATGTGTGGCAGTAGCCTCAAACGGGATGTTGGTTATCTTCTGGTTGGCTACATCTACTTTGTTGATCTTGCCCTGTGCCCAGTAAACGATGCTCTTGTTGTCTGGTGTCCAGGCGAAGGATGGGTACAGGCCGAAAATAGCCCATGCTTCCTGCTGGTCTTTGCTCAGGTTATCAACTATAGGCCACTGCTCACCAGTTTTCAGATTCTGAATAAACAGCACCGATTTGGTACGCACGCGGCGCACAAACGCAATGTGCTTGCCATCTCTTGATATAGTTGGGCGCACGGAGCCACCGTTACCGGTAACGATGTTTTCGATCTCTCCTGTGTTACGGTCTACTCTGCGGATCACGTAGATCTGGCCGTTCGGGTCTTTGTTGTACTCAAACGTAGTGCCACCGCTCATGTCTTCAGAGAAATACACATACTTACCATCCGGCGATACAAATGGCTCACCGGCATCCTGTTGGTCGTTTTTGCGTTTGGTCAGCTGTATACCAGCACCGCCTGTGCGGTGGTACATCCACATTTCGCCGGCACCCAGCGAGCGGGTATTGGTAAAGTGCTTACGGGCAACAATGTACTGGCCATCCGGTGTCCAGACAGCATTATTCAATAACCTGAAGTTCTCGTTGGTGATCTGTCTGGCATCCGAACCGTCGCGCTTCATGATCCAGATGTTGTCGCCACCACCGGCATCCGATGTAAAGGAAATAAACTTACCATCTGGGCTGAAACGTGGCTGCACTTCGTAAGGGCGGCCGGTACGCAGAAGCTTCGCTTTGCCACCCGAAATCGGCATGATGTAGATATCGCCGAGCATGTCGAACACGATCTCTTTGCCATCCGGACTTACGTCCAGGCTCATCCAGGTGCCTTCGTCGGTGGTTACGGTAATTTCTTTTTCGGTTCCGTGGGCAGCGTCCACTTTCCATTTCTTGTCATCTTTTTTGTCCTGTGCTACGGCAGAGCTTATAGGTAAAGCAAGTGCCGCTGCCAGGAACATACTCAGATAAGTACGTTTATTCATGGTAGGGTGAAATTGGTTGATTAGTCGTTTACCAAAGATACTAAATAGGACCAGTGATTAAAGAGATTTTACAGATTAAGTAGGATTTTGAGCCTTACGTTCTTTGCCTGATCCTTCGCGTACTTAGTGGGTAAGTCTTACTGCAAGGTGCGCAAAGCTATAGTTTAAAATTTAAGCCTCCCGAACTTATAGTAGCCTTTACCGGAACCCAGCACAATAAACTCCTGCCGGCTGAGCTTGTAAGCTGCGGAAGGAACAAGGTAGAAGTCCTGATGGCGGCCGGTCTGCGATCTGCGGAGTGGCCTGACGCGCTGCTTTCCATCGGGGGCTATGGTAACCAGTACAGGCGTTTTCAGTATAGCTCTCGGGCTGGCCATTATGATCTCGTTCTGCTCGTTATAGTTGTATTCAAAATCAAGGTAGATAAGTTTTATAGTATCTGCTTCTGTGGTGGCTATGTACGAACTGAGCTGTACAGCCCGCGCCGCCTCTGCCTGGTGTTTGTTAACGCTGGTAGTAAGCTGGGGTGCGCCGTTTGCTGCAAACGTGGTGATGAGGATATCGTCGGTATGGCGGTCGCTGGCAGAGGTGGTAGTTACCTCGCCGAGCAGGGCCGTGCGGTTGCCCGGAAGCGGAAGCAGTTGCTGCAGTTGCAGGTGGCGCAGGCGCTGGCTGTGGTCCTGGTCCGGTTTATACGCCTTATAGTTTTGCAGAAAAAGGCTGTCGATGGGGCTGTAGTTGAGAGTTAACCTTCGCAAGCGGCCTTTGGGGATTCGGTAAAAGAAAGTGCCGGTAGGCTCGGGTTGCAGGCTGGCCACAAAAGGGGCCGGCGCCGTAGTGCCCGCTACAATCACATCGCCGTTCAGGATGCCAAGCTTTGCTTGCAAGGGCCGTTGCGCGGTGCTGCCTATTGCCTGCATGGCGTTGCTGCCGTTACGGCCCTCGAATCTGTACAGAAAAAAAGCGGCTTCCGGCGAATTGGTGGCAGGCAGCCGGGTCAGGATGTAGGCTGTGCCTGCTTCGGTTACTTCTGTTTGCTGCACCTCGCCCTTTACAGGCAGCGATACCTGCCAGCGCAGGGTAAAAGATCCCTGAAACGATGAAACTATAGTTTGCTGCGGCTCGGCCTGTTGCTGCAGTATAAGTATCAGTCTGCCGTCTTTTGTCTGGGTATAGATGGTTGCGTCCGGGGTGGTGGTGCCCAGTAAATGGATGGCCGGCATGTAATTCCCGTGCAGGTCTATTTGCTGGATGTATACTTCTTTTTTGTATCTCTCTGTCCGGGAGGAGAGCAGGTACACCTGGTGGTTCAGCAGGATCAGATCCTCGAAGGTGGCGCGGTTGCCGGCGGGGTCCAGGGGTGCGATGGCAACTGCCCAGAGGCGCTGGCCATTGCCGGAATAGTGTTCTAATGTCACCTGGCTGGTCTGGGTGTAGCGCGTGTAAAATGTGTTGTTATTGCCAGGCCCGATGAGCTGCAGGTAGTTCAGGTTGCGGTTTCGTTGCGGAATTTCAGGCCCCCAGGTGATGGCAGGTTCCTGTGCCAGGGCAGGTAATGTGAAGAGGAGGAGTACCAGGAAGCGTAAAAATCTCACCATACAGCCAACACAAAATGTTAATGCCAACTTAAGTTGTACGCACCAGCCAATAAGGAGATCAAAAGTTGTACAGGTTTGTGGTTTAGGCAGAAAAGAAAAGAAACGCAACGTAGGCTGCGTCTCTTTTCTTTTCTGATCAATCTAAAGGACCAAAACTAATCTATAGTTCGGACCAATCTCTTAAAAATCAGTCTTCTCCCTTTAATCACTGATCTTATTGTACCTGCGCTTTATCTACACGGGTAGGGGTAGTCTTGCCGAAAACGATGTCGTAGGAGCCAAGCGCGATGCCTTTGATCATGCTGGTCAGGTGGGCCATGTCGAGCATTTCAAACTCGTCGTTTACGGTGTGGTAGGTTTTGTCCTGGTCCATCTGCACCGACGAAATGGTGTGGGCCGGAACACCCAGGCGGGCCAGTGTGGCATTGTCGGAGCGGTAGAACAGGTTTTGGGTTGGGTAAGGATCCGGGTGGATACTATAGCCGGTGCCTTCCAGGCGCTTCTGCATCAGGCTGCCCAGGTCCGATTTGTCGAAGCCGGTCATGTAGGCGCTGTTCGGCCCGAACCTGGAAGGTTTTCCGACCATCTCGATATTGAACATGGCTACGATCTGGTCCGGGTTGAGCTGCTCCGAGAAGTATTTAGAGCCAAAGCCACCCATTTCTTCGGCCGCGAAAGCAACAAAAAGGATCGTGCGTTCCGGTTTGCGTTGTTTCTGGTAAAAATCGGCCAGCATCATCATAGCGGAGGTACCGGAGGCGTTGTCGTCGGCGCCGTTGGCGATAGAGTCCCCATCTACTGGCTTTTGTATACCAATGTGGTCGTAGTGGCCCGAAAACACCACAAATTCATCTTTGCGCTTGCCCTCTATCATGCCCACCAGGTTGGTCAGCTGCAGTTCTTCTACGTTATTCTCAACCTCTACTTCATAGTTCTGAGGCTGTGCCTGCTCGGTAAGTATAAACACTTTGCTGGCGCCTTTGCCCATTTCCTGTACCATGTTGCCGCGGCGCATGTAGCGCTGGTAGTTGGCAAATGTGCTGGCATGTTTGGGGTGCACCAGTACCAGGGCATCATCCTGCATCCGGAAAACATGCATCATGGCGTCGCGGGCATTCTCGTTCTCCCCGATAGGGATGATGCGGCGCTCTTCGCTGGTTTCCCACTCCAGTTCTTTATAGTTGGTGGTAGCAAAAATGTTTTCGGCAGCTATCTGTTCGCCATTCAGTTTTACTTCCAGTTCCTGCGGCGTCAGGCGGTACATGGTAAATGTCTGCTTAAAACTGTTGGCACCAGGCAGCGGCTTTAGTTTTGATTTCCTGAATTCGGCAGCAATAAAGTCAGCAGCTTTCTGGGCGCCTGGTGTAAAGGAGGCACGGCCCTGCATGTCATCTGCGCTCAGGGTTTTAACCAGCCGGGTAGTTTTTTCCTGGGTTATGGTTTTCAGGTTCTGGCCAAAGGCGCCGCCCGAAAGGCATAGCAACAAGGCAGGCAGGGCTACAAAATGTTTTCTCATAGTAAAAGGTTGGTTATAGTTTCTTGTAGAAGGTTGTTATATTCGTGTATTACAATGTTAAGCAGCATTTAGCTGTACAAGATAGGCGTTTTATGGATACAAGCACTAAAGTAAACTGGCTAAAGTTACTGCAATTTGTAGTGTTGGGTGGTGTGGTGCTGTATGTAGGGCAGCCGTTGTTTGTACCGCTCAGCTTTTCGTTGCTCATCAGTTTTGTGTTGTACCCGATCTGCCGCTGGCTCGAAAGCAAAGGCTGGCCACGCTGGAGCGCCATTGCACTATGCCTGCTGGTGCTGCTGGTTATTTTTGTAGGACTGGGCTGGCTGTTGTTCAACCAGTTACTGCGCCTGATAGATGAATGGCCTACCCTGCAGCAAAAGCTTCTGGTAGCTTACCACGACCTGAGCCTGTTTCTGGAATATAACCTGGGTATACAAGTGGCGCGGCAGGCAGTTTGGCTCGAGAACATGGGCAATACCTTAGGGGCAAATGTGCTGGGTATGCTGCGCGATGTGGTGTATACCTCGGCGGTATCGGTGGTGCTGGTCGTGCTGATTCCGTTGTATGTGGCCCTGATCCTGTACAACCGCGAGCAACTGGCAGGCGCCCTTTTTTCGCTTTTCCCGAAGGCCCGGCATTATACCATCCGCAGCATTCTGCACGAAACGATAACTACCTACTATAACTTTATAAAAGGCATGGCTATAGTGTATGCTATAGTTGGTACACTTAATACCATTGGCCTGCTGTTGATCGGCGTGCCGCATGCCCTGTTTTTTGGAGTGGTGGCTTCTATTCTTACCTTCATCCCTTATGTGGGCATTACCATCGGGGCTGTGCTGCCCATGACCGTGGCCTGGATAACCTATGATTCGGCCTGGTACCCGGCAGGGGTAGTGATCGTGTTTGCCGTGGTGCAGTACCTGGAAGCCAACCTTATTTTTCCGTGGGCAGTGAGTTACAGACTGCAGGTAAATATGCTGTTCACGCTGCTGGCTATAGTTGCTGGCGGTATTCTGTGGGGAGCTTCCGGCATGATCCTGTTCATCCCGTTCCTGGCCATCCTGAAACTGATCGCTGATAAGTACGAAAGCCTAAAGCCTGTATCGCTGCTTCTGGGCACCAACGACACCCGAAAGAATGCTTAAAGCTGCTCCGGCTGCCATTCCCGCTTTAGTAAACTATACACCTGCAGGTCATGGAAGTAGCCGTTCAGTAGTTCGCCATCGCGTTCGATGCCTTCTTTGGTAAAGCCTAATTTCTGGGGGATGTTGCTGCTGCGGTGGTTGCCAAGCGCTACTTTCAGCTGTACACGGTTCATGTGCAGGTCCTCGAAAGCATGCTGCACCAAACGGCTGCAACTACGGCGCATGATCCCTTTTCCCTGCTCGTGCTCACTCAGCCAGTAACCAATCTCCAGTTTGCGGTTAAAATACTCTATGCTCTTAAACCCGATCAGCCCAACAATAGCCTCATTCGCTACAATCACAAAAACCTTATCGGTGGTGCTGCCAACTATAGTTTGCAGGTACAGCGCGGTATCGGTTCCCTGTTTGGTAAGGTCTACAAATGGGAGCCACTGGCGCAGGTAAGGCCGTTGGGTATCAATTATCCGGTACAGAGCCCCGGCGTCGGCAACAGTAACCGGGCGCAGGTACAGGTCCGGGGCAATAGGAAGGATAGCGGGTGTTGTTGTTTTTTCCATAGTCAGGTAATGTTGCGTAGGAGCCAGCCGGTACTTCGGTGCGCTAAGCTGGCAGGTGTAAATGCTGCGACCGAAACCAAACATTTATACTTGCTTATAGTTTAAGTAAGTACAAACCTTTGCTGCACGAATATGAGAAAATATTTACACTTTTGGTTTATAGCTTCCCTGCTAACTATAGTTTGCCAGCCCGCTTTTTCCCAGAACGAGGGCCCCGAGCTACGTTGGGGAGCCAAAGTAGGCGTAAACCTCGCCCGGATATCAGACGACCCGGGCCTGCAGGACATGGACACCGGACTTGGAACAGAATTCGGCATTTACGGGCGCATCGGCGACCGGTTTTACGTACAGCCCGGCCTCGACTTTGTAACCTACAAAACACACATCATCCGGACGGTGCAGCCGCGGCCGGGTGAGCGCGATGCATTTGTAACCAACTACCTGCGCGTGCCAGCCCTGATCGGTTACCGCACCAACTACGAAGGCAGCGTGCTTTCGCATCTTCGGTTCTTTGTTGGGCCTGCCTTTGCTTTTAATGTGGGCGTAAAAGACAATAACCTGGACGTGCGGCGCAAAGATGTACGCAATGCGCAGTTCAGCCTGAGTGGCGGCGCCGGGTTCGATATCCGTTTCCTGAACTTCGATGTTACCTACCACCACGGTATCAGCACTGTTTTTAACAACAATAATTCGGAAGGCAAAACCAAAGCTTTCTCGCTAACGGCTGGCATCGCTTTTTAAACTATAGTTGCTGAGCTTAATCTGTCTCTTCCAGGGTAAAGATATCTTCTACTTTCTGGTTGAACATGCGCGCAATTTTTAAGGCCAGTACCGTTGAGGGCACGTATTTGCTCAGCTCCATGGCGTTTATGGTCTGGCGGCTGACCCCGATCTTTTTGGCCAGCTCTTCCTGGGTTAAATTATGGATAGCCCGCTGCACTTTTAACGTATTTTTCATGCAATGGCGGCTTTGGATGTGCGGTAAAGGATGAAGTTAAACCTTATCAGGAAGATGATGAGCAGCGTAAGCATGTTGAGCAGCAGCACCTGGTAAAACGCCAGCCCATAAATAAACAGCACCGAAAACAGCAGGAAGCCATAGTTAATATAAGTGGCCCATAACAACGACTCCAGCCTGATCTGCGAGATGTATTCGTCTTCGTCTTTCTCTCTGGAGAAAGCTGCCAGCAACCCGCCAACTATAGCTGTCACGGCAATCAGCTCGTCAAAAATGTTATTCTCTACCAGCTTGAAAGCTTTGGCAGATTCAAAGATACCGCCATCGTAAAGGGCAAAAACTGTTGTATTTAATTCAAAAAGTGGGTTATCAGCCATAATAGCCAGAAAGCCAACTATAAGCGATGGCACCAGCAGCACCCAGCCCAGCAGCTTATACCGGTGCGGAAAAAGGAATCGTGTTTTCATGGTTTTCTATTGATTTTGTAAAGTATTCTTTACAAAAGTAAAGAATACTTTACAAAAGTAAAGCTTGTTTTACTTTTTGTTTGATGATTTTTACAAATATGTGGTAAACTTATGGCGGGGCATGGCAGAAGAACTATAGTTGCAGGTTGAAATTTGTAGCTGCCGGAGCCGGAAGTATAAACCTTAACCGCGTATAGTTGTTGAGATAAAAAAATCTATAGTTGGAAACATACGATATACTGATCATCGGGGGAGGGCCCATCGGGCTAGCCTGCGGACTGGAAGCAAAAAAAGCCGGACTACGGTATGTGATTGTGGAGAAGGGCTGCCTGGTTAATTCGCTGTTCAATTACCCGCTTAACATGACCTTTTTCTCCACTGCCGACCGGCTGGAAATTGGCGGCTATCCGTTCCCAAGCATCCATGCAAAACCAAACCGCTCCGAAGCACTGGAATATTACCGCAAAGTAGCCGAAACCGGACAACTGAACACCCGCCTGTTTGAAGAAGTGCTGGCCGTAACCTCACAGGATGATGAACAATACCTGGTAAGCACCAGCAAAGCCAACTATTGCGCCAAACACATTATAGTTGCCACCGGCTTTTACGACATCCCGAACCTGCTGAACATTAAAGGCGAAGAGCTGCCCAAGGTGCGCCATTATTACTACGACCCGCATTACTACTATAAGCAAAAAGTGCTGGTAGTTGGTGCCAATAACTCCTCTGCAGACGTGGCCCTGGAAACATACCGCAAAGGTGCTGAGGTAACTATAGTGGTGCGCGACCCGGAACTCGGCAGCATTAAATACTGGACAAAACCCGACCTGGAAAACCGCATTGCCGAAGGCGAGATCACAGCCTATTTCAGCTCTACCTTACTCGAGATCCGGGAAAATGAAGTGGACATCCAGACCCCGGATGGCGTGATAACGATAGCCAACGACTTTGTAATGGCCATGACCGGCTATCAACCCAATTTCACGTTCCTGAAAAAACTGGGCATAACATTGAGCCACGACGCCCTGAAACACCCCACCCACAACCCCGACACCATGGAAACCAACATGCCCCGCATTTATTTAGCCGGCGTAGTGTGTGGTGGCATGGATACGCGCGTCTGGTTCATCGAAAACTCCCGAATTCACGCCCAAAAAATTGTGCAGCACATTACAGAAGCTACTGTGTAACTATAGGTGAATATGGATGCTTTTCTAAACTATAGTTCGTGGTTTTGCTGCTTTCGCTGTGCTGGATCAGGAATTCTGAAAGAGCAGATTGAGCCACATCCATAGTAATGGTATAATTCCCCTCCTGGGACTGGCCGTTTCATTCTCTCATTTTGCCCTCGCTCGCGTCCCGCGAGTGTGCGCTATTTAGTGGCGTCCCGCCACTTGTGCTTAGGCACAGGTTTAAGCGGCCAGAGGCCGCAGGTAACTCACACTCGCGGGACGCGAGCGAGGGCATAAAAAGCAGGGTTTAGCAGAATGAAACGACCCTGCTCTCAGGAGGGGTAGATTTAATTGGCAACTAAAAACTATAGTCAGCGCTGCTGCCATGCTTGTCCTTAACGGGCCAGTTGAGTTACAAACTCAACACCATCGTTAGGCACGAGTTGCAAACTCGCACCAGCCAGAAGGCAAGTATAGGCCCGCAGAAAAGAAGACACAAACCACCCATTAAATGATTAGTGTAAAACCTAACAACTAACAACCAACAACCAACAACTACTTTCCTGGCTTACGGAACGGCCGGCTGGAGTTCTGGCGACTGTCGTAGTGGCGGCCACCGGTTGGTTTTTTATGGGCTGGTTTGGTGTATGTGCTGCCGGCAGTCAGGCTTTTGAGTTTGGTTACTTCTTCGGGGGTAAGCTCGCGGTACTCGCCGGGTTGCAGATCGCCAATCGTTAATGGGCCTATAGCTGGTCTGATCAGGCGCAAAGTAGGATAACCTACGGCTGCTGTCATGCGGCGCACCTGCCGGTTCATGCCCTGTGTTATCTTTATTTCTACCCAGGTAGCCGGTATGTTCTTCCGGAAACGGATAGGAGTGGAGCGCTCCCACACCTGTGGCTCCGGCTCTAAAATACGTGCCTTGGCTGGCGCAGTTTTCACGCCTTTTATAGTTACACCACGTCGCAGTTCTTCCAGCGCTTCGTTGGTAGGTACACCATCTACCTGCACCCAATAGGTTTTCTCGATCTTAAATTTCGGGTCTGATAAGCGGTGCTGTAAGGTTTTGTCATCTGTAAGCAGTACCAACCCTTCGCTGTCGTAGTCCAGGCGGCCGACTGGGTAAATGCCGGAAACCTTTACATAGTCTTTCAAGGTGGCTCTTCCGGTCTCGTCTGTGAACTGCGTGAGCACCTCGTACGGCTTATTTAAGATGATGTACTTCAAGGGGGATTAGAAATTAGAAATTATTGATGGCTTGTTGTTTTGTTCCCCAGTTTGGTTTCAGTTGTTCAAATTCGGGGAGCAGCAAAGATAAAGAAACGGAATCTTCGTTGATGCCATCGACCACATAATGGCCACGGGCATTACCTTCTACGGTGAAGCCATAGTGCTTCAGTAGCTTACCTGACGGAATGTTATAGTCTGCAATATAAGCTTCGATGCGGTACAGGTTCATGTGCTCGAAGCCATAAGTCAGCACCACTCCCAGCGCTTCTTTCATATAGCCTTTACCTTTGTCGGCATCATTAAAAAGCTCATAGCCGATTTCGGCGCGGCGGTGCGTTGGCACCCAGGTGTGGTAACCGCATTTGCCCAGCACGCGGCCGGTTTCTTTATCCAGTATATGAAAAGCCTTGAAAGTAGCGTAATACGTGACCATCCCCTTCGCATATTTCTCGCGCTCTGTATCCACTTCTTTGCTTGTTGTAAAACCAAGGTACTCGGCAATGCGGGAGTTGTTAAACTCGGTAAACAGATGCTGGTACACTTCGGGGCTCAGCTCGCGCAGGTACAGCCGGTCAGTTTCCAGGCATATTTGGCCGGGGAAAAGTAGTTGTTTTTTCATAGGTGAGGTAGTTGGTAAAATGGTAGTACGAATTACGAGTTTTTTTCCTCTAGTTGTTAGGATGGGGCATAGTTTTATGGTTGGTGGTTTTGACTCTATCTGGTTTGCCTCACCCCAGCCTTTCTTAAAAGCAGGAGAGGGTGATTGTGTCTGAATCAGGATTTTCAGGATTTTGGGATTTCCAAGATAGGACCTTCGCTATAGTTTGAGTTATAGTTCTATAGTTGAGAAATAACCCACCCCTGCCCCTCCCGAGAGGGGAATTTTGGCTATAGTTATAGTTTAGATTATAGTTTTATAGTTACGTTTTGTCATCCCCCTGCCCCTTCGAAGAGGGACTTTTCTGCTGATGCTATGATTGGCTCTCCTATAGTTTTATAGTAGCCGTGGTCCAACCACCCCTACCCCTCCTTATCCAAGGAGGGGAACTCTGATACTGCTATAGTTTAAATTTTAGTTCTATAGTTACAGACCACGAGCAGGACAGGTCCCGACCTGTCCCTACAGAATTACAACCACGTGTAAAACAGATCTGCTCTAACCAAGAGACAGTAAGCAAACTATAGCTAAATCATAAACTATCGAATATGATTTCAGTCTTTGGGTTGAGCGCCTTGTAGATTTCCGGTGCCTGTAGGGCATTGCGAGGTACGAGCAAAGGAAATGTACACCGCGCGATGCCCGAAGACGGGGCCTCCCGGCCCAGGAGGGAGCCAAGCTAACTATAGAACTATAGGCTCTTAGAGCTCCCTGGATGAGAGGCAACTATAGAACAACGGCTTGGTTCGGGTATTAAGCAAAGTAAACTATAGAACTATAGCTGATCGAACTATAGTCTGAGATAGATTTCTCACGCTGTTCGAAATGACAGTAACAGAACCCATAGGACATATAAGATGTCTCGGCTGCGCTCGACATGACAGCATAGAACACAGAACCAAACTAAAGAACAAAAGGCGTCACTATTACAGCGACGCCTGATGCCTTTTCAACTTTGCCAAATCTTTATCTCGAAGCCCGGTTATCGTCCAGGCGTTTCAGTAACATTTTTGTGAAATCGCGTTCGCCGCGGTAGAGTTTAATGAGCTGCTTGTTGGAGATCACTCTTAAATAACGGGTGGCATATTCCTGCTCCAGAGCAAGCTCTTTTTCGCGGGTAACAAACATATCGTCGATGCGGGTTTTAGCTTCCTGCTCGGTCAGGGCATCTACATCCTGGCGGTAGCCACTGCGGTACGATTTTATCAGCTCGCGGCGCTTGGCTTCGTATTCGTTATACAGGGGCCAGAATTTTTGTGCCTGGTCTGCGGTAAGCTCCATTTTATCGGTCAGGAACGCTACTTTGGCGGCTTCCACACGTTCCTTGGAAGCACGGTCTTGTGCCACAGCCTGAGTGCCGGCAAAGGTTAGCACGCAAAAAATCAAAAGTAAAAAATATCGTTTCATATTCGGGTGAATTAGTATTCAGTATCTTTCAGGTGGTAATACTCCAGTTCGGCTTCAGCGTCGGCGGCGCTTACGTTAATAAATTCAGAGGCTAATTCCTGTTTTTGCAGGGTATTAAGTTCGGCCAGATCGTTGCTTTCCACAGTGCTGTAAGCGGTCAGGTAATCCACAATTTCTGCATCCGACACGGCTGCAATGTTAAACGCTGCCTGTTCGGGCTGCGACTCCAGACCGAAAAAGAAAACGCCCACAAAAAGCAACAACAGCACCAGCGGCGCTATGGCCATACGCAGGTTCTGCCATAATTGTACCGACACCCACCCAGATTTTGGAGCCGCCGCGGTGCGCTCCATAATGCGCATCGGCAACCGGTCGAAGTAATCATCGGGCACCTCGTACACATTGTGTTTAGGCAAGTCGCTCAGGATAATATGTTTATGATTTTCTTTCATGCTTATACTGTTTAGATGCAGTTACCCTCCGAAAGTTTAATCCTGCTTTATAAATTCTTCAATTTTTTTTACGGCCAGGTGGTACGACGCTTTTAAAGCCCCCACCGAAGTACCCAGTATCTCCGAAATCTCTTCGTATTTCAGGTCATCGTAATACTTCATGTTAAATACCAGGCGCTGCTTGTCGGGCAGTTTGAGCAAAGCTTTCTGTAGTTTCAGTTGTATTTCGTCGCCGGAGATGTACGGCGATGAATCTATTTTCTCGGTCAGCTCGGCAGCTACGTCGTTTATGGGTAAAAAGAACTTCCTTTTTTTATTCGAGAGAAAGGTAAGGCACTCGTTGGTGGCAATACGGTAGAGCCAGGTGTAAAGCTGCGCATCCTGCCTGAAATTCTCCAGGTTCTTCCAAACCTTCAGGAAAACTTCCTGGGTAAGGTCGTCGGCGTCGTCGTGGTCAATTACCATCTTGCGGATGTGCCAGTACACTTTTTGCTGGTACTTGCGCACAAGTTGGTTAAAAGCCAGGTTTCGGCTGTCGGGGTTCGCAAACTTTTCTAATATCTCTTTGTCTTCCACTTTTACAGGGAGCAGGGAACAGTAAGCTTTACTGGCTTTTGTGTGTTGTTATTACAGTAGCTTTAAAATTAACTGATTTCAGTTAGAGTTTATAGTTGGTGTGCAATTTTCTGGAAGGTTTTAGAATTGAATTATTGCAGGGAAGCAGTTAATGGTAAAGTAGCAGTTTAGTTTAAACTATAGTTTGGGAGTTGGCTGTGCAGATTGTTGGAAAGGGTAGGAGTAATGAAGTTTGTAGTATGGACGAGAACTATAGTTGGTAGATCAGCTGGGGTTCAAACTATGGTAAGGTTAAGCTATAGTTTGAATTGATGTGATGAGTAATGCTATAGTTATAGTCTGGGCGTGCCGGCAAGCCGTCGGGCTCTCGCGGCTCGCTTTTTGGTTCGTGCCTCACCAAAAGAGCTCAAACAACTGCTCCATCCCTCACGCTATTTCAGTGAGCAGTAAACAGTTACCAGTTAACAAGTCTCCTATAAAAAAAACAGGCTGTACTACAAAAGCACAGCCTGTTTACTGATTATTGTTAACTGCTAACTGTAAACTATTACTTGTTTTTTCTGCTGATCACGCGCTCTACGGCAGCTACAATGTCATTCTCTGTCAGGCCGTATTTCTCCATGAGTTGATCTGGCGTTCCAGACTCACCGAAGGTGTCGTTCACTGCTACAAACTCCTGCGGAACAGGGTTGTTTGCAACCAGCACCTGCGCAACTGCATCGCCAAGGCCACCGAAACGGTTGTGCTCTTCGGCAGTTACCACGCAACCAGTTTTAGCAGCAGACTTCAGGATAGCTTCTGCATCGATTGGCTTGATAGTATGGATGTTGATGATCTCAGCGTTGATGCCTTTTTCAGCCAGGATGTGGCCGGCAAGGATGGCTTTCCAAACCAGGTGGCCTGTTGCAAAAATACTTACATCCGTACCTTCGTTCAGCATCACAGCTTTGCCAATCTCAAACTTCTGATCGGCTGGTGTAAAGTTAGGCACCGTTGGGCGACCGAAACGAAGGTAAACCGGGCCTTCGTGCCCCGCTATAGCTATAGTTGCCGCTTTGGTCTGGTTAAAGTCGCACGGGTTGATGACGGTCATGTGTGGCAGCATGCGCATCATGCCAATATCTTCCAGTATTTGGTGGGTGGCACCGTCTTCGCCCAGCGTTAGGCCGGCGTGTGATGCGCATATTTTCACGTTTTTGCCAGAGTAAGCCACCGACTGACGGATCTGGTCGTACACGCGGCCTGTAGAGAAGTTGGCAAACGTACCCGTAAACGGAATTTTACCGCCAATAGTCATACCGGCAGCCAAACCGATCATGTTGGCTTCGGCAATACCTACCTGGAAGAAACGCTCCGGGAATTCCTTCTGGAAGGCATCCATTTTAAGCGAGCCGGTAAGGTCGGCGCAAAGGCCAACTACATTTGGGTTGGTGCGGCCAAGCTCCAGCAAACCAGCCCCGAAACCAGAACGTGTGTCTTTTTTCTCTGTGTATGGAAAATCTTTCATTTTATACTGTTATCTCTTATAGGTCAGAAGTTGTTGGCTTGCGCCACTATTCATTATCTGTTAAAAATCCTTAAGTTGGTTGTAGCCCCGGAGCGTATCTCAAAATCCTGCACATCGGTAAACTTGCTCGATTGTGCGGTCTTCATGCGGTACACCAGTTTATACTTACCGGGCTGCAACGGTATGGTTACTTTACTGTTATTTTCAGGTATGTTCAGGAGCCAGCGCTGCGAACCGTTTTCATCCACACTATAGACGCTGCCATAGCCCTGCATCTGCGACGAAATGGCCAACTGCCCCGGAATCGGGATCGTTACCGTTTTGGTCTGGCCCTGCTTTACTTCCACATCATTCAGGTAAATGCGGGGTGTGGTCAGTATTTCCAGGTCGTAGGTGCCGCTCAGGTACTTGTGCCGCTCGCCGAAAGGCTGCACGTTCAGCGTCCGGGTTTCGCCGTTTTGCCGAACTATAGTTTGCAGCTGCCCATACGGCGATGGCCCATCCTGGCGCAGATACAAAATGCCCTGCGGCGCTTTAACTTTGATAACGTTGTGGCGCCCCGGTTTTATCGTTACGCTGCGCTCTACAATTATAGGCGTCGTATTTACAACCAGGTCGTAGGGCATCAGCGCATCAATTTCCAGCATGTCAGGCTTGCCATTGTCTTTCAGGTAATGCACAAAGTTGTACTCCGGCAAACCTGTCAGCGAGTTCAGGAAGGTCATGTTCACGTTAGTTTCCACGGACTTTCCGTTCTCGTCCTGCAACTCTACGCTAACCGTAGTTTCGCTCAGCGTCTGCGTCACAATCTCAGTCAGCACGTTCTCAAACGTTTTTACATCGGCGGCATTAAAATACTGGCCTATGCAGTTAAGCTGCTTTTCGTACTCGGCATCTATACCAATACCTATCACAAAAGGGCGCAGGAAAATACGCTTCTTCTGCAAAGCCAGCGACACCGCACAAGGGTCTCCGTTACATGACTCAATGCCATCCGTGATCAGAATGACAATGTTACGGGCTTTCGGGTCGTCCGGAAAATCCTTTGCCGTTTGCTCCAGCGAGTAGGTAATGGGCGTATTGCCACGCGGTACTATCTGGCTAAGCTTACTTTTCACAGTAGCAGCGTTATCAGCAGCAAACGGTACTTCCAGTTTGGTATCCTTGCAGTCGTTGCGTTCGCGACCGTACTGGTGTCCGTAAGCGCGTAAGGCTACTTCCACGTTCTCGAAGCGGTCCAGCGAGTCTACCAGTTCTGCCAGCAGGTTTTTGGCGATGCTCATGCGGTCGCTGTTTTCCCATTTGGCCATCATACTTCCTGAAGCATCCAGCAAAAACAGGATGCGCGTTTTAGGCTTCGGCTTTTTATCCTGGGCAATAGCGGTTATAGTTGCTGATAAAACCAGCAACAGCAGGAGCAAACCTGTCTTTTTTAACCACGAACCCATGCCTGACCTGAGCAATCTACCTGAAACTATAGTTTAGTAATCTGAAGCGTGTTTTACCATCAGCTGCTGAAGCGCAATTTCCAGCTGCTCGTCGTTTGGCGCAACACCGTGCCATTTGTGCGACCCCATCATAAAGTCTACGCCATAGCCCATTTCGGTGTGCATCAGCAGCATTACCGGTTTGCCTTTGCCAGTCTCGGCTTTGGCCTGCTCCAGTCCTGGTATCAGGGTCTCAAAGTTATTACCGTCAGCTTCCAATACAGTCCAGCCAAAGGCTTCGAATTTAGCACGCAGGCTTCCCAGGCTCATTACTTCGTCTGTAGAGCCGTCAATCTGCTGGCCGTTCAGGTCTATAGTTGCGATCAGGTTGTCTACTTTATGGTGTGCGGCATACATGGCAGCTTCCCAAACCTGGCCTTCTTCCACTTCACCGTCACCCATCAGCACATACACCAGGTTATTGTCGCCGTTCAGCTTCTTGATCTGCGCAGCACCTGTTGCAACCGATAAGCCCTGGCCCAACGAACCTGACGCTACACGGATACCCGGCAAACCTTCTTCGGTGGCAGGGTGGCCCTGTAATCTCGAGTTCAGTTTGCGGAATGTGGCAAGCTCAGCAACATCAAAGAAACCGGCGCGGGCCAGTGTGCTGTACCAAACCGGAGAAATGTGGCCGTTTGACAGGAAGAACAGGTCTTCACCTTTGCCATCCATATTAAAGTCGGTGCTATAGTTCATGATCTTGAAATACAGCGATACAAAGTAATCAGTACAGCCAAGCGATCCGCCTGGGTGGCCGGAGTTTACGGCATGCACCATACGCACGATGTCGCGGCGTACCTGTGCGGCAATGTCCTTCAGCTCTTCAATGCTCTTGTTGTGTGGATTCACGGTTTATTTAATTATGAATTAAGAATGATGAATTATGAATTGGTAATCAAAGATACAAAAAAGCGCAGCCACTTTTTTAGTAGCTGCGCCCGCGTTGTGTTTACTTCAGTATCTGAGCCGTGTGGTCGGCGGTTTTTACTTTCGTGATGATGTCCTGTATCACACCGTTCTCGTCTATCACAAAGGTGTAGCGCATGGTGCCCATATACTTCCGCCCATACATCGATTTTTCCTGCCACACGCCGTACTGCTCTACTATTTGTTTCTCGGTGTCGGCGATCAGGGTAAAGGGCAGTTCGTATTTGCCGATAAACTTCTGGTGCGATTTCTCGCTGTCGATGCTCACGCCAATTACTTCGTAGCCTTCTTTTTGCAGGTGGCTATAGTTGTCGCGCAGGTTACAGGCCTGGGCAGTGCAGCCGCTGGTGTCGTCTTTCGGGTAGAAGTACAGGATTACTTTTTTGCCGCGGTAGTCGCTCAGTTTAACCGTATTTCCGTTCTGGTCCTTACCTTCAAACTCCGGAGCCTTATCGCCGATGTTGAGATTCATAGTTGTTTTTGGTATCAAGTATCTCGTATCAAGTATCACGATTTTGTCTTGCTACGTGATACGTGTGCCGTGATTCGAATTTAAATCTTCGTTGTGAAAGTAGCTTCGTTGCCGGCAATGTCTTTTACCTTCACTACCACTTCGCCCGACAAAGGTACACTTTTATCCAGCTTTTCAGAGTAAATCAGCGCTTCTTTGTGCTCGTACTTCATCAGTATCCACTGGCCATTCACCCATGCGTTAAAAGAGTGTATTCCCGACAGATCATCGCCAATCTTAAACCGGATCTGGGTTGGGCTTTTGCCGAGCAGTTTTATAGTTGGGGCTTTAGTGTCTTCCATCACTTTAAACTTGCCCATGTTTTTGGTACTGAACGTAATGGTGTTACCATCCCATTTGCCACCAGTGTAACCACGTCCGCGACCAAGCCCTAAGAAATAAACCGCAGCTTTGCTCTTGTCAATACCAGTGGTATCTACGGTCATGGTGACTTTCATGGCTTTGTGCAGCGGCGTAAAGTAATCACCTATAGTAAACACATCGCCTGTTTTGCTGGCGTGCAGGTACAGGGTATCGTAAAGCGTTTCCTTGTCAAACGTTACGTTCAGGTAGTCGTTTTTATAGTTTACTTCCTGGGCAGGCGGTATCATGGTTCTGTAAGAGAAAGGCTTGCCCACATTGCAGAAACCAATTGAGTCCGGAATGCCGCCACGCAGGTCGTAAAGGGCTACCGATGCGGAGTTCTGCATATAGCTTGGCACGAGGTCGAAACGCTTGCCGGCTACAAAAAGCTCTACGTTACGTGGTGTTTTGCTGGTATCGGTGGCGCTCACTTTCAGCACATTGCCCAGTATTTCGTAGTCCATTTCCGGCTGTTTTACATTTTTGGCCAGCGTTTGAGTAAATACCGGTTTCTGACCCTTTACTATAAAGCTAAGGGTTGATGCATTGTTGTAAGAATCGCGGGCAACCAGTTTTACAATGTAAGTAGAATCCGGGTGCACTGTAAAGCGGCCTTTATTGCCATTGGCTTTGTAAAGTGGCAGGTCGTTGCCGTGGTCTACAAACGCTTTCTGGAAGGTGCGGCCATGGCGGCGGTACATGTAATAGTTAATGTGCTGCGACACCTGGCGCGAAATCTCAAACGGAACCTGCTCTATGTAATGGTTATAGATCGGTTTATCGTTTACATACAGCGTAACTTCCTGCGTACCGTTTTTATTCGTGGCACCATCCAGGCGGTCGTTTGTTTGCAGTTCAAGGCCAATTAAACCGTTGGCATACACCGTATCCTGTAAACTATAGTTGGAGCCCACTTTTTTAGGCCCATACTCAGCGCGTGCAAACTGGTTTTTTACCCTGGAGCGGATGTTGAGCGGAACAACTGCCAGACTATAGATATCCGGCGGTGTAGTGTCAATCACTTCTTTAAACTCGTAGCGCAGCGGGTTGTATAGCCTGTCCTGGGCATCACGGATCTCGAAGTGCAGGTGCGGGCCACCGGAGCCACCCGTGTTACCAGATAAACCGATTACCTGCCCACGTTTTACCGGAAACTGGTCTTTGTCTAAAAACAGCTCCAGTTCAAACGTTTGCTTCTCGTACTGTTTCTGCAAAATATAACTACCCAGCGGGTCTCCGAATGCTTGCAGGTGCGCATAGGTCGTGGTTAGCCCATTAGGGTGCGTGATGTAAATAATATTGCCATACCCGTACGTAGACTGCTTTACCCTCGAAATGTAGCCATCGGCAGCAGCATACACATTCAGGCCTTCGCGCTGGTCGGTTTTAATATCCAGCCCGCCATGGAAGTGGTTGGAGCGTATCTCGCCCATCGTACCCGACAGGTAATTGCGTTCGCCGGGTTTAATCGGGAACAGGAAATAGCCCGGCGTAGGAGCATACGGCGGGTTGTACTGAGCTGCCAGGTTAAAGGTGGTAAGTACGGCAACTATAAAAAGCGGTAATATCTTATTTAACTTCAAAATCAAGCAGTTTTCTGTCTTCAACATAGCCTTCTAATCTGTCGCCAATTTTAACCGGGCCTACGCCCTCGGGTGTTCCTGTAAATATAATGTCGCCTTTTTTTAATGTGATAAAGCGCGAAATGTATGCAATGATGTCGTCGAAGTTGTTCAGCATCATCTGGGAGTTGCCTTTTTGCTTTGTTTCGCCGTTCACATCCAACCTGAAGTTAATGTTCTGCAGATCCGGGAACTGATCTAAAGGCAGGAACTCAGACACCGGGGCAGAGCCGTTAAAGCCTTTAGCCAGCGTCCAGGGCAGTCCTTTTGCTTTGGCTTTGCTTTGCAGGTCGCGGGCTGTAAAGTCTATGCCTAGGCCAATGGCATCATAATATTTATGTGCAAACTTCTTCTCAATGTTTTTGCCTTCGCGGCTTATGCGCAGAATAAGTTCTACCTCGTGGTGGATGTCGTTGCTATAGTCCGGGTAGTAAAACGGCTCGTTGTTGCGAAGTAAGGCCGTGTCAGGCTTAAAGAAGATCACAGGTTCGTCGGGTACTTCGTTTTTTAGTTCAGCTATATGTTCGGCGTAATTACGCCCGATGGCTAAAATTTTCATGTAGTGCGGAATGTTTGTAAAGGGTTCTGTATTCCAAAAATAAGGTTTCTAACGAATTGCACAGAAAAAAGTAAGAGATTTATTGTGAACGGACCTGTAGTTTCAGCTTAAACTGCTAAACCATACCCGTAATCCACAAAATCAGCTGTAGTTGGCCGTGCTTAGTTTTACAACTATAGTATAACCCCGAAACGTATAATTGTGCAGGTAATTGTCTTTTAGCAGGAGTGTCTGATACTGTGTAAGTAAAAGCTTTAGCTGTGTATATAGCAATTTACCTATTCATTTATCGTTGAATCCGAGGGCTATTTTTATTTTTGGTTCAGATTTTGAACAAAAGTGTTTAGCCACTAAAAATTTAAAAAGTATGTACAAGAAAATTATTGCTTTTACAGCAGCTGTGGTGATGATGGTAGCCTGTACCACGGTGCCAATAACCGGCCGCCGACAGCTGAACCTGGTATCGGATGCGCAGATGCAGTCGCTTAGCTACGATGCCTACGATCAATTCCTGAAAGAAAATAAATTATCCAGAGATGCACAGGCCACGGCCATGGTTAAACGTGCCGGGCAACGTATACAACGTGCTGTAGAACAGTATATGGCACAAAACGGTTTATCGCAGGAACTGGATGGTTTTCAATGGGAATTTAATTTGATTCAGGACGACCAGGTAAACGCCTGGGCAATGGCTGGCGGAAAAACCGTAGTTTATACAGGAATTTTACCAGTTGCGCAAAACGAAACCGGTCTTGCTGTCGTAATGGGGCATGAGATTGCGCACGCTATAGCCAAACATGGTAACGAACGTATGAGCCAGCAACTGGCACAGCAGTTTGGCGGCGTAACATTGCAGGCCCTGGCCGGTTCGCAGCCAGGTACAGCTCAGAACTTAGTAATGACGGTTTATGGTGTTGGCTCACAGCTTGGTTTATTAAAGTATGGCCGCACCCAGGAAACAGAAGCCGACCGTTTAGGACTGATCTTTATGGCCATGGCTGGGTATGATCCTGCTGCAGCTATACCGTTCTGGGAGCGTATGGAAGCAAAATCTGGCGGGCAGGCGCCACCTGAGTTTTTATCAACTCACCCAAGTGCCGGTACGCGCCTGAGCAACCTGCAAAAATTTATACCTGAGGCAAAAAAATATTACAGAAAATAAAGCCTTAACCAATAGTTAAACCCTCTATGTCTAACAACACCCTTATGCGCCTTTGGCAAGAGTTGCCTTCCGGTGCACGTCTGCTAACTGTTCTGGCATTTGTACTTCTGATGACCGGAGCTTGTACCCGCCGCGAAGCGTTTCCGGAAGAAAGCGACGAAATTGCTGAAGCAGATGCAGATTCTGTAGCTTACGACGGGCAGTTACTGGCGCAGGTGGTGTTTGATAGTATTGATTACATTGTGCCGCCACTGGACCTGATGCAGCCTTTTATAACAGAGTTTGGCGATGGCACTGTGGTAGATAAGGTAATGATACACAAGGTGCAGGAAGCTAAGCAGGACAAAGCCGGGTATTACCTGGTTGGCATGGGCATCCGGAACGGTTCTTACCGCGCCATGGCCCTGCAACTGGATGTAGCTTCGGATAACAGCCTATACCTGAGCAGTAAGAGCAAGAAGTTTATCTGCGGCGCCACAGCGGGCTGTAGTTTCTGTTTCTTCACTTTCTCAGGCAACCAGATTACAGGTTGCGAATGCGAGAGCCGTGCTGCCGGCAGCTTCTGTGAGCAGAAGTTCAGTGACTCAAACCAATTGCTGAAAAATGCCAGGCTACGGAATACCCGTGACGATGAAACCAGGAATACAAAAGATTTACAACCTTTGAGAGTATCAAGGTAACTAAAACAGGGCATCGATTTCGATGCCCTGTTTGTTTATAGTTGGCTGCATGGAGTGAAAGTAAATGAATTTATGTTTCTTATTGTTTTTCCTTTGTCATGTCGAGCGCAGCCGAGACATCTTATGTGTCTTAGAGTTCTATAATTTGCTTTGCCTACTGCTGGAAACAAGCTATACTTCCAAACTTCCTTTATTCCTGGGAGCTCTAAGAACCTATAGTTTTATAGTTTCGTTGGCTCCCTCCCAGGCCAGGAGGCCCCGTCTTCGGGCATCGCGCTGCTTTCGCTTCCTTGGCTCCTGCGTCGCCATGCCTGACGGCACCGGAACCTCTCGAGGCGCTCAACCCAAAGACTGATAACAAGCTCGATAGCCAATGCTTAAACTATAGTTGCTGTTTATGCTCTTAGCTTGGGCAAATCGGTTTTACTCGTGGTTACAATTCCGTAGGGACAGGTAAACCTGTCCTGTTCGTGGTCTGGAACTATAGCACTATAGGTCAAACTATAGCAGTATCAGAGTTCCCCTCCTTGGATAAGGAGGGGCAGGGGTGGTTTGAACCACTGCAACTATAGAACTATAATCAAACTATAGCAACAGCAGAAATTCCCCTCTTGAGAGGGGGCAGGGGTGGTTGGACTATCCTTAACAATAAAACTATAGCTGTTCCAACTATAGCCAAGGCCCAATCCTGAAAATCCTCTAATCCTGTAAAACCTGATTCAGAAAAAACAAAAAAGGCTCTCCTTCATCAGGAAAGCCTTTGCAATGCATCAAGCTATAAATCCTAAGACACACTGCTCTGCATGCTGCGTAGGCGGATGCGGGTTAAGATCTTTTTGGTATACAGCGGAAAATCACCTTTCATCATCCAGTCGTAGTAAGTTGGCTCGCGTTGCAGCACTTCTTCCACAGCTATGTTCTTGTGTTTGCCAAAGTTAAATACTTCCTGTCCGGAATTGTTGTATACTATGCGGCCGGCAAGGTCTGCTGTTTTCTGGAACGTAAATTTGTGCAGCTGCGCCATGTCGTTCTGTACCGGATATTCTTCAATCCCTTCTGTAATCTCTACCGGTGTGTTCTGGTAACGGTCGAGCTGGGCCATTAAAATATGGTACGTAGCAACGGTGTCGGCTTCGGCGCTGTGCGCGTTGTCCAGGGTTTTGTTGCAGTAGTATTTGTAGGCTGCAGACAAGGTGCGTTGCTCCATCATATGGAAAATACGGCAGGCATCCACCACATTACGGTTATCCAGGTCAAAGTCAATACCGGCACGCAGAAACTCTTCTGCCAGCAATGGAATATCAAACCTGATCAGGTTATAGCCACCTAAATCACAACCCTTCATGAACTGGTCCAGGTCTTTGGCGATCTGGGCGAACGTAGGGCAGTCCTTTACATCTTCGTCGTATATCTTGTGTATCAAACTCGACTCCAGTGGTATCGGAATAGTAGGATTGATCTTGCGGGTTTTCAGGATTTCTTCACCGTCGGGTTTTACTTTCAGCACACTGATTTCTACGATACGGTCTTTGCAGATGTCGGTGCCGGTGGTTTCAAGGTCAAAGAAAACGATGGGGCGTTTCAGGTTCAGTTTCATATGGTTATGCTTTTAGAACCGCCTGCGTTAGCGCCTCCATGTTAATGTTGTTATAATTGCCTGAGCTCATCAGTAGCAGGTTGGCGTTTTGCCAGCTATAGTTAAGCAGGTGTTGCTGCAAGGCTTCAGAGTCGGTGTAAACTTTAAGGTTCGGGTTTTTAAAAGCTACCTTCAGTTCATCTTCCGAAAGCATTTCCATGCGTTTGTGCTCTATCGTCTTCGGGTTGAAGTAAACTATAGCTTCATCGGCTTTATCCAGCGCACCGGCATATTGCGGAATAAAGTTCTTGTTCAGGCTGCTGAAGGTATGAAGCTCCAGGGCGGCTACCAATTTGCGCTGCGGGTACTGTGCTTTAACGGCTTCGGTAGTCGCTTTTACTTTAGATGGCGCATGGGCAAAATCGCGGTAAATAACCGTTGTGTCAGTCTCACCTAATTTCTCCAATCGTTTGGCTGCGCCTTTAAAGGTTTTCAGGGCATTATAAAAGTCATGCGCTTTGATACCGATCTGCTTACACACTTCCTTGGCAGCGTTAATATTGCGCAGGTTGTGCTCCCCGAACAGCTGTATCTCTATATCGCCGTCCTTTTTGGTATGCAGTATCGTTCTGCCGTTTTTTATAGTATGGTCGTGCACGCCATAGCCGATATAGTTAATATCAGCAGGATTGCGCGGCACCGCTACTAACTGAACCTGTTCGTCATCTTTGTTATAGATTAGGGTACCGGCTTTTGGCGTCATCTCAGCAAAAATGCGGAACTGGTCGCGATACATCTCCGGGTCCGGAAACACGTTGATATGATCCCAGCTGATGCCGCTGATCACGCCAATGTGGTGGTGGTATAAATGGAATTTCGGAACACGCTTGATCGGGTCGGACAGGTATTCGTCGCCTTCTATGATAATGATCGGGGCATCTTCGGTCAGTTTTACCATACGATCAAAACCTTCCAGCTGCGCGCCTACAGCATAATCAAACTTGCGGTTATTTTCCTTCAGCACATGCATGATGATAGACGTGATGGACGTTTTGCCATGGCTGCCACCAATTACAATGCGTTGCTTGTTGCGGCTCTGCTCGTAAATAAACTCCGGGAAAGAGTAGATCGGTAACCCCAATTCCTGGGCACGTAGTAATTCTGGGTTATCAGGGCGGGCATGCATTCCAAGTATAACAGCATCTATAGTTGCATCCAGTTTCTCGGGGAACCAGCCTTCCTGTTCGGGTAATAAACCGGCTGCTGCCAGTCTGCTTTTAGCAGGCTCAAAAATCTCGTCGTCCGATCCTGTTACCTGCAGGCCTTTGTCGTGCAGGGCCAGTGCCAGGTTGTGCATAATGCTGCCACCCGTTGCTATCAGGTGTATGCGATGTAGTTCCTTCTTCTCCATAAATGCCGGGCAAATACTATTGTAAGCAGACAAAGTTAGAAGACCTTGACTAAATAAAAATAGCTATACACTAATATGTGGATATTTTGTGGATATATATATGGAAAACTCCTTATCTTGTTGACAGCCCCGGTTAAAACTGTTGATAGGTGCGTGCGCAATTTTTAACAACTATTTAGCTTCGGAGGCTATATAAGAAGCTATATATTTGTGCTTATGGAGGAAATGCAAATGAATGTGCGCCCGGCGGGACAACGCAACGGATGGCAGAAGAAAACAACTGCTGTTTCGGAGCTTGGCAAAAAGCCACCGCAGGCGCTGGACCTGGAAGAGGCCGTGTTAGGCGCTCTGATGTTAGAAAAAGATGCCCTTACCACGGTAATCGATATTCTGCGCCCGCAGAGTTTTTACAAAGAAGCACACCAACGCATCTTTAAAGCGATACTTGCTTTATTTGATAAGTCAGAGCCGATCGATATCCTGACGGTAACGCACCAGCTGCGTGAGCAGGGCGAACTGGAACTGGCCGGTGGTGCCTACTATGTAACGCAGCTTACCACCCGCGTAAACTCGGCAGCCAACATCGAGTACCACGCGCGTATCATTACCGAGAACTCCATTAAGCGCGACCTGATCTCTATTTCTTCGGAAGTACTGTCGAGCGCGTTTGAAGATACCACCGACGTGTTTGAGCTGCTGGATAAGACCGAAGCCAAACTATACGAAGTTTCGGAATCCAACATCCGTAAGAACTTCGACGACATGCGCTCGTTGATGCACCAGGCCATTAAAGAACTGGAAGAAAAGCGCAAGCAAACCGACGGCTTAACAGGTGTACCAACCGGCCTCACAGCGCTGGATCGTGTAACTTCCGGCTGGCAGCCATCCGACCTTATCATCCTGGCGGCTCGTCCGGCGATGGGTAAAACCGCTTTCGTTCTTTCGGTAATGCGAAATGCGGCAGTCGATTTTAAAAAACCGGTTGCCATTTTCTCTCTCGAGATGTCGTCGTTGCAGCTGGTTAACCGTCTTATTTCTTCGGAAGCCGAGCTTGATTCTGAAAAGATCAAAAAAGGCAGCCTGGAAGAATACGAGTGGGCGCAGCTGAACCATAAAATTTCAAAGCTGACCGAAGCCCCGATCTTTATCGACGATACACCTGGTCTTTCGATACGTGAGCTTCGTACCAAATGCCGCCGCTTAAAAGCGCAGTACGACATCCAGATGATCATTATTGACTACCTTCAGCTGATGAGCGGAAACGCTGATGGCAAAGGTGGTGGTAACCGTGAACAGGAAATTGCGTCGATCTCGCGGGCACTTAAAATGCTGGCCAAGGAACTTAGTGTTCCGGTAATTGCGTTGTCGCAGCTCAGCCGTGCCGTAGAAACACGTGGTGGCGATAAGCGTCCGCAGCTATCAGACCTTCGTGAATCTGGTTCGATTGAGCAGGATGCTGATATGGTTTGCTTCCTGTACCGTCCCGAGTACTACGGCATTACCGAAGACGAAATGGGTAACCCTACAGCCGGTGTGGGTGAAGTAATTATAGCAAAGCACCGTAACGGCTCACTGGAAAACGTACAGCTGAAGTTTATTGGCAAGTACACGAAATTTACTAACTTGGATGGTGATTTCGGGGGAGATGGATTTGGTGGAGGTTTTAACGCCTTACCAAACAGCACCTTCGATGCCGAAGCGCCAGGCTCCATCCGTTTAGGTAGCCGCATGAATGATGGCAGCAGTAGCGGGGGAGGTTTCCCGGGTTCTAAATTCGACGAAGAGCCACCGTTTTAAGTAAAGAACAATATACAACCCATGTTAGCGTTTAAGCTGCATTGGTTAAAGTATGAAGATATAGCCAAAGGTAGATTAGCCGCTGTGCCGAAAGCCAGCGGCTTTTCGTTTTTATAGTTAGTCCTTTATGTCATGTCGAGCATTCTTGAGACGTGAGTCCAAAAGAGCAAGCATAGTTGTGAGACATCTTATTTGTACTATAGTTTGTCATTTCAGACAGCGGGAGAAATTTATCTCAGACCATAGTTTACTAAAGACCTAATAGTGTGCAGTTCCTGTTGGTTGCTAGGTATAGTTGCTACAGTCCTCGTAGCGTGCACAGCTCCTACAAGCGTCTTTAAGTTATCATGAATATAATAGTAATCAAGCTATGGCTATTTAGGTGCTAATTATCTCAAGGGTTCTATGCTATTAAATAAGGGGCAAAACTAAATAGAGATTATAATATTAGATGTTTGGATATAACGTGAGCTTCAGGCACCTAATTTATATTTTACTATTTTATATCAACGGCATTCGCCACTTCCTGCTACTTGGAATTCAATAATATTTACATTCTTTTTTCTTCTTTTTTTGAGGTGGGGAAAAATATTAAATTTTCTATAAACATCTGAGGTTAATATAAACACTATAGTTAGGATAATCTTTATAAAAAAGTAGTTCTGATGAATGTTGTTAGCTGTTTTGATTATCCTTTTCTAAAAATCAAAATGTGACTTTTATTGCATTGTTTGTAATGTGTTTTAATATATAGAGGTAATTAAGTAGCTTTGTGAGATTTTATTTTTTGCCTTATACACTGCAGTTTAAAGTGATGTATAAGTTCCGCGTGATTTGTTATACCATTTAATATGAAATCCAAACTTTTAGCCCTTATTACCCTTATCTGTTTTACATCCTGCACACCACGAAACTTAGCTTATTTTAGTGATCTTCAGCAACAGACAGAAATAGCCGAAGAAATTAAAAATAGTAGAATTCCTAAAATTCAGCCGGATGATATTCTAAGTATCACTGTTACAAGTATCAGTCCGGAAGCTAATGCTGTTTTCAACAGAGGGGAGGTAACTCCGACATCTGGTACTATTCCGAACTACAACAGTGCCAGTAATACACTTCCCAGCAACCTGTACCGGGAAGGATATCTTGTGAACGAAGATGGCTATGTGAACTTCCCAGTTTTAGGAAAGGTAAAAGTAGCCGGGCTTACTAAAACAGAAGCAACTGAAATGTTTACTTCTGAACTGAACGCACACGTCAAGGATCCGATTGTAAATATCAGGCATCTCAATTTTAAAGTAACAGTGGTGGGGGAAGTTAACCGCCCATCTACTTTTACAGTCCCCACTCAGAAACTTAACATACTAGAGGCGCTTGGTATGGCTGGCGACATGACTGCATTCGGAAAGCGAGAAAATGTTCTTGTTATCCGTGAAGAGAATGATGTCAGGAAAATGGTACGCCTTAATTTAAACAACAAAGAAGTATTAAACTCGCCATACTTCTATTTGCAGCAAAATGATGTGGTGTATGTTGAGCCAGACCGAATGAAAGAAGTGCAGGCTAGTTCAAATACCAGAACCCTCTCTATTATAGCGGCTGCCGCCTCTATTGCTTCTATTTTTATTGCTAGATTATTTTAATACTAAAAGGGTTATGGCGGAGAAAGAAATAACTGAACTTCAGAAGCTTCTGCTTGGGCTGGAAACTGAAGATAAAGGGAAAATCGATTTTAAAGCGTTAGCATTAAGGTCTGCCCGTTCATGGCACCTCTTTGTGTTGGGTGTTGTACTGGCATTGGGATTAGGGTTCTTTTATCTAAAATATACTTCACCTGTTTATACAGTAAAAAGTAAAATTCTGATAAAGGATGAAGAAAAAGGGGCAAGTTTATTAAGTGGAGGCGATCTTGAAGGGCTCGACATTTTCAGCGGCACTAAGAATATAGATAATGAGATTGAAGTATTAAACTCCATTAGTTTGATGGAGCGCGTGCTGACCGAGCTTTCTCTGAATACTACTTATTACACTCCGGTTTTCTTTAAAGATCGGGAAATTTACGGAAAGCAGCTACCAATCAAAGTTATAATTGATAAGGTCGATTCTACTGCATTTGAAACGGATGTTACAGTCTTCATTAAAGAGAATAATAGATTTGAGCTTGTAACAGAAGATGAAGAAGGATCAGTAGAGAGATCTGAACATGAGTTCGGAAAAAAAGTTGTGAAGCCATTCGGGACATTCACTGTTTTAGCCTTACCCAAAATTACAGACCCTGAAAGTCCTAAAGAGATTCATGTTAAGTTTAATGATATTCATGAATTAGCAGAGCAGTATATCGAAAGGATTACTATAGAGGCTGTTAATAAAAAAGCAAGTGTGCTTTGGCTTAGCCTCGAAACCCCAGTGAGAGATAAGGGAAGGGATATAATTAATAAGCTCGTTGAAGTTTACAACATCGAGGCTTTAGAAGATAAAAATGAGGTTGCCTCTAACACCATCCAGTTTATTGATGAGAGACTGACCTTCCTGACAACTGAACTTTCAAATGTAGAGAAAGATGTAGAAAACTATAAAAAACAAAATCAACTTACCGATGTAAGTTCTGATGCCAAACTATACATCGAAAATGCCAGTGAGTATAATAAGCAACTGGGAGAATTAGAGATTCAGCTGGATGTGCTGAGTTCAATTGAAAAGTATCTTCGTGAGAATGGTTCACAATACAAATTAGTGCCTAGTACGCTAAGCATCCAGGATGCTACTTTAATGAGCCTTATTGGAAGGTTTAATAGCTTACAACTGGAACGTGAACGATTGGTAAGTACAACACAGGCCAATAGCATGCTTGTGCAGAATATAGAAGATCAGCTTGCTAACCTTCGAAGTAATATTCTTGAGAACCTACACAATATAAAAAGAGGATTAACAATCACCCGTAGTAATCTACGGGGTAATATGACTGCATTTAAGTCAAGGATAGAGCAGATTCCGGCTATAGAGAGAGAACTCCTGGAAATAAAAAGACAACAGGGTATAAAGGAAGGATTGTATTTATATCTTTTGCAGAAGCGTGAAGAATCTTCTTTATCGCTGGCTGCGGCTGTTTCTCATACACGCATCATCGATTCCGCTATGGTGAGTAAAAAGCCAGTTAGTCCTAAGAAAGGTATTGTGCTGGGTATTGCTTTTTTGGCTGGTTTGATCATTCCCTTTATAGGTATCTACATCAGTTATTTATTAGATGACAAAGTCAAATTAAGAAAGGATGTTGAGGATGCTACTGATACGCCAATAATTGGTGAACTCGGACATAACGATTCTGATGAGACACTAATTGTTAGTAAAGGAAACAGAAGTCCGGTGGCTGAGTTATTCAGCCTTGTTCGATCTAACCTGCAGTTCTCAACTATGGGTAGAGAAAACAAAGTAGTGTTGGTTACATCGAGTATGAGTGGTGAAGGAAAAACCTTCTTCAGTATCAACTTGTCTGCGAGTCTTTCAATGACTGGTAAAAAGGTCGTTATACTTGGCTTAGACCTTCGCAAACCAAGGCTGATGCATGACCTTAACTTACCTACAGAGTTTGGTATCACGAATTATCTTGTTTCTGAAAAGGTTACCATCGATGAAATTACTGTTCCGATAGAAGGTTATCCTGGCTTATTTGTAATTGGATCTGGTCCGATTCCGCCAAACCCAGTGGAATTGATGACAAGCCCGAAACTAGGTTATTTGATTGAAGAGCTTAAGTCTGCCTACGATTATGTTATTTTAGATACTGCTCCTGTTGGTCAGGTTGCCGATACCTTTAACCTGGCTCCTTATATCGATTCTACTATTTATGTTGTTCGTTGCGGTTACACCTTAAAAGAGCAGTTGATCATAATAGACGATATTTATCGGAATATGAAGCTTAAGTCGCCGATGGTTGTACTGAATGATGCTGTCACAAGCAATGTGAAGGGATACGGCTATGGATACGGTAACGGCTATGAACAAGTAGGGCAAAAGAAACGAAAATCTAAAGTATTGGCTTAGCCAAAAGCTTATTATTCAGTACACAAGTGAGAATAGCAGTAGTTGGCACAGGTTACGTGGGTCTGGTAACGGGCACTTGTTTTGCCGAAGTTGGGATCGATGTAACTTGCATTGACATAGATGAAAACAAGATCGAGAACCTGAAAAAAGGGATTCTGCCGATCTATGAGCCGGGGCTGGAGGAAATGGTGCTGCGCAACACGCAGAAAGAGCGCCTTTCCTTTTCCACGGACC
>NZ_JACKZC010000005.1 GCF_014212495.1 Pontibacter sp. Tf4
TACAGCCCACGAACAGGACAGGTTTACCTGTCCCTACTGAACTATAGCCACGAGAAAGTAATCGGTCTGCTATAGCAAAGAGCAAGCACAACAACTATAGCTAAGGCAGAAGCTATCGAATTGTTATCAGTCTTTGGGTTGAGCGCCTTTGACTTGTTGCGGTGCCGTTAGGCAATCCGACGCAGGAGGATAGCAAGAAGGCAGCAGCGCGATGCCCGAAGACGGGGCCTCCCGGCCCGGGAGGGAGCCAAAGAAACTATAAAACTATGGGCTCTTAGAGCTCCCAGGGCTAGAAGCAACTATAGAACAATGGCTTGTTTCAAGTAGTAGGCCAAGCAAACTATAGAAGGATAGCCTTCGAGCCTCAACTATAGTCTGAGATAGATTTCTCACTTTGTTCGAAATGACAATAGAACTCATAAGATGTCTCGGCTGCGCTCGATATGACAATGGATCAACATAACAAGACAACCTAAACACCAGTAACTATAAGCCTGATTAGTAGAGCAATAGAAATTGTCATTTTCAAGTCACCTCTCTTTCCCGTACCTTTGCAGGCTAATTCAGAACTGAATGCTTGATTACCAAATTCATACATTACCGAACGGCATCCGTGTCATCCATAAGCAGGTAAACCATACCAAAATAGCCCACAGCGGCTTTATTATGGATATTGGCAGCCGCGACGAACTCCCGCTGGAACAGGGGCTGGCGCACTTCTGGGAGCACATGGCCTTTAAGGGCACAGCCAAACGTAAATCCTTCCACATTATTAACAGCCTGGAGTCGGTGGGCGGCGAGCTGAATGCCTATACTACCAAGGAAAAGATCTGTTTCTATAGTTCGGTGCTGGACAAACACTTCGAGCGCTCCTTTGAGCTGCTGACAGACATTACGTTCCGCTCGGTTTTCCCGGAGAAGGAAATAGAAAAAGAGCGCGGCGTGATCCTGGAAGAAATGTCAATGTACCTCGATACGCCCGAAGAAGCTATAGTTGACGAATTTGACAACGTCGTGTTCAGTGGCCATCCGCTGGGCAACAACATTCTGGGCTCTAAAGAAAGCGTTTCCGGTTTTATGAAGCAGGACTTCCTGAGCTTTATCGACCGCAACCTGAGCACCGATACCATGGCGTTCTGTTCGGTAAGTAACTGGCCTTTCGAAAAGGTGGTGAAACTGGCCGAAAAGTACCTAGCGGGCATACCAACTATAAGCCGCAAACGCGAGCGCGTGCCTTTCCTGCATTACGAGCCAAAGGCCATAACTATAGAAAAATCTATTTCGCAGGCACACTGCGTAATTGGCTGCCCGGCCTATGCCCTGGCCGACGAGCGGCGTATCCCGTTCTTTATGCTGGTTAACATTTTGGGTGGCCCCGGCATGAACTCGCGCCTGAACCTGGCCGTGCGCGAAAAACATGGCCTGGTGTATACAATTGATGCCAACTACGCCACCTACATCGACACCGGTTTATTTTCGATCTATTTCGGCACAGAGAAAAAACAGCTGAAACGCACTACTTCGCTGGTGATGAAGGAGCTGAAAAAACTACGCGAAAAACCATTGGGCTCTATGCAGTTACACACGGCCAAAGAGCAGCTGATGGGGCAACTGGCCATGGCCGAGGAAAGCAACATGGGCCTGATGATGATGTTAGGCAAAAGCATACTGGACCAGAACAAAGTAGAGCCGCTGAACGAGATCTTCGCCAAAATAAAAAGCGTAACCGCCAACGACCTGGTAGCCATCGCCAACGACGCCCTGCGCGAAGACCAGCTCAGCTTCCTGAATTATGTACCTGCGTAGCGTAGCTACAATTATGAATTAGAAATTATAAATTATGAATGTGGGAAATCTTCAAATCTCCACATCTCCAAATTTTCAAATCTAAACTATGGAATTCATTGACGAGGAACTACAGCAGTATGCCGAGGAACATACATCGCCGGAGAGCGAGCTGCTGCGCAAAGTAAACCGCCAGACACACCTGAACGTGATGAAACCGCGCATGCTGTCGGGGCATTTGCAGGGGCGTTTGCTGGCTATGTTCTCGCAGATGATACAACCTAAACAGATACTGGAAATAGGCACCTATACCGGCTACTCTGCCCTTTGCCTGGCCGAAGGGCTGCAACCGGGCGGCACCCTGCATACCATCGACATAAACGAAGAGCTGGAAGACCGTGTGCGTGGCTATTTTGAAGAGGCCGGCCTTACTGAAAGCATAAAATACTACATCGGCAATGCCCTGCAGATCATCCCAACGATTGATGCTACTTTGGACCTGGTGTTTATAGATGCCGACAAGATAAACAATGCCGCTTATTACGACCTGGTAATCGATAAAGTGCGCCCCGGCGGTTACATCATTGCCGACAATGTGCTCTGGAGCGGTAAAGTACTGGAGAAGTACCGCAAGAAGCTCGATGAAGATACGGCTGCCCTGCTGGCCTTTAACAAAAAAGTGCACGACGACGAACGCGTAGAAAACATTTTACTGCCCGTGCGCGATGGCCTGCTGATTGCCCGGAAGAAGTAAGCCATAGCCTTTAAAGCCACCACCGCCTCTATGAAAACACTTACTTTTAGCCACATTCAACAAATACAGGATTTCCAGTTTATTACAGACTCGTCAGGAGTATTGCTGGATGATAAGGGCCAACTGTATAAGTTTAAAGGAGGAGAAACAGAACTAATCAAAACTCCTGAAAATTTCCACATTTCTCATTTCCATTTTATAAATGAAAACCAAGGGGCTATAGTTGGAAGCAGTGTTGTGCCGGAACATACACCGAAGGAAGGAACTTTGGGATCTTATAGTCTACTTTTATTGCCAATACTCCTGTTACTGTGGCTGGGTACTAAAGCCCTGCGTACCGGGAAAACAACTATAGCATCGGCTGTCTTGCTTTTCATAGTTTCAGGCCTGGTTATTTCGTGTAGCGGCAACTGGCAGTCCTACAAATCTCCGGACCCAGGTTCTCGTTTCTCAACTATAATAACAAGCAACCAATTACGACGTGCAACCTTTCATGCTTACCCTGTTAATAAAGAAAATAAATCGTTTATATCCATTACCCACAACCAGGGGCAAAACTGGACAACGCATCAGCTTCCTACTCACTTCTACCCTACTGCTATAGCTGCTGTTGGTAATAACTTTATTGTAGGCACTTACGCAAATCAAACTGAAGGTAATATTCCATTGCATGCAGATGGGGACCTATACTTTTACGGCAACGACTCTACCTATAACAAACGCTTTGCCTCTAACAACACCACTAACCCTTATACCATTGCAGTTAACAGGGGCGTTAACGGTATCAGGTACTTTGAAGAAGATTCTGTCTTATTTGTGTTCGGGAGCGAAAGAATGCCCACATTTCCAAAAAATGAGGTAAGCTCAACCAACGGGAATATCTATCAGATACACACGAGTCTGCTGCCAGACTACAAAATAATTGATGTTCCTGACACAGTATTTGTGACATCGCTCTCAATATCAAAGAACGGGTTATGGGTGACACTCGATAATAAAACAACAAGCATAACAGATGGCAAGCAGGTTTATATCAAACTGGATTCAAAGAAGTTACTGCATTTTCGTAATGGCACCTGGGCCGATATTTCAATTAAAAATCTTACCAGTTTCAGGCAGGTTGAATTTATTAGAGGCACCGCCAGAGGCTATGTTTTATCTGAGGATGGTGAAGTTTTTGAAACGCTGAATAACGGAACCGATTGGCAAACAACCGGCATAAGCGGCATAAGCTACATGCGACTTTATAAAAATACCATGGTGTTGTGCAAGGGTGGCAACCAACTTGTATTTTTACAGAATTCTTAAAAGGGTAACTCACAACTATAGCTCCTTCAATTCCTGATTTACCAAAGTACCTTAGCTTATATCCAAAAAACATTATATTACACCCGGCAATTATTTTATAGTAAAAACTTAGCAAAGGGCTTTATAATGCGGGGCTTTTTGCTTTATTTTTGCAAATGGGTTTTTCTATATAGAACAAACTATAACTTAGCCCCTTACTCCCGGTTGCCTCAACAGCAACTATAGCCTGATTACCATTAGCCAAAGTATAATTACCTTTTTATGAGACAACTCTCTACCCTTCTTATTTTACTGTTCCTGCCCCTACTGGTGTGGGCGCAACAGACCGTAACGGTTCCTAAAAACGTGTATTTCGCTGATATACACCTGACCATTTCGGATGGCGCGCAACAGGTGATCCAGAAAAAAGTGGACGCCCTGCACAAGCACCCGGCATATTTTAAGGCAAAAGTGGAGCTGGCCGACGCCTATTTCCCGCTGATCGACCAGATTTTCAGAGAAGAAGGTGTACCGGCTGACCTTAAATTCCTGTCGTTACAGGAAAGCGGGCTGATCGGTGATGCTGTTTCAACGTCTAATGCGGTGGGTTACTGGCAGTTTAAGCGCGAGGCCGCCTCAGACTTTAACCTGCGCGTGGATAACGTGATAGACGAGCGCAAGCATATTCTGGAAGCCAGCCGTGGTGCTGCCATGTACTTTAAGCGCAGCAACAACTATTACAACAACTGGTTCAATTCCATCCTGTCGTATTACTTGGGCTACAGCGGCGCCAAAGCCGAGACCAAACAGTCGGATATCGGAGCCAAGAAAATGGAAGTAACCGAGAAGACGCACGAATACCTGCTCACCTTCCTGGCACACAAAATTGCATACGAGAACTTTGTAGGTAAAACCACCAAGCCAACTATAGCATTGCAGCCACTGCGCGCTACGCCTGGCAAGAGCCTTGCCGAGATTGCCCTGGACCACGAAGCTGATTTTGCTGAGCTGGAGAAATACAACAAATGGCTGCTGGGTAGCACCATCCCATCAGATAAGGATTATTACGTAATGCTGCCTGTGCGCGGCACAGAGCGCGTGGTGCTGGCATCAACCGAAAATACTTCCAAGCTACCGGCATCCGGCAACAAGCAAAGCACAAGCGCCGCAGCAGCTGCCATGGTTACCCGCAACGGACTTAACGCCCTGGTAGCCCGTCCCGGCGACACCAAAGACAAACTGGCGTTGCAGGCAGGCATCTCTACACGCAAATTCCTGAAGTACAACGACCTGCGCAGCTTCGACAAGATTGAGGCCGGAACGGCTTATTATATAGAGCCAAAAGGTAGCAGCGCTACATCGGCAGAGTTCCACGTGGTGCAGCCCGGCGAAACCATGCAGATGATAGCCCAGCACTATAGCATGCAGCTGAAGCACCTGGTATTTAAAAACCGTATGAAGCGCAATGAAGTACCTGTTCCGGGCCGTGTATTATGGCTACAGAACCGCAGACCGTTTAACAAGCCTGCCGAAGTACGTGAACTGAACAAGCAGACTGCCGCCCGCCAGGAAATGGCTGCCAGCGAAGTAAAACCGGTTACTAAACCAGCCACTACTGCTGCCAGACCAGACAACGGCAAGAAAGAGAATGTATTTACCCGCTTTATCAACAGCTTTAAGAAAAACAAAAAACAGGCTGCACCTGCTAAAACAGAGAAAGCGGTAGCAAAAGAAGAGACGGTGATAGTGGAAGACCTGGCTCAGGAAGAAGTTGCAGTGGAGGAAGTTTCTGTAGAAGAAGCCCCGTTAGTAGAAGAGAAGCCGGCACAGCCTGTTGCCCGCGAAGCCATTTACCCGGGCCAAAGAACCAGCAAGCCTGTTGCTACCAAACCGGCTGCCACAACTCCTGCCAAACCGGAAGCAGCGCCAGCTAAAACAGCCCCGGCTACTACAACCGCAAAACAGGAACCGGCTAAAACTACGCCGGCTGCTACGCCAAAAGCAACGCCAGCCAAAGCTACCGAACCAGCCAAAGCAACCGAGCCTGTAAAAGCTACTGAACCAGCAGAAGCAGTGCCGGCAACCAAAGCGGCCAGCCACGTAGTAAAACAGGGTGAAACGCTGTATGGCATCTCTAAGCAGTATAACGTAACCGTAGCCGACCTTACCAAGTGGAACAACCTGAGCGATGGCCCGCTGAAGCTTGGCCAGGAACTGATTATTGCCGAGCCGCTTACTCCAAACCAGCTGAATGAACCGGCAGAAGAGGCAGAGGTTCAGGAGATGAAAGCCGTTGGTGGCAAGCACATCGTAGTTGCCGGCGAAACGCTTTACCAGATCTCGAAGAAATATAACGTAACGCTGGATGAGCTGAAGCAGTGGAACAACCTGGCTGACAACGCTATTAAATTAGGTCAGGAACTATGGGTAGTTACGCCACCGGCGGGCACCCCGGCAAAAACAGAAACCACTACCGAAGAGACACCTGTACAAACTATAGTTGCCGACACCTACCACACCGTAGAAGCCGGCGAAAGCATGTATAAGATCTCGCGCCAGTATGGTGTAACTATAAAAGACATCATGGAGTGGAACAAGAAAGAAGACTTTAACGTGAAGCCAGGCGAAAAACTGCTGATCAAAAAGAAATAGTTACTGGTTGTTCGTTAATAGAGACCACGAGCAACTATAGCTAAGTAAAAGCCGGCCTGACAGCCGGCTTTTACTTTTACCAGCTACCAATAACCAACAACTATAGCCTATCTTTCTTCGGGTGGGGCGGTCAGGGTGGAGGCGTTTTGCAGGCCGGTGGCAATTTCAGGCAGTATGCCGAGGCGCATGTAAATGGGTTGTACCATTTGCCGCAGGCGCGGTAACCTCAGCGCAAACGGAATTACGCTTATGGCACACAAAAACCCGCAGCCGGCCAATGTATAAGTAACACCTATCGTTTCAGCTACCGAGCTCGCCAGCATACTCCCGATCGGCGCCATTCCCATAAAAGCAGTGGCGTACATGCTCATCACCCGGCCACGTTTATCGTCATCCACTAAGGTTTGCAGCAAGGTGTTGCACGATGCCATCGTCACGATCATGCCAAAACCGGTAAAGAGCATCAGCAGCAACGACAGCACCAGCAGTTTGGAGAAAGAAAAGGCGATCAGGGCCATCCCGAACAGCGACATGGTGAAAATAATGACCCTGCCCAGCCCCACCACCGATTTGCGCTGCGCCAGAAACAAAGCCCCGCTAAGAGCACCAACGCCCGAAGCACCCATCAAAAAGCCAAGCGTGTTGGCCCCGCCATGCAGAATATCGCGGGCAAATACCGGGAGGAATACACTGAACGGCATTCCAAACAAACTGATCAGGCCAACAATGATTATCAGCGTGCGGATAGGTGGAAAACTGAAGGCATACTTAAACCCTTCCTGCAACGATTGCCACACCTTGTGTTCTGTTTTTACGCGCTCAAAAGGCTCCAGGCGCATAAGCAGCAACGAGGATATCACGGCAATATAGCTCAGCGCGTTTATCAGTATGCACATGCCCTCTCCTACGGCCGCTATCAGCAAACCAGCTATAGAGGGGCCAACCAGCCGCGCCATATTGAACATAGAGGAGTTGAGCGCAATGGCATTGCTCAGATCTTCGCGCTGGTCTACCATCTGCACCACAAAAGCCTGGCGGGTGGCCATGTCAAACGCATTTATAGTTCCGAGCAGCACGCTCAGGCTTAATACCTGCCATATTTCTATAGTTTCGGTCAGCACCAGTGCCGCCAGCGTAGAGGCCTGCACCATTGATAGTGCCTGCGTAGTGACCAACACCTTCCGACGGTTGAATTTATCTGCAATTACACCGGCAAACGGCCCCAGTAAAAACGAAGGGATCTGGCTCGAAAACGTAACAGCCCCCAGCAGGAAAACAGAATCGGTAAGGCGGTAAACCAGCCAGCTCAGCGCGATCTGCTGCATCCAGGTCCCGATCAGCGAGATGCCCTGCCCTATAAAAAAGAGCCTGTAGTTGCGGTACCGCAAGGCCCTGAACATTCCTCCTATTTTGCTTTCCTGCACTACTTCTGACATATAAAACAAGCTTACCCTGTGGCTGAACTTACTGCTTACGAACGATAGCCTATCCAGAGTTTTAAGTTTCACAACTATAGGCTATAGTTACTATTAATGGCAGAACTCCGTACTAAAATACCCGGTAATCATAATAACATGCCGCGTCGCTACAGGTTATAAACTATAGCAACTTACCATAAAAGAAACTATATACATGCAGGACTTCCTAAACAGAGTATATTTACACAACACCATACAGGATTATCTTATCGCAGCCGGCATCATCCTGATCGGCTCCTTACTTATTACCATTTTCAGAAAATCGGTGCTTAGCCGCCTCCGCGCCTGGACAGAGAACACCCATACCCGGTTCGACAATTTTGTGGTCAGCAGTTTTTCGCGGTTCGGTATTCCGGCACTGCACATCATTGTTATCTACATCGGCCTTAACTACCTGAAATTTACAGCCCTGGCCAACCGCATCCTGATCATCGCCACCACGGTGGCCATCACGTTCCTGGTTATCCGGTTCATCACGTCTTCGCTGGTCCTTCTTATCCGCTCCTATTTCAGGCGCCGGTACCCGGACACCAACTATACCAACGAGGTAAGTGCCATCAGCCTGATCATTAATATTATTGTATGGATGATAGGCCTTGGTTTTCTGTTTGATAACATGGGCTACGACCTTACCGCTATTATTGCAGGTCTGGGGATAGGTGGTATTGCGGTGGCGCTGGCTGCCCAAAACATTTTAGGTGACCTTTTTAACTACTTCGTTATTTTCCTGGACAGGCCTTTTGAGGTTGGCGATTCTATTGCCGTTGGTGATAAGAACGGGACCATCGAGCATATAGGTGTAAAAACTACGCGCCTCCGGAGCCTTACCGGCGAGCAACTCATCATTGCCAACAGCGACCTGACCAGTTCCCGCATCCACAACTATAAGCGCCAGGAGCGCCGCAGGGTAGATTTCACGCTTGGCGTAGCTTACGAAACATCCACCGAGAACCTGAAGGCCATACCTGGCTTGCTGAGAGACATTATTTCGGAACACGAGCTGGTAGCGTTCGACCGAGCCCATTTTGCCTCCTATGGCGAGTCGGCACTTAACTTTACAGTGGTGTACAATGTGCTGACATCGGATTTTAACCAGCACATGGACCTGAAGCAAACTATAAACCTGCGCATTTTTGAAGCTTTTGCAGCACGCGGAATTGAATTTGCTTACCCTACACGCAAACTATACGTGGTAAGCGAGCAGCAACAGGAAAACCAACCCCAGCGCTACAATTAACCGATAAATAAATTCAGGAAAGAATAAAGGAGCAGCGGATACTTTTTCGCTGCTTTTTTGTTAGTAAGTCTGTTAGTAAATGAGCCGCCTATAGTTTGGGCAGCAGCCCGTTTTTCCGTAATTTTAACATCCTGAAAATGGCTTGTGCCAAGCCGAATTAAAAATTAGAAATTAAAAATTATGGATGTAGAGCAAAGCCGTTATTGCGTTGTTTACAATCATAATTTGCTTCTGAAAATAGTTCGGTTTGAGTATAAATATAGCTTATAATGTAGCTTTAAAGTCATTTCTAATTCATAATTTTTAATTTCTAATTTCCACAGTCTTGCCTGTTTTTTCGCATTTACATACCCACACCCAGTATTCGCTGCTCGACGGCCAGGCCAGCATTGGCGCGCTCATGAAAAAGGCGCAGGCCGATGGCATGCCAGCCGTAGCCATGACCGACCACGGCAACATGTTCGGTGCTTTTAACTTTGTGGCCGAAGCAAACAAGTACAATGTAAAGCCTATAGTTGGTTGTGAGTTTTACCTGACCTTAGACCGCCACCAGAAAAACTTCAGCAAAGAGCAGAAAGATGTGCGCCACCACCAACTGCTGCTGGCCAAAGACCAGGAAGGCTACAAAAACCTCTCGAAGCTTTGCTCGCTGTCTTACATAGAAGGCGTGTACAGCAAATGGCCGCGTATTGATAAAGAACTGCTGGTGAAATACCACAAAGGCCTGATTGCGACCAGCTGCTGTATTGGTGCCGAAGTGCCACAGGCTATCCTTTGGAAATCCGAAGAAGAAGCAGAAGAGATATTTAAGTGGTGGCTCGACCTGTTTGGCGAAGACTACTACATTGAGATACAGCGCCACGGTCTTCAGAACATCGATGGCACCGGTAAAAGCCAGGAAGACATAAATCAGGTGCTGCTTAAATGGGCGAAGAAGTATAATGTAAAAGTTATTTGCACCAACGACTCGCACTATGTGGAGCAGGACGACTGGAATGCCCACGACATTTTGCTGTGCGTGAACACCGGCGAAGACCAGAGCACCCCAGTGGGTGATTTCCAGACGCGCTACTATAGATTTTTGTCGGATGACCAGAAGGTGATCTATGACACGGTAGATAACGTGCGCAATAAGTATGGCAACCAGGCTGGTATCCGCCAGATGCTTCAGCGCATTGAAGAAGCCGGGCCAAGAACACGTTTCGGTTTCCCGAACGACCAGTTCTACTTTAAGTCTCAGGCCGAAATGAACGAGCTGTTCAAGGATGTACCGGAGGCTGTGGACAATACCAACGAGATTGTAGACAAGATAACGCCGCCAGTTCTAAAGCGAGACATCCTGCTACCTAACTTTCCGCTGCCACCGCAATTCGCCAACGCCGACGAATACCTGCGCCACTTAACCTATGAAGGTGCCGCTAAACGTTATTCCGAAATCACGCCGGAAGTAGAAGAGCGCTTAGATTACGAACTGCGCATCATCCAGACGATGGGTTTTGCCGGTTACTTCCTGATTGTGCAGGACTTTATAAACCGTGGCCGCGACATGGGCGTGTTTGTGGGGCCGGGCCGTGGTTCTGCGGCTGGTTCTGCAGTGGCGTACTGCGTGGGTATCACCAACATCGACCCCATAAAATATAGTCTGCTGTTCGAGCGATTCCTGAACCCGGAGCGTGTATCCATGCCCGATATTGATATTGACTTCGACGACGTGAACCGCCAGCGCGTGATCGATTATGTGGTAGATAAGTACGGTAAAAACCAGGTAGCCCAGATCATTACGTTTGGTACCATGGCTGCTAAATCGTCTATCAAAGATGTGGCCCGCTCTACCAGTTTACCACTTGCCGAAGCCAACGAACTGGCCAAGATGGTACCGGATGCCCCGGGCACTACGCTGGCAAAAGCCTTTATCGAGAACCTGGAACTGGCCGCCATCCGCGAAGGAAATGACGCCCGCGCTGCCGTACTGAAACTGGCTGAAAAGCTGGAAGGCTCGGTGCGTAACACCGGTATCCACGCGGCTGGCGTGATCATTGCCCCAGACGATTTAACAGACTATATCCCAGTTTCCACATCCAAAGACTCCGACCTGCTCATTACTCAGTTTGATGGCAAGGTAGTAGAGAGCGCCGGTATGTTGAAGATGGACTTTCTGGGTCTGAAGACGCTGACCATCATCAAAGATGCTATGGAGCTTATTAAGAAGAACCATGGCGTGGAGATCGATATTGATAACATACCGCTGGATGATGAGAAGACCTATGCCCTTTACCAGCGCGGCGATACGATAGGCACGTTCCAGTTCGAGTCGGAGGGTATGCGCATGTACTTGAAAGACCTGCAGCCTACCAACATTGAAGACCTTATTGCCATGAACGCCCTATACCGTCCGGGTCCGATGCAGTTCATCCCGAACTTCATTAACCGGAAGCATGGCCGCGAAGAAGTGGAATACCCGCACGAGCTGCTGGAGCCGATCCTGAACTACTCTTATGGTATCATGGTGTACCAGGAGCAGATCATGCAGACGGCCCAGATACTTGCCGGTTACTCGCTTGGTGGTGCCGACCTGCTGCGCCGCGCCATGGGTAAGAAGGACATGAAAAAGATGGCCGAAGAGCGCGAGAAGTTCATTAAAGGGGCTGGCGAATTACACAAGATACCTGCTAAAAAGGCTTCGGAAGTGTTCGACGTGATGGAGAAGTTTGCCCAGTACGGCTTTAACCGCTCCCACTCTGCTGCTTATTCGGTTGTGGCTTACCAAACCGGCTACCTGAAGGCCCACTACCCTGCCGAGTACATGGCGGCTGTGCTGACCAACAACATGAACGACATCAAAAAGGTGACGTTCTTTATTGAAGAAGCCCGCAAACAAGGTGTACCGGTTCTAGGTCCGGACGTAAACGAATCGTTGCTGAAGTTTAACGTAAACGAGCAAGGTCACATTCGTTTTGGTTTAGGTGCGATTAAAGGGACTGGCGAAGCAGCCGTAGAGGCTATTATTACCGAGCGTGAACAGAACGGACACTACCAGGATATTTTCGATTTCTCGAAGCGCGTGAATCTGCGTGCAGTAAACAAAAAGACCTTTGAAAGTATGGCCATGGCCGGTGCTTTCGATTCGTTTGGCCTGTACCACAGAGCGCAATTGCTGGAAGTACCCGAAGGCGAGAACATCAGCTTGCTGGAGAAGGCTGTGCGTTACGGCAACAACTACCAGGCCGAGCAACAGGCAGCACAGCAGTCGTTGTTTGGGGGCAGCGCTGCCGTAGCATCGCCGTTGCCTAAAATACCGGAAGTAACACCATGGAGCCAGGCTGAAATGCTCCGCCGCGAAAAAGACGTAGTAGGTTTCTATATTTCAGGTCACCCGCTCGATCAGTTTAAGCTGGAAATTGACTCGTATTGTACCTGCGGTTTAGATAAAATTGAAGAGTATAAAAACCGCGACATTAACGTGGCCGGCATGGTAACCGAAGTAGTGATTCGCACCGGTCGCAACGGCAATCCGTTTGCACTGTTTACGATCGAAGACTACGACACCAGCATGCAGATGGCCTTGTTCGGGGAAGATTACGTGAAGTTCTCCCCTTACTTGAAAAGCGGCCTGTACCTGTTCATCCGGGGTAAAGTGCAGCTGCGCTACAAAACCGAAGACCAGTGGGAGCTCAAACCAATCAACATTCAGCTGTTGGGCGATGTGATGGATAAAATGGCGCAAGGCGTACAGGTAAACATCAACCTGCAACTTTTCACACCAAATATTGCCGATGCCCTGGAAGAAGCTATAGTTGCCAGCGCCGGACAGAAACGCCTGGAGATAAACCTGCAGGTACCAGACGAAAAACTAGCTCTCCCAACTTATTCGCGTAAATACAGAGTCGACCCGAAGGTATTTTTAGAGTCGATCAAAGAACTGGGGCTGGGTGAGTGTAAGTTAATATAGTTGATTTGCAAATTTGGAGATGAGCAGATTTGAAAATGAATCTGCTCATGCTACAAACTATAGAAGGTGCGCTGCTTTGAGTAGCGCACTTTTTTTGTTTTATAACTCTATACTTTAGATTGCTCATCCAGACATTATTATGCTCTTTTGGACTTCCTAGTCCGAAAGAGCACAAGATATCAACTTACAGTTATCTACCTTGAGCCCACCTTAACACAAATCTATTCCCCGAAAACAAATCCACTACACCACCTGTTATAGTTTACAATTTATACTTTCGGGCAATTCGGCCGTACTACTATAGATAAACCAGCCACCTTGTCAGGTAGCTATAGTTTGGGCTTATATTTGTCGAAGCTATATTTGTTACTATATTTATAACACAGAATTTAACCAACAAAAACGCTAAAGTTATGGCTAACAAAGCAATAGAAATCACAGACGCGAACTTTAATGAGATAATCAATTCAGATAAGCCGGTGCTGGTAGACTTTTGGGCAGAGTGGTGCGGACCGTGCCGCATGGTAGGCCCGATCGTGGAAGAACTGGCTGGCGACTACGAAGGCAAGGCTGTTATCGGTAAAGTAGACGTGGATGCAAACCCACAAACTTCTGCTAAATTCGGTATCCGCAGCATTCCTACGCTGCTTGTTTTCAAGAACGGCGAAGTAGTAGATAAGCAGGTGGGTGCAGTGCCTAAAAATGTACTGGCTCAGAAGCTGGATGCACAGATGGCGTAAGCTGTACAAACATTAAACTATAAAAATCCCCTTTTGCAAAATAGCAGAAGGGGATTTTTTGTTATTGTACCTTTTTACGAATGACGCTGATGTCGCCATCGCGCTCGAGGTAAGCCGTTTCGATAGTGGAAATATCGGTAGTGCCGCCCATGGTCCGAGCTGCTTCCTGCAGGTCGTTTTCGGTAACGCTGAATTTTTGCAGGGCTTCGTGTTGCAGTTGCCCGTCTTTTACCAGTTGCACAGACTTGCCCTTCAGGAAATCGCCAAACCTGCCGGATACATGATAAGCTATGGTGGCCAGCCCCCGATGCAGCAGTACCAACACCAATGCGGCTGCCAGTGTAGGCCAGAACGGTGAGTTGCCGGTTATGGCCCGGCTCAGGATAGAGCCGAAAACTACGCCCAGAATAATATCGAAGGCTGTGTTTTTACCGAACACGCGCTGATTGCCTACCCTAACTATAAGCAGGGCCGCAATAAATACCCCGATAGCCCGCAGCGACATTTGCCACCAGGTCAGGGTATCTTCTCCTATCCCGAATAAATAATTAAAATCGAAGGCCATGTGCTCCTGCCAACGCAAAGAGCAACTATAAAGTTATTTACGCAGGGCACTCGCACAGCTTTTTATCGATGCTGCAGAGCGTGTTATAGTTCTGTTCGGTTTCCTGCAACAGGCGCTGTAGTTGTTTGGTGTAATCCAGCACTTTCTGGAGCTGCACAATTTCGGGTTCCTGTTTTACGTGGGCGTCCAGCGTTTTTACAGAGGCAGCAAAAGCCTCGCTCTTTTCACTGATGCGCGCATAGTAGGCATCCATGCCAACCTCTGATGTAGCCACGGCTATAGTTTGCAGGTTATTGCTGAAGCACAGTTGCCAGCGCAGGTACGTAAACACCTGCTGCTCGGCCTGCTGGCGTAGCTTTGTCATTTCGTGCACGGCTTCGCGCAGGCGGTAGCTGTCGTAGCGTTTGTTGTAGGCTGTTACGGCATCGCGTACCTTATCGCGGCAGCTTATACAGTTGCTGGCATTGGCTTTATCCTGCAGGGCGTTGCGCACAACTATAGTTTCATCCGATGCCGGGGTATCCGCCAGTTTCTTAATATCCTTTTCAAATACGGCATTGTATTGCAGCTCTTCCAACTTGGATTTTAAACGAACAATGGCTTCGCCTTCCACAGAGGCTGATAGCAGATCCGGGCGCGGCAATTCTACGGCGTATAGTTTAGCCAGGGCTTTCTCGCGTTTTTCGGGGGTGCTGTAGCTGGCCGGGTCGTTTTCGAGCTCGCGCAGTGTGTTTACCAGCAGCTTCCCGCTTTTCAGGTTATGGTCGGCATCCAGGTAAAGGTCAGCGTTGCCAAGTATCGATTCGTACTCCGGCTTAAAGATGTTCTTATACGTGCTGTTGGTCTTAAACTCTGTTTCACGGGCATCCATAGTTGCTTTCAGGCGCTTGTATTCCTGTATAATGGCAAACAGGTTGCGGGCATTTATCTCAGGGCTGTTGTTGCGGTAATTCAGGCGGTAAATGTTCAGCTGCTGCTTCATCTCAGCAAACACGCGCAGGTACTCCACAAACAGTTTTTCCTGGCGGTAGGTCTCGTCGTTTACCAGTTGCTGCTCGTAGGCGCTCTGTATCTTTTGTTTTCGCTTTTCTATCAAATCCAGCGTTACCTCGTCGCCGGTCAGCACATCCATTTTGTACAACGACTTATAGTTGGCCACCACCATGTAAGGGTAATCCTTGTAGTTGGTCATCTCTTCCAGCATGCGGCGCTCCAGCTTGTTCGGGTTTTTGCTCAGGTAGTCGGCCAGGCGGGCTGGTTTTATAGTTACCGTTTTCACATCGCCGGGCACAAACACATACACTTTTACCGAGTGCAGGCGCGTGTCAAAATCCTGGCCTTCGTATAGTCTTATAGTTGAACTGAAGCGGTATTCGCGCTTGTGGGTGCGGGTGCTGAGCAAATTACCAAACTCCCCTACCAACGACAGCACCGCCCCTGTTGGCGTAGTCAGTTTGGAAAGGTTTACCAGTTGGTTTGCCACCAGGTTAAATACCTGATCGCCCTGGTCGTTGGTGATGGCTTTGGCGTTTATAGTAGCGTCGATGTTGTTCTGGGTGGATGACAGCGGCATTTTATCGATGATGCGCACCACTTCGAGGTTATCGCTTACCTGTGTTTTATAGTCGTCCTTGTCCTGATCAACATAAAAGTTATAGAGCGGGTACACGATCTCGTCGTTGCCGAAGAGTTTCATGTTTTTGAGCTGCGCTGTAATAAACAGGTACTCCAGTTGGTTGCGGTAACGTTTTTTAGGTCGTTTTACGCCGCGCTCCAGTTCGTTGAGCACGCGGGTAAACTTGCTTCCGTTAAAAAGGTAGATATCGGTGCTCAGGTATTGCCACTCATCCGAGAACTCGAATGGGTCGGTGTAACTATAGCCAAGACGGGTTTCGATGTTCTTCTGGGCGAATAATTGCTGGCTGATCAGCAGAAAAAATAAAGAAAGTATAATTTTTCTCATGTATCTGTACTTGTCGGCAGCGCGGCATCTGCGTATAGGTAACTATAAGCGCATAGCATAAATCCTATCTGCCTAACGCCGATGCCTGTGCTATAGTGCTTTAAAGTTGCTAATAAATTTTTAAGCATCACAGTTCCAACTTATAAACAAATTATAAGAACCTATGAAAACGATCGCATCAATTGCCTTATTTATACTTTACCTTGTAGCAGTGCAATCGGCAGCTGCACAGCATGGTAACGGCAACGCTACAGCCGAAGCTACTACCACCAAAAGTTTATCCGAAGCAGAGAAGATAACCCAGCTGATAGCGCAGATCAGAAACATGAAAGGGGCCACTTTTGTGCGGAACGGCAGCGAGCATAGTTGCCAGGAAGCAGCCGACCACCTGCAGGCCAAATGGGAGAAGCATGGCAGCAAAATAAAATCGGCAGAGGACTTTATCACGTACCTGGCTACCAAATCATCGGCAAGCGGCGAGGTGTACCTGATACGCTTTACCGATGGCCGGGAGGCCCCGACCGCCGACGTACTGCACGAAGCCCTGAGGCAATTAAAGTAGCCATATAGCGTTCATCTATATAGTTAGCTTTTATTGAACGAGCGTCCTGCGGACTGCGTAAACCCATTACAACAATGTCAACATCCATGCTACAGCTGTTAGAAGAATCAAAAGGCGACCTGGTGGCTTTCCGCATTTCGGGCCACGTAGACAAAAATGATTACGACGTAATGCTTCCGGTGCTGAAGGAAAAAATAAAGCAGTATGGAAAAATAAATGTGTATGCCGAGATGCAGGAAGTAGAGGATTTTACCCTGAAAGCGCTTTGGGAAGACCTTAAATTCGATTTCAGGCATGCCGGTGATTTTAAGAAAGCCGCCCTGGTTGGCGAACAGAAATGGCTCGACTGGCTTACAATAGCCGCATCGCCGTTTACATCGGCCAAAGTAAAGCACTTTACCTTAGACCAGCGCCAGCAAGCCCTCGATTGGGTACAGTCCCCCGAACTATAGCAATACCTGCGCCGCATAAAAAAGCCGTGGCTATACGCATAAAAGTATGGCCACGGCTTTTTTGTTATGGTTCTGCTGTAACTGTAAACGCCTTTTTACGGACGGGACGCGATCTGGCGCAGGGCATCGCGCATTTCGGTCAGCAGTACTTCCTCTTTGGTAGGGGCTGGCGGTACTTCCGGGGCAGCAGCTTTTTTACGCATCAGGCGGTTCATGGCTTTTACCAGCATAAAAATGATGAAGGCCAGGATGATAAAATTAATCAGCACGGTAATAAAGTTACCCCATGCAAATACGGCCCCCAGTTTACGAGCTTCCTCCAGGGCAAGGCCGGTGGGCACATCCTCCGAGAGCGGCAGGTACAGGTTCGAAAAATCGATATCGCCGACCACTTTGCCTACCAGCGGCATGATCAGGTCATTCACAACAGAGTCTACAATGCGGCTGAACGCGGCGCCGATGATAACACCTATCGCCAGATCCATTACGTTGCCACGCATGGCAAACTCCTTAAATTCTTTCATCATTCCCATAGAGGTGCAGCTTATAGTTTAGATTGCAGTATGATAATATTGGGATACGTTAATATTTATAGTTTGTTTTTTCTTATTTATCGGATTTAGAACAGCACCAACTATAGCTGCTGCCTGTTAAAAGAAAGTGCCATACACTACCGGCGCAATGCATGGCACACATCCTGTAATAAAACTATAGTTGCTATTCTTTGTAAATAGCTACTTCTGCTTTTCCTTTTTTAATATAGCCACGGTACATACCCGCCGAGTTGAAAGGCATGGCTACGTTTCCGTTCTTATCAATGGCAATTACACCGCCTTCGCCGCCGCGTTTTACCAGTTTGTTCATTACTACTTCGTCGGCTGCTTTCTTTAAACTATAGCCTTTGTACTCCATCAGGGCGGCAATATCGTGGGCTACTACCGAGCGTATAAAGTACTCGCCGTGGCCTGTGGCTGATACCGCGCATGTGTTGTTATCGGCATAGGTTCCGGCTCCTATAATCGGCACATCGCCTACGCGGCCGTAGCGTTTGTTGGTCATGCCGCCTGTGGAGGTAGCTGCTGCCAGGTTTCCGTACGCATCCAGGGCTACAGCGCCAACCGTTCCGAACTTCTCTCCTTCCACAAAAATATTCTCGTTGCTGCTGGTTCCGGTGCTGTCGTGGTCAAGCTTCGTTTTGTCGCCTTCTTTTTCTTTCAGTTTCTGCAGCTGCTGGTAACGAGTTTCGGTACGGAAGTACGACGGATCTACTATTTCAAGTCCTTTTTCTTTGGCAAACTGCTCAGCCCCCTTCCCTATCAGCATCACATGCTCCGATTTCTCCATCACGGCGCGCGCAGCACTTATCGGGTTTTTAACGGTTGTAAGGCTGGCTACCGCACCGGCTTTGCCTGTTTTGCCATCCATAATGGCCGCATCCAGTTCGTTTTTGCCTTCGTTGGTAAATACAGCGCCTTTGCCGGCATTAAACAGCGGCGAGTCTTCCATTACGCGCACGGTAGCTTCCACAGCATCCAGGCTGGTGCCGCCTTTTTCCAGTATGGCGTAGCCTGTCTTCAGGGCTTGGTTCAGCACTTCTTTATAAGCTTTCTCTTTTTCAGGGGTCATGTTGGCTTTGGTGATGGTGCCGGCGCCACCATGTATCACTAAGGTAATTTTGCTATAGTCTGGTTTGGTTTGCGCCACGCTCACAACGGCCATCAGCAGGAACAGGCACAGAAAGTATAGTTGTCTTTTCATGATTGAGTTAAGGTGAAAGTATAGTTGCTAATTTATTCTTTTTTTACGGAACACGAAACGCTGCCCCCTGCCCGACCCAAGCTCTGCACTATAAAAATCCGGCAACTATAGCCAGAGCTTTACTTTATCTATTTTAGTTTGTTTTAAACTTAAAAATCAGATGATTACATTAAATATTCAATTCTCACAATATTTATTGGGCATTATAGTTTAAATATAGTGTTTTGGCCATCTGCTTTGGTTTGGCACCTGTTTTTTTACATCTTTGCAGGTATACAGTTTTATTTTTTTACGATCTATAAACCATAATTAAAGTAAAACCCATGAAATTTAATTTTGTAAAAGCATCCCTTTCTGTACTGGTTTGCACTACTATGCTGGCTTCCTGCGTGTCTTCAAAAAAATACGAAGACCTGAAAGCAAGCAAAGAAGCTCTGGAAGCAGAGCAGGCTGCATCTAAGCAAAAAGTTGATGAGCTGACCGCTTCTTTGAAAGAGCGTGAGCAATCGCTGGCTGACATGGAGCGCAAGATGAACGAGCAGCAACAAGCTTTAAATACGCTTAAAAACGACGTAAACACGGCACTGCAGGGCTTTAACCAGGGCGACCTGAGCGTTGAAGTACGTGACGGCAAAGTATATGTATCGCTGTCTGATAAGCTGTTGTTTAACACTGGTAGCACCAAAGTAAACCCAGGCGGCCAGAAGGCGCTGGACCAGCTGGTAGGCGTACTGAAGCAGAACCAGGAAGTTGATGTGATGGTAGAAGGCCACACTGACGATGTGGAAGTACTGCCAGGCACTAAGAAAATTGCTGACAACTGGGACCTGAGCGTGCTGCGTGCTACTGAGATCACGCGTATGCTGACAAACAAAGGCCTGTCTCCGGACAGAATTACGCCAGCCGGTCGTGCTTACTTCCAGCCAGCTGATACTGGTCGTACGGCTGCTGCCAAAGCAAAGAACCGTCGTACGGAGATCGTTCTGATCCCGGACCTGACTGAAGTTTACAAAGTATTGGGCGTTGACGCTCAGGCTAAAAAATAGTTATCAGACAAAAGACTTTTGTTCTGAAACAGAAAGGCCGCCAGCTGCTATAGTTGGCGGCCTTTTTATTTTCATGGGTAAGCAGGTTTGATAAGAGTTGTTCCGGTTAATGTGTTGCCTAACCTGATTGCTTCCTCAACCCCTACCAGTAATTGTTTATAGTTGTCGTCCTTGAGCGTTAGCCACGGGTCTCATTATTGTCATTTCGAACACAGTGAGAAATCTATCTCAGACTATAGTTTAAAAGACCTAGCAGCGTGCGCAGCTCCTGATAGCGTCTGCTGCTATAGTTTGCTTTATCTACTAACCGAAACAAGCCGTTGTTCCATAGCTTCTTTTATTCTTGGGAGCTCTAAGAGCCTACTGTTCTATAGTTTATTTGGCTCCCTCCCGGGCCGGGAGGCCCCGTCTTCGGGCATCGCGCGGTGTACATTCCCTTTGCTCGTGCCTCGCAATGCCTTGCAGGCACCGGAAATCTACAAGGCGCTCAACCCAAAGACTGATAACACATTCGATAGGTTATGATCTGGCTATAGTTTCTTTATTTGCTCTTGGTTGAAGCAGATCGGTTTTTCTCGTGGTTGTATTTCTTTGGGGCAGTCTGCGCCTGCCTGTTCGTGGACTGTAACTATAGAACTATAATTTCCAACTATAACTATAGCAGAAATTCCCCTCTTGGGAGGGGTAGGGGTGGGTATTTCTCAACTACCGAACTATAGGGCCAACTATAGCCCAATCCTGAAAATTCTCTAATCCTGTAAATCCTGATTCAGACAAAATAAAAAAACCGCCAACTATAAAAGCTGGCGGCTCTTCAAACTATAAACAGGTCTAGCGTCTAAAATCTAATATCTAACGTCTACCCTATCGCCTGCTCTAAGTCTGCGATCAGGTCTTCGGCATCTTCTACGCCAACACTCAGCCTGATCAGCGAATCGCTTAGGCCAGCTTTTAAACGCTCTTCGCGTGGTATGCTGGCGTGCGTCATGGTGGCCGGGTGTCCGCAAAGCGACTCTACACCTCCTAAAGATTCTGCCAGCGCAAAGAATTTCAGTTTCTCCAGTACGCGGGTAGCATCTTCCACTCTGTCGCCTTTCAGCACAAACGAGATCATACCGCCAAAATCACGCATCTGCTCTTTGGCTACGTTGTGGTTGTTATGGTCTTCAAAGCCTGGCCAGAATACCTTCTCTACCTTGGCGTGGTTACGCAGGTATTCCGCAATTTTGCGGCCGTTCTGGCAATGGCGCTCCATGCGCAGGTGCAGCGTTTTTAAGCCGCGCAGCAACAGGAAGCAGTCCTGTGGGCCCGGCGTACCGCCGCACGCATTTTGTATAAACGCTAAACGCTCGTGCAGGTCATCGTTGTTAACTATAAGCGCACCCATTACCACATCCGAGTGGCCACCCATGTATTTTGTCAGCGAGTGCATCACAATGTCAGCACCTAAATCCAGTGGTGTTTGCAGGTATGGCGTGGCAAACGTGTTATCAGCTACCAGTAGCAGATTATGCTTTTTAGCGATAGCAGCGCAGCCTTTAATATCGATGATGTTAAGTAATGGGTTGGTTGGCGTTTCTACCCAGATCATTTTGGTATTCTCGTTTACCAGCGCTTCCACCTTGCTCAGGTCAGCCATGTTGGTAAAATGGAACTTGATGCCATAGTTCTGGAAGATCTTGGTAAAAATGCGGTAGCTGCCACCGTACAAGTCATTTGTGGAGATTACCTCGTCACCTGGAGCCAGCATTTTTATAACCGCATCAATCGCAGCCATACCTGAGGCAAAGCAAAGACCGTGTTTACCGTTCTCCAGCGCTGCCAGTGCGTTCTGTAGCTGCGTGCGGGTTGGGTTGTGTGTACGCGAGTACTCGTAGCCCTTATGGTCGCCCGGCGAGCGCTGCACGTAAGTTGATGTCTGGTAAATCGGCGTCATGATGGCGCCTGTAGTTGGGTCTGGTTCCACACCAGCATGTATAGCTTTTGTTCCGAATTTCATATCTATAGTTTAATTATAAACGATACTCCGCAAGTTAATAAAAATAAGAAGGATTGGTAAAGGCAGTCCCTCACTATAACTATAGCAGTGGCTTTATTATTCATCATGTCGAAAAACTAAATACGAAACACCATACACTTCCCTTTGTTGTCAGCTAAAATCTTTTCTCCTTTGTCCTTCGTCTAATGCTAACATTACCAAACTCCGTAAGCTGATGAAGCTGATACCACTGCTGAGAAACCTTGTACGCGAAAATGCATCTACGTTTGTATCGATGCTGTTGTTGGTAGTGGTACCGGTTACAGTAAGCTCTACGCTGGCGGTTTACCTGTACCAGTACCAGGATCTTTTCCGGGATCTTACCATCTGGCAGCTGCTTTTATACTTCCTGGTGATATCTGTAACCATGGCGCTGGCGCTTACGCCTACTACCTTTGTGGCGCTGGTAAGCGGCTTTTACTTAGGCTGGACTGCTTTTCCGGGCGTGGTGGTGGCGTATGGCGTAGCAGCGCTGGTAGGTTATAGTTTGGGTAAACTAATAGATCATGGCAAAATGATGAGCTTCCTGAACCGTTTCGAGAATGCCCGCAACCTGATGCAGGAACTGCGCGCTGAAAGCTGGCCGCTTATCTTTTTAACCCGCATTTCGCCGGTGCTGCCTTTTGCCCTGATGAATTTTGTGCTGTCGTTGTTGCAGATAAACCGTAAGAAATTTTTCCTGGCAAGTATAGTAGGTATGCTGCCGCGCACTCTTTTCTTTTACTGGATAGGCACGCAGGCAAAAGATATTATTTCGTTGTTGCAGGACCCGGACAGCGGCACTACCGGAAAACTGCTAATGATCGCGCTGATTATCATTTCGATAGGCGGTTTGTACGTTGTTTTTGACCGCGCCCTGAAGAAAGCCTTAAAGAAAGCGAGTGCTAAAAATTAAAAATTTGTGTGTTTAGGGCTTGCATCGAAAGAAAAAATGCCGTTACTTTGCATCACCAAAACGGAAAAATGGTCACGTAGCTCAACTGGATAGAGCATCTGACTACGAATCAGAAGGTTAGGGGTTCGACTCCCTTCGCGACCACCAAAAAAGCCTGTTTACGAAAGTAGACAGGCTTTTTTGTTTTATATCTTTAACTGCCCTGAGATAAGTTGACTTATATGGAAGAAATGAACAAGAAGGGGCTTTTGCGAAAGAGTCAAAAGGGCTACAGTTTGGTCTTCAAACTGCAGGTCATAGACCTGGTAGAAAAAGGGCTCTTAACCTACAAGCAGGCTCAGATCAGATACGGCATCTAAGGGTGTGACGGTTTTGGTGTAGCTGCGTAAACACGGTAGGTTAGACTGGAAAAGCAGCCTATGAAAGATAGACGAGCTAGAAGCCAGGATCAAACGCTTAGAGCAAGAGAAGATAATATTGAACCGAGCCATTGACATTGCTGATGCGCAGTTTGGCACTAACATCCGAGAAAAGTATTTGCCACTCTCGCAACTAGCTTTCAAGCCAAAGGGGCAACAAGAACCACTCGAAAGCAAGTAGCCCAGAGCCTGGTTACAGCCGCCAATACCTCTACAAGTTGCATAAACAACAAGCCAAGGCGACTCTGTTGAAGCAGCAGGTCAGGCAACTGATAAATAAGCAGCATAAGCTGTTGTCCCGACTAGGTACGCGCAAGCTCTACTATAAGATGCAGCCCGCCTTCTGGCGCCTAGGCATCAAGCTGGGCAGAGAGACAAGCTCTTTGCCTACATCAGGGAGTTTGATCTACTTATAAAACCAAAGAAGCGTTATGTGCAGACCACTCTGGCGTGCTTTTACCTGCGCAAATATCCAAATCTGGTCAAAGGATTGCTACTCACAGTTCCTGAGCAGGTTTAGGCCAGTGACATCACCTATGTCAAACCCGGCAAGGCACCTGCTATGCGAACCTGCTCACCGACGCCTACAGCCGCAAAATCGTGGGCTATGCGGTGGCAGCCAACATGGAAGCTGCCAACATGGGGAAGGCCCTGGAGATGGCCCTAAAAGGACACCATAGCAGGTACATCAAAAAAATCCCGGCCTGCCTAAACAAACCGGGATCTTATTAAATCTGTCAACCTGTTTCAGGACGATTCATACTCTGTAATCAGGCTACCGCGTACTGTTCTTCCAGCGGCTTACCAGTTCTGCAGTCCAGCAGCAATTCCATCACAGCGGGGTTTACTTTGTATTTCTGATGATCTGATGCCAGCTCTGCCCACGAATTGAAGATGCGCCACACTGGTTTGTCGCCAAAGCGCCTGGTTTCGGCTCCGGTTATACTTCTCTGGAAAAAAGCGTGCAATTCCACATCTTCTTCAGGTACCGGAATATAGATAACATCGGAGGTGCAATTCAGGACCGCTATTACTTCGGCGGGCTTACCGTTTTGGGAGGGCAGGTAGAAGTAATGCACCTGTGGGAGGCTGGTATAAGGGTGATGTGACAACATAACAAAGAAGTATAAATGGCACATGTATTAGGGAGGCAAGTGACAGGTAATTCTTATACTTCCAAGCAAAAAACTATAACCTGGGCACAGGCTTTATTCCCATGCTACCATATACTTACATCATTGAAAAGAGTTTTAAGCAGCTTAGCAATTCAACAAACAATGCAATTTTTTATAGTTCACACAATAAAGTTGTCATTTCGAGGGTAGCAAGAAATATACTTCAACCTATTGTTCCTCTTTTGTCATCCTGAGCATTCTTGAGACGCGAGTCGAAAAGAGTCAGCGTAGCTGCGAGGGATCTTATTTGTCCTATAGTTCATTTTAACTATTGTCATTTAATTTATCTCAGACCATGGCTGCTTTTTTGTCATCCCGAGCGAAGTCGAGAGATCTTATACAGCCTATCTATAGTTACTGTAGTCGCAACTTGAAACAAGCCTTCTGTTTTATAGCTACTCTTCATCCTGGGAACTCTATGAACCTATCGTTCTATAGTTGGCTTTGGTGCGCTCACGGCCGCGGGGCCCCGTCTTCGGGCATCGCGCTGCTGCCTTCTTGCTACCCTCGCTGCGCTCGTGTTGCCTAACGGCACCGCAACAAGTCAAAGGCGCTCAACCCAAAGACTGATAGCAATTCGATAGCTGCTGCTCTAACTATAGTTGCTGTACTTGCTCTTGGTTAATGCAGATTTGCTTTCCTTGTGGTTGTAATTCCTTAGGGACAGGTAAACCTGTCCTGTTCTCAGGTTGTAACTAGAACTATAGTTGAAACTATAAAAAAGGCGCAGACTGTCCCCTTGAGGGGACTATAGGGGTGTTAAAACATTAACTATAAAACTATACCCAAAGCCCAAATCCTGCAAATCCTGATTCAGACAAAAACAAAAGAGCTGAAACGGTGATCGGTTCAGCTCTTTTACAGGATGGTAAACTATCGTTTAAATATAGTTCTGCCCTTTTTTAGACTTCGCATCTGCTGTAAAGTCTTTTACTTTCTGTTCTTCTTCTAATTTGCAGATCATCAGCACATTATCGTGTTCTGCGATAATGTACCCTTCCAGGCCCTGTAATACTACCAGTCGGTCTTTAGGTGTTTTGATGATGCAGTTTTTCGTGTCGTACAGCATGGCCATGCCGTCAACTACGTTGGCGTTCTCGTCTTTGTCGCTGATAGTATAGAGCGAGTTCCAGGTGCCAAGGTCGGACCAGCCGATATCGCTTAACACCACATACACATTGTCCACCTTCTCCATAATGCCATAGTCAATAGAGATGTTGCGGCAGTGCGAGTAGGCTTTCACGATAAAATTTGCCTCTTCAGAGGTATTGTAAGCAGCGCTGCCCTCCTCAAATATCTCCGAAACTTCGGGCAGGAACTGGCGGAACGCGCGCAGGATGCTTTGCACATTCCAGATAAAGATACCGGAGTTCCACACAAAGTCGCCACTGTTCAGGAACATCTGTGCAAGCTCCAGGTTAGGCTTTTCGGTAAAGGTCTTTACTTTTTTAATAGGCTGGTCGCCATCGGCAATAAACTGAATGTAGCCATAACCCGTATCCGGGCGGCTTGGCGTAATGCCTAACGTAATCAGTACATCGTCCTGCGAGGCAGCTTCTAAAGCGGTGTTAATTACCTGGTTAAAGGCCTCCTGCTTCAGCACCACGTGGTCAGATGGGGTAACTATAAGGTTAGCATCCGGGTTTAGCTGGGCAATTTTATAAGAGGCGTAAGCAATGCAAGGCGCGGTGTTGCGCCCTATAGGCTCAAGCAGAATCTGGTTATCAGCAAGTTGTGGGAGCTGCTCTTTTACCAGGTGCTCATAGTCGCGGTTGGTAACTATAAAAATGTGCTCAGTCGGACAAATCTGCTCAAAACGCTTCATCGTCATCTGGAGCATGGTTTCGCCGGTACCCAGCACATCGTGGAACTGCTTCGGGTAGTTGGTACGGCTAAATGGCCAGAAACGGCTTCCAATGCCGCCTGCCATTATCACCACGTAGGTGTTGTCGTTCATGGGTGTTGCTTTATACAAGTCCTTCTTTCAGGAGGTCGTGCAGGTGCACAAAACCTTCAAATTTTCCGGAGTCGGTTACGATTAATTGCGTTATGTTTTTATCCTGCATAATGGCCATCGCTTCGGCCGCATACTGGTCCGGCTCTATCGTTAGTGGCGAGGCCGTCATAATATCGGTAGCTTTAATACCTTCTGTTGATTGATATTTGTCCAACATACGACGTAAGTCGCCATCGGTTATAATGCCAACCAGTTCATCGGTGTTTTCTTTTACTACAGCGGTGGCACCCAGTCTTTTAGAAGATATTTCGATAATGATTTCGCGCAGGCTGGCTGTTTCGTTAACCTTAGGGGCCTGGTTTTGTTTATAAATATCCTCTACCTTTAAATAAAGGCGTTTGCCCAGCGAGCCACCCGGGTGTAGGCGGGCAAAATCGGCACTGCTGAAACCGCGTGCCTCTAAAAGGCATACCGCCAGGGCATCGCCAAGGGCAAGGGCAGCGGTGGTGCTGGTGGTTGGGGCCAGGTTATTGGGGCAGGCTTCGCGCTCTACGTTGGCATTCAGTACATAATCAGCGCTTTCGGCCAGGTACGAGTCCGTGCTGGATACCATGGCCGCCAGTTTGGAACCTTTACGTTTTAAAAGCGGAACCAATACCTTTATTTCAGGTGTATTACCGCTTTTAGAGATGCAGATCACAAAGTCTTCGGGTTGGATCATGCCCAGATCGCCGTGGATGGCATCGGCAGCGTGCATAAACAAGGCAGGGGTGCCGGTAGAGTTTAAGGTTGCTACGATTTTTTGGGCTATATTAGCACTTTTACCGATGCCGGTCACAACTACGCGGCCTTTTATAGTTAGAATGGCTTCGACGCAATTTTTAAAATCCTCGTCGATAAAATCTGCCAGTCTGGCGATAGCTTCGGCCTCAGATAGTAAGACTTTTTTTGCTATTTGAGTTATATTATTAATCAGATTCAAGTTAAATTTGTGTTAATGTACGCTTATTTGAGTACGTTGCAACCTTACTTATTTTTTGCAGGAATTACATGTCACTTACAGAGGTAAATCTCAAGAACAAATTAAAGGAAGTTTTTGGGTATAATCAATTCAGGGGAAATCAGGAGCTGATAATAAACAACATTATTAACGGCAAAAACACCTTTGTGATTATGCCTACAGGCGCCGGCAAGTCGTTGTGCTATCAACTGCCTGCTTTATCGTTACCGGGTACGGCCATCGTTATCTCGCCGCTCATCGCCCTGATGAAAAACCAGGTAGATCAGCTGAACGCGTTTGGCGTGAATGCCCAGTTTCTTAACTCTACGCTTTCTAAGTCTGAGATAAACAAGGTAAAGAAAGAAACGCTGGCCGGCGAGGTAAAGCTGTTGTATGTGGCGCCGGAGTCGCTTACCAAAGAAGAAACGATCGAATTTCTGCGCAGCTCCAACATCTCGTTTGTAGCCATAGATGAGGCACACTGTATTTCGGAGTGGGGCCACGACTTCCGTCCGGAGTACCGTCGCATACGAGGCATTATAGACCAGATAGGCAACCTGCCCATCATTGCCCTTACGGCTACAGCTACGCCAAAAGTACAGCTGGATATTCAGCGAAACCTGCAGATGGATGAAGCTTCTGTTTTCAAGTCGTCGTTTAACCGTACTAACCTGTACTACGAGGTACGCCCTAAGCACAAGACCAAAAAACAGCTGATACAGTACGTTAAGAAGAACAAAGGCAAAAGTGGTGTGGTGTATTGCCTGAGCCGCAAAAAAGTAGAAGAAATTGCCGAGCTGCTGCGCGTGAATGACGTGAAGGCGCTGCCTTACCACGCCGGACTGGATGCCAATATACGCATGGCCAACCAGGATGCCTTCCTGAACGAGGAAGTAGACGTGATCGTAGCAACTATAGCTTTTGGCATGGGCATCGATAAGCCGGATGTGCGTTTTGTGATCCACTACGATACCCCTAAATCGATAGAAGGCTATTACCAGGAAACAGGCCGCGCCGGGCGTGATGGGCTGGAAGGCAACTGCCTGATGTTCTATAGTTACGATGACATCATAAAGCTTGAGAAATTTAACAAAGACAAGCCGGTAACCGAACGCGACAATTCGAAACTGTTGCTGCAGGAAATGGCCGCTTACGCCGACTCTGCGGTTTGCCGCCGTAAACAATTGCTGCATTACTTCGGCGAAGCATACGAAAAGGACTGTGGTTTCTGCGACAACTGCCTGCACCCGAAAGAGCGCTTCGAAGCGCAGAACGAAGTGGTAAACGCCCTAAAAGCAGTAGAGCAGACCGGAGAGCGTTTTGGCATCGACCATATTACGGCTGTACTTACCGGCCTGCGCAACCAGCATGTAACCAGCTACGAACACGACAAACTGGAAGTATTTGCTGTTGGCAAAGAGCAGGATGTACAGTTCTGGAGTTCGGTGCTGCGCCAGGTGTTGTTGTCTGAGTTTCTGGAAAAAGACATAGAGAACTTTGGCGTTGTGAAGCTAACCGAGAAAGGAAGAGCTTTTATAGCCAACCCGCACCCGATAGAACTGACCAAAGACCATAACTTTGAGCAGGAAGTAAAAGAAGACGAGGAAAAAGAAGAAACGCAGGCCGCCGCCGGTCACGACGAAGTTCTTTTCGATTTACTGAAGAACCTGCGCAAGAAGCTGGCCAAGGAAAAAGGCCTGCCGCCATACGTGCTGTTCCAGGATCCGTCTTTAAAAGAGATGGCTACTGTTTACCCTACTACCAAAGAGGACCTGGCGCATATTGCCGGTGTAGGAATGGGTAAGGTACAGAAGTTCGGAAAGCCGTTCCTGGACATGATCAGCAAGTATGTAGAGGAGAACGATATTGTAACTGCTGCTGATGTGGTGGTGAAAACAACGGTCAACAAATCCAAGATCAAGATCTACATTATTCAGCAGATAGATAAAAAAGTAGACCTGGACGAGATTGCAGCCTCTAAAGACCTGACCATGCAGGAACTGATAGAAGAGATAGAGCACATCTGCTACTCGGGTACTAAGCTTAACCTGAACTACTACATCAATAATGTGCTGGATGAAGAGCGCCAGGAGGAGATCTACGATTACTTTATGAGCGCCAGCACCGATAACATTGCCGTGGCACTGAAAGAACTGGGCACCGACGACTATACCGAAGAAGACCTGCGCCTGATGCGTATCAAGTTCCTGTCAGAGTATGCCAATTAATTGCTAGTTGTTGGTGGCCGATTATTAACCAGCATAAGTATAAGAGAAGACCGTTGCAGGAATGCAGCGGTCTTTTTGTTTAAAAAGTCTGCCCGGCTATAGTTGCACGACTATAAAACTATAGTTTGTGCTGCGCGGGCAACTATAAATCTTTAACTTCGCAACACGGAGTACAGCAATCAACATTAGCAACAAAACTATGAACGTATTGATAATTGGGTCCGGAGCCCGTGAGCATACCATTGCCTGGAAACTGAAGCAGAGCGAATATTGCGAGGAAGTGTTTGTTGCCCCTGGCAATGCCGGAACTATGGCGTACGGGACACATGCCAGTGTAGACATCCATAACTTTGAAGAAGTAGCCAAGTTTGCTACCGATTTTAATATTATGATGCTGGTAGTAGGGCAGGAAAACTCGCTGGTAGAAGGTATTCACGATTACTTCCAGGAAAAAGAGTACCTGAAGCACATTCTGGTGATCGGCCCGAAAAAGGCGGGTGCCATGCTGGAAGGCAGCAAAGATTTCTGTAAAGCTTTTCTGCAGAAATACAACATCCCGACGGCCCGCTACCAGACCTTTACCGAAAATACCTACCGTGAAGCAGTAGAATATCTGCGCAACCATACTTACCCGGTTGTGCTGAAAGCCGATGGACTGGCTGCCGGAAAAGGCGTTATCATCTCCCCGGATTTCGAACATGCCCTGGATGCCCTGGAAGATATGCTGCGCAACAAGCGTTTCGGCAATGCCGGCACCAAAGTCGTGATCGAAGAGTTTCTGGAAGGTATTGAGGTATCGGTGTTCATTCTGACGGATGGAAAAGAATATGTGCTGCTGCCGGAAGCGAAAGACTACAAGCGCATAGGCGAAGGCGATGCCGGTCTGAACACAGGTGGTATGGGCGCTATTTCGCCGGTGCCGTTTGCCGATGAGGTGTTCATGCAGAAGGTGAAGGAACGCGTAATTGAGCCAACTATAGCCGGTATGCAGCAGGAAGGCCTGGAGTACAGCGGCTTCCTGTTCATTGGCCTGATAAAGGTAAATAACGAGCCTTACGTAATTGAGTACAACGTGCGCCTCGGCGACCCTGAAACCGAAGCCATACTGCCACGCATTAAGTCAGATTTGTTTGAGCTGTTTAAGTCGCTGCACGACCATACGCTGGGCAGCTATAAACTGGAAGTAGACCCGCGCACGGCTGCTACGGTGTTCCTGGTATCAGGTGGCTACCCCGAAGGGTTTGAGAAAGGCAAAGAGATATCTGGCCTGGATAAAGTAAGCCCGGAGGTGCTGGTGTTCCATGCCGGTACCAAAAAAGTAGATGATAAACTGGTGAATAACGGTGGTCGTGTAATAGCTGTAACTGCCCTCGGCAATACCCTGGACGAAGCACTGGCCAAAGCCAACCAGGCTGCCGAAACGATAACCTGGCAGGGCCGCTACTACCGCCGCGATATCGGGTTTGACCTGAGACAGGAGAAAGTATAGCCAACTATAGGTTAACTATAAAAACAGGAAAGGCCGGTTGCATTAACCGGCCTTTCCTGTTTTAAAATGCTGTGCTATAGTTAGCAGTAAGCTTCAAAAGCGCCTTTCAGGTTGTCAACAATGCGGTTAAGCTCGTTGCCTTCAATGTGGTAACGCTCAATCATGTGCACCAGCTCGCCATCTTTAAACAGTGCGATTGATGGTGATGAAGGAGGATAAGGCAACATGTACTCGCGGGCTTTGGCAACAGCATCTGCTTCCATACCTGCAAATACAGTTATTAGTTTGTCAGGTTTCTGATCAGCAGCAGCCACAGCCATTTTTAGGGCAGGGCGTGCCTTAGAGGCTGCACAACCGCATACAGAGTTAATGGCTACCAGTACAGTTCCTTCTTTTGTAGAAAGCACCTGCTCTACTTCTTCTGGTGTCATTAATTGCTCAAAACCCGCCGACGTAAGATCCTCGCGGATAGGGGCAACCATATATTCAGGATACATTCCCATAATCGTTCTTATTTAAGATTAAAACTACGAGCTGCAAATTTACAAAATATTTAGGACATCAGAAGATGATGTATATCACCTCCTTGTCGGGGGACAGGATTTAACTATAGCCAATCTATAGGACACATAAAACTCCTAAAATAACAGCAGAAACAACTATAAAGAACTATAGTTCAGACAGCAACATCAACTATAGAGCTACCCTATTAAACAAAAATGACTGCCTTGGAGGCAGTCATTTTATAGTTCAGTTACTTAATGTTTCTATTACTTAACCTCCCGCAAACGCTGGCTCATAGCTTCGTAAAGAATGATTCCGGTTGCGACAGACACGTTCAGGGAGCCGATCTGGCCTAAGAGCGGGATACGCACCTTGGCGTCGGCGCGCTTCAGGTACTCCGGCGAGATACCGTCTTCTTCACTACCCATCAGGATGGCCGTCGGACCTACCATATCCAGGGAGCCGTCTGTCAGGTTAGTGTCTGTTTTCTCGGTACAGGCTACGATCTGTACGCCGTAATCTTTCAGGTAATCAATTGTGTCCTTCAGGTTAGGTTCGCGGCACACTGGTACCAGGTTCAGGGCACCGGCTGATGTTTTCATGGCATCCGCATTTATCTGGGCACCGCCACGGCTTGGGATCACGATCGCATCCACGCCCATACATTCGGCATTACGGGCAATGGAGCCAAAGTTGCGCACATCGGTAATACGGTCAAGTACCAGCAGTAAAGGGCTTTTGCCTTGCTCAAACAGCGAGGTCACGATCTCGTGCAGGGGCTGATAGCTGATCGGGGAAATAAAAGCAACGGCGCCCTGGTGGTTTTTGCGTGTCAGGTTGTTCAGTTTCTCAATCGGAACGGTAGCAACCGGCACATCAAAACGCTTGGCTTCCGCTATGATCTCGTCGGTGGTAGGGTTTTTGGCGCCACGCTGCAGAAATATTTTTTCCAGTGTTTTGCCTGCCAGCATTGCTTCCAATATTGGCCGGGAGCCGAATATCATTTCTAACTTGTCTTCTTTCGGAGCTCTGGGCCTGCCGTAGCTGCCGCCGCTCACATATCTGTTATTCCTGCTCTCCATTTTGCAACTGCGCTGTACCAGCTTTCTTCGTACTCACGACGCCGTACCAGCTCATAGTGATTTTCGGTAAAGTTATTCTCTTTTTTGGTAAAAACGAACTTAACGTAGGGCTGCATCTCAGTCTGGCGGTAAATCCAGGTCTCGGTGCTACCTACACGGCTGATGTCGCTGGGCGGCCCGTAAATAAGGTAGATCATGCCGCGGTCGGTGGCCCAGCCGGGTTTGTAAGAGGTGTAAAGCTTGTTGGCCTGCTCTACACGGCCATAATAGGTGCGAATAAGCTCGCGGGCAAGGTGCTTTTCGCCGGCCACGCTCAGCCAGAAATCATCAATAGCCTTTTTAGGATCAGGTGCTTTAAACAGGCGCTCCCGCTCGGTGGAAGTGGTCAGGTAAATAAGGGGCTGCAGCATTTCGCGGGCCATCGTTACCTGCGGAAAATGCCAGGGCTCAACCAGCAGACCGCGGGCAAAGGCTGTATTAGGCCAGAGCAGGTATAAGCCCTGCTGCGGAAACACAAACGTATCGGTAGCGGCTACTGTAAGCGAGTCGAGGGGCTGAAATGTTTGCGGCTGTGGCTCCTGGCGCGTGGACATGGGTGGCAGGGCCGGTACAAACTCCGGCTCGAAACGGTAGAGGACCATACGACCTGTTGTGTCGGCATCCTGTAACAGCAGCGTATCTGTAGTGGTAGTATAACTTTGTATAAGTGGTTGCCCGGTGTGCTGCCGCACCAGCAGGGCCGACTTGCCGAGCATTGCGGGCTGCAATGGCACTCTGAAGGATGTGTTCTTTCTGGATTGTCCGGCAAACTCCTGCCATAGTTTAAGGTTAAGCACATTGCCGGCCGCAACCTGCGTGCGTGGTATAGTTACCCGCACCGAAACAGCATCATTACTCTCTGGGTTGGGGATTGCAACTATAGCTATGGTATCGCGCAGCAGAACGGCTCTGGAGTTGTTGTCTTTTACTTCGTAGGTCAGGCTTGTGGCTGAGCGCTGTAGTTCCAGCAGGCGGCTTACATCATAAAACAGGAAATGTAGTTTCAGGCTGTCGGGGGTGGCCTGGTACACGTAAGCCATTGCTACTTCGGGCTTTGCCTGCTCGGGCGCCTGCCTGGCTTGTGCTGACGTTACCCGCACCGGCACTGTGCCCGGCGATGTCTGGCTGCAGGCAACTATAGTTACACTTATAAGCAGCATCAGCAAACGATGTATTGCAACTTCTGGCGCCATTACCCGATCATGAAATGTGTTTAAATAAACAGGCCGGACTGCATATCAGCCCGGCCTATTCTACTGTTTAAATACTTATTTTGTTTAGCGGCGCATGCGCTGCAGGTACTGCATAAACTGTTGCTCCAGTTCGGCAGCGCGCTCCGGCATACCAATCTCCTGCGCTGCATATACTAACTGCTGCATCATCAGCATATTGGTCTGTATCTCCATCTCGAACAGGGCACCTTTTGACAGGTAATAGTTCAGGTTTTCAGACGACTGTTTTACCATACCTTCCAGCAGCTCTTTTGCCTTCTGCTCTTCGCCTAAATCCGCGTAAATTGTAATGAACTGTGGCGTATAGTAGTCGTAAGGCACTGTTGAAACCGGCAATGCGGTAAAGCAACGGTCTACCAGCGCTTTTGCACGCTCTTTGTTGCCTTCTGCCAGGTAAGCCGCTGCCAGCTTCCCGAATTTATCACGGGCATTGGCAGTAAAGCGATAGTAGTTCTCGTCGTAGAAAATGTTCGGGTCATCAAAATTACGGAACTCGAACTCCTTCATCAGGTTGTTGTACATCACTTCCTTGTTCAGGTAACCTGGGCTGTTCAGGAAGCTCTGGTTCTCGTCCTGTACTGTTTTAACCGGCACAATGCGGTACGCCAGGCCATCTAACTGGAAGTATTCCGATAAACCGATAAAGTCTGCACTGTTTACGGTGGTTGAGAAATAAACAGGGCGCTCCCAGTTATTGGTTGCCAGCAGATCCAGCATTACCAGGTGTTTCTTTTCCAGCAGCGATTTATTGATCACCCACTTCATCTGGTCCACGATCTGACCTTCTTTCTCGTCTGGTATAAAGCCCATTTGTGCCACCTTCTCTTTATCAACAGGCAATACAAAGGTTTTGGTAGGGAACGTGAGCAACGTAGTGCCCGGGCCATACTGCACCTGCAGGGCTTTGTGGTTCTGTTTTACCAGGTCAATGAATTGTTTCAGATCGATACCGCCTGCTACCTGTGGTTTCTCGTCGTACGGCAGGTAGTCGTTGGTGCCTTGTCTGTAGTTCTCGATGCCTAAGGTTAACGGCCATGGCGCTGATTTGTAAGACGGGCGCATCATCTGCTCTACATACCAGTCGGTGTTCAGGTAGCTTAGTACAGCCACCCGCACGTCGGTACGGTAACCTTCTACTTCCTGCACATACCACAGCGGGAAGGTATCGTTGTCGCCGTTGGTGAAAAGTATACCGTTAGGAGCTACAGAATCCAGCAGGTTACGGGCAGAATCGACAGACTGGTAGCGGTGCGAACGGTCATGATCGTCCCAGCCCTCGGCAGCCATTATACCCGGCACCAGCAAGCAAACTATAGTTGCTACGGCAGCACGGGTTGCCTGGTCGCGCAGCACCTTCTCCAGTAGCCCGGCCACAGCTACCACACCCAGTCCAATCCAGATACTGAAGGCGTAATACGAACCGGCAAAGGTATAATCGCGCTCGCGTGGCTCTGTTGGTGGCTGGTTCAGGTAAAGCGCAATGGCCATGCCTGTAAAGAAGAACAACAGACCAACTATAAATGCATTCTTTTCATCTTTGCGGATCTGCCAGATCAGGCCAAGTATACCTATAATAAGCGGCAGCGCGAAAAAGTTGTTGCGGGCTTTGCTGTTTTCTACCAGCGCCGGAAGACCGGCCTCGTTATCTACAAACCAGACCACGCCGGCATTCTGCACGTCGCTCTCACGGCCTACAAAGTTCCAGAGGAAGTAGCGCCAGTACATGTGCCCTAACTGGTAGTTAAGCAGGAAGCTTAGGTTCTGCCCGAATGTCGGCATCTGCCCTTCCCGTATATCTACCCACTTTTTGTATTCATCTATGTGTTGCGGCGCATCACTGTAAATACGAGGCAGCAAGGTCAGGTCCTTCTCATCGTACACAGGCTCTACTTTTGGCTGCGTAGGCAGGTACTTATCCTTGCCTTTAATGTAACGCATGGCACCTTCTTCCTGGCCTATCGGCTGGGCATTGTACTGCGGCCCGTACAACAACGGACGGTCGCCGTACTGCTCACGCTTCAGGTAAGCCACCACGCTCATAATATCATCCGGGTCGTTCTCGTCTATAGTTGGCTCATAAGAGGAACGGATCGGGATCATCATGTAAGAAGAGTAGCCGATCAGCACAAACACGAGGCTCAGCAGCGCAGTGTTCAGCACGCGCATGTTGCGCCTGATGGAGTACATGATGCCATAGGCAATGGCCGCCACTACCAGCAACACAAATATGATAATACCAGAGCCAAACGGCAGCCCCAGGGAGTTTACAAAGAACACCTCTACCCTACCAGCCACCGATGGCAGGCCAGGTATAATGCCCCATAATATCGACATCACGATAACAGCGCTGATACCAAAGGCAATCAGTCCGCCGGTTAAGGTTGGTTTGTAAAGTCTGTAGTAGTAGATAAAGGCAAGCGCCGGTATAGTTACCAGGTTCAGTAAGTGCACGCCTATAGATAAACCTACCAGGTACGCGATCAGAACAAGCCATTTATCGGAGTGAGGCTCGCCTACTTTTTCTTCCCAGCGCAGCATGGCCCAGAACACGATCGCCGTAAAGAACGACGACATCGCATAAACTTCGGCCTCTACTGCAGAAAACCAGGCAGAATCGGAGAAGGTATAGGCCAGGGCACCAACGACACCAGCACCCATTACCAGCAGAATATTACCTGTAGTTGGTGTTTCGCCTTCTTTTACTAAAAGCTTCTTAGCAAAGATTGTGATGGTCCAGAACAGGAACAGCACCGTGAAAGAGCTGCAAAGCGCTGACAACAGGTTAACCCACCACGCCACCTGCGACGGATCGCCTGCAAACATGGAGAACAAACGGCCTACCAACAGGTAAAACGGAGCCCCCGGCGGGTGCGGCACCAGCAATTTGTACGAACAGGCTATAAACTCACCTGCATCCCAAAAGCTGGCTGTGGGTTCAAGGGTTAGCACATACACAACGGTCGCGATCAGGAATACGACCCAGCCTACAAGGTTATTTATCTTTCGATAGTCTGTCATGGTAATTTTTAGGATTGCGCCCCGAAAATACTAAATTATGTGAGATATAATTGCGGATTGTTAATTGTTGATGACCGAAAGGTTGAATTACTGCAGGCTAAATAGTTAAATTGTCAGAGGTTGATTGTTGACTTAACTATAGTTTAAGATGCCAAGTATTACATCTCTACACCAACTCTTACCTTTCTAACCCCAGAAATTACCCTACCTTACACATAAAAAGCCGACCTGAGGCCGGCTTCTTATAGGTATATCGTTCACTAAGTAAAATTATTTCTGAAGGATCAGTCGCTTGGTTTCTACGGTTTTGTCGTTCACCAGCAAACTATAGAAATACACACCCGATGGGTATGGGCTCATATCCAGGGTCACTTCTTTGGCCTCGGTAGCGGCCAGGTTCTTTGTAAAGATCACACGACCAATGGTGTTGGAGATGCGGATCTTATAGTTGTCGCTACCAGACTGTGTAAGTGTCAGGCGGGTCGGGCCGTTAGACGGGTTAGGGTATGCGTTGATAGAAGGCACTGTTTTTACATCGCGTATGGGTGTAAACGAAGCCAGTGTTACCGAGGCATACATGCTTTTATCCGGTTTAGGCGCATCAATATGGAAAGACGGGCCTACCGCTGCCGCATAAATTTTAGAGCAGGTATGCTCTGCTTCTGAAGCTACAAAAATAGGGCGAGCATTCTGTGCCGATACCACCAGTCCACCTGACTTTTCCTGTTTCAGTTTCCAGAGGGTACTGCCGCCTTTGTATGTTGGCGCAACGCCCGAAGCCGCTTCAGCTTTCTCCGCTTTGATAACCGACGCCGCCATGGCCGTTAAGCCAAGCAGGTGCGAGCCAAGCAGGGTGGATATAAATACAAGTTTAGTAAAGTTCTTCATAAGGGTACATGGTTTAGTCAGCTATACTCATACCAGAAAATCAAATATAGTACAAATGCCTGAATATATAAGCGAAATATCTGAAAAATCTGATAATTAAGGCCCAAAACTATAGTTCAGGCCTATGCGCTTAACTTAAACAAAAATGGTGCCTAAGCTATAGTTTCCACCCTACCACCCCCGGCGTTTCTGCCACGAAACTATAGTTGAAAGAGCACTATAGAAACACTTAAATATAACTTTGCCAACAACATACAACTAAACATCATCAACTACAATGACAGCAAAATACAATAACTAATCTACCTATAGTTTACTACCTATATATACATAAAACTATAAATATACACACAAGCAAATTATAATTATATTTTACAAAGAACTTAGTTGCACCAAATCAATAACCTTACAATATAGTGCAACTACCATAAACGGGCATCGTTACAGCAAATATTAAACTTATTTTAGATTACACATGAATTGAAATTTACATGAAGCCCTATATATTTTTTATCCTGATGATCCTGCTGACCTGGCAAACAGCCAGTGCACAGACCGATCAGCAGCCCGCCGATTGCAGCAAGACGGACGGCTGCCTTACATACTCTCTTAACGGAGCCACACGCCACGACCAGGACACCTATATTTTATCTTTTACCCTTATCGTAAACTGTACCAACCGCCTGGAGTACATTGCTTTTGAACTACCCGAAGGTGCTGACGCCGACGAACCATCCAACTACTATGCCCAGCAAAAGGAGTTTATAGTGCACGATGGCAAAACCAGCGGCAAAAAAATCGAGACCACCTTTAACGCTATCCAGTATACTGCCAAGAACAATACCAACATCAGCAACGGAGGTAGTTTTACATTTGAGTTCGCAATCAACACCACCGATTACAATGCACTGAACAACATCCGCGTGCAGGCCAAAGTGGCCAACTCTGCACCCAGCCTTGTTACATTCGACCACCGCACCTGCGCACCGCTGGCCGACAGGCAAATGCCGGATTGCCGCATCGACCTGGGGCAGGCTGTAGTTGGCTTTACAGGGGCCACCACCAGTACCAGCGGCAGCACTACGCTCGGCTTTATGATACAGAACAACCTGCCTGAAGATGTACAGACGATCAGCATCGAAATACCCGGCGCACCCGAAGGCGTTACAGCAGTAAGCGACAACAACGGCAGCAGCTACCAGGCAAACTATAAATACAAAACTACTTACACCGACGGCATCCTGACCTTTGAAGCACAAAACACGAAAGGCTTTGCCAACGGCGCTACCGACCAATTCCTGTTCAGTTTACCTGCGGGCACCTACAACCCCGAAGAAAATTTTACCATTACCATGCAGGCCGGGCAAACGATGGTGGCCACAGGCTTCAACACCGTATCCTGCGAGGATTCGCCGATCACCCCGTTGCCGGTCGAACTTTTATCCTTTAAAGGAAAGGCTACGCAGAGCGGCATAGACCTGCAATGGGAAACAGCATCGGAAAAAGACAACGAACGCTTTGAAGTAGAGCGCAGCACTGATGGCCGCACGTTCGAAAAGATAGGACAGGTAGCAGGCGCAGGAAACTCCAGCATTAAGCTAAACTATAGTTATACCGACCCGGTTCTGCGCCAGGGCGTTTACCACTACCGCCTACGCCAGGTAGACTACGACGGAACCTATGCTTACAGCAAAACAGTAGCCGTACAACTAAAAGCAGTACCGGGCAGTGGCAGGTTCCAGGTGTATCCTAACCCGGCAACCGGAACAGCTATTACAGTATGGGTAGCCGGCACAGGTGCTGATGTAAATGGCGGAAGCCTGCAGATAGTGGATATGAGCGGTAAAGTAATGTTTACAGGGCCGGTAAATGCCGGCAGCCGAACTATAGATTTGCCGTTGCAGGAACTGCGGTTACCGAAAGGCATGTATGTGGTAAACCTGTTACAGGGCACCGATAAACAGACCCAGAAACTTATAGTTCAGTAGCACCGGAACACAACAGCCATAGTATATTGTAAAAGGGAAGCAACTATAGTGCTTCCCTTTTACTTGCGGCTGGCCATCAGATCACAAAAGCGATCTCTTTAAACCCAAAAAACCTGAGCTCGCCGTCTATAGTTACCCCAAGCTGACCATCTTCGTTTACGCCAACTATACTTCCGGCAAGGGTCTGTCCGTTAACCCTGAAGAGGTGCTCCTCCTGGTAGCGGTAAAGGTTTTGCAGGTACTCGTATTTCAGGCGTGCCAGCTTACCGTTGCGTAGTTCCAGGTAGCGTTTTTCGAGCAGTTCCAGCAGGCGGGCGGTCAGTTGTTCCAGGTTTATACCGGTGCCGGTTATAGTTGCCAGCGAGGTAGCCGTATCCACACCAAAGTATAACTGGTTCACATTTAAACCAATACCAACTATACTGTGTTGTAAACTATAGCTGTTAATGGTGTTTTCTATTAAAATCCCGCCCAGCTTTTTATCTTTAAAGTATACATCGTTGGGCCATTTTACCTGCGCATCGGCAGCACCCCGTTCGTGCAACAGGTCCAGCACCGCCAGCGAAACAGCCATATTCAGGTAAAACTGTTGCCTGACAGGCAGAAACACAGGTGACAAAATAACCGAAAGCGTGATGTTTTTACCGGGCTCGGCCTCCCACGAATTGCCTCGTTGCCCGCGCCCTTTCGTTTGTTCTGACGTAATAATGGTACAGCCCTCTGTGGCTTTATTTTTGATAAGAAGCTGTTGAGCCTCGGAGTTTGTAGAGTCGCAGACGGGCAGATAATATAGCTGCCGGCCTATAAACAACGTATTAGGCACCATAACTTTGGCAAAATTTAATATTTTTGTATTTCAAATTTAATCAGCACAAATGAAAGAAAGTAAGGTTGAGGCTAATTCAGACATATTGGCAGAGCTTGTAGTAAAAGGAATGCAGGAGAAGAAAGCCTCCGATATTGTTATAATGAACCTTAAATCGCTTAAAAATGCAGTCTCAGACTACTTTGTTATAGCATCCGCAACCTCAGACACGCAACTGGAAGCCATTGCCAACGCAGTGGAAGAAGAAGTATACAAAGCTACCAAACAGAACCCGTGGCAGAGCGAAGGCCGTACCAACAGAGAATGGGTACTGCTGGACTACGTAGATGTGGTGGTACACGTCTTCCTGAAAGATAAACGAGAGTTTTACGCGCTGGAAGAATTATGGGGAGATGCCCGCATACAGCATGTGGAATCTGTTAACTAACTCTGGTCTGCCTGAACAATTTGTACGGGCCGGAGTTTTTCATACATCTGATAACTAAATCATGGCAGAAAAAAATAATAAAGGCACTAACAAAAAGAAAAAGCCGATCATCCCGACTACGCCGCCGCGCCCTACCATGCAATTATGGATGCTGGCCGTGCTTATTCTGGTGATCTTTGGCCTGACCTACCTGAACAGGAGCAACTCTACTGTAGAAACATCGCAGCAGGAATTTGAAGAAATGCTGCTGAGCGGCGATGTGAGCAAGGTAACGGTCGTTAATAACAAAACTGTAGAAGTATACCTGAAAGAAGAAGCCCTGCAGAACGAGAAATACAAGCAGGAACTTTCGGAACAAGGCATGATCGCCAAAGACAAAGGCCCGCAGTATCACTTCCAGGTAATTTCGGCAGAGGTATTTAAAGAAGACCTGGACAAACTACAGGCAGACGTACCACGCGACCAGCAGGTACCGATCTATACCGAAGACCGCACCGGTTTCATGGATTTCTTCGCAACATGGGGCTTCTTGATCCTGTTGCTGTTCGGTTTCTGGTTCCTGATGCGCCGTGTAACAGCGGGTGGCTCAGGTGGTCAGATCTTTAACATTGGTAAATCCAAAGCTGCCCTGTTTGATGCTGAAAATAAGGTTAAGATCACGTTTAAGGATGTGGCCGGCCTGGAGGAAGCAAAAGAAGAGGTGCAGGAGATTGTAGAATTCCTGAAGAACCCGAGCAAGTTTACTGTGCTGGGTGGTAAAATACCGAAAGGTGCGTTGCTGGTTGGCCCTCCGGGTACTGGTAAAACCTTACTGGCAAAAGCCGTTGCCGGCGAAGCCGACGTTCCGTTCTTCTCCCTGTCAGGTTCCGACTTTGTGGAGATGTTCGTGGGTGTGGGTGCTGCCCGTGTGCGTGACCTGTTTAAACAAGCCAAAGCCAAAGCACCATGTATCATCTTTATAGATGAGATCGATGCGATCGGTCGTCACCGTAGCCGCGGCCAGGTGCCGGGTGGTAACGACGAGCGCGAAAATACCCTGAACTCCCTGCTGGTAGAGATGGACGGTTTCGCGACTGACTCCGGTGTGATTATACTGGCAGCTACCAACCGCCCTGATACTCTGGACTCTGCCCTGCTGCGCCCTGGCCGTTTCGACCGCCAGATCAGCATCGACAAGCCAGACATTAACGGCCGTACCGAGATCTTTAAAGTACACCTGGGTCCGCTTACGCTGGCGCCGGATGTGGATGCCAAGAAACTGGCTGCCCAGACACCAGGTTTTGCCGGTGCCGAGATAGCCAACGTTTGTAACGAAGCCGCTCTGATAGCTGCCCGTCGCAACAAAAAAGCGGTAGATCAGCAGGACTTTAACGATGCCATTGACCGTGTGATCGGTGGTCTGGAGAAGAAGAACAAGATCATTTCTCCGGAAGAAAAGAAAATTGTGGCTTACCACGAGGCCGGTCACGCTATTGCAGGCTGGTTCCTGGAGCATGCCGATCCGTTGGTAAAAGTAAGCATCGTTCCGCGCGGTGTAGCTGCGCTGGGTTATGCCCAGTATTTACCAAAAGAACAGTTCCTGTATACTACCGAGCAATTGATCGATGAGATGTGCATGGCATTAGGTGGCCGTGCTGCCGAAGAGATAGTATTCGGCAAGATATCGACCGGCGCCCTGAGCGACCTGGAGCGTATTACCAAAATGGCCTACAGCATTGTAACCATGTATGGTATGAACGACAAGATCGGTAACGTATCGTTCTACGATTCGAAGCAGTCCGAAATGTCGTTCAACAAACCATACTCCGAAGCTACTGCCGAGACAATTGACAACGAGGTACGGGCTATTATAGGAGAAGCGTACCAGCGCACCAAACAGTTGCTGATGGATAAGCGCCATGAGCTGGAACTGGTAGCACAGGAACTACTCGAGAAAGAGATCCTGTTCCAGAACGACCTGGAGCGTTTGGTTGGTCCGCGTCCGTTTGAGGCCCTGACTACGTACCAGGCGCACACTGCAGGTACCGACCGCAGCCAGACCAAAAGCGAAGTAGACCAGAACCACCCCGTGGAGTTTGGTAATGATGAACCTGATGAAAAGCTGCCAACGCCAGCCGGAAACGGCCAGCCGACAGCAGAGCAACAGGAAGATAACCTGAACACAAGAACAGCTTGAACCTAAACAGGCATGTACGAAGCTAAGACCAAGGAAATAGTTTTAAGAAGAGTAAGAGAGGCGCTGGCTAAGCCAGCGCCTTTTCTGCCTCCTACCCCTGATTTCACATCGCCGCTGCACCACGCCTCCACCGACGATATGTCGGTGCTGTTTGTAGAGAACTTTCTGAAGACCAGCGGGTCCTTCTTTTACTGCGAAAGCGAAGAAGATTTCTTTGACCAGCTGTTTACTTTTAAGCGGGAGCAGAACATAGAGCACCTGTTTGTATGGGAAGCTAATCTGCAGAAGGCGCTGTACCATGCCGGTATCGGCTACACCGACTCGGAGCAGGACTTCGTGAAAAACGCACACGCCAGCTTAACTACCTGCGAATCCCTGATAACCCGCACCGGTAGCATTCTGATAAGCTCTGCTACTGCCGCCGGCCGCCGCCTGAGCGTGTACCCTGAAATACACATGGTAGTAGCCAAAGCCAGCCAACTGGTGCCGGATATAAAAGATAGCCTGCAAAAGCTGCGCAACAAGTATAAAGAGAATTTTCCGTCCATGGTATCGCTGGTAAGTGGCCCGAGCCGTACCGCCGATATCGAAAAAACGCTGGTAATGGGAGCGCATGGTCCTAAGCAGCTTGTACTCTTCCTGATAGATGACCTTCCGAATTGATCAGCTTGCCCCGGGCAAGAAAGTGTATTTTGCGTCAGATTTTCATTTGGGAGTGCCGAACGCTGAAGCCAGCAGAGCCCGTGAAATGAAAATTGTGCGCTGGCTGGATGAAGTAAAGCACGATGCGGCCGCCATCCTGCTGCTGGGCGATATATTCGATTTCTGGTTCGAGTACCGCCATACCATACCCAAAGGCTTTATCAGGCTGCAGGGCAAGCTGGCAGAGATCACCGACTCCGGTATTCCTGTCCTGTTTTTCACGGGAAACCACGACATGTGGATGTTTGATTACTTCCCTCAAGAGCTCAACATCCCCATACTCCGCGAACCGATCTCTACCACTATAAACGGGCATACCTTCTACATTGGCCACGGCGATGGCTTAGGACCCGGCGACCATACCTATAAGTTCATCAAAAAAGTATTTGCCAACAAAGCCTGCCAGTGGGCATTTGCGCGTATCCACCCTAATTTAGGTATCGGTATTGCCAACATGTGGTCGCGCAAGAGCCGCATCAGCAATGTTAAAAAGGATGAGAAGTTTCTGGGCGAAGAGGAATGGCTGTTGCAGTATTGCCGCGAAGTAGAAGCCACCCAGCACCACGATTACTACATTTTCGGACACAGGCATTTACCGCTGGACCTGCCAATTGGTGACAGCAGCCGCTATGTGAATTTAGGAGAATGGGTCAATTTTTGCTCGTATGGTGTGTACGATGGACAGAACCTGACATTAGAGCATTTTGAAGCGTAACAGAACCATAGCTATAGTTTGGCTGCTATTGTGTGTAGCGATACCTGCGCTTGCCCAGCAAAAGCAACCGGAGTTTCTGCAAACTATACCGGTCAGTTCCGCCACAGCCATTGCTGCCGACCAGAAAGGCATTGTTTACCTTCTCAACCCACGCCGTAATCTGGTGCAGCTCGACTCGCTGGGCCGTCTGCTTACAGTTTACTCGCCGCAAACTATACTTGGCCGAAATACTACGATAGATGCCGGCAATCCTCTCAAGCTTTTACTTTTTAACCAGGACCGCCAGGAATTGCTTTTGCTGGACAGGTTTCTGCGCCCGATCAGCAGTGCGCTGTTACCCGAGTTTGGATTAAACGGAACCGTACGCGCTGCAGCTCTTGCCTCTGACGACGGCTTCTGGCTATTTAATGAAACAGATTTTACACTAGGAAAACTGGATATGCGGATGCGAAAAGTAGTGTTCGAAACGCCGCTGAGCCTGGTGCTGGACCATAACAGGTTTGATGTGCGGATGATACGCGAATACCAGAACCAGGTGTACCTTCTGGATTATAATGCCGGCATTTATGTATTCGACAACTTAGGCAACTATAAGCAAAAGCTCCCGCTCTCAGAAGTGGCTTACATAGGCTTTCTGGGCAATGAGCTTTACTATGTAAAAGACGGCAGCCTGCACTTTTACGACCTGTATAAGCAACAGCAGCGCACCATCTCTCTCCCGAAGGATAAGAAATACACTACTGCCCTGGCAACAGACAACCGCCTCTACCTGTTTGCCGGCAAAACCGCCGACGTGTATAGTTGGTAATTACTTCGCTTCTCCCGAAAATATTTTCAGGCCCACTACTCCGGCAATGATCATCAAAATGCAGAGAATTCGGATAAGGTCGCGCGGCTCATTCAGGAATACGATTCCCAGGATAGCAGTACCGGCCGCCCCGATACCCGTCCAGATACCATAAGCTGTACCCAACGGCAATTCTTTCATGGCCTGTGCCAGCAGCACAAAGCTCAGGATCATCACTACAACCGTAACAACACTAATCACCGGTTTAGAGAAACCCTCGCTATACTTCAGCCCAAACGCCCAGCCAATTTCACAAATACCTGCCAGAATCAAATATACCCACGCCATATCAGTTCACTTTATTGATAAACAAAGGTAGTGTTTTCATTCCGCTGGTCAACGGGTTTTTGTTTTGTGGTTTGAGAGTAGTGGTAACGTAAATGCTATAGTTTATCATTATTGTCATTTCGTGTGTAGCGATAAATCTATCTCGGATTATAGTTGTTTAAGACCTAGCAGCGTGCGCAGCTCCTGCTAGCGTCTGGTGCTATAGTTGGCTTTGCCTACTGCTGGAACCAAGCTATCCTTCCATAGCTTCTTTTATTCCTGGGAGCTCTAAAAGCCTATCGTTTTATAGTTTAGTTGGCTCCCTCTCAGGCCGGGAGGCCCCGTCTTCGGGCATCGCGCGGTGTACATTTCCTTTGCTCTTACGTCGCAATGGCTGCGCCACCGGAAATCTACAAGGCGCTCAACCCAAAGACTGATATCAATTCGATAGCTTTTGCCTTAGCTATAGTTTCCTTTTTGTCTTTTGGGTGAAGCAGATCTGCTTTTCTCATGGTTGTAATTCCGTAGGGACAGGTCGCGACCTGTCCACTCTTGGTCTGTAACTATAGAACAATAGTTGAATCCAAAGCAGAAGCAGAGTTCCCCTCCTTGGATAAGGAGGGGTAGGGGTGGTTGGACTGCACAAACTATAGAACTATAGCGTCAAACTATAGCAAAAGCCCAAATTCTGGAAATCCTCTAATCCTGCAAATCCAGATTCAGACAAACCTCCAAGCCGGGCAAACCATCTAACGCATCAGGTCTAATTCCATCTCAAACTGCCCCAGGAAACGATTGAAATAGCGGCGCTTCAGGAAAGATTTAAACGAAACGGCACCAGCATCCACGTTGATGAGCAGCAGCGCAGGGGCACTGGTCAGGGCAACGGCATTTCGCAGCAGTTCTTTTCCAATGCCCTGTTCTCTTTTGTCTTTTGCCACGGCCAGTTGCGCAATGGCACCTGTTTTCGGGAAAAGTACGAGGTAGCCTGTCAGTTCCTCTTGCTCGTCTCGGGCTTCCAGTATTATTTTCTGGTCGGGGCTGCGCGATATGGCTGAGGCTGTATGTTGCCAGGCTGGCTCCACATCCCACAGGTGACGGTAAGTTGCCCAGTCAGGCTTGGTTACTTCTGTTATCGTTATGTCGTCCGGAGGGGTTCCGGACAGTAGCAATTCCTCTTTTCGGGCCCTGAAACAATCAAGCGAGCGGGTTACCTGAAAACCAATGGCCTTATAGGAGCGCAGCGCTGGCTCATTCTCCTGAATAACCTCTAATAAGCCCCGCTCCAGGCCGCTCTCGCGCAGTTTTGGCAACAGCACTTCATACATTTTCCGGGTGAGGTGGTGGCCTCTGTGTGCAGGCAACACGCCGGTACCGGCATTATAAGCGGTAGGTTTCCCCTGGTACTCACCCAAGCCAGTCAGTATAAACCCAACCATTTTGCCACCACTGTAAGCTCCTACACAAAAGGCGGGTTCAATACCTTCACGTTTCAGTTTGGTATAAAATTGCTCCTCTGTGAGCTGTATGGGCACAATGTAATCGGCAAAGGCATTCAGAAAGATCTGGTGCAGTACGGGCATATCCTGCGCCGCCAGCAACGTAAAAGAGTATTCAGGTTCCATAGTTCTATAGTATAACGGAAGCGGGTTATAGTTGCAGTTGCTTCCGGTAAAAAAGTGCGATAACGATGGCTACTGCCCCGGTCAGTGCTGTAATAATGATCTTCACCTGGATGGATGCATCTGCCAGATAATAAACTATAAAAAGCAGCAGCACGGTAAGCGCCAGCCAGGCCATTGGGTAATACGGCACCTGCGCTGTTGCTTTATAGGCCTGCATATAAAACCCGGCATAACCCAGGTACATGAGCGAGGCAAAGGTAGTATAAGCAGCCGCCTGGTACCCAAAGATGGGCACCAGCATAAAGTTCAGCACCAGGTTAGCTACACCAGCCACCACCGATAAGTGCCAGATCCGGGTTGTTTGCTCACGGTAGATCAGTGTATTTACCACCACCATATACATCGGCCTGAAATTATAACCCATCAGGATAATGATAGCCAATGGGTACGCCTGCTGGAGCGCTTCGTTTTTGATCAGGAGGATGAATATCTCGCGCATCCAGAGGCAACCCAGGGTGGTAGCGAACAGAAACATACCCAACAGCAGAAAAGTAAACCGGCGCACCTGCAGGGCTGCCTCACGGGTGCGTTCTTGTGCCAGGTATTTCATGTAGAACGGCGACGAAGCCTGCATAATGGCCCCGGTAGCCAGCATAAAATAGGTCCCGAAGTTAGAGGCAATATTGTAGAGACCAATACGCTGTATCGGTACGCGCAGCACGTCCAGTACCAGTTTATCAGAGGCATCCAGCAAAAACATGGCAGCATTATGGGGCACCATGGGCAGGCTAAGTTTTAGCGAATGCACAATGCGGTGCCACCTGAACCGGAAAATAGGCCATAGTTTAAGCTTGAAATACAGGTAATGCCCGTTCAGCAGGAAGCCGGCCGTGTTCCCGATAAAAGTGGCATAAAACCACCCCCTGAAACCCATTTTAAGATAAGCGATGGTGAACACATTAAGTGCTACAATAAGCGCCCCCACTATAAATGAGCGTACAGCCAGTGGCACAGCCCGCTGCGACAATTGCCAGTGTATGTTACTCTGCATCTCGGTCATCTGGTAAAACATGATGGGCAGGCCACAAAGCAGCGCAATTTCCAGGCGGTAGGCAGCGCCCTCGTCAGGCACCAGATAGTATAAGGCAACTATAGCTACCAACCCGTACACCACCGACCAAAGCGTCACAAACCCGTTCAGTTGCCGCCAGATCCAGCCAAAGCGCGTTGGTTGTTTGGCAAAACTGTTTACCAGTACCACACTCAGCCCCAGGCTCTGCAACAACGTAAACACCGACATATAAGCCGTTACCACCCCGGCCACGCCATAGTCGGCAGAGGTGAGGTAACGGGTAATAATGGGCAGCGTAAGCACACCGGCCAGTTTGGGCGCCTGCGCAGCCAGCCCATAAATTACCGCATGTGTAAACAGTTTGCGAAGCATCGCTTAAAATTATAGTTTAAATTCCAGCATCGTGCACGTAGTGGTTATTTTTGTAGTGCACCCGGGCATCTGGCGTTACATTTAAGCGATCGTAACATCATAAGCGTAAAAAATTAGTATATTTGTTACTTATCAGATTAAGAAAACAAGAATTCATAGCTATATAAGGAGATCAAAAAGTGGGTTGTAATTCATGTTCCAGTGGCGGATGCGGCACCAAAAAAACCAGTGCAGATGGCACAGAGGTTGTTGGTGGCTGCAAAAGCAACGGCGGCTGCAGCACAGGAGGCTGTAACCGTTTAAACGTGTTCGACTGGCTCAGCGATATGGAATTACCCGTTTCGTTTGAGGAGTTCGACATTGTAGAAATAAGATTTAAAGGAGGCCGCAAGGACTTCTATCGTAATACAAACAGGTTAGATTTAACGACCGGCGATGCCGTGGTAGTGGATGTGCCAAACGGCCACCACATTGGTTTTGTATCGCTGAAGGGCGAACTGGTGCGCCTGCAGATGCTGAAAAAGAAAGTGGAGAACAACGAGGAGATCCGCAGCATTTACCGCATCGCCACCGAGCAGGACATGGCCAAGTTTAACGAGGTGCGCGACCTGGAAGGAGGCGCCATGTACCGCTCCCGCGAGATAATTCAGCAGCTGAACCTGCGCATGAAACTATCGGATGTAGAATACCAGGCTGACAAAAGCAAGGCTACCTTCTACTACTCTGCCGACGACCGCGTTGACTTCCGCGACCTGATCAAAAAACTGGCCGAAGAGTTTAAAGTACGCATAGAGATGCGCCAGATAAGCCTGCGCCACGAGGCAGGGCGTTTGGGCGGTATCGGCTCGTGCGGCCGCGAACTATGCTGCTCTACCTGGCTCACCGACTTTAAAAGCGTATCTACCACAGCGGCGCGTTACCAGAACCTCTCGCTTAACCCAAGCAAGCTTAGTGGCCAGTGCGGCCGCCTGAAGTGCTGCCTGAACTATGAGCTGGAAACCTACATGGAGGCGCTGAAGGATATACCAACTGTTAACCGGCCATTGCAGACCCAGCATGGCGAAGCCTTCCTGCAGAAGACCGACATCTTTAAAAAGATGATGTGGTTTGGCTTTAAAGGCGACAATAACTGGTATCCGGTGCCGGTAGAGCGTGTGCAGGAAATACTGGAGCTGAATGCAAAAGGTGTTGCCGTGGAGTCGCTGACCGTAGTGGTGGAAGAAGAGCCGAAGCAGAACGAGTTTGTAGCGCAGGTAGAAGGCAGCCTTGAACGCCTGGACGATAAGTATAAGGCCAAGAAGAAAAAGAAGAAGAAAAAGAAAGGTGGCCAGGCTGGTGATGCTGCTGTAGCAGAAACTGCCCCAGCACAGGGACCTGAAAGAAAGCCAAGATCGGAGATGGAGCCGCGCGAAGGCGAACAGCGCCGCAACCGTAACCCACGCCCCGACAACAGGAACCGTAACCGCGAAGCAGGCCCAGAAAACCGTGAGCCACGCCCTGCGCGTGATCACCGTGGCAACAGAGAGCGCGCCGAAGGCAACCGACCTGAGCAGGCAAACCGTGAACGCGGCAACCGCGAGCGGGGCGAGAACAGGCCAAAGCCTAACCGCGAGCCAAGACCGCCACGCGAAGGCAACGAAAGGCCACCGCAGCAGCCACAGGCACAGCAACCGGGACAGGAAGGCCAGCAACAGCAACCTAAAAAACAACGATCACGCAAACCGTTCCGGAACAGAAAACCGGATCAGAATAAACCGAGCACCGATGCATAACAACCTTGTTTGCTGGGCAGCAGCGTTTTTGCTTCTGCTTACATCCTGCGACCCGGCACGCGTTTACGAGCAGAATACCGATATACCCGAGAGCAACTGGACCATCGACAATGCGCCTGTTTTTGAGTTTGAGATAACAGAACCAGCTCAGAAATACGCCATTTATGTGAATGTGCGCTACAACCTGCAGTACGATTTTTATAACCTGTACCTGCAGCACCAGCTCACCGGTCCCGATGGCAAGGTTATCTCTGAAAAACTGCACGAAGTGTTGCTAATGGATGCCAAAACAGGTAAACCGCTGGGCAAGGGCTCATCTGACACGTTTGACCTGCAACAGCTTATTTTAGATGATGTCACGTTCCCGGAAGCCGGTAAATATAAGCTCAAGCTAACCCAGTACATGCGCCGCGATCCGCTGCAGCACATTGAGGCAGTTGGTATCAGGGTAGCCAAGAAGTAAGCGCTGGTGTTAGCGTAAGCAAAGCCCGCTGTGCCTGCAAAGTAGCACAGCGGGCTTTCGCATATATAGCTTGTCCAAATTTATAGTTGCTGCGTAGTATAGGTACTTTACTATCCGGTTTTACATGGGTAGTAATAACTATAAAACCTGAACAAACGCACCGCAACACATGGAGCTTACCCTTATTATACTTGGCTTTGTATTTTCACTTTTCTCTTTTCTGCCATATCTCAAAGTACCCTGGTGGTGGGTGCGCGTACTCGACTTTCCCAGACTGCACGTAGCGGTTTTGTTAGCAGCTATCCTGCTATTCTATAGTGTGCGTTATGCCACCTGGTCGCTCCCCCAGATGGCCATGATGGGACTTTGGCTGGCAGCTATTCTCAACGAAGTCTGGTTTATCTATAGTTTTACGCCCATGGCACGGATCGAGGCGCTTCGGTCTGAAAAAGCGAAACCAGCCAGCGCCTTTACCATGATGATCGCCAATGTGCGCATGGTTAACAAAAAGTACCGCGAGTTTACAAACCTGGTGCTTCGCGAGGACCCCGATATACTGGTCATGAACGAGCCGGACGAGGCATGGCACCAGAACGTGCGCCATGTATTAGACGAGCGCTACCCCTACAGCATTAAAAAACCTCTGGATAATACCTACGGCATGATGCTGTACAGCCGGCTGAAGTTAACCGAGAGCGAGATCAACTTTCTGGTAGAAGACGATATCCCCTCTTTTCATACACTGGTAGAGTTGCCGGGCGGTAAAAAGATTGAACTCTATACCCTGCACCCGCAGCCTCCGCGCCTGCTGAAAGACACCGAGACCCGCGAAGCAGAACTGCTGCTGGTAGCCAAAATGGTAAAAAAATCGAAACAGCCGAGCATAGTGGCCGGAGACCTGAACGACGTGGCGTGGTCCAGGACAACGAAGCTGTTCCGGCAGATAAGCGGTTTGCTGGACCCACGCGTGGGGCGCGGCTTTTATAATACCTACAACGCCCATATCCCGCTTTTCCGCTACCCCCTCGACCATGTTTTCTACGATCCGGCGTTCCGGTTGCTCGACCTGCGCCGCCTGGATAAATTCGGCTCCGACCACTTCCCTATCAGTATAAGTCTGAACTATGAACCTGAACGTGAGGATAAACAGGACATACCGGTAGCCGAACCCGAAGACCATAAGGAAGCAAACGAACTGATACAGGAAGGCCTGGAAAAAGGCGAAGAACGGAACAATAAAAAGTAGAGCAGGCAGCAATAAAAAACCCGCTCAGCTGGGCTGAGCGGGCTAAAATAGATGAATGAGCCCGAAGGCTTATATGTTAATAACTTAGATTTTCTCTACGTTAATAGCATTCAATCCTTTTTTACCGTCTTTAACGTCGTAAGATACGCGGTCGTTCTCACGGATCTCGTGAGTTAAACCAGTCTGGTGAACAAAGATCTCCTGGTTAGTATCGTCAGCGATAATAAAACCGAAACCTTTGGATACGTTAAAGAATTTTACTTTACCTGTTTGCATGATAATGATTTTTATTAATTGCAGTAAAGGTAGCAAACCATAAGCAATACAATTGCTATTCTTTGCATTTATTTTTTTCGGAGGCACTACTTTTTACTCCTCCTGCCGGCCTGCATCTCCCTTTTCCAAAGTTATTTTACAGGTGTCATTCACAGGGTTTTATCCTGATATAGCAATAACCATGTTACAATAGGCTCGTATAGCTAAAGCGATCTGTTTCTCTTTTTAAACCCGTTTTACACGGGCCACAAAGGATGATAACAGACCAGTGGCTGCTATGATTTTACCAGTGTATTAGCTGTGGCAGCCGGCATCGCGCTTATTTTTTAACTATATAAATCCAGGAGATTAAACTATGAAAGACAACGAGAAAAACCAGAGCTCCGGCAGTATGTCGGGTAGCACATCAGGATCTTCAAACTCATCATCGATGGGTAGCAATACAGGAATGAGTGGCAGCACAGGCAGCTCCGGATCTTCTTCAAAGTCCGGCACAACAGGCTCCAGCTCGCTATCCGCTTCTTCATCAGGAAAAAGCAGTAAATCCACAACCACCGGCAGCACTTCCGGCTCAACTACCAAAGCAAAGAGCAGCACCGGTACCAAAGCCAAAACAGGCACCTCCTCTTCCAAATCATCTAAAAGCGCTACGTCAGGTTCAAGCAGCAGCATGGGCCAGGGCAGCAGCGGCTCCCTTGATACCGGCGACTACGGTTCAATGAGCACCGGCGGTTCGTCATCATCTATGGGCGACCAGGGCAACTATAGCAACCAGGGTAACTACGGAAACTATAGCAACCAGGGCAACCAACAGAGCGGCTACGGCAGCCAGGGTGGTTACGGTTATGGTTCGCAGCACAGCAACTATGGCGGCCAGAGCGGCTATGGTTACCAGGGCGACTATGGTTCATCGCAGCGTGGCGGTGGCATGAGCAGCGGCTCTGGTATGCAGGGCGGCTACGGCAGCGGAAGCCAGGGCATGAGCAACTATGGCGGAAGCGGAAGTTCAGGCTCAGGTAACTGGGGCAGCGAAGGTGGCTATAACTATGGCAACCAGGGCGGCATGGAAGGCAACCGTACCCGATACCAGGACCAGGACTACGGCGCATCGCGCGGTGGTATGCAGGGTGGTTACCAGGACCGCGAAGGCGATAACCAGGGTGGCAACATCTATGGCGGAAGATCAGGTTCGTTTGGTATGGAAGGCAACTCATCGCAGGGTGGCTTTGGTAGCTACGACAGCGGCCGTGCCGGACATTTCAGCAACCAGAACCAGGGTAATTCAAACTATGGCTCCAGCGGTTATGGTTCTTCCGGCCAAAGCAACTATGGCAACATGAACGAACAGGGCGGATACGGCTCATCAGGCCGTTCTAACTATGGTAGCAGCTCGTCGCAGGGCAATTATGGTTCCTCTTCCGGTGGCTATGGTTCGTCTTCTAACTATGGCCAGGGCGGCTACGGATCTTCAAACTATGGCAGCAGCCAGCAGGGGTATGGTTCCGGCTCATCCAGATCAGGTATGCAGGGCGGTTATGGCAGCTCCTCATCTCAGGGTGGTTATGGCTCATCGCAGAACCGCGACAGAGACCGTTATGGCTCTATGGGCTACGGTTCATCCAGAGGCATGAGCGAGTACGACCGCGACGACATGGGTTCATCAAGAGGATATGATTCGCAGAGCTCTATGCAGGGCGGCTACGGCAGCCAGGGCGGATATGGCTCACGCGGCGGCTCTTATAACGATGAGTACCGTTCTTCACGCTACGGCTCACAGGGCAGCGATTATGGCCAGGGTGGCTATGGTTCGTCCAGAGGGTCTTACAGCAGCGATTACGACCAGGGCGGTTATGGCTCCTTAAACCGGGGCGGTGGCATGAGCGGTGGCTACGGCTATGGTTCAGGCAGTTCATCGCAGGGCAGTGGCTATGGCTCTTCCTCTGGTAGAGGTATGAGCGGCAGTGGTTATGGCTCTTCAGAGGGCAACTATAGCCGCGGCAACTATGGCCAGAGCGACTACCGCGAAGGTGGCTACAACCAGGGCGGCCGTGGCGGCGACCAGAGCCGTTACGGGTCTATGGACAGCAGCACATCGTATTACAGCGATAACCGCGGTTCCAACTCCCGTGAGAACTATGGACGTGGCAGCAGCAACCAGGGTGGCCGCCACCAGGATCATGACTCTTACCAGACACACCGCAGCGATCGTTACCGTAATCCGGAATCTGATTATTAACAGATAGCAACTATAAGCAAAAAGCCACTCCTTTTCAGGAGTGGCTTTTTGTTGCCTTTAGCTCTACTGAATAACTATACAAAGCACTCTTTGTAGTCCTGGGCATATTCCTCAAAAGTACGGGGCTTGCATCCTGTTAACTTTTCTACCTCATTGTTTGGCTGGCCAGCGTGGCCGGCACGCTGCACACCAGAGAGCTCCAGCAAGGCATTGGTCATCCAGTCGGGTATCTGTTGTTGTTGCATGGCCTGGCGGGCTGCCTCTTCAGGTACATCCACAAAAGTTACGGGTTTGCCGGTTACAGCGCTCAGGGTTTCTGCTATCTGGTTGGCTGTAATAGCTTCGGGGCCGGTCAGATCATACGCTTTGCCTTCGTGGCCTTCGCCTGTCAGGGTTTCTACGGCGGCCATGGCAATATCGCGGGCATCTATATAAGGTACTTTACCATCGCCGGCGGGCATGTATAGTTTGCCTTCCTGCTTTATACTATGCGCGTTATAGTTCTCGATGTTCTGCATAAAGCTTGATGGCCGCAGGAAGGTATAGGCAATGCCGCTGTCTTTAATGTAGTCTTCTATTTCGCGGTGCCAGCGACCCAGTTGTATGCCCGGCTCCGCATTTGCCCCCATGGCCGATAATTTTACAATGTGTTTTACGCCGGTGCGTTTCGCTTCATCTACCAGCTTTTTGGCCATCTCTACCTGCCCGTCGGTAAACGGTGTGATGAGGAAAACTTTATCGGCGTGTGTGAAAGCGGCGTGCAGCGAGTCGGGGTCTGTAAACTCCATTTCCACGATCTCTACATCAGGCAGGCGGCGCAGGTTCTCTCCTTTTATAAGCGAGTGTACGCCGGCTCTTACCCGTACATCATCCAGCATAGCGAGCAGCTTTACCACTTCACGCCCTACCGTGCCGGTAGCTCCTGTAACTAATATGGTCTGTTGCATTTCTTGTTCTGCGTTAGGTTTGTAGCTATAGGTACGGTATAGTGCCTTATCAGGATGAGTACCGGTAGGCTATAGTTTCCTTTTTGCAGTTGGTTTGGGCCGGAGTGTTACCAGGTATAGTTTGCCTTTTTCGTTGGTAATAAGCAGCTGCTCCGGCGACAGGAAAAGTACGGCCTCTGCCTGCCCCGTTCTGCCAACCGGTAAGCAATATCTTTTTCCGGTAAAGCTTACGGTTTCTGAGTCGGGCTGAAACAGGTACAAGCGGCCATAACCCAGCAACGCAAACAGGTTTGTATCGGGATTGATATCTGCCGCCGTTATCGGAGATTTTACCCTCAGTTTTTCGGAAGGAACTATAGTTTGTGCCGCTCCTGAAACCGGGAGCTTGTAGAGTTGCGTGATGGGTTTAAGAGCGCGGCTTTTCGTGAAAAGGCACAGCGAGTCGTCGGCGTAGAAAAAGGCTTCGAGGTCGTAATGCTGGCGGCTGCGTGGCGGCGGAAACTCGGTTTGGTCTGCAAAATTGAATGCTAATGTATCGGTTACCTGCCCGGTAGCTTTACTTAAACTATAGATTTTCAGGTCGTGGCGCTGGTTGGCGTTATTCCCGAAATCCCCGATATACAAGTTGCCCTTTTCATCCTGAGCCATATCTTCCCAATCCTGATTCGGGATGGGCAAAGCTATCTTTTGCAGCAGTTCGCCCTGCAGGTTAGTCAGGTATAGTTCTGGTGCAGATCCGCCATCAGGGTGGGTGTAAAAAGTAGAGTCGGTGGCACGGGCAAGGCCGGAGCTTTCTTTGATCCGGGTGTCCAGTTTCCCGATCTTCTTTACGCTTACCTTATAGTCTTTCCGGAGCCGTTCGAAGTCGCTGTTTCGCTTATCGGAGCTGCAGCCACAGAGCGCAGCTTGCAGGTAAACATAGAGCGTGAAAAGTTTGATGAGCATAGCCGAAGATTAAACTATAGCCGTTTGGCTGGCGAACCGAAATGCAAAACAATCATTTAAAAAGTATAACACAAGCTGAATATTTCTTTTATTTGTATATCCGAAACTATAAACGCTACTCATTTGAAAACAACTTTACTCACCACACTCTTTGTAATCGGCCTATGCCTATCAGTTTCTGCACAGGAAACGATTCCGCGCAATATCCAGGTCAAGCACTTTTACCCCGACAGCGTGCACCTGCCGCTAAACGCCGACTACATGCTGATAGAGGATGCCTGCGCAAAGATGATACGGCGGACACGTTTCAACGATCAGCACCGCTATTTTATGGGCAGCTTTACTGATGTGAACCCCCAAAACCCGGAACAGGTACTGGGGCAGGGCACCTATACCGAGGACGGCAAAAAAACAGGCCTGTTTACGCTCTACTTCCCCAACGGTAAACTACGGGCGCAGGGCCACTTCAGCAACAACCAGTTTGCCGGCGACTGGAGCACGTATTACGAGGATGGCAGCCCCAAAGCAAAATTTACGGTTACCGATGGGCTCATAACTGTGCAGCAGGCCTGGAGCGAAAATGGCAGCCAGATCGTAACTGATGGTACCGGCACTTACAACGTTGTATCGGCATGGCTTACCTGGAGCGGCGACATCCGGAATGGCAGACCCGATGGCACCTGGCGCGCTGTTAATCCGCTGGAAAGTAACAAGGCGTTTTACCTTACCGAGAAATATAAGAACGGCCAGTTTCAGAAAGGTACCGGCCCGCTCGGACCATACACAGATGCATCCCGGATCGAGTGGTTTAACCCCAAAGAATTCCCTTTTCTGTTCATCGAGGAAATGTATGTCTCTTCCAGGCCCTGTGGCTTTGAGTCGGACCGCAACAAAATTGTGGGCGCGCGCTATGCACAGGGGTTAGATGCCTACAGCAGAGCAATAGGCTCCCAGCTCAACAGAGCCCTGAGCGGCGTTAACATGAAACTCTACAACCATACCCTGGAGATAAAAGGCCAGGTAGCAGAAAACGGAAGGCTGGTAAGCCTGACTTACCAAAACGCCTTTGACGAGCGTATTGCCTCTGCAATAATAAAGGAATTGCGCCATCTGCCCGCACTGGAGCCCGCAACCTCAAATGGCAACCCTATCAGGCAGGACATCGAGTTTATAATAAATATCCGTCCATCAGGCTATAATTTTAAATATCGCTTCCTGCCCATAGATCCTAAAAGCACTTAAGCTACAAAGTTAACGGAGCTGATTCAGCACTTTTGCAGGATCGGCCCAGAACTGGCGGCTGTATACTTTCTGGTAAGGCCAGTGGCGTTGCTGCAACAGTTGCGGCACATCGGCGTGCGAGTGGCGTACCGAAACGTGGCTATAGTACAGGTCATCGTCGGTAAGGAAGGCGGCTTTGTATTTTCCGTTCTCAACTATAGTCAGGTCGGCAAATGGCACGGTGGGTTTCAGGCCAGATAACCGGCTGGCTAACTGCTCTTTTAACAGCGGCACCTGTTGCAGCATGGGTTCGGTTTTAGGCTGATACGTAAAGTTGCCCTGGCTCACTTGCCGCGCATAGTGCAGGTATTGTTTCAGAAGCTTCGGGCCGTGGTGCTGGGTATACTCTACGTGCAGTTGCTCCGGAATTATGCTGGCTACCACTATAATTTTGCGCTTAGCTCGGGTAACCGCTACGTTTAACCGGTTTTCGCCACCGGCCTGGTTCAGGCTACCGAACTGCATCGCAAACCTTCCTTTTTCATCAGGCGCATATCCCACCGAAAGTATGATCACATCCTTTTCATCGCCCTGCATGTTTTCGATATTTTTTACCAGCACGGTTGGTGGCAGCACTATAGTTTGTGCCTGGGCGCGCTCTTCCAGCAGGTCCTGCACCAGCATCTGCTGGTTATAGTTGAAGGTGATTACGCCTACATCCTGCTGTCCTTTTTGCAGTAGATCCAGTACCAGTTCCACCACTTTCTCCGCTTCGGGAAGGTTGCTATTCTGCTGCCAAAGACCGTTTATTTGTTTGTATTCGATGGCTGGCTTGGCTGTGTTCAGTTCCTGCAGATCCGGTATCAGGTCGAGTTTGCTGCGGTAAAAGTACTGGTTCGAGAATTCGATAAGCTCCGGAAAGTGGCTGCGGTAATGCTGCGTCAGCATAGTTTGCGGCAAATATAAACTGCACAACTGCAACAACGATTCGGCAGACAATTCTTCCACTTCTTCGTCAGTGGCATCGCTCCAGCGGGCGCGGTACAGGTCCGATGGTTTTAGCTGCTGCTCGTCGCCGGCAACTACTATTTGTGCCCCGCGCAACATGGCCGGTATTCCGGTTTCAGCAAAACACTGGCTTGCTTCGTCAAATATCACCACATCAAAACAGCGCTCCAGCGGCAGCACCGCCGACACCGTTTCAGGGGAAGCCAGCCAGCACGGCACCAAATCCAGAATTTCATGAGAGAATAACGAGAACAACTTCCGGATAGGGTACAAACTTCGTTTTTTACTCACCTGCGCCTGCAACCTGCGATACGTTACCGCATTGCCCAGGCGGTTAAATTCCATATCGGCATAGGTCTGCTCCCGCAATTTAGAGAGCACAATTTCCTGGCTCAGGCGCTGCTTTTCGTTCAGTAAGTGCTGCAGTTCAGTTTCCAGATTATCCAGCTCTCCACTCGACGCCATGCGCAATTCCGGATGCTGGTTCTCAATTTCATAGAGCCAGGCCAGGTACAAACTGTTCAGAAAAAGCTGCTCGCCTGCGGTAGCAGAAACTATAGTTTGCGACAGTAACTGGTGTGTAATTTCACGCTCTGCATCGGTAGAGGAAGCAACCAACGTATCATGCGCCACCAACTGTTCAAAATGCTCTGCCAGGTCTTTCAGTAAAACGGTTTTATAGTTTTGGTCGGTCAGCAGTTGTGTTACCTGCGTTTCGGTCAGCCATTTCAGCCAGTGGCTATAGTTTGCCTGTAGTTCGGTTAAAGTTTGCGTTAACGTTTGCAGGTGCTGCGTTAAATCTATAGTTGGCAAAAGCTTCTCATGCAGTACTTTTTCACGATGCAGTTTTTTCAGCAGCTTTTGTGCCTGCAGGGTTTTCTCTATAGTTGTGATTTGCTGCAGAACCTGGTTCGGATACGCTTCGATTTTGAGATCAGTAACTATAGTCTGGTTGATGCCCTGCATCAGGTTTTCTGCCTGTTCGCGCAGTGCGATTCTGCGTTGCAGCTCCCCTACTCCGGCCTCGTTCAGTTCCAGTTTATAGTTTGCCAGCGCCTGTTTCAGCACTTTTTTGTCTGACGAAAATGCCCAGCTTATCGTTTTGAGCAAGTTGGTTTTCTGTTCATCATACCTAGCTATAGCCTGTTTTATAGTCGGGATTTCAGTGGCAGCAAGCGCAGCATCCGGTGCCGGACAAACCAGGTAAAGTTCCTTTAGTTGCTGTATCTGTTTCGCCAGCTCTTTAGAGTTGCTTTTGATGATTTGCGTTAACGTTTCAGGGACGTCATCCTGCTCCAAAAGCCCTTGAATTTCGGTTATAGTTGGCAGTGCTTGTTTATATTTTTCCAGCTCATCCAGCCCAAAACTGAACCCACTTGGCTCACTTACTTTTTGCTGTAAAGCTGCATATTGCTGTGGTAGTTGGGTTATAGTTTGCTCCAGTTCCTGGCGTTGCGGCCAGCCATAGTTCTTAAAGCTATGCCTGTTTTTCCACGTGAAATCATCCTGCTCATAAACTATGGCTCGCTCTAAAAACTGGCGAAGGCGTGGCAGAAACTCAGCAACTATAGTTGCGGTGAAGAATTTATAGTTGGATGAAAGCGAAATATGTGGCGCCTGCAAATTACTTCGCAGGTATAGTTCTTTAGCCGACCAACCACAAACAGAAGTATCAAACAGGGCAGCCTTAAACTTCTCCAGTTTATCGATGCAGCGGTTTATGCCACGGCTTACTTCCAGGAAAGTACGATCGGTGTAGATGCTGTTAAGCGCCAGGTTCTGTTTTTTATACTCCGGAAGCTGGTCTATCTGCAGTTGCAGTTGCTGGAAAATACTTTTGCGGTCGGTGTTAATGTCATGCACCAGCGCAGCAAATGCTCCTAAGCCTTCTTCCGTCAAACGTTTGTGCACCACATCCAGGGCTGCGCGTTTCTGGCTCACTACCAATACCTTTTTGCCTCGCGCTGTAAAATCTGACACCAGGTTACAGATGAGCTGCGATTTACCCGTACCCGGCGGCCCCTGCACCACAATAGATTTGCCTTGTTTTACCTGCTGCAAAGCGGCCTCCTGCGAGGCATCCATTTTAAAAGCCGTGAACGTGTGCTGCGCCTGTGTGGCCTGCTTAGGAGTTTCAGGCGACACAAACAGGTCTTCCATTGACTGCAGATCTTCGCGCTCCAGCAAGGCATCATAATCGGCTAACAGATAAGATGCGGTCTGCGGATAAATGCCCAATACAGCTTCGGGCTCCAGGTATAGTTGTCCCGGTTTCAGATCGGCTTCGTAGTCTGCTTTTTTATAGTCCCGGAACGACTTCAGTTTATCAGCAAAAAAGTCCCGGCCGGCGTGTATCGCCAGTTGCTCCTGCTTCAGCAATTCATACACCTGCGTCCTGAATTCTAAGGCATGCGTGGGTAAGGTGCTCACATCCAGTTCCAGTAAATTTTCGGGTAATGGAGCGCCATTATAGTGCGCATAGGCCAGCAGAAAGCTCTGGTTAAAACGGGGCGGCTGCGAAGTACTTGGCACCAGTTCCCACTCCTGGGCAGCATTTACTTGTAAGTTTACCGGGTATAAAAAAAGCGGGCAACGCACTACAGTGCCATCGGCAAACTTGCCGTGTACAAAGGGCCAGCCAATGTATAGTTCTTCGCTGCCGCGCTCTTCCAGCAGCATGTCGGTGCGGCGTTTTATGTAGCGCAGGCGTTTGCTCACGGCGGCCACAGGCTCATAGCGGCTGTCGGTAACGGGGCTTAATATGATTTTCTTAGCGCCAGAAATCAGTTTCTCAACTATAGAAAATGCCGGCTGACCAACTATAAAATCCAGCGATTCTACATCCAGGTGCAACTCCTTTTGCAGGCGCAGCAACAGCAAAGCCTTGTTGCCGGAGCTTAGGTTCAGGAGCCTGCGTCGGTAGTTCTTCAGGATGTTTTTCATCAAAATAAATACTGTACGGTAAAGGGCAAGTTAGCAGCTTTTGGCTATAGTTGGTAACGCAGGTTTATAGTCCGGAACGCTTTAATTTTAAAAAGAAGTATAGCTTTGCAGATATTTTTAAAGCACCAACCCAGTCATACGCAACAAATCATTCTGAATTCAGTTTTAACTAATCTCTTTTTATAGTTACAACCTGCTACATGCACACCCTGACTTTGCACAAGTATAAAGTTACCTATTGCCTGATTGTAATTTTGCTGCTGGCATTTGCAACTGCCTGCAATAAAAAAGACAACAAAAAAATATACCACAAAGGCGACCGCCTGGACCAATACACTACCACCAAACAATACCCCGGCAAAGTAGCCGACGAAAGCCTTGCCGACTGGAAGAAAAAAATTCCCGAAATACAGAAAGTCTCTATTACCTCCACCATCGACGGTGAAAAACAGCCCGCCTTATTTTACGATTCCGGATCTTCTGAAAAAAAACCTTTACTGGTAGTGCTGCATAGCTGGAGCAGCGAGTATCTGCAGGTAGTGAGCATACCGTATGCCCTCTGGGCCAAACTGAACGACTGGGTTTTTATACAACCAAACTACCGCGGTGCTTTTAAAAAACCAGAAGCCATGGCATCTGACGTGGCTATACAGGATATTATAGATGCCGTGAATTTTTCGAAAGGAAGCGCCAACATCGACCCATCCAGAATTTACATAGTTGGCTCGTCAGGTGGGGCCATGACGGCGCTGGTTACAGCCGGAAAACACCCGGACATCTGGGCTGGTGTGGTAGCCTGGGTCCCGGTTTTCAATTTGGTTGACTGGTATAAATTCAGCCAGAACTACCCGCACCGCGACTATAACCGCCACATCGTTACGGCCTGTGGTGGCGAACCTATTCCCGGCACCGCAGCCGCCACTGAGTGCCTGCGCCGCAGCCCGAGCTCTTACCTGCAAAATGCCAAAGGCATACCAGTGTTTTTAGCTCACGGAACGATAGATGTACTCGTACCACCAGACCATTCGGTGCGTGCCTTTAACATGCTGGTAGATTCTGCAGACCAAATACCGCAATGGCAGATGGATTCGCTGGTGATAAACAAGGAAGTACCGAAAGAAATGGTGAGCGATGGCCCCAGCAAGTATTTCGGTCCGAAAGACCCCAAGGTACTCTACACCAAACACTCGGGCGTGGTAGACTTGGTACTATACTATGGCGTGCACGATATGGCGTATAACCCCAGCCTTCTGTGGCTGAGCGAACAGCAGAAAAAGCCTGCACCAGTACAATAAACTATTTTGCCTTGGAAGATAAACCTGAAAGCAAACCCAAACTGCCTGTAGTAGACCAGGTCTCGGCTGGTGGTGTGGCTTTTCGTAGGACAGGTGCAACTATAGAAGTAGCGTTGATTTCGGTTGGCAAGGATAACCGCTGGCAATTACCCAAAGGCATTGTAGACCCCGGCGAAACACCCGAAGTAACTGCAGTGCGCGAAGTACGGGAAGAAGCCGGCCTGCGAGCAGAACTGCTGGAACAACTCGAGAAAATTGAATACTGGTATGTCGGCAACAAAGGCAGCCAGCGCGTGCGCTTTCATAAGTTCGTATACTTTTACCTGTTCCGCTATAGTTCCGGCAATATACAGGATCACGACTGGGAGGTGAACGAAGCCCGCTGGGTAGAAATAAACCAGGCCCAACAACTGCTCGCCTTTAACTCTGAAAAACAGGTAGTAGCCAAAGCCGCTGAAAAGATCGCGCAACTATAGTTTTTCCCTTGTCTCCTGCGCTAACTATAGCCAAAAACCAAAAGCCTTTCCCGCTCTGGAAACAATTAGCTAATTTGCTCTGAAATCAACTATGCTTTACCTAACCCTTTTCATGAGCCGATTCATCACCTTTCTATTAGCTATAGCCATGCTTGCCGGATGCGGAACTTCCAAAACGCCGGTGCAATCATCTGCTAAAACTTTTCAGAGTTTACTGGCTGCACACTGCGGCAAATCTTTCGCGGGTACAACTGTATTTCCTTCGGATGGCACCGATCCTTTTGCTGGGAAGGCGCTTGTAATGCACGTGCAAACCTGTACCGACACCGAAATCCGCATTCCGTTTACTGTGGGCGAAGACCGCTCGCGCACCTGGGTGCTGACAACTGTACCCGAAGGCCTGCAACTTAAACACGATCATCGTCACGAAGATGGCACACCAGATGAGGTTACCATGTATGGTGGTATTTCACTCCAGGCTCCTGGTGCTTTGGAACAACGCTTTCCTGCTGATGCTTATACCGCCCAGTTATTACCTGCCGCCGCTACTAACGAATGGACCATGGCCATCAGCCCCGACGGAAAAACATTCAGCTATATTTTAAAGCGCGATGGCAAAATGCGTTACCAGGCAGACTTCGACCTGACCAAACCTCTTAACTAACTATAGCTTCAGCTTCGGAAAAAAATATTTTAAAAATAATTTCAGATGCCTTTTCTAGTATCGAATGTTCGATCAACTATAAAAAATGGCCTGTGCAGCTATTAAAAGGAATGTTTATGCCTGGATATTGTTAGGAACTGAGCAGCCTGAAAAAAATATTTTAAAATTTTTTCAAAAAAAGTATTTCTTCATTTTGTCTTCATCTTGACATTATAGTTTTGACACATAATCTTATTAAAACGACAAAACGAAAATGAAAAAACTAACTCTAGTAGCTATAGCTGTTCTAAGTGCAGCAACTACATTCGCCCAGACCTCTTCAACTGATGTTAAATCAACTACAAAAGCTAACGGTAAAGTAAAAGCCGATACGCATGGCGCTGCCGTAAGCGGTACAGCAACTTCAGTAACCTCTGCCGAATCAACTACAAAGGGTGCGTTGGTAAGTGAAGTGGCCACAAAAGCTGATGCAACTGCCAAAGCCGAAGCAAAAGCTCAGGCCAAAGCAAAAAAAGACCTGAAGAAAGCGGAGCGCGAAGCCAGAAAAGAAGCCAAGAAAAACAAGGCTGAACTAAAAGCCAAAGGTGAGTCGACTATAGAAACTACAGTAGAGACCGGCGCTGAAGCTAAAACAAAAGCAGAGAACCACGGCCAGCAGGTAGCACAGTTTGCACAAACTGTTACCTCAGAAGGAAGAGCAAAAGGCGAAGCCATCAGCGAGGTAGCTGCCGCCAACGCAAAAGCAACCACTGAAACGTCGGTAGATGCTGCCGTTGAAACTGAAGCTAACGTGGCTACCACTATAGATGCCCAGACCGAGCAAGGCGACAAAAAAGCGAAGCAGACAAAAGAGAAAGCTGCCAAAGAAGTAAAAACGCAGAAAGATACGCACGGCAAAACAGTTTCTGAAACAGCCAAAGGTGTAGATGCTACTGTAACTACTACAGGCCAGGCGGTAAAAGAAGTAGCCACTGCTAAGCGCCAGAACAAGCCAACTAAAGTAGAAGCTGCAGCCGGTGCTGATGTTCAAAGTGCTGCGCGTGTAACAGCTGGTCGTCCGGCAAGCGCTGGCCGCCCGGTAAGAGTGCTTAAAAAAGGTGGCGTTGCTGCCCCTGTAAAAGTAAATACCGGTGCTAAAGTTGGTGTTGGTGTTAAAGTAGGTAAAAACTAAGAAAAACAGATCTCAGAGCAGGGCTTCCGGTAATGCCGGGAGTCCTGTTTTATATAGTAAACTCATGAAAAACCAACTATACTTGTGGATAATGCTGGCGTGGGCGCTTGTTGGTTCTGCTCATGCCCAAACAACAGAAGATTCTGTTACCCGCAAAGCATCCTGGAACGTGGCCCTGGAAGTTGCCAACAACTCCTCTTTTTACGGTCGCAACACGGCTACCCAATACCCTTATGCAGCTGCTACCTTAACTTATGCGCACGCCTCCGGTTTCTGGGCATCGGCAACAAGCTACCAGCTTTTTAATACCAAGGATTATATTGACGAGACCGACCTTTCGGTGGGCTATAGTTTTGCTATCAGCAAGCGCATGGCTGGTAACCTGAGCTATTCGCGCTTTTTCTTCAGCGAGAACGCGCCCATGGTAAAGTCCGTCACCGAAAATGCCGCATCGCTTAACACTACCCTCGACTGGAAATACCTGTATTCGTCGCTTACTACCAGCTACTTTTTCGGGGAGAGCAACGACCTGATCGTGCAGTTCGAGAACTCGCGCTACATTGGCCTAAACCCGCTCTGGAATGGTAAAAATCCGGTCGGCCTGGATCCTAAAATCGGAATTACCGGCGGTACGCAGGAGTTTTCGGAAACCTACACCGTAGAGCGAAAAAAAGAACTAGGCGACTGGTTTGAAGATGTGCTCACACCCGGCAAAGGCAACAACCCCAAAACAACCACTACTACCACCACCAAGCATAAATTCCAGGTGCTGAGCTACGATTTTTATGTGCCGCTTGTGGTAATGCTGGGTAACTTTGAGCTGGAGCCGACTTACCGCTATTCTATCCCGGTTAATAAACTGGAAGGCGATGAATCGAAGGCGCAATCTTTTTATTCTGTAAAAGCTAGCTTTACATTCTAAACTATAAACTATGCACGTACTGGTTGTAGAAGATGAAGCCGGCCTGGCTGCCGAATTAATGCATTTCCTGAAGCAGGAGCACTACAAATGCGACTGGGCCTGCAACGGCGAAGATGCCTCGGAGCGCATTGCCGTAAACCGATACGATTTTATATTGCTGGACCTGGGCCTGCCTGACTATGATGGACTGGACCTGTTGCAGGAAGCCCGCGAAACCGACTACGAACCTGCTGTAATTATACTAACCGCCCGCGGCGAACTGGAAGACCGCGTAAAAGGACTTGGCTTAGGAGCCGATGATTACCTGGCAAAACCATTCTCACTGTTGGAACTACAGGCACGCATGCAGGCCGTATCGCGCCGTAAGTTTAATGTAAAGTCATCGGTGCATGTGTTTCATGGGTTTGAGCTGGATAGTACGGCCCGTACTGTAACGTACAACGGTCAGAATATTTCGCTTACCAAAAAGGAGTTCGACCTGCTGCACTACATGCTGCTGCACAAAAACCGAATCATGACGCGCCTGCAGCTAACCGAGCACATCTGGGGAAACATCCTGGAAGACGATTACGACTCCAACTACATCGACGTACACATTAAAAACCTGCGCAAAAAGCTCTCAGCCCACGCCCCAACCGACTGGATTGAAACTGTTCGTGGTGTTGGCTACCGGCTAACCTTATAGTATGCGGCTGCAATCCAAACTCACCCTTTTCAGTGCTGTTTCTAAAATAGTGGTGGTATTGCTGTTAATAGCAGTGCTTCCGCCGCTAATTAACCGTGTGGCACTTGTAAATACCGACAAACGCCTGAACGAGAAAAAAGACAGTGTGCTGGAGATCATCAGCAACCAAGGCATCGAAAACTTTATAGCCGAAGGCAGCGAAGGTGCTTATGGTAGCTATAACCTGCTGAAAGAAGAGTTTATTTCGATAGAGCAGATACCCGAACCTATAGTTGTGGATACGGTGGAGAACTCGCTGCGCAAAGTAGAGAACGAGATCGTAGAGTACCGCGTGCTCAGCCTTACTTTTGAGGTGGATGGAAATTATTACCTCCTCGAGATAGGCCGAAGTATAGATACGATCCAGGAAAGCATAAACACCATGCAGCAGTACGCGCTGTACTTTTTGGCTGCCGTTATTCTGATCACCGTTTTCATCGACCTGGCCTTCAACAAAATTCTGCTGCAGCCGCTTATCGTTATAGTTCGGCGCCTGAAAAAGATAGGCCACCCCAGCACGTTTACGCCTAAAACGATAAATACCACCACATCTGATTTCCTGTATCTCAACAACGCCATTAACGACATGATGGGCCAGGTACAGGACGCTTTTCAGAAAGAGAAAGAGTTTATCGGCAACGTATCGCACGAGTTGCTTACACCAATCTCTATCCTGCAGAATCGGATGGAGAACCTGCTTACCGACCCCGAAATGCCCGAGCACTTGCTCGTAAAATTAGTGGATAACCAGAAAACGCTTCACCGGTTAAAAAACATCATACAGGCCCTGTTGCTCATATCCCGCATCGAAAATGAGCAGTATCTGAAGAATGAAGAAGTAAGCATAACGGCGCTAGCTAATGAAGTAGCCGAAGAAATTGCAGACCGCGCCGAAGCCAAAGGAATAAAGCTAAACCTGAACCTGGAAGACGACTGGACGCTGCCACAAGCCAATTATTCGCTGCTGTTTACGATGCTGTTTAACGTGGTGAGCAATGCCATAAAATACAACAAGCCCGGCGGAAGCATAACGATAAGCGGCACGCCCAAAGGCAAAGGCTACGAACTATGCGTAACCGACACCGGCGTTGGCATCCCGCAGGAACATTTGCCACACATCTTCAATCGCTTTAAACGCCTGCAAGGCCCCGACAACGAAAGCCACGGCCTAGGCTTACCGATCGTACAAACAGTTGCGCGCTTCCATAAAGTAAAACTAACGGTAGATTCTACGGTGGATGTGGGTACTACTTTCTGTTTCAGGTTTGGGAAGGTATAATGTATCGTTGAAAGACATATTTTATGATGCTACTATAGTTGCAAGATAACAGTGGACGCAAGTCTCCAGACTCGCTGTTGCCAGGTAAATTTATTAACCCACCCCTACCCCTCCCGAGAAGGAAGTTTCTGCTGTAGCTATACTTTCAAGTTTGGTTTTATAGTTCCGTTGGTCATCCCCTGCCCCCTTCAAAGGGGGACTTTTCAGCTACTACCTCTCAACTGTCATTTCGACCAGCGGGAGAAATCTGAATTTGCTATAGTTACAATCCGAGAATAGGACAGGTTCACCTGTCCTATTGAAACTACAACCACGATAAAGCCATGCAACTATAGATACTCGATTAACTATAACTATTACTATCGAACTGCTATCAGTCTTTGGGTTGAGCGCCTTGTGAATGTCTGGTGCCGTCAGGCATTGTGAGGAACGAACAAAAGAGATTCGCGCAGCGCGATGCCCGAAGACGGGGCTTCCCGGCCGTGAGGGCACCAAAGTTAACTATACAACGGTAGGTGAGTAGAGCTCCCAGGAATACAGGAAGTTTGAAAGAAAGGCTTGTGTCAAGTTGCAGTTAACTTCAACTATAAGCCGAGATAGATTTCTCGCTACACTCGAAATGACAAAAGAGAAAATACAGTACATATAAGAACCATCGACAGGCGCTCCGGATAACAATTCTATTCACTCCCATCACACCATTTAGTAACTATAGTTTTCTGCGTAAGTATACTTTTAAACGTAATTTAGCAGCTACATACCTCAAGCTTATAAAACTATGACCGATAAAACACTCGAGCCATCCGAAGAAAAATACCTGCACGGCTACTCTACTGAAGAGCAGCAGCGCCTTTACAAGCAGGCCCGCTTCATGGAGAACAAAATTTATTCTGACATCGATTTCTCGACAGTAACTAACCTGCTGGAAGTTGGCTGTGGCGTGGGTGCGCAATCAGAAATCCTGCTTCGCCGTTTCCCTAACATCTTCCTGACCGGCATCGACTATTCTGATAAGCAGATAGAACAGGCACAAAAGTTTTTATCGTCGGTGCCTTATGCCAAAGACCGTTTTAAATTGATGCAGGAGAATGCGATGGACATGAGTTTTACATCGCAGGCTGCGTTTGATGGTGCATTTCTGTGCTGGGTGCTCGAACATATTCCGGACCCTGCCAGAGTGCTGTCAGAGGTGCGTCGTGTGCTGAAACCGGGAAGTCCTATTGTGATTACCGAAGTACTGAACTCGAGCTTTTTTGTGGAGCCTTATTCGCCAAGCGTGCTGCAGTACTGGCTGCGCTTCAACGACCTGCAATACGATATGAGTGGTGACCCATTTGTGGGTGGCAAATTAGGTAACCTGCTGCAGTCCGTAGGTTACCAGCGCATCACCACCGAACCTAAAACGTTCCATTTAGACAGCCGCAACCCGGCCAAGCGCGCCGAAATGATCGCTTACTGGACGGAACTACTATTAAGCGGTTTGCCTCAGTTACTGGAAGCCGGCTATGTAGATGCGGAACTGGCCGATAAAGTAAAAGAAGAAATGCACGTCGTAGCCAAGAGCCCGAATGCCGTTTTCTTCTACACCTTTATACAGGCCAAAGCTTTTACGGCATAAATTAAAAGGCTCTGTAACATATAAGTTGCAGAGCCTTTTAATTTATAAGTCGCTTATATCTTCATTTTAATGTTATAGGCTGTTCCTTTATCTTCATAGAAAATATAGAAAAAATTTTCATCGAAAGATGTTACTCTAAACGATTTGTATTTACTGGCTCCTTCTAATGTGCCATGTATAATGATTGCCCCGTTTTCTTGCTGCACACTCTGAACTTTTAATTCGCGCTTAGATGGGTAAACCCTTGCTTCATCTGCATTCCCTGTAAAACTGGCACTTTCAGTAGCTTTAAATTCAGTTTTATTATTCGTTAACTTTTTAAACTTCTCTAAATCAGCGGGTGCGTTTGTAAAAACTGCACCAGCCAGGAAGGATTCGGCAGGAGTGCCCATTGCAAAACTTGCTCCCAATACGCCGCCATATCTACTGCCTTGGTTATCCTGATGCCTGATAAAAACAACATTGCCTCCCATCATAGCAGCAACCACCTTTAACTTCTTCTGAGCCCGTGTTTCAATATTGTTTAAATTTGAGAACATGGTATTACCTTTTTCAGTTATACTGATGTCGCCGACCCGTTCCAAGCCATTTATTTCTTTTTCCGTCTGCGTAAGTATTACATTCTCATAATCCTGCCATTTATCTACTCTCCTATATGCTGCTGATTCTGCAAATACTTCTACCCTTCCAGATTTCAACACCACTTTTTGTACCACATTTCTGTACAAAGAATTTGTTACCTCTTCGTCAGGAAGCGAGTATTTAACAACTTCAGGAGTGATCTCTTTAACAAGGCAGGGAATTTTGGATGTATTGGTATATATGGTATCTACCTGCGCTATACTAACCGAAGAAGTTAGCAGAAAGCTAATCAGAATTAAAGTAAACGTTTTCATAGGGAGTGGCTTTAAACGCTAATTTAATACATATAACATTAGGTATACATTTTTTTAATTCCCCAGATAAGGCCTGAGCTTTTCGTACTGCTCTGGCTTTATTATTTTAATCTGTTTGAGTTCCTCCACACTCTCAAAACGGCCGTGCTGCTCGCGGTAGGCGACTATAGCACGTGCTAAATTCGAGGTCATATACGGGTGCGCGCGCAGTTCCTCTGCGGTGGCGGTGTTCAGATTAATTCTTGCAGGCGTGTGTGCTTTTGCTACAAAAGTGTACTTGTGCAGGCTATCTATTACCTCGGGTTGCAGGCCATATACTTCGCGCAGCTGTTCTAAACTATAGAAGCCGCCCAGCCTGTCGCGATACTTAACGATGCGTGCCGATAGCTTGCTGCCAATGCCGCGTATCTGTTTCAGCTGGGTAGTATCGGCAGTATTAATGTTGAAGGGTGCCAGTACAAAGCGCTCGCGAGGGCGGTTCTCCCAGTTGGGTGTTGGCCGTGGCCGGCTGCTGCCTATACCCTTACGGCTATAGTTGTCGGGTTTGGTTTCAGGCAGATCAATAAAAGGGTACAGCCGCTGGAAAACAGAATCCGGCATGCCATAGATCCTGCCTAATTCTGCTTTGTAAGTTAAGTCTCCTACTTTATTTCTATAGTTTAAAATGCGCTGCCCCAGGTATTTTGGTAACCCGAAAGCCTGCCATTGCTCCAGCGTAAGTGTGTTGGGGTTAAACTTGTAAAGCGGAACGGTAGCTATAGTTTTCCGGCCCCGGTTATAGTTGTCTGGTACTTTCTCGAGCTGCGCTACCAGGCTATCAAGGAGCAACTGGTCTGCCGGGCTGGCGCTTATAGGCTGGTTGGAACTATAGATTCTGGAAAAAAGAAATGGTGCTGCCGTAAGCAGCACCATTATGGTTATCAGCCACAGAAAACCGTTTACCTCACGCTGCGAAAAGCCAAAGTAGTTACGGATCCAGAGCTTCAGTTTTCTCATATGCTATGCCATCGGTTGCCGTCCCGGCTCATCATCGTTATCCAGATACGAATCCGGCTCCGGTTTTGGTGGCGCATTCAAAACTCTATAGAAAAAATATGCTGTTAATGCAGTTACCAGAAACATGGTAAGAAGCATGATAACAAGTGCTGATGTATTCATAAGTTCTTAAATTTTACCTTCTCTAACTCTCTTTTTATACGCTATGTATACCAGTGCAGCAATGCCCAGGAATACAGCTACCAGCAGTATGCGCGATGCGTTCACGAAGAACAGCGTATCCTCTAAATGCGCGATCACGGCCGGGTCTGTTGCTTCGGCTAACTGGCGGTGCAGGCTGCTGTTCATCAGTTTTTTAATGATGGAGCTGTCGTCCAGTTCCCAGTTACCGCTTAAAGCTGCTCCCCAGTCGCCGCCTTTTGGCGTAACCAGTGAACCGATAAACACCCATAGTAACAGCAGCGGTGTCACGAACTTGATAATGAACTTATAGATGTTAGGCACTTTGATGTCGGAACCTGACATGATCTCGCGCCAGCCTTTATCAATTCCAAAAATCCAGGCAAACAAGATAGACTCGAACAAGGCAAAAATTACCAGCGATACCGTACCCGCCCAGTAGTCGTATTCATCAAACACGCCGTAGTGGAAGAACAGTACGGTTGGCATACCCAGTATCAGTACGATCAGACCAAAAGACCAGGCCGCAGACTTACGTTTCCAGTTAAACTCATCCTGCAGAAAGCCCATCCATGGCGTACCCATCGCCAGCGACGACGTGATACCAGCAAAGAACAGCAGGCCAAACCACATAACACCGGCAATAGCACCCAGCACTTCGCCCCACTGCGTAAACAGGAACGGCAGGGTTTTAAAGGCAAGACCAAGGCCACCAGACTGCACCAGTTCCGTTACACGGTCGATACCCAGGTAACCGATAGAGATCGGGATCAGAATAGACGCACCCAGTACTACTTCCACAAACTCGTTCATCCAGCCAGCCGACATAGCGTTAAGTGCGATATCGTCTTTGGATCTAACATAAGATGCGTAGCAATGGATAGTACCCATACCCACAGATAGGGTAAAGAAGATCTGACCGGCAGCTGCCAGCCAGACAGTCGGTGACCATAGTTGCGTATAGTCCGGTGTCCATAAGAAGTTAAGACCAACAGAGCTATCGTTAATAGCACCTGCCTCACCAGCTGTAATCGTAAAGCCTTTATAGGCCAGGAACATACCGAACAGAATCAAGAGCGGCATGCCTACTTTGGCTACACGCTCTACGCCACCAGCCAGGCCCTGCGAAAGGATCCAGGTGTTCAGCAACAAGCAGAGCACGTAAAATACAACGGCCTCCAGCGGAATGCCCAGTGTAGATTCGCCGATACTCACGTAGGTGTTAAAGAAAGCAGCAACTCCTTCCTGGTCCATGCCATTAAAAGTGCCGAGTATTGAGTGCACAACATAAGACAGCGTCCAGGACTCGATGTAGCAATAGTAAGCTGCCACGGCAATGTTTGTCCAGATACCGAATACGCCAATGTATTTCCAGAGGCGGTGTTTACCCATGGTATCCACAATATAAGGCGTAGAGTGGTTACCATATCTGCCCCCGAAACGGCCCATCGACCATTCGATCCAGAGCAATGGAATACCCATTACTAAAAAGCATACTAAGTAAGGGAGAATAAACGCGCCACCACCGTTCTGTACGGCCTGTACCGGAAACCTCAGGAAGTTACCGAGACCAACAGCATTACCGGCCATGGCCAGAATGAGACCCACGCGCGAGCCCCAGGATTCTTTGTTAGCACTCATAAAAAAGGTAGAAGTTGATTAGTTTAGTTAGGTTGTTAAGAGTATAGTATTCTGGATTTAAGCTTACAATTTAGGGATTGCATCTGAGAGCGCCATATTAAATTCGATATTTTTAATATTTCACCGACCAAACACAGCTTTCTCCTGACGAACCCGGAAACTGCTATTGAGCAGCCTGTTCGGCCACAATCTGTATGCCTTCTGCAAAACTATGCGGCCTGTAGCCAAGGTCTTTTTTAGCTTTCGCGATAATGAATCCGGTTTTAGGCGGGCGTTTTGCCGGCTGTGTAAAGGTGCTGCCATCAGCCTTATCTATCAGTGATTTGTCCAGGTTAAAGTAGTCAGCTACCTGCAGAGCCATGTCGTAAGGTGTCAGCATTTCGGAACCTGAGATATGGTAAATGCCTTCCGCGTCGTGTTTTGCCGCCAGCCAGCAACCTTGTGCCAGGTCCTCGGCCAGCGTAGGCGTCCGGAACTGGTCGATCACTACTTTAATTACTTTGCCCGCCTGTAAACTATCGCGTACCCACAGCACAATGTTGGTTCGGCCATAGTTGTGGGCTACCCCGTACACCAGCACGGTGCGCAGAATCGCCCACTTACATTTAGCCTTCTTTACAATTTCTTCGGCCAGGCGTTTGGTTTCACCATAAAAGTTTACCGGGTTGGCTTTGGCCTCCTCGCTGTACGGTCCGTCTTCGCCGTCAAAAATAAAGTCGGTGCTTACGTGTATCAGGTGTGCGTTATATTTCTCGCAGGCATTAACCAGAAACTGCACGGCATCGCGGTTCAGCAGCAGCGCGCCTGCATGGTCAGTCTCGCACTGGTCCACGTTGGTCATGGCGGCGGTGTGGATGATATGCGTTGGCCGGAATCCGCTAACTATAGCTTCTACCTGCGCCGGATCGGTTACGTCCATCGATGCAAAAGGCACCTGCGGCAGTATAGTTGCCAGCTTGTTTTCGCCGCGACTGGTAGCCAGTAGCTCTACATCCGGTTGGGTAAGCAGCAGTTCGGCAAGTTTCTGTCCCAGCAATCCGTTAGAGCCCGTGATCAGTATTTTCTTCATGCTTATTTGGTAAGCGAGTGCGTGCTATAGTTGTAGTTATACTTCTTGGCAATCTTCTTTTTCTTCACGTCTTCCACGGTCACTTTCATCTTCACATCCGTTAGCGGGCGGTCGCGCTGGTTCTTAGGCTGCTCGGCAATTTTATCCACTACATCCAGGCCATCTACCACCTGCCCGAAAACTGTGTAAGCTTCGTCCAGCATCGGTGTGCCATCGTGGTTCTCTACAATATAAAACTGCGAGCCGCTCGATTCTTTCATCGGGTTTACCTGGTCGCCCATGCGCGCGGCAGCCACAGCGCCACGCACATGCTTAAACTCGGGGTTAATTTCGGCCGGTATGGTGTAGCCTGGTCCGCCGGAGCCGTCGTTGTTCGGGTTGTCGTCCTTGCTGTTCGGGTCGCCGCCCTGTATCATAAACCCATCAATCACCCGGTGGAAAGTAGTACCGTCGAAAAAGCCTTCTTTGGCCAGCTTCAGAAAGTTCTCTTTGTGTTTTGGGGTCTGGTCGAAGAGGATGAGTTTGATGTCGCCCTGCGGCGTGTTTATGGTTACCAGTTGGTCTTTGCCTTTCGGTTTCTGGGCGGATGCAAGCGTGGTACTTAAGAACAGCAGCGCAACTATAGCGCAAAGCATTTTCTGTAGTTTCATAGTTCGTATAGTTTTCTGGAGCTTGAAGATTCCTATTTTTTAGCTGTAATCCAAATCAGGACCTGCGATTAAGGAGATTACGCTGATTTTATATGATTTCTGTCAGGTTGCAGATCAGTGGATTTTGCCTGAACCAGGATTAATGAAGATTGAACGGATTGGCCCAATGTAGAGACCCAAGATTTTGCGTCTCCGCTATGAAACTATAGGCCCAGCTATAGTTTAGCTTTGCTTTGAAACTATAGAACTGTACCCGAACTATTGTTCTACGCTGGCGCGGATCTGCGATCCGTGACTTATCTATAAAGTTGGATCTGTGATCCAACTGGGCGGGACGCCCAACTATAGTTCGACACGAGCGTGGACGCTCGCGCCATAGAAATTAAATTACCACAACTATAGCTCAACTATAGATTACCGCAAAACTATAGTTTTCAGCTGATGCAGAACGCCAGTTACAAACTAGCACCATCGGTAACCACAAGTTACACCCCGTTAAACTTGCGGTATGATGCAGATTGATTTCAGTTCACAAAAAAAGAGGCGCAACAGGTGCGCCTCTTTTCGTATTTCGTCAGATTCGTTTTGGCTATAGTTTAGCTGCGTTGTTCTTTTATCTCTTTCAGAATCTCCACACCGCCCTGGCTGAGTATAGTTTCGGCCAGCTTCTTACCAATCGTTTCTGCCTCTGCAATCGGGGCTTCATATACTTCGTACAGGTGGCGCTGCCCGTCCAGGCTAACGATGCCGCCTTGTATCTGCAGGGTATTTTCGTCTTTCAGGGTTGCCAGTGTAAACGACGGAATGCTGCAGCCTCCCTCCATAGTTCTCAGGAAAGCACGTTCGGCCAGCAAGCAATGGTGGGTTTCCGGGTGATCTACCGCCGCTTTTATGCGGGCCTTTAACTCGGGCTCCAGATTCATGGCACATTCTACGGCAACGCTTCCCTGTCCGGCAGCGGGTACAAACTGGTCTTCCGGGAAGATATGTACGATCAGGTTATCGTATTCCATGCGGTGCACACCGGCAAACGCCAGCATCAGGGCATCAAATTCTCCGTTTTCCAGCTTTTTCAAGCGTGTCTGCAGGTTTCCGCGCGATTCGCCGGTTACCACATTCGGGTAAAACTTGTTAAGCAGCGCACGGCGGCGTGTAGAAGATGTACCAATTTTAGCGTTACTGCCTGGTTCCAGTTTAAAATCCGGGTTCAGCGATAAAAGCACATCGTTCACTTTTTCGCGCTCCATAAACGCCAGCAGCTCCAGGTCTTCTGATACTTTAGACTGTACATCTTTGGCACTATGCACGGCAATATCAATGCTGCCATCGCGCAGGCCATCTTCCAGCTCTTCGGTAAAAACACCTTTAGAGCCCAGCTTGTCCAGCGACCTGTCCAGCATGCGGTCGCCTTTGGTAGTAATAATGACCAGTTCGGTAGCAAAACCTGCTGCCTGTAGTTTATCGGCTACTGTATTTGCCTGCCACAGCGCCAGTTTACTGCCACGCGTACCAATGTTTATGATTTTATTCTGTATAGTTGTCATGATCTTTTAGTAGTTGCCACGCAAAAAGTGCGCGATCTGTATAGAGCTGTCTACGAAAACAATTTTAGGGTTGGCATTCCGCTCGATGTGGTAGTGTGCCTGGTTCAGTTCTTCGGCCATACGGGCGCCGTTGTCGGTGTGCACCAGTTTCGAGAAATCCTGTACAAACTTCATCTCGTCGGCTGGCAAATAAGCTATCAGGCCGGCATCTACACCATACAACATCACCTTCCGGAAAAGGTTAAGCGCATAAAGTAAAAAGTTCTTCTGGTTCTCGCGGCCCAGCTTCTGAAAATCCTCGCTCATCTCTATCAGCTCGCCAAACTTGTAGCCATAGCAGTTGCGCAGCCAGTCGCGGAAAAAACTGAAATAGTCGGAGCTTACTTCGGAGAGCAGGTTCGCGGCCATGTTCAGGTTGCCTTCGGCTAATTGTGCTATCTGGCGCGCAGCGGTGGCTTCGGCGTTATACTTCTGTTGCAGCCAGGTTACTACTTCTTCTTCGGTAAAATTGCGAACCTGCACAATCTGGGTACGCGAAGTTATAGTTGCCAGCAGCTTATCCGATTGCTGCGAAACCAGCAGGAACAGGGTTTTAGCCGGTGGCTCCTCCAGCAGTTTCAGCAGGGCATTGGCCGCAAACGGGTGCATCAGCTCGGGTAACCAGATCAGCACAATTTTATAGTCCCCTTCAAAGGCCTTCAGCGACACCAGTTTTACCAGTTGCCGGCTTTCCTCTTTCGAAATAGCGCCTTGCTTGTTCTCTGCGCCAATGTGTTGCATCCACTCGTTCAGGCCCTGGTAGGGGCTTGCCAGCACAAACGCGCGCCAGTCGTTCAGGAAGTTCTGGCTCAGCACATCCTTGCCTGTAGTATTTCTGGTAGCGGTAACCGGCATCACGAAGTTAAAGTCCGGGTGCACCAGTTTGTTCATTTTAGTGCAGCTGCCACATGTTCCACATGAATCATCGGCCTGCTTGTTCTCGCAGTTGATGTAGGTGGCATAAGCCAGTGCCAGCGCCAGGTTTGCACTTCCCTCCTTGCCCAGAAACAGCTGCGCATGCGCCACGTGGTTCTGCTGCACAGAGTTTACAAGCATCTGCTTCGTTTCCTGGTGTCCTAAAATCTGAGAGAACTGCACGTTTATAGTTAATTGTTAGTTGTTGATTGTTAAATTGTTTGATGGTTATATTGTTGACCTGAACTATAGATTTCACAAACCACGAGCCCAACAATCAACAATTCAGCAATTCAACAATTAAACCTTGTCCCACACCCTGTATGGCTGGGTCTGGTTGAAGATTTCGGTTAAGATCGCTTTTTCGGTATCGTCTAAAACTTTTTGGCGGCGTTCCATTACCTTTTCGGCGACCTCGTATACTTTGCGCAGCTGAAACGTTTCGAAGCCCGCGGCACCGCCCCAGCTAAACGAAGGTATAAAGTTACGCGGAAAGCCCGAGCCAAAAATGTTGGCACTTACGCCCACCACCGTTCCGGTATTGAACATAGTATTGATGCCGCATTTGCTGTGGTCGCCCATAATTAAACCGCAGAACTGCTGCCCGGTGTTCTTAAAACCGCCTTTGCTATAGTTCCATAGTTTGACCTGTGCATAGTTGTTCTTCAGGTTGGATGTGTTGGTATCGGCACCTAAATTGCACCACTCGCCCAGCACCGAGTTGCCTAAAAAGCCATCGTGGCCTTTGTTGGAGTAACCCAGAATTACCGATGCACTGATCTCGCCACCTACTTTGGAATGTGGCCCAACTGTTACATCGCCGCGCATTTTGCCGCCCATGTTCACGTGGCTGCCTTCGCACAGCGCAAATGGCCCTTTTATAAGCGCACCTTCCTGCACCTGTGCATCTTTGCCAATATAGATCGGTCCGTCTTCGGCGTTCAGCACGGCTGCGCGTATTTTGGCACCTTCTTCAATAAAAATATTTGCCTCGTTGTAAACTATCGTATGCTTATCGTTTACCGGCTGGCTTTTGCGGTCTTTGGTCAGGAGTTTAAAATCGCTCCGGATCTCGCGCCCGTTGTGTACAAAAATCTCCCACACCTCCCGGATCATCAGCACCCCGGCATCCAGTGCCAGCTTTTTGCTTTGCTGTGCTTTTTCCTGCAACTCGTCCAGGTTATCTATCTGCGCTCCGCCACCGTTAAAAGCGATCAGGGTATCGCCCTGCCAGTACGACTCGCCAAAGCTCAGGCCCTTCATTTGCTCTATCAGTTCTACCGTTGGTATCACCGCGCCGTTTATGTAGCAGTTATGCGTACTATCAAAGTAAGGTATAAACTTGGCGCTCAGGTAATTTTGTGTGAGCGACGAAGCTACCTGCCTTGTCAGTTCCTGCCACTTTTCGGCTATAGTTAAAATACCGGTCCGGATGTAAGCCACGGGCCGCGTAAAGGTAAGCGGCAACAGGCTCTGCCGGATAACCGGATCGTCGAAGAGAATGATGTTCATAGAGCAAAAATAAAAAAGTCTTCCCGAAAATTACGGAAAGACTCTTTAAGAAACGTTTTAACCGGGCGGAACCGCTTATTTTTTCTTGTAACGGGTGTTGAATTTCTCCACACGACCAGCAGTATCCACGAAGATGTTTTTACCAGTGTAGAAAGGGTGAGAAGCAGAAGAAACCTCCACTTTGATTACCGGATACTCTTTACCGTCTTCCATAGTGATTGTCTCATCAGAGTTCATTGTAGAACGCGTGATAAATTTGAAATCACTTGTCATATCCTGGAAAACCACCTCTCTGTATTCTGGGTGAATGCCTTTTTTCATTATTATAAACGTTAATTAACCTTAATTTCTGAATCGGACTGCAAATTTAACAATACTTTCTGAAATTAAAACGCTATAAACTAAATTATTTTACAGCTGGCTAAATTACTATGCTGCTGCAATTTATCTTATAACTTTGCCATAGCCGCAACGCTACCAACCAAAATAAACCATGATACACGCGCAGCAACACCTTATACTGGACCAGGCACAGATCGAGCAAAAAATAAAGCGCATGGCCTACGAGATGTATGAGCACAATTTTGAGGAGCAGGAGCTGGTGCTGGCCGGCATCCACGAGAAAGGAACCAGACTGGCCACCATGCTGGCTGAGCAGTTACGCAGCATCTCCCCTATTACAGTGCACCTGCTAACTATAAGGCTAAACAAGGTCAGCCCGCTGGACTCGCCGGTAGTGCTGGAGCCCGCAACTATAACTATAGCCGGCAAAGTGGTGATTATAGTAGACGATGTGCTGAATACCGGCAAAACGCTGGCCTACACGCTAAACTCCTTCCTGCCGCAAAACCCTAAAAAAGTAGAGATTGCAACACTGGTGAACCGCCACCATACCTTGTTCCCGGTTGCCTCAACTTACACCGGCTTCTCGCTGGCTACTACACTACGGGAGCACGTGGAAGTAGTGCTGCAGGAACAGGAAGTAGCGGCTTATCTGCATTAGAATTAATTGCTGAATTGTTGATGGTTAAATTGTTGTACACAAAAAGTATGACTTGTTACAATTACCACTCCAACATTAAACCATGCTAATCAACTACAAAGCAGGTATAGGATATACAATCCACAACATTTACATTTTAACAATTTAGCCATCAACAATTAAACAATATTACCTCCATGAAAGAGCTTTGCTTTGCCACTAATAACCGGAACAAGATTGCAGAAGTGAGTCAGATGCTGGAAGGCAAGTATAAGCTGCTGAGCCTGGAAGACATTGGCTGCCACGAAGAGCTGGCTGAAGACCAGGACACACTGGAAGGCAACTCGCGCCAGAAAGCACACTATGTATGGGAAAACTATAGCGTAAACTGTTTTGCCGACGACACCGGACTGGAAGTGGATGCGCTTTGCGGCGAACCAGGCGTGTACTCTGCCCGCTATGCCGGCCCCCAACGCTCCGATACCGACAACATCAACAAATTGCTGCAAAGCCTGCAAACCCACGACAACCGCCGCGCGCGCTTCCGCACCAGCATTACCTTGTATTTAGACAACCAGGAGTACCAGTTCGAAGGCATCGTGAACGGAACTATAGCCACGGAATATAAAGGTAACAAGGGCTTTGGCTACGATCCGGTTTTTATTCCTGAAGGCCACGACCGCACTTTTGCCGAAATGAGCTCCGAAGAGAAAAACGCCATCAGCCACCGCGGCCAGGCCATGCAAAGGCTGATACAATTTCTGCAGGCGCAGTAGAAACTATAAATTTATTCGTGCAGTTATGGTCTTGTGCCTTATAAAATCTTAATTTTGTAGCCTGAAACCATAGCTTCCAATGCAAAAGCCATTTATCGTCGGGATTACAGGAGGTAGTGCTTCAGGAAAAACCACTTTTTTGAACAAGCTACTTACTTCGTTCTCACCGGAAAACATCTGCCTGATCTCGCAGGACAATTATTACAGAACAAGGGATCAGCAAACCTGTGATGCCAACGGCGTAATTAACTTCGACCTTCCATCCTGCATCGACGACAAAGCCTACGCCCACGATGTACTTCGTGTGAGCCAGGGCCATACCGTTTACCGCCAGGAATACACTTTTAACAACCCAAACGTAGTACCAAAGCAGCTGGAGTTTAAGCCGGCTCCTATTGTGGTAGTGGAGGGCATTTTTGTGTTTTACTTTGAGGAGATCGCCAAACTGCTGGACCTGAAAGTTTACATCGATGCCAAAGAGTACATAAAACTGCAGCGCCGTATAGTTCGCGATAAAATAGAGCGCGGCTACGACCTGGACGATGTGCTGTACCGGTACACCAACCACGTAGCACCTACCTACGAGAAGTATATCAAGCCTTATAAAAACGACGCTGATATTATTATCCCGAATAATAATAACTTTGAGCGGGGGCTGGATGTATTGACCACGTTCCTGAACACTAAGATAAAATAGGCATGAGGCACAAGTTTGCAGTAATAGGACTCGGAATATTTGGTAACTCCATTGCCAGAACGCTGGCAGAACGGGGCGCCGAAGTGCTCGCTATCGATCTGAACGAAGATCATGTAGAGGACATAAAAGACGAAGTAGCCTATGCTGTAGCCCTGGATGCCACCGATATACGCGCCCTGGAAGCCCAGAACGTGCAGGACATGGATGCCGTGATCGTGGCCATTGGCGAGGATTTTGAGGCATTGCTTATTACCACCGCCAACCTGCAGGAACTGAACATCAAGCGGGTGATTACGCGTGCCTCCAACAAGCAGCAGCGCCGCATCCTCGAGAAAATGGGTGTGCAGGAAATCCTGTCGCCGGAAGGGGAAGTTGGTAAAACAGTGGCCGAACGCCTGCTTCAACCTAACATCCGCACCTTCCTGTCATTGCCCGACAACTATGAGATCGTGGAGATAAACACGCCTCCGGGCATTGCCAACAAGACCCTGGCCAAGATCTCGCTCCGTGAAAAGTACAACCTGAACATGATCACGATAAAGCGTTTTTTTGAGGAGATGCAGGACGGCAAACCAACCCAGGTAGAGCATATCATCGGTGTACCGAAGGCCGACACTATCATCTATCCTTCCGATATCCTGATCCTGATCGGCAAGAAGCACGACATCAAGCGATTTATAGAAGTAAACCGATAACGATTTTATTTTTACAGGAAAGCCGTTACATTTGTAACTATACATGCCAAAAACAACAACTATAGCACAACACTTCAGGCATCTGCTGATGTCGGTTACCCTGCTTTGGGCGCTTATGCTCAATGGCCAGGAAGTGCGTGCCTATAGTTTGCCGGCAGATACAAGCCCGAAACAGGAAGCATCCACCGTAGCTGATGCCCCGGTTCCGGAACACAAAACAGTAGTAAAGCAGAAAGTATCGTTAGAGGCAACCACCTCTTTTGTTACCTTAAACCTGCAGCAGGCTACACTGCCTGCCCCGCTGCCCGCTTTTGCAGCTCCAACCGACGAATTACTGCCCGCCCAGGCGGCCCTGCCAACCGGCAACGGCTTTGTGGCGCAACTCTTTCCGGTAACTATACAGCCCAACGCCCCTTAGGCTATAGTTTCTCCCCTATCTTTTAAACCGCATTCCGGGCAGGCATTGCCCCCGACGGAACGCGTTGTGCCGGCATTCAGTTATCTATAATATTCACTGATATGCAGCTACTTACAAATAGTAACCTAACAATCTATTCCCATAATTTTTATTTAACCAATGCGTAACAAATCGTTAATTATCACATTGACAGTTATCGTATCGGCGCTGTGCCTTTACTTCCTGTCATTCTCGTTTGTTGCCAACAATGTGCAGAAGGATGCAGAAGCATACGCTACCGATGCACAGGGCAACATAGATCTGGATAAGAAGCAGGAATACCTTGATTCTATCTGGAAAGAGCCTGTTTTCCTGGGCTACACGTACCAGGAGATCAAAGAAAATGAACTGGGCCTTGGCCTTGACCTGAAAGGTGGTATGCACGTTGTGCTGGAAGTATCGCCTATCGAGATCATCAAGTCCATGTCTGGTAACAGCAAGGACCCAAGCTTCCTGAAAGCGCTGGACCGTGCTAAAGAACTGCAGAAAACCAGCCAGGCACGCTTTACAACGCTGTTTGCCCAGGCGTACCGCGAAGTGGAGCCGGAAGGCCGCTTAAGCCGTATCTTCTCCAACACTGCTAACCGTGGCAAGATCAGCTACGAGTCTACCAACGAAGAAGTAATCAACGTGATCGACAAGGAAGTGGAAGATGCGATCGAGCGTTCTTTCAACATCCTGCGTACCCGTATCGACAAATTTGGTGTAAACCAGCCAAACATCCAGCGTCTGAAAGGTTCCGGCCGCATTCAGATAGAATTGCCAGGTATCGACAACCCGGAGCGTGTGCGTAAGCTGCTTTCTGGTATGGCTAACCTGGAGTTCTGGGAAGTATGGACACCACAGGAGTTCAGCCCGTATTTTATGCAGCTGAACGAGCACCTGAAAAAACAACAGAAAGATGGCAACCTGAACCTGAACACCGCTGCTGCTAAAACTGACAGCGCTGCCGAAGGCGATGTACTGGCGCAGGCTGCTGCCGGTACCGATTCTACTGCTGCTCCTGCTGCATCAACCGACACTGCCGCTGCTGCTTTAGCTGCTGCTGATTCGCTGATGAACGAGGCTGGCCCGCTGGCTACTTTGTTTACACAGCTGCCTAACGGTATTGGTGCCAACGTGCGCGATACTGCCAAGATCAACGACATTTTTGCAAGGCCTGATGTACGCGCGATCTTCCCTCCTAACATGAAGTTCTTGTGGGATGTGAAGCCTATCGTGGGTGAGAACCGCCAGGAGTTCCTGGAGCTGTACGCTATTAAGAAAGGCCGTGATGGCAGAGCACCACTTTCAGGTGATGCGATCAACGATGCCCGCCAGGACTTTGACCAGCAGAGCCGTCCGGAAATTACCATGACTATGACACCGACAGGCGCTAAAAAATGGGCCCGCCTTACCGGCGAGAACGTAGGTCGTCAGATCGCGATCGTGCTCGATAACTATGTATATTCTGCTCCTGTTGTGCAGGGCGAAATTACAGGTGGTAACTCTTCTATCTCCGGTAACTTTACCATTGAAGAAGCGCAGGACTTGGCAAACATCCTGAAGGCTGGTAAAATGCCAGCTCCGACCCGTATCGTGGAAGAAGCTATCGTTGGTCCGTCACTGGGTCAGGAAGCTATTAACCAGGGTCTGTTATCTACACTGGCTGGTTTAGCGGTTGTAGTAGTGTTCATGATCGCTTACTATAGCCGTGGTGGTCTTATCGCCGACTTAGCGCTTGTATTCAACGTATTCTTTATCCTGGGTATCCTGGCACAGTTCAACGCTGCGCTTACCCTGCCTGGTATTGCCGGTATCGTACTTACACTGGGTATGGCCGTGGATGCGAACGTACTGATATTTGAACGTATGCGTGAGGAAGCCCGGAAAGGTCTTCATATCCGCGAAGTGATCAACAAAGGTTACGACAAAGCGTTCATGACCATTCTGGATGCGAACGTAACTACCTTCCTGGCTGGTTTCATCCTTTACTTCTTCGGTTCAGGTCCTGTTAAAGGCTTCGCAATCACCCTGATGTTAGGTATTGTTACTTCGTTCTTTACTTCAGTATATATTTCACGCCTTCTGATCGAGGTTTCTTTCCAGAGAGCTGGTAAACTGTCGTTCTCTAATGCATTTGCGGAGAGAATGTTCCAGAACGTGAAGTTTGATGTAATGAAGTGGAAAAAACCTGCTTATGCCTTCTCGCTGGGTCTGCTTGCCTTTGGTTTTATTGCCATGGCGATTAAAGGACCAAACCTGGGTGTAGACTTTAAAGGCGGCCGCTCTTATGTAGTGGAGTTCGACCAGGCTGTGCCGGCATCTGATGTGCGCGAGTCCCTGACTGACAACTTCCACGAAGCGGGTACCGAAGTAAAAACATTTGGTGCTTCAAACCGTGTAAAAGTTATTACCAGCTGGTTAGCCGAGGATGAAAGCATTGAAGCAGATGAGCAGGTAAAAACAGCTCTGAACGCCGGTCTTGCCGAATTCAGTAACCTGAACCCGAAAGTACTTAGCTCCTCTAAAGTAGGTGCAACTATGGCTGATGATATTCAGAACACAGCTGTGATAGCCCTGGTACTTTCCCTGATCGGTATCTTTATTTACGTAATGTTCCGCTTCAGCAAGTGGCAGTTCTCGCTGGGTGGTGTGGTAGCCTTGCTGCACGATGCCCTGATGATCATTGCCGTATTCGCTATTCTGGACCTGTTCGGTATCTCTTATGAAATGGACCAGGTATTTATTGCGGCGATACTTACCATCATCGGTTTCTCTATTAACGATACCGTGGTAATTTTTGACCGTGTACGTGAATACATGGTTGATAACCCGAAACTACACGTGAGAGAGATCATCAACCCTGCCCTGATCCATACTTTCAGCCGTACCATTATTACATCGGCTACAGTATTTATGGTGGTGCTGGTGCTGTTCATTTTCGGTGGTGAGATCCTGCGTGGTTTCTCGCTTGCCATGATGATCGGTATCCTGTTTGGTGTGTACTCGTCGTTGTTTATTGCAGCTCCAATTGTAGTAGACACCATGAAAGACGAGAAGAAACCAGCACCTGCTCCGGCAGCACAAAAAGTTCGCTAAGCAACTATAGCTTATCATCAGAAAGCCCGGGGCAATTGCCCCGGGCTTTTTTGTTTTGTTCGTTGCAGGGTCCCTGGAAAATGTAAAGCCACAAATGTTGCGTTTCCGCTATGGAACTATAAGTTTCAGGTTAAAATTGACTCAAGCTGCAGGTTATTGCTTCCGGTTTGTAACTAAATGTCTGCACCAGCAAGAAACTATAGTTTACTGTAAGCTATAGTTGGCAAAACTATAGTTGTAATGGTAAATCCCATGGCGCGAGCGTCCTCGCTCGTGTCGAACTATAGTTGGGCGTCCCGCCCAGTTGGATTGTAAATCCAACTTTATAGATAAGTCACGGATCACAGATCCGCGCCAGCGTAATTAAAGTGAGGAGTGAGCTATAGTTCTATAGTTGTTCCAGCTAATTACGAGAAAACTGGCGCCGGTACCTAACTGATAACGTACAGTAGCTTGCTGACACGCTGGGCTATAGTTGCAGGACAAGACTAACCTATAGTTGCATAGCGTAGACGCAAGGTATTTCGTCTCTACATATCCCGGACATCAATTTAATCTCCATTAATCGTTGTCCAGGCTACTGGTAAAACAAAAACGCCAGCTGCTTGCGCGGCTGGCGTTTTCTATAGTTCTGTACGTCAGGTGTTAGAATGTTACACCATCTGCTACTACTTCTTTTACTTCTGGTACCATACGCTTCAGCAGGTTCTCGATACCGGCTTTTAGAGTTACAGTTGCTGAAGGGCAGCCGCTGCATGAGCCTTGCAGGTGTACAGTTACCACACCGTCGTTGTATGATTTGAAAGAGATGTTACCACCATCCTGTTCTACAGCAGGGCGTACATAGTTTTCCAGCAGGTCGATCACTTTCTTAACGATAGCAGCATCGCCTTCCGATGTTTCGGCAGAAGCTGTGTCGGTTGTTTTAGGAGCAGCCGAGAAACCTTCGTTAAAAGCCGGGCCGCCTGCCTCTACATACGACTTCAGGAAAGTACGCAGTTCCGGGATAAGTTTTACCCACTCCAGATTTGAGTTTTTGGTAACGGTTACAAAGTTGCTGGCAATGAACACACGGCCAACATAATCAAAGTTAAAAAGCTCCTGTGCCAACGGCGAATCTACTGCGCTTTCCAGATCCGGGTAATCCACGCTCTGGCCATCCGGCAGTAACTGCACGTTCATCACAAACTTCATCGACTCTGGGTTCGGGTTAGCCTCTGCATACACCGACACCATTTTTTCTTTATTTTCTATCATGGAAATCTACGTTTTAAGTAAAACCTCGGACATAGCCGTAAAGTTTCCAAAATTAGGTAATTTTCAGATACAACAACAGCAAATCAGACCGTAAATGCAACTGCACAGAATCAACAAAAAGTTATAAATATTAGCTTAAAAATGGCTTATAATAGCAGAAAAGCTATCTTTGCCGACAACTAACCAACTCAACACCCCAACATCTATGCTGATTAATTTTATTTTACTGGCTCAGAACCTACATTCTCCGCCGGGCTTCCTTATCATTCCTTTTCTGCTTCTGATCGGTATGATCGCTGCCGGCCCCATCTTTTTCGGACATTTCTGGGAAAACAACTATAAAAAAGTAGCTGTAATACTCGGCCTTACTGTACTGGGTTATTACCTTTTTGTGATGGGCGATGTGCACATGCCAATACATACACTGGCCGAATACATTACGTTTGCAGCCCTGCTTAGCTCGTTGTATATAGCGGCCGGCGGTATTTACCTGAACGTGAACGCCAATGCCACTCCAATTATGAACGTGGCGCTGGTTGCCATAGGTGCCATTCTTGCCAACGTTATCGGTACTACGGGTGCTTCGCTGTTGCTTATCCGCCCGTTCATCAGGCTCAACAACCATCGCATTAAGCCATACCAGATCATCTTCTTTATTTTTATAGTAAGTAACGCCGGTGGTTTGCTTACCCCGCTTGGCGATCCGCCGCTTTTCATCGGCTTTATAAAAGGTGTACCATTCTTCTGGACACTGCAGCACCTGTTCTTTCCGTGGATGATCGCAATCGCGCTGCTTTGCCTTGCTTTTTACCTTGTAGATCGTAGGAATAAAATATCCGACTTTACACCGAACCCGGCAGTAGTTGCTAAAATTGAAGAAAAAACGGAATTCCACTTCTCAGGCAAGCGCAACCTGTTCTGGCTGGCCATTATAGTTGGTGCCGTTGCCCTGGACCCGAACGTGATAGATGGATTGCCGCACATATCTTATGAAGGCGCCAAAATTTCGTTCCTGCGCGAGATCATCCAGCTTTCTGCCGCTTTTATGGCGTACCGTTTCTCCAGTAAAGCTGCCCTGGCCGGTAACCACTTTAACTTCCACCCAATTCTGGAGGTAGTGTTCCTGTTCTTTGGTATCTTCTTTACCATGATGCCGGCACTGCAACTGGCAGCCGAAATAGCTTCGGCGCCGCAGTATGCGCAATACATTACGCCTAACTTCCTGTACTGGGCAACTGGTTCACTCTCCGGCTTCCTGGATAACGCCCCGACCTATGCTAACTTCCTGTCGCTGGCTATGGCCAAGTCTGAGCTGTCGCAGGCCAGCGTTACTGATGTAAGAATGTTTGCAGAAGGCACCTCTGCCGCCGGACTGAGTACCTTAGTTCAGTTAGAAGCCATCTCGCTGGCATCGGTACTGTTTGGTGCATTTACCTACATTGGCAACGGACCTAACTTTATGGTGAAGGCCATCGCTGAGAACGCCGGTATTAAAATGCCAAGTTTCTTTGGCTATGTTATCCGCTATTCTATCCCGTTCCTGCTGCCAATCCTGGTTATTATCTGGTACCTGGTGGTGCACCTGCATCTGTTCTAACCTATAGTTACCTATAAAAAACGCCGCTCCTGCTTTATGCAGGGGCGGCGTTTTTGTTTTAGCTATAGTTATCTTCCGATACACAAATGCCCGATTGTCGTTCACCCGGAGGAATTAATTAAGTGGGTTATGTGCCGGCTACGGTGTTCGGCTAAACTATAGTTTGTTAACCTTTTTGCGAAGCCAGAAATCTGCCAGCACCAGGGCGGCCATGGCATCTACGATAGGTACAGCGCGTGGCAGCACGCAGGGGTCGTGGCGGCCTTTGCCCTGCAGGGTTATCTCTTCGCCGGCATCGTTTATAGTTGTCTGGGGTTGCAGAATGGTAGCTACCGGCTTAAACGCCACATTAAAGTAAATATCCTGCCCGTTGCTGATGCCGCCCTGTATGCCACCGGAGTGGTTTGTCCTGGTCTTGATACTGCCGTCTTCGTCGGTGTAAAATTCGTCGTTGTGCTGGGAGCCGCGCAGTTTTACGCCTTCAAACCCGCTGCCATACTCAAAACCTTTCACGGCATTAATGCTCAGCATGGCCTTGCCCAATTCCGCATGCAGCTTATCGAAAACAGGCTCGCCTAAACCGGCGGGCACGCCTTGTATCACGCAGCTTACCACGCCACCAATCGTATCCAGGTTGTTACGGGCATCTTCTATCAGTCCGATCATACGGGCTGCTACTTTGCCATCGGGGCAGCGCACTTTGTTGGCATCTATCTTTTTAAAATCGAGCTTGCTGTAGTGTTTGCGCAGCTTTATGCTCCCTACCTGCGACACATAGCTGTTTACCGCGATGCCCTGTTCTTTCAGCAGCTTTGCGGCAATGGCACCGGCAGCTACACGCGCAACCGTTTCGCGGGCCGAGCTGCGGCCACCTCCCCGGTAATCGCGGGTGCCGTACTTGGCGGTGTAGGTATAATCGGCGTGGGATGGGCGGAAAGCGTGCTGTATGTGGCTATAATCGTGGCTGTGCTGGTCTTTGTTGTTAACCACCAGAGTAATGGGTGTGCCGGTGGTTACGCCTTCAAACACGCCCGAAAGTATGGTTACCTTGTCCTCTTCCTTGCGCGGGGTGGTAATATCGGATTGGCCCGGGCGGCGGCGGTCCAGGGCAGCCTGTATCTCGTCGGTGGTAATTTCCAGGCCTGCCGGGCAGCCATCTATCGTTACGCCCACAGCCGGGCCATGCGACTCGCCGAAAGTGGTTATCCTGAAAATAGTGCCGTATGTATTGCTCATAGTTTTCTTCGTTTAATAAACACAAACCCCGACACCGCCAGCAATACCACCAGAATAATATTGGTATACCGCTTGATCTCATCGAACTGGTGCAGGCTAACCAATGTATTATCCTCGTTTTCGATGATCTTGTAAAACGGCCCTAAGTCGCGCGACAGCACCAGGGCATTGGTATCGCGGGTGCCGGTTATAGTTACTGCCAGTGTAGGCCGAAGGGTGTCGTATTTTGCGGCAACCGGGTCGAAGTAGATCCACTGCAGCGCGTCCTGCAGGTTGTACTCCCCGGGCTCGCGTCCAAGCAGGGCATACCGGAAGCTTTTAGACCCCGATACCCGGCCTGCCCGGCGGGTTACGTCCTGGCGCACATCGGGCGGGTAAAACTCCAGCCCGGGCGGTGCTTCGGGCACAGGCGGCATAATAGCTGCCATGTTGCCTTCGCCTACCACCTGAAACAAATAAGTAAAGCTCTTATTTACTTCTACCGATTCTTTCGATAATCGTTCGCTCAACCTATAGTTACCAACCGGCACTACATCGCGCAGCGGGTGCGGGGGCAGCTGTTTCACGTTTATCTCGCGGGGGCGGGCAAAGTATGTTTTGTAACCTTCCTGGCGCTCAGTGTTCAGCAAACTGGGCTGTTTGGCTACCTTGTACTTCAGCATTTTAAGCGACAACTGCGGAAACCGGATCGGTTGCTGGTTAATGGGGTAAAGCACGGCTTCGTATAGTTTAAACCGCAAATACGGCTTGCCTTCCACAGTCACATTCTCCGGCGTTATCTCCGAAAACTCAAACGATTCTTCCCATACATTAGGTTGCTTTAACTGGCGCAGGATGCCGCTTATCTGGTTCGCAAAGTCATGAAACTCGAGGAGCTGCTGGTCTTCGGCGGCCAGGTAAAAATACAGCGCAACAGTAAAGCCTTCGCCTATAAACACTTCGTCTTTGCTGGTGTACAGCGTCAGAAAGGCATTGTCATCTTTTTCGATAAACTCCGGTTGCGCATCCAGCACCGTTTCAGGCTTTTCATCCGGTGTTATCAGGTCGGGCAGGTTGGTGCCGGGTGTGGCTGCCGCCATCGGCTTTACAACTATAGTTGTCCCCTGCGACTGCACCGTTTGCCCGTTTACTTTCATGCTAAAAGGTTTCAGTACAAACTCGCCTTCCTGCAGGGGCGCATAGTTCTGGTACACCGTCAGGATTTTGGTGGTAGTGCCGCCTGTAATAATGGTTTCGGTAGACGAGTACTTGCTGCTTTTCTTAAAGCCTTCTATCTCCGGAAACGGGGTGTATTCCTTCAGCTGCTGGTCCTGCAGCTTAATGCCAATAGTATAGTACTGGTTAATGGGGAGCGGGCTTTTACCTAACTCAATACTGATCTGTTGCGCCAGCAGAACACCGGGCAATAAAAGCAGCAAAAGTAAGGTTAACAAAGTGCAGCGCATGGTTTACAAGGTATAGCCGGCAGGGCTAAGAAGCAAATTTAGCAATTTATAGCTGCTCTGCTCTCTAAACAAAGCGGGAATTACTGAGTTAGCATGGTAGAGTAAGTAATTATAACTGAGAAATCAGTAAAAATAACCGGCACTTTTATTACCTGTATGCATATCTGAAAACAGAACTTGATTCTATTATTTTACTGACATGTTGGAATATGTGAAAACCATTTTGCTGAAGGTTAGCTTCGACAGAATGCTGTTTGAAAAGGAACTCAGAAAAGCCTTTAAATTTCTGGTAGCAGATGAGCTGCTACAGCTTAAACAATGGTGTTACGACCAGTTCTCCGGTAAATACCTGTTTATCATCAACCGCGTTTTCGCTAAGCTTCAGCCATAGGATCGGGCCAGTGCTCCTGGCCTTCTTCCACAAATTTAATGTTGCGCAACAGGCCGTTGTAGCCCGTCCGTTTTACTGCCGATTTTTTGAAGAGCTGTGAGAAAACCTCATGCGTCAGTTCCTGCCAGTCGCTTGTTTTCAGGTTTTTAAGGTCGGGGTGCGGCGCAAAAGCAGGCTCCGTGTGCGGTTTACTGAAACGGTTCCACGGGCACACATCCTGGCAGATGTCGCAGCCAAACACCCAGTTGCCAAACCTGCCGTTCATTTCAGCAGGCAGCTGGTCTTTCAGCTCAATGGTAAAGTAAGAGATGCATTTGCTGCCATCCACTACGTGTGGCTCTACAATAGCATCTGTCGGGCAGGCATCAATGCACTTGGTACAACTTCCGCAGTAATCTTTTATCGGCCCGTCATATTCCAGTTCCAGGTCTATGATCAGCTCGGCTATAAAGTAAAAGCTGCCTGCCTGTGGCGTAATAAGGAGTGTATGTTTGCCCACCCAACCCAGTCCGCTTTTGGCAGCCCAGGCCTTGTCCAGCACCGGTGCCGAGTCTACAAAGCAACGGCCATCTACTTCCCCGATCGTTTCGTTAATGTAGCCCAGCAGTGTTTTCAGCTTGTCTTTGATCACAAAGTGGTAATCGGTGCCGTACGCGTATTTCGAGATCTTGTAAGTATCTTCTTCGGGCTGTTGTGTCTCTTTATCCGGGTAGTAATTAAGCAGCAACGACACCACCGATTTTGCCCCATCCACCAACAGGCGCGGGTCCAGGCGCTTATCGAAGTGGTTCTCCATGTAGTGCATTTGCCCGTGCATGTTCTGGTTCAGCCAACGCTCCAGGCGCGGCGCTTCCTCTTCCAGAAAACCAGCCTTCGAGATGCCACAATACATAAAGCCCAGTTCCTGCGCCTTCTGTTTGATAAGATATGTCTGTTGTGCTTTGTTCAAGTTATAGTTTAGCCAGCTTATAGTTTGCTGCTATAGTTTGAACAACAAAATTACGCGAAAATAAATCCGACCAGCGATTAAAAGGGATTTATCTGATTTAACATGATTTTTCAAAAGATCTCACAGTGCCTTCCAGACCTGTGAGCGTCTGGCTAACTATAGCTCTCAGGCTCTTTCGGACATCCTTGCCCGGAAGCCATCTGCCTGGGATTTCTTAATCCCTGTTTATAGTTTGCGTGGATCAGAAATCCGCTTCAGCTATAGTTCCGGATTAAGAAACCGGAAACAGCGAGAGGTATCAATTTAACGGCTTGTTCGTTCTGACAGGCTCCCTCCCTGTTTTTAGGGGAGAGTTAGGGTAGAAATAAAAAGAGCAGGCTCCCCACCTGCTCTTTTTGTTTTGCTATAGTTACGCCTGTGGCTGATCGAACAAGCCGCCGGCTACTACTTCCTGAGGCGGAATTTTACCTAAGTGGCGATAGGCCATTTCGGTGGCTTCGCGGCCGCGGGCAGTTCGTTTTATATAACCTTCCTGTATCAGGAATGGCTCATATACTTCTTCAATCGTTTCAGACTCTTCGCCGCAGGCAGTGGCTATAGTTGTGATGCCTACCGGGCCACCTTTAAACTTGTCGATGATCGTCATCAGGATTCTGTTGTCCATATCGTCGAGGCCGTTCTGGTCTACATCCAGGGCATTCAGCGCAAACCGGGCTATCTCTACGGTTATAGTTCCGTTACCTTTTACCTGGGCAAAGTCGCGGGTACGGCGCAGCAGGTTGTTGGCAATACGCGGGGTACCACGGCTACGGCGGGCAATCTCAAAGGCAGCGTCTTCGTGTATCGGCGCACCTAACAGGGCCGACGAACGCTTCACGATAGAGGTCAGCAGTTCTGCATCGTAATACTCCAGGCGCGAGTTAATACTGAAACGTGCACGAAGCGGCGAGGTCAGCAAACCGGAACGCGTGGTAGCACCGATCAGCGTAAACGGGTTCAGGCTGATCTGCACTGAACGGGCATTAGGACCAGAATCGAGCATGATATCAATCTTATAGTCCTCCATGGCCGAGTACAGGTACTCTTCCACGATCGGGTTCAGGCGGTGAATCTCGTCAATGAACAGCACATCATTGGCATCCAGGTTGGTCAGCAAACCCGCCAGGTCGCTAGGCTTATCCAATACCGGGCCCGATGTCATTTTAATACCTGCATCCAGCTCAGAGGCAATAATATGCGAGAGCGTGGTCTTGCCAAGGCCCGGAGGTCCGTGCAACAGCACGTGGTCCAGCGCTTCGCCACGGTTTTTGGCCGCCTGCACAAATATTTTCAGGTTCTCCACCACCTTAGCCTGACCGGTAAAATCGGAAAAGCTAAGCGGACGGAGCGCCTTGTCTATGTCGCGTTCGGTTGGCGTCATGTACTCATTTCCGCCAGTGAGATAGTCTTCTCTCATTACTTTATCTTCTACTTTAAAATCAGCTTTTGCACTACCTACAGGTAACACTATGGGCACTGCTTTCGCTCCATTTTCACCTTCGAATTTAAGAAATTTTGCTAAATATTTTATAGTTTTTACCCATAAATCCAATGTAATTAGCAAAATCTATAGTTACTACTTATCCTGCGGCAGCTGATGTATCTTACAATGCTCTAAAATAAGAATTCCATGCGCCCCAGCCATCATAAAATTACCAGCCATGCTTTTTTCAGTCCCGGTGATGACTGTCTGAATGCCATTATCAGGGCCATTGATGAAGCAGAAAAAACGATAAAGATCTGTGTATTTACGATCAGCGACGACCGGATATCGGATGCCATTCTGCGGGCGCATTACCGTGGTTTACATATCCGGATCATTACGGATAACAAAAAGCTGCATGATGCAGGGTCAGATATCAGAGAGCTTGCCTTTAAGGGTTTGCAGGTGCGCATCGATAAAACACGCAGCCACATGCACCATAAGTTCGCCATTTTTGATGAAGTGCGCGTACTGACCGGCAGCTATAACTGGACCCGCAGCGCCGCCATGTTTAACCACGAAAACATACTGGTAACCGATAACCTAAGCATTGTACAGGACTATAGCCGCGAGTTCGACAGGCTCTGGGAAAGCATGATGAAGTATAGCCCGGGTACAAAATTCAGGAACGAGTTCAGGGAGGAGGAAGATCCAGACCAGTGATTAGAGGGATTCTTCTGATTTTACAGTATTTGTGGATTATTGTCTGAACCGGGATTAATGGGGGTTTAAGGATTTTCAGGATTTTTAATTCTGGCGCCGGTATCCAACCGGTGCCGCAGGGTGTTGGCGAGTCTCCAGACTCGCTTAGCTATCGTTACAAAGTACTGCCAAACTATAGTTTAGCCTATCGTTTCATAGTAGAGACGCAAAATCTTGCGTCTCTACATCCCTATCCTGTTCATCCTTTAATCCTGTAAATCCTGATTCAGACAATTAAAAAAGGCAGCCACTTTCGCAGCTGCCTTAACTATAGTTTATATTTCAATCGCCATCCGAATAACGATCAACGACTACTTAAACGCCTGAATGCCGGTGATATCAGCACCCGTAATCAGCAGGTGAATGTCGTGGGTTCCTTCGTAAGTAATTACTGATTCCAGGTTCATCATGTGGCGCATGATCGGGTACTCGCCGGTGATGCCCATGCCGCCATGTATCTGGCGTGCTTCGCGGGCAATGTGCAGGGCCATATCCACGCTGTTGCGCTTTGCCATAGATATTTGCTGGGTTGTGGCTTTGCCTTCGTTCATCAGGGTTCCTAAACGCCATACCATCAGCTGGGCTTTGGTTATTTCGGTCAGCATTTCGGCCAGTTTCTTTTGTGTCAGTTGGAAACCACCGATCGGTTTATCGAACTGGATACGCTCCTTGCTATACTTCAGCGCCGACTCGTAGCAATCGATAGCAGCGCCAATGGCACCCCACGAAATACCGTAACGGGCAGAATCAAGGCAACCCAGCGGGCCGCGCAAACCATCTACGTTAGGCAGCAGGTTCTCTTTTGGCACTTTCACGTTATCAAAAACAAGCTCTCCAGTGCAGCTGGCACGTAAGCTCCATTTGTTGTGAATCTCTGGAGTGGTAAAGCCTTCCATGCCGCGCTCCACGATTAGGCCTTTGATTCGGCCTTCTTCGTTTTTGGCCCAAACTACAGCTACCTGGCACTCCGGAGAGTTCGATATCCACATTTTAGAACCGTTAAGCAGGTAATGATCGCCCATGTCTTTGATGTTGGTCACCATACCGCCCGGGTTAGAGCCAAAGTCAGGTTCTGTTAAGCCAAAGCAACCCAGCCACTCGCCGCTTGCCAGCTTAGGCAGGTACTTTTTGCGCTGCTCCTCAGACCCATACTTATAGATCGGGTACATTACCAGCGAGCCCTGCACCGAAGCCGTTGAACGCATGCCTGAATCGCCGCGCTCAATTTCCTGCATAATAATGCCGTAGCTGATATAGTCCAGGCCACCGCCGCCGTACTCGGTTGGTATAGTTGGTCCGAAAGCACCTACATTGCCGAACTTCTTCACGATCTCTGATGGGAAATGTGCATCCTGTGCCCATTTTTCGATGTAAGGAGAAATCTCGCGCTTCACAAAATCGCGCATGGTCTGGCGGATAAGTAAATGCTCTTCGGTAAGCAGGTCGTCGATGTTATAGTAATCAGGCGCACCTGATGATTCGTAAGCCATAGTTTTGTTTTAAGGGTTTGTAAGAAAGGGTAATACGCAAAGATAAAATTTTAAATGGATTGTCTGAATCAGGATTTACAGGATTCAAGGATTTTCAGGATTATTGTCTGAACCAGTGATTAAGAATGATTTGACTGATTAAATATGATTCATTGCATGGCACACACTGGGCGGCAATTAAAATGGTAACAACGTGGATCATAACCATCTCAAAATTTTCCCCGATTTTGGTTTAGAGGATCATAATAATCCTGCTTAATCCCTTTAATCACTGGTCATAAAAAAGCCCCGCCATTACTGGCAGGGCTCCTTTGTGCAAACTATAGCTATCGTTTAAAACTTCATCCCGACAGAGAACAGGAAATTGCGGGTGGCCTGCGGATAGTAGTAGTTATAGTCGTAACGGTTCTGGTCGCCACTGTATAGTTCGGTCCAGGTATAGCCGTTGGCCACATACTTTTTGTTCAGCAGGTTGTTTACCAGCAGGGCAAACTCCAGTTCCTTCATAAAGCCTGGTTTTATGGTGTAGCGCAGGCGCAGGTCCATTACCTGGTAGGCATCTATTTTCCGGTCGTCGGAGCTGGTGTTATCCAGGTATTGCTTGCCAACGGTTTTGTAAAGAACAGCAGCTTTAAGGCCTTTTACAGGCTGCACTTCCAGTTTATGCGCCGAAACTATAGCCGGCGAAAAAGCAATGTCTGTCTCCGAGAGAGTTGTTTTTAAAACGTCCTCTACATTGTAGTCCCCATCATACACATACAGCATTTCCGTAAAATTGCGGATCTTGTTGCGGCTAAAGGCCACATTGCTGCTCACTTCCACCACGTTGTTCAGGTTTAAGGCACCTGCCAGTTCCAGGCCGGTTCTATAGCTGTCTTTTATGTTGGTACGCAGCGGCGAGCCTACATCGTTTAACTCTCCGGTTGGTACCAGTTGGTTGTTGTAGTCCATGTAGTAGTAAGTGGCATCGAAACTATAGCTGGCTTCGTGGCCTAAAAGTGTGGTGGCGCCGTGCAGCTTGTAGCCGGTTTCCAGGTTATACAGCGTTTCGTGTTTCGGCTGCACATTTTCTTCAGGTCCCTGGCGTTTGTGGTCGGTAAAATCAGAGCGCGACGGCTCGCGGTTACCGATGGCGTAAGACGCATACAACAACTGCTTTTCTGATAAACTATAGGTTACGCCGGCTTTCGGGTTCAGGAAATTGAAATCGGCCTGCTGCGTTACGTTGCGGTTATCATCATCCACACCGTTTAGCTTATAATTTATAGTACGGTACTGCAGATCGCCAAACAAGCCCAGTTTATCGGTTAGCTGGTAGTTCGTTTTCGCAAACACGTTAAAATCTGTTTTAATGGCTTTGTTATAGTAGTAACGGTGCCCGATCTCGCTGGCAGAGGCATATCGTGCCCATATCACTTCGCCGTAATGGTCGCCGTCGTACTTGTTCCAAGCACCGCCTACGGTAGCATTCAGTTTGTTGCCTATGGTGCTATAGTTCAGGGCGTAAGTAGCACCGTAAAAGTAGTTATCAAGCCACTTCTGCCGGATCAGGTCGGTGCGGGATATTGTTTCGGTGCCTATCGTTACAGGTGTCAGGCCATAGTTGCTCAGCTTCTGATTCTCTTTGTACTGCTCATAGTAACCACGGCCGCGGGTAAAATGCAGGGCTCCGCCAAGGTTAAGACGTGGCAGTAGGTCCTGGGCAAAATGCAGCTGGTAGTGGTCCTGCTGGTAGTTATCGGTCTCGTTTTCGTAAAATTGCTCCTCCCCGTTCTCGTCGGTATAGCTGCCGATGCCGTTATAAGTGCGGTTTGTTTTCAGGAGCTCTTCCGGCACGCCATCCCAGGCCTGGTAGGTTTTCTCTTTGCCCGAAAAGGTCACAAACTTCAGCATGGTTTTATCGCCGTAGTAGCCACCCGAAAAATAGAACGACTTCAGATCAGAGAAAGCCCGGTCAATATACCCATCCGACTTCAGGCGCGACAGGCGGCCATCAAATGCGAACTTACCATTGATCAGGCCTGTACCAAAGCGCAGGTTGTTTTTCCAGGTATCAAAAGAGCCATAACTATGGTCTGTTTCGGCGTACGCTTCCGGGCGCACGCGCTGGGTCTGGATATTGATGCTGGCACCAAAGGCACCGGCCCCGTTAGTGGATGTTCCCACACCCCGCTGCACCTGTATATCCTCAATGGACGAGGCAAAATCCGGCATGTTCACAAAAAACACGCCGTGGCTCTCCGAATCGTTTACCGGTATGCCGTTTATAGTTACGTTGATGCGCGAAATATCAGAGCCACGAATACGGATGCCCGTATAACCCACGCCGGCGCCGGCATCAGAATTTACCACAACAGCAGGTGTATTTTCCAGCAGGTAAGGCAGATCCTGTCCAAAGTTTCGCTCTTCTATGGCTTCGCGGGTTACGTTGGTGTAAGTGGTTCCGGTTCTTTCGTCGGCGCGGGTTGATAGCACTACAACTTCATCGGCCTTGAATGTTTGCGGGGTCAGGGCAAGCTGCACCTGCTCGTTTTTTTGCAGGTTTATAGTTACTTTTTTCTGCTCAAACCCTAAAAAGCTCACTTTTAAACTATAGTTACCGGCCGCCAGGTTGGTAAAGGCAAATGCGCCGTCGGCTCCGGAAGTAGTGCCCAGGCTGGTGTTCTCGAGCAGAATGGTAGCCCCCGGAAGGGAATTGCCGGTGGTGGAATCGGTGACGCGCCCGCTCAGGTTAAACTGTGCAAGCAACTGCAATGGCAACAAACACATGGCCAGTGCAAACAGGAAATTTTTCATGAAATGGTTAAAAAGATAAAGTGACACATACAGGTCTGCCAGGGGTTAGCATCCTGCTTTTTTGTGTTTCCCTTTTGTTTCCCTACGACGGCATTACCCGTACAGGTTCAATGGGTATGATCTCAGCCCGTTGTTATAAGGCACCCCTACTGCCGGCAAAAGTACGGCTTTAAAACGGTTTTAAAAAGCCAGCGCCTTAATTAGCACATCGGTATATAACAAAATACAGATTTATAGGAATTTTTTTAGCCAATGTACAAACCATAAAACGCAAAGTACGTTTTAAAAGGTACAGGCACGTTTTCTTGCTCCCGCTCCTAACTATAGCAAAACCAGGAAGATATGCCCGCTGAACTGATAATAAATTAAGCCGAAATTGTGATGATGATCAGCCTACTGTATACTTTAGCTTTGCTTACTATACTGGCTTATTACGCCTTTTCGCCGCGCACAAAGTTTAATCACCCGCCATCAACCGACAACGACGATGACGGTGGCGAACCGCTTGGCGATGGCCTGCCAGACCTGGACCTTCCGCCCGGCATTTCGTTGCCGGTAAATGATTTTGAACCGAATTATGACTTCAGAACTATAAAGTTTCCGAAGCTTCCGGAACCTTCTTTGCAATAAACTGACAAACAAAAAGCCCCTGGCCGTTATGTACTGCCAGGGGCTTTTTTGTTTGCTGTAGTTCGGGCTATAGTATGGTGATGGTGTAGGTGCGCTCGAATGCCTGTTTTGGTCCTAACTCCTGTATGCCTTCTTTTTCCTGCAGCTCGCCTGTTTCCCCTACCCGGCCGGCTATGCCACACCAGGGCTCAATGCACACATACTTGCTTGGCCCCGGCTTTGCCCAGATACCCAGGTACGGAAAGCCTTTGAATTCCACTTCCACAGTTCTCGGGTTGGTGGTGCTGGCCAGGGTTACTTTCTCAGAGTTCAGGTTCTTGAACACCAGTGCATCTTTGTCGAAGTAACTATGGTTGAGGTGCAGTACGCGTTCCTGTTCCAGTACACGTTCCGTATCGCCGTTTTGCAGGCCATTCCCGTTCAGCAGATACCGGCTCAGAGTCTCCTCTTTCTCAAACTCGAGGTAATAATCGGTATAGTTCTCGTCGGGGTAAAAAGGTACGTTAAAACCCGGATGCCCGCCCACCGAAAAATACAGGCTATGTACATCGTCGTTGCGCACCAGGTAAGTTACCGATAGCTTGTTCCATTCCAGTTTGTAGGCTATCAGCAGGGTAAACTTAAACGGATACTGCGCCAGCGTTTCCTCGTCGTGGGTCAGCTCAAATACCAGTTTATCCCGATGCTCTTCTATCAGCTTAAATTCCTTTTTGCGGGCAAAGCCGTGGCGCTGCATCGGGTAGGTTTTGTTGTTGTAGGTGTACTTAAAATCGGGGAGTTCGCCTACGATCGGGAACAGGTTGGGGGCATGGCTGGCCCAAACAGCCGGATCGGCCACCCAGATAAATTCCAGCTGCTCATCCAGCTTTATAAAGTGCTGCAGTTCGGCGCCCAGACTCTCGACACCAATTTTATAGTTTTCGTTCTCTAAGAAATGTAGCATGCGGCTATAGTTATAGTTTGGCTTGCCGTAACAGGGCATTAATGTGCTGCAGGGCATTCCGGAAACGCTCCTGCTGCTGCCCGCTTATCTCGGCAAAGGGTACGCCCATGGTCTGCAGCTCGCGCTTGTACCAGTCGTAAAAAAACTGGCGCAGGTGCGGGTGCTCGCGCTGCGGATCAGGCTCCCAGGGCAAATCAACGCCCATCAGCAGGTAAAGGTTATAGTCCTGTTGCTGTAATCTGTCGAGTACAAAGGCGGGTGTTCTGCCAAAGGCATGCTCGCTCCATATTTTAAGTACCAGCAGGTCGGTATCTGAGATCAGTATAGTTCCGGCACTGGCCTGCAGTTGCTGCTCCTGTTGCAATTGCCCGCGGGCTATCGCTTCAATATCGTCTATAGTGTACTCCCTGTTCAGGCTGGCTATGTAGGTGCGGGCAAATTCGGGTACCCAAACCGTGTTATAGTGTTTTGCCAGCTGTGCCGATAAAGTAGACTTACCTGTAGACTCCGGCCCTGTGATCGCGATCTTTAGCATGCAGGCAAAGTACGCTAAAAATCTGCAGCTGCCTATAGTTGGGCCGGGCATAAAAAAACTGCCTTGCAGCCAGTGGCTACAGGGCAGTTTATAAGGTAAGCTATATTCTGCTTATTTTCTGTGCAGCAGTTTCACCGATTTTTGAAGACCGGATTTGCACACAATGTTGGCAAAGTATAAGCCATCAGACAGTTTAGCGCCGTCTACTTCCACAGACACCCGCTCGCCGGCTACTGCGTTACCAGCTTTCAGTTCGCGTACCAACTGGCCTTTGGAATCAAACAGCTGCACCACGTACTCCTGCGACTCAGCCACTGTGAACTCTAAGGTAGTTCTGTCGGTGAATGGCATTGGGTACACAGTAGCATCTATAGCGGCTTTCGGATCAGCTTTTAACTCGCTTGTGTTGCCAGCCTGCAGGGCAGCAGAAGCACTGTTGCCATCTATACAGAAACTGATATCATCAATCGCGCCTGAACCTACAAAGTCCTCGCCGGTACCATCCAGGTACACTTTCATCAGCATTACACCACTGGTACCACCTAAGTCAACCATTTGTTTGCTGTTGTTACCAAGCGGCTGCAGTTGCACACTGTATAGTTCGTTGCCATTGCCATCGTATAGTTTCACCCACGACCAGTCTTCGTATTCGTCAATATCCAAAGCTTTAAGTGAGTACAGAGTCACAGGGCCGAAGTCAGAGAAATCCAGCTCCATCACGCCGCCCCATTGGTTGTCGTTTGGTTCGCCGGTTCTGTCCTGGTTGATGATGAGCACGTTACCCCAGTCCTCAGTGTACAGGTCAGTATCGTCGCCGGTTGGCATGCCAGTATCGAAAATAGCAGCGTGGTTGCCTAAGGCAATTGAACCATCAGCGGTACGGCGGCGACCCAGTAAACCAATATCACCGGCATTGGTGGTGGTAGCTTCAAGCAGACCGGTTGACTCCTGGTTGAAGTCAGCTATAAAGCAGGTCTCTGGTTTCTTCTCTTCCACACAGAACATGATGTCATCAATAGCGCCGGAGCCTACATAATCCTCTCCTGTGCCATCCAGGTACACACGCATTTTCATCACACCTTCTGTGCCAGCCAGGTCAACCATCTGTTTGCTGTTATTACCTAATGGCTGCAGCTGCACGCGGTATAGTTCGTTACCGGCACCGTCGTACAGCACTACCCACGACCAGTCTTCGTACTCGTCAATATCGAGGGCTTTAAGCGAATACATGGTAACAGGTCCGAAAGCTGAGAAGTCCAGTTCCAGGATACCGCCCCACTGGTTATCATTCGGTACGTTGGTTCTGTCCTGGTTAATGATCAGTACATTGCCCCAATCGTCTGTATATAAGTCGTCGTCGTCACCGGTTGGCATGCCACTGTCGAAAATGGCGGCATGGTTGCCCAGTGCTACAGGACCAGTAGAAGTCCGGGCACGACCTAAAATACCGATCTCTCCTGCATTGGTCATGGTAGACTCGATCAGGCCGGTTCCTTCCTGGTTGAAATCAGCAATAAAGCATCGTTGCGGCTCCTCTACTTCCACACAGAACATAATGTCGTCAATCGCGCCGGAACCTACAAAGTCCTCGCCGGTACCATCGAGGTACACGCGCATCTTCATAACTCCTTTTGTTCCGCCCAGGTCAACCATTTGCTTGCTGTTGTCACCCAGTGGTTGTAGTTGCACGCTGTACAGTTCATTTCCATTGGCATCGTATAGTTTCACCCACGACCAGTCTTCGTATTCATCGATATCCAAAGCTTTGAGTGAGTACAGTGTTACCGGACCTACTGCTGAGAAATCCAGCTCCATCACGCCGCCCCATTGGTTGTCGTTTGGCACGTTGGTTCTGTCCTGGTTAATGATGAGTACGTTGCCCCAGTCATCGGTGTACAGGTCGGTATCGTCGCCGGTTGGCTGGCCGGTATCAAAAATAGCGGCGTGGTTGCCTAAGGCAATAGGCCCATCCGGGGTGCGGCGCTGGCCTACAATATCCACCATACCTGCATTGGTAGTGGTAGCTGTTATCAGGCCGGTGCTTTCCTGGTTAAAGTCGATGATGTGGCAGTTTTCTACAGCTTGTCGTGCTTCTTTTGCCTGCAAACCAAATGGCAACGCAAGCGCAAGCAATGCAACCGAAATTTTTTGTAAGCGAGTAAGTAATTTATCTTTTAACAGACAGGAGTAGTTGTTATAGTTTTCCATAGGATGTAAGCTTTCATAGTTGTATAAATTCTCATAAGGCAATTTTCTCTAAATAAGCGGGTAACTTAGCACAAGGTAAAATAAGCTGTATTGAGGCCGGGATGGCATTACGGAGGTTTTAAAAGCAGTGGAATAAGCGGCATCCCACCTTGTAGCCGGGTATTTCCTTTTTCCATAATTAAAAAAATTATAATTGATAAAAGACCTACTTTGAGACGCGCAAAACAGATCAGGGGCCCTGTTGCAGGAACCAGAATGGAGATACAGGAAATGTCAGAAGCAACCCCCGGATGTAGAACTTTACCATATTACTATACCTTTACAAATAAGTAATAACAAGCACCATTTTGCGACAAAGCTTATCAGGGTTTTTAAGCTTACAGTACTATAGTTCTGAAAAAGAGCTGATCAGAACCGTCAGGATGAATAACACCCTATAGTATACGTTTATTTTTTCAGGCTAATCACCCTATTTAGCCCTCACTTCTCAAGATAAAGCACACATCTGCAAGGATTTAGTTAAGGCCTCAAAAAATTTAGTACACCGAAATAAACATCATCTATGCCGGTTAAAATAGCTGTCTGTATAGTGTTTGTTGTGCTCTACAAAGTCTTTTCAGAAGTGGCCGGATTAGTCTGTGATAAGTTGCCCGGGAGACCGCCTATTGTTAAACTATAGTTAACCCGGGAAGTGGCAACAGCTATAGTTCTGCTGCGCTGTGGCCGGGCATAAAAAAACTGCCCTGCAGCCAGTGGCTACAGGGCAGTTTATAAGGTAAGCTATCGTCTGCTTATTTTCTGTGCAGTAGTTTCACCGATTTTTGAAGACCGGATTTGCACACAATGTTGGCAAAGTATAAGCCATCAGACAGTTTAGCGCCGTCTACTTCCACAGACACCCGCTCGCCGGCCGCTGCATTACCAGCTTTCAGTTCGCGTACCAACTGGCCTTTGGAATCAAACAGCTGCACTACATACTCCTGCGACTCAGCCACTGTAAACTCTAAGGTAGTTCTGTCGGCGAATGGCATTGGGTATGCTGTCGCTTCTATACCTGGTGCGGTTTCGGACTGCAGCGCGCTTGCTCTGGTTATAGTTTGCAGTGCAACGTTTTCGCTGTCGATGCAGAAGCTGATGTCGTCAATTGCACCAGAACCTACATAGTCTACACCAGTACCATCGAGGTACACTTTCATCAGCATTACACCGCTGGTAGCACCCAGGTCTACGATCTGCTTGCTGTTGTTGCCCAGTGGTTTCAGTTGTACACTGTACAGCTCGTTGCCCTCGCCATCGTATAGTTTCACCCACGACCAGTCTTCATATTCATCGATATCAAGTGCTTTAAGTGAGTACAGCGTTACAGGTCCGAAGGCAGAGAAGTCCAGTTCCAGGATACCGCCCCACTGGTTATCGTTCGGCACGTTGGTTCTGTCCTGGTTGATGATCAGCACATTGCCCCAGTCTTCGGTGTACAGGTCTTCATCGTCACCAGTCGGCATGCCGGTATTAAAGATAGCAGCATGATTGCCCAGGGCTATTGGTCCATCCGATGTACGGCGGCGACCCAGTATACCGATCTCACCAGCGTTGGTAGTAGTCGATGTGATCAGGCCTGGCTCATCCTGGTTGAAGTCAGCGATGTAACAGCTTGGCTCTGGCTCAGGAGTAACGCATGGCTCTTCCACTTCGCGGGTAATGCAGAACTTGATCTCATCGATCGCGCCGGAACCTACATAGTCTACGCCGGTACCATCCAGGTACACACGCATCTTCATAACTCCCTCTGTATTGCCCAGATCCACGATCTGTTTGCTGTTATTGCCAAGCGGCTGCAGCTGCACGCGGTATAGTTCGTTACCGGCACCATCATACAGCACTACCCACGACCAGTCTTCGTACTCGTCAATGTCGAGCGCTCTGAGCGATGTCATGGTAACAGGTCCGAAAGCAGAGAAGTCCAGTTCCAGCACGCCACCCCATTGGTTGTCGTTTGGCACATTGGTTCTGTCCTGGTTAATGATCAGTACTTTACCCCAATCCGGAGTGTACAGGTCTTCATCGTCACCAGTCGGCATTTCGGAGTTGAAGATAGCGGCGTGGTTGCCCAGGGCTATCGGTCCTTCCGGTGTGCGGCGCTGGCCTACGATCTGAACGAGACCGGCATTGGTCATGGTAGAGGTAATAAGACCGGTATCATCCTGCTCAAAGTCGATTTCGTAGCAGGTAACTTCGGTGCGGGTAACCACCTGCGCCGGCAGTACTGTGGCAGTGGCAGTGGCGCTGCAACCTGTGCTGTTGTTGGTAACAGTTAAGGTATAAGTACCGGCCATGTTCACGGTTGGGTTCTGCTCGTTATAGGTAGTTCCGTCCGGTCCGGTCCAGCTGTACGATACGTTGGCTGTGGTAGACGAACCTGTTAACTGCACCGTACCGGTCACGCAATCCAGTGTGCCGCCCATTGCTGCTACATTCGGTGCATCGTCGTTCAGGTTAACAACTACGGCATCAGATGCACTGCAGCCAGTACGGTTATGAGTTACAGTAAGCACATAAGTACCTGGCTCGTTTACAACCGGTGTAAGTGTGGTAGCACCTGATACAATGTTACCATCTGTAGTTGTCCATAAGTACGATACATTCTCGGTAGTAGAAGTACCCTGCAGCTGCACAGATGTTACTTTACAGGTCAGGGTGCGGGTTGCGCCGGCATCTACGTTAGGCAGATCGGTACGCTCTCTTACCACTACTTCGTCTGAAGCGCTGCAGCCTGTGCTGTTGTTGGTTACAGTAAGTACGTAGGTACCTGCCGCATTTACAACTGCTACAGCACTGTTGGCACCGGATACAATGTTACCGTCATGGGTTGTCCAGGCAAAGGTTACATTCTCCATATTGGAGGTACCTCTCAGCCTTACAGACTGCACATCGCAGGTAAGCACCTTGCTTTCACCGGCATCTACTACCGGACGAGGTTCTTCCTTAACTATAGCATCGCCGAAGGTGTTATCGCAGCCGCCTTTGTCTGTGGTAGCTACCACACGGTACCTGCCGGCCGGCTGCACGCCAAAGCTGATAGCGGAGCCGGTACCTTCTACTTCAGCACCAACATTGGTCCATACAGCACCGTTCAGCACCTGCAGCTGGTAATCCACATTATTTTCAGAATCAGCTAAGGTTACTACGGCCCCGGCTGGGGTAGCACCCTGGCAGTAGTGGCCGCCGGTCAATGTATAAGCAGTTGGCAGATCGATTACTCTTATAGTTGTAGTGGCAGTACCAACACATCCGTTTGTTCCGGTTACGGTATAGGTAAGCGTATGCAATCCAACACCTGCTGTAGCCGGGTTAAACTGATAGCCGCCATTTACAGCTGTTACGCCGGCACCAGTCCAGACACCACCTGCAGGTGTACCCGCTAACGTAAAGGCTGGCGCATCTATGCAGATTCGGCCATACTCCTGAACAGTAACATGCGGCACGTCAATATCCTTGGTTACCTGAACGGTAGCAGTGTTTGAGCAGCCGGTTTCAGGGTTTGTTACGGTCAGTGTATAAGTACCTTCCATTCCTACGGCTACCTGCTGTCCTTCCAGCGCAGCGCCTGTTGGTCCTACCCAGGTATAAACAGCTCCCTGTATGTCAGATGAGCCACTTATAGTTACGGTTGGGTTGTCGCAGGTAATTTTACCACTTACAGAAGCCGAAGCCTCAGGCAATGGGTTAACTATAACTGTTGCATTACCAAAGGTATCGTCGCAGCCGGTGGTGGCATTGGTGGCCAGTACACGGTAAGTTCCTGCAGGCTGTATACCAAAGCTGATGCCTGCGCCTGTGCCTGCTACCATGGCATTGGTTACATTGGTCCAGGTGCCGTTGTTGTTGATCTGTAACTGGTAATTTATGCCTGTGTCAGAGTCAGCAAGGGTTACGGCAGCACCCGCTGGAGTTGCTCCAGTGCAGTAAGCGCCTCCGGTTAAAGTATAAGCTGCCGGCAGGCCGTTTACAACTATAGTTGCAGTTGCCGAACCTTCGCATCCGTTCTCACCAACTACCGTGTAAGTAAGCACATGCGAGCCTACACCTGCAGTGGCCGGGTTAAACTGGTAGCCGCCATTCACAGCTGTTACGCTGGTTCCGGTCCAGGTGCCTCCCGCCGGTGTTCCGCCTAAGGTGATGGCAGCAGCATCCACGCAAACAGGTCCGTATGTGCCGGCTGTTACAGTTGGTACATCTTTATCTTCTTCCACCACTACCTGGTCGGTATCAGTACAGCCTGCTGCAGTCTCTACAGTAAGTGTATAGGTACCAGGTGCCATAACAGATGGGTTCTGTGCTGTAGAAGTGAAGTCGTTTGGTCCTGTCCAGGAATAGGAAGTAACCGCAATATCTGCAGAACCACTTAAGGTAACAGATCTGACACTACAGGTTAACTTACCAGTTACAGATGCAGTAGCTACCGGATTAGGATTGATAGTTACAACTATAGCTGCTCTCGGGCTTTCGCAGTTACCTACAGTTTGTGTTACATAGTAGGTAAGTGTGGTGGCAGTGGCAGTGCTTGGCACAGGGGCAGTAGCTGAGCCTTCTCCGCCTGTTGGTGCAGTGTACCATAGCAGATTGGTGCCAGTGGCAGTAAGTGCTACAGCTGTTTCGCCCACGCAATACGATACCGGTGATGTACCCGGAGCATTAGGAGTAGTGCCGGGAGCTGCAACGCCAGAGCCAGGTGCACTTGTACAGCCATTAACTGTTTGCGTTACGGTGTAAGTACCAGCAGCCTGTACGGTTATAGTTGCGGTTGTTGCGCCGTTGCTCCAAAGCAGAGAGCCTGTATAGTTGCTGGCGGTAAGTGTAGAAGTACCATCGCAATTATCGACTACGGTTACGGTAGGTGCAGCTGGTATGGCGTTTACTGTTATGGTTTGTGAACAGATTTTATCGCCGTAGCCCTGCTTGCTTATTTTAACCGACAGTGTATATGTACCGGCAGCCCCTGCCAGCACCTGCACCGAAGTAGAAGTAGCTCCGCCCGTGGCGGTTATCGTTTTGGTGCCATCTCCGGCCGCGCCAACTATAGTTCCGTTACCGGTTATTGACCACAGATATGTCGCATCTGCCACATCGCTTGAAGCGGTATACTGGGTGGTTGCCCCTGAACAAACCGCTGTATCAGGTATAATGTCACAGGTAGGGAAGATGATCTGGTTTACATTTTTGAAAGGAACGGTCTGGTTACCTACACTGATCACGTCATCTGACGGATCAATTACCAAACCAGCACTGATCGCGGCCTGCAGGTTACCGGTTGGCTTGCTGCCAGGGTCACATTCGATACGTACATCTATACGCAACACTACTTTTTCGCCGGCTTCCAGGTCGTCAACTTTTACGGTGCCAAGCAGTTTGCTGCCGTTCTGGAATAATGGCCCTGTAAGCTGCTCTTCTGTTAATGTTGCAGTGCTGCCGCCATCATCAACTATACCAGCGTCTGTGCCGCCCGGGCCATCGCCGCCAACATCGCCATAGTTTACCTGTACACCCACTATATCGCCCAGTGCAACACCAGGTTGCCCGGTGGCATCTGCCAGAAACTCATAATCCAGTTCTATAGTTTGTGCACCAACAGCGTCATCCGCCACGGTTATTTGTGTCAGGAAGGTAACAATGTCGCCACAGGTAAAATCCCCGCCTTCCAGCGACTCCACTACATCGTTGTTAACCCCGATGGTTCTGTCATCGAAAGCGCCGCCGCCTGTAGCGTGGTTATAAGTGTAAGGCGCTGCAGCCACAAAGTCCAGGCTAAAGTCTCCCCCATCATACGCAGCAGCTGCCGCTTTTGGGGTTGCCAGGTTCATAGCGGACCATAGCGCAGCTCTTACACCGGATTTGGAAAGCAGAAGCTGGCTGGAGTAGCTGTTCGATTTGACTACGCTTACATAGTTTGCGTTCAGTACGCCTGGTACTGCAAAAAGCAGTAACACCAGCCATAGCCGCTGCCAATGCGTTTTTAATAAGTGTTGCGTTATACACGCGTAATTGTCGAAATTTTTCATAAATAACTCGTTTTCATAGTTTATGATAGTTATTACCAGATAATCGTCCTGCAACAGCAGGCAACAGGGAACGTGAGAATGAATACCGTTGTGTTAATTTACAACACAGATTCAGCAGGCTACGGAGGCTTTACAACCAGGGCCGCCAGGTAGAGGGCGCCTTCGGGCCGGGCATATAATTTACTCATGATTGGTATGGGTTTAGGTTAGCAGATGACCCTGAAAATGGTTGTGGTACATAGCAAGAAAGGCAGATAGCACAAAGCCCCCTGCCATAATGCCAGAAAACAGAAATAGTAACCAATTGAGAAATGAACCACTGGTAGCGTCTCACCATTTTGTTAATTTGTTTTAACAAACAAGTAATTCCCGCAGCACTATGCCGGGGCCTATCAGGGCTTATAGGTGTAGAGGGTTGGGGCGATATAAATCCGGTTTATAGTTTTAGCATCCCTACCAGGCACCGGATTAGTAAACAGTTTTACAATACGAGTATTATGTACTAATATTTATAATATTTTGCACTTTATAAAACAAAAAGCTACTGTTATATAGTAAAAGAATATATAGCTTGAGTTAACAGCAGGTATTACTTAGTACAATTAAATAAGGCTTTTTATATATACTCTTTCATCAATTTCCGGAAGATTTTATAAAAAAAGGCGGGGCGCCCGGTATAGTTACCGGACGCCCCGCCTGTATTAAAACAGCCTCCTACTGTTTAGTCTCGTTTCAATAATAGTTTCACGGCTTTGGCACCGGAGTCGCTGGTCATACGGGCAATGTACAAGCCTTCGTTCAGGCCGGCACCATCTACTTCAACCACCTGCAGTTCACCTGCTTTGGCTGTTCCCGCTTTCAGTTGTCTCACCAGTGCGCCTTTCATGTCATACAGGTTCACTACAAAGTTCTCGGTACGGCTGGTAGTAAATTCTATGGTAGCCTTGTCAGAGAACGGTGTTGGGTAAGCACTGATACGATCAGACTCTACGCCATCTAATTTCTGAACTTTAGTTATGGATTTTGGAGTTGCAGGAGTTCCACCCAAAGGACAACCTGCATTGTTTAGGCCATCTAAATATGTCGCATATGAACCTGCAGTGTTATTTCTGAATGCCGCATTAACCCCACTGATTATTTGTGAAGTAGTCAATTTGTAATCCACATCTGGGTGGCAAGCATTAAGAATTGCAGCTACACTCTGACGACCCAGATTATTAATACCGCCACCACCAAGGTTGAGTACTTGTATTAGTGTCAGATCTTTTAAGCTGGCAGGAGCATCCGCAAACACAGTTCCATATTTTGTATTAGGAGATAAATTCAATCCATCACAAGTCACCCAACGGTTTGTGTGGTTTTTCCAGTAACCTAAAGTACAACCCTCGAAGGCTACGCAGGTAGGTGCCACCAGAGTAACTACACTGCTGGAAGCTGTACATTGATTAGCATCTCTAACACTTACAGTATAAGATCCTGCTCCTAGATTAGGGATAGTATAAGATCCGGTACTGTTTACAGATGATGCGAAGTTATTAACACTAACTGTGTATGGACCTGTACCTCCGGATATTGTTCCAGAAATAGAACCTCCCGATAAATTGGCGCAGGTAGGATTACTACCTGTTGCAGTTACTGTAATGCCAGTTGGTTGATCTACTGTTTCTGTTAGGGTTTCAGTACAACCGTTAGCATCGGTTACAGTTACAGTGTATGTACCGGCCGCAAGTCCGGTCAAATCCTGTGGATCGTTGTCAGGCGACTCAGCACCGTCGTTGCTCCAGTCATAAGTATAAGGTGATACGCCACCACTTACGCTCAAATTAATGGCACCGGTGCTGGCGCCGTTACAGGCCACATCAGTTACCACAGCAGAAAGAACAATATCACTGGCTTGATCCACTGTCTCAGTTAGGGTAGCAGTACAGCCGTTAGCATCTGTCACGATTACAGTATAGCTACCTGCTGCAAGATTTGTCAAATCCTGAGCATCATTATCTGGGTTCTCAAGTCCATCGTTGCTCCAATCATAAGTATAGGGAGAGGTACCCCCGCTAACGCTCAGGTTAATGGCTCCTGTACTAGCGCCATTGCAGGCTACATCTGTAACTATGGCAGAAAGCATAATACCACTTGCTTCTTCTACAGTTCTTGTTAATGTTTCTGTGCAGCCATTAGCGTCGGTTACTGTTACTGTGTATGTACCGGCCGCAAGCCCACTAAGATCCTCTGTATCGTTGTCAGGTGATTCAGCACCGTCATTACTCCAGTCAAAGGTATATGGGCTAACACCACCGCTAACACTAAGATTTATTGCACCAGTACTGCCGCCATTACAAGCTACATGGGTTACCACTGCGGATAGTGTAATGTCGCTGGCTTCATCCACTACCTCAGTCAGAGTAGCAGTACAGCCATTGGCATCAGTTACAGTTACAGTATAGCTGCCTGCAGCAAGTCCGGTCAAATCCTGTGGATCGTTATCTGGCGATTCAGCACCGTCGTTGCTCCAGTCATAAGTATAAGGTGATACGCCACCACTTACGCTCAGATTAATGGCACCGGTGCTGGCGCCGTTACAGGCCACATCAGTTACTATGGCTGAAAGCACCATGTTAGAAATGGTTATAGTGACAGCATCATCATCTGTTGGACAAGGGCCTGTTGGGTCAGCAGATGTCAAAGTAAGTGTTACTGTACCGGCACTAACTTCGGCTGCAGATGGAGTATAAGTTGGGTTAAGCACATTTCTGCTTGGGTTAAATGTACCTGTACCACCAGTCCAGCTGCCCGTGGTTGCACCACCGGTTACAGAACCATTTAATTGTACTGGATCTGCACTGCATGAAGTCACATCTGTGCCCGCATTGGTTACAACTGGTGTAAATATCAATGCCTGTACCTCCTCAGGTGTAGTTACGCATCCGTTAGCACTGGTAGCAGTAATCCAGAAAGAGGTTGTTGAAGATAAACTGCTTGTAGTAAATGTTGTACCTGTTTCTAGAAGGTTACCATTTGTAGCAGCATCGTACCATCTATAAGTTACTCCATTTAGTGGCGTAGGTACCTCGAAAGTTACTATACCAGGACCACACCTTTCTTCATCCAGCACACCAACAACACCTGAAGGAGTAATGTCTACATCAACCTCAATTACGTCTGTATCCGTACAACCTGACGAAATATCAGTTTTGGTAACTGTATAAGTTTTAGGCTCTGTTGGGTTCGCGATCGGGTTACTAATATTTGTTGCACTTAAGCCATCTGCAGGCTCCCAGGAATATGTAAAAGCTGCATCGGGTGCTTCTCCTATTTGTTTACCATTTGTATTACTGGTACAGGTTATTGTAAAGTCGTCTCCGGCAAAGGCTGTAACCGCTGCATTATCTACAGTTACTGTAATCTGATCTGTATCAGAACAATTATCTGCTGTTCTTGTCTTGGTAACAGTATAAGTTGTTGTGGTAGTTGGGTTAGCAGTTGGATTACTTATGTTGGATGCACTTAGGCCAGTAGTAGGGGTCCATGAATATGTAAACCCTGTTTGAGGAGATTCTCCTATTTGTTTACCATTCGGATTACTAACACAAGTAATAGAAAAGTCGTCTCCGGCAAAAGCTACAACAGGTGTTCTGATCGGCAGCACAGGTATAGCATCGCATTTAGGAGCTATCTTATCAGGATTTGCAGTTATTGCAGGACATTGATTGGCTGCAATATCAGAGGCAGGAGTCCAGGCACCATAAAAGTTTTGAATTTCTACCTGGTTACCGCAATTATAGGTGATTGGAATACTTATAAGTGTTTGTGTTGTTCCACCCGGAAAACCATCATCATTACAGTCACTTATTGGAGTGCTACTGATAACGTTTCCATTTGCATCTTTAATTACTAAAGTGCCCCAATAAGCATATGCTGTTCTATTAGATTCTGTTGTGTTTTCAATTCTGAATGTCAGGTTTGATGTAAGGGGTTCTCCAGGTGTACAAGTCACACAACCTGTACCGCTTAATGAAGCACTGAGTACTCTAAGATCATTAGAGGTACATGAAGTTGCAGGTGGAAGGTTTTGAGCATTAGTATTAACTGAAAAAGAAAAAACAGCTGTCATAACCATAGCAATTTGCCATAGTGCGTGCAGCTGCTTCGAAAGAAAATTACCCGTTCTGTGGGTATGAATTAAAATGTCTTTCATAAGTAAAAGTTTTCATAGTATTTAATGTTTGGCTTTCTTCAGAATTTCTCTTTGCACTTTGCAAAGCAGGTAGCGTAAAGTTATAGCTCGGTAAAAGCTACAAATCAGGGAGGACGTACTGCATTAGCCGCAACAAGGTAGCTGTTGCCTGCCTGGTTGAGACAAAGTATTATCATAGTAACTTAGTTGATTTTAATCCTACTTCGGGGGGTGTACCCAAAGACAAAATAGACATGTTGTAGCAGTGTTACTTTTTAGCTTCAACTAATAATGTTTTCTGAAATGGATGATTTGTTTAAAGCAGATAGAGGGGACTGCTCTTTATTCCTGACCACTTCCGGGTCATACTGACGACTTTCTTTAAGTAGCACAGCGTCTACATGGAGAGCTTACAAATTTCTACTTACTAAATATAACGGAAGTCAATTTATTTTGTATTATACAAATAATGAATTAAAGCTAATAACTTTTAAACCATGGGGAAACTATAGAATATCAGGGCAAATAAAAATAGCAGAAACATACTATGTTTACTTGAACATATTTATACTTATTCATTAAAAACGGAAGCGAAATTAATATCCGCTTCCGTTTCTAAGTTGTATTATTACTGTTATTTAGTCCACTTTACTCTTTTTTCAGCAGTTTAACTGTTCTGGAGCCTGCGTTATCTATTACCCGAATGAAGTACATACCATCAGGCAAGCTCCGACCATCAACTTCTATCGTTTGCAATTGGCCGGCTTTTGCTTTTCCTGATCTCAAATCTTTGATAAGTTTTCCTTTACTATCATAGAGGTTTATAGTATAGCTACCACTTCGCTCGGATATAAAATCAACATTAACTCTGTCTCGGAATGGAACCGGGTAAGCAGTGATTTTTCTGTCTTCTGCCAGCTTATCTGAACTTTTGATTTCGCTGGAAGAAGTTAAACTCTCAATTGAAGAAGCTGCTCCTATTACAGGTTGAACTAGAGGAGTTGGGCAGGTTTCACGAATGAAGTCATTTGGCCCATCTTTACCAGTAGATGAATCATCATTATCGGAGCAAGTTGTTGTTGCTGTACAACCATTCAAATTGATTGTTAAAGTAAATCCATAGCCTGCGAGTAGGTTATCAAATATTAAATCTCCATTTGCATAATCCAATACTTCCTCATGATAAACTTCAACGTCAGGTTCAGGTACCGTATTTATCTGAACAAGAGTGTAGGTAGCTCCAACAACCGGATTACAGACTTTTAATTTATTTGATTTTTCAGGACCACAAATAGTGGCATTAGTTAAAACAACTATTGGTTTATCTACTGTATTTATAATAAGGTCAGCATAATCAGCTGGGTTCCCGCATACTGCTCCAGTTAACACGGCTTTGTAAGTACCTGCATCTCCTGCTATTACTCCAGTTATTGTTAAAGTTTCTGTTAATGCAGTTGATGTTATATTAGCTCTACCTCCTAGTCCTCCATCAGCTATTTCAGAACCTAATACTTCTTCGTTGCTTGGTGTGCCAGGATTATCTGCTGTCTCAACTTTATACCACTTAACATTTACTCCTGATGCTCCTTCACCTTCAACAGTAGCAGTAAATGAGGCATTTTCCGTAGGGCAAACTGTTACATCAGCAGATAGTGCTAAAGTGGCAGGCGGAACGATAGTAAATGGTACCACAGATAAATCTTTAAGCTCTGCGGTAAAGGAATCGGATGAACGTGTTTTAAAGGTAATTGTTGATGCAGGATTACATGCATCAGGCTCCAGCCCTGAATCAGTTAAGTTTATAGCTCCTTCAATTAATTGGAAAGCATAAGTAGTATTAGAAGCGCTTCCATCACCATTAAATCCTCCTCCAGGTATAACTGCAGGAACATTCAAAATATTTACAGTTAAATAAGAAAAGGCATCCACATTCATTGGCCCACTCCATACTCCGCCTGCCTGAACAACTCTAGCTGCAATCTTAGGATTTGTACCACCACCGCTAAAATCTACGCTTAAGATAAAGTCATTTAATGTACGACCACCTAATGGGCCGCTACCTACAATAGAGCCATTTCCTCCATTAGGAGCAGTAAAAACCAGACCCGCCTGGTTATATTCTATGTCGCCATAACTTGTACCATCTGTAGAACGTGTTTCGAAGGCGAAAAACAGCCATTTATCACCATTTACATCTCTTCTTGTATGCAGGTATACGTTTGTGATATCATTTTTCTGCGGGCCACCATCAGCTGCTTTAACACTCCAAGGATCTTGTCCGGCTCCTGACCCAATAAAATCGCTGTTTTTATTACTTGTACCAGAAAACATATCTAGCTCAGGATATATGCTTTTGTTACCTGAGTTACCATCTATCTTCCAAACTGTTTGTTTGTCTGCAGTTTCTCCTACAACATAATTGCCATTTACTTTCTTAAGGACACCATTAGTTCCTGTCCAATCATCGCCAACAGTAGGGTAGTTAGTATAATTGCCAGCATTCCAAAAAGGAGGAAGTGTGCCAGATTGAAAATGAGCGTCTACTTCGAATCCTCTATTAGTAGAAGTGCTAACTCCCACTGTTCCACCTTTACCCGGTACTGGATCCGTCTTCTGAGAAAATGCATCAAGTCCTGAACATAAAAGTAAAACAAGCATTATAGTAGCATAATGCCATAGTTTCTTTAATGTAACACCACTTGCCTTGTTTAAATAATTGTTAATTTCTTTCATGAGTAAATACTTTCATATTGTTGATTTCTAGTTGTATGTAATGTGATTGGCTGCTAAAAGCAGAAACATGGTGCGCCAAACGATAAGAAGCTTAAAGTTTTAGTTGTGATGTTTTTGCCTAAAGACTAAGGAGGTTGCGGTAAAGTTTGGACAATAGAGTAGCAATTGCCTATGACGTGTAAGCAGTTTAATTTCATATAAAATATGTTATGTCAGTTAAGGTACCTGTGTGGTTGCGCTACAACGAAGAAGCCGGAATCAGTGGAAGCCTTTTTTGGGTAGCCCGTGACTGGATTTTAAGTTATGATGGAGTGCAATGCAGAACAGCCTGAAGAGGGGAAAACTGCTTAATAACCCAACCTAAGGAAAGAGGTTGGTAATAAACACAAAATGTGTTGGGTTCTGCGCTGTACAAGTTTCAGTAAGTTTGAAGCAATTAGTACAGCATTTTCAAATAGTTATTTTAAAGTACGTATCCGTGATTATTTTATACTTTATTTCAACTACTATATTGTAAATTATTAAAATACTATGGGGAAATGCTTTCAGTACAAAGGGAATAAATTCTGAATGCTCCAGCCCACTCTTATAGACTTTTAGCAACGAGCGACTGATAACTTTGTACCTTAAGGTTTCATGCTGCATTATCATCATAATTGATTAAACTATACAAAAACAGACAGGCAAAGTGCCTGTCTGTTTTTGTATAGTTTAATCAAATGTTACTTTCTCTTTAACAGCTTCACAGTCTTTGAACCCGATCCGTTTACTATACGAGCCAGGTACATACCTTCAGCCAGGTCCTTGCCGTCTACTTCTATAGTTTGAGTTTCGCCAGCTTTTACCGTACCAGACTTCAGTTCTCTGATCAGCTTGCCCTTCATGTCATATAAGTGAATAACATAATTACCACTTCTTTCAGATCGGAACTCTATGGTTGTTCTGTCATAGAAAGGAATTGGGTAGGCAGTTGCTTCATCTTCTACAACCTTATCTTTAGCTTCTATACTACTGGCTTTATTTGTTTGTATCGATTTATCAATTACTGGATCTTCACATACAGCCGGATCAGAAGAGCAACCACCCGCGTTAACAACAGTTAAACTATAACCTGCGCCAGCTGTCAAGAAGGCACCATCGTTAGCAGATCCGCTGAATGAAACTACCTGCCCTGCAGTTGTAGGACCAACACTTTTAGTAACTCCGCCACTAACGAGTGTATAGGTACTTCCTGCTAGAACTTCACTGGTAACAGTAACGGTAGCATAAGCACTTCCACAAAGGCTTGGATCAGTTATATCTACGTCTATATCTCCTGGTGACGGAGTTACAGTAAGGGCATTTTGAGCCACCCCGATACAGTTGCCGGCACCACTTAACTGCGCATAAACTGTTTTACTGCTGGAAGTATAAGTTGCTGGCGTAGAAATTGGATTTGAGAATACACCTCCAGAATAAGTCTCATACCAACCAGCTACGCTTACTCCTTGGGCACCACCTGTAACGGTACTGTTTTTGGTTGTAAGATTAAATACTGCTGTGGAACCACCTATGGTTGTCGGGCAAGAAGTCATTGTTGTATTAGTTCCTTGTGGCGATGAGCTGACTGTTAATACATTCTGGGCTACTCCAATACAGCCACCGTTTCCAGTAAGTTTTGCATAAACTGTTTTGTTTCCGGAAGTATAGGCGGTTGGTGTTAAAATTGGATTTGAAAAGACATTAGCCGAATAAGTTTCATACCAACCTTCCACGCTTACTCCAGCGATATTCCCTGTAACTGTGCTATTTTTAGTAGTTAAATTAAAAGTAGCTGTATTACCACCTATAGCACTAGAGCAAAGTGTTTGGAAAGTATTTGTACCAGTAGGAGAAGTATTAACAGTTAATACGTTTTGAGCCACACCAATACAGCTTCCTGCTCCAATTAATTTAGCATAAACGGTTTTACTTCCTGACTCATAGCTATCAGCTGAAGCAATCTGATTAGAGAATACTCCATTCGCGTAAGTCTCATACCAGCCTTCTACTGTAACTCCTGTTGCTCCCCCAGTAACTGTACTGTTTTTGGTAGTTAAATCAAAAATAGCTACGCTTCCTCCAATTGAGCTTGAGCAAAGCGTTTGGGAAGTACTAGTTCCGGTTGGAGATGGCGTAACTGTTAAAGCATTTTGAGCTACACCTATACAACCACCTGCGCCTGTTAATTTTGCATAAACAGTTTTACCTGTTGCTGATGTATAGCTTTCTGGGCTTTCAATCTTATTAGAAAATGCGCCAGATGCATAAGTCTCATACCAGCCCTCTACACTTACACCTGCTACGTCACCTGTAACGGTACCGTTCTTAGTTGTTAAATCAAAAGTAGCTGTTGAACCACCTATTGTGGTTGGGCAGGCACTCATAGTTGTATTGGTACCCTGAGGGGTAGGATTTACTGTTAACAGAGCCGTTTTAGAAGGTTCACCACAAGTTGCCCCAAAAAGTTTAGCTTTATAAGTTGCACCATCACCTGTAGTTAAGTTAGTCAATGTTAAGGTACTTGTAGTTGCTGTAAATGTAATACCTGAAGTAATTTCTGTCTCAGTTGTTCCGGTAACTTTATACCATTTCACGTTTGAACCAAGCGCACCTTCCCCCCCAACGGTTGTCGTAAAAACAGCACTTTCACCAGGGCATTTGGTTAGAGGGCTTATGTCTGATAAAGTTGATCCAGGCACCAGCTGAAAATTTAAAATATCGAAATCCTTCAATTCAGCAGTATATGAACTTGATGATCTGGTTTTAACTGTAACAGTAGCCTCTGGCGAACATCTGTTTAAAGCTTCTAATCCAGGCACTTTGCTAATATTTATACCACCTTCAACAAACTGGAGTGCCATTACTGTATTGGCAAATGCGCCATCACCAGTAAAAGCTTTATTAGGAGCTACAGCATCAATTATTCCTGAGTTTGTTGTAACAAATGCACCGAGTTCAGTTACTGGTAATTCATCAGACCATGTGCCAGTGGCTAACCATTTCCTGATACCGACAACCGGCCTGTTACCACCACCTGTATAATTGATTACTAAAAGGAAGTCATTAACAGTACGGCCATTTACTGAGCCATTTCCAACTAAGTTGCTTCCTTCTATTTTAACACCAGCTTGGTTGTATTCGAAATCCAGGTAGCTATTTCCACTAGTTGACCGTGTTTCTGCGCCGAAAAACAGCCAGGTATCCCCATTAATATCCTCTCTTCCGTGCAGGTAGGTATTTGTTATGTCGTTCTTTTGTGGGCCGCTTCCACCCAATTGAATCAGGTAAGGGCTTTGTCCTGTACCAATAGGGTTGCCGTTTTTGTTAGAAGTTCCGGCAAATGAGGCAACTTCAGCTGTCACACTATTATTACCCCAGTTACCATCAACCTGCCAGATAGACCTTCCATCAACTGAACTTCCTGGGGTTGATACTCCTCCTACCTGCTTCAGTACAGCATTCCCTGAAGAGCCTTTCGACCAGTCATCAGCAGTCCTTGATGCATTTGGTGGAATAATCGTGTAACTACTAGAGGTCCACCATGTAGGAATAAAACCAGATTTAAAATCAGAATCTACCTCAAAACCGGCTGCAGTTCCTCCTCTACCCGGATCAGGACCGGATTTTTGAGCATAAATATTACTCGTTATCAATAAAACACCCAACATTAACAAAGTAAATCGCCATAAAAATTGCAATTGCTTCGTCTTTAAACTGTCTGCTTTGATTAAAAAAAAGTTAATGTTTTTCATAAATAAATACCTTCATAGTGTTGTGTTATATAGAGATCATTCGGTTCTCTGGCTTGCCAGAGCTATAGTATATTTTGTGCGAACTTGGGGAAATACAAATTACCTTTAAAGGCATCTTTAGCTTCATGGAGGCTTCAGAAAAAAATGGGCAAAAGAATGACTGTTGCCCTTATTGGTGAGGCAAAGTAGAACCATAAACAAGTAGTTTGAGGATTGCTTAAAGCTGGTTTGCTTGCAAGTGAGAGTAGATAATATGCTATTCCCTACCTTAAAAATTTAAAGTAAAACCAATCACATTTTCAGAAGTCAGGTAGGTAGAGGACAACTCTTACAATGGCTTACTAAAGCACATTACCAAATGGCGTTGCCGGGCAGAGGCGGCAGATAAGTAGAGGTAGCCACAAAAAAAATTGAGTAGCTGTGTTAAAGGTAACGGCAACTACTCAATTTTGTACTATGTAAATAATAAATTAAAGTAAAGCAATTAAATATAGTGGGGAACTATACTTAACAATGGGCAAAAATTAATAAGAATGTTTCAACTTTAATTTAACATTCCGAAAAGCTGTAGCCATAAAAATTATAGACTTCCAACTGCTTGGGTTTTTTATCTCCGTATTGCCTGTAGTAAATATATTTCGGGCTTTCGTCCGGCGACTCATATCCCCACTTTAATCTGTTCTTATACTTTAATTCTTCTGGCAACTCAAGTTTACGTTGTTTCATGTTACTGCACTTTTAGTGGTTAAACATTACTTACTAAACCGGGCTTACATTTTTATCAAACAGCCAGCTATGTGCATGTACGTAACCCAACAAGCCCCGGATGGTACAAAACAACTATAAAACGTGACGCAACAAACTAAATATACAACTCAGGCTTTCTGCTTTGCCTGCTGCGCTGTTGCTGACCGGGCACGCCGCTGCCACTCGCTCAGTCCCCAGAAAGCCATCACTAACAGGATGAAGTAAAACACTGATGTAAAAACCAGCCCCTTAATAAAGTACAGCGGTATAGATGCCACGTTTGTTGCAATCCACCAGTACCAGCTTTCCACTTTTTTGCGGGCCATCAGCCACATACCCGTATAAGCGGTAGCGCTGGCAAATGCATCGCCCCACGGAATTACACCCGGGTAAAACGCATCTTTCAAGTAAACCAGCAAGAAATAGATCAGGGCATAGAGCACCGCGAAAAATACCAGTTGCCAGACCCACATTTTAGGACTTGAAAACGAAATATGCAGAACGGGCTGGTGCTCCTGGTTGCGCCGCGCCCACAGGTACCAGCCATAAATGCTCAGGATGCTATAGTATAAATTTACGCTGGCTTCACCTATCAGGTGGTATTTAAAGCTCAGGTATACATAGATCACCGTACTGATCAGGCCAATGGGATACACCAGAATATCTTCTTTGCGCGAATACCACACACTTACAATACCGGCAACTACGGCAATGTATTCCAGCGCCGTGGTTTGTTGCATGCCTGTTATAAACTGCGCCCACACTTCTGCTATCGTCAGCTCCGAAACTATAGTTGTCAGCAATAAAGCCGGCATAAAACTCATACTTCCCATCGTATATAAATTACAGGCAGCAGTGGTAATCTGCTGCAATTGGTTGCTAAGTTTGCAAATCGAAACTTAATAGCCAAAAGCGTTACAACTATAGACCGCAACTATAACCATGGATGAGATCACTGCCCCGGAACTGAAAGTGCGCTTGGCGCACGGCCACAAGCTGCAACTGCTGGATGTGCGCGAGCCTGAAGAGTTTGAGTACTGCAACCTGGGCGGCGACCTGATCCCGTTAGGCGAACTGCCTAAGCAAACCAGCCGTGTGCGCCGCGATGTGCCTGTGGTTGTCATCTGCCATCATGGTTTCCGGAGTGCCCAGGCTATTAACTTCCTGAGCCAGCGCTACGGCTACGATAACCTGCTGAACCTGAAAGGCGGCATTCACGCCTGGGCCACCCAGGTAGACCCCGAAATGCCCACTTACTAAACTATAAGCTTCCGTTTTACAGGTATTGTCCGGGATAAAGGAAGTAAGCCAGTTTATAGTTCCGGAGATTTCAGAGTCGGCTATAGTTGGTTTGCTATAGTTGCGGCCTTTGTTTTATAGCTGTGAGCGCAAGGTTGTGCACCAAGCTCAAATTCCTCCATGTCTTGCTCTTCCCCACATCCAACATCAGCCCGTCCGGGAAACTATAGTTCAGTTATTCAGAAAAAACATACGCTGCTTTCGGGCCAGCCCATCTTTTAATGTGATAACTTTCTAATTCACAAGGCCTTCAGCATCTCATTTATTAGGCTCCAAAAAATTTAAAATCAAATAAATCACAAAAATATTGGCCGTTGTCCGGAGATTTTTTTGTAATTTTACGCGGCAAATAAGAACCCCTAAATTATTTGCCATGCTCTCTGACCAGAACAAGATTGCCTTCGAAGCACTGACCTACGACGATGTGCTATTGCTCCCCGCCTATTCCGAGGTGCTACCATATAACACTGATACTTCTTCCTGGCTTACGCGCAACATCCGGATAAATGTGCCGCTTCTTTCAGCTGCCATGGATACCGTTACCGAAGCCGATCTGGCAATTGCCATGGCACAGGAAGGCGGCATCGGCATTATCCACAAAAACATGTCGATCAAAAAGCAGGCAGAGCAGGTACGCAAAGTAAAACGCTCTGAAAGCGGCATGATCCTCGACCCGATAACCCTGCCGGAAACTGCCACCCTGGGCGATGCTGTGCAAATCATGACAGACCATAAGATAGGTGGTATTCCTATAGTTGACGCAACAGGTAAGCTTACCGGCATCATCACAAACCGCGACCTGCGTTTCGAGAAAGACCTTACCCAGTCGGTAATTACAGTGATGACGAGCAAAAACCTGATAACAGCAGCACGTGGCACTGACCTGGCCAAAGCAGAAGACATTTTACAGCAGTACAAAATAGAAAAACTGCCTGTTGTAGACGAAGACGGAAAACTGGTCGGCCTTATCACTTACAAAGATATTCTGAAGAAAAAAGACAGACCAAACGCCTGCAAAGACGAGTATGGCCGTCTGCGTGTTGGAGCTGCCGTAGGCGTTACCCCCGATGTGATTGACCGCGTGCAGGCCTTGGTGGAAGCCGGTGTTGACGTGATAAGCGTAGACACAGCCCATGGTCACTCGAAAGGGGTACTGGATGCAGTAAAGAAAATAAAAAGCCTGTTCCCGGATGTAGACCTGATTGCCGGTAACATTGCCACCGCCGAGGGAGCCAGAGCGCTGGCCGATGCCGGTGCCGATGCTGTAAAAGTTGGTGTCGGGCCGGGCAGTATCTGTACCACACGTGTTATTGCAGGTATAGGCGTGCCACAGCTAACTGCCGTAATGGAAGCCGTACGAGGCCTGGAAGGGACCGGCGTGCCGGTAATTGCAGATGGTGGCATTAAATTCTCCGGGGATATTGTAAAAGCATTGGGCGGCGGTGCCAGCACGGTTATGATCGGCTCGCTGCTGGCCGGTACCGAAGAAGCACCAGGCGAGATGGTGATCTACGAAGGTCGTAAGTACAAGACCTATCGCGGCATGGGCTCTGTTGAGGCCATGGAAGAAGGCTCGAAGGACCGTTACTTCCAGGGAAACGAGAAAGATGCCAAGAAACTGGTGCCGGAAGGCATTGTTGGCCGCGTGGCATACAAGGGCTTTGTAAGCGAAGTAATTTACCAGCTGGTGGGCGGTATAAGAGCCGGTATGGGCTACTGTGGCACTCCTACTATTCCAGATCTGCAGAAGGCGCGCATGGTGAAAATAACCGGTGCCGGTCTGCGCGAGAGCCATCCGCATGACGTACAGATCATGCGCGAGGCACCAAACTATAGCCGCTAACTATAGATAAGATGTAGTATAGTTGGTTGGTTTAGAAAATAGAGCCAACCAACTATATATATTTTACGTTATGCAAGGTGATTTTCTAAACTCAGATAAGGTACCTTGCTTAAAGAGCGAAAAATTTTACTACCTTTCATTAACGTAAACACTACACAGATCCAGAAACAGTCGCTGCAAAAACTTCGCACGGTATTCCGCTTTATGCTATACAAGACTAACGCAAAATCTTTGTTGGTTATTTCTGCTATAGTTAGCTGGGTGCTGCTACTGGGAAATGTGCTGTTGATGGCCGAGAGTGCCCGCCAGCCGGGCGCTATCAAAATGGCCTTGCCCTACATCAACAACCTGCTCATCATTGTTTTCATTCTTTCGGTCTTCATCTTTCAGCGCATCCACGCCAATAACCTGAAAGGCATCGACTTCAGCAGCTACCTCTGGAACCTGTTTTCGAGGGCAGCGGTGGCAGCCTACCTGAGCATTGCCCTGTACTTTGGCTACAAGCTGGCCACCGGATACATGCAGGTCAAATCGCCGTTTCTGCTGCACCTGGTGTACCAGGTTAACTTTGGGTTGCTGGTGTACTTCTTAGCAAAGGCATTCTATATCTGGCGGCAGTTGTTGCTCTATCATAAAAACAAGTTCCTGCATGTGGCCTGGGAGTGGTTCGAACTGCTGTTATGCAGCACGCTCATCCTGACGCTGCTCAACTTCAACTATACCAACTATATTTTTCTGCCCCTTTTTGTGCTGCTGGGCTGCTATATCCTGTTTCTGTGCACAAATCTTAAATGGGTGGCTTACCTGTCGTTCAACAAAAAAAGCCGCTCTCTGGTGCTGTTAGGTGCTATCCTTGTCAGCTGCTATATCTTCACCAAGTTCTTTCAGGAGTTTTCCGATAGTCCGGAGCTGGTTATAGATTATTCGGATGTCGGGTTTCTGATGCTGGCCATGGCATTTGTTGGACTGTACACGCTAGGGGCTTTCCTGGTCTCGTTGTTCAGTTTGCCTACCTCCAGCGTGTTTGAGCAGAAAAGCGAGGACCTGCTTAATTTCCAGCGCCTGAGCCAGTCCATTCAGCAAGGGCAAAGCGAGGCACAGGTGTACGACCTGTTGTTCGAAAGTACCATTAAGGCATCGGATGCAAGTGCAGGCTGGCTGGAGCAGGTACGCGGCAACAACACCCATATCTCGCACCTGCTTAACATCAACAACGAGCAGATCGAGCGCATCCGTCACCTGTTACTGGCTTACAACATCCAGCACATTGATTACATCAACAATAACCTGGACCGCAACTCCGGTTTCCGCGACCTGGCGCTGCCGTGGCGTTCGCTCATCATCTTGCCCATCAAGTCTAAAAAACACGTTTTCGGCACCTTGTACCTGCTCCGCGATATTGAACAGGGCTTTGACCGCGAAACTATAAACGTACTGCGCACCTTCACCAGCCAGACTATACTGACCATTGAGAACCTGCGCCTGGTTGCCGAATCGTTGCAGAACGAGCGCTACAAAGAAGAGCTGAAAATTGCCACACAGGTACAGGAGAGCCTGATACCAAAAACCTTCCCGACGGATAGCTGGTTCGAGATTTCGACACACGCCGTAGCGGCCAAGGAAGTAGGCGGCGATTTTTATGATTTCCTGCAGCTAAGCGAGTCGCGTATTGCCATTATCATCGGCGACGTGTCGGGCAAAGGTATTTCGGCGGCGTTCCACATGGCCCAGATGAAAGGCATTTTCCACGGCCTGATGCAGCAGGACATGCCACCGAGCGAGTTTATGAAACAGGCCAACAGTGCCCTCAGCCGCTGCCTCGAGAAAACCTCTTTCATCACTTCATCGCTATATATCATAGATTACCGTATGAAGGGTTTTATGTTTGCGCGCGCCGGCCACTGCCATACGCTGTACTATAACGCCATGATGGATGATGTTTTCTACTTCCAGACGGATGGGTTGGGGCTTGGCATAGTGCGTGACAAAAGCTATAACAACCACGTGCGGGAAATGTACTATGACTACAACCCGAACGACGTAATGGTGATCTATACGGATGGTATAGTAGAAGCCCGTAACCCGGACCAGACCGAAGAATATGGCGAAGATCGTTTGAAGTATATGCTTACCCAGACCTACCACCTCGAGGCAGAAGATATCAAGTGCGCCATCATAAATGATCTGGAAGATTTTACTGGTCCGGAAAACCTCTACGACGATCAGACGTTGCTTGTGATAAAGTTCAAACCCATTCAACCTAACGCATAACTAAAACGTAAAGTACCCGATGAAAATAACACAAGATATTAAAGACTCAACCATCATCATGACCCTTGATGGTGAACTCGATGCAAGCTCATCTGTGATACTGGACGAAGAACTGTCGGATCCGGAGATCATGAAATACAACAAGATACTGGTTGACTGCCGCAGCCTGAACTATATTTCATCTGCCGGTCTGGGTGTATTCATTTCGCACCTGCAGCGCTTCGAGGATGCACAGATAAAGCTCATCTTCTTTAACATGCAGGAAAAAGTGCGCAACGTATTCGAGATACTCGGCCTGGACCTGTTAATGACCATCGTAACCAATTACGAGGAAGCCATTACCATTGCTGATGAATAACTCCATCCGGGTAAATTGTACTAAAAAAAACCTGAAGCAAATACGGGACTTCGTTTCGGAGTATCTGGGGCAGCTTGCGCTCTCCGATATCCTGGTGAACCAGATCGTATTGGCCGTGGATGAGATATGCGCTAACCTGATCATCCATGCCAACCACGAAGACCCAACCAAGTACATTTACCTGACCATTACCGAACCCAAGAATGCCGTTCAGTTTGAGATAACCGACAATGGCCTTGCCTTTAAAAGCACCGATTACAAAGAGCCCGACCTGCACGAATATGTGCGGATGGGAAAAAAGGGCGGAGTAGGCATTGCGCTCGTAAAGCGCATCATGGACAAGGTTGAGTTTACCTCAAAGGACGGCGCCAACGCCTGCCTGCTATATAAAAAGATTAAGTAAAGCGCATACACTTAAACGGCGCTTTCTCCGTTATCCGGAACGAAAACCTATGCAATAGGATTATAGTTATACTTTTTGGCTTATCTGTCAGAAAAAATAATTAAAATTGCATATTCTGATCCTTATCAGCGAAACAAGTTTTGTTTAAATCACTTATGCGCAGCAACCATCTACTTGTTGCGGTAGCCGCTTTAGCGTTGGCCGGGTGCACCGCATCCAACAAGAACAACAGCAAAGAACCGGCTATTGCAACGCTTGGCTCCCAGCCAATCTCTACATCCGAGTTTAAATATGTGTACGAGAAAAACAACGGGGGTAACGAAGATGCCTACACCCCGCAAAGCGTGCAGGACTACCTGCAACTATACACCAACTTTAAACTGAAGGTACTGGAAGCCGAAAGCCGCGGCCTGGATACCACCACTGCTTTTAAGCGCGAACTGGAAGGCTACAAAGAGCAGCTGGCCCTGCCCTACCTGACCGAAAACAGCGTTACAGATAAACTGGTGCACGAAGCATACGAGCGCCTGAAGCAGGAGGTAAATGCTTCGCATATCCTTATCACGTTAGAGCCGGATGCCGCTCCGCAGGATACAATGGCTGCCTACAACCGGGTAATGGAACTGCGCAAGCGGGCCGAGGCCGGAGAGGATTTTGCAAAACTGGCCAGAGAAAACTCACAGGACCCGTCTGCAGCGGAGAACGGTGGCAACTTAGGATACTTTACGGCCATGCAGATGGTATACCCGTTTGAGAACGCGGCTTACAAAACTGCGCCGGGCCAGCTATCTATGCCAGTGCGTACGCGCTTTGGTTACCACCTGATAAAAGTACACGACAAACGCGATGCGCGGGGCGAAGTGCAGGTAGCGCATATTATGGTACGCGCCACACCGGGCATGCCAAAAGCCGACTCGCTGGCAGCCAAGCAGCGCATAGATGCCATCTATAAACGCGCACAGCGCAACGAAGACTGGAACAAACTGGCCGCTGAATTCTCGGAAGACGATAACACGGCCAACACCGGCGGCGAACTGCCATGGTTTGGTACCGGCCGCATGATCCCGGCATTTGAGGAAGCCGCTTTTGCCCTGCAGAAGAAAGGCGACATATCGAAGCCGGTGCTGACTCCGTATGGCTGGCACATTGTTAAACTGATAGAAAAACGTGGCCTGCCACCTTACGAGGCCATGGAGCAGAACCTGCGCAACAAGGTGGCCAAAGATTCCCGCTCCGAGCTTAACAAGGCGGTGTTTCTGAAGCGCATCCGCCAGGAGAATAACTTTACTGAGGTACCTGAAGCCAAAACGATAGCTTTCGGCCAGGCAAATGATGCCCTGCTGAAAGGCACCTGGAAATTTGAGCCGAACGAAAAGGATAAGACACAGAAAACAACCTTATTTACCATACAGGGCAAGCCATATACTATAGCTGACTTCTATAGTTACGTGGCAGAGAACCAGCGCCCGCGAACCAGCGGCACCGCCGAATACGCCATGACGCTGCTTTACGACAACTTCGTGAACAAGAGCCTGCTGGAATACGAGCGTGCTAACCTGGAGAATAAACATACCGACTACCGCATGCTGGTTCGGGAGTACCACGATGGTATCCTGTTGTTCCAGCTGATGGATGAGAAAGTTTGGTCTAAAGCAGTGGAAGACTCTGTTGGCCTGAAAGCATATTTTGAAGCAAACAAAGAGAAATATAAATGGGGCGAGCGTGCTGATGCTATCGTTATCAGTGCTGCCAACAAGGACCTGCTGCAGAAAGCGCAGCAGCAATTGAGCAACCGCCGTTACCCTGTTAAAACGGCCAAGCTGCCGGATGTACTGTTCGAGAATGGCAAGGCAACCCTTACAAAAGATGGTGTAGCCCAACTGAACGAACTGGCCGAGCTACTGAAAGAAATGCCGAACACCAGCCTGGATGTAAACGGTCATGCCGACGCCCGCGAAGATGCTGCTGCCAAAGACCTGGCTCAGAAACGCGCACAGGCTGTAGCTACTTACCTGCAGCAGGAGGGCGTACCAGCGGCACAGCTGTCTGTAAACGCACTTGGCAAAACCAAACAGGCAGGCCCTGATAATACAGAAACCGGCCGCCGACGCAATCGCCGGGCATCTTTTACGTTATATTCTTCGGATCTGGGTACCCTGGCAGATAACCTGAATGCCGGTAACCCGCTGGCAGTGCAGATTACGGAAAAGAAATTCCAGAAAGGTGAGAACAAAGCAGTGGATGCTGTGAAGTGGGAAAAAGGAACCCATACCACACAGCAGAACGGCCGCGAGTACCTTGTGATCATCAGGGATGTGCTGGCTCCGGGGTATAAGCAGCTGAACGAGGTACGTGGCGTTGCCATCTCTGATTACCAGAACTACCTGGAAGAGCAGTGGGTGAAAGAGCTTCGCGAAAAGTATCCTGTAAGTGTTAATACCGAAGAGGTAGAGAAACTGGTAAAATAAACCGCTGCAAAAAAGCTGCACTTTTATAGTGGAGCTTTTTTTGCTAAAAAAATCTTTGGAGATTGCAGGTTGCAAACCCTGCCTTAACGGCAAATGCCTGACGGGCTCCGGTATCTGCAGAACATAAAATCAGAAAGTATAGCGCAAAACAGCAAGCGCACAAACACCAATATGCATAACCAACCTATAAAAACCCGGGTATTTAGTGTAGCAGCAGCTATTGTTTTTAGTGTGATGTCTGCTTTTCAGGCAAACGCGCAGGCACCTGTGCAGCGCCACGTGGATGGCATCATCGCTAAGATAGACAACCAGATCGTGCTCCGCTCCGACCTGGAATTCAGCTACCTGCAATACCTGGCCCAGAGCAAACAGCAACCCAACGAAGACCTGAAGTGCGAGATATTCAAGTCGCTGGTGCAGGATAAACTATTGCTGGCCCGCGCCGAGATAGACTCTGTAGTTGTGGAAGAAGACCGCGTAACCGGTGAGCTTAACCGCCGCGTGGATTACCTGTCGGCACAAGTGGGTGGCGTGGAGCGACTGGAGCAATACTATGACAAGAGCATCCGCCAGCTAAAAGAAGAACTGCGCAAAACGATAAAAGACCAGCTGGTAATGCAGAAGATGCAGGAAGAGATTGCCGGCAAAGTGCGCGTTACCCCAAAAGAGGTGGCAGCTTACTTCAACCGTATCCCACAGGACAGCCTTCCTTACTTCTCCAGCGAAGTGGAACTGGCCCAGATCGTGAAGTATGCCGAAGTAAGCAAGCAGCAAAAACAGGAAGCACGTAAGCAGCTGGAAGAGATCCGTAAGCGTATAGTTGCCGGCGAAGATTTCGCCACCTTAGCCAAGCAGTATTCTCAGGACCCGGGCTCAGCACCAGCAGGTGGTGAACTGGGCTTTTTCAAGAAAAAAGAACTTACCCCTGAGTACGAAGCCGCTGCCCTGCGCCTGGAGCCGGGCGGTATTTCCGGTATTGTAGAGTCGCCTTTTGGTTTCCACCTGATCCAGATGATCGAGCGCAAAGGCCAGGAGTACAATACCCGTCACATCCTGATAAAGCCTGCTACAGCTACAGTAAACATCGAAGAAGCTGCCACTGAGTTGGACAGCATCCGCACGCTTATTCAGAACGACAGCATCTCGTTTGCCAAAGCTGCCAAAGATTTTTCGGACGACTTCCAGACCAAAGACAATGGTGGTATGCTGGCGAGCCGCAACGGTTCTACCTACATCCCGATGGACCAGGTAGACCCGGCTGTTTTCTTTGTGATCGATACCATGCAGGTAGGTGAAATTTCGGAGCCGATACCGTTCCGGACTGAAGACGGCAAAGAAGCCGTGCGTATTGTAAAGCTTGTAGGCAAGTCAGTTCCGCATCAGGCTAACCTCGAAGATGATTATCCGAAAATAGCTGCGGCGGCACTCAACGATAAAAAGAGCAAAGCCGTAGATGAGTGGTTCAGGAAGAACATCGATACGGTTTACATCGAAATAGACCCTGAGTACCAGAACTGCAAAGCACTACAACTCACGCAATAAAACTATATGGCACAGTACACCTCTGACAAAGAAGCAGCCGACGCGCTACACCACGCCTACCGCAGCCTGACAAACGAGATTTCGAAGGTGATTGTGGGGCAGGACGAAGTGGTAAGATTAGTACTGACGGCGGTTTTTTGTCAGGGGCACTGTTTGCTGGTAGGCGTACCCGGCCTTGCCAAAACACTCCTTATCCAAACTATAGCTTCTGCGCTGGATATGTCGTTCAGCAGGGTGCAGTTCACACCGGACCTGATGCCATCGGACATAGTAGGTGCCGAAACGCTGGACAAGGATCGTAACTTTAAATTTATTACCGGCCCGGTTTTCGCCAACATTGTGCTGGCCGATGAGATTAACCGTACGCCGCCGAAGACACAGGCAGCCCTGCTGGAAGCCATGCAGGAACATGCCGTAACCGTAGCCGGTAAGCGCTACAAACTACCAGAGCCCTTCTTTGTACTGGCCACCCAAAACCCCATAGAACAGGAAGGTACCTATCCCCTGCCCGAAGCCCAGCTCGACCGCTTTATGTTTAACATTACCCTGGGCTACCCAACTTATGAGGCAGAGCTGCAAATTGTAAAGAACACTACAGGCGCTTTTACTACACAGCTTAACAAATTACTGCACGCCGACGACATTCTGGCCTTTCAACAACTGGTGCGCCGTGTACCGGTGGTGGATAATGTAGTAGAGTATGCCGTGCAATTGGTGCACAAAACCCGCCCGGGCTCATCTATGGCCTCTAAACAGGCTGATAATTACCTGGAGTGGGGAGCAGGCCCGCGTGCCTCGCAGCACCTTATAGTTGGCGCCAAGTGCAACGCCATCCTCAACGGCAAATACAGCCCTGATATTGAAGACGTACAGGCTGTTGCTTTACCTATCCTTCGTCACCGCATCGTGCGCAATTTTAAAGCCGAAGCTGAGGGCATCACCGAAGAGAAGATCATCCGGGAGCTGCTATAATTTGCTTAATTGCTGTATTGATAAATTGTTGATTGTTATTCTTAACAATTTAGCCATCTAACAATTTAACCTTGAATCCATTTAGCCATTCGACAATTTAGTTTAATTTTGCGGCAGACTTACACTTACTAATCATATACCTATGGAGGCGGCTGCTTTATACTTTCGCTTTAAAGAGAACCTGGCAACTATAGTTAGTGCACTAAACAGCCAACTGGAAGTGCGTACTATGCCTTATAATACATCCATTCCGCTGGAGATAGACCTGATGAGCGACATTCTGCGCATCTATGGCCTTAACTTTACCTCGGCAACTACAGGTGCTGCCCGTATATTTGATTTTGAGCAGTGGTACCTGCAAAACGAAGAAGCTGTGAACGATGTGATGCACCGCGTGCTGGAGGACAAAAAAGCCTACATGAAAACTGCTACCGGTGTTGTCCTGCAAAAGGAAATGCTGTACAGAAGGCTGGAATTCTTTAAAGAAACAGCACATACGCTGGAGGTAATGATGGTGCAGCAGAACTTAGGCAGCCCGAAACATCACAACTATCCTTTCCTGAATCAATAGTCAAAACTATAGTTTATAGTACAAAGGCCGGCAATTTTATAGTTGCCGGCCTTTGTTTTATAGTTCAGCTATAGTTTACTTCCGGATAGAAGTATGCCCTTCTTTGGAGTGTTCCAGCTCCAGTTCTCCTTTCGGCTCTTTCTTCATCTCCGAATCGGCCTGGCTGCCTACACCGCCCTTTGCTATAGTTATGCCGCCATCCACCATATAAGTAGCACCAGTTACATAAGAGGCCTCGTCTGATGCCAGGAACAGGTACACATTCGCCACTTCTTCCGGTGTACCACGTCTGCCCATGGGGGTAGCTTCTTTCATCGTTTTCACCATTTTGCTATCCATCGGGCCGGTACTTTCGTGGGTCCAGGCGGTATCTATAGGGCCGGGGCCAACTATGTTGCAACGCACCCCAAACTGTGCCTGTTCTACAGCCAGGCCGCGCATAAAGGCATGTATAAATCCTTTGGTACCGCCATAGGGCGTGTTTTGCGCAATTCCCAGCACACCCGACTCCGAGCCCGCCGATACAATGTTGCCTTTGGTTTTATGCAGTTCGGGCAGGGCTGCCTTGCTCATGACAAAAGCCGTTTTCACATTGTTCTTCAGCATGTACTCAAAAGCCTCTTCCGAAAAATCCTGCAGCATGTTCACTTCCGGAAACACCCCGGCATTGTTGACCAGGATATCCAGCTTACCGTATTGGCTTACGGCAGTTTCCACGCAGCGCTTTGCATTGGCTTCTGTCGACAGGTCAGCAGTAAAAGGCAAGGCACTTCCCCCCTCTTTCTGTATCTCTTTCACCACCTCTTCTACCGGGTCTTCGGGGAAGCCGGCAACAACCACACTGGCCCCTTCGCGGGCAAATTTCTTACAGATAGCTTCGCCAATGCCGGTGCCACCGCCTGTTACAATTGCAACTTTTCCTTTTAGTCTGTCTCCCATAGTTTTTTATAGTTTAAATAATAGCACATGTTACTTACTAACGTTTTGGCTGGCTGCTTGTTTATAGTTCATACAACCCGAAATGCTATACCAATTCATGCATAAAGCGTAAGAAGATACACGCACCATATAAACTGACTATAAGAAGCAAACTATAATGAACTCACTATATAATATCCTACCCGATGCTCTGGACGAAAGACTGGAGACAGACAACCTCATCCTAAGGCCATACCAGGAAGGCGACGAAGGCGATTTTATGCGCGTGCTGCTGGAAAACCCCGACAACCTGTACCCTGCCTTCAGTGGCCGTATTGCGCGTGTGAAAGTGTTGGAAGATGCCCGCCTGCAAATGCAACAGCTCCGTACCGACTGGGACAACCGCAAAACCTTCGACTTCGGTGTCTGGACCAAGGCCGGCAACACCTACTTAGGCGACATAGCCCTGAAGAACGTAGACCACAAAATTCCGAAAGCAGAGATAGGCTTATACTTTACCGGCTGGCCCGAAACCAAAGAACTGGTGCAGGAAGCCCTGCAGGCTATGCTTGATTTTGCCTTTGATGCCCTGCAACTGAATAAAGTATACATCCGGTGCACGGCAACCAACAAATTTTACGGCGAGCTGGCCCTGGAGAATGGCTTTGTAGAAGAAGGCACCCTGCGCAGCGACTTCAGGGGATCTGACTCGGACGAGCTGCACGACCTGACCTACTTTGGGATGACACGCCAGGATTTTGAAAGGCGCAGAAGGCCTCAGGAATCAGCGAGCCCGGCCACAGTGGTGTAGACGAACTATAGTTTGGGACAGGCTGCAGGGCTCCATGTATGCAACCGCATACTATAGTATTATAAATTCTAATATTTTTAGCAAACACAAACCCAAAGGGCTGTCCTTCAGCAACTATAGCTCATGGCAAAGCCATTGGTTAAGCAACTATAAGCCAAACCGCTACGGCGTAAAATTATTTAAAAATAACTGCTAAAAAAGCTCAGATAATGGCACAAAAGCACTGCCGCTGATGTTAGGTATAGACAGCAATGATCAGCTAAAATAATTAGCAAAATATAGGGTAACTTTTTTGCATATTGGATCTGAAAGTTGTAATTTCACAATCAAATTAAGCTAAACAAGAAAAGAACACATGAGTGTAAGCAACGAAAAACTTAAAGCCCTGCAGCTGACCATCGATAAGCTTGACAAGACTTACGGTAAAGGCACTGTAATGAAGCTTAGCGACAACAAGGTAGAAGACATTCCTGCTATTTCTACAGGGTCTCTTGGGTTGGACATAGCTTTGGGTATTGGCGGTTTGCCACGTGGCCGTGTTATCGAGATCTACGGTCCTGAATCATCTGGTAAAACCACGCTTACCATGCATGCCATTGCCGAGGCACAGCGCCAGGGCGGTCTGGCTGCATTTATTGACGCAGAGCACGCTTTTGATAAAGTATATGCCGAAAAATTAGGTATCGATACAGAGAACTTACTTATCTCGCAGCCGGATAACGGTGAGCAGGCACTGGAGATCGCTGACCACCTGATCCGTTCAGGTGCTATCGATATCATTGTAATTGACTCTGTTGCTGCCCTGGTGCCGAAAGGCGAACTGGAGGGCGATATGGGTGACAGCAAAATGGGTCTTCAGGCTCGTTTAATGTCGCAGGCACTTCGTAAGTTAACCGGTACCATCAACAAAACAGGCTGCTGCTGTATCTTCATCAACCAGCTTCGTGAGAAGATCGGTGTGATGTTCGGTAACCCGGAGACAACAACCGGTGGTAACGCCCTTAAATTCTACGCTTCGGTACGTCTGGATATCCGTCGTATTGGCCAGATTAAAGAAGGTGCTGATAACATTACCGGTAACCGTACACGCGTGAAAGTAGTGAAAAACAAAGTAGCGCCTCCATTCAAAGTAGTTGAATTCGACATCATGTACGGCGAGGGTATCTCTAAAGTAGGTGAGATCCTTGACCTGGGCGTAGAGCTGAACATTGTACAGAAATCAGGTTCGTGGTTCTCTTACGATGGCAACAAGCTTGGCCAGGGCCGCGATGGTGTGAAGCAGATCCTGCTGGACAACCCTGAACTGATGGACGAGATCGAGCAAAAGATCAGAGCTATAGTTAAAGGTGAGCCTGAGAAAGTAGCAGAAGTAATGGAAGATAAATCGGGCGAAAGCGCTGAATGAACTTTATTTCCTGAACTAAAATAACAAAAAAGGTGCTATAGTTATAGCACCTTTTTTGTTTACCCTAACAGTAAAAAAATTTACATAAAGTGCTAACTTGCAATACACAACATAGTATAAAACCCTGTAGGCAGTAGCAAACAGACACAAACTATAGCTTGAACCTTACAGCGCAAAGCAGGGTTATAGTTTGCTGTAACTACAGAATATAGTTGGTATGATAGTTGAATAGACACCTACTACTATTGATGCAGCCCCTTATGAAGAAGAATATGAAGAAGATTTTTCCAGTAGCACTGCTTTTAGTCATCGTTCTGTCGGCGTTTGCTACAAAAGACAGAATGCGAATTGTGCGCAACGAAAGTTTTTCGACCGGTGAAGTACTGAAGTATAAAGTACACTATGGCCCTATTACCGCAGCTGAGGCAACTATAGATATATCCAACAACCTGCATATGGTAAATGGCCGCCCAACGTACCGGGCCACTGTGTATGGCAGAACCAGCAGCTCTTTCGACCTGTTCATAAAAGTGCGCGACACCTGGCAGTCTTATATTGATACGGCAGCCATATTACCGCACCGCTTTCACCGCGACATACAGGAAGGCAGCTACCGCAAAAAAGAAACCGTGGACTTTAACCACTACAGCAACACAGCTGCTGTAAAAACAAAACGTAAAAAAGATCCGGAAAGAAACAGCACCCACAAGATATCGGATAACGTGCAGGACATTGTGAGCGGTTTTTACTACCTGCGTACCCTTGATTACGACAACATGCGCAAAGGCGACAAAATGGTAGTGAAAGGCTTTTTTGATGAAGAGAACTTTGATATGGAGATCACTTACAAAGGCCGCGAAACAGTAAACACCAAAGCCGGAAAGATAAAAGCCATTAAACTGATCCCGAAAATGCCGAAGAACGACCTGTTTAAAGGCGAGAACGCGATAGCCGTGTACTTATCGGACGACAACAATAAAATACCGGTGCTGATTGAAGCCGAAATGTTTGTAGGCTCCCTGAAAGTGGACCTCTACAACTACAAAGGCCTGAAACATAAATTGGTAACACGCTAACAACTATAGAAACCAGCCCGCCGGCTGGTTTTTTTGTTACTGCTACCTGCTGCCACATTGTTAAGAAACTATTAACATTTTACTGTAACTGAGCAGTTTACTTAAATCATGCTAACTTTACATTACCAAAGTAACAAGGCAGCAGTATAGCGCCAGTTATGTTTATATAGTTCTAAACCGAAGACACGTGCAAACTACATCAAACTATAAGATACTGATAGTGGACGATGAGCCCAACATTGTGGAACTGTTGCACTATAACCTGACCCGCGAAGGCTACGAAGTGGCCCAGGCCGAAAACGGCCAGAAAGCTATTGAGACAGCACTAACCTTTAAGCCGGATGTGATCCTGATGGACGTAATGATGCCCGTATTGGATGGAATTGCAGCCTGCCGCCAGTTGCGCGAAATGCCTGACTTTAAACATACGCACATTATTTTCCTGACAGCCCGCTCCGAGGAGTTTTCGGAAGTAGCAGCTTTTGAGGCCGGCGCCGACGACTTTATAACCAAGCCCATAAAACCACGTGCCCTGCTGAGCCGCCTGGCTGCCCTTGCGCGCCGCGAGGCCCTGCTCGAAGACCAGGAACAGGTGATAACGATAGCCGGCCTGAAAATAGACCGTACCAGCTTTGCCGTGTACAAAGGCGACCAGAAAATAACATTGCCTAAAAAGGAATTTGAACTGCTGGCGTTTCTGGCCGCTACTCCAAACAAAGTATTTACCCGCGACGAACTGCTGAATAGCATCTGGGGCACCGATGTGTATGTAATTGCCCGCACCGTGGACGTTCATATCCGGAAGGTGCGCGAAAAGGTAGGCGAAGACCACATCAGAACTATAAAAGGCGTGGGCTACAAGTTTAACACCGACTAAACTGCATGAACCTGAACTCGCGTTCGCTTGCTTTACTTATCTCGCTGGCGGTGGCTTTGGTGCTTACCGCCTTTCTTACGTTAGCCAGTTATTTCTCGTCCAAAGGGTTGATAGCGGCCCTGGTGCTGGTCTTTATCTGTTGCTTTCTGCTGATCTATTTTTCTTACGAAGCACTGGTGCTCCGCGAAATAAAGAATGTGTACTCTACTCTGGAGCGCATCAAACGCCAGGACAGCAAAAGAGCCGAAGGCCGTTCGTTTTTCACATCCGACCCGTTGCTGAAGATCAAAAATGAGATCTATGAGATAGCAGCAAAAAAACAACTCGAGATCGATGAACTCAAGCGCCTGCAAAACATGCGCAGCGATTTTCTGGCCGATGTATCGCACGAACTGAAGACACCCATTTTTGCAGCACAGGGCTTTATACACACCCTGCTGGACGGCGCTGTGGATGACGTAACCGTACGCGACAAATTCCTATTGAAAGCAGCCAACAGCCTAGATGGCCTGGACACACTGGTGCAGGACCTGATCAGCATTTCGCAGTTGGAGAACGGGGTGATACAACTACAGAAACGCAATTTTGATGCGGTAGCGCTGGTGCAGGATGTATTTGAGCAGTTAGAGTTAAAAGCTGCAGAACGCCAGATTACCCTTCACCTGGAAGCGTTACCGGGCCAGACCATAAACCTTTTTGGCGACCCTAACCGCATCCGGCAGGTATTTGTAAACCTGATCGACAACGCTATAAAATATGGCCGCGACGGTGGTAACATCTGGGTTTCGTTTACAGAGGGCCGTAAAAAATACACCATTACCGTAAAAGACGACGGCATGGGCGTGGCCGAAGAGCACATCAACCGTATTTTTGAACGCTTTTACCGCATCGATAAGAGCCGTGCCAAATCAGAAGGCGGCACCGGGCTGGGGCTTGCCATCTCGAAGCACATCGTGGAAGCGCACCGTTCGTTCATTGCCATATCCAGCACCGTAGGCAAAGGTTCCACCCTGCGTTTCAAGCTCCCGAAAGCCAAATAGTTGCTGGTTGTTAGTTATTGGTTGTTCGATTCTCAGAGTTTAACTCACTTTCTCCCAAAACGCACTAATAACTAACAACGAATAACCAACAACTAATTTCCGTATCTTTGCAAACGCGCAGTTCAACACATAGCTGTGTCGGTTATAGTTTAGATACACATGAAGTACCCGGTTTTTAAAGACCTGATCATATTTGAGAACGACGACTACATTGTAGTTAACAAGCCCCCTTTTCTGGCAACGCTGGAAGACCGCACGCCCAACACCACCAACCTGCTTAAAATAGCGCGCCAGTACAACCCGGCGTTGCAGGCCTGCCACCGTCTGGACAAGGACACTTCCGGCTGCCTGGTATTTGCCAAAAACCCGGAGACTTACCGCAACCTGGCCATGCAGTTTGAGCACCGCGAAGTGTATAAAGTGTATCATGCTGTGGTGTGGGGCACCCATAAATTTGAAGACCAGCTGGTAAGCAAAGCCATATTACCTAATGCGAAAGGCGTGGCCAAACTAACGCCACAGGGCAAACCAGCCGAAACCTACTTTACCACTCTGGAGAACTATAGCCGTCACTCCCTGATAGAATGTATGCCGGTAACCGGCCGCCTGCACCAGATACGCGTGCACCTGGCATGGTTAAAGGCACCTATAGTTGGCGATTCGTTGTATGGCGGAGAGGATCTGTTTTTGAGCACCCTGAAACGCGGCTACAACCTGAAAAAGTTGACTGAAGAACAACCGCTGATCAAACGCTTTGCCCTGCACTCGCACACGATTGGTTTCCGGTTGCTGAATGGCGAGCCGGTAAAAGTAGAAGCACCTTACCCGAAAGACTTCGCTGTATTGGTAAAACAACTGCGGGCACAGTAGTTTTCCTTGACAAAGGATTTTTTGACAAAAGGACAGAAGACGCAACTATAGCTCTTTTGTCCTTTTTTGTTTGAACTGGGGTAGTTTTGATTTTGGGATTATCCTGGATCTTTTTGTCTGAATCAGGATTCACAGGATTTTAGGATGAACAGGATTCTGTAAACTATAAAACTATACCCAAACTATAGCTGGATGCTGGCACGGATCTGTGATCCGTGACTTATTTATAACGTTGGATTTGCAATCCGACTAGGCCAGAGGCCCAAACTATAGCCTTCCGTAAACTATAGTTTCCTGCTTGTGCATAACGCCAGTTACAAACTGGCGCCATCATTAACCACAAGTTACGCTGGCGCTAAACTTGCGGCATTTTCATTCTTCTATCAAACAGTTTTTGTCTCTTTTTAATCCACCCGCAGCACAATTTTACCGATGTTTTGGTTGCTTTCCATGTAGCGGTGCGCTTCGGCTGCGTCTTCCCAACTATAAATCGAGTCGATAACAGGTTTGAGCTTTCCTTCTTTAAACAGTGGCAAGGCAAACTGGGCGAGGTCTTCGGTTAATTTTATCTGGTAGTCTTTGGTGCGGGAGCGTAGCGTGGAACCCATTACCTGCAACCGTTTTGTGAGGATCTTGCGCAGATCAAAGTTATCCACTTTCCCGCCACCCAGGCTGGCCAGTATAACCAGCCGGCCATCGAGGCGCAGGCAATCTATGTTCTGGTTAAAGTATGGCCCGGCTATAAAATCAACGATCACATCCACGCCTTCGCTGTTGGTATAGGCCAGCACTTCATCCTCGAAAGGTACTTCTTTATAGTTGATAGCTTTGTGGGCACCCAGGTTCAGGCAGGCTTGTAGTTTGGTTTCGGATGCGGTGACCAGCACTTCGGTTTTCAGGGCGCGGGCTAATTGTATGGCTGCCGTGCCTACACCGCTGGCACCGGCGTGTACCAGCACCCGTTCGCCGGGTTGTAGTTTACCGAGCCACACCAGCGCCTGCCAGGCTGTTAGAAAAACTTCGGGTATGGCGGCAGCTTCTTCAAAGCTAAGGTTGTCGGGCATCGGCATGGCCATGGCCTCATCTATCGTTACATACTCGGCGTAACCGCCGCCGGGCAGTAACCCGAACACCTTATCGCCTTTTTTAAAACGGGTGCAGTTAATGCCTGCCTCTGCCACTTCGCCGGCCATCTCCAGGCCAAGCAGCGGACTGGCTCCTTTTGGCGGCGGGTATTTCCCCTGCCGCTGCAAGGTGTCGGCGCGGTTAAGGGCGGTGGCATGTACTTTCACCAGCAGCTCGGTTGGGCTGGGTAACGGCTGTTCATACTCACCCAATATAAGTTGTTCCGGTCCGCCGGGTTGCTTTACAAGAATGGCTTTCATAATTTTTATAGTTGTTATAGTTACCTACTATAGTTTGCGGCTGCTTGTTTTACTCTCTCCGGATGGCATCTACGGGGTTCAGGCGTGCGGCACGCATGGCAGGGTACGTGCCGAACACAATACCGATAACTATAGCAATGATAGTGATAACCATAAATGTATTTAGAGTATAAGCCGCCTGGAAAGGCACATCTGTAACGGCTTTAATAACAGGCACGGCTCCCATCGCAAACAGTATACCGAGCGCAAGCCCCAGCAAACTGCCAAACAACGACACCGTGACCGACTCGGCAAGGAACTGCAGCAGGATGTCGCGCTTTTTGGCACCCATAGCTTTACGCACGCCAATCTCAACCGTGCGTTCATTCACCGAAATCAGCAGCACATTCATTACACCGATGCCACCCACTATAACTGAGATCCCCACGATCATCCCCATCACGATCCGGAACAGTAAAAAGCCTTTCGACGCCTGCTCTACCCTGCTTTCGTTGGTCATCACCCTGAAGTCAGTGGTGTCTTTGGCCACGTTGGTTTTCAGCCATTGTTCGGCATCTTTCTTAAACGCCTGCACCTGCTCCACTTCATCCACCTCAAACATTACGCGCGGCGGGTTTGCTTTCAGCTCCTCGTCAGAAAATAAGCTTATAGGCAAGTATAGTTCAGGTTTCTCCTGGCCCTTGGATTTAAGGATACCTACCAGTTTTACCGCTTTATCTTTATAAGTTACGGTTTGCCCCAACGCCGCATCCACAGAATCTTTTCCTGCCACTTGTTTGGCAAAACTATAGTTGGCAAAGGCAACAGGTGTTTTGGTGGTTAATTCCTTCGGCGTAAATAACCGGCCGGTTTCCAGCACTGCTAATGTCGGGTGCACCGCGTTCACACCATTCACGCCAACGCCAACCTTACTGCTATCGGACAGCAAAACTTCGCTGTTGTTTCCGAACTCGATATAGCCGGTAGCTGGTATGGGCATAGCTCCTGAAAAAGTTTTGAACCGTTCGTAGTTCAGGTAGCCGTAGTCTTCTTTCTGCACGCCCACATCGTTTACGCGCTTATAGGTATTGGTTTCTATCATCACGGCTTTCAGCGATGTAGTGGTGGTTATCTGCTCTTTGGCAAATTTTTCCAAGCCATCTATCAGCGAGAGCACGGTTACCAGCGCGCCTACTCCTATCACAATACCTAAAATAGACAGCAGTGTATGGAACAACCTGGTGCGGATATTATGCAACGCCAGCGCGAACGAGTTTAGTAGTTTTTTGAGCATACAGCAGAACTATAGTTTTAGTGCTTTTCTAAAGGTGGTGTATAGTTAACTTTTACTGGTGGCGGAGGCATTGGCCGGTCTGACCATGGCACTGTACGACCTGCACCGAAGCTCTCATGGTTAACAATAGGCACCATTATACTGTCATCCGGCACCAAGCTGTTTACCACGTCCAAATCCGGGCTTTCTGTTAAGGCAAGTAAGTAATCCGTGAACAGTTCGAATCTTTTATCCAGCTCTCGGGAAGTAAAGTAATAAATTCTTTCCTCGCCGGCATAGCTGTAGTTCGTGTAAAAAGTCAGGCCGCAATAGAGCGTACCTTCGGGTGTTTTTGGGGTTATCAGGTTACTGCTTTCATACTGCCGGCTGGCTTCTATGTAAGCAACTATAGCCGGATGTTTTGAAATACCGCTTATATATCCTGCTTTTGCAACTGTTTCAGTACTGTCAGAATTATCTATCTTCCGCTGAATGTAAACTGAATCAGTCTCCAAGTTTATGTAAACGTAATGGCCAGGGCAAAAGCCTTTGTTTTGTTGTGTAGGATTATCAGACAACCCGAAGGTTACCAGCTCAATCACACTTCCATCTCCAGCAGGCGCATCCTTAACTATAGTTTCATCGGAGCAACCCGTAAGCAGGATAGCTATAGTTGTTAAGGATAGTAGAAGCTGCTTCATGTGTAATGTAAAATCAAACTGATCTGGTCCTGAATTACGTTAATTGACTTTCTCCTGGGCTGGAGGTGGTGGATGCGGGAGATCAGGTGGCGGTGGCCTTAAATCATATCCTGCAAACCTTACCATTGGCACTACTATTTTATCTTCGTCCATTACTTTTACAGGCTTTAGCTGTTCTTTTTTCAGTAATGACAAAATGAAATCCTTAACATGGACAAATCTTAAATCCACATCATTAGTATTAAAATAAAGTATTTTCTCAACACCCGATCCATAATTCCTTATCGCGTAAGTAGGTCCGCAGAAGCTGGCTCCTTCCTCAACAGGTTCACTTATTATTTGTCCACTTTTATACTGCTTTGCAGCTTCCAGATAATTGTGTAATACAGGATTCTGAGATATGCCAGCTATAATACCAGCTCGGGCAAATGTTTCCGGCTGTTCAATAGGGTTGATTTTCTGTTGTATAAATACAGAGTCGGTAGCCAGGTTTAAGTAGCAATAGTAAAAAGCTCCAAAGCCTTTATTCTCATCATTGGCATCTTCTGCGAAGCCAAGAGTTACAAATTCAATAACATGGCTGTCGCGTACAGTAAACTCCTTTTTTATAGTTTCTTCGGAACATCCGGACAGAACTATAGCTATACCTACTAAAGAAAGTAATATTGACTTCATAGTTCGTATTTCATTTTATCAGATAAGGTACAGATTTTTCAACTGTAAACACAGTTTCCACTTTTCTCGCAGTCCATCCATAAAATTATTTTTAACTAAAAACCCTCTTTACGTCCTTGAAACCAATACCCAAAAATAATTACGAAAATTTCGTAGCTTTTATTACGAACATTTCGTAACTATACGAAAACATCGTAACACTATGGAAAAGCTGACCCAACAAGAAGAAGAAGCCATGCTGGTAATTTGGGAAACCGGTGGCGGATTTATAAAGGATTTTCTGGAAGAGTTGCCCGAGCCGAAACCGCCTTACACCACGCTGGCATCAACGGTAAAAAACCTGGAGAAAAAGGGTTTTGTGCAGGGCGAGAAGTTGGGCAACACCTACCGCTACACGCCTGTAATCAAGCAGGAAGACTATAAGAAGCGCTTCATGAAAAGCTTTGTGGGCGATTACTTTAAGAACTCCTACAAAGAGCTGGTGGCATTTTTTGCGCAGGACAAGAAGATAAGCGCTGAAGAGCTGCAGGAAATTATTAACATGATCGAGAACAAAAAAGCCGAATAGCCATGCCGGAACTGCTCTTATACCTGCTGAAAGTAAATGTGGCGCTGGTGCTGTTTTACCTGGCCTACCATGTAGCGCTCCGCCGGCTCACATTCTACCACCTCAACCGGCTTTTCCTGGTGTTTGGTATCATGTTCTCTACAGTGTACCCTTTTATAGACCTATCAGAGCTGTTAGCAAACCATGAGCCGATTGCCAATGCTTACATTGTAACTATACCAGCCTGGGCAATCAGTACACAAACTATAGTTGCTGCCCCGACCTTCGACTACTGGCAACTGCCGGTTTACCTGTTTTGGGCCGGAGTTATAGTTATGCTCATCAGGTTTATAGTTCAGTTGGTTTCGCTTTACAAGATACATGCAGCCTCAGAGCCTGCCAACTATAAGCACATCGGTTTCAGGCAGGTTAAAACTATAAGGCAGGCTTTTTCTTTTTGGCAAACCATTTACCTTAACCCCGAGCAGCACAAACAGGATGAGCTGGAAAAGATACTGCACCACGAACTGATACATATTACCGGCTGGCATACCCTGGATGTGCTGCTGGCCGAACTGAGCACCGTGTTTTACTGGTTTAACCCGGGCGCGTGGCTCATGAAAAAAGCTGTGAAAGAAAACCTGGAGTTTATTGCCGACCAGAACGTGGTAAACACCGGAGTAGACAAAAAAGAATACCAATACCTTTTACTGAAAGTTGTAGGCGCCACGCAACCTCAGATTGCCAATCAATTCAATTTTCCATCACTAAAAAGAAGAATTGCCATGATGAACAAAATGCCTACCAGTAAGGCCGGTAAGCTCAGGTTGCTGATCGCCTTGCCGCTTGCCACTACCCTGCTGTTTGCCTTCCGGAATGCAGCACCTACAATTAATGAACTCTCTGGAGAACTAAGCAAAACCAGCCTTGAGCTGCAAGGCGAGAACGATAAGTTTCAGGAAGACCAGGCCTCATTTCTGGAACGCAACCCCAATGTGGAGCAGTTGTACTGGCTGCATGAGGATGTCCTTGATAAGACGAGTAAGCTTACACGCGTAGTTATCCAACGCAAAGACCAGCCACAATTCGAGAATTACCATCTGGATAATGAAAAAGAGATAGCCGCTTTTGAAAAGAAATATGGAAAGCTTCCTCCAATACCTGCGCAGTCTCTACAGCAAAATGGTGAAAAAGATCTTCCTAAAGAGCTCGTTCAGCATTTAAAGAAAAATCCGGCTGTAAAAAGCGTGCGCGGCAAAGTAGTGAACAATAGAAATGCAATTGTAATTGGCCTGAAAGGCGGTGGCACCGAAGTTTATTACCTGGATGATGCCAAAAGTATAGCCGAACTTGAGCGCAAGTATAACTTGCCGGAGTTACCACCTCCTCCGCCTCCTGTACCTGCAGCCCCTGCAGCTCCTCCTGCACCGCCGGCACCCGTACAGGAAGTAGACCTGCCAGCACCACCTGCGCCACCTGTTAAACCAGATACCAAAGATATGCTGCAGAGCCTTCCGGATGGTGTGGTGTACTACCTTGATGGCAAAGAAGACAAAACCGAGGCTTACAAGAAACTGGACCCGAAGAAAATCCACAGCATTAATGTGATCAAAGGGGAACAAGCTCAGAAAATAGCAGGCAGCAAGGCTGCGAAAGGGCTGATCTCTATTGTAACAGAGAAAAACAAAGACTCTAAAGAGGTTAAAGAGCTTGAGCAGAAGTTTGAAACATTGCCCGCCCCACCGCCACCAGTAAGGCACGAAGGTCCGCTTGTTCCGGCATCAGGTGCGAAGCTCGTAGAAGATGAAAAAACTGTTACATATGTGCTTTGGCCAAACGATGTTACCAAACGCGAACTTGATGCAGCCCAGCAGGCATTTGCAGCCAACGGTTTTGACCTCTCATTTAAAGAGCACAAAGATGCCAGCGGCAACGATGCAATCAACATTACGATAGCTTCCAGAAAACTGAACAACGGCACCAGTGTGTCTCATAGTTTAAAAGGCCTGGCTGCGCATAACAACGTAGTGGTGGTAAAAGGCTTTAAGGAAACCGGCAGGTTTATAGTTGGTACTACCATTCCGCCAGAGAAATAAGACAGGCGCATTTTCTAAAAAAGCATGAGGCAGAACTATAGTTTATGGTTCTGCCTCATGCTTTTACGGCTACACCACAAAATACTATCTGCGCACGGGCTGGTAAGGTTACCCTATAGTTGGCAACTATAGCCTGCAACTGCTATTGCCCTGATTTACGGGAATTTATAAAACAGTATTGCATATAAAATAAATACCTTCTATCTTTGTGTCCATTTTCGAAGAACCGAAATACAATTATTAATTAATAAATAAATCGCTTACTACCACCAAAAATGGATCATTTAAGTTATAAAACCCTTACTGTCAACAAGAAGACAGCCAACAAAGGCTGGGTAATTGTTGATGCAGGGCAAGGAAGCTTGGGTCGCGTGGCGTCTGAAATCGCCAAGATCCTGAAAGGCAAAAACAAGCCTTCGTACACGCCAAACGCTGACTGCGGTGACAACGTGATCGTTATCAATGCTGATGACACTCGTTTCACAGGTCGCAAGTGGGATCAGAAGTACTACCTGTCGCACACTGGTTACCCAGGCGGTCAGAGAAGAACTTCTCCACGTGAGCTAAAGGCTAAATCATCAACGCTGCTCGTAGAGCGCGCAGTTCGTGGCATGTTGCCAAAAGGCCCACTAGGTCGCGAGCTATTCCGTAATCTTCATGTTTTTGCAGGAAGCGAGCATCCATTTGCAGCTCAGCAGCCTAAAGAATTAACCTTCAATCTATAATTAATTAATGGAAGTTATCAATACATCCGGTAGAAGAAAAACCTCGGTGGCACGTATCTATATGACGGCCGGGCAAGGGAATATCACTATTAACGGTAAAGATATCAAGGCATACTTCCCTAACGAAGTATTGCAAACTATAGTAAATCAGCCGTTTCAAACCTTAGATCTGATTGGCAAGTACGATGTTACTGCTAATTTAAAAGGTGGTGGTGTAAGCGGCCAGGCTGAGGCACTAAGACTTGCTATCTCTAAAGCCCTGGTAGTTGAGAACGCCGAAACTAAGTCAACGCTTCGTAAAGAAGGATTCATCACACGTGACCCACGTATGGTGGAGCGTAAGAAGTTCGGTAAGCGTAAAGCGCGTCGTTCATTCCAGTTCAGCAAACGTTAATATTTTAGGTGTATCAACAACATGGCAAGTACTAATTATAAAGAATTACTGGAAGCTGGTGTACACTTTGGTCACCTTACCAGAAAGTGGGACCCGAAAATGGCTCCATACATCTTCATGGAGAAGAACGGTATCCACATCATCGACCTTAACAAAACTCTGGTTGCGCTTGACGAAGCTACTTCAGCTATCAAGAACATCGCCAAGTCTGGTCGTAAGATCCTGTTCGTAGCTACTAAAAAGCAGGCGCAGGACATCGTGGCTGAAGAGGCTAAGCGTCTTAAAATGCCTTACGTTACCGATCGTTGGTTAGGCGGTATGCTTACTAACTTCGCTACTGTGCGTAAGTCTCTTAAGAAAATGTCTACCATCGACAAGATGATGAAAGACAACACAGCTTATGCAGCTATCGCAAAGCGTGAGAAACTGATGCTTTCTCGTGAGCGTGAGAAACTGGAGCGTGTACTGGGCGGTATCGCAGATCTGTCTCGTCTACCAGCTGCTCTTTTCATCGTTGACGTGAAGCGTGAGCACATCGCAGTTAAAGAAGCACACAAGCTTAACCTGCCTGTGTTCGCTATCTGCGATACAAACTCAAACCCTGAGTCAGTTGATTTCCCAATCCCTGCAAACGATGACGCTTCTAAGTCAATCGCCCTGATCGTTTCTATCATGGGTAAGGCTATTGAAGAAGGTCTGTCTGAGCGCAAAGTGGACAAAGAAGAAACTGAGCGTAAGCGTTCTGAAGAAGAAGGCATCAAGGCTAAACAAGAAGCTGACGAGCAATAAGAATTTGCTCATATTGCAACATATCAAACTGAACATTGGGCAGACTGCTTCAATGTTCAGTTTGTTTTAGGGGCTCTGTATCAGACAATAGATTTTAGACAAAAGACAATAGACTTTTCTATTCACTTATAGTTGTCTGAAGTATAAACAGAGCACGAAAACCGAAATTCTTAATTATTAATTCGTAATTCATAATTATAAAAATCATGGCTATTACAGCACAAGACGTTAACAGACTTCGCCAGGAAACTGGTGCTGGTATGATGGACTGCAAAAAAGCGCTTACTGAAGCTAACGGCGACTTTGAAGCAGCTAAAGATATTCTGCGCAAGCAGGGACAGAAAATTGCCAGCAAGCGTGCTGACAACACAACTTCTGAAGGTATTGTATTAACGCAGGTTTCTGCTGATGGCGCAACTGGTAAAGTAGTAGCTATCGCTTGCGAAACTGAGCCGGTATCTAAAGTAGAGGATTTCAGAAACCTGGCGCAGGCAGTTCTGGATGCAGCTGTTTCTACAAACGCTGCTTCTAAAGAAGAATTATTGGCTACACCACAAGCTGATGGCCGCTCGCTGCAGGACCACATCACGGATCTGATGGGTAAAATCGGTGAGAAGATCGACGTAGTTTCTTACGAGACTGTAAACGCTGAGAAAGTTGTAGCTTACAACCACTCTAATGGTAAATTAGGTGTATTGGTTGGCCTTAACAACACAAACGGTACAGATGTAACTGAAGTTGGTAAAGACATCGCGATGCAGATCGCGGCTATGAAGCCAATTGCACTGGATAAAGACGGTGTAGATGCAGCTACTATCGAGCGTGAAATCGAGATCGGTAAAGAGCAGGCACGTGCTGAAGGCAAGCCAGAGAACATGCTGGAGAAAATTGCGCAGGGTAAACTGAACAAGTTTTACAAAGAAAGCACACTGTTAAACCAAGAGTTCGTTAAGGATTCTTCTTTAACAATCGCTCAGCTGCTTGAGAAAACAAGCAAAGGCTTAACAGTAACTGATTTCAAGCGTGTAGCTATCGGTGCTTAATTAGCTTTTAGCTTATAAACTATAAAAGCCCGCTGATGAAGCGGGCTTTTTTTATGGTTGATCTTTTAACGGTTTGGCTATGAGCAGGCGGGCTTTAAAAGCTATTTACCTGTCAACCAAGACCAAAGTTTGTTTAAAGTATTATCGTTTCGTTTAGCACTATCCACCCGCTTGCTTATAGCTGTTGTTGTAAGGCGTTTTTTTTCTTCTTTCAGTACTTCTAGGTTACTTTCAAATGCTTTGAATCCTGTTGTATCATCACGTTCTACTTCCGTCCAAACAGTTGATTCACGTTCCTTCTCTGTCCTAAGGTCTTCGTATTCATAATGGCCAATTTCATCAGCCTTTCCTGATAATATGATTTTGCCATTTTCAATCCAAGTAATTGCTCTTTCAATGTCAGACTGTAACTGTGGATAGAAGCTTTCAATCAATTCTGACTTTTCTGTTTCTGACATTCCTTCCCATGTTTCAGCTTTATAGTTGCTGGGCGGAACTTCAACAGTCAAGCCATAACCCAACCCCAAGTAATTCAGAAAGGCATATCCCTTGCAATATAGGTCGTAGAATTGTCTAAGGATATCTGGCAGCTTTTCGTCTTTATTTTTGGCGGCATATAGGAGATTGAGCATTCTCCATTTCTCGTATTCTGCAAGGTCGATATACCTGTCTATAAGCAGATTTACAAGTTCACACTTCGCACCGTTCTTTTTGTAGTTGAAAGAAATCAGTTCAAGGTATTCGTCTTCTGACAAAATGGTTTCTAATTCCTTGTCTGAATATACCCAAGACTCAAATTCTTCCAAGGCGACCGTTCCAAATATGGTCTCGTAGAATTTTTGTTCTATATACCTTGGAAGCTTCTTCATGATTTAAATGGTCTACAACTAGCAGATAAACTTAATAATCAAGAAACCTTACCCATTCCTCCTCACCGTACTCACAAAGACGTCGCGCATATCAACAAAGCGGTTCACAACGGCTTCTACAAATTCTTCATCTATCAAAGCTATAGCGCCTTCGTCTCCATTTACTTCGGTTTCTTCAATTTTATAGATCTGCTCCAGGTTGGCCTTCTCCAGTTTAATAATGTACTTTCCGTTATAAGAATGCAAGGTGATCTTAACGTGCGGGTTTGGAATGTCTGCTACTACTCTCATAGTTTATAGTTTAATGTGCTGATTAGTTAATGTGTTAATGTATATGGGCCAGAGGCCCAACTATAGTTAGTCATGAGCGTGGATGCTCGCGCCATCTCTGTTTTCTTTTGTCTTTTGTCAAAAAGTCCTTTGCCTATAGTTACTCCTCTTCTATAGCAATGCCCATTAGCTGCATGAGCTTGCTGGCGTTAAAGCTGCCGCAAATGCCGCGTTGCAGTTTATAGTCGAACAGGATCTTATTGCCTTCTATGGTGCTGTTGAAACTATAGTTCTCTACGCTGCCTTTCAGTTCTTCTTCCATAGCGCCAAGCTCCAGGTCGTGCGTCGAGATCATGCCGGAACTATAGCGCTGGTGCAATTGCCTAATCAACGCCATGGCGCCTAAATGACGGTCGCGGGAGTTCGTGCCTTTCAGAATCTCATCCAGCAAATAGAAGACCGGTTCGCCCTGTTCGGTCATGTTCAGGAGTATACGCAGGCGCTTCAGTTCGGCATAAAAAGACGAGGTACTTTCGGCCAGGTTATCGACGGTACGCATGGCGGTGTAAACCTGGGCCGGTGAAACACGCAAATGGCGGGCACAAACGGGCGCTCCGGCAAAGGCAAGCACCATGTTTATGCCCACCGTACGCAGAAAAGTGGTTTTACCCGACATATTGGAGCCGGTAACTATAATGGTATGCCCCACGCCCTGCATCGAAAAGCTGTTGGCGATGCGTTCCGATACAAAAATGAGCGGGTGCGCCAGCTCTTCCGCCGAAAATTCAAACGGCACATCACTTATCTCCGGAATGGCGTGCGTAGGGTTAGCTTGCTGGTGCGCTGCTATACTGGCTATAGTTTCAAAACTGGCCAGCACTTCCAGAGAGCCTTTTACCTGCTCCAGGTAACGGTCGCGCCAGTTCTCCAGCCGGTACATCCATATAAAATCCCACATCAGGATCGTGTTCAGGAAAAAGGCCATGAGTGTGCTTAACCGGTAAGAGAAGAAATCGATGATGGTAGCCAGTTTGCCCAGCGCTACGGATGCCCTTACATTCCCAATATGCAGTTTTTGCTGTAACTCCACGAGCATCGGGGCATGAAACTGGTGCTGCTCAATGTGTCGCAACTGTTTTGTATAGCTGCGCATGGCCTCGTAAATGGCAATGCTGTTATCATAATAGGCATCCCGCTCTACCCGAAACCTATAAGCCAGCAACGATTGCACTACCAGCAAGCCAACAGCCGGATAGCCGGAGTACCCATAAAACCACGCAACTATAGATGCCAGTGTAACTACAGGAACTATAAAAATAAGCGGCTTCAGGTAGGTATGTTTGCTGTAAAAACGGTTCTCCTGCAGCCATGCAAAAAAGTCCTGTTTACTTTCCTGGGTGTGTTTGTAGTGTCGCGGTAATACCAGCAGGTTTTGCAGCCAGTCTATAGTTTTCGGTTCAGCTAACTCAGCTATAGCTTCCTGGCGTTGCACAATCTCGGTTTTAGCGGCTCTGTGTTGCAGCCAGGTGGCCAGTTTTGCTTTGCCTATAGTTGTAACCGACCGGTTTATCAGCTGAAATAGCGAGTTCGGGCCAAAAATATCAAGGTCAGAAGTATACGGGTGATGATCGTCGGTAAACTCATGGCCACTTTCCAGCTTTGCAATGTTGCCTTTTAAACGGTCGAGCTCTTCCAGGTTCAGTTCGTGCAGCAGCTTTAATTGCTGGCGCTGATACTCCAGGCGTGTGTGCCAGCGCATAACCATTACAAAAACCACATACCCGGCAACTATAGCCAGGGCACCCAGCAGGTTATTGCCGGAGCTAAAAAAATGGTAAGCAGCTGCAACGGCAGCCACAAACAAAAACACACGCAACCACGACACACGCGATGCTTTACCTGCGGCTATAGTTTGCTGTTGCTTAAAAGCCGAAGCCCGCGAACTATAGATCTCTGATGGGTTATGCTGCATGTGTTAAATGGTGGCGATGCACTTCAGTTCAATAGCGATCGGGGTTGGCAGGCTGCTGATCTCTACCGTAGTACGGCAGGGCTGGTTGTCCTTAAAATACTCGGCATAAATGCGGTTATAGGTCGCAAAATCAGCTTTCATGTTTGTCAGGAACACGGTTACATCCACCAGTTTATCCCAACCCGAGCCGGCATCTTCTAAAATGTAGCGTACATTCTGGAACACAGAATGGCACTGCGCTTCGATGTCGTAAGAGGTAATGTTGCCGGCATCGTCCAGCTCCACGCCGGGTATCTTTTTAGTGCCGCGCTCGCGGGGGCCAACCCCGGACAGGAACAACAGGTTGCCAACTTTGCGGGCATGCGGGTATAGCCCAACCGGTTCAGGGGCCTTAGAAGAATTTAGTATCTCGTTTTGATTTGCCATAGTCAAATATAAGCATTGTGGGCTAATAAACCCTACCAAACGCCGGGAGCCGGCTGACTGGCCGGCTCCCAACTATAACAAAACAACTTACACAAACAGGAATTTATTGCGTGAACCGGACATCGCCGTATTTAGAGGTAATGGACACGGCTGCTTTGGACGAGCTGTTGCCAAACTTACCCTTATAATCAGCAGAGGTATAGTCTTTCTCCATCGATGTGATATTGACCAGGTCTTTGTTCACCTTAAAATCACCGTACTGCACATTCACATCGAAATCGAACGCAGTGTTGTCGGCAAAATTAAGCATGATGGGGATGTAGGTGCTGGCCAGCTTTATGTTTTTAATGCTGTTGCTGATGTTGTTTACCCGGAACGAACCGTACTTCATTTCCATGGTAATGCCTTCGGCAAGACGGCCTATGGTCAGGTCGCTGTACTTGCTGTACCCGTTCAACGATCTGGCATCCGCGGCATTCAGGTCGAAGTAAGCCAGTTGCAGCGTGCCGCCATTTATATAACTACAGCTGCCGGAGCCATAGGTCAGTTTCAGAGCGTTGTTTGCATTGGCAAGTCTGTCGCATTTTAGGTTGCCGTATTTCATGGTTACATCGGCTTTGCCTTTAAGCGCTGCCAGGTACACATCGCCGTACGTATTCTTCAGGGTAATGGCGTTGGACTCGGGCATGTAAATGGTGTAGTTTATCTCGGATGAGCTCATTCCGGAATTACGGCCCGGCTCGTACACTGTTTTAAGGTAGATCGTATTCCCTTCGCGGGCTTCGTCCACCTGCATGCGGTTCAGCAGATCATTTGCCCTGTTTTCAGATCCGGCACGGGCAATCATGTCAACCTTTACCTTTATCTCCTTTTTATCCCAGGTGTTTACATGCACGCGGCCATACTTGTTCTCTATGTTCAGAATGTCGGAGCTGTTTACTTTGTAGGTCTTCTCAAAAGTTTTGCGTTTCTCGGCATCGTATTTTACCGAGACTGTAGGCTGGCCCGGTCGCACGAAGTGTACCGGCGGCTGCGCCACATGCACCCGTGGCTGAACTATAGCTACAGCAGATTCCGGGCAAGGCGGTGCCGGTAAGGCTGGCGGCGTTGGTGCAGGCGGGGTGGATGGTCTGTCGGTCGCTTGGCGAGCGAGTACCATAGCTGGGGCCATTACAAAAATAATAGCCAGGTAGCGTAGAGATCTATACATTGGTTTCATTGCTTAGTTGTTCTTCGGTTGTTTGTTTCTGAAGGGTTTCTATTTTCTGTAATACTTCCAACTGGCGATTCAGCACTTCGATCCGTATCTGCAGGTTCTGGATCATGGCGTTCATCACTTTATCGGTATTGGGGGCAGTTAGTAATTGCTTTTTAAGCTGAATGTAGCTGCTGTCCAGGCGGGCAAGCTCGCGGTCTATGTCGCGTTTTTCGTCTAGGCCAAGCACTTTCATGTCGTACTCGCTCAGTTCTTCTTTCTTGCTCTTCAGTTGGCTGGTGTAGTAGGCTTCCACTTCAACCAGTTCGGGGGCTATCTTTTGTATGGCCGGCTGGGTGGCCGCTGCCAAACTATAGGTTCCCTCTTCGGTGCGCTGCTTGGTCATCCATAGTGTCAGGCCGCAGCCCAGCAGCAGCAGTATGGCAGCTGCTACGCGCATAAAGGCCAGGTTACCGCTAAAGCTAAAATTATCGCCGTAGCTGAACCGGATCACTTTGGTCTCCTGTCGTTCTTTCTCAACCGATATTTCCTGACAGATCTCCTGCCAGAGCTCCGGCCGGGGCTCATACACATCGAACTCATCCCGATGCTCGCTTACAAAGTCTTTCAGTCTATCTTTCATGTCTGTTATTGTTTGTTCTGTTATCAGGCCGCGAACTGTGGCTCACGCATGATTTCTAATAATTTCTTTTTTGCCCTACTGTACTGCGACTTGGAAGTAGATTCCGATACACCCAGTATCTCCCCTATTTCTGTGTGGTCGTAGCCATCCAGCAGGTATAAGCTTAGCACTACTCTGTAGCCATCCGGCAGCTTTTGTATGGCGCGGCGCACCTTGTCTACCTGCCAGGCGGCGTCCTCCTCATCCGAGGGCTCGTCTGCCACCTCGCCGGCAATGCGCTCGTCCATAGGTACCAGCTCTGCCCGGCGTTTCCGGATAGCGTTGATCGCGGCGTTTACCACGATCTTTTTAAGCCAGCTGCCAAACGAGGCTTCAGATTTGTAGGAATGAAGATTTTTGAAGGCACTGATGAACGCTTCCTGCAGTACATCTTCTGCTTCGGCGTAGTCGTTGGTGATGCGCATGCTCACGTTGAACATGGCTTTGGAGTATAGCTTGTATAGTTCGTACTGTGCCCGGTTGTCGCCACCCTTGCACCGCTCCACTACCTGCTGATTAACGTCCTGATAAGTAGATGTCTCCAAGTTACTCCGTTTTAGGAATTATATTTTCTTTATTATCACCATCGGCGCTGCCGTTTCTTCATTTCCCTGCTGTCTCCCCTACTTGCATACTAAAGACAAAGCCCTAAACCGAAGGTTGCATTAAGTTGCAAAAATTTTCAGGATAATAGTGCGTTGCCCCAACTATAGCTGTCGTTTACAGGGCAGCAATCGTTTACTCACAAAAAAAGCCAGCCCTTTGCAGAGCTGGCTTCTAACGTTTGACAGAACAAGTACTTACAGTATTAAGGACTTTCAGGATTGTAGAGACGCAATACCTTGCGTCTCCGCTATGAAATGATGGGCCAAACTATAGTTTATCCTTGTTCTGCAACTATATCCAAGCGAGTCTGGAGACTCGCGCCCACTGTACGCCACCGGTTGGATGCCAGCGCAAGTTTTAAATTCTGTAAATCTTTAGGATGAGTTTGCTTAGATGTCGACAAAAAAAAGAGACGCAACGTATTGCGTCTCTACATTCCGGCCGATACTTCAATTCTGTTTCAAACTATAGTTTCAGCCTAATATTAAAATTATTGAATATTAAAATGTTAGTCCATGATATCAAATTTGATGCCCTGGGCAAGTGGTAGCTCACGGCTATAGTTAATGGTGTTGGTCTGGCGGCGCATGTATACTCTCCAGGCATCAGAACCGGACTCACGTCCACCACCTGTTTCTTTCTCACCACCAAATGCACCACCGATCTCAGCACCGGACGTACCAATGTTCACGTTGGCAATACCGCAGTCAGAACCCCAGTGGCTCAGGAATGCTTCGGTCTCCAGCAGGTTGGTAGAGAAGATAGAAGATGACAGGCCTTGTTTTACGCCGTTCTGCAGCTCAATAGCATTCTCTACATCACCGCTGTATTTGATCAGGTACAGAATCGGGGCAAAGGTTTCTTCCTGCACGGTTTCGTAGTGGTTCTCTACCTCAACTATAGCCGGTTTTACATACGTGCCGGTCTCGTAGCCTTCGCCACTCAGCAGGTCGCCACCGGTTATCAGGTTACCGCCCTCCTGCTGCACTTTCTCCAGCGCATTGGTAAAGGCATTTACTGCGTCCTTGTCGATCAGCGGGCCTACCAGCGTCGTGCTGTCCAGCGGATGACCGATCGGCAGTTTTGGATATACTTTCAGCAGGCGCTCTTTTACCTGCTCGTAAATATTTTCGTGGATAATAAGGCGGCGGGTCGTCGTGCAACGCTGTCCGCAGGTACCAACCGCTCCGAATACAACGGCTATAGTTGCCAGTTCCAGGTCGGCATGTTCGGTCAGAATAATGGCGTTGTTACCACCCAGTTCCAGCAACGATCTGCCTAAACGGGAGCCCACTGCTTCGCCTACTTTCTTGCCCATACGCGTAGAGCCTGTAGCCGAAACCAGCGGAATACGGTTATCGTGGCTCATCAGGCTACCAATTTCCGCATCCCCGATGATCAGGTTAAAGATACCTTCCGGCAGGTCGTTCTCGGCCAGCACCTCTCTTATAATATGCTGACAGGCAATAGCGGCAAGCGGCGTTTTCTCGGATGGTTTCCAGATGATAACGTCGCCGCACACGGCAGCCAGCATGGCATTCCAGCTCCACACTGCTACCGGGAAGTTAAACGCTGAAATAACGCCAACAATGCCCAGCGGGTGGTACTGCTCGTACATGCGGTGCTGCGGGCGCTCCGAGTGCATGGTATAGCCGTGCAACTGGCGCGACAATCCTACCGCAAAATCACAGATATCGATCATTTCCTGCACCTCGCCAAGGCCTTCCTGCAGAATTTTGCCCATTTCGTAGCTTACCAGTTTGCCTAAAGCCTCTTTGTGCTGGCGCAGCTTCTCTCCTATCTGGCGCACAATCTCACCGCGCTTTGGAGCCGGCATTTTACGCCATACTTTAAAAGCTTCCTGAGCCGTGGTAACTATAGTTTCATAGTCTTCTGGGGTGGCCATGGTTACGGTAGCAATCAGGTTGCCATCGGCTGGCGAGGAAATATCGCGGGTAGTTTTGCCGGTGCCGCCCCAGGTAAGGCCGGTGCTGTAAGCGGGGTTGATGTCTTTTACTCCTAACTGTTTTAGCATGTCAGCTATGTCCTGCTGCAGCGGAAGCTGATCTATGGTCTGTTTCATGAGTTTTATGTAATGCGTTTAGTGCCTGCCGGCAACTATAGCTTAGCCAACAGACGGAAATGATACAAAAGGGTCTTTTACAAAGCTATAAAATAAAAAAGCTTCTGCAAGGCTGCAGAAGCTTTCTGTAGGATTATCAGTATGTTAATTACCCTTTGCCTATCGGGTAGTAAGCTTTCAGGCCATCCGGGTAAACACCCTCAATGTACACCACGCCACCTTCAAAGTTCTTCAGGTGTTTCTGCACATCGCCAGGCTCATTTACCGGGTATTTATCAATTCTGGTAATAATAAAGCCGTCTTTCATGCCTGTATCGCGGAATTTGCTGCTGCGCACGCCTGTAATCTTGGCACCGCCGTCAATACCCAGCTTGTTCATTTCCTGCTTGCTTACAGGCTCAAACGTAGCACCGTCAAAGGTAATGGCTTTGGCAGTTGCACGCTTGGTAAGCTCAGTGCTCGAGTTCATGTTCTTCAGGGTCACGTTGGCAGTTCGCTCTTTACCATCGCGCATGTACGCTACTTTTACCTTGTCGCCAGGGCGGTAGCGGGCAATCTGCTCCAGCAACTGCGACGATTTACTGATCGCCACACCATTTATAGCCGTGATCACGTCTCCTTCTTTAAGACCGGCATCCTGGGCACCACTGTTTTCGGTTACACGGGCAACGTATACGCCGTTCAGCGTTTTCAGGCCTTTTTCTTTTGCAAAAGCGGCATCAATTTCCTGGATGTTGGCACCCAGCAAGGCACGCTGTACTTCACCAAACTTCAGCAGGTCATCTACCACTTTGCTAACTATAGCCGATGGCACCGCAAACGAATACCCGGCAAAAGAACCGGTCTGCGAGGCAATGGCTGTGTTTATACCTACCAGGTCGCCGTTCAGGTTAACCAGCGCACCACCCGAGTTACCCGGGTTTACGGCAGCATCCGTCTGGATAAACGATTCGATTGTCATATCGGCTGTCTGGCCGTTGCTGCGCTGGTTTGTGCTCAGGATGTTGATGTTACGCCCTTTGGCACTAACAATACCGGCAGTTACAGTTGAGGTCAGGTTCATAGGGTTACCTACGGCCAGCACCCACTCGCCTACCTGTAGTTCATCGGAGTTGCCGTAGCGGATAACCGGAAGCTTATCAGCATTTATTTTCAGCAGGGCAAGGTCGGTGTTCGGGTCCGAACCAACCAGGGTTGCTTCAAACTTGCGCTTGTCGTCCAGCACAACTTCTATTTTATCTGCCCTGTCAATTACGTGGTTATTAGTAACAATGTAGCCGTTAGAGGCAATGATCACGCCGGAGCCGGAGCCCATTTGCGGGCCGCGTGGCACGCGTTCGCCAAAGCCATCACCAAAGAACTCGCGCAGGAACGGGTCCATCGGGCTGCTATAGTTTTCGGATGAGCGGACACTGTACTCCGTCATAACATGGACTACGGCCGGTGTGGAAACCTGTGCTGCTTTAATGAAATTTAAACCTTCGGGCACCGCATTGGTGCTGCTGCGCATTTCGCTTGTGTAGCGGACTTTCGGATACTCTACCTGCTCCTGGGTAGTTTCGGGGTTGTTGTCTTCCAGCAGCTTATAGCTACCTACCGCAACACCGCCACCCAATAAGGCTGAAAGCGTGAGGCCGACAATAAACTGTTTCGTCTTCATTTAATAGGGTTATAGTTAAATTAATATATAGTTTCAGCTATGTAGTTTACCGTATAACGTTATACTTGTATACGGTAGTGTGCCTGCAAAGGCGGGATAAGCTTCTCTAAGGTATAAACAAACAAAAAAGAGGCCAAAAATTACGGGCCTCTTTTTTGTTTTGTATCTCTGGGTTAAGCTTCTACAGCCTTACCGTTCTCAGATGTTTTTGCTTTTTTTGCTTTGGCGGTTCTGTTCTCATCCGCCTCTTCGGTACCGGCAATGCTGATCTGGCGTTTCATGGTCTTATGAGCATCTTTCGGTACGTTTACCTGCAGTATGCCATTCTCCAGTCGGGCGGATATCTGGTCAGGATTTACGTTATCAGGCAGGTAGAACGAACGGGTAAATGAGCCGTACTGAGTTTCCAGCATCTGGTAGCGTTTGCCGTCGCCTTCTTTGCGCTCAAATCTGCGCTCACCCGAAATGGTCAGGCGGCCCTCCTGGAAATCAATCGAAATGTCTTCTTTTTTAATGCCTGGCAATGCTACCTCAATTTCGTAGCCATTTTCAGTTTCGCAGGCATCTACGTGTGGTGTAAAGCTGCTCATGCCTCTTGCGTTTACCGATTCGTTAAAGAACCTGTCGAGCATGGAGCTGAATGTCTGTGGCATGTTGGTTTCCATGCCGGTATATTTGCTTAGTGCCATAGTTACCTCCTTTTTTAAAGTTCTTAAACTTAACTTTCAACTATAGGATAGTAAAAACTATGCCAATGGAATTATGCTGATTTTTTATGAAAAAATGTCATTTCTGAAACCATAAACCCCGCTAACTATCTGACGCTTTTACAGTTACCACATCATTAGTAAGAAATACTGGCAGTTTGCGGTGTCCTGCCTATCGTGTACTTTAGCTCCAGCCCGAAAACAGGTGTAATGCGGTTCCGTTTGGTCGTGTAGCCTTCCTGTAGCAGCACGCCATCTTCATCGTACTCCGGGGCAATCATGACATAGTAGCGGTCTGTCTGGCGCATAAAATATGGGGTAATACGCAGCTTTTCGGTCAGTTCGTAGGTCAGGTGCAGGCGCAGGCGCGTACGGTCTACCAGTCGCTTTTCCTCGTTCTCATCTTCATCATTACCAAACTCCGACAGCAGTGTGGCTTCGTAGCTGATAGCCGGTGAAATGAACCTGCTTTTAAGTGGTAGGCGCTTCCCTAACTCTACGGAAAGGTTATACCTGCCAAAATCCTTCCGGCTCTGCTGTACCACATAATCAAACAGTAGTTGCTTGTTAAAGTACAGGCCTTTCAGGTTACCGTTGTGCCGGATAAACGGCGATATGAAAAGAGACTTCGGAAAATTTTCGGCTGCATAGCGCACGATTGCCCCGCCCCGCCAGTGCTCGGTAAACGTGTGCTCGTAACCCAGGCTCAGTTCAATGCGCTCCAGGCTGCTCAGCACCCCGGAATTGCTGAAATCGTTGTACCGGCTGTCGGTATTAATGCGGTACTGGTTCCGGATAAAAAGGATGCCGTCTTCGCCCAAGTCAGTGCTTAGTTGCAGCTCCGGCCAGATGGTAGTTGGCGCCGTAACCTTACTTTGCCCCAGCACCGTTGCCGGAAGCACCAAAAGCAGCAGGAAGTATAGTTTTCTCATATTCAGCAGCAGTTAAAATACATCACCACTTTTTGCAGCGCTTCAGAATAGGCAATCCAGCGGCCATCTTCTTTGCCCAACAGGTAATAAAAGCCAACCCGGCTGGAGTCATTTTTTATATCATTCCAAGCAGTGCTATCCGCATAGTAAGGGTCAAACGTCATTCCTTCTTTTATAGCCGGGGTCGCAAAGTTCTTTTCATCAAAAAAACTATCTATCCTATTAAGAATGAATTTATCCCACTCCTCCGGCGAGGCATTTTCAGGAAGGTCGTAGTTTATCAGATCAATTGCTTTAAATTTCTCTTCGTAGATCTGCTCTCCTTTGCTGTTTTTTATCTCAAAAGTTACTGTTGCAGCCTGCACCGAATCACCTCTCAGCTGCACAATAAAGATATCCTTCGTAGCCGGATCAGAGAACGTGTGGTATTTTACACTTTGCTTTATAATGTTCGTTTCTGCCTCAGCTATTTCTGTTGGCTTTGTCTTTTGCTCCTCTGCGCTGCCACAGGCGCTCAGCAGTACAGCTATCATTCCGGCAACAAGTAGATTTCTCATAACTATAGTTTATGCCTGCAACTCCTGCACGGCCACAAAAGCCATCAGGCCGATACTGGTTTCCAGGGCAGCTTCGTCAATATCAAAGGTTGGGGTGTGCACGCCGGATGTAATGCCACGCGCTTCGTTGCGGGTGCCTAAACGGTAAAAGCAGGCAGGCACCTCCTGCGAGTAATAGGCAAAATCCTCTGCCCCCATCCACAGATCCAGGTCTACTACATTTTCTTCGCCCAGGTATAGTTCAGCTGCTGCACGTGCTCTGCCTGTCAGCTCCGGATCGTTCTGCAGAAAAGGGTAGCCATTTTTAATATCTATATCGCAGCTGCCGCCCATGCTTTCGCAAAGGCTTTCGGCCAGTTTTCTTATTTTCTGATGCGCTTCTCTTCTCCATGTTTCGTTCATCGTCCGGAAAGTACCTTCTATTTTCACTTCGTTCGGGATGACGTTGGTGGCACCTTTGGCTTCTATTTTACCAAAGGAAAGCACGGTTGGCGTTTTGGGGCTGGCATGGCGGCTCACGATCTGCTGCAGTGCAACTATAAGGTGTGCCGATATCAGAACAGGGTCAATATTCATTTCGGGTAGCGCCGCATGGCCACCTTTGCCTTTCACGGTAATGTAGATCTCATCGGCGCTGGCCATGTACATACCAGACTTAAAGCCTACCTTACCCGCCGGCAACAGCGGAAACACATGTTGCCCGATGATACCTTCCGGCGCCGGATTTTGCAGTACGCCTTCCTTTATCATGATTGAAGCGCCACCCGGAAACTTCTCCTCGCCGGGCTGGAACACCAGTTTTATAGTTCCTTCAAACTCCTCGCGCAACTCGTGCAAAATACGGGCAGCACCCAGCAACGACGCTGTATGCACGTCATGTCCGCAGGCATGCATCACGCCCTGATTCCTTGATCTATAGTCTACTTCATTGGCTTCCACTATAGGCAGGGCATCCAGGTCGGCACGCAGGGCAATTGTCTTCTTATCGGGGTTTCTGCCTTTTATCAACGCTACCAAACCTGTTTCGGCCATCGTTTCCGAAGCGATGCCATAGTTCCCGAGCGTATGCTTTACATAGGCTGCCGTATTGTATTCTTCAAAACTAAGCTCCGGGTTGGCATGTATGTGGCGACGCACCTGCACCGTTTCAGAGGCATAGGCTTTCGCCAGTTCTTTTATTTTATCTGCGATGTTCAAGTTCTTAATTGATTCTGAAGTAAGTTAACTACTTACTTGGTTTGATATTTCTACTTTCTAGGTACAACTGCAAACTATAAACTTGTCTGTCTTCGCTATTTACTTCCTGCTGACACTTACTTGCTGTAATGTCTACAGCGTTCTGGTCTACCATTTTATATGTGCTATCAATCAAGGCATGGTTTAAACCATACAATTTTACTACGGTTTCTTGGCTAACGTCTTCTATAATTCCTCCATCAGGGCAGAACGTATTAAAAGCACTTATTTTTCTTTCGTAAGCATAGGTATCCCCGTTTTCATCAAAATAATAACTATACACTATATCCCAGTCTCCACTTTCGCTGTAAGGGGACTCAGAGATCCTTATTATCCTACCTGATGCATCTTTTAGGATGTTATAGGTTTCTTCAATCTCTTCCGGCCATGCTTCATTAAAGACTTCCACTGGTTTATTTGTGTCCTTAACTTTTACAAGCACCTTAACTTCATCAAGGTTTTTGCTAAATAAAGTATCTGTCTGTGCTTTCTGTCGATAAAGCCTTTCTTTTAGTTCCCGGGTACTATAGGCTTGCTTACTTTCATCAACCGGAGCTTTGTTTACTTTTTGAGCACAGGATAAAACAGCAGCAGAAAGCAGTGTAAGAAGTAATCGCTTCATAAGTAACTAAAGGTAGCAAAAATAAAAAACGTTGCGAACCTGTGGGACCGCAACGCTCTAAAGTCTCTAATCTATTATCTACCGTCTCATTTAATATTGATCTGGTCCTGCACGATCTGCGCATTCGGGATCAGGTCTGAGATCTGGTTGAGCACCTGCTGCGCTTCCAGGCGGGTAAAAAAATCGCCTACCTTTAACCGGAAATTCGGCTGGTTGTAGGTCAAATAATCTTTTACTTCCGGCACGCGCCTGATAATTGACTTACGGAGGTCCATAACGGTTTGCCGCTCAGAACCATTGTAAGCCAAGATACGGTAACCCTGTGCATACTTGATGTTCTTGTTCACGCTGGCCACGGTATCCATCAGCACGGCCACTTTGCGGTTTACATGATTGGCTGGCTCTACGCGGGCACCCGGTGCATCTTCCGGTGTTTCGTATTTCGGGCGGTAAACGCTCAGGTCTTCCACCACTTTATCTTTTCCGCCAGATTTAACCGTTCTGTCTGACGAGCCGCCTGCCGATGACGACGCGCAGCCTGTGGAAATAACTATAGTTAGCGAAAGTAAAAGACTAACGATTCTGTTCATGGGTAACAATTTGGATACTGGCCGAGCAACCTAACCTGTCGGCGCCTGCCTTAATTAACGCCTGCGCATCTTCGAATGTTCGGATGCCGCCGGCCGCTTTGATTTTTATGTGCGATGGCAATACACGGCGCATCAGCTCCACGTGCGCCACCGTAGCTCCTGCAGAAGCAAACCCTGTTGACGTTTTTACATAATCCACACCGGCATTGGTGCAGAGCTCGCAGGCTTTTACAATTTCATCGTCTGTCAGCAGTGCTGTCTCGATGATCACCTTCAGCTCCGCATCTTTTAAATGACAGAACTTGGCCAGCTCGCTCAGTTCGTTCTCCACACCGCTATAGTTACCTGACTTCAGGGCAGAAATATTGATGACCACATCAATTTCCGTAGCGCCGTCGGCAATGGCCTGATGCGTTTCCAGGAACTTTACTTTCGGATGATTATACCCCAATGGGAAACCAACCACGGTGGCCACCTGCACATCAGTGCCTTTTAAACGCTCTGCTGCGGCCTGCACATAGCACGGCGGAATACAAACAGCTGCGAAACTATAGTTACGGGCTTCGTCGCAGATCTGCAGTACCTGGGCTTCGGTAGCATCAGGTTTCAGGATCGTGTGGTCAATATAGGAAGCAAGCTCTCTTGCCATAATTCGAGATTTTATATGAAAGACAAAAGGTTTTAGACTTCTCTTTTTATACTTTCAGATTTATGTAAACATAAAGCAGCCACTAATTTGAGTTAGTGGCTGCGGTATTCTTAGTCTTCAATTATTATACAACGGTTGTGCAGCAGGTCGTCTTCTACGGTTTTGTATTTAACGTCCTTCACTACACGGCCATCTGTGTACTGTACACTTACACGGTCGTTGCGACCGGCTACTTTCTGCGAGTGGGCCGGCATTATTTTTTCCGGTTCCGGAGCCGGCATTGAAGTATGCCCGGACTGGTTCTCGAGTGATGAATGTACTTCCTGCTTCTGCTCTTTCAGCACGGGTGCTTTAGGCGCCTGCTGCGGACGTGGCTCACGCACCTGGTCTGGCGCCTGAACCGGAATAAATGCATGGAACAGGAAGTTTATAGTTTCCTCGTTCACTTTACCGATCATGCGCTTAAACAGCTCAAACGACTCGAACTTGTAGATCAACAACGGATCTTTCTGCTCGTACACCGCGTTCTGCACGCTTTGCTTCAGGTCGTCCATCTGGCGTAAGTGCTCTGTCCAGGCCTGGTCTATAGTTCCCAGCGTAATCAGTTTCTCCATCGCCCGGATCAGCTCCATGCCATGTGTTTCATACGTTTTGGTCAGGTTGGCTACAGCAGCTAACTGGCGCTTACCATCTGTAAACGGTACCGCTACGTTCTCAATCATCGGTCCACGGTTGGCATGGATGTCGGCAATGATTGGGTACGCGTGGTCTGCGATCTGTTTGTTGCGCGTCAGGTAATGGTTCAGTGCTTCGTTGTATAAGCGCTCTACCAGTTGGTTAGCCTGTACGGTCTTAAACTCGCTCTCATTGATAGATGACTCGATACCGAACACACGCAGCACGTGCAGTTGGAAATTTTCGTAATCGTTGATGTTCTTGTAGCTCACGATCACGTCCTCGCTGATATCATAGATCATGTTCCAGATATCCAGTTCCAGGCGCTCGCCGTACAGGGCGTTTCTGCGGCGCTTGTACACCACCTCACGCTGTGCGTTCATCACGTCGTCGTACTCCAGCAGGCGCTTACGCTGTCCGAAGTTATTCTCTTCTACTTTCTTCTGGGCACGCTCAATCGAGCTGGTGATCATCGAGTGCTGAATCACTTCCCCTTCTTCCAGACCCATGCGGTCCATCAGGCGGGCAATTCTGTCAGAGCCGAACAGGCGCATCAGGTTATCTTCCAAGCTCACAAAGAACTGCGAAGAACCCGGGTCACCCTGGCGACCGGCACGACCACGCAACTGGCGGTCTACGCGGCGTGACTCGTGGCGTTCTGTACCTATAATGGCCAGACCACCGGCAGCTTTGGCTTCTGGGGTAAGTTTAATGTCGGTACCACGACCGGCCATGTTGGTAGCTATAGTTACCGTGCCTGGCTTACCAGCTTCCGCTACAATTTCAGCTTCTTTCTGGTGCAGTTTGGCGTTCAGTACCTGGTGTTTGATCTTGCGCAGCGTCAGCATACGGCTCAGCAATTCCGAGATCTCTACCGAAGTTGTACCCACCAGTACCGGACGACCCGCTTCTGTTAAAGCTACGATCTCGTCGGCAACAGCATTATATTTCTCACGAACGGTTTTGTATACTTTGTCGTGCTCGTCTTTTCTGGCAATAGGCCGGTTGGTTGGGATAACAACTACGTCCAGTTTATAGATATCCCAGAACTCGCCTGCTTCTGTTTCGGCAGTACCCGTCATACCAGACAGTTTGTGGTACATACGGAAGTAGTTCTGCAGCGTAACCGTAGCGTAGGTCTGTGTGGCATCTTCTACCTTCACATTCTCTTTCGCTTCAATGGCCTGGTGCAAACCGTCTGAGTAACGACGACCTTCCATCACACGGCCTGTCTGCTCGTCTACAATTTTCACCTTGTTATCCGGCGTTACGATATACTCCGTGTCTTTTTCGAACAGGGTATAAGCCTTCAGTAACTGGTTTATGGTGTGGATGCGTTTTGATTTCTCCTGGAAGTCGGCGATCAACTGCTCTTTTCGCTGTAGCAGCTCTTCGTGGCTCAGCGATTTGTCGTTCTCCAGGTTTGCGATCTCCGTACCAAGGTCCGGCATGATGAAGAAGTTCGGATCTTCGCCCTGGCCTGTGATCAGGTCAACGCCTTTCTCGGTAAGCTCGATCTGGTTGTGTTTCTCATCGATGGTAAAGTACAGCGGCTCGTCGGCTTCCGGCATCTGGCGTGAGTTATCCTGCAGGTAGTGGTTTTCTACTTTTTGCATGATGGCACGGTTACCGGTCTCGCTCAGGAACTTGATCAAAGGTTTGCTCTTAGGCAGACCACGATACGCTCTGAACAGGGCCAGACCACCTTCTTTCTCGTTTCCTTCTTTTATAAGACGCTTGGCTTCTGTCAGGAAGTTGGTAACTACTTTGCGCTGCGCCTCCACCAGCATCGAAATGCGTGGCTTCAGGATATGGAACTCGTGTTCGTCGCCACGTGGTACCGGACCTGAAATGATCAGTGGTGTACGGGCATCGTCAATCAATACAGAGTCCACCTCATCGACCATGGCGTAATGGTGCTTGCGCTGTACCAGGTCCTGTGGCTCGCGGCTCATGTTGTCGCGCAGGTAATCGAAGCCGAACTCGTTGTTTGTACCGTAAGTAATATCAGCTTTGTAAGCGTTGCGGCGGGCCTCCGAGTTTGGCTGGTGCTTGTCTATACAGTCGATGGTGATACCATGGAACTCGAACAACGGTGCCATCCACTCCGAGTCACGACGGGCCAGGTAGTCGTTCACGGTTACCACGTGTACACCACGTCCGGCCAGTGCGTTCAGGTAAGCAGGCAGGGTTGCTACCAATGTTTTACCCTCACCGGTCGCCATCTCGGCAATTTTACCCTGGTGCAGTACTATACCACCAATCAGCTGTACATCGTAGTGCAGCATATCCCAGGTTATCTCGTTGCCAGCAGCCTCCCACTTGTTCGCCCAGATCGCTTTGTCGCCATCCAGCTGTACGTTTGGCTTGCGTGCGGCAATGGCGCGGTCTATGTCGGTAGCGGTTACTACCAGCTGGCCGTTCTCTTTCCAGCGGCGGGCAGTTTCTTTCACTATCGCAAAACCTACAGGCAGCACTTCCATCAGTACTACTTCCAGGTCTTTATTACGCTGCTTCTCCAGTTCGTCTATCTCCGAGAAGATGGCTTCCTTCTGCACAATGTTCAGCTCGGTTTCTTCGGCTACGCGCTTGTGCAGGGCGGCTATCTTTTCATCTACAGGCTTCAGCCGCTCTGCTATTATGCCTTTGATCTCTGCTGTTTTCTGGCGCAGCTGGTCGTCTGTAAGGCCTTTAAGCTTAGCGTACTCTTCGTTTATTTTAGATACGTAAGGTAGTACCTCTTTAATATCTCTGTCGGATTTGGTTCCGAATAGTTTCGCAACGGTTTTACCGAAAAAATCAAACATCTGTGTCGGTTGTTCTTAAATGAAATCTTCTGTTTGCAATATCGTCAAAAGTAAGGTGTTTTTCTGACATATTTTACGTTCTGTACTAAAACAATACCACATTAATTCCTGTTCAGGATATCTGCCATATTTACCGGTAAAGTATAGAAGATATACTATTTACAGTGGAAAAAGCTAATTAACTATGACAGAACAGGTAAAATGTGGTTGGTGGATTGTTAGATTGCTGATCGCTGAGAGAGCTGCACCCAGACATAAACTATAACGATCAGGAGCCCTGTTATTGCCAGTATGTACTTCCGCTGTTTATGTTTGTATGTATAGCCGTCCTTTTTCAGGTTCCAGTCGAACAGCACGCTTATTAAAAACGCAGGCAAGTTAAAAATCACCTCCACCCAACTATAGCTTTCCTTAGCCTTCCTGAAACTGATGGCCTGCTCTTTTCTCTTATAAAAGCGGTTCCAGTTCCTGACTTTTCGCTGCTGGTAATCCGTCGGGACATTTCTTTTCAGCAGTTCCTGTTTTGCCTGTTCTACAGCAACCGGGTTCCACTTATCCGGATAGTTCGCTATTCTTACCAGTTCGTCTGTTTTGCGGGCTGCTATAGGTGGTGAAAATTCCATGCTACTGCTTCTTTTTAGCGCCGTAAATGTATTGCATCTCCACCACATCCTCCCAGCCATCCGGCGTCAGGAACCACTCTTTGCGAATTCCTACCTGATCGAATCCGGCTTTGATAAAGAGATTAATACTGGGCAGATTGGTGGCCGTAACCGAGCAATACACCTGGTGCAGCCTGAGCACATCGCGACAATAGGTCAGTAGCAGATTAAGCGCATCGGCAGCATGTCCGTTTCCGCGGTATTCTTCTGTTATCACAATGCCTATGCCAGCCCGGCGGTGTAACGGGTCGAAATCGTACAGGTCGATGGCGCCTATAGTTTGCGCATCAGCATTGCAGATCACCAGCCGGAGTTGTTTTACGGTATAGATATCGAGTGCGGCATTTTCGAGGTACTGCTCCAGCACGAATTTAGAATATGGCGTAAGTGTGTTGCCCACATGCCACACGGCAGTATCGTTTTCTAAAGCGTACAGAAAATCCAGGTCGGTAGGCTCGAGGGCGCGCAGGAAGGTTTGGTCTGTTTTCAGGAACACGGGGCTATAGTTTGGTCTATAGTTACAAGCTACATAAAAAAGAAAAAACTCCCAACAATTTATAGTTGCTGAGAGTCTTGTTTTATAGTTGGACCTATAGTTTGGTCTGCTGTAGTTAACCCACCCCTACCCCTCCCGAGAGGGGAATTTTTGTCCCCTTATAGTTTTGGTTGTAGTTCTATAGTTACCTTATTTGCTGGCGCGAGTTTGCAACTCGTGCCTTCATAATCCAGGAACATAAAGTACGAGCTGCAAGCTCGCACCAGCACGTAAACTATAGTTTAAACCGTAACCGAACCTGTAAACACCTGCTTGGCCGGGCCGATCAGGTAGATATACTTAAAGGTATCTTCGCCGGATTGCTGAAAAGCTACTTCCAGTTCGCCGCCCAGCACTTTCACTTTTACAGGGCTCTGCATGCCTTCTAAACCAGCCACTAACGCGGCTGCTGTTACACCTGTTCCGCACGAAAGCGTTTCATCTTCCACGCCACGCTCGTAGGTGCGCACAAATATCTCGTTGTCGCTTAGTTTCTGCACAAAGTTTACGTTGGTGCCTACTGCTGCAAAACGATCGTTGTAGCGTATCGCGCGGCCTTCTTCAAACACATCTATAGCTTGCACATCATCAACAAAGCGGATGTAATGTGGTGAGCCGGTGTTCAGGTAATAATCATTGCCAATTCTTTCTACGCCGTTCACGTCGTTCATCTTCAGCTGTATCAGGTCGCGCTCTACGCTGGCCTGGTGCTCGCCGTCGGCAGCTAAAAAACAGGCTACGTCTTCTATCACGCCTAACTGGCGGGCAAAGCGTACCGTGCAGCGCGCGCCGTTTCCGCACATCGAGCCCACACGGCCGTCGGCGTTATAGTACACCATCTCGAAATCGTAGTCCGGGTGGTCCTGTAATAATATTAATCCGTCGGCGCCAATGCCCACGCGGCGGTCGCAGAGGTGCTTTACCAACGCTTCGTTCTCGCCCGGGAAGGTCATTTTCCGGTTGTCGATCATCACGAAATCGTTGCCGGTGCCCTGGTATTTATAAAAACTGATTGCCATGTATCTGAAACAATTAAAACTGCCGGTTCGTGCCCTATTAAGGTGTGGCAGATAATGCGTAATTTTACCACCTTATAGGCACTGCGCCTGAAATAAACGACAAAGATATGTATTCCTTTCTTACAACAGAAAACTGGGCCGATTACGAATTAGTGGATAGTGGCAACTTTGAGAAACTGGAGCGTTTTGGCCAGTACTACGTAGCGCGCCCCGAGCCGCAGGCCATTTGGGACAAGCACCTGCCCGAGCAGGAGTGGCAGCGCCTGGCACAAGCCGTATTTACCCGCGACAAAGGCAGCCAGGAAAAAGGCCAGTGGAAACTGAAGAAAGGAATGCCCGAACAGTGGTTCATCAACTATAACTATAACGGTCTGAAGCTGCGCTTCCGCTTGGGTCTATCGTCGTTTAAGCACGTGGGCTTGTTTCCGGAGCAGGACGCGAACTGGAAATTTATTTATGACACTACCCGCAAACTGAAAACCCCGCAGCCAAAAGTGCTGAACATGTTTGCCTATACCGGCGCTGCCACCCTGGCTGCCAAAGCTGCCGGTGCCGACGTTACGCACCTCGACTCTATAAAGCAGGTTAACTTCTGGGCCCGCGACAATATGGAAGCCAGCAACCTGGACAATGTGCGCTGGATAGTGGAAGACGCCATGAAGTATGCCCGCCGCGAAGTAAAACGTGGCAACAAGTATAACGGCATTATCCTGGACCCGCCTAGCTACGGCCGCGGCCCGAACGGCGAAAAATGGCAGCTGGAAGACGAACTTAACGAGATGATAAAGCTTTGCCGCGAAATGCTGGACGGCACCGATTATTTCCTGCTGATAAACCTGTACTCTATGGGCTTCTCGGCGATGGTACTCGAAAACCTGATGCGCGGCACTTTCGGCGACATGGTGAAGAACGTAGAACTCGGCGAACTATACCTGCATGATAGCGGTGAGCGAAAACTGCCTTTGGGCACTTTCTTTAGGTTTACTTCGGTGGAAAGGTAGATGCTTGATAGCTAATAGTCTTGATAAGAGAAAATTAAATAGATTATAATGACAAAGATAATATTAGGGCTTCCAGAATCCTTTTATAACAGAATACTCTGGGTGGCGAGAGAATTTCGAACTAATCCCCTATCTCACGAACCCGGTGGTTGTGATGTTATAGTAGAATATCATACTCAAAAAATATATGGCTATGATTGGATTAAGTTCCCATCATTGTATATAAGCAAAATTTGGAATTTCAGCATTTCAAAAATCTATATAAATTATGAAAAGTATGATGAAGACCTGCAATTGAAAATTATAAAACAAAATATAAAAAGAGTCTTTGCCAGAAAATATAATCGAGAAAATTTTGAAAACGAAGAATTTAAGGAAGTATGGAATGCAGAAACTTCTGATAAGATACCGTGGAAACTATTAGAAGAATTTGATTACTATAGGAAGGTTGATAGTAAAACAGCTTTTGAAGAATACTTAAAGCAGCAAGAAAAAAGTTTTGCATACGAAAATCATTTAATAGAATTAGCTAAAAACACTTTGCACCCAGATCAAGCTGAATTCAATGACTATCTAAAGAAGCAAGAGGCGAGCCCTGAATATGAAAAGCATATAATAAAAACTGCTATTGAACGGGCTAAACTTGATGATTTTCTGGCGGGTCGAGACTAATTATTAAAGTATACATTAAGAAGATTTAGCTCCTAGTTAATCTATCTCCCAAATATAAAATTGTCTTGTTGAAAGTAACACTTTGTTACTGTTGTAAAAGCTACAAAGTATAAGCTGCTTTCTAATTGATTGTCACAGCAAACTATAAATAATGAAAAACCGCCTTGCACTGATTGACATGGGTACTAATACATTTCACTTGCTGGTAACGGAAGTGAATGAGCAGGGGCAGTTGCACGACCTATATAAAACCAAAGTACCGGTTCGTTTAGGCCAGGGCGGCATCAGCAACGGCAACATCGCGCCCGAAGCCTACGAGCGTGCCCTTAAAACGCTGAAAGATTTCCGGAAGGTGATTGATGAGCATGGTGCAGAAACGGTTCGGGCAATGGCTACCAGCATGGTGCGCAACGCAGCCAACGGCGACGATTTTGTAAAGGACATCTACAAGCAGACCGACATTGAAGTAGAAGTAATAGACGGTGCCCGCGAAGCCGAACTGATCTACTACGGCGTACGCTTCGCAGGTGTGCTGAACGAGCAGACAGCCCTTATCATGGATATTGGCGGCGGCAGCGTGGAGTTTATAGTTTGCAACAACCAGGAGATCTTCTGGAAACGCAGCTTCGAGGTAGGTGCCCAGCGCCTGATGGACCAGTTCTTCACCGCAGACCCGATACCAGCCGAGAGTATAGCCGCCGAAAAAACTTATTTAGCTGAGAAACTACAACCACTCTCCGAAGCGGTAGCAACCTATAAACCAACTATATTGGTAGGCTCATCCGGTACCTTCGATACGCTTTGCGACATAGATGCCCTCCGCAAAGGCGACACCTCCCGTCAGCAAACTATTCCACCGGCATCGGAGCTGACGATGGATGATTTTTATAGTATCTACAAGGACCTGCTTCACAAAACCCACGACGAGCGCTTAGCCATCCCCGGCATGCTGGAAATGCGTGTGGATATGATTCTGCTGGCAACTATACTGGTAGACTTTGTGCTGGAGAACTATAAGCTAAAAGAGATCCGGGTATCGTCGTATGCGCTGAAGGAAGGCGTGTTGCAGCAAATGCTGGGGAAGTAGTCAGAATCAGGATTTTCAGGATTCGGGGATTTTCAGGATTTGGTCTTTTGCTATAGTTTAGGCTAAAGTTCTATAGTTACTATACAGGTTTGGCTGACGTGAGCGCCCACGCTCGTGACTTAGGATGGTGTTGAGTCTCCCGACTCAACTGGCCCGAAAGGGACAGGCTTGCATTAAGCGCTGGCTATAGTTCTATAGTTAACGTTTTAACCCACCCCTACCCCTCCCGAGAGGGGAATTTCGGCCCTTACTATAGTTTGAGCTATAGTTCTATAGCTACAGCCCACGAACAGGACAGGTTTACCTGTCCCTACTGAACTATAGCCACGAGAAAGTAATCGGTCTGCTATAGCAAAGAGCAAGCACAACAACTATAGCTAAGGCAGAAGCTATCGAATTGTTATCAGTCTTTGGGTTGAGCGCCTTGTAGATTTCCGGTGCCTGCAGGGCATTGCGAGGCACGAGCAAAGGAAATGTACACCGCGCGATGCCCGAAGACGGGGCCTCCCGGCCCGGGAGGGAGCCAACTAAACTATAAAACAGTAGGCTCTTAGAGCTCTCAGGATTAGAAGTAGCTATGGAATAGATGGCTTGTTTCCAGCAGTAGGCAAAGCCAACTATAGCACGATAGACCTTGAGCTATAGTCTGAGATAGATTTCTCACTTTGTTCGAAATGACAGACAAGAAACCATAAGACATATAAGATGTCTCGCAGCTACGCTGGCTCTTTTCGACTCGCGTCTACAGATTGCTCGGGATGACAGCAAACAAAAAAGGCAGGTTATTCACCTGCCTTTTACATTCAAATTTATCCTTTTGCTAAACGCTTTCTTTCCTTCTCATAAGCCTTTCGCAGCTTCTTCAGATCGCGGTTGTTATTGGTGTGCTTCATGGCTAAAGCCTCGGCATCATCTTTTAAACCTAACTGCACGTCCTGAGATGCCAGTTGTTTGCCTAACTGCTCCTGCACGTCTTTGGTCTTGCGGTTCTTGTAGTCCTTCTGCAAAAGTATAGTTAATAAACTGATCGCAACTTCCTCCTCGCCCAGGCTGGCATAGTATTGCACCACTTCAGCCGTGAACGGCAGTTTTGGAGTTTCTTTGGCATAGTTGTACAGCGAAATATGATCCAGCCCGAAACGGTTCACTTCGTAGGCTTTGTAATGTTTCTCGGCCTGGTTGTAGGTTTGCAGGGCTTCGGCGTAGCGGCTGCTGGCAACAAAACGATTTACATCCTCCAGCATTTGCTGGTAACGCACAGCAGCCAATATTGCTTCGCGGCCATCTTTTGCAGTAAAATCGGCTAACTGACACACGCTGTTATCGCCGGCTACTGCCAGGGCAGCTAAGTAGGCTTTATCGGCAGCTAAGTATTGTTTGCTGCGGGCCAGCTCTTTTGCCTTCTGTACATGGGCATCGTACGCGTTTTGCGCGTTCTGGCACTCCTGGGTTACAATGCGGTCGCGGAGCAGGTTGTATTTGCTGATCACCTCTTTATCCTGCGCTAAACCATAGCGGCCCTGCATGGCAACAGCTTTTGATGCCGTAGCGCGTGCATCTGGCAACCTGTTCTGCATGGCCTGCTCGTAGCCCGCCTGCAAATCTGCCAACAGCACTGGTTTTGCGGCTTTCTGAGCCAAGGTAGTCAGTTCGGTTACGGGCTTAAAAGTATAGCTGTCTTCCAGGTCCAGGGCAGCATCGAACTGGCTAAGCGCAGCACCATAGTTTTTGCTGTTCAGGTAGCTTTTGCCTTTGTCGATGTGCTCTACATAATAAGTATATTTTACCTGGTTCTGTAGTTCAATGGCTTCGGTTGGTTGTGGCAATACATCGCGGTAGTCACTCTGGAAACGCAGGGCATCTTCAGCAAGCCTGTCTGCCCTGGCAATGTTGTTACGGGTCAGTTCCCGTTTTCCTTCTGCTACCATGTTCTTATAGATACCTGTTGCGGCACGGCCTTCGCCTTCGCGCAGGGCTGGCAGGTTACAGCCAAGTCCGCCTACGTTGTTGCACATGTCGCGGGCAGTATTAAAAGCCTGCAGTGCCGCATTGTAGTCGCCGCGGTTGGTCAGGTTGTGGCCCTGTGTGATGTGCGCGTTATAGATGTCGTATGCCAAAACCTGTAGCATCTGGCGGGTTTCCGGGTCAATGCGCATCCCTGTCAGCACGCTTAAGGTACGGGCAGTTGCCTCTTTCAGGTAGCCGTTCGCAAAATCCAGGCGGGCCAGTTGCAGGTGCGATGGAGCAAACTTAGGGTTCACTTCCAGCGATTTCACAAAATAAGCCTTCGCTGCATTAGCGTTGCCTGATGTAACCATGCTCATGCCTTTGTTAAAGAACTGCAGGTCCATGGTGCTGAGGGCATAGTCTACGGCGCGGCGGCGCTCCTGTAGCTGGCGGTTCAGGTCAGTCATTTTCTGGGTAAGCTGTTGCGGGTCGTACTGGCGCAGGTTCAGCTTTTCTCTGAAATTCTGATCTTTGATGCGCGCATACATATCCTCCATCTGGCGCAGGTTGTGGTTGTGCTGGCTGATGCGGTCTACATCGTCCGGTTGAATGTGGTTGATATCCTGCAGGGCGCGGCTTATAGTTGCTTCGGCCGCATAATAATCGCGTACCAGTTCGCGGTATCTTTTAAAGCGTGCAACACTCTCTGTTGTATAAACAAGCTCCAACGGCTCCACCACCAAACTATAGTTCGGGTTGGCAGTGGTATCTGGTATGGTTACATCCAGCAGCGTAACGCCTTCTTTTTTGAAAGCAATGTTGCTCAGGTTAAACACCTGCAACTCTTTCTTCTTCCCGTCCAGCAACTTTACTTTCGCATTTAGCTTTTCGGGTAGCAGTACATCCTCCACCCCAAAGTCTTTGTAAGTCACATCGCTGTTCACACCTATTTTAGAGAGCTGTACTTTCAGTTGCAGTTTATCGCCGGCATCGGCAATACGGGCCTGTTGCTCCAGGCGCACCACAAATTCCGGTGTACGACTGGTTGGCCGCCCGCCACCTCTTTTTACATCGCCTTCTTTTAATAAGCTGATGATGGAATTAATGTGCGTCTGGCTGCTGCTACCGGTTGTGCTATACTTTAGCAGGTAAGCTTCCGGGGTGGTTTCTTCGAAAATGAGTTTGGTCTGTGCCTGTGCAACAAAGGCGGTCAGCAACAGGAAAGAAGAAAGTATAGCTCGTATCATAGGAAAAATATAAATAGCCTAAGCTGCCGAAAACAAAATCTGTTCCACAAACTTAAGCCGGCTTAAAAGTATATAAAAAAATACATACTTGCAGGGCTTACCCGCACTATAGTGTTGTGTACTACACCTATAAAGGCAGATTTATCCGAGCGATTGGAAGCAGAATTTAGTAATTTGCCGCCTTTGATTACAGCAATTCAGACGAATGTATACCTACCGACAATTATTTGACTTCACCAACGAAGTTTTTTTAGCCATGGGCTGCCCGCCAAAAGATGCCAAGTTAGCTGCCGAAGTATTACTGGAAGCCGACCTGCGCGGTGTTGACTCGCATGGCGTTGCCCGCCTGAGCGGTTATGTACGCCTGTGGGAAGCCGGCCGCATTAACCCGAAGCCAACCATGCGCATTGTGCACGAAACCCCCAGCACCGCCACTGTGGACGGCGATGGTGGTTTAGGCCTGGTGATCGCGCCGAAAGCTATGGACATTGCCATTGATAAAGCAAACAACGTAGGAACCGGCTGGGTATCGGTGCGTAACTCCAACCACTTTGGCATTGCCGGCTATCACGCCATGGAGGCCTTAAGTTCGGATATGATCGGGATGGCGATGACCAATGCCAGCCCGCTGGTAGCCCCGACCCACTCTGTAGACCGCATGTTAGGGACCAACCCTATTGCCGTAGCGGTGCCTACTAAAAAGCAACCCCCTTTTGTAGCCGACTTTGCCACGGCATCGGCGGCCAACGGTAAACTGGAGATACTGCAGCGCAAGAACAAGAAAGCTCCTGTTGGCTGGATACAGACTGCCGAAGGCGATGATACCGATAATGCCAACGAACTGAAGGATGGCGGCGCTCTGCTCCCGCTCGGTTCTGATTTAGTGCACGGCAGCCACAAAGGATATGCCCTGGCGGCTATAGTTGATATTTTCTCGGCTGTGCTTTCGGGTGCCAACTATGGCCCGTGGGTGCCACCGTTTGTAGCCTTCCTAAACCCGCCTGCTGACCCGGTAGGGAAAGGTATCGGTCACTTTTTAGGAGCCATGCGCATCGATGCCTTCCGCCCTGCCGATGAGTTTAAAGAGCACATGGACCGCTGGATTGAAACCTTCCGGGCGGCCAAGACCAAGAAAGGCGAGAAAGCTGTACTGATACCCGGCGACCCGGAACGAGAAATGACCGAAATCCGCCTGAAAGAAGGTATTCCGTTGCTGGACCCTGTGGCAGAAGATCTGGAAAAGTTAGGAAAGAAGTTCGGCATCAAATTCTAAACTATAGCGCCAACTATAAAAACCATGAAACTATACTCCGGATGGCTACTGGCACTCTTCCTGCTGGCAACTATAAGTACGGCATCGGCCCAGAAAGCAGCGCGTTTTTATACCACGTCTGCAATTGATACGGCCCGTAACTATACGCTTGTTATCCAGCCTGAAAAAGGAAAGCCGACCGGTCTGGTGCTGTTATTCCCGGGTTTCGGGGAAACGCCGGCAGATGTATTGAAGGAAACCACCTTCCCGATGGCAGCCGCGAAAGCTGGCTATGTGGTAGCAATGCCTTACATGGAGGGCAATGCCGGGCTCTATTTAACAGATGCCAAACAACAGCGGATTGCGCAGCTGGTGCAGGACCTGCAGAAGAAGTATAAACTGCAGGATAAGAAGATTGCGGTTGGCGGATTTTCGATGGGTGGCACTACAGCTGTTAAGTTTGCGGAGTATAGTTTGGCAACACCTGCTGCGCCTAAGGTTTCTGCACTTCTTGCCGTAGACCCATTGTTGGATATGGAGCGTTTTGAACGTAGTGTGCTGAAAGCAATACAGCGAGGCCAGTCGCCGAGAGCAAAGCAGATGCTGCAGTACATGCAACATTTGCTCCGGCAGGATTTCAGTACTACTCCGTTACAAAGCCCGGAGAAGTTCTACTCCATTTCGCCTTATACTTACTCCGACACGGCAAACACTGCCATTAAGCCACTGAAACAGTTGCCGGTACTTTTCTATTCGGAGCCGGATGCTGCAAACCAGTTTAAAACCAACCAGCGCGACCTGTACGACCTGAACACCGCTGACTGTATGGGCATGATCGCTGATCTGCAAAGCATGGGCAATCAACAAGCACAACTCATCCTTTCCACCGGCAAAGGCCGCCGCGCCGATGGTACTGTTAATCCGCATTCGTGGTCTATTCTGGAAGTGGATCAAACTATAGCCTGGCTACAACAGCATCTGAAATAAAGCATTATCAGGACCAGCAACTTTAGTTAAAACAGAAGCGCCGGCAGTTTATAGTTGCCGGCGCTTCTGTATTCGGGAATGATTAAACACACCTCTACTCCTCTCAAGAGGGAATTAAAATTACTTACTCTATCTTCTTGCCTGTCATGGCTTGTTTGATGGAGATCTGCATGACGCGCTCCGCAAACGGACTTGTCTGTTCTTCCAGAATGTCCACAGCTTTCAGGATCGCGTCTTTATCGCCGCTGCCCAGTACGTTTTTCAGGTTCTGTACATTGGTTCTGGTCAGCTCAATTTCTTCAGTTGTCAGGTGCTCGCCGTTCTTCTCTACAAAGCGCTCTACCTGGTAAATCATTTGCTCGGCTGTTGTGCGGGCTTCGATCACCATACGGGTAGAAACGTCTTCTTTGGCGTGTGTGATAGAGTCCATCAGCATCTGCTCTACCTGCTCGTCAGTCAGGCCGTACTGTGGTTTTACTTCCACTTCCTGGCGTACGCCAGAGCGTAGTTCAATAGCTTCCACTTTCAGTATTCCGTCGGCGTTCAGGATAAAGTTCACATCTACTTTCGGAAAACCGGCCGGCATGGCAGGTATGCCTTTCAGGTCGAACTCTGCCAGTTTGCGGTTCTCTTTCACTAAGTCGCGCTCGCCCTGGTACACCGATATCTTCATATTCACCTGCCCATCTACCGACGTGGTGTACTGGCGGCCGGCTTTGGTTGGGATCTTAGAGTTACGAGGAATGATAGAATCCATCAAACCACCCATCGTTTCGATACCCAGTGTCAGCGGCGTTACGTCCAGCAACAGAATATCTTTCCGGTTACCAGCCAGAATATCGGCTTGTATAGCAGCACCCAACGATACGACCTCATCCGGGTTAAGCGAGTTGTTGGCCTGCTTCCCGAAGAACTCCGACACCGCATCATATACCATCGGCACGCGCGTAGAGCCACCCACCATGATCACGGCATCTATCTGCTCTGGCTGCAGTTTGGCATCGGCCATAGCCTGGCGACAGCTTTCAATCGTTCGGGCAACTATAGGCGCAATCAGTGTTTCGAACGTGTGGCGCTCGATGTGGCAATCTATCGTTCCGTTTATAGTTCCGGCATAGACCGGCTGCGAGCTCAGCGTCCTTTTTGCTTCTTCGGCTTTCAGGCGCAGTTCCTGCTGCAGGTTTTTGTCTTCGTTTACCGTATCAGCTATCAGCTGATTTTCCTGTATCCAGTGGTTGATAATGGCTCTGTCAAAGTCATCACCACCTAGGTAGGTATCACCGTTAGTGGAAAGCACTTCAAAAATGCCCTGATGGATGCTCAGGATAGAGATATCAAACGTACCACCACCTAAATCGTACACGGCCACGGTTTTCTCTTCGTTCGGATCGATGCCGATGCCATAAGCCAGCGCCGCAGCAGTTGGCTCATTAACAATACGCAGTACTTCCAGGCCAGCCAGTTTACCGGCATCGCGGGTTGCCTGGCGTTGTGAGTCGTTGAAGTAAGCTGGTACGGTAATAACTGCGCGGTTCACAGGCGTCTTCAAAGAGTGCTCTGCACGCTCGCGCAGTTCCTTCAATATCTCCGCCGACAGCTCGATTGGGGAATAAAACTTATCGCCTACTCTTATTTTTACCAGGCCTTCACTGTCATCATCAATGATCTTGTAGCCAAAGTAATCTTTATGCTCGCCTACATCTTTATACGATTTGCCCAGCAGGCGCTTAACAGAGTAAATGGTATTGGCCGGATCAGTGGTCAGGTAATCTTTGGCATCGGTGCCAACTATAGTTTCGCCGGTCTGGGTAAAATGCACCACCGACGGTACGATGGTACCACGCCCCTGGTCGTTAATAGCGATCGGTTTTTTATCTTCAGGATGGATGTAGGCTACTAAACTGTTGGTAGTACCCAGATCTATACCTACTATAACTTCTTCCTGCTGAATAGAGCCGGTAGAAAGGTTTATTGCAACTTTTGCCATAGTATCTATACTTAGGTGAGGCCGCAAACTATAGTTGCAGCACAATGGCACAAAGTTACGAATTATTTAGGCAGGGTTTAAGGGATGAGCAGGTTATTGGCCCCGAAAGTGAAGTAGCAAACTATAGTTACTCCAACTTATATTATACCATAAACAGAAAAGCTGCTCACAAGAACAGCTTCCGATCAAAGTATAACTTCTAACTATAGTCTACTCCTCCTCCTTGGTAACTATAATGAACACATCCTCGTTCGGGCGTTTCATCAGGTATTTTTCGCGGGCGTATTTTTCCAACAGGTCAGCATTCCCCATCAGGGCTTTGCGGTCTTTCTCCACTTCTTCCATCTTCTCCAGATAGCCTTCTTTCACGTCTTCCAGATCGCTGAGTTGTTTGCTCATCTGGTACTGCGTAATAAAGTCGTTGGAGTCGAAAAAGAGCATCCACACCACAAACAGGGCTGTTGTGATAAAGTAGAAATTGCGGAAAAACTTAGGAATGCGCTTCAACATCGGGAACTATAGCTAAAAGGTACTTATACAAAAATAAGGCTGTGAGTCATATAACCCACAGCCTTAGCCATAAATATTTTTAAATGTAGGATTTTAGAACTTACGGCCCGGATAGTAAGCAATTTCACCAAGCTCCTCTTCAATGCGGAGTAGCTGGTTATACTTCGCCATACGGTCAGAACGCGACGCAGATCCGGTTTTGATCTGGCCTGTATTAAGCGCAACTGCCAGGTCAGCAATCGTGTTGTCTTCTGTCTCACCCGAACGGTGGCTCATCACGCTCTTATACCCATGGCGCAGGCCTAAGTTAATAGCGTTTATAGTTTCCGTCAGTGTACCGATCTGGTTCACTTTGATCAGGATAGAGTTAGCTACCCCTTGGTCGATGCCTTGCTGCAGACGCTTCACGTTTGTTACAAACAGGTCATCGCCTACAAGCTGCACGTTCTTACCAATCGTTTCAGTAAGCTGCTTCCAGCCTGCCCAGTCGTCTTCTGCCATACCATCTTCAATCGAGATGATCGGGTACTTCTCTGTCCACTCTTTCCAGTAGCTCACCATGTCCGAAGACGAAAGCTTATCGCCGGTAGATTTCTTGAACGTGTAAAGGCCAGTAGACGCATCGTAGAACTCAGAGCTGGCCGCATCCATCGCGATCATCATGTCGTCGCCTGGCTTGTAACCTGCAGCTTCAATTGCCTGAAGTACTACTTCAATCGCTTCCACGTTAGATGCGATGTTTGGCGCAAAACCACCTTCGTCGCCCACGTTTGTAGAAAGGCCTTTTTTCTTCAGTACATTCTTCAGGTGATGGAACACTTCAGAACCCATACGCAACGCTTCAGAGAACGAAGGAGCTCCAACCGGCATGATCATAAATTCCTGGAAGTCGATCGCGTTATCCGCGTGGCTACCACCGTTCAGGATGTTCATCATCGGCACTGGCAATGTGTTGGCATTAACACCACCTACATAGCGGTAAAGCGGCATGTTCAGCTCCTGCGCAGCAGCACGTGCTATTGCCAGCGATACACCCAGTATAGCATTTGCACCCAGGTTACCTTTATTGTCAGAGCCATCCAGCTCGATCATGATCTTGTCCAGCAGGTTCTGGTCGAACACCGGGAAACCAACAAGCTCTTCCGCAATTTTGCCGTTTACGTTTTCAACTGCCTGCAGTACACCTTTGCCCATGTACTTGCTCTTGTCGCCGTCGCGCAGCTCTACTGCTTCGTGTATACCTGTTGATGCACCAGAAGGCACAGCAGCACGGCCCATGATACCTGTTTCGGTTATAACATCTACTTCAACAGTAGGATTGCCTCTCGAATCGAAGATCTGACGGGCTTTAATATCTGTGATTAAGCTCATTGGTTTGTTTAATCTATAGTTTTACTTGGTTTTTACTCTTTTCTAATAAGGCCACAAAGTCATCAAACAGATACTCTGAATCGTGCGGCCCCGGCGAAGACTCCGGGTGGTACTGTACCGAGAAGGCTGGCTTGTTCTTCATGCGCATTCCTTCAATGGTGTTATCGTTCAGGTTAATGTGCGTTACTTCCAGTTCCGGATGGTTCTTCAATTGTTCTGCATCTACCACAAATCCATGATTCTGGCTCGTGATCTCGCTACGACCAGTTAACAGGTTTTTCACCGGATGGTTAAGTCCGCGGTGCCCGTTGTGCATTTTGTAGGTAGCAACCCCATTTGCCTGTGCCAGCATCTGGTGCCCCATACAAATACCAAACATAGGTTTTTCTTTCTCCAGTATCTGTTTCACACTGTTTACTGCCACCTGTGTAGCAGCAGGGTCGCCGGGACCATTGGAAATAAAGTAGCCATCCGGGTTCCACTTTTCCATCTCTTCAAACGGCGTATCGTACGGGAACACTTTTACCTCACAGCCGCGTTGCATAAAGTTGTGCAGGCTATTGCGCTTTACACCTAAGTCCAGAACAGCAACTCTGTATTTCACATCTTCCGGCTTCAGGTCGTATGCTTCCGGAGTACTCACTTTCGAAGACAGCTCCAGACCATCCATCGACGGTACTTCAGCCAGTCTCTTACGCAGCTCTTCAATATCTGTTATTTCCGACGAGACGATGGCATTCATGGCTCCTTTATCACGGATATGACGCACCAGCGACCGGGTATCAATTTCGCAGATGCCTACTACACCAGCCTTTTCGAAATATTCCTGCAACGACCCTTCTGCCGTTTTTCTGGAGTAATGATGCGAGAAGTCTTTACAAACAAGGGCGCTTATCTGCACTTTGCCCGACTCCACTTCTTCCGGCTGCACGCCATAGTTGCCTACGTGCGAGACCGTGTTCACTACCACCTGTCCGTAATAGGATGGATCGGTAAAAATTTCCTGATAGCCTGTCATACCGGTATTGAAGCAAAGCTCACCACCGGACGTTCCAATCTTGCCTAAGCTCTTTCCTTTATAAACTGTACCATCCTCCAGTAGAAGAATGGCTTCTGTAGCGGTATGTTTTTTCATTTCGAGATTTTTACAAAAATAAAAAAGGGACACGACTTATGTCCTGTCCCTTTAAAATATTTCAAAGAATACGCTTATTCAGCATCTTTTGCATCTTCTGCAGTTGCATCAGTTTCAGCAGCTTTAGGAGCTTCTGCAGCACCTTCTGCTTTCTTCTTAGCACCACCAGCACCACGACGACGAGTTTTCTTCGCGCCAGCTGCTGAACCTGTAGTTGCCAGCATATCCTCGTTGTAGTCTACCAGCTCAATAACACACATTTCTGCGTTGTCACCAAGACGTAGACCTGTTTTCAGGATACGGGTGTAACCACCTGGTCTGTTAGCGATTTTTGCTGCTACTTCATCAAAAAGCTCTTTAACAGCTTCCTTCTCCTGAAGGTAAGCGAATACAGTTCTCCTTGAATGCGTAGTATCGTTCTTAGATTTTGTAAGAAGAGGTTCTACATACTTACGAAGAGCTTTTGCTTTTGCTACTGTAGTAGAAATACGTTTCTTCAGAATAAGGGAAGCAGCCATGTTAGACAGCATCGCCTTACGGTGAGCAGCAGTTCTTCCTAAGTGATTGATTTTTTTACCGTGTCTCATTTTTTTGATTGTGCACGTGCATACCGTCGATCAACCTTTCGGGATCGGGAATTATGCCGTAGGTTATTATTCTTCTTCTAATTTATATTTGGAAAGGTCCATACCAAAGGTTAAACCTTTTTCCTGTACTAAGTTCTCTAACTCAGTCAACGATTTCTTACCGAAGTTACGGAATTTCATCATATCAGAGATGTCTAACTGCACCAGGTCACCAAGCGTTTTGATGTCGGCAGCCTTTAAGCAGTTGTAAGCTCTAACAGATAAGTCCATATCCTGAAGTGGTGTCTTCAGAACTTTGCGCATGTGCAGCAGTTCTTCATCTACAACCTCTTCTTCTTCTGGCTTAGCCGTTTCAAACGTCATTGTGTTGTCAGAGAAAAGCATGAAGTGCTGTATAAGGATATTGGCAGCTCCTTTCAATGCTTCTTCCGGATGGATTGATCCGTCAGTCTGGATTTCCAGCACAAGTTTTTCATAGTCGGTCTTCTGCTCCACACGCGTGTTCTCAACACTGAACTTCACATTTTTGATTGGTGTGAAGATAGAGTCGATAGAGATTAGACCAAATACCTGGTCAGCTGGCTTGTTTTCTTCAGCAGGCACATAACCACGGCCTTTCTGAATAGTAAGCTCAACTTCTAATGAAAGATTTTTATCCAGGTTACAGATCACCAGCTCAGGGTTCAGAACTTCAAAGCTTGAAGTGAACTTGTTAATATCACCGGCATAGAAAGTATCTGCACCGTTGATAGTAACCGTGATCTTGTCATCGATAACTTCGCTGATCTTCTTAAAGCGAACCATTTTCAGGTTCAGGATAATGTCAGACACATCCTGCACCACACCTTCAACTGATGAGAACTCATGCAGTACACCAGGTATGCGAACGCTGGTAATTGCATAACCTTCTAACGAAGAAAGCAAAATTCTGCGTAGCGCATTACCGATGGTTACACCGTAACCTTTTTCAAGCGGCTTGAATTCAAATAAACCATGAAAGTCGTCGGCTTTTTCCATTACAACTTTCTCTGGCATTTGAAATGCTAATATTGACATACTTGCAGTGTTAAAGGTTAAAAATTGATTATGCTGCTTACTTAGAGTAAAGTTCAACGATCAGCTGCTCCTGGATCTTCTCCGGGATCAGGTCACGCTGTGGCGCAGAGATAAACTTACCAGCCATTTCAGTTGCGTCCCACTCTAACCAACTAAACTGTCTTGCATTACGAACAGATAAGCTTGCTGTAATGGCCTCAAGAGATTTAGATTTCTCTCTAACAGCTATAACATCACCAACTTTTAAACTATAGGAAGGTATGTTTACGATGTTACCGTTAACAGTAATGTGCTTGTGCAGTACAAGCTGACGAGCAGCTCTGCGAGTTGGCGCAATACCCAGACGGTAAACCGTATTGTCTAATCTTGACTCCAGGAGGATTAACAGGTTTTCACCAGCAATACCGCCTTTTCTCTGAGCTTTTTCAAACAGGTTAGCAAATTGCTTCTCTAATACACCGTAGATGTATTTAGCTTTCTGCTTTTCAGTCAGCTGAATAGAGTATTCAGACTGCTTTTTACGACGGCCACGACCGTGCTGTCCTGGAGGATAAGCTTTCTTTTTTAATGCTTTGCTTGGGCCGAAAATCTCTTCATTGAATTTTCGAGAGATTTTACTTTTTGGACCAGTATATCTTGCCATTTTATTTAATCTACTTTAAAAATTAAACTCTTCTGCGTTTAGGAGGACGACATCCGTTGTGTGGTAATGGCGTAACATCTTTAATAGTTGTTACTTCAATACCTGAATTTTGCACAGTACGGATAGCGGACTCTCTACCTGCGCCAGGGCCTTTAACGAAAACCTCAGCTTTACGCATACCTAAGTCATAAGCAACTTTAGCGCAATCTGAAGCTGCCATCTGTGCAGCGTAAGGAGTGTTCTTCTTAGAACCTTTGAATCCCATTTTACCAGCAGAAGCCCAAGATATAACTTGTCCTGCGTTATTGGTTACCGAGATAATAATATTGTTGAAAGAAGCTTTGATGTGTACCTGGCCAGTTGCCTCAACAACTACAACACGCTTCTTAGCTTTGTCTTTTCTTTTCTGAGCCATGATCAATTATTATTTAGAAGCTTTCTTCTTGTTTGCAACTGTTTTACGCTTACCTTTTCTCGTACGCGAGTTGTTCTTTGTACGCTGTCCACGAACCGGAAGACCCTTACGGTGTCTCAATCCACGGTAGCAACCAATGTCAAGAAGACGCTTAATGTGCAACTGTACTTCAGATCTTAATACACCTTCCGTTTTAATGTCAGTTGCAATAATATTTCTGATCTCGTTAGACTCATCTTCAGACCAGTCTTTTACTTTCTTGTCAAGATCCACCCCGGCTTTGTTTAAGATAGTCTTAGACAGATTACGACCTATACCAAAAATATAGGTTAGTGCAATCTCACCTCTCTTGTTATCCGGAATATCAACTCCTGCTATTCTAGCCATACTTGTTTAATTAACCTTGTCTTTGTTTATATCTTGGATTTTTTTTGTTGATGACGTAAAGCTTACCCTTGCGACGGATAATCTTACATTCAGCACTTCTCTTTTTAACTGATGCTTTAACTTTCATTGTATTTATTTATATCGATAAACAATCCGACCTTTTGTTAAATCATAAGGAGACATTTCCAACTTTACTTTATCTCCTGGAAGAATTTTTATGTAGTTCATTCTCATCTTCCCTGAGATATGAGCAATTAACTGGTGTCCGTTCTCCAATTCAACACGGAACATGGCATTTGATAAAGCCTCGATTATAGTTCCGTCCTGTTCAATAGATGACTGCTTGGCCATTTATGCTTTTTTAGCTTTTTCTATATATTCAAAGGTAGTCAGAATTTCTGGCTGACCTTTTCTGATCACAACTGTGTGCTCAAAATGAGCGGAAGGTTTTTTGTCACGTGTCCGGATCGTCCATCCATCATCTTCCTGAACAACATTTCGTGTTCCGAGGTTAATCATAGGCTCAATCGCTAACACCATTCCTTCTTGTAGTTTTACGCCTTGCCCTCGCTTACCATAGTTAGGTACTTCCGGAGCTTCGTGCAGATTACGGCCAATTCCATGACCAACTAATTCGCGCACAACTGTAAAACCATTACTTTCAGCATGTAGCTGAATGGCATTGCTCAAATCGCCCATTCTGTTACCAGCGACCGCTTTCTCAATGCCTTTATATAAACTCTCTTTTGTTACTTCCAGAAGTTTCTTTACTTCTTCTGGTACTTCGCCAACTGTATGTGTATAGGCTGAATCACTATGGTAGCCTTTGTAATACACACCACCGTCTACCGAAATAATATCTCCGTTGCGCAGTATATGTTTTCCAGGAAACCCGTGTACAACAACTGCATTGGGAGAGATACATAAACTATAAGGGAAACCATTATAGTTCAAAAATGAAGGTACAGCACCATGGTCCCGGATAAACTCTTCTGCGCGTTTATCTAATTCCGCTGTAGTAACACCCTCCTTTATAAGCGAAGCTATTTCGCCATGGGCTTTGCCTAATATCAAAGCACCCTGGCGAATTAGCTCAATTTCTTCTTCAGTTTTATAATAAATCATTTATTAAGATACCATGGCAATATTCTCTGATCTGCCTCTAAGCTTACCTGATTTCATCATACCATCGTAATGGCGCATTAACAGGTGGCTTTCAATCTGCTGCAGGGTATCCAGCACCACGCCAACCATGATGATAAGAGAAGTACCACCAAAGAAGTGGGCAAATTCTCTTGTTACACCAAGTAACATCGCTATGGCTGGGAAGATCGCAACAAGAGCAAGGAATAGAGCTCCTGGTAGTGTAATCTTAGTTAAGATAGTATCAATGTATTCAGACGTAGCACGACCAGGTTTAACACCAGGTACGAAACCACCACTTCTTTTCAGATCTTCAGCAATTCTGTTTGGATCTACACTGATAGCTGTATAGAAATAAGTGAAAACAAGGATCAGCAGACCAAATACCAGGTTATACTGCCAGGATGTAAAGTCCGAAAAAGTAGATCCGATATAGTTTGCAGTTTCACTTGTATCCGCCCACATACCAGCGATCATAGCTGGTAGGAACATAAGTGACTGAGCAAAGATGATTGGCATCACACCAGCTGCATTCACTTTTAGTGGAATGAACTGTCTCTGTCCATTGTAAAGAGAGCTACCGCCAACCTGCTTCGCATACTGAACAGGTATTCTTCTAACTGCCTGTGTAAGCATTACAACAGACATTACTACGAAGAACAGAACTGCTAATTCGAACAGGAATACCAGTGCTCCATTTAGTTGTTTTGATAAGAATTCTGCAGCAATAGCTCCCGGGAATCTTGATACGATACCGATCATGATAAGCATGGATATACCATTACCTATACCTTTATCGGTAATTCTTTCACCAAGCCACATACAGAATATAGTACCCGCAGACAGTACGATCATCGAAATGATGGTAAATAGCGTCGTGTTAATAACGATTGCCTCTGCAGGGATTGTAGCAACAAAGCCAACAGCCTGTGCTAACGTGATGATAATAGTAAGAACTCGGGTGATCTGGTTGATTTTCTTTCTACCAGATTCACCTTCCTTCTGCATTTTCTGAAAATAGGGTACAGCAATTGTTAATAGCTGCAGCACAATCGAAGCTGAAATATATGGCATGATACCCAAAGCAAAGATGGATGCGTTACTGAACGCACCACCAAGGAAGGTATCTAATAAACCAAATAAACCAGATGTGTTCGCATCCAGATTATCAGGATTAATGCCAGGAAGAACAACAAAAGAACCTAATCTAAAAATTGCTATAAAACCGATCGTATTGAGAATCCTTACTCTTAGATCATCAATAGCAAAAATGTTCTTTATAGTTGTTATAAACTTCTTCATACTGCTTAGATAGCTACTGTTTTACCGCCTGCTTTTTCTATTGTTGATGTAGCTGATTGAGAGAAAGCATGAGCATGAACTTCAATTGCTTTATTTAACTCACCTCTACCTAATACTTTTACTTTATCATTTTTAGAAACCAAACCATGTGCTTTGAAGAAATCAAAGTTAAGTACAGTTTCACCAGTGTTATCCGCTAATGACTGAAGTACATCCAGGTTGATTGCTTTGTACTCAACACGGTTGATGTTCTTGAAGCCATACTTCGGAACACGTCTCTGAAGTGGCATCTGACCACCTTCGAAACCAGATTTCTGCGAATATCCAGAGCGAGACTTAGCACCTTTGTGTCCTCTTGTAGAAGTACCACCTCTACCGGATCCGGTACCGCGGCCAAGTCTTTTTCTCGACTTAACAGCTCCTTCAGCAGGTTGTAATGAATTTAAATACATCTTATTGCTCTTTTACTTCTACCAAATTCTGAACTTTATTAACCATACCAGCAATCTGTGGTGTATACTCTACAGTTACTGATTTATTGATTTTGCCTAATCCCAGTGCCTGAATTGTCAGCTTCTGAGTTTTAGGTCTGTCAATAATGCTTTTAACTTGTGTGATAGTTACTTTCGCCATGACATTAACCATTAAATACTTTCTGTAAATTAACACCTCTTTGCTGTGCAACAGCTAATGGATCACGCATTTTGGCAAGTGCATCGAATGTTGCTTTTACCACGTTATGCGGGTTTGATGATCCTTTTGATTTGCAAAGTACGTCTTTGATACCAGCACTTTCCAATACAGCACGCATAGCACCACCGGCAATTACACCAGTACCTTCAGCGGCTGGCTTTACAAGCACATAACCACCTGAGTATTTACCTTCCATTGCATGTGGCACTGTATGATGATAAAGAGGAACCTTAACCAGGTTTTTCTTTGCATCATCTATACCTTTCGCGATTGCATCTGTTACTTCGTTGGCTTTGCCTAAGCCGTAACCAACTACACCATTGCCATCACCAACTACTACAATGGCAGCGAAGCTGAATCTTCTACCACCCTTTACTACTTTGGCAACTCTGTTGATAGCTACTACTCTCTCTTTTAACTCGATTTCGCTAGCCTTCACACTGCGTATATTGTTCTTCAACATAATATTTAGAATTTAAGGCCCGCTTCTCTGGCGCCATCAGCCAATGATTTTACTTTACCATGGTAAAGATAACCAGATCTGTCAAATACAACCTGCGTGATACCTTTTTCCAGAGCTTTAGAAGCTATCTCTTTACCTACTTTAGAAGCAGTTTCAATATTAGCTTTCGCAGCATCATCAAGTTTAGCTGAAGAAGCAGCCGCTAATGTAACACCAGCTACATCATCAATAATCTGTGCGTAAATTACACGATTACTTCTGAATACAGATAGTCTTGGTCTCTCTGAGGTACCAGATATCTTTCTTCTGATGCTCTTTTTTATTCTCGATCTTCTTTTTTCTTTAATAGCAGACATGATGATGTTTATTATTTAGATGCTGTTTTACCAGCTTTTCTTCTCACTACTTCACCAACAAATCGGATACCTTTACCTTTGTAAGGCTCAACCTTACGCAGAGATCTGATTTTAGCAGCTACCTGACCGATAAGCTGCTTATCAATGCTCTCTAAAGTAACAACTGGTGATTTACCTTTTTCAGTAACTGCGTTAGCTGTAATCTCAGCTGGCAGGGCAACGAAAATATTGTGTGAGTAACCTAGAGCTAATTCCAGAACCTGTCCTTGAACAGATGCTTTGTAACCAACACCCACTAATTCCAACTGCTCCTTATAACCTTCACTTACACCAACTACCATGTTGTTAATCAGTGATCTGTAAAGACCATGTAAAGCTTTGTGACGTTTCTGTTCAGTAGGTCTTTCAACGATGATCTGGTTATCTTCCTGCTTCACGATGATATCCGCGTCAACAGTAGTTGTTAAAGTACCTTTAGGCCCTTTAACAGTAACCACATTCTTTTCATCGACAGATACCTGAGTGTTACCAGGCAGGTTGATTGGCAATTTTCCTATACGTGACATTGTCTCTCCTCCTGATTAATAAACATAACACAATACTTCGCCACCAATGTTCTGCGTACGAGCTTCTTTATCGGTCATTACACCTTTAGAAGTTGAAACAATGGCAACACCTAATCCGTTTAACACGCGAGGAAGTTCTTCACTACCTGCATATTTACGAAGCCCTGGCTTACTAACTCTTTCTAACTTAACAATCGCAGATTGCTTAGTAGAAGGATTGTACTTCAGAGCTATCTTAATATTTCCTTGTACAGCAGAGTCTTCAAACTTGTAGCTTTGAATGTACCCTTTATCGTACAATACTTTGGTTATTTCCTTTTTAATTTTGCTAGATGGTATTTCAACTATCCTGTGGTTAGCCTTTATGGCATTACGCACTCGAGTTAAATAATCTGCTATTGGATCTGAGTTCATTATGAATGACTTAAATAATGACGCTTTTTTTCTAAGCGAGCCGCAAAGATAATTATTTTTCTTTATCTATTCTATAGATACCAGAAAAATTACCAGCTCGCTTTTGTTACACCTGGTATTTTACCTGCAAGAGCAAGCTCTCTGAACGTAACACGCGAAATACCGAACTTTCTCATATATCCGCGTGGTCTTCCAGTTAACTTACATCTGTTATGCAATCTGATAGGAGATGCATTTTTAGGCAATTTATCCAAGCCTTCATAATCTCCTTTAGCTTTAAGCTCAGCTCTTTTTGCAGCATATTTTGCTACTGCTTTTTGTCTCTTAAGCTCTCTTGCTTTTACTGCTTCTCTCGCCATTGCTATTACTTTTTAACGTTTGTGAAAGGCATACCAAAAGCTTTTAATAGCTCATAACTTTCCTCATCAGTATTAGCTGTTGTAACGAAAGTGATGTCCATACCACTAATGGATTTGATTTTATCAATGCTGATCTCCGGGAAGATGATCTGTTCTTTGATGCCCAGTGTATAGTTACCTCTGCCATCAAATCCTTTATCACTTACACCTCTGAAGTCACGTACACGTGGAAGAGCAATTGTAAGAAGTCTGTCAAGGAATTCATACATTTTCTGTCCTCTCAATGTAACACGCGCTCCGATCGGCATACCTTCACGTAGCTTGAAGTTAGACACAGATTTCTTGGCTATAGTTGCAACAGCCTTCTGACCAGTAATCGTTGTTAATTCATCAACACCGATATCAACCAGCTTCTTGTCTGCTACAGCGGCACCAATACCTCTGTTAATGGAGATCTTTGTAATTTTTGGCACCTGCATGATGTTCTTGTACTGGAACTTCTCTTTCAGGGCAGGCACTACCTCCGTTTGATATTTTTCTTTTAGTCTTGCAGTTGCCATTTTAGATTACTTCTCCTGTTTTTTTAGAGTAACGTTCAGTTTTACCTTCGCTGTTTTTTCTCTTGGCAGTCTTAACCCGTTCGCCTTTTGCATCTACCAGCATTACATTGCTTGCATTGATAGGAGCTTCAGTTTTAGAGATACCACCCTGAGGATTCTTAGCGCTTGGTTTCGTGTGCTTCGTTACCAGGTTTAATCCTTCTACTACTACTTTATTTTTATCTGTAAGTACAGATGTAATACGGCCTGTCTTACCGCGATCGTCACCAGCAATAACTTTTACCATATCGCCAGTTTTTACATGAAGTTTTTTCTTATTCATCTTTCCGAGAATTATGAGTTATAGAACTTCAGGCGCAAGTGATACAATCTTCATGAATTGTTTTTCACGAAGCTCACGAGCTACTGGACCAAAAATACGCGTACCGCGTGGTTCATTGTTCGCGTTCAACAGAACAGCTGCGTTATCATCAAAACGGATATAAGAGCCATCTTTTCTACGGATCTCTTTTTTAGTTCTTACGATAACAGCTTTTGATACTGTTCCTTTCTTTACGTTTCCAGAAGACAAGGCAGATTTAACAGTAACAACGATTCTATCACCGATAGAAGCGTATTTTTTACCTGTACCACCTAATACACGGATACAAAGAACTTCCTTTGCACCACTGTTGTCCGCTACAGTTAATCTTGATTCCTGTTGTATCATCTTACTTAGCTCTTTCTATAATTTCTACTAAACGCCAGTTCTTGTTCTTGCTAAGCGGACGAGTTTCCTGAATACGCACGGTATCCCCGATGTTGCACTCATTCTTTTCGTCGTGAGCCATGAACTTTGTCGACTTGCTAACGAACTTCCCGTAGATCGGGTGCTTCATTTTGCTTTCAACAAGTACAGTGATAGATTTGTCCATTTTGTTGCTAACAACCTTACCACTTCTTTCTTTTCTAAGATTTCTCTCTTCCATTTTCTTTAAGTATTAAGAGTTAGCTTCAATTTCACGACGACGCAACTCTGTATTCAGACGTGCAATTGTTGCCTTTGCTTCACGAATTTTCATTGGGTTCTCCAATGGCGATATAGCATGAGCAAAACGAAGGTTTTGCATGTTGGTCTTCTCAGTATTAAGCTTCTCTTGTAGTTCCTCTAAAGACAAAGCTTTTATTTCTGAATTTTTCATTTTACTATTTCTCAACGTAATCTCTACGTACTACAAACTTTGTTTTAACAGGTAACTTCTGTGCAGCTAAACGAAGTGATTCTTTTGCCACGTCCAGAGATACACCATCAGATTCGAACATGATGGTACCAGGCTTAACAACGGCTACCCAATACTCAGGTGAACCTTTACCCTTACCCATACGAACTTCGGCAGGTTTCTTAGTAACTGGCTTATCAGGGAAAATTCTGATCCAAACCTGTCCTTCACGTTTCATTGCTCTTGTCATCGCGATACGGGCAGCCTCAATCTGACGGCTTGTGATCCATGATGCTTCAAGAGATTTTATTGCAAATGATCCGAATGAAATGGTGCTACCTCTGTGGGCAAGACCAGTCACACGACCTTTCTGCATTTTTCTATATTTAGTCCTTTTCGGCTGTAACATTTTCTAAAACTTAATAATGTTAGCAATCAATTACTGACGACGCTTGTTGTCTCTGCGCTTAGGAGCACCGTCTGTCTTCTTACGGTTTCCTGCACCACGTCTGTCACCACCACCTTGTGAAGCACCTGGTCCTTTTGATTCTAATCCTGCATTAGGAGTAAGATCTTTCTTACCATAAACTTCACCTCTGAAGATCCACACTTTGATACCTAATTTACCATATACAGTCTGTGCTTCAGACAGTGCATAGTCGATATCAGCACGCAGTGTGTGTAGTGGTGTTCTTCCTTCTTTGTAGTGCTCTGTACGGGCCATCTCAGCACCACCTAAACGGCCTGAAACCTGTACTTTGATACCTTCAGCACCTACACGTAAGGCAGAAGCAATTGCCTGCTTCATTGCGCGACGGAAGGAAATACGAGCCTGAAGCTGCTGAGCGATAGATTCACCTACAAGCTTCGCATCCAGTTCAGGACGCTTAATTTCAAAAATGTTAATCTGAACATCTTTGTTTGTCAGCTTCTTAAGTTCTTCTTTGATCTTGTCAACTTCCTGACCTCCTTTACCGATTACCACACCCGGACGAGCCGTGTTAATAGTAATGGTGATGCGCTTCAGTGTTCTTTCAATTATGATTTTAGAAATGCCACCTTTAGGAATTCGAGCTAAAACGTACTTTCTGATTTTCTCGTCTTCAACAAGTTTATCAGCGAAGTCTTTACCGCCATACCAGTTAGAATCCCAACCTTTGATAACTCCTAGGCGAAAACCGATCGGATTTACTTTCTGTCCCATATTCTTACTTATTGGCTTTTTTAGACTTCTTACTGTTTTGCTCTAATTGCTCTTCTGTCATGCTGTCAATTACCAGCGTAACATGATTTGATCTTTTACGGATGCGGTAACCACGACCTTGTGGTGCAGGACGTAAACGCTTCAGCATTTTTCCCTCATCAACAAAGATCGACTTAACGTAAAGGTTTGCATCTTCAATCTGAGCATCTTCGTTTTTCTGCTGCCAGTTAGATAATGCTGACAATAGTAACTTCTCCAGTTTTGCTGCACCGGAATTAGGCTCAAATTTCAGTATACCTAAGGCTTTGGCTACGCTTTTACCACGTACCAGGTCGGCCACTAATCTCATCTTACGCGGAGATGTAGGCACATTCTTTAATTTAGCAACTGCTTCCATGCTTATCTCTTGCCTTTATCTTTTTTAGCTATGTGACCTCTAAAATTTCTCGTTGGAGCGAATTCACCAAGCTTATGCCCTACCATGTTTTCTGTTACATAAACTGGTATGAACTTATTACCATTGTGAACTGCAAATGTATGTCCAACGAAATCCGGAGAAATCATTGATCTGCGCGACCATGTTTTGATAACCGACTTTTTGCCGGCATCGTTCATCGCGAATACTTTCTTCTCGAGCCTATAGTCAATATAAGGCCCTTTTTTTAATGATCTAGCCATTTATTATTTCTTTCCTCTATTAACTATTAACTTCTCTGAATGCTTGTTTTTGTTACGCGTCTTCAGACCTTTAGCGTATAAGCCCTTACGTGAGCGTGGGTGACCACCTGAAGATTTACCTTCACCACCACCCATTGGGTGATCTACCGGGTTCATCGCAACACCACGTACTCTTGGACGTCTACCTAACCATCTGTTACGTCCAGCTTTACCAAGCTTCACGTTCATGTGGTCAGAGTTTGATACTGTTCCTACAGTTGCACTGCAGTTAACAAGCACCATTCTTAATTCACCTGAAGGAAGTTTAATAGTAGCATATCGGCCTTCGCGTGCTACAAGCTGTGCGTAAGAACCGGCACTTCTTGCAAGTACTGCACCCTGACCTGGCTGCAACTCGATGTTGTGAATAATTGTACCTAGAGGAATATCAGATAAAGGAAGGCAGTTACCAATTTCAGGAGCAATTCCTGGGCCTGATACTATTACTGTTCCTACCTGTAAACCAGTCGGAGCGATGATATAGCTCTTTTCTCCGTCTGCATAGTAAACCAGCGCGATACGAGCAGTACGATTTGGATCGTACTCGATTGATTTCACGGTAGCAGGCACGCCATGCTTAGTTCTTTTGAAATCAATCATTCTGTACTTACGCTTATGACCACCGCCTAAATAGCGCATAGTCATTTTACCCTGATCATTGCGTCCACCAGATTTTTTAATAGGTGCCAACAGAGATTTTTCAGGAGTATTCGTCGTGATCTCATCGAACGCTGGCGCTACCCTGAATCTCTGACCTGGTGTTGTTGGTCTTAACTTTTTTAAAGCCATTTCTGATTAATTATATTCCGCTATAAAAATCGATCATTTCACCTTCTCTCAAGGTTACTATTGCTTTTTTGATCAAAGAAGTACGGCCTGTAACAGCACCAGATTTGGTGTATTTTGTTTTTACCTTACCAATTGATCTCATGGTAGCTACATTTGTTACTGTAACACCATAAAGCTTCTCAACTGCCTTTTTGATTTCTACTTTATTGGCTTTTTTATCTACCTCAAAAGCATACTTTCCTACTTCGTTCATGGCAGTGTATTTTTCCGTCACAAGCGGTCTTTTAAGTACGTTCATTACTTATTGCTTAAGAGGTTTTCTAAAATATTTACTGACTCTTCAACCAATACTACTTTCTCTGCATTCAGCAGATCGTAAGTATTAACATCAGAAGCTGTAGCCACTTTAACTTTAGGAATGTTTCTTCCCGAAAGAACGATGTTCTGATCGTTTGAAGGAATTACAAATAAAGTCTTACCTGTTGACTTGATGTTCTCCAGGATTGAGATAAACTCTTTAGTTTTAGGAGCTTCAAGAGTGAAAGACTCAACTAAAGAAACTTTATTATCTCTGGCTAATAATGACAGGGCAGAAACTCTCGCAACTGTTTTAAGCTTCTTGTTTAACTTAAAGCTATAGTTTCTTGGCTTAGGACCGAATACACGACCACCGCCGATGAACACTGGAGACTTTAAGCTACCAGCTCTTGCACCACCAGTTCCTTTTTGCTTTTTGATCTTCTTAGTAGATCCGGCAACTTCGTTTCGTTCCTTTGATTTATGCGTACCTTGTCTTTGGTTCGCTAGGTACTGTTTCACGTCAAGATACATTGCGTGCTGATTTGGTTCAGCACCAAACACAGCATCAGAAAGAGCGATCTTTCTACCTGTATCTTCACCTTTTATATTCAATACAGAAAGCTCCATTTTATTTCTCGATTAAAACGTAAGAGTTTTTGGCGCCTGGTACAGACCCGCTAACTACTAAAAGATTTTTGTCGGCGATTACGCGCATCACAGTTAAGTTCTGGATTGTAACTCTGTTACCACCAGTTCTACCAGCCATTCGCATTCCTTTGAATACTCTTGATGGCCAAGAACAGGCACCAATTGAACCAGGGTGCCTTGCTCTGTTGTGCTGACCGTGTGTCTGGCCACCAACACCAGCGAAACCATGACGTTTTACAACACCTTGGAAACCTTTACCTTTTGATGTACCAACTACATCAACGAACTCACCTTCGATGAACAGGCTTGCATCCAACACATCTCCTGCGTTAACTTCAAGGCCTTCTGCATCAAATTCAGCAACTTTTTTCTTTGGAGCCGTATTAGCTTTAGCGTAGTGACCGGCCTCAGCCTTTGTTACTCTCTTTAACTTTTTGTCACCGAAGCCAAGCTGTACTGCAGCGTAGCCATCGCTCTCTACCGTCTTCACCTGAGTAACAACACACGGTCCTGCTTGAATAAGCGTTACTGGTATGTTTTTACCATCTGGTGTGAAGAGGCTTGTCATTCCGATTTTTTTACCGATAATTCCAGGCATTCAACTTGTTATTTAGATGGATATAAATATTAAACCCCTCAGCTATAGCTAAGGGAGTGCAAAGTTAAGAAATTTTAATCTTTCTTTACAACTGTTCTGTAAAATATTCTTAATCAGTCCATAAAAAAAGAGAACCACCTTCCGATGGTTCTCTTTTTTATGGACTGATATATTATCAAACTTTGATTTCTACATCAACGCCACTTGGCAATTCAAGCTTCATTAGCGCATCTACAGTCTTAGAGCTCGTAGAGTAAATATCTACTAATCTCTTGTAGGTGCACAGCTGGAACTGCTCACGAGATTTCTTGTTTACGTGTGGTGAACGCAACACTGTAAACTTATCTTTCTCTGTTGGAAGCGGAATTGGGCCGCTAACGATAGCACCAGTTGCTTTTACTGCTTTTACGATTTTCTCTGATGACTTATCTACCAGGTTATGATCGTAAGACTTTAATTTAATTCTTATTTTCTGATTCATTTTTAACTACTATTTAGCTGCTGTTCCTTTTATTTTAGCAATGATGCCATCTGCTAAGTTCTGTGGTACTTGCTCATAATGTGAGAAAGTAAGAGAAGCAGTAGCTCTACCAGATGTGATTGTACGAAGGTCTGTAACGTAACCGAATAGTTCTGAAAGCGGAACATCAGCTTTTACTACAGTTGCAGTACCTTTTGTATCCATACCTTTCATCAGACCTCTTCTTCTGTTAAGGTCACCTGTTACCGGACCGGTATATTCGTCTGGTGTTACTACATCCACCGCCATGATCGGCTCAAGAAGTTTAGGAGCACATTGCTTACCTGCTTCTTTGAAACCCTGACGGGCTGCTAATTCAAATGATAATGAATCAGAGTCTACATCGTGGAAGGAACCGTGGAATAAACGAACTTTCATTGAATCCAGTGGGAAGCCTGCCAGGATACCATTCTTCATTGCTTCTTCGAAACCTTTCTGAACAGCTGGGATAAATTCTTTTGGAATTACACCACCTACGATTGCATTAACGAACTCAAGGCCCTGCTTGCCATCTTCGCGTGGTCCCATTTCGAACACGATATCAGCGAACTTACCACGACCACCTGACTGTTTCTTGAACACTTCTCTGTGCTCAACAGATTTGGTGATAGTTTCTTTGTAAGCTACCTGAGGTGCACCCTGGTTCAGTTCAACCTTGAATTCACGCTTCATACGGTCGATGATGATCTCCAGGTGAAGCTCACCCATACCTCTCAGGATTGTCTGACCGGTTTCTTCATCCGTATTAACTTGTAGCGTTGGATCCTCTTCAATAAGTTTAGCAATAGCCATACCCATTTTATCAGAGTCAGCCTGCGTTTTAGGCTCGATCGCGTAACCGATTACCGGCTCAGGGAACTCCATTGATTCCAGAACAATTTTCGCATTCTGGTCGCAAAGCGTGTCACCTGTTTTAATATCTTTAAAGCCAACTACCGCTGCAATATCTCCAGCTTCCAGTCTTTCGATCTGGTTCTGCTTGTTAGCATGCATCTGGAAGATACGAGAGATACGCTCTTTACTATTAGAACGAGTGTTGAATACGTAAGAACCTGACTCCAGCACACCTGAGTAGGCACGTACGAAGCACAGACGACCTACATAAGGGTCAGTAGCAATTTTGAATGCAAGACCAGCAAATGGATCATTTACGGACGGCTTTCTCGCTACTTCTGCATCTGTATCTGGGTTTGTACCTACGATGCTTTCTTTATCTACTGGCGAAGGCAACAGGGCCATCACATAGTCAAGCATTGTCTGTACACCTTTGTTTTTGAAAGATGAACCGCAAAGCATTGGCACAATAGCCATATCTATAGTTGCAGCACGAAGCGCATTTAAGATTTCGGCTTCTGTAATTGAGGTTGGATCTTCGAAGTATTTCTCCATCAAAGTCTCATCGTACTCAGCTACAGCTTCCAGAAGTTTCTCTCTGTATTCTTCTGCTTCTTCGATCATATCATCAGGAATCGGAACTTCAGTAAAGGTCATACCTTTATCTGACTCATTCCAGATAATACCACGGAAGTTCACCAGGTCAACAACACCTTTGAAGTTATCTTCTGAACCAATTGGTAACTGAAGTGCTACGGCATTGCTACCCAGCATTTCTTTCACCTGCTTACAAACAGCAAGGAAGTCAGCACCTGAACGGTCCATTTTATTTACGAAGCCAAGACGAGCAACTTTATAGTTATCTGCAAGGCGCCAGTTTGTTTCAGACTGTGGCTCTACACCATCAACAGCTGAGAACAGGAATACCAGACCATCCAATACGCGAAGTGAACGGTTTACTTCTACGGTAAAGTCTACGTGACCAGGTGTATCAATAATGTTGATATGGTAGTCGTTACCTCTGTATGGCCAGTTAACTGTTACTGCTGCAGAAGTAATAGTGATACCACGCTCCTGCTCCTGCTCCATCCAGTCGGTAGTTGCAGAACCTTCGTGTGTTTCACCTAACTTGTGTGACTTACCAGTGTAATAAAGAATACGCTCCGTCGTAGTGGTTTTACCAGCATCGATGTGAGCCGCAATACCAATATTTCTTGTATATTTTAAGTCTCTTGCCATCGATTAAAATCTAAAGTGTGAGAATGCTTTGTTCGCTTCTGCCATTCTGTGCGTATCGTCTTTTTTCTTAACGGCAGCACCTTCACCTTTAGCAGCTGCGATAATCTCACCTGCTAATTTATCCTTCATTGTCTTCTCACCTCTCTTGCGTGAGTAGGAAATCATCCATTTGATTCCCAGAGATACTCTGCGGTCCGGACGAACCTCAGTCGGCACTTGGAAAGTAGCTCCTCCAACACGACGGCTTTTCACTTCTACGCTAGGCATGATGTTATTCAGTGCCTTCTTCCAAGTTTCAAGACCGTTCTCTTTTGTTCTTTGCTCTACTAGATCTACAGCGTCATAAAAGATGCTATAAGCAACACTTTTCTTGCCATCCACCATCAGGTAGTTTACAAAACGTGTTACTAAAGTCTCTTTATATTTTGGATCTGGAAGGAGAATTCTACTCTTCGGCTTTGCTTTTCTCATTGTATTAAACGCTATTTATTATTTCTTTTTACCTTTTCCGGCAGCTGCTGGCGCTTGTCCTGGCTTAGGTCTCTTAGCACCGTACTTAGAACGAGACTGAAGACGACCGTTTACGCCGGCTGTATCCAGTGCACCACGTACGATGTGGTAACGAACACCTGGAAGGTCTTTTACTCTACCACCTCTGATAAGCACAATAGAGTGCTCCTGCAGGTTGTGGCCTTCACCTGGGATGTAGGCGTTCACCTCTTTACCATTTGTTAATCTTACCCTTGCAACTTTACGCATTGCAGAGTTTGGCTTCTTAGGCGTTGTAGTATATACTCTTGTACATACACCTCTACGCTGTGGGCACGAATCCAAGGCAGGAGACTTTGAGTTATAAGTTAACTTCTCTCTTCCTTTTCTTACTAATTGCTGTATAGTAGGCATTTACAATCTGTTAATTATAGATTTATCCACTTTAATTTTTGGACTGCAAAGGTATAAAATTCACTTTGCAATTTCAAAATTTTAATTTATTAATTATTAGCACCTTATGCTTCGCCAACCGTTCCACCGAAGTTCATCGGGAACGATGGAGCCTCATTCGCCTGCTTTATTTCGCCAAAGCTATTCTCGTATTTCTTGATGTTATCAGCCAGAGCTGCTAACAATCTTTTAGCATGCTCTGGCGTAATAACTACTCTTGATTTCACTTTTGCTTTTGGCAAACCCGGCATCAAACGTATAAAATCGATCACAAATTCGCTGCTCGAGTGGGCAATCATGGCCAGATTTGCATACTGTCCTTCTGCCACTTCTTCAGTCAGCTCTATATTAATCTGATTCTGGTTTTGCTGTTCTTCTGCCATGGTTATACCTTATTTATTCTGCAGTGTCTGCTGTCTTGACTTCGATGAAGTTTTCTTTGATTCTGTAAGAGAATCGTATTCTTCCTGGCTACCTACGATCAGCTTCTGGTATTCTTTCAGACCAGTACCAGCCGGGATCAGGTGGCCTACGATTACGTTTTCTTTCAGACCAAGCAGTTCATCTGCCTTACCTTTAATTGCTGCTTCGCTCAGTACTTTAGTAGTTTCCTGGAACGATGCCGCAGAGATAAAGCTCTGTGTACCCAACGACGCCTGGGTAATACCCTGCAATGTTGGACGAGACACTGCCGGAGAAGCATCACGTACAGTTACCAATTTCAGGTCGCGACGTTTCAGACTTGAGTTCTCGTCACGCAGACGACGTGCCGTCACAATCTGGCCTGGCTTCATGCTTGATGAATCTCCTGCATCTTCTACCACTTTCATGTCGATGATACGGTCGTTCTCCTCCATGAAGTTAACCTTATCTACTACCTGGTGCTCCAGGAAGCTTGTATCACCTGGATCGATGATCACAACTTTCTGCATCATCTGGCGAACTACTACCTCAATGTGCTTATCGTTGATCTTCACACCCTGCAGACGGTATACTTCCTGAATCTCATTAACCAGGTACTCTTGTACCGCACCAGGTCCCTGAATATTCAGAATGTCTGTTGGCGTTATGGCACCATCTGATAATGGCATACCTGCACGTACGAAGTCGTTGTCCTGAACAAGGATGTGCTTCGAAAGCGGAACCATATACTTCTTCTTCACACCATCTTTCGACTCGATGAAGATTTCACGGTTACCACGCTTCACACTACCATAAGTCACAACACCATCAATTTCAGACACAACGGCCGGGTTAGATGGGTTACGTGCTTCGAATAATTCAGTAACCCGTGGAAGACCACCTGTAATGTCTCGTGTTTTACCAATAGCGCGTGGGATCTTCACCAGGATCTGACCTGCTTTGATCTTCTCGCCATCTTCCACCACGATGTGTGCACCCACCGGAATGTTGTAGCCTTTTGGCTCACCATTCTTAGGATTTACAACTATAGCAGGGTTTTGTGTCTTATCTTTTGTATCGATAATTACCTTCTCACGGTAACCTGTCTGCTCATCCGATTCTTCACGGTAAGTGATACCTTCGATGATCGATTCGTATCCAACGTTACCATCGAACTCAGAAAGGATAACTGCGTTGTATGGATCCCAGCTACAGATATTGTCGCCTTTCTCTACTACATCGCCTTCACTAACTGTCAGGAATGAACCGTAAGGCACGTGGTTAGAGATGTATAGTTTACCTGTGTTAGGATCAACTATCTTCACTTCACCTGAACGACCCATTACTACTTTCACTGGCTCGCCTTCGTTGTTAATCGTGTCTATAGTTCGCACGTCTTCATACTCGATCTTACCAGCAAACTTAGCTTTTATAGTTGCTTCAACCGCAATGTTAGATGCTGTACCACCCACGTGGAAGGTACGGAGTGTCAGCTGTGTACCTGGCTCACCAATTGACTGAGCGGCAATAACACCTACTGCTTCTCCTTTCTGCACCATAAAGCCTGTTGCCAGGTTACGGCCGTAGCACTTAGCGCAAATACCACGCTTCGATTCGCAAGTCAGTACTGAACGGATCTCTACAGTTTCGATCGCTGTGTTTTCAATATCACGCGCAATGTCTTCTGTGATTTCTGCACCAGACTCAACTATGAGTTCATTCGTGATCGGATCATACACATCGTGTACAGTCACACGACCCAGGATACGCTCTGATAAAGATTCAACTATATCTTCGTTGTCTTTCAGTGCGCTTACTTCCAGGCCTCGTAGTGTACCGCAGTCTTCTTCGTTCACAATTACGTCCTGCGATACGTCTACCAGACGACGAGTCAGGTAACCAGCATCCGCAGTTTTAAGCGCTGTATCGGCAAGACCTTTACGAGCACCGTGCGTAGAGATGAAGTACTCGATTACATCCAGACCTTCCTTAAAGTTAGAAAGGATCGGGTTTTCAATAATTTCGCCTACTGAACCTTGCAATGATTTCTGTGGCTTCGCCATCAGACCACGCATACCACCTAACTGACGGATCTGCTCTCTCGAACCACGGGCACCAGAGTGCATCATCATGAAGATTGAGTTGAAGCCCTGATCTTCATTTTCCAGACGACGCATCAGCGTTTCCGTGATCTGGTTGTTGATACGCGTCCAGATATCAATTACCTGGTTGTAGCGCTCGTTATCCGTGATCAGACCCATCGAGTAGTTCTGCCATACAGCATCCACATCTTTCTTGGCCTGCTCAACAAGAATCTCTTTCTCCGCTGGGATGTTGATATCACCCAGACCCATTGACAGACCGCCTTTGTAAGCAGACTGGAAGCCCAGTGTTTTGATATCATCCAGGAAGTGAGCTGTACGAGCCATACCTGTTTCTTTGAACACGCGAGAGATTACCTGCTGAAGCTTTTTCTTAGTCAGGAGCTCATCGATGTATCCAACTTCCTTAGGCACGAACTGGTTGAAGATCACACGACCTGCAACCGTCTCGATCAATTTATTTTCGATTTCGCCTTTCTCATTCTTTACATCAGTTCTTACCTTGATGTGAGCATGCTTCGAAAGACGACCTTCGTTTATAGCAATAATAACTTCTTCAGGAGAATAGAAGCTCATGCCTTCTCCTTTGATAGTTTCGTTCTCTGTGCTACGCTTTCCTTTGGTTACATAGTATAAACCAAGAACCATGTCCTGAGATGGTACTGCTATTGGCGCACCGTTAGCAGGGTTCAGGATGTTGTGTGAAGCAAGCATCAGCATCGAAGCTTCCAGGATAGCTGCAGGTCCCAGTGGAACGTGCACCGCCATCTGGTCACCGTCAAAGTCGGCGTTGAATGCCGTACACACCAATGGGTGTAACTGGATTGCCTTACCTTCGATCAGTTTTGGCTGGAATGCCTGGATACCAAGTCTGTGTAGCGTAGGAGCACGGTTAAGGAGTACCGGGTGGCCTTTCAGCACATTCTCTAGGATATCCCAAACTACAGGGTCCTTACGATCTACTATTTTCTTAGCTGACTTTACAGTCTTAACGATACCTCTTTCAATCAGCTTGCGGATAATGAACGGCTTGAAAAGCTCAGCTGCCATGTTCTTAGGCAGACCGCACTCATGCAGCTTCAGTTCAGGACCAACTACAATTACCGAACGGCCAGAATAGTCAACACGCTTACCAAGTAAGTTCTGACGGAAACGTCCCTGCTTACCTTTCAGCATATCAGAAAGCGACTTCAGCGCACGGTTACCTTCTGCACGAACAGCGTTCACTTTACGTGAGTTGTCGAACAGAGAGTCAACCGCTTCCTGTAGCATACGCTTCTCGTTACGAAGGATAACTTCAGGAGCTTTGATCTCAATAAGACGCTTCAGACGGTTGTTACGGATAATAACACGACGGTAAAGGTCGTTCAAGTCAGAAGTAGCGAAACGGCCACCATCCAACGGAACTAGCGGACGAAGCTCTGGTGGAATAACAGGTACCATGCGGATGATCATCCACTCAGGTCTGTTCTCGATACGTGTTGCAGCATCACGGAATGCTTCTACTACACGCAGACGCTTCAACGCTTCAGCTTTACGCTGCTGAGATGTTTCGTGCGCAGCCGCATGACGCAGTTCATAAGAAAGGTCATCCAGGTTTGTACGCTCTAACAGCATCTGCAGGGCTTCAGCACCCATTTTCGCGATGAACTTGTTTGGATCGTTGTTGTCCAGAATCTGGTTCTCGCGTGGCAGTTTATCTACCATGTCTAGGTACTCATCTTCGGTCAGGAAGTCTAGTGTGTTCACACCGTCTTCTGCCAGAATACCTGGTTGAATTACTACATATCTTTCGTAGTAGATGATCTGATCAAGCTTCTTGGTTGGTAAGCCTAACAGATAACCTATTTTATTTGGAAGAGATTTGAAGTACCAGATATGTGCTACAGGAACTACCAGCTCGATGTGGCCCATGCGCTCACGACGCACTTTCTTCTCAGTCACCTCTACACCGCAACGGTCGCAGATGATGCCTTTGTATCTGATTCTTTTATACTTTCCGCAGTGGCATTCCCAGTCCTTCACAGGTCCGAATATTCTTTCGCAGAATAAACCACCCATTTCAGGCTTATAGGTTCTATAGTTGATTGTCTCAGGCTTAACTACCTCCCCGTTCGAACGCTCTAATATTGACTCCGGTGAAGCCAGGCTGATCGTTACTTTTGAGAAGTCCTGAGTTAGCTTTTTGGTTTTTGCAAATGCCATATTATTCTAATAATATCGATACAAAATTTGCTTTACAGCTCAATCTGTTAAAGTGCGCTAAGCGCTTCGGATTCCTCCAAAGCGCTTAGCTTTATACTTTACTATTCCAGCGTGATCTCCAGTGCCAGACCTCTTAACTCGTGAATCAGTACGTTGAATGATTCCGGGATATTCGGTTTTGGCAATACGTCGCCTTTCACGATCGCTTCATAAGCTTTCGCACGGCCGATCACGTCGTCAGACTTTACTGTTAGTATTTCCTGCAGTACATTAGAAGCACCGAAGGCTTCCAGTGCCCACACCTCCATTTCACCGAAACGCTGACCACCAAACTGAGCTTTACCACCCAGCGGTTGCTGCGTAATCAGAGAGTATGGTCCGATAGAACGGGCGTGCATCTTGTCATCCACTAAGTGACCTAGTTTCAGCATATAGATAACACCTACTGTTACCGGCTGGTCGAATCTGTCTCCAGACAAACCATCGTACAGATAAGTTCTACCAAATCTTGGCAGACCTGCTTCAGCCAATTCTGCAGAAACCTGCTCTTCAGAAGCACCGTCGAAGATCGGAGTCGCATATTTACGACCTAACTTCAGACCAGCCCATCCAAGTACAGTTTCATAGATCTGACCAATGTTCATCCTTGAAGGTACACCCAGCGGATTCAGAACGATATCCATTGGTGTTCCGTCTTCCAGGAATGGCATGTCTTCGTCGCGTACGATACGGGCAACTATACCTTTGTTACCGTGACGACCAGCCATTTTATCACCCACTTTCAGCTTACGCTTCTTAGCGATGTAAACTTTAGCCAGCTGCACGATACCTGCCGGTAACTCATCTCCTACTTCCAGTGTGAAACGCTCACGCTTAAAGTGTGCAGATATTATGTTACGACGCTTGGTATAGTTCTTCACCAACTCCACAAGCATGTTGTTGGTCTTCTCGTCGCTTGTCCAGTTCTCAAGGATCAGGTCCTTGAACATGTTCACTTCTTCCGGAACGGCATAGTTGCTCTCATCCTTGTAAGGGTTCTTCTCAGGGAAGAGTGCTTCTACGATGTTCTTTCTGCTGAACTTAGAACCTTTCGTCAAAATCTCATCACCAAACTTATGCTTGATACCCTGAGTAGTTTTACCTTCCAGCAACTCTACCAGTTTATCAACCATTATATTTTTAATGGCAATAAGGTCTTTCGAATATTTTACTTTAAGTTCTTCTACCTCTTTCTTAGATTTAGCTCTAAGGTTCTTATCCTTCTTAGGACGGGAGAACAGCTTGGTTTCAATAACAACACCATTCAGTGACGGAGGCGCCTTAAGCGATGCATCTTTCACATCACCGGCTTTATCACCGAAAATGGCACGAAGAAGTTTTTCTTCCGGAGTCGGGTCAGTTTCTCCTTTCGGAGTGATCTTACCGATCAGGATATCACCTTCTTTTACTTCAGCACCAATTCTGATGATACCGTTCTCATCCAGGTTACGAACTGCTTCTTCGCTTACGTTCGGGATCTCAGAAGTAAGTTCTTCTTCGCCACGCTTCGTTTCACGTACTTCCAGTTCAAATTCTTCGATGTGGATAGAAGTAAATACATCGTCGCGTACTACACGCTCAGAGATTACGATCGCATCCTCGAAGTTATATCCCTGCCATGGCATGAACGCTACCTGCAGGTTACGGCCTAATGCAAGTTCACCATCGTTGGTAGCATAACCCTCGCACAGTGGCTGACCTTTGGTTACACGCTGACCTGTTCTCACAAGCGGAGTCAGGTTGATACATGTATCCTGGTTCGTTCTGCGGAACTTGATAAGCTTATAGGTTACATATTCAGCATCGAATGAAACCAGTTTCTCTTCATCCGTCAGATCATATTTTACAACGATCTTGGTTGAATCCACGAAATCGATCACACCGTCACCTTCAGCTATAACCAGCGCTCTTGAGTCGATTGCAGCTCTGCCTTCCAGGCCGGTACCAACTATAGGAGCCTGTGGCTTCAGAAGCGGAACAGCCTGACGTTGCATGTTCGAACCCATCAGGGCACGGTTAGCATCATCGTGCTCAAGGAAAGGAATCATAGACGCCGCTACCGATACGATCTGGTTAGGCGCAATGTCCATATATGTATAAGTTGATGGTTCTTCTACAGGGAAGTCACCTTCAAATCTACCTTTTACTCTATCGTTGATGAAGTTACCTTTCTCATCGATCACGGCATTAGCCTGTGCAATGTGGTGGGTATCCTCTTCTTCTGCAGTCAGATATTCTACTTCACCAGCCACATTTACTACACCGTCCACTACCTTACGATAAGGAGTTTCGATAAAGCCCATGTGGTTTACACGTGCGTGCACGCATAGTGAAGAAATCAGACCGATGTTCGGACCTTCCGGTGTTTCAATAGTACACAGACGGCCATAGTGTGTATAGTGAACGTCACGTACTTCGAAACCGGCACGCTCTCTTGACAGACCACCTGGCCCCAGTGCAGATACACGACGCTTGTGCGTCACTTCTGCCAGCGGGTTCGTCTGGTCCATGAACTGAGATAGCTGGTTTGTACCGAAGAACGAGTTGATTACAGAAGACAGGGTACGCGCATTGATCAGGTCAACAGGCTTGAAGTCTTCGTTATCACGAACGTTCATACGCTCTTTTATAGTTCTGGCCATACGAGCCAGACCAACACCAAACTGTGCATAAAGCTGCTCGCCTACCGTTCTTACACGGCGGTTGCTCAAGTGGTCAATATCATCCACTACAGCTCTGGAGTTGATAAGACCAATCAGATACTTAACAATCAGAACGATGTCGTCGTTTGTTAAAACTTTCGCATCCCAGTTGGTATCAATACCAAGTTTCTTGTTGATTCTGTAACGGCCAACTTCACCCAGATCGTAACGCTTATCAGAGAAGAACAGCTTCTGAATAATATCACGCGCAGTTTCTTCATCAGGCGCTTCTGTGTTACGCAACTGACGATAGATCTGCTCTACCGCTTCTTTCTCAGAGTTAGAGTTATCTTTCTGTAAGGTGTTGTAGATGATCGCGTAATCAGCGATGTTCACATTTTCACGATGCAGAATGATAGACTTATTACCTGAGTCAAGGATTGTGTCTATATCTTCAGTAGTAATTTCAGAGTCTCGCTCTAACAATACCTCTGTTCTGTCAATTGATACAACCTCACCGGTATCCTCATCTACAAAGTCCTCCACCCATGTTTTAAGAACACGTGCAGCCAGCTTACGGCCCACAGCGTTCTTTACATTAGCTTTGGTTGCAGGTATCTCCTCCGATAAACCGAATAGATCTAATATATCTTTATCAGAACCATATCCGATGGCACGCAGCAGTGTTGTTACAGGAAACTTCTTCTTACGGTCAATGTAAGCATACATAACATTGTTCACGTCTGTAGCAAACTCAACCCAAGAACCTTTGAAAGGAATGATTCTAGCAGAGTATAGTTTTGTACCGTTGGTATGCTTGCTTTGCGCAAAGAACACACCTGGTGACCTGTGCAACTGAGAAACGATAACACGTTCGGCTCCATTTATTACAAACGAGCCCTTCTCAGTCATATATGGGATGTTACCTAAGAAGACCTCCTGCTCAATAGTTTCAAAGTCCTCGTTATCTGTATCATGACAGATAAGACGAAGTTTAGCTTTGAGCGGAACAGAATAGGTTAATCCCCTGTCTATACTTTCATCTACAGAATATTTGGGAGGATCTACGTGATAATCAATGAACTGAAGTTCGAAGTTCTCACGAGAATCGGAGATCGGAAAGTTCTCAGCAAAAACCTTGAACAAACCTTCCTGTGCTCTATTTTCAGCGGCAGTCTCCAACTGAAAGAAATCACGGAACGACTGTAGCTGAACATCCAGGAAGTCAGGATAGTCTATTACCGGTGTGATAGAGGCAAAATTGATACGCTCTTTCGTTTTATTCTTAGCCAAAGCCATGGAAATTTAACGTTTACAATAAGTTACGAGCTCCCATAACTACGCTTAGCTATGGGCAAAAAAGGATTCAAATTTGAATCCGTATACAAACAGGAAAAGACCTGACGAAAATGCCAGGTCTACCTGTTCTCGATATGTTGATAAAGTGAGATTATTTGATCTCCACTTCAGCACCAGCTTCTTCTAAAGCTTTCTTCAGAGATTCTGCTTCGTCTTTAGCTACGCCTTCTTTCAGAGCTTTAGGAGCACCGTCAACTACTTCTTTAGCTTCTTTCAGGCCAAGACCTGTAAGTTCTTTAACAAGTTTAACAACTGCTAGCTTAGATGCACCTGCTGACTTAAGGATAACGTCAAAAGAAGTTTTCTCTTCTGCTGCAGCGCCTCCTTCAGCAGCACCACCACCAGCAACCATTACTGGAGCAGCAGCAGCTGGCTCGATACCGTATTCGTCCTTAAGAATTGTAGCTAGTTCGTTAACTTCTTTCACAGTTAAGTTTACTAACTGCTCAGCGAATGCTTTTAAATCTGCCATTTTTATTGAAATTAAAAGTTACTTATTGATTACGTTTTTAAAAAATTATTCTTTTTCAGATAGAGTTTTAAGGATTCCGGCAAGTTTGTTACCACCACCCTGAAGGCCGGAAATAACATTCTTAGCAGGAGACTGAAGCAAGCCGATCACATCACCGATAAGCTCGAACTTAGACTTGATTGTTGCAAGTGTATCCAGCTGGTTTTCGCCAACATAAATACCTGCATCAATAAAGGCACCCTTTAAAAGTGGAAGCGTGTTACCTTTTTTTCTGAAGTCTTTGATCAGCTTAGCAGGCGCGTTGCCTGACTCAATAGAGAACAGGATACCAGAAGAACCTTTCAGTACTGCTTCTAAGGCAGTAGTATCAGCTTCTAACGTATCGAGTGCCTTCTTGATTAATGAATTCTTGTATACCTTGTACTCCAGGCCTCTTTCGAAAGCCATTCTTCTGAACTGGTTGATGCTGGCAACTGTCATAGTAGAAGCATCAGTGATATAGAAGTAGTTAGTGTTAGCTAACTTCTCGCTCAGATCTCTTACAATTATCTCTTTTTCTTCCCTGGTCATCTTCTTAGATAGTTGCGTTTTTGTCAACGATTACGGCCGGGCTCATTGTGCTTGACAATGTGATGCTCTTAATGTAAGTGCCCTTTGCTGAAGAAGGCTTCAGACGGTTAAGTGTAGCGATCACTTCAGATGCGTTGGCAGCAAGCTGCTCCGGCGTGAAAGATACTTTACCTACACTTGTGTGAACGATACCGGTTTTATCGACTTTGAAGTCAATTTTACCAGCTTTCACTTCCTTAACTGCCTTGGCTACATCTTGCGTTACAGTTCCTGATTTAGGGTTTGGCATCAGGTTACGAGGACCTAATATTCTACCTAAACGACCAACTTTGGCCATAACTGCAGGCATTGTGATGATCACATCGATGTCTGTCCAGCCTTTTTCAATTTTCTGAATGTAGTCATCCAGACCTACGTAGTCAGCGCCTGCCTCTTTGGCTTCCTGCTCTTTGTCAGGTGTTACCAGGGCAAGTACTCTAACCTCTTTACCAGTACCGTGCGGCAGGGTAACTATACCACGTACCATCTGGTCTGCTTTACGAGGGTCTACTCCTAAGCGTACATCTATATCAACAGAAGCATCGAACTTTGTAAAAGTAATTTCTTTTACAACAGAGGCTGCATCCGTCAAAGAATACTCTTTTGATAAGTCAGCTTTAGCTAAAGCTGCTTTTCTGTTTTTTGATATCTTCGCCATTATCCTCTAACTGTTATTATTCGTTCCATGGAGCGTTACCAGATACCGTGATACCCATGCTTCTTGCTGTACCGGCAACCATTTTCATGGCAGACTCCAGTTTGAAAGCATTTAAATCAGGCATTTTCAGTTCTGCAATCTCTCTAACCTGATCCCAGGTAACTGAACCTACTTTGTTACGGTTAGGCTCTTTAGAACCTCCCTTAATTTTAGCAGCATCCATTAACAATACCGGAGCAGGTGGCGTTTTAACAACGAAGTCAAAAGACTTATCTGCGTAGATTGTAATCAATACTGGTAACACCTGGCCAGGCTTATCCTGAGTTCTCGCATTAAACTGTTTACAGAACTCCATGATATTAAGACCTTTAGAACCAAGTGCAGGTCCAACCGGTGGCGATGGATTCGCGGCACCTCCCTTTATCTGAAGTTTCAGATAACCTTTTATTTCCTTTGCCATTATTTATTTACTACGATTCTTTTTCTACTTGCATGTAATTCAGCTCAACCGGTGTGTTTCTACCAAAGATCTTCACCATTACGTTGAGCTTCTTACGCTCTTCAAATACTTCTTCCACTGTGCCTGAGAATCCGCTAAAAGGACCATCCATTACTTTTACAGTTTCTCCAACTATAAATGGTGTATCCAGTACTTCTGCCTGCTCTTCTGCTTCGTCTACTGTCCCCAGTATTCTGTTCACTTCACCCTGGCGCAACGGAACCGGCTTCTTACCAGCTTCGCCTGTACCGGAACCCAGAAAACCAATAACACCTGGCGTACTAATGATCAGGTGTTCTGCTTCGCCGTGGCTCAGATCAGCATTTACAAGCACATAACCAGGAAAGAAGTTTCTCTCTCTGATTCTTTTTTTACCGCCACGCATCTCATATACCTTCTCTGCCGGTATAAGCACCTGCGGAACGTATTCCTCCAGGTGATGACGCATGATCTCATTTTCCAGATAGGCCTTTGCTTTTTTCTCCTGCCCACTAACGGCGCGCACTACATACCATTTTAAATCAGCCATAGCTTCTTCTTAAAACTGGTTATAGAACCACGATAGTGAGGAGTCAAAAACAAAGTCCATGGCACCCACGATCAGTGCGAACACTAAAGAACCGATCAATACAAGTACAGAGCTATTCTGCAACTCTTTATATGCAGGCCAAGAGACTTTGTCTCTCATCTCCACCACTGTTCCGTTTATATAGTCTTTAATGTTGCTCATCGTAATAATGCCTGAGTATTTAAATTGCACGGGTGGAGAGACTCGAACTCCCAGCCAATGGTTTTGGAGACCACTACTCTACCAATTGAGCTACACCCGTAAAAAAATGCACTTCATTTATTGAAATGGAGTGCAAATTTATTCATTTGTTTCTGAAAAACAAACCCGTTCCTGATTTTTTATCAGAAACGGGTTGCTTAACTATAATTAGTCTAAGATCTCAGTTACCTGACCGGCACCTACTGTTCTACCACCCTCACGGATAGCGAAACGAAGACCTTTTTCCATTGCTACTTTGTTGATCAGCTTCACAGTGATAGTGATGTTATCACCTGGCATAACCATTTCTACACCTTCTGGAAGGATGATCTCACCTGTAACGTCTGTAGTTCTGAAGTAGAACTGTGGACGGTACTTGTTAAAGAATGGAGTGTGACGTCCACCTTCTTCCTTAGAAAGAACGTAAACCTCAGCTTTGAACTCCTGGTGAGGCTTCACTGAACCTGGCTTACAGATAACCATACCACGACGGATATCAGTTTTCTCAATACCACGCAGTAACAGACCTACGTTATCACCAGCTTCACCTCTGTCAAGGATCTTACGGAACATTTCCACACCAGTAACGGTAGATTTCATGTTCTCAGCACCCATACCAAGGATTTCAACTGGCTCACCAGAGTTGATTACACCACGCTCGATACGGCCTGTTGCTACAGTACCACGACCAGTGATTGAGAACACGTCCTCAACTGGCATCAGGAATGGAAGGTCAACAAGACGAGTTGGGATTGGAATCCAGCTATCAACAGCTGCCATCAGATCCTCGATTGTCTTCACCCACTTAGCATCGCCATTCAGACCACCAAGAGCTGAACCCTGGATTACCGGAATGTTGTCGCCATCGAAATCGTAGAATGAAAGAAGCTCACGGATTTCCATTTCAACAAGCTCAAGAAGCTCTGGGTCATCCACCATGTCCACTTTGTTCATGAACACTACAAGCTGAGGAACACCTACCTGACGGGCAAGAAGGATGTGCTCACGAGTTTGTGGCATTGGACCATCAGTAGCAGCCACCACAAGGATAGCGCCGTCCATCTGAGCAGCACCAGTAACCATGTTTTTCACGTAGTCAGCGTGACCTGGGCAGTCAACGTGTGCATAGTGACGGTTCTCAGTAGCGTATTCAACGTGAGAAGTATTGATTGTAATACCTCTTTCTTTTTCTTCAGGAGCGTTATCAATTGAAGAGAAGTCGCGTAGCTGAGCAAGACCTTTGTTAGCCAGTACAGTTGTAATGGCAGCAGTCAAAGTTGTTTTGCCGTGGTCAACGTGACCGATTGTACCGATGTTTACGTGCGGTTTGGAACGGTCAAATGTTTCTTTAGCCATTGTATGATATAAAATTAAGGTTAAAACGTTTAAGTTTAAGTTGTGCTCTTTAACACGAACAGACTTAGAGCCAACGATGGGAATTGAACCCACGACCCCTTCCTTACCAAGGAAGTACTCTACCCCTGAGCTACGTCGGCTTTTAAACTTTTCTAAATCTTTGTTTATACTAAAAAGGAAATCCATATACATGAAATTCCTTCCTGCAAAAACCAGTTTTTTAAATCTGCTCTACTGAGCGGGAGACGAGGGTCGAACTCGCGGCCTATAGCTTGGAAGGCTATCGCTCTACCAACTGAGCTACTCCCGCTTTGCAATCCAGAATAACTGAATCTCGAACTATCGAACAAACATTCGCTCATTCAAAATTCAGTTATTCATTTGGTGGGGAGAGCAGGATTCGAACCTGCGAAGTCATTACAACAACGGAGTTACAGTCCGTCCCATTTGGCCGCTCTGGAATCTCCCCAAACGCTAATTTAAATCAGCTTTTTTCTCTTAAAACACCTGCGCCTGATGCGCTGTTCGTTCTAAGGAGATGCAAAATTAAGCGCTTTTTCATTCAAGTCAAATATTACCTGAAAAAATATTCAAAAAAATTAGTTCTCTTACTGCTCCAAAGCTTGTTTATACATATCTATCAGGCGTTTATCTTTTTCCTGAGCTCTAATTTCCTGCAATTTTTCTGCTACACCCGGCTGGTCCGACATCACCATCAGCGACTGAAACGCTGCCATGCGCACATAATAGAGGTTATGATTCTGGGCAAGATTCGTTAGCAAGGCTATAGTTTCGGGCTTATTTGTTTCGTTGTTGCTCGCTAAATACGCACTGAAACTCTGAAGCAAATAATATAACCCACTGCCCTTACTCTGTTTGATCTTGTTCATAAACCAGTCATATTTTTCAGGGCCGGCCTGCATGGCATAGTAAGAAGAAAGTGCGGTAACTACGTTCTCATTCTTTTCTTTTTCGAACCGGCTTAGTTTCTGCATCGCATCCTCGGCGCCGGTAGCAGCATAAGCAATGATGCCTGCCGCCACCACGTGGTAAGAACTATCGTTCAGGGCAGCTTCAAACAAAGGCTTGTACTTATCGCCACCCCAGCCTGCCAGCAGGTAAACAGCATCTGCTCGCACTGTCCCTTTCTTATCTGTTTTGGCTACCTGCTCTACTTTACTTACCAGCGCGGCATTATTTTCGGGCTTATAGTCTGCCAGTGCATTCAGAGCGGTGCTTCTGATAAACCAGTAGTCGTTGCTTAATGCATCCTGTATCAATTTCAGCTCCTGTGCAGGCTTTTCGGCCAGTTTGGTCAGGGCCTCAAATTCCGGTATCAGCTGCTTGCTGTTATAAAACTGGTACCTCAGTTCCTCAGCTGATTTGTTGTGCTCTACTACCGCCAGTAACTGCTGTTCCCCATCAAATAAAACCAGTTCCGGCTGCGTGGCTACCGGAAATGTAAACGTCTGATCTGCTTTGGTTATCTCTATCGGATGGTTCGTTCTTTTGCCACTTGCCCAAACCGAGATCTCCAGCGGAAGGCGGTATACCGGCATGTAGGTTGTATCCTGAAGTTGCTGTACTCGCAGGGTCAGCTGTCCGTTCTGATAACTATGATCCACTTTCAGTTCCGGGTGGCCTGGCTTCATAAACCACTGGTCGAAGAACCACATCAGGTCTTCTCCGGTCACGTCTTCAAACGCCATCCGCAGCTCTGCCACTTCTACATCCGAGAATTTGTTTTTAGTGAGGTAGTAGTTCAGGGAAGCATAAAAAGCTTCGTCGCCGACCAGCTTGCGAAGCATGTGCAGTATCCGGCCGCCTTTGGCATAGGAATGGCTGTCAAACATTTCTTCTTTATCGCCATAATGGTAGCGGATGATCGGTTCCCGTTTTGTCTGGGCTTCTTCCAGGTACTGGCTCAGCTCATCCATCTGGGCATAGGCAGCTTCGTCGGCACCATACTTATGTTCCGCCCACAGGTACTCGCTATAGTTGGCGAAGGCCTCGTTCAGCGGCAGATTGGCCCACGATTCTGTGGTTACAAGATCACCGAACCACTGGTGAAACAGCTCGTGTGCAATAATACCATCCCAGTTCTTATCCAGCAGCTCGCGCTCGTTCAGTTGCAGGTCTTCCATAAACGTAGAGGCCGACGTGTTCTCCATCGCTCCGGACACAAAGTCGCGTACCACTACCTGCGAATATTTTGCCCACGGGTAGTTGACACCTAACTTTTTAGAGAAGAACTCCATCATCTCTGGCGTATTCCCGAATACCTTTTTTGCCGTGTTTTTATATTCCGGCTCCACATAGTAGTTCACTTCCAGGTTGCGCCACTTGTCCTTCACTACGGCATATTCACCAATGGCCATCATGGCCAGGTAAGGGGCATGCGGCAATTCCTGTTTCCAGTAATCGGTTTTGGTGCCGTCGGCGTTCTGGCGCGAGTAAACAAAAGTACCGTTCGAGAGGGTGGTAAAGTTCTTATCTATCGTTATATAGATGTCCTGGGTCATGCGCTCATTCGGGGCATCTATTGTCGGGAACCAGGCTGAGCTGGCCTCGGTCTCGCCCTGCGTCCAGATTTGGCGTGGTTTGTTCGGGTCTTCGCCCAGCAGGTTTATGAAGTACAGGCCTTTGTCCTGGGTGATGGCATCGCTGCCCCCGGCGGCAAGCTCATTAGGCTTGGCTGTATAGTTTATCTCTATGGTATACTTTTCGTCGCGGTTATAGGTGCGGTCCAGGTCTATGGTCAGCTTCATGCCATCGTACGCGTACTTCAGCTGCGTGCCGTCATTTCCCTTCAGCAGGTACACACTTTTTATATCAAACCCTTTGGCATCCAGCACCAGTGTTTTCTGAGGATAAAAGTAGGGCTTCAGGGTGAGCTCGGCTATGCCGTTGAGGTGTTGCTTCTGCCAGTCAAAACTTACCCGGAGGGTGGTGTGCAGCAGGTCGTGCACTCTGGTGCGGGACGGGTTAAAGGCGTGTTTTTTCGGGGCCCAAACCGGCACATCCGTCTGTGCTTCGGCTATAGTTGTGTCAGATGTTTTTGATACGCTGGGTGCTTCTTTGTTTGTGGCGCAGCCGCCTGCAAGTGCCATTGTCGTTGCCAGGCCAACTATGCTCAGAAACCGATGATTCATGATAGGTTGTTTTAATTTTGATTTCAATTTCTAAAATTACTCTGAGAATTCAACTATCTTTAGGCTCCAAAACCAGAAATAAGAGATGCTGCAGGTAAAAACCGCTAACGACAAAACATGGCAGGTTGACATACAGAAAGATGCTATACTTCTCAACAACTCCCCTTTTAACTGGGATATTGCTCCTTTAGGTAACAACACCTATCATATCATCCACAACTATAAGTCTTATACAGCCGAGCTGGTACAGGCCGATTATCAGGCCAAGACCTTTACGTTCAAGATCAACGGAACTACCCATACGGTAAGTGTTAAGGACCAGTTCGACCTGTTGCTGGATAAACTGGGGATGAGCAATGCCAACGCCCAGAAGGTGAACGATGTGAAGGCGCCGATGCCAGGCCTTATACTTGATATTAAAGTACAGCCGGGACAGGAAGTGAAAAAGGGCGACCCGATCATGATCCTGGAAGCGATGAAGATGGAGAACATCCTGAAATCGCCGGGTGACGGGGTTGTGAAAGAGATAAAGGTAGCCGTGAAACAGAACGTGGAAAAAGGCCAGGTTTTGATCTTATTTTAAATTTTTAGTGTTGCCAGTCGGGCAGCACGTTGCCGCCCGTAGCAAGTATAAAGTATCTGTAAACTACATAACTATAGATCGTGAAGTATAAAAGAATATTGTTAAAGCTTAGCGGTGAAGCGCTGATGGGCGATCAGCAATACGGTATCGACTCGGTGAGACTGATGCAGTATGCGCAGGAGATAAAGGAAGTGGCAGCGCTTGGTGTAGAAGTGGCAGTAGTAATTGGCGGTGGCAACATCTTCAGAGGCGTGCAGGCCGAAGAAGTAGGCCTTGACCGCGTACAGGGCGACTACATGGGAATGCTGGCAACAGTAATTAACAGCATGGCCCTGCAGAGTGCGCTTGAGAAATTAGGAGTGTATACGCGCCTGCTTTCCGGCATAAATATACAGCAGGTGTGCGAGCCTTATATTCGCCGCCGTGCAGTACGCCACTTAGAGAAAGGCCGTGTAGTAATTTTTGGTGCCGGCACCGGTAACCCATACTTCACAACCGACTCGGCAGCCAGCTTACGTGCCATCGAGATAGAAGCCGATGTAGTACTGAAAGGTACACGCGTTGATGGCATTTACTCAGCAGACCCTGAGAAAGACCCGGATGCCATTTTCTATTCAGACATTTCGTTTAAAGATGTGTTTGAGAAAGGCCTGAACGTAATGGACATGACAGCCTTTACGCTTTGCAAGGAAAACGACCTGCCTATCATCGTGTTCGACATGAACAAGCCGGGCAACCTGAAGCGCGTAGTGAGCGGCGATAAAGTAGGTACGCTTGTTATCATGACCGAAGGAGCATAGTACGGCTCTGCGCAAAGTCATTAAATTTCATATTTTTGCAACCACAAAGTAAACTTATAGTTTAAAACAAGAATCTTAAGCTACAATTGATATGACGGAAGAAATTCAGTTTTACCTCAGCGAAGCAGAGGAGTCTATGCAGAAGGCAGTGCAGCACACTGGTGCTGAGTTAACAAAGATCAGAGCCGGAAAAGCGTCTCCTGCTATGGTAGAGCACCTACGCGTAGATTATTACGGCACGTTAACCCCTGTTGCGCAGGTAGCCAACATTGCTGCCCCTGATGCACGCACCATCCTGATCAAACCCTGGGAAAAGAATATGCTGGGCGAAATCAACAAAGCCATCAAAAACAGCGACCTTGGTCTTAACCCGCAGCAGGAAGCTGATGCTATCCGCCTGAATATTCCGGCCCTTACCGAAGAGCGCCGCCGCGAACTGGTAAAACAAGTAAAGAACGAAACAGAATCTGGTAAAGTAGCCATCCGTAACATCCGTAAAGATGTGAACGACTCGCTGCGCAAACTGCAGAAAGAAGGTACTTCGGAAGATGCCGTGCGCGATGCTGAAACCAAAGTGCAGAAAATGACTGATTCTTACATCGTGAAGATCGACGAACTGCTGAGCAAGAAAGAAGCAGAGATCATGACGATCTAATTCTTAGACATAAGACATAAGACACAAGACGAAAGACATTAGACTTTCTCTCTTAAAGTATAAAAAAGAAGCCCTGCGAATCTGATTCGCAGGGCTTCTTTTTTTGTTTGAACCGGTGATTGGAGAACTATAGTTTATAGTTCTTGGACCAATCTATAGTTCTCTGCCCTCGCTCGCGTCCCGCGAGTGTGAGTTACCTGCGGACTCTGGCCGCTATAGTTAGATTAGTAGCTTTTGTTATACCGCAAGTTTAGCGAAGCGTAACTTATGGTTGAGTTTGGCATCAGTTTGTAACTGGCGTTTTGGGCGGTCAGAAAGCTATAGTTTTACTGAAATCTATAGTTGTGCTAATGACTATGGCGAGAGCGTCCCCGCTCATGTCGAACTATAGTTTGCTGAAGTCTATAGTTGGTAGAACCTGTAGTTGTGATAATTCCATAGTGCAAGCGGACTCACTCGTGTCGAACTATAGCCTGGCCCTCCGGCCCAGTTGGATTACAAATCCAACTTTATAAATAAGTCACGGATCACAGATCCGCGCCAGCATAGGTTTACAGAGCTATAGTTTAAACTATAACTCTGTATTCTGACCTCACAACTATTAAACTATAGGATTCTGCCGTAGACCTACTGATACAACTTGTGCACTTTAATGTAGTCGATCACATCGTCAGGCACCATGTATTTGATGCTTTTTTCTTCGCGGATGCACTGCCGGATGAACGTAGCGGAAATATCCAGAATAGGCGCTTTCACAAACTTCATGTTCGGGAAGGCAGCCATTTCTTCTAAAACCGAGCCCGAGCGCGGGTATACATACACCTGGTGGTATTCCAGAATACGCTCATAGTTCTTCCACTTCGGAAACAGCGGTACGTTATCCTCCCCCATGATCAGCACAAACTCGTAGCTTGGGTACTTTTCCTGCAGGTAGGTCAGCGTATCAATTGTATAGCTTGGTTTGGGCATGCTGAACTCGATGTTCGATACGCCCAGGTTCGGGTTATCCGCAATAGCCAGTGTTACCATGTGCAGCCTGTCGAACTCGTGCAGCAGCGAGTTGCTGGGCTTAAACGGGTTCTGCGGCGACACGACAAGCCAAACCGTATCCAGGTCAGTGTTGGTGGCCATGTAGTTGGCAAGTATCAGGTGGCCGGTATGGATGGGGTTAAAAGAACCAAACAAAAGCCCTACCTTCATACAATGGCCGGCTCTGACTTCAGGAAATCGTTTACTAATTTTTCGGCTTTGGCGCAGGCAGTCTCCAGGTTGTCGTTCACGATCACCTCATCAAACTGATCTTCGAACTCCATCTCGAACTTGGCTTTAAAAACGCGGCTGCTGATGCTCGATGCCGAATCGGTGTTGCGGGCCTGCAGTCTGTTGGCCAGCTCTTCAATGGAAGGCGGCTTTACGAAAACGGCAAGTGCTCTTTCTTTGTAAAAATGCTTTATACTTAATCCTCCTTTAACGTCTACATCCAGTATGGCATGTTTGCCGCTTGCCCAGATGCGTTCAATCTCTGATTTTAATGTGCCGTAAAATGCGCCTTCGTATACTTCCTCCCACTCTACAAACTCATCGTTGGCAATCTTCTTCTTAAAATCTTCCGGGGTGATGAAGTAATAATCTTTTCCGTTTACTTCGGTGCGGCCACGCTTATCGCGGGTACAGGCAGAGATAGAGAAGTTCAGATCAGGGTTTACGCTTAGCAGGTGCTTTACAATGGTAGTTTTACCGGCGCCGGACGGGGCCGAGAAGATAATAATCTTTCCTTGCATCAGGGGTGTTTAAATGGTTTCCTGTATTTTGGCTTTTATAGTTTGCGCCAGGCTTTCGGGCACTATAACACGCTTAAGGTGTCCACTAATTAGTCCTTTCAGGAGCTTTTGCTTTTGATGGTTCTCAAAGCAGTTTACACATTCTTCAATATGGCTATTAAAGAAGCGTTGCTCTTCGGCAGTTGCTTCGCCATCCACCATGGAGTCCAGCAGGTCTGCTACCTGCCCACACGCTCCATCCATCTCCCCGGCAGGTTCTTTCTGATACATTTCCGTAAATTTTGGTTCCATCTTTACTCAACTTCTAAAAGTATGTTTCTAACTGTTGTATCCCATAGTTCTGGCGTATTTTTCTAATTTCTCTTTCAAGGAATTTCGGGCGCGGTGCAATCTGGAGCGTACTGTACCAATCGGAATATCCAGTATCTTAGCCATTTCCTCGTAGGTAAAACCTTCCAGGTCGCATAGTATGATCACGGTTCTGAAGTCTACCGGCAGGGTATTCAGGGCGCTTGCTACTTCGTCCCCGATCAGGTCCTGCACACTTTCGGTACGCATGTCGGTTGTGGTGGCTACACCATTGTCCCCTTCAACGTCTTCGGTGTTATAGTATCCTTCAACTTCGCTATAGTCTACCTTAGCGGGCTGTTTGCTCTTTTTTCGGAACTCGTTAATGAATGAGTTCTTCAGGATTCGGAACAGCCAGGCTTTGGCATTAGTTCCTTGTTCAAAGTAGTCAAAAAAGCGGTATGCCTTCAGGTAGGTTTCCTGCACCAGGTCGTTGGCATCATCCTCGTCTAAGGTGAGCCTGTAGGCAAAGTTGTACAGAGGGTCAAGCACGGGCAATAATTCAGCCTCGAACCGTGCATCTTTCTCCTCTTTACTTAGTTGTTTACCTGTTTGCTCGCTCATGTAAGTATAGTTTATACTTTCTGTAAAAGTCCCTTAATGGCGTATTATACGCAAATATAGGAATTTAAATTACATACCCTTGTTGCCACCTAAGGGTTGCAGCACAATGGCTTGCATTAGTGCAGGCAAAGGTTATCTGCCATATACGCAACCGTAGCGTTGTGTGCCGATTTCTTTGTACTATTTCTGCTGACTATAGTTTACAGCCCGTAACAACCCACCACTCCCTGATAAATATTTAACTGATAACAGACGTGAAACTATAGTTTTTTATTTCATGGCAACAACCAGACTGCAGTGCGGCAAACAAACTATAGGTAGTGTAATCCGGTAAAAAGCTGTGGCACCAACTATAGTCTTTTCCATCTCTAAATGTTCCCTTCACACAAAAAAAGAATTCGTTCGCCACGAACATGAAACTTTATTCCGGGCACCTACTTTTTACCGGCTCTTGCGTAGTACAAAAAAGACTTGCATAAGTTCAACTAAAAACAAGTCGTGGCACTTCAATTTTCTTCTCCGGATGTGTGTAAGGCGGTACCTGCTTATCTTATGGTTCAGTATACTGGTGCATACCGTATGGGCGCAGCAGTATAACTTCCGCAACTGGACTATAGCAGACGGGCTGCCGCAATCTGACATAACAGACCTGTTGCAGGATAACAGAATGCGTATCTGGGTAGCTACCCGTGGCGGCATTAGTTTATTTGATGGCAGCAGCTTCAGAACATACAACCGGCAGCAGGGCCTGGCCAGCAACAATGTAAGCACTCTTTTCCAAGATAGCCGAAACCAACTATGGATCGGCAGTGCCGACAACGGACTTACAAAATACGACGGCCAAAACTTCAGCACTTTTGGCAGTTCGCAGGGCCTGCCGGCCACAGCCATACACAGCATCACAGAAAACAATTTAGGCCAGTTATTAGTTGCCACCGATTCGGGCGTGTACAGGCTGCAGCAAAACCGTTTTATAAAGCACGATAAGCTACCCCCACAACCTTACCTGGCCCTGCACACCGATGCATTGGGCACTGTATGGGCCGGCAGCAAAGAAAATGGCCTGTATAAAATAAGCGGCAGCGAGGTACAACACTATAAAAGCCTGCAATACAAACTACCCTCCAACACCATTACCGCTATTTACAGCGAGCGCACCGACGGTAAACTATGGATCGGAACCAGCGGCGGCCCGGCTTATTTGGAGGATAAAACGATCGCACAACTTCCTTTACCTCCCAGTGTTACCCATCCCCTTGTTTCGGATTTTACACAGGATGCATACGGAAAAATACTGGTAGCACTGCAGCAGGACGGGCTTCTGTCAGTGGATCAGGAGCAGGTGCAGCACCTTACCCGCGCCAACGGCCTTAGCTCCAACCATATCTCGGCGCTGCTCCTCGACTCCGAAAAGAACACCTGGATAGGCACAAGTGGGTATGGCCTGCAGCAACGAAGGGCACAGTGGTTTATGCATTATTTTACAATCGGAGATATACAGGAACCGCACATTACCGCCCTTGCCCAGGACACTAAAGGCACTGTATGGTTTGGTACGGCAAATGGCGAGGCAGCTTACATGCAGAACGGCAGACAAACGACACTCGATGCCAACGTCTGGCCGCCCGGCACCATACTTTATAGTATGTGGGTAATATCTCCCGAGAATGTTTGGGTAAGCACCAGCCGGGGCGTCTGGAACCTGAGGCCCCGGCAGGCAAAGCATTACACCACCGCCAACGGCTTACCTGCCGATGAAGTATATTTTGTAGCTGCCGATGCCCGTAACAACGTATGGTTTGCCACGGCCGGCGGTGTGGCCTCGTTGCAGAACGGTGAAATAAAGAGAACTATAGTTTCAGATGATCCGGAGACCGGCAAAGCCTACCATATTTACCGCGACAAACAGAACCGGTTATGGTTTGGTACCGAGAAGGGCGTTTACCTGCTCACACAAAACAAACTACACAAAGTACCGGCATTACAGAAACATGCTTTTACAGAGGTTCGGGCTATAACTGAAGACGGTAATGGCTGGCTTTACTTCGGAGGGTACAACTATGGCCTGCTGGGCTACCACCAGCCAACCGGCGAAACAAAGCTGTTTAACGCTGACTCCGGTCTGCCCGGCGAAGGCATTAAATCGTTGTACGCTGACCGGGATAATAACCTGTGGATAGCAACCAACCGCAATGTGCTGAAAGCGGACCTGGCTTATTTTCATGATACCCGCAAACTGAAATACCGTGAGTATAACGGGCAGAATGGCTTCAGCGGACTGGAGGTATCTTACAACGGCATCACCCAGACACCGGACGGCAGGGTGTGGTTCGGTACTATAAAAGGCCTTACACAATACATTCCGGAACTGGACAGGATAAACAAAGCAGCTCCCCAGCTGCGACTAACCGACATCCGCCTGTTTATGCGCCCCACCGACTGGCAGCAACTTGGCTACCGGATAGATCAGGCAAGCGGGCTACCGGTAAACCTGCGGCTGCCGCACAGCAAAGACCACATCACTTTCTACTATCACGGCATCTGCCTCTCCGACCCGGCACGAGTAAGGTACCGCTACATGCTGGAAGGCCACGACCAGCAGTGGTCCGAAACCTCAGAACAACCATACGCTACTTATGCTAACCTGGGCCCCGGCACTTACACCTTTAAACTGAAAGCCCGGAACAACGATGGCTACTGGACACAACAACCATTAACCTATACCTTTTCGGTGGTGCCTCCGGTGTGGCGCCGCGAGTGGTTTATTGCATTGCTGCTGCTGCTGGTTACCGGCTCCCTTATCAGTGTGGTGCGCCTGCGCGAGCGTAGCCTTGTAAAAATGAATACCCTCCTGGACATGCGTGTAAAACACCGCACCCGTATGCTGGAGCGCAAGCACCGTGAAAAAGAGCTGCTGTTGCAGGAAGTACACCACCGCGTAAAAAACAACCTGCAGATCGTGATCAGCCTGCTTAACCTGCAGGCCCGCCACGTACAGGACCCCATAGCCCTGGAAGCTATGCAGGCGCTGCGCAGCCGGGTACGGTCGATGGCGCTGTTGCACGAGCGGCTTTACCGGCACAATAACTTGGAGCACATTAACCTCGAAAACTATTTCAGGGAGATCTGCGAGAGCCTGTATGCCTCTTATGGCATTACCGAAGAGAAAGTAAACCTGCACATCAGTGTGCCGCCTATAAATGTAGATATAGATACTGCCATAACATTAGGCCTGGTCGTGAACGAACTGATCTCAAACACGTTAAAGTATGCATTTCCGGATGGAAGGGATGGCAGACTCGGGATAGACCTGGAACACCTGCGGGGGGATACCTACCAGCTTATAGTTTGGGATAACGGGGTAGGCACACCCGAAGTGCGGGATCAGCAACAATCTTTTGGGCTTAAACTGGTTTCTTCGCTCATCAAAAAGCTGGACGGGGAAATTAATTTCGAAAATATCAATGGCACTAAAACAATATTACATTTTGTTTTGCCATCATAATTTAAATTTTCACGTAAGTACCTATTGCTATGACTAAACCTAAAATTCTTATTTCAGAGGACGAGGTGATAATTGCAGAAGATATTGCTGCATGCCTGGAGGACTTAGGGTACGAAACGTGTGCCATCGATACAGGCGAAGCCACCCTCGACATTATCCGGGAAACCCGCCCGGACCTGGTATTACTCGACATTAACCTGCGCGGCGACTCCGACGGCGTAGAGATCGGTTCCCGTATAAAGCAGGAGTTCAATATACCTTTCATTTATCTTACAGCCTATGCCGATAAGTCTACTATAGATCGTGCCAAAAAAACAGAACCTGACGGGTTCCTTGTGAAACCTTTCGATGAGAAAAGCCTGCGATCAACTATAGAGATCGCGCTGTACAAGCATGGCCACAACCATAAGATAAACGGTAACGGTTCGGCAGGCCACACGGAGCCGCCACTCAAAGAACAGGAAGTATCGCAGGATTATATCTTTGTAAAGGTAAAGCACCGCATTATTAAAGTAATGTACAGCGATATACTTTGGGTAGAGGCCTACGACAACTACTCCTTTTTAGTAACTGCTGACCAGAAGTACTTGGTGAGCTCTACTCTGAAGGACATGGAACAGAAACTGCCGCCTCATAATTTTGTACGCGTGCACCGCTCCTATATTGCCAACCTGGATAAAGTAGAAGCTTTGGAAGAAAATGCGGTGGTGTTCAGCAAAGGCGAGATCCCGATCGGCAAGTCCTACAAAAAGATACTGATGTCGCGGTTCAATATCCTGTAACTATAGTTCAGCTACCTTCCGGCAGCATATTTTGTAAGCAGGCTAACCTATAGTTCTGCGCCGGCTATGCTTTAAACTATAGTTTCTGTTCTCCCGCATTTTCCTGCCGGGCAAACTACTGCTGTCTTGCTTTTCTTACATACCTTTGCCCTGCTACATTCATATATTTAATTATATTTGTAGTTATCCTAATGAGTAAGTACAAATTTTACAGGTATCAGCTGCTGCTTTTATGCATTGGTACAACTATAGTTTTGCTCTAATTACTGGGGCAGGAAACTAATTGTACAACCGACAGGTTAAGGAGCAAAATTTGGAGAGCCGGCAAGATGCTGCCTTTTTAGCATGGTAAAACCCTTCGTTTCCATAGTATTGTGTGTTTACAACGGAGAGCAGTTCCTGAAAGAGCAGCTGGATTCCGTATTGAGCCAGACATATCCCAATTTCGAGCTGCTTATACTCGACGATTGCTCTACGGACAACAGTTTTGCACTTGCGGCAGCTTATGCGGAAAAACACAGCAACATCCGCCTCCTTCAAAACGACACCAACCTTGGCTTTAACAGGAACTTCGAGAAAGGCATACAACTAAGCAATGGCGACCTGATCGCCATCTGCGACCAGGATGACATCTGGCTCCCAACCAAGATTGAAGAACTTGCAGACCACATAGGCAGCGCTGTACTTATTTACAGCAACTCCGAACTGATGGATGAACATGGTCAGCCCACCAACAAAACCCTGGACCATAACCTGATTCACCTGAACAGGCCGTCCTATTCTGCTTTTCTGGAGTCTAATTTTATAACAGGCCATACCTGTATCTTTAAAAAAGAACTGATACCCTACATTTTGCCATTGCCTGCATCTATTAATTATTATGATTGGTGGATAGGTATGGTAGCAGCCTATGTGGGCGAAGTAAAATACTACGATAAAACCCTTACCCGTTACCGGATACATACCGACTCGGTAATGCAGCAGGAAAAACAACAGGCCGAAACCAGGCTCGCCCAGATGGAGCGGAAGCAAAAGGTTTTACGGGCTTTTACTGAGATGGCCTTTGTAAAGCCCCGTGACAGGCAGTTTGTGGAAAGATTCTTGCTAAAGAAAAAAAGCGCCGGGAAAGGAATTATACAGTATATTAACTGCTACTTATTTCTGTTACAACACCACCGCGCACTTTACCCGTGGTATGCCAAGTCTTTTGTTAAGAAACTTAATTTTATTCGTAAGCAATGTCATTAAACAGGATCAGGACCTCCCTTTTAATATCGACCTACAACTGGCCGGCCGCCCTGGAGCTTTGCCTTAAAAGTATTCTGAACCAGGTGCAGCTACCTGATGAGGTACTTATTGCAGACGATGGCTCCGGCCCGGAGACCAAAGCCCTGATAGACCGCTACAGAGCCTTGCTTCCGGTACCTGTAAAACACATCTGGCATCCTGATAACGGGTTTCAGCTAGCAGCCATACGTAACAAAGCTATAGTTGCCGCTGCCCACGAATACATTATACAGATAGATGGCGACCTGATCCTGCATCCGTACTTTGTAAAAGACCACCTGAAGCTGGCGACCCCTAATCGGTTTGTTTCCGGGAGCAGGCTGTTACTGCCACAGGCTTATTCCGAAGAGCTGCTGGCTACAAGAGAACTGCCCGGGTATCGCGACCTGATCGTACGCGGCAATAACCGCCTGAACGCCATCCGCATTCCTGTGCTGACCGGCCTTTTTGCCCCGCATTATAAACGCAGCAACAAATACTATGTAAAAGGCTGCAACATGGCTTTCTGGCGACAGGATTTGCTGGACGTGAACGGTTACAACGAAAGTATTGTGGGCTGGGGAAAAGAAGACAGCGAAATTGCAGTCCGGCTTATTAACAAAGGTGTGCACCGGCTTTTCATCAAGTTTGGCGGCATTTGCTACCATATCTACCACAAAATAGCCTGCAAAAAAAGGCACGACATAAACGAAGACATTCTACAGAAAACGATTGACGCCGGTACGGTACGTTGCCAGAACGGCATTGATGCACACTTTGCAGAGACCGTTACGGTGCTATAGTTTTAAAACTATAGTTTAAATAAAAAGAGACTGCCTTTGGGGCAGTCTCTTTTGTTATCAGCGGGTTGTATTTATTAGTATCTGTAATATTCCGGCTTAAACGGACCTTCTACTTCTACCCCAATGTAAGCAGCCTGGTCTGGCGAAAGTTCATCCAGCTCCACTCCAATTTTGCTGAGGTGCAGGCGGGCAACTTTCTCATCCAGATGCTTCGGCAGTGTGTATACCTTGTTCTCGTAAGCATCTGCATTTGTCCAAAGTTCCAGCTGCGCCAGTGTCTGGTTAGAGAAAGAGTTAGACATTACAAACGACGGGTGACCGGTAGCACAACCAAGGTTTACCAGACGGCCTTCCGCTAGCACGATAATATCTTTTCCTTCGATGTTGTAAAGGTCTACCTGTGGCTTGATCTCATCTTTAGTATGGCCGTAAGCACCGTTCAGCCAGGCCATGTCGATCTCGTTATCGAAGTGGCCGATGTTACAAACGATAGCTTTATCCTTCATAGAACGGAAATGTTCTTCTGTAATGATGTCTTTGTTACCGGTTGCAGTAACTACAATATCCGCTTCTTTTACAGCATCAGCCATTTTCTTCACAGCAAAGCCGTCCATAGCAGCCTGCAGCGCACAGATCGGGTCGATCTCGGTAACGATAACGCGGGCACCAGCACCTCTCAGTGAAGCTGCAGAACCTTTCCCCACATCGCCGTAACCAGCTACAACCGCTACTTTACCAGCCATCATCACATCTGTAGCACGACGGATCGCATCTACCAACGACTCTTTACAGCCATACTTGTTATCGAACTTGGATTTTGTAACCGAGTCGTTCACGTTAATGGCAGGCATTGGCAGGGTACCATTCTTCACGCGCTCGTAAAGGCGGTGCACACCTGTAGTAGTTTCTTCAGAAAGGCCTTTAATGCCCGGAGCCAGTTCCGGATATTTATCCAGTACCATGTTGGTCAGGTCGCCACCATCATCCAGGATCATGTTCAATGGCTTACGGTCTTCACCGAAGAACAGCGTCTGCTCAATGCACCAGTCAAATTCTTCAGCGTTCATACCTTTCCAAGCGTAAACCGAGATACCGGCAGCAGCGATAGCCGCGGCAGCATGATCCTGTGTAGAGAAAATGTTGCAGGATGACCAGGTAACTTCAGCTCCCAGTTCCACCAGTGTTTCGATCAGCACAGCCGTCTGGATCGTCATGTGAAGGCAACCGGCAATGCGGGCACCAGCCAGTGGCTTGCTCGGGCCGTACTCCTCACGGATGGCCATTAGGCCCGGCATTTCTGCTTCGGCCAGTTTTATTTCTTTGCGGCCCCATGCTGCCAGCGAAATGTCTTTTACTTTGTACTTCAGATATGTATCAATCATTTTTGATGTTTTTTCAGTTGAAAACTCAAAATTACGGATTTTGTTACGCAAGTTCAACAATTAGTTCAGGTTCAGCTATTCACAAAAAAGCAGTGCCTGCCTTACAGCAAACACTGCTCTTGTATAAGGTGTCAGCCGTTTATGGCATGTCGTGTTCTATGATTTCTACGCCAAGGGTATTTGTATTGCCTTGAGGCGTCTGCACGAAACCTCTCGCGAAGACGGTATAGATCTTTCCACTTTCCAGTACTATGCCGTTTACTGGCAGCACAACGGTTCCGTCTGCATCGGTACGCACTTCTAAGTTATACGTACCGGCCGGCACCGAAGCAAAGGCAGTGGCATCCCGGAAACTTATTCCATCGGCCAGCACGCTTTCGTTGGCTACATCGGTTACGTTTACAATATCAACAGCAGGCGCATCAGGCGATAAGTGTACGAAACGGATCTTTGCATTTCCGGCAGTCGGTGCGGTCAGGTCATCGGTCAGTATCAGCGGCTCAATATCGTCGGCACCTAAAGAACCGGTAGCAAAAATGGTATAGTTGCCTTTGTCCAGCAGGTCTACGGTGCCATCAATTACAGAGGTACTTGTTCCGGTAGCATTAACCTTAATGTTTCTGGACCCGGCAGGCACTGTCAGGTACCCGGTGTTATTGGGGAAGGTAAGCGCCGAGGTGTTTACTTTTACGTTATCCACCAACAGGTCTACTCCGGGGGCATCCGGCGAGGCGTGTACCACCATCACATTCGCTTCTTTTACTGTCGGAGTTACCGGATTGTCATCGCCGTCATCATCGCAACCTGCCAGCATTACCGCCGGCAATACAGCCAGCATCATTAATCTCATCCAATTCTTCTTCATAGCTTTATACTTTTAGGTAATTATTAATATCCACAACCATTTAACTTGATTGTGAAAATTTTGTTTAACCTTTTTTAAAAAAAGTTTAACAAATCATAAATAAGCACCGCACAGATTAATACACTATTTTTGCTGCACAGCCTGATTATAACGTCTGAGACCTGACCGGCAGTATGCGAACATATAAAGAATCCGAGAAAAATTTTATCACAGAGCACCTACAGGAACAGCCCGCTACCCTGATGCTGCAGGCCAGGCGCTTCCCGGATCTGCCTGTAGCGGAACTGGTGCAGCAGATACAGGCCCGCCAGAAAGCCATGACCAAGCTGCCGGACTGGGCGAAAAATCCGGAGCTTGTATTTCCGGTAAATGTGTCGGTAGAGCAAAGCTCATCTGCTGTAACGGCAGCCTTTAAAGCATCCCTGGTTTCCGGTAAGCTGCTGGCAGACCTGACCGGCGGTTTTGGCGCCGACAGCTTTTATTTTGCTAATAGCTTTGAACAGGTGCTGCACGTGGAACAAAACCAGGAGCTATCGGAAATCGCCAACTATAACTTCAGAGTACTTGGTGCCGCCAACATCCAAACTATAGCCACTACTGCTGCTGCGTTTCTGGAAAACTTTACCGGCCATGCCGATGTATTTTACCTGGACCCCGCCCGCCGCGGCGACAGAGCCGAAAAATTACACCTGCTGCAGGACTGCGAGCCGGATATACTGGGCCTGTTACCCATACTGCTGCAAAAAGCGGACAAGGTATTGTTGAAAGCATCGCCAATGCTGGACATTGACCTGGCGGTGGCGCAACTGGGCAAAGTAGCCAGGGTTTGGGTAGTAGCCGTGCAAAATGAATGTAAGGAAGTATTGTACCTGCTGCAGCAAAACCCACCTGACCCACTTACCATTGAGACTGTGAACCTGAAAACGGATGGCAGCATAAGTTCTTTTACCTTTACCCCAGACCAGGAACAAACTATAAGCACGCCATATTCTGACCCGCTGCACTATATTTACGAGCCAAATGCAGCCATCCTGAAAGCAGGCGCCTATAAAAGTATAACTCAGCAATACCCTGTAAAAAAGCTGCACCCCAACAGCCACCTCTATACTTCCGACACCCTGGTAACTGATTTCTCGGGAAGATCGTTTGCCTGCACTGCCGTAAGCCGCTACAGTAAAAAAGAGTTACTGGCCCGTCTGCCTCAAAAGCAGGCCAATATTACCGTCCGCAACTTCCCCGACACGGTAGCCAGCATCCGCAAAAAGACCGGTATACGCGAAGGTGGAAGCCATTACCTGTTCTTTACAACAGATATGCATCAGAAGCCTGTCGTACTTTTCTGCGAGAAAGTATAGTTGCTGCTTAAAATATCTTGAAAAAAATCGCAGGGTGTAAAATGCATTTCGGCTGGCTTCGGTCCAGTGACTTCTGCATCATTTCAGGCCATTTTTCATGCTGCAACCTGTTACGCATCAGTTACATCCATCCTCTGTTATAACTAAATAGAGCTATATAGCTACCGGCCAACTATATGGCTAAAGTACCATAACAACACCTGCACAAAGTACTTCTAATTGTTAACTGTCAGGCATTTGCATCGTAAAACAGGATATGCTACCCTGCAAAGGGCACATGTTTAACCTAATTTTTACAAGCTATGAAACGAGACAACATGAACAATCAGAATAAGAATAACAGCTCAAATTCCAACAGCAATTCGCGCAACAGTATGAGCTCCTCTTCACAGGGTTCTTCTTCTATGCGCAACTCATCTAATACTGGTAGCTCGTCATCATCGGGCAGAACATCGAACCTGAACAGTGGAAACAGCGGCAACAGCAGAAGTACCGGCCAGGGACGTGGCTGGCACGGCGACCCTCAGGGACATGCTCGTGCGGGCAGCCAGAGCCATAAGAACAGCAACAATTCATCTTCATCCGGATCTTCCAACAGATCAGGTAATCGTTAATAAACTATAAACTTACACCATAAATGGCCCCGGGGTAGCCTGGGGCTATTTATGCGTAAAGCGCACCTTTCCAACTATCGGAAACAAACTTAAATAAATTGGAATACCATGAAGGATAATAAGAATAACAGCAACCAGCAAAACCAGCACAGAGGATTTTCGAGTAACCCCGAAAGCTCTTTTAAGGCCGGCAAGCAAAGCCAGCAAAAGTCGCAGCAGATAAGTAACCAGGGCACCAACAACCCAAATGCCATGGGCGACTCTTTCTCGAGAACCGGCAACCAGAACAAGCCAACCCAGGGTGCCGGCCAGGGCAGCAGAAAAGAAACTGACCAGAGTGGCCGTAAGGATATCTCGAATAACCTGAAAAACGACGCAGTGGGCAAATTCGGCTCCAATAACCCGACACCGCAGGCCCGCACCGATAACGAACAGGACACTGAACAGAAGCGTAACAAACGCTAACTATACGATTGATGAATGGGGACGGCCGTAGTTTACGCTACGGCCGTTTTTTGTAGCTATAGTTCTGATTTATAGTTTATATTTACTTTTGGCTATACATTAGAACCAATGCCCCAACACCGCAACCCTCGCCTGCTGAACGCGACATTACTTGCTGTATTTGTGCTCCTGAAACTGGCGCTGCAATACCTGCTGGTTGATGGCGCCTATGACCTGCACCGCGACGAGTTCCTGCACCTGGACCAGGCCAACCATTTAGCAGCCGGGTATGTATCGGTGCCGCCGATTACGGCTTTTATCGCGTGGCTTATACAATTGCTGGGCAACAGTTACTTCTGGGTACGTTTTTTCCCGGCCTTGTTTGGGGCGCTAACTATAGTAGTGGTTTGGCTTACGGTGGATGAACTGAAGGGCGGCTTATACGCGAAAGTACTGGCTGCCATTGCAATGCTCTTCTCTGTTATGCTGCGCCTGAACATGCTGTTCCAGCCCAATTCCTTTGATATCCTTTGCTGGGCACTGGCTTTTTATCTTTTCATCCGGTTTCTGCATACACAGCAAACAAAGTGGCTCTATTGGCTGGGAGCTATAGTTGGCGTAGGCTTCCTGAATAAATATACCATCCTGTTCCTGGTGGCGGGGTTAGCAGTGGCACTTCTGTTTTCGCCTTACCGGAGTCTTTTTGCCCGGAAGTACCTATACCTTGCTGCCCTGCTTGCGCTAACTATAGCTTTGCCCAATCTGGTGTGGCAGGTGGTGCATAACTTCCCGGTAGTGGCGCACATGCAGGAGCTGAAAGCAACCCAGCTGGCAAATGTAAAACCTCAGGACTTTCTGCAGGACCAGTTGTTGTTTTTTATAGGTGCCGTGTTTATTTGGGTGAGTGCATTAGTGGCGTTTATAGTTTACAGGCCGTTTAAACAATACCGGTTTGTCGGGGTTACTTTTATAGTCGTCATGCTGCTGTTTCTGGCGCTGAAAGCCAAGAGCTACTACACCATTGGCCTTTTCCCGGTGCTCATTGCTTTCGGAAGCGTGTATTGGGAACAACTGTTCAGGCGGGGGTGGCTGCGTTATACCCGGCCAGTATGGCTGCTGGTAACTATAGTTGTGTTCATCCCGATGGTGAATGTAGTGTTCCCGGTGCTGAGCCCTGCCGAGATACAGGTAAAAGCGGAGAAATTTAAGGACCTGAACCTGCTGAAATGGGAAGATGGGAAAGACCACTTACTACCCCAGGACTTCGCCGATATGCTGGGCTGGCAGGAACTGGCAAGCATTACAACCAAAGCCTACCAGACTATACCTGCCGCTGCGCAATCCTACACCCTCATCCTCTGCGACAACTATGGCCAGGCTGGGGCCATTAACTACTATAGCCGTAACCAGGTGCCTGCCGCTGTGTCCTACAACGCCGACTATATTTACTGGTTTCCGGAGCTTAGTAAAATTGAGCACATCATACTTGTAAAAGAGGCAGGCGAAGCACCACTGCAGGAGGCAGAAAAAGCGTTTGTTGGAAGTGTTAAAAAGATCGGGAGTATAGAAAACCCCTATGCCCGTGAGCTCGGCACGACGGTGTACCTGCTCAGCGATATAGACCCGGCAGTAAAGCAGTACCTGTACCAGCGGCTGGCCATAAAGCAAAGCCATCCTTTCGCTGATACGGAGTAGTTATTTCCTGCTCACCCATTTATTCCCTTTTACATAAAACCGCCAGGGCAGCAGGGCATCATCGCCGGCATAGTCTATGCCTATGCGCGGTACGGTCATGATCTTTTCGTCGGGGATGGTGATGCCTTTGTCTTCGAGCCAGATGGTATTGCCGGTCAGGTCTTCGCCGTAGTGTTTGCGGGTAATACCCAGCGCAATGCTCATCACACCCGGTCCGGCAGTTAAGTTCGGTTTTATAGTTTGCATGTCCCTGCGCAGCAACATTTCCTCCAGGCCAATTTCCGGTTCTATGGCGCGCACCAGTACGGCATCAGCTCTGCCTTCTATATTGGTTATAATATTGAACAGGTTATAGATGCCATATACCAGGTACACATAGGCCACGCCGCCTTCGTGGTACATAATCTCGGTGCGGGCTGTACGACGGTTCAGGTGGGCATGGCAGGCGCGGTCGTTCTCTCCGGAGTAAGCTTCCGTTTCCACAATCATGCCACCGGTCAGCATGCCATCTATAGTTGTGTACAGGTACTTACCCAGCAGTTCCTGCGCTATCTGCACTACATTTGGCCGGGTGTAAAATTCTCTGGGAAGTTTCAAATTTTAATGAATAATTATTAATGATGAATGAGTAATTAATTTCGAATAAGGATACGCATTAATCTGAGCGAAGTGAACAATAGTGCCACGCGAATTAATAATCTATAACTACCTTTTAGGCATTATTCATTCTTCATTAATAATTATTCATTACATTTGCCCCGATTGGTGGTTGTAACTATAGCCTGTAGTTTCAGCCTTAAAAGGGAAACAGGTGCAATACCTGTGCTGTTCCCGCAACTGTGATCTTCACCAAAGGGTTAGCCTAACCAGTGCCACTGTGCTTTGCATGGGAAGGCAGGCTGACTGAAGAGAGCCAGGAGACCTGCCAGTCCGGACAAAATTTGTCGTATGCTTTCGGGTAAAAAGCTGCACAGTTTCTGCCTTTCCGGGCTCCTACTGCTCAACACCTACCCTACAGCATGCTTCGGGATAAAAGCATTACGTGAGTGGTACTTCGTGTATTTCAGATCTTATTACTGGTGCTGGTGGCGCTGCCAACTATAGCGCAGCAGGACACAACAGCCTACGAGCTTCGCCCTGTGGACGTATTTGGCAAGCCCGCCGAAGTTTACGCTGCCGGCAGCCGTGTTACAACTATAGATAGCAGCTACCTGCAAATCTATAGCACCACTTCATTAGCCACTGCCCTGCAGGCCCGCACCCCTGTGTATTTTAAAAGCTATGGCGTTAGTGGTTTGTCCAGTGTTTCGTTCCGGGGTACTGGTGCGTCGCAAACAGCCGTTCTGTGGAACGGGCTGAACATTGGCCTACCTACCCTGGGCCAGTCGGATTTCTCGACGCTGCCGGTGAGCGGAGTAGGCGAAATAGCAGTGCAGGCAGGCTCGGCGGGGGCTGTATATGGCAGCGGTGCCATTGGCGGAGCTATCCTTTTAAATTCTCCAAACTATAGCACCAAGGGTTTCGGACTGGACCTGCAGGAGGAAGCCGGAAGTTTTGGGCGGTATTTCAGCAATGGCCGCATCAGTTATGGAAATGATAAACTACAGGTGGGTATAGGCACTTACTACCGCTCTGCAGAAAACGATTTTACTTACCAGGACCTCTCCCGCTTTGGCAAACCTGAACGGACCGAAGACCACGCCGCCCAGAAGCAATACGGTTTTACACAAGACCTGACCTGGAAACTATCTGCAAAAACGAGCATCGGGCTGCACAGTTGGTATACTATGGCCGACCGCGAACTGCAGGCTGCCATGGGTTCGGCACATAACAACGCTGCCCAAGAGGATAAAAACCTGCGCCTGATGACGCACCTGAACCACCAGAGCCGCCTGGGGCAAACCGACATAAAACTGGCCTACTTCAAGGATTTTCTCAACTATAGTTCCAACAGCGACTCCAGCTCTATTGCCAATGTAAAGACATACCAGTTGCAGGCCGAACAAACCTATACCAAAGGAACCAACTGGAGCCTGCGGGGGGGCATAAACCTGCAGCATTTTGAGGCAGAGAACGATGGCTACGCCGGCACGCAAACAGAGAACAGGGCAGCTGTTTTCGCACTTTTCCGCTACGACCCTACCGCCACCTTAGACCTGAGCCTGAATTTGCGCCAGGCATTTGCAGAAGACTATAGCCCTGCCCCGACGCCGGCTTTCGGGTTTAACTGGAAGTTTTTTGAGCACGGCCGGCAACATCTGTACTTAAAAGGAAATGTATCCGGTAGTTACCGGGTGCCTACCCTCAACGACCGCTTCTGGGTAGGCGCCGGCAACCCCGACCTGAAACCTGAACAGGGCTGGAGCTACGAGAGTGGCCTGCGCCATTTGTTTATAGTTGGCAACACCCTGCTCCTCGAAACAGAAGCCACCGCCTACCACATGCTGATTGACGACTGGATACAATGGAGCCCGGATGGCACCGGACGCTGGCGCCCGGTAAACCTGCAGAAAGTACGCGCCATGGGCCTGGAACTAAGCCAGCAACTATCAGCAACTATAGGCAATGTAAGGATCTCCGGCTCGGCAGGTTATACTTATACCACATCAGAGCAGGTGAAAGTGTACGAGGGCAACGGCGACCTGGGACGGCAACTGATGTATGTGCCCCGGCACAAAGGCGTGGCGGCAGCCGGCATTACCTATAAAAACTGGCAACTGCACACCGATGCAAACTATACCGGCCTGCGCTACACCAACAATTCCGAAAGCCATAGTTTAGACAGCTTTATTCTCTGGAACGCCGCACTCAGCAGGCAACTACAGTTTGGCCCGGCCCGGTTTATACTTACCCTGCGCTCCGATAACCTGACCAGCGAAGTGTACCAGACCATGGCCTACCATGCCATGCCGCTCCGGAGCTACACATTCAGTTTACGCTTACTTATTCCTTAACTATAATCATCTCTAAAAAATAACATGAAAAGAATACTCAGGCTCCGCAGCTTTTTTATGGCTGCCCTCCTATTTACAAGTACGCTTGCTTTTACCAGCTGCGACGAAACCGACGATGTAAGCCCTGAAATACACGACTCAAAAGTAAGAGGCCCTTACGACCAGAAAGGCGTTTTTATATTGAATGAAGGCAATTTCGGCACACCAAACGGGTCTGTTTCTTTCCTGAGCGACAGTGCAGGCCACCAGGTGAAGAACAACATTTTCAGCGCTGCCAATGAGAAACGCCCCCTTGGCGATGTGGTACAGAGCATGACGCTGCACGATACGCTGGCTTATATTGTAGCCAACAACAGCAACAAAATAGAAGTAGTAAATGCCTTCACGTTTAAAACGGTTGCTGTAGTAGAAGGCTTGCAGCAACCACGCTATTTCGCAGCGCTGGATGGCAACAAAGGTTATGTAACTGAGTGGGTAAGTTACGGCAGCAACGGCCGTGTATCGGTTATCGACCTGAAAACGAATGCGGTTCTGAAAACCATTACGGTAGGCGTAATGCCCGAGCAGCTGCTGATCGTGAACGGTAAACTATACGTAGCCAACAGCGGCGGCAACACCATTTCTATTATCAACACTACGACTGATGCCGTGGAGCGCACCATTCAAACTTCTGATGGTCCGGGCGAACTGGTGCAGGGCAAAGACCAGCACATCTGGGTACTGAGCGCCGGCAAAGTGGTGTATAAAGACGACTGGTCAGGAATTGATTACACTAAAACCACACCAGGCTCGCTTTCCAAACTCAACACTGCTACGGCTGCCATCGAGGCCACGTTTACATTCCCGGGCAACCAGAGCATCCCTAAAAACCTGACCATAAACGGCACCGGCGATAAGCTGTACTTCAATTACGAGAATAAGACTTTTGAGCAGCTGGTAACTGCAACCGGCCTCAGCAGCACTATTATCATTAATCGTGGGTTTTACGGCATGGAAGCTGATCCGGAAACCGGCAACATTTTCGGCTCCGACGAGAATGGCTTCTCAGGAGATGGCACTGTGTTTATTTACAGCCCGGCCGGCCAGAAACTGAATGAATTTAAGACGGGCATTGCCCCGAACGGCTTTGTTTTTAATTAAAAAGAGTGAACGTTGGTTAATTGGTAAGGCCGCTCCTGTATGGGAGCGGCTTTTTTTATGGGTATATGCTTATTACTGATTATCTGTTTCGCCGCGCTTCTTGCCTTCTGTTTTACCATCGCCGGCATGCACGGCGCCTTCGGCATTGTCGTAGTACTTATCTTCCAGGTTGGCGGTATCGGTATCTGCCGGGTATTCATCAGAGGTGTAGCCTTCGTTCAGAGAGCCTTCGTCTACGTGGTCACTGTCTTCCACATTGGGTTCGCCGGGGCGCTGGCCGGTGTCGCAGGCAGTAAGCGTCATGCCACCAACAAAGGCAGCTAACAGTATCGTTTTAATTGGTTTGCTATTCATAGTTCTATCGTTCAGTTTAACATACCTTTTCTACGACCGCTGCCAATTTATAGTTAGTTACACCCCACGCGCCCAAAAACCGTATGAGCAGGTATACATACTATAACCTGACGCTATGAAACAGAACAAGCCCGTAGACCCAACCAAGGAAACCAGCAAAGACGACTCTTCTGATATCCGAAAAGTGAACAAGCAGGCTGCGCCACCACAGGCCAAAACCACCAGCAACAAGAGCAGCCAGCAGCGCGAAGATGAGGAAGCACAAAAAGGCCACTCATAAGTTGCCGAACTATAGTTGTCGGTTGTACCTTTGCAACTATAGTTTAACCACCCATGAAAAAGGCGCTTATTTCTGCACAACTTAAAACCAAACTGCTGGTCATCCTGATCATCAGTATTTTGCTTGCGTCTGCCCTGGAGCTCTATACTTTCGGCATCCCTTCCGATTTTATAGTGCGGTGGTTCAATTCCTTTTTCGTTATTTTCACGATGGTCTCAGTAACTGTGCTGGGCATTGTGCCTGCTATCAACTACGCCGTAAACAAAGCAGCCGGCAGGTAAACTATAGTTAAGCATCATTTTAGCACACGTTTCTGGCGCGGAAATTATTTCCGTGCCCACCTATAAAATCGAATCTCAGATTCGATCAACCCGAACCCGCCAACTATAGCCCACATCTAAACTATAGAACTGAACCCGCGGCTACCTGTAGCTGTTTCAAAACACTGTGCCATAAAATCTGTACTTTTGCAGGGCAGGCTTATACTTTAATTTTTATACTTTGGAAACGACGCCCACCATACTGCTTATTACCCCTCCGCTTACCCAGCTTAACACGCCTTACCCGGCCACAGCTTACCTGACCGGTTTTCTGCGCGGGCAAGGCTATAACGTGGCACAAGCCGACCTGGGCATTGAGCTGGTATTGCGTATGTTTTCCAAAGCAGGCCTTAAAAAAATATTTGCAGCCATCGAAGCCGGCGACTACGAGCTCTCGGATAACAGTTTCCGGATACTGAAGCTGAAGCGTGAGTACCTGAACACGGTGGAACCAGTTATCCGTTTTCTGCAGAACAAGGATTTAACCCTCGCACAGCAGATCAGCTACAGCCGTTACTTACCCGAAGCCTCGCGTTTCGACCAGGTGGAGGATTTGGAGTACGCATTTGGCAGTATGGGCATTACGGACCGCGCACGTTACCTGGCTACGTTATATTTAGAGGACCTCGGCGACCTGATAAAAGAAACCGTTTGCCCTTACTTTGCTTTCAGTCGCTACGCCGAAAAGCTGGCTTTGTCAGCCACGTCGTTCGACCCGCTGGAAGAAGAGCTGCAGCAGGAGCCTAACCTGGTTGACCGGTTTTTGCTGGAGATACTGGACGAGCATCTGCAGAAAGTACAGCCAACTATAGTTGGTTTCTCTATTCCGTTTCCGGGCAATTTGTACGGTGGCCTAAGGCTGGCGCAGCATATCAAACAAAACTATCCCACTATAAAAACGGCCATGGGCGGCGGTTACCCCAACACCGAGCTCCGTGGACTGAAAGAGCCGCGCCTGTTCAAGTACATCGATTTTGTGACCTTAGATGATGGCGAAGGCCCGTGGTTAAAATTATTGGAACACCTGCAGGGCAAACGCGAAGCTGCTAACCTGCAACGCACTTTTCTGCTGCAAAACGGCGAAGTAACCTACATTAACAACTGCACCGACCCCGATGTACCGCACACCGAAGTAGGTACCCCGGACTATAACGGCCTTCCTATAAAAGATTACCTGTCGGTGATTGATGTGGTGAACCCGATGCACCGCCTGTGGAGCGATGGCCGCTGGAACAAACTGACCGTGGCGCACGGCTGCTACTGGAAACGCTGCTCCTTCTGCGACATTACCCTAGACTATATCCGCCGTTACGACGTGGCTCCGGCTACGCTTTTGGTAGATAGAATTGAAGAAATAATTGCCCAGACCGGCCAGACCGGATTCCATTTTGTGGACGAAGCCGCGCCTCCTGCCCCACTCCGCGATATGGCTATAGAGCTGCTGCGCCGTGGCGTAAAAATAAGCTGGTGGGGAAATATCCGTTTCGAGAAGACCTTTACGCCGGACCTGTGCCGCTTGCTGGCCGAGTCGGGTTGCATTGCCGTTTCGGGTGGGTTGGAAGTGGCTTCTGATAGATTGCTGGCCCTGATGGAGAAAGGCGTAACTATAGCGCAGGTTGCCCGCGTTACCGACAGCTTTACGCAGGCCGGTATTATGGTGCACGCCTATTTAATGTACGGCTTCCCGACCCAAACCACCCAGGAAACTATAGACTCTTTGGAGGTAGTGCGCCAATTGTTCGAAAATAACGTGATCCAATCCGGTTACTGGCACCGCTTCAGCATGACGGCGCATAGCCCGATCGGTAAAAATCCGGAGAAGTATGGCGTGGTAAAAGTGGGCCCTGAAGAAGGCGGCTTTGCCTACAACGACCTGTGGCACAACGACCCCAAAGGCACAGACCATAGTTTGTTTGGGGCCGGCCTCAGCAAAGCGCTTTACAACTACATGCACAGCGTAGCCCTGGACGAGCCGCTCTCGTTCTGGTTCGATTTTAAAATCCCTACTACAACTATAAAACCCGACCTGATCAGCAGCGCCATTTCGCAGCCGCACCGCCCCGACAGCACCCGCATGAACGCCCGTGTACTATGGCTGGGCAGCATCCCGGAAATTGATTTTACCATGTATGCCAAGAAAGGCCAAACTATAGAGCGCTGCGAACTTACCTTCTACGAAAAAGGCGAAGACTTCCAGGTGAAAACAACCGCAACTATAGGCCAGTGGCTTTTTGATACAATAGAACGCGTGTCGCTGGAAAGCGAAGAGGCTTATAGTTTAAAACAACTGGCAGAAAGCTACCCGGCAGACGCGCACCTGACCTTTGATGAGTTCCTGGCATCGCCGATCTGGTTTGAACTGCGCGAAAAAGGGCTACTGTTGCTGTAGCCCTTTCCGTGGTTATAGTTTGGTTACTTAGTTTGCAGGTTTACCGGCGGGTGGCGTATACTCAATCCCCATCTGCTTCAGGTAGTCTTTTATAGGTTCCATTCCCATTTCAGCACGGCGCTTATCCAGGTTTGCTTCATCTTCTACTTTGTATAGTTCCCATTGTTTAGTGGTGTTGTTCATCGTTACCTGGCTGCCATAAAGCTGTGGCTTGTCATTATACATCAGGTAACGGTCTTCCATTAGCGCCAACTGGCTCTTCTCAGCTTCTCCTTTGGCAACAGCTTCACGCAGCAAGGGCAGGTATTTCCCCATAACATCTTTTCCGGAGTGCTGAATTACCAGAAAAACAGCCTGACTTGCCTGCTGCCCTACCATGCTTTTGCCAGGCCAGCCATGTTTCTCAATAATAGCGATGATTTGTTTCTGATTTTCGGCATCCGTGTCCATCATTTGCTGCATTAGTACTTTTGTTTCCGGTGCATCCATGCCATGCTTATCGCGGGCGGCCATAAACTCGCGGCGTATCTGCTGGTCTTTCTCATAAATCTGCTCCAGCTGTGCTTTCAGGGGTTTGTTATAGTTGGCTTCTGCTATATCGGCTTTGGCTTGTAGTTGCTTTACCATCGGTTCCCAGCGCTTGTCGGTGTGCAGGCTGCTCAGGTCGGTATCGCTTTTAAAGTGTGTAACGTTGGTCCAGCCTTTATCTATGGCTTTGCCGAGATGCGCAAACGCTTTGTCTTTGTTACCGGCCAGCGCCCACGAGCAGGCAGCATTATAGTGGTCGGAGCTGGAGCCCTTGCCGTCTGCCAGCACTTTGTCGTATAGTTCGCCGGAGGCTTTATATTCCTTGGCATTGTACTTGGCCATGGCGTCGGATGATGACTGGGCAAAAGCAGCCCCTCCCAGCAAAAACACCATCCCGACGCTGAGAATCAGTTTTTTCATAGTTATAAAGGTTAGGTTACATCAATTTACCTTACTTCTGCTCTAAAAAGAAGAATTTATTGCAAAAATTACAGCCCCTTCCTTTGCCACAGTTATAAAAAGTATAATAAAAATCATTTTTCTGGCTAACGCAAGTCATGTTCTGCCATGCTTTTCTTGACCAGTTTTGTACTGTCTTAACACTTAACTATTTGTAGTATGAAAAAGGTAACAATGGCCTTAGTTATAGCCGCAGGTGCTATGATGGCCTCTTGCAACTCATCGGGAGAACAGGCTACCACCACCGAGGCACAAAACGAAACAACAACTGAAGTACAAGCCTCAGCCGGACAGTCGGCGGTACAGGACGATGAGTCTCAGAAAAACGTAGTGCAGGTAGCGGCTTCGTCTCCGGATCACACCACCCTGGTAACCGCTGTTAAAACAGCCGGCCTGGTGGACGTACTGACCAACGCTGGTCCGTTTACCGTATTTGCTCCTACCAACGCCGCTTTTGAGCAGCTACCAGCCGGAACTGTAGAGAGCTTATTAACGGAAGAAAAACGCAGCGACCTGCGCAATATCCTGCAATACCACGTGTATGTAGGCGTAATGAATATAGATAGATTTGAGGATGGCCAGAGCTTAGGCCAGGTAAATGGCGGCCGTGTAACAATGGGCGTGAAAGATGGAAAAGTAACCGTAAACGGTGCTAACATCATAGCTTCTATCCCAACATCAAACGGCGTTATCCACGTAATTGATAAAGTACTTTTACCACAGTAGAATATTTGTTTATAGTTGATCGCTTGCGACAAGGAAACGCAAAACCCACTACTGCCCTCACAGGATGAGAATCAGACATCATGCATGTCGTTTATAGCGCAGTAAGACAGATCAACAATTAAACAAAAAAAGGCGCCTATAGCTCAAACTATAGGTGCCTTTTCTTATTATAGCTGTACCGCAGCGGCGAAAAATAGTCCGTCTCTACGATTCTTTAACTCCTAAACTCTCTAACTCTTTAACTCCCGAACTATAGTTTAGTCTCGTTTTGATTTCAGCAGGTTGCGGAGCTCGGCCAGTTCGTCGCGGTATTTGGCGGCCTGTAAAAAGTCGAGGTCTTTGGCGGCTGCTTCCATCTGCTTCTCCGTTTTCTTGATAAGCTTTTCGAGCTGCTCGCGGTTCATCATCTGGATAACAGGTTCTGCTGCAATAGACACTTCCTCCGGACCGGCATACATTTTCACTTCCTTCTTCTTCGAGTCAGCCACCGAAGTCTGTTCCATGATCTCGTCTTTAGATTTGAGAACAGTACGCGGGGTAATGCCGTGCTCTTCGTTGTAGGCCATCTGGGTAGCGCGGCGACGGTTGGTCTCATCTATCGCGCGCTGCATCGAGCCTGTCATGCGGTCGGCGTACATTATTACCTTGCCTTTCTCGTTTCGGGCAGCCCTACCCATCGTCTGTATAAGCGAGCGCTGGTCGCGCAGGAAGCCTTCTTTATCCGCATCCAGTATAGCAACCAGACTTACTTCCGGTAAGTCCAGGCCTTCGCGCAGAAGGTTTACTCCCACCAGCACATCAATCAAACCCAGTCGCAGTTCACGTAAAATCTCTACGCGGTCCAGCGTTTTAACTTCAGAGTGCAGGTATTTTACTTTAATGTTCAGGCGCTCCAGATACTTTGTCAACTCCTCCGACATGCGTTTGGTAAGCGTAGTTACCAGCACGCGGGCACCTTCTTTCACTCGTTCGTCAATCTCTTCCAGCAGGTCGTCTACCTGGTTAGTACTTGGGCGCACTTCTATCACAGGGTCCAGCAGGCCGGTTGGTCTGATGATCTGCTCCACAATAACACCTTCTGATTTTTGTATCTCGTAGTCGCCAGGCGTGGCGCTTACAAATACCACCTGGTGCATCAGGCTTTCGAATTCGTTGAAAGTAAGCGGGCGGTTATCCATGGCAGCCGGTAAACGGAAACCATACTCTACCAGCGCTACTTTACGCGAACGGTCGCCGCCCCACATGGCGCGTACCTGCGGCACGGTTACGTGGCTCTCATCTATCACCATCAGGAAATCATCCGGAAAATAATCGAGCAAACAGAACGGACGTGCACCCGGCGCACGACGGTCGAAGTAACGGGAATAGTTCTCGATGCCGGAGCAGTAGCCCAGTTCGCGAATCATTTCCAGGTCAAACTCGGTGCGTTCTTTAATGCGCTTGGCTTCGGTAGGGCGGTCTTCTTTTAAAAAGTAGTCGTGCTGCGCCACCATGTCGTACTGTATCTCCGAGATGGCCTGCTGCAGCGTATCCTTGCCTGTCACGAAAAGGTTGGCCGGGTAAAGTGTTACCGCTTTCTCATCCGACAACTTTTTGCCTGATTGCGGATCGATGCGGTGTATCTGCTCCAGCTCATCGCCGAAGAAATACAGCCGGTAAGCGAAGTCAGCGTAAGCCGGGTAAATATCCACGGTATCGCCTTTCACCCGGAATGTTCCACGTGTAAACTCGGCATCTGTGCGGCTGTACAGGATCTGCACAAAAGTATAGAGCAGGTTGTTGCGGCTGTAACGCTGGCCCGGTGCCAGGTAGATCACATTCTTGCCAAACTCTTCTGGGTTACCGATACCATAGATACACGACACCGAGGCGACTACCACAATATCTCTGCGGCCCGAAAGCAGCGCCGATGTCGTGTGCAGACGCAGCTTCTCGATCTCCTCGTTTATCTGAAGGTCTTTTTCAATGAATACATCCGATGAAGCAATATATGCCTCGGGCTGGTAGTAATCGTAATAAGAAATAAAGTACTCGACCGCGTTTTCGGGGAAGAATTGCTTGAACTCGCCGTACAGCTGTGCGGCCAGTGTTTTGTTGTGGCAGAGCACGAGCGTAGGCTTGCCCACGTTTTTGATGACGTTGGCCATGGTAAAGGTTTTACCTGTACCTGTGGCACCCAAAAGCACCTGTGCCGGCTCGCCGTTATTTATACCTTCTGTGAGTTGTGCAATGGCCTTGGGCTGGTCGCCGGTAGGCTGAAACTCTGATGTTAGCTTGAAATCCATTCGTCGGTTTTACGAAATTAACGATAAAGTATAACATCTGAAACTGTACGTAAGTTTAGCTTTTGTAAACATAATCAGGGGAGTTTAAGTATAAAATGCAGGCATAAAAAAAGCCTGCCGCAAAGCAACAGGCATTTCCAAGTCAGTCAGTTTTAATAATTCAGATGTAAGCCGGCAACTGCCCTGTCTATAGTTCGCTAAACGCTGTCTGTTACAGGGGCCGGGGTGCAAACGTTGGTTACCTTTACAGCCGGATACATAACCGTTACTGTTACACAGCGCGGGCCGTATTCGCCGTTCAGTTCCAGGGTAGCCTTCAGCATGGTGCCGGGCTGGCGATACATTGCCGGCAAATTATCGGTTGTTACAAAGCCGCTGTGCAATTGGCCCAGGTAGCTGTTTACCTGGCGCGTGCCTGCCTGCTCGTTCACCACTTTCAGTATATACCAGCCGGTGTCGCAGTCTTCTCCCATTACTTCAACCTGCAGGCATTCCGGTACCGGTGTCTCATCCTCGGAGCAACCGGCCAGCAAAAGGGCCAGGCACAGGTAGAGCAGGGCAAGGTAAAAGGTATTCTTCATAGTTTTAAAGTGTACTAACGGTATCAGGATAATGTATGATCGGCACCGGGCTACCGGTACAGGTAATAAGTATCAGTAAAAATGGCGTAAGGGTCGGCGCCTGTGTAAGAACACACCAGCACTGCTTTGTGCCCGTTGCTCTCTTTTATTTTAAAAGTTGCAGACCAGAACAAGTGCCCCAGTACAAATGCTCCCGGCAGCTTATACTCCGCTCTGAAGGCTTCGCGGTGTGTGCTGATGGCTGCATGCCTGTACAGGAAAGCGCTGTCGGCCCTGAACTCGAAGTAGTCGTGCGGCGTGCCTGTATAGTTTGTTGTGGTGCAGCTCTCGTTACGGCAAACCTGGTAATCCACACGCTGCACTTTCCATTTGCCCAGCACTACTGCTTTTGTCTGTTCGGCAGTCATCTCCGGAATGGCAGCATCCTCTGTCTGGCAGCTAAGGCAGCACAAGATCAGCAGTAAAGCCAACACAGCACTATAACTACTTTTGCGCATAGTATCCGGCTGGTTTGGGTTAGCTGTTGTGGCTGTTGGCTATAGTTGCCGTTAAACCCTGGGGCGGTGTTGCCTTGTGTTTTACAGGCTCGCTATAGTTGCTGCTACGCTGCGTGTGTGCATTACCCGCTTTAATTGGTTGCCCGCCGGATAATTGCTGCGCTTCCTTCCCGTTATCGGAGCCGGCCATAAAAAGCGAAAAAAGGAGAAGGGCCAACAGCAAATACCATCCTGATAAGTTCGCTTTCACGATAGCAGCCACATCCGAAAATGCGACCGGTGTCTGGCTCATTTTTTTCATAGTTTTAAGTGGTGCAGGTTTGGTTAGAACAGACAGCTATAGTTGCTGTTTCCCTTCTTCTACTACCATGAGTCTAAAAGCGCGCAGATGGTTGCACGCCCTGAAAAAAATTTGAGACCGGTGCTGTTAATGGCCTAATCTATAGTTCACGCCTACGTTCAGGCCAATGGTATAAGGCCTTTCGTGGTTGCCTGTAGCGTGCTCATCCGAGAGCATGGAGTTAAAATAACTGCGGAACTCGGGACCTACCGAAATGGAGACCGCATCCGACAAATGCTTGCCAACGCCTGCACCGGCATTGCCCGAGAACTGCACTTTCCGGAACGGCGAATCGTCGGTGGCGCTATAGGTTACGCTGGCTATTTCGGGGTTATGGGCTTTTATAGTTGTCTGCATCAGGAAGTTGACGGCGGCGCTGCCCGTGGCATACCAGAACCACTTCTGCCCTATGCTACCTTCTACCTGCACCCCAAGCGGCACCGACAGCATCTGGTAACTATAGTCTACATCAAACGGCTCCTTGGTTTTTACAACGCTTACCGAGTCGGTGGTAAAGGTATGGATAGAAGGCAGGAACACTGTGGATGGCTGTAGTTTGGTGCGCTCATTGCTTCTTGGGTTAAACAGGAACTGCTCTACAATGTAACTGGTTTTGGTTCTGGATTTGTTCTGGCTGAAGCCCAGGCCCGTGAGTAGTTTAAACCGCTTCCCGACTCTAAACCCTGTTTTAGCCTCCACAGCAAAAGAGCTGGCTGGCTGGGTATTTTCTTCAAACTCTTTATAGGCTGCTATCAGGTTCTGCTCCGTCTCTGCCGAAACTACAGGGCCTGTATGGCGCAGAACACCCATTCCCTGCATGGCCATCAGGCGTTGCTCGGGTATGTTCACATCCTGGCTGAAGTACGATGATGTAACGCCCATGCCTACATTCCAGCGGCTGTTGCCGGTTGCATTGCGCTCTTGTTTACTGTTGTTTTCAGCGGGGGTGTTCAGTGCAAGCGAGAGGTCTGCCTGTTTTTGTGGTGCTATAGTTGCAGAGGCCGGGCTGCCGGAACTATAGGTGCCCAGCGCAGCATTACGACGCAGTAACGGGTTTAAAGCAGAAGGGCTGGTATACGACTCCGGCACATTGGCAATGGCCTGGCTCGCCGAAATATAAGGAACGTCCTGCATTGCAGCGGCTGTGTTCTCAGTTGCTGATAAAGCTATAGTTTCTTTCCTGCTGTTTGTGCCGGCGGCGGCAATCATCCCGGTTCTTCCGGAAGCTGCTACCGTTTCTTTTCTCTGTCTGCTGCGTTGCGTTTGCGGCAGATAGCTCGCTGATGCAGGCTGGTCTACAGTTGTTGTTACATCCGCTGGCCGGGCCTGTGCTATAGTTGGTAAAGCATTAGTGCCTGTAGTTGGGCTGTCTCCGGCTGAAGTTTGCTGCTCCCGACCGCTGCTTTGTGTTGCTGCAGTATTGCCAGAAACAGAAGCTATAGTTGCATTGTCAGCAACAGTCGTGTTTTCTGCATCAGGTGTAGCGGGCTGTGGTTGTACTGTAGTAGTGGCCAGCAGATCCTCTTCCTGGTCCTGCTTATAGTGTAACAGCAAGGCTGAGCCTGCCAGCACAAAAAGCACAAAGCACGCGGCCGCCAGCTGCCTGTAAAACAGCACGCGTTTTTTATATTTCGCATTTTCCTGCATCGTCAGGGCATGGTCTATGCGCGCCCATACTTCAGGGTCGGGCATGGCCTCTGCCTCCTGAAAGCGTCGCCACATGCTCTGCTCCAGTTCTCCGTACTCCTTTTTATCTGCTGATGACATGTTCCTGATTTGGTTTATCCTGACGAAGAAGCATATTCTGCAGAATAGCCCTGGCTCTTGAATACTGCGATTTGGATGTTCCTTCTGAGATATCGAGCATTTCGCCGATCTCTTTGTGGTTATAGCCTTCAATCGCATACAGGTTAAACACCATGCGGTAGCGCGGTGCCAGACTCTGAATCATGCCTAAAAGTTCATCCATACTATAATCGTTCAGGTTATAGTCGCCGGAGCTAATGTTCTCCACTTCTTCTGTTTCATGCGATACTGTAAGCAACGACTTTTGCCGCAGGTGTTTGAGGGCTGTGTTGACGATGATCTTCCTGACCCAGAATTCCAGCGGGCAATCCCGTTTAAAATTCTGAATGTTGGAGAACACCTTTACAAAGCCTTCCTGCACAATGTCTTCGGCCTCAAATGTGGTGGGTGCGTACCGCAGGCACACCATCATCATCTTTTTAGCATACAGGTCGTACAGAAGCCGCTGCATATCGCGCTTCCCCGCGATGCAGCCATCTATAAGCTTATCTTCCTCTGACTTGTTACTGCTAAAGAGTTTCAACCGCTGACCTGTTTACAGCTCTACTCACATGAGCCTAAAAAGCAGGCTATGGTTGCAGGCTATGTAAAATATTTTCTTACAGTATGTTAGTGTGCGGGCAACTATAGGTGTAACTGTACCGTGCACGGAGTAAATGTAAGAAAATAAAGCGATTATAGTGCTATACTAAGACACAGAAAGTAAGCACAAAAAAAGCGCGCCTGTTTTAAAGGCACGCTTCTTATAAATAACTATAGCAAATTGTTAGGTTATACCGGAAGCAGCATTTTGTACACCAGCACGGCAGCCACAGTAGCGGCCAGCATCCAGGCATACCCGATTATACGGTAAGCTGCACCGCTTCCTTCGGCCAGCGTTTCATAGGCCTGTATGCGGGCTTTGTCCAGCACGGTGCGCGAAAGAAGCTGATAAGAGAACCCAACACCCAGCGTTACCGCCACCACATCATCCAGAAAACCGAAAACCGGCACCAGGTCGGGCACCAGATCGATCGGGCTGATGGTGTAGCCAATGGCAATGGCTAAAAGTAAACGCACATACCACTTCACACGGGCATCCCGGAAGGCAAGATACAACGCGTAGATCTCGGCATTAAAAGTATGGGCTTTCTGCTTCAGGGTGTTTAGCTGCGTGATCATAGGGTGGTGGTTTGGTGGCTCTCTTTTTCAGGCTTTTACGCAAACCGGCACGTCTTATGTTACAACAAAACAGGTTTATTTTCCGGAAAATTAAATTGCATTTTGTTTTACCTGCTTTGCCAGATCAGCCAGGCAGCTTCGGCCTGCCCGTGCAGCATTTGCAGGCCGTTTATAGTTTGTGCGCCCGCTTCCTTCCCCTTCTTTAAAAAAAGCGTTTCTTCGGGGTTATACACCAGGTCGTAGAGGTAATGTTGAGGCGTAAGGGCTTCGTAAGGCAAATCCGGGCAGCTTTCTGTATCGGGGTACATGCCTAACGGAGTGGTATTAATGATGAGCGGGTACTGCTGCAACAGTTCCGGTGTAAGCGCCTGGTACATCAGCTGACCGGGTTTTGGGCTACGCGATAAAATTGTATAGTTTATGTGCAGATCTTCGAGAGCAGCACACACGGCTTTGGCTGCACCGCCTGTGCCCAATACTAAAGCCCGGCCTTTTTGCGTTGCTGCCGGGTAAAACCTTTCCAGCGACGCCCGGAAGCCGATATAATCGGTGTTATACCCTATCGTTTTACCGGCTGTTATTTTAATGGTATTTACAGCTCCTATGCGCGCGGCAGCTTCGTCCAGTTCATCCAACAACGGCATCACTTCTTCCTTGTATGGCACCGTTACGTTCAGGCCAACCAGTTCCGGCTCGCGCTGCAGTAAACCTGGCAGGCCGGCTATAGTTGGCAGCTCGTATAGTTCGTAGGCAGCATCGGTAATGCCTTCGCGGGTAAATTTTTCCGTGAAGTAGCGTTTCGAGAACGAGTGCCCCAGTTTTTTACCGATTAGGCCGTAGCGTTGCATAAACTATACCGTAGTGGTGTGGTCGTCGGTGATCTTATCGATAAAGTATACCAGCGCAAACCCGAAAATGGCCAGCAGGGTACCGTACAGCAGGTATGGTTCATTGCCGGTCAGTTCAAGGTAATCGGTTGGCAGCACGTTTTTCTCTACCAGTGGCTTTACTTCGCCATGGCGGTCGGTGTACGTTTCCAGGGTCTGTTTCCAGGGCCAAACCTTGTTCAGGGAGCCCAGCATAAAACCGGTCAGCAACGATACAGTCAGGTTATGGTAGTGCTTCAGCATCCAGTTCAGTACATGCGAGAAGCTGAGAATCCCTACCAGGCAGCCGGCTCCGAACGTAAGAATGGTCGCGACCTTTAAATCTCTTACGGCACCTAATATATACTCATACTTGGCCAGCAGCACTAATATAAAGCTCCCCGAAATACCCGGCAGAATCATAGCGCAGATGGCAATGGCACCCGATATAAAAATGAACCAGTAGGCATCCGGTGTCTGGGTGGGTGTAGCTATAGTTACCCAATAGGCAATAGCAGCACCCAGTATAAATGCCAGCACGACGGCAGGAGTCCATTTGGTGATCTTTTTCGCTACTACTACTGTGGAAGCCACGATCAGCCCGAAAAAGAAAGCCCATAACATTTCCGGTTCATTTGCCAGCAGGTACAGTACCACCCGCGACAGCAGCACAATAGAGAACCCGATGCCGGCCAGTAGCCCTACCAGGAAGTTACCATTGATGTGTTTCCAGAAACCAGCCAGGTTAAAGCGCAGCAGCAACTTTACCGCCTCGCCGTTTACGGACCGGATAGAATCGAGCAGCTCTTCGTAAATACCGGAGATAAAAGCTATAGTTCCTCCTGATACTCCCGGTACCACATCAGCAGCGCCCATGGCTACTCCCTTCGAAAAAAGCAATAAGTATTCTTTCAGTGATCTGCGTTGCATACGTTTGATATAGCTATTAAAAAAATTGCCCGAACGGTGCACCGGCGGGCAATTTATAGTTTAAACTATAGTTTCGTTAAATTTTCGGGTTCGAATCGTTCAGGAAGTGGTGGAATGTATCGCCACGCAGACCTAAACGGATCGTCTCTAATGGTATAACCTCGCTTGGCGCAATGTTGCCTAAGTTTACATTGGCACCTAACAGTTTAATGAACCACACCTGCTGGGCTTTCTGCGGTGCTTCCCACAATATCTTCTCAAACGGTATCTTGGTCAGGATCTCTTCTACCAGACCACTTCTTACTTCGCCTGTGCTACGGAACAACCCTACGTTACCACCTTCACGGGCTTCACCGATCACTTTCCAAGCGCCGGCTTCCAGCTCGGTCTGCATCAGGTGTATCCATTTATATGGCGGGATTATCTTTTCCGCGTCCTTCGAACCAACTTCCGACAGTACGGTCACCTGCTCGGCAAGCGCCTGAATGTACTGCAGTTTTTCGTCGTGGTTCATTTCCAGCGATCCGTCCGATACTTCGGCAAACGTCATGTTATACTTATCCAGTATGCGGCGGTAATCCTCGAACTGGTTGCGCGCTACAAACGCCTCGAACAAGGTGCCACCAAAGTATACCGGCACACCGGCAGCCTTGTAAGCATCCAGCTTCCTTTGCAGGTTAGGTACCACATACGATGTGGCCCAGCCCAGTTTTACAATATCTACATACTCTCCGGCTACATCCAGAAAGTCTTCTACTTCACGCACACTCAGGCCCTTGTCCATGGCCATGGTGAAGCCCCGCTCGCGTGGTTTTGATTCACGCTCCGGCAGGTTATTCAGCGTATAGTTCATTGGTTGTTATTTGCGGTACTGATCAATTAATCGGGCTAATGCTCTTTGGGACTCCAGCTCCGGGAAGAACTCGAAAAGCAGCTTGTGCTTATCGAAGTCCAAAATTAAAGCATTTTCCAAATAATTGTACGCTTCGCGGTATTTTCCTGCAGAAAGTAAGTAGGCGCAGGCCCTGTAATATAGCTCTGCTTCGTCTGGTTGCAGTTCTATGGCATTTAAAATAATCTCAGTGGCCTCGTCGTAGTTGCCCTGCTCAAACAGGATGATGGACCAGTTCAGGTAAATATCCTTGTCGTTTGGCTGTATCTCGGCGGCACGCGCATAACTCTCTAAAGCAGATACCACGTGCCCTACATGATACTCGGCCGCGGCAAGCGCTACCCAGTAATCAGAGCTATCGTCGTATAGTTCTACCGCTTTTTTAAAGAAGTGTACCGCCTCGTACCATTTGCCCTGCGCATCCAGTATCACGCCAATCCCAAACCAGGCTTCATCCATTTCCGGGTCCAGGTCCACCGATTTCTGATAATACCTGCGCGAGAGGTCCCACTGCTGTAGTTTTTCGTAGCACTCGCCAATGTTGCAGAACACCTCTGCTGATGGCTCACCGTGCTCCAGCATGGCGTTAAAGGCATCGATGGCTTTGGTATACTGGCCAAGGTACACATAGGCGTTGGCCATGTTGTTATAGGCCGTTATAAAGTCAGGCTTAATGATGGTGGCATAGTCGTAGGCGGCAATGGCTTTGTCGTAAGAGCCCATTTTATTGAGCACATTTCCCAGGTTAAACCAGGCCACGTACGAGTAAGGATCATCGTCCACAAACTTCTGGAAAAACGGCAGATGCTCGCGCAGCGTACCGGTCACCTCCATACAGTATACTATTTCCTGCATGGCGGCCTCGTTCTCAACGTTCAGCTCAATGCACTTTTTATAGTATTTGATAGCCGAGCCGAACTTGCCCCAGCTCTGGTAGGCCAGGCCAATGTTGAAAAAAATATCGTCGCGGTCTTCAGCAAAGGCCAGCGCCTTTTTAAAGTAATCTATGGCGTCGCGGTACTCGCCGCGCTGCGAATAAATGATGCCACGCGTTAAATGGATGTCCGGGTTACCGGTTTCTACTTCGGCTACTTCATTTATAAGCGTAAGGGCATCATCCAGGCTCCCGGCCATGGCCAGCAGCTGGGCTTTGTCAATCAGTAAATCCGACGAAAAAGGGTATTGGGCAATAGCGGCATCGCAAGCAGCCAAAGCTTTTTTATACTCAAAGTTGGCTGTGTAATGGTCTATGATTACTTCAAAATCGTTCAGGTCAAAAAAAGCAGTGCCATTGTTCCCGAGTGTCTGCTCGTAACGTTGTATCAGGTTCAGCTCTTCGCTGTTATCTTCAAAATTATCTTTCATCTCAAATCCCAACAAGCCGCAGAAAAACGGCCTTTGTTACACTACATTTTATACCGGTAAATAGTTTATGGTTCAGCAGCCGGAAAGCTACTTTGCAGGCTGCTTTTGCAGTAATCCGGCGCAGGTCCAGGCTATAGTTTCGGCTAACGGCCTGAACTCCAACCCTATGGCTTTCTGCACCTTTGAATTACTGAATAAATGATTTTTAGCGGATACCCGTGCGGTATCTTTTGTGATCAGTGGGCGTGCCCCTGTAAGCCAGCTGCGCATCCGTTCGGCCCGCCACACCAGCTCTGCCACCACCGGGTTTACCTTATAGGCAGGCGCCTTCCGGTTAAGGCACTGGGCTACCTGCGCAAAAAAGTCTTTATAGGCCAGCTGAGCAGCATTCAATATAAATCTTTCTCCTGAAATTTCCGAGAAGGTAAGCCGCAACATGGCTTCTACCACATCGCGCACATCTACAAAATTAGCTTTGCCGCCTGTATAAAAGGAGTTGTTGTTGAACACGTATTTAAACAGCCGCGTGCTGCTGCGGTTCCAGTCTGCCGGGCCCAGCACTACCGACGGGTTAACGATCACGGCATCCAGCCCTTCCGATATGCCGCGCCACACTTCCAGCTCGCCTAAGTGCTTGGAGCTCGCATAGGCCGAATGATATTCTGCAGCATCCCATTTGGTATTCTCTGTCAGCACATCTTTACCAGCCAGGCGACCAATAGCAGCTGTAGAGCTTACATGGCATAGTTTTATAGTTCCGGCCTCGAGGCAGGCGTCTACGATATTGGCAGTTCCTTCTATATTTATCTGCTTGAGCAGTTCCTTGTCCTGTGGGTCGTAGCTCACCAGGCCGGCGCAGTGGAAAACGTAGTTCACGCCCTGCAAGGCCTGCCGCAACAGCACCACATCCAGTATGTCGCCTTCTACCCACTCTACTTTATCGGTGGCAGCTATAGTTGGTATCTGCCCGCGGTACAGCGCACGCACTGTATGTCCCTGCTCCACAAGTGCCGGTATCAGAAAACTACCGATAAGGCCGCTACCGCCTGTTACAAATATCATGGATAGTATAGCTTAAAGGGTAGGAACTATAGTTGCGGGTTAAGCAGGGGTAAGCTGAGCAGTTTGTTGATGTATCTGGTACTAAGCACGCGCTGCAACGAGCCAACATGTTTCAGACTGTGCACATCCGAGCCAACAAGATCAACCAGGCTGTTATCTACCAACTTTTCGGCCACGGCTTTGGCAGCCGGCGAATAATAACCGGTTAGCGAATTAAGATTTGGCTGCAGCAATACTCCCTGTTCGCGCAACTCCACTAAATCATCAAACTTGCCATAGAAATAACTATAGCGCTCGGGGTGGGCCAGCACCGGTTTAAAACCTTTGGAGCGCATCTTAAAAATGGCTTCGCGCAGGTTCAGGGGCTCGTTCAGGAAAGATGTTTCGAACAACAGGTACTTATCGCCGAAGGTAAGCAGTTCTTCGTTGTTGTCCAGTTTTTCCAGGAAGCCTTCGTCCAGGTAATATTCGGCGGCGCAACCCAGCTCCATTTCCATACCAGCCTCTGTAATGGCCGTTTGCAACAGTGCCAGTTTTTCGCGGATGCCTTCGGGAGTGTTCTTATAAAAATCGCTCATAATGTGGGGCGTCATGATCAGCTTGCGGTAACCCAGCAGCTGCATGGCCTGCACCAGCTCCAGCGAGCGCTCCAACGTATCGGCACCGTCGTCCAGGCCCGGCAGAATATGCGAGTGCATATCCACACCTATGGCCGCCAGCGACTCCAGTGCAGCCGTTTCCCCACCAAATAAGTTCTTAAAGAATTGCTTCATTTATAGTTGTTTAGCCAACCGCCCCTTCGCTCCCCGGACTATAGTTACCAACAGGGCGTTTAGCACCTTCAAAATAACGCAAATTAAACGCGCTTTCAAAATAGCCGGATACGTTAAATACTATACTATAACCATTTAAACTTGTCTGATTTATACTTACAAATTGTCCGTTTGCCGTTAAATATATAGCTTTGTGAACATACGGTTCTTAAAACCGTTATAAACGCGACTCACAACCCTACATTCAAACTATAAATGGAATTAAAATATACAGAGAACCAGCGCATGATCGCCGACATGGTACGCGACTTTGGTGCCAAGCACATTAAGCCAAAGATGATGCAATGGGACGAAAGCCAGGAGTTTCCGGTGGAAGTGTTCAAGCAGCTGGGTGAACTGGGCCTGATGGGCGTATTAGTACCAACCGAGTACGGTGGCTCCGGTTTTGGGTACCTGGAGTATGTTACCGCTATTGCCGAGCTTGCTAAGATCGACGGTTCTATTGGTCTTTCGATGGCAGCGCATAACTCGCTTTGCACCGGCCACATTTTGCAATTCGGTAACGAAGAGCAGAAACAAAAATACCTGCCAAAATTAGCTACAGCCCAGTGGATTGGCGCCTGGGGCTTAACAGAGCCAAACACAGGTTCTGATGCCGGCAACATGCGCACCGTAGCTGTAGAAGACGGCGATTACTATGTAATTAACGGAGCCAAAAACTTTATAACACACGGCAAAACCGGTAATGTAGCTGTAGTTATAGTTCGTACCGGCGAAGTAGGCGACTCGCATGGCATGACGGCTTTTGTAATCGAAAAAGGTACGCCGGGTTTTAGCGCCGGCCGCAAAGAAGACAAACTGGGCATGCGTGCTTCTGAAACCACAGAGCTTATTTTCCAGGATTGCCGCGTGCACAAAAGCCAGATTTTAGGCAATGTAGGCGAAGGCTTTATTCAGGCTATGAAAGTACTGGATGGTGGCCGTATCTCTATTGCGGCTTTATCATTAGGCATTGCGCAGGGTGCTTTCGAGGCGGCGCTACAATATTCTAAAGAGCGCAGCCAGTTCAACAAGCCAATTTCGTCGTTCCAGGGTATTGCCTTTAAACTTGCTGATATGGCTACTGAGATTGAAGCTGCAGCTTTGCTTACTTACCAGGCGGCCGATATGAAGAACCGCGGCCTGAACGTGAACAAAGAATCGGCGATGGCCAAACTATACGCTTCGGAAGTATCGGTGCGTGTGGCAAACGAAGGCGTGCAGATATTTGGTGGTTACGGCTTTACCAAAGATTACCCGGCCGAAAAGTATTACCGCGATGCCAAGCTTTGCACCATCGGCGAAGGCACCAGCGAGATACAGAAGCTTGTAATTTCAAGAGCTGTACTTAAATAAAAAAGCGTTTTAAATGTCTAAACCTGAATATTTTAGGCATCGTAAATTTTAAATTACACAAAGGGTTGACTTTTAACTTAGAAGTTTGTTAAATTTGCATCCCTAATTCCAAGAGAAGCGAAAGAAAAAACATGATTATTGTAAACGTAAAAGATAACGAGTCTGTAGACCGTGCATTAAAGAGATTTAAGAAGAAGTTCGAAAGAACTGGTGTGTTGAAAGAGCTGAGAGCCAGAACATTCTTCGAAAAACCATCTGTTGCTAAAAGAAAGCAGAAGGAAAGAGCTAGATACAAGCAAACTCTTTTCGCGAAGGATAACTACTAATTCGTTTCCGAAATAATATATTTTTCCATAAATTAGTATAGCTGCTTAACCGGGCGGCTATACTGATTTATGGACCTATTTTTTAAGTACCTCCAGTACGAAAAGCGGTACAGCCCGCACACCCTTACCTCCTACCACACCGATCTGGGGCAGTTTTCTGGTTACTTACTCCAGACCTACGAAATTACCGATCCGGCCCAGGCCGATCATACTATCATCCGTTCCTGGATACTATCGCTGGTACAGCAAAACATACAGCCACGGTCTATTAACCGCAAAATTGCATGCCTGCGTTCTTACTATAAATTCCTGTTAGGCCAGCAGCTTATTACGGCAAACCCTATGCTGCGCATTAAAGCGCCGAAGGTTTCTAAAAAACTACCTGGCTTTGTGCCCGAACAGCCCTTTAACCAATTACTCGATCAGTTTAACTTTGAGGATAGCTTTGAAGGACAGCGGGACCGCGTGATCCTGGAATTCCTGTACGGTACCGGCATGCGTTTGTCAGAACTGATCGGTATTGCTGATGAAGATATAGATGCGCACCAAAAAACAGTGCGGGTGCTGGGCAAAGGCAATAAGGAGCGTATTATTCCGATCAACGACTCGCTGTGGCAGAGCATAACCACTTACCGTAGCTATAAGAAAAGCGAACTGGGCAATAACAATTCCGAAAAGCTGCTCGTTACAAATAAAGCACGCCCACTCTACCCGAAATTTATTTACCGCGTTGTAAAAAAGTACATCAGCTTGATAACGACGTCAGAACATAACAGCCCGCACGTGCTGCGGCATTCGTTTGCTACGCACCTGCTTAACAAAGGCGCCGACCTGAACGCAATAAAAGATCTGTTGGGCCATGCCAGCCTGGCCGCCACACAGGTTTACACCCATAACTCTATTGAGAAGCTTAAATCGATTTTCGAGAAAGCTCATCCAAAAGCATAAGTTAAACCAATAAATTTTACCACTATGAAGCTACAGATGCATTCCATCCACTTCGAGGCTGACAAGCAGCTTACCGATTTCATCCAGCAGAAAGTAGATAAGCTCGAAACCTTTTACGACAGAGTCGTGGAGGGCGAAGTATTCATAAAGCACAACAACAGCGACGGCATAAATACCAAGACCGTTGAGATAAAACTGTTTGTACCGGGCGCCACCCTTTACTCAGAAGAAAATGCCCCTTCTTTTGAAGCAGCCGCTGATGCAGCTGTAGAAGCCATGCGCCGTCAACTTAAAAAATTCAAAGAAAAGCAGATGGCACACTAAGGAATGCGGAGCATTCCAATTATGAATTAGAAATTAAAAATTATAAATGTCTCCTAATGTGATAAACTATAGCGAGACAACTATAAAACAAAATGGCCTGCTATAGTTAGCAGGCCATTTTGTTTTATAGTTTAAGAGTCTATTGTCTTACGTCAAACATCTATAGTCTAACTTACTATAGACCGAACTCTTGCTTGATCTTATCCACGTAGTCCAGTTTTTCCCAGGTAAAGGTTTCGTATTCTTTGGTCTCTTTATGACCATTTACAGAAATCTCTACCTTCTTGCTGCCTGGTGTTCTGCCCATGTGGCCGTAAGCAGCTGTTTCTGAGAAGATCGGGTTCTGCAGACCAAAACGCTGCACGATAGCGTAAGGACGCATATCAAACAGCTTGTTTACTTTTTCTGCAATCTCCCCGTCGCTCATCGTGTTGCCATTGGCATCTTTTACATTAGTTGAGCCATAGGTGGTAACATACAGGCCAACCGGCTTGGCAACACCAATGGCGTAAGCTACCTGCACCAATGCCTGATCTGCTACACCGGCAGCTACCAGGTTTTTGGCAATGTGGCGCGCCGCATAAGCTGCCGAACGGTCCACTTTAGAAGAGTCTTTGCCAGAGAAAGCGCCACCACCGTGTGCACCTTTACCGCCATACGTATCCACAATAATCTTACGTCCAGTCAGGCCAGTGTCACCGTGCGGTCCACCGATCACAAATTTACCAGTCGGGTTTATGTGGTAGGTAATATCAGAATTGAACAGCTTCTGGATGCGCTCCGGCAGTTGCTTCAGTACACGCGGCATCAGGATCGTATCAACATCTTCTTTGATCTTGGCTACCATCTGCTGCTCGGCCTTATCTTTCGCATCAGCTGTGTTGCTTTCAGGGTGTACAAATTCGTCGTGCTGCGTTGAAATAACGATGGTATCAATTTTCTCCGGCACGTGGTTGTCGCTGTAGCGGATGGTTACCTGCGATTTTGCATCGGGGCGCAGGTAGGTCATTTCCTTGCCTTCTTTACGGATAGCTGCCAGCTCTTCCAGCAACAGGTGCGAAATGCTCAGCGCCAACGGCATGTAGTTGTCGGTCTCGTTTGTAGCGTAACCAAACATCATACCCTGGTCACCTGCGCCTTGGTCTTCCGGGTTAGCGCGCTCCACACCCTGGTTAATATCTGCAGACTGCTCATGTATGGCCGAAATAACGCCGCACGCATCCGCATCAAACATATATTCAGACTTGGTGTAGCCGATACGCTTGATTACATCACGGGCTACTTTCTGTACATCTACGTAGGCTTCGGATTTTACTTCGCCGCTCAGCACTACAAGGCCGGTAGTTACCAGCGTTTCGCAGGCAACTTTGGATTGCGGGTCCTGCTTTAAGAATTCATCTAAAAGTGCATCGGATATCTGATCCGCCACTTTATCAGGGTGTCCTTCTGACACTGACTCAGAAGTGAATAAATATGGCATCGTTTATAAGTTTATGTCGATTGAAACTAAAGCCTTTCGGGCAATTTGTGGTTGCAAAGCTAAAACAAATCCGGCACACTTAAAATTATCGGGGATTTAACCTTGGCGTAGCAGGCACTACTATGGGCGCAATACGGGGTTAGTCTATAGTTAGTTATAGTTTGCGGCTAATAATAATGCGTTATTTTACCAGCCCTGCGCGCTAACCATCAAAGCCTGTCCTGCTATAGTACAAAACTTTTTATATAAGGCCGCGTTTCAAAAGCGTAACATATATACATATAACGAACTTTAATTACATGAAAAATATACTATCATTCTTACTTATCTTCACCTTTATGGCCGGCCCGGCCTGGGCGCAGGACGATGAATCGCCGTATAGAACAAGGTTTTCCGTTGACGCACCTGTTATAGTTGCAGGTATGGGCCTGAGCGCCTACGGTCTGAAACTGATGCAGGACAAACCAGGCTTTACCGAAGAAGAGGTGTTGAACCTGAGCAAAAATGATGTGAACGGGTTCGACCGTTTTGGTGCCGGCAACTATAACCTGGATGCTAAAAAGATAAGCGATTTTCCGTTCTATGGCTCGTTTGCTATGCCGCTTGTAATGCTACTGAACGATAACGTACGCAGTAAAACCGGACAGGTGCTGGTGCTTTATGTTGAAACCATGGCCATTACCGGAGCACTTTTCACTATGACGAATGGTAACGTAGAGCGTGCACGCCCATTGGTGTATAACCGCAGCGTTCCATTAGATGACAGAATGGAAGCAAATGCCCAGAACTCCTTTTTTGCTGGCCATACTGCCGCCACTGCAGCCGCTACTTTTTTTGCCGCCAAGGTTTTTCACGATTTTAACCCCGACTCTCCTGCCCGTCCTTATGTTTGGGCTGCAGCAGCTGTGGTGCCTGCAACAGTAGGCTACCTGCGCCTGGAAGCGGGCAAACACTTCCTGAGCGATAACCTGATCGGTTACACTGTTGGGGCGGCTACAGGTATCCTTATTCCGCAATTACATAAAAAGTCGAACAACACAGGCCTTTCTGTTACCCCGGCTATTATTCCAACATTTAACGGAATGGCATCGCAGGGGGCTGCCGTAAGCTATACTTTTTAAACTATAGTTTGCCCAACTATAGCCTGTTAAAAGCAAAAAGCACGGTAACTGTTTACCGTGCTTTTTGCTTTTAACAGGCTATAGTTATTCTTTATTTATCCTTCAGGTTCTCTTCAAAGAGCTTGTAGATACGCTTATATTCATCGGTCCAACTCGCGGGCTCAGTAAACCCGTGGTCCTCTACAGGGTAAACGGCCAGCTCCCAGTTATCTTTTCCAAGTTCTATCAGGCGCTGTGTTAAGCGCACCACATCCTGGAAGTGCACATTGGTATCCACCATCCCGTGGCAGATCAATAAAGCGCCTTTCAGACCTTCTGCATAGTAGATCGGGGAGCTTTTGGCATAGGCCAGGCTATCAGTCTGTGGTGTGTTCAGGATATTGGAAGTATAACCATGGTTATAGTGTGCCCAGTCGGTAACAGAACGCAGCGCAGCACCAGCCGCAAATATATCCGGCTCTGTAAACATGGCCATCAGGGTAATAAAGCCACCATACGATCCACCATAAATCCCTATCTTCTTCGGATCAACATTGTACTTGTCAACCAGCAGTTTAGCACCATCCACGTGGTCGCTCAGGTCTTTGCCACCCATAAACTGGTAAATGCCGGTTCGTACATCGCGGCCATATCCCGCACTGCCTCTATAGTCTATATCCAGTACAGTGTAGCCCTGGTCTACCAGGAAGTTATGGAACATGTATTCTCGGAAGTAGGAACTCCACCACTTATGCGCATTCTGCAGGTAACCGGCACCATGCACAAAAATCACTGCTGGCCCATTTGCCTTTTTAGTTGCGGGCTGATATAATCGGGCGTACACATCGGCACCATCCTGCGCCTTAAAGCTGATCACTTCCGGCTCACGCCAGTTGTAGGCTTTAAACTCTTCGGTAAGCGAGTTGGTAACCTGACGCGGTTTTGCGCCTTTTTTGTTATTCATCAGGTATAGCTCCCATGGCTTGTTGCTGTACGAGTACCTGAAAGCCAACATTTTCTCGTCCGGAGAAAGCGCTACTTCATAAGCGCCAGGCATGGTAGTAAGTTGCACCATTTCGCCACCGTTTACCGGCATTTTATAAAAGTGCCGCTCACCCGGGTGTACTTTGTTAGCTGTAAAATAGAAGTGCTTTTTATCGCGCGACAGCTGCACGTCCGATACTTCGAACTTGCCGCTGGTAAGAGCCTTTTTATTGCCTGTTTTTACATTTACTGCATACAGGTGCGAGTAACCGCTCTCCTCCGAATGGAACCAGACCGACTCGTTATCTGGCATCCAGCCAATATCACCTGCGCCATAGCTAATGCCGGGTCCGTTTATCCAGGCATCATCGTGCTGGCGATCCAGCAGGTTCAGGTTACCGGTAGCGGGATCAAGGGACAGTATCCAGCGGTCTTTGTTATCGGCTGCACGGGCTACAACTACAGCATGCTTCCCATTCTCTGACCAATACGGGCCGTATAGTGTAGTGGTGCGCATCTCCGCCTTTTTAGTTTTGGAGTCGGCTGCATCTTTGGCTATGCTTGCTTTTTTGTTTTGTTCCAGCACATAAGCCGGCACATCGTAAATGCCTTCCACGTTCTTCATGGTCACGGCAAAGGTTGTGTCGCGGTAGATATCGTACACAAAAAACTCCGAAGTGCTTTGCGCATCGCCAACCTTGGTGCGGGTATTCAGATCCTCGGTATAGCCTGAGCTTGTCACAAAATCCGGTACTATAGCCACCTTGGCATTCTTCGGCCTGCTGATCAAACTATAGGTAACATAGCGCTCTTCAGGACTCAGCGTAACCCCACTCACGATCTTGTCGTCCACATAAATCTCCAGCGGACGAACAGGCGCATCGGCTTTTTGCTGTTTCCGGAAGGCTGCTTTATCAGCTTCGCGCTCTTTTACAATCTGCAGTAACCCTGTTTGCTGGTTTCGTAGCCAAACACGCTGCGGGTCTTTCTCTTCACCATCTGCAGGCTTTCTTCCTTTTCTGAAATCTGTAAGCTGTGCCAGTTGCCCGTTCGCGATGCGCCATTGGTACAGGTTATTATCTCTCAGGAAGGTGATCTCCTGCTCGTCGTGGGTAAAGGCAGGGTTACTTTCGCGCTCTACGGTATTTGTAACACGGGTAGCTTTGCCGCTTTTTACATCCAGCAGATAAATATCGCCATTCTTCTCATAAACCTTCCTGGTTTCGGCACGATTGTACACACCGTTCTGCGCCGGAAGTTTACGACGTTCTGTTGCTGGTACTTTCTTTATGTTTTTGCCGTCGGTGCCTACCACATACAGCGAGTCGTTGCGGTTGCCTTCGGGGTTCCAGCTAAAATAAACGTTCTTGCTGTCTTCAGACCAGAAGACGTTGCCAGGTGATGTACCGATCCATTTCGGATCGCGCATGATCTTTTCTATAGTTAGTGCCGTGCCCGGGGTTTGTGCCTGAACCGAGCCGGCAGCCACCATACTCAGTACAGCAACAACTATAGCTTTCTTTTTAAAAAACATGTGGTTATAGTTTGTGTCAGGTTATTTGCCATTCAAATTAAATGAAATGTCCCGATTTCTCAAGTTAAACCTGCGAATCGGGACATTCTATGGATAGATGCCTATAGTTTAGGGCTTAGCCAGAAAAGCAGTCGGGCGTTTCTCGTCGTGTGGGGTCAGGTCCTGGTATAGTTTGGCGAGGGCCAGCGCCTCAGCTTCGCCAAACAGTTTGCCTATAAACGTAATAGTGGTTGGCATACCGTTTTTCTGGAATCCGGTCGGAACTACCACGCAAGGGTGACCGGTAAGGTTGGTAACCACCAGGTTGCTGCTGCCAAAAGACGGACTGATGTAAACGTCGATGTCTTTCATTCTTTCCTGCATCTGCTGCACCAGTAAGGTTCGTACCCGCTGTGCCTGCAAATACTCTACAGCAGGAATAAAGCGTCCGCTCCTGAAGATATTCGGCCAGGCATTTTTGTGCTGTTGCTTCAGTTTGCTGTCGTTCCCACTGCGTGTCAGTTCATCAAAAGCCGCGGCTCCCTCTACCGAAATGGTCATGATCAGATCATTTACCGGCAGATCAGGAAGTTCAATAGGTATAAGCTCAATTCCTGCTTTGCGCAATGTTTCCAGTGCTGCTTCGTCGTTTTCCTTAAATCCGTATTTCCCTTCAAAGTCTTTCTTCAGGTAACCTACACGCAGCTTTTTCGGGTTTATGCTTTTGCTATAGTTGAAAGGCGCATCATACACCGATAGGTCTTTCCCATCAGGACCATAGATAGCATTAAATACGATGGCAGCATCCTCAGCGGAACGGGTAATTGGTCCAATTTTATCCATACTCCAGCTTAGCGCCATGGCGCCGTGCCGGCTTACCCTGCCAAAGGTTGGCCGCAAACCGGTAGTACCACAAGCCGTTGACGGTGAAACTATAGAACCCAGGGTTTCCGTCCCGATGGCATAAGGCAACAATCCAGCAGCCACTGCTGCGGCAGAGCCCGCCGAAGAGCCGCTCGAACCTTTACTCAGATCCCAGGGCGATTTGGTTTTACCGCCGTACCAGACATCACCCATGGCCAGTTCGCCTAAGGTCAACTTTGCAACCAGCACACCACCGGCATCCTGCAAGCGCTGCACTACTGTAGCATCCATGTCTATCTGCTGATCTTTGTAAGGAGCAGCGCCCCACGTTGTTTTATAATTCTTTGTTGCCAGCAGGTCCTTCACCCCGAATGGGACACCATGCAACAGTCCCTTGTACTTTCCAGCCTTTATTTCCTGGTCTGCCTGCCGTGCCTGCTTCAAAGCCAGCTCTTCGGTCAGGGTTGTTACGCATTCCAGTGTCGGGCCATACTTTTTCAGCCTGTCCAGGTAAAATCTGGTAAGCTCTTCCGATGTGATCTGTTTGGATTTGAGCAGCGCTGCCAGTTGGGGTACACTATAGTACGCCAGGTCATCGCGGTTAGCTGGTAGTTTAGTTTTACCCGGTATTTCTACTTCAAATTTCTGCTGCTCTTTTGGCCAGGTGTACCGTACCGGTATCGGGTTAAAGACCAGCGCTGGCGCCACGTTGTTAGGCAGGGGTACTTTGCGAATACGCTCGTAGCCCTTTCGGAAGTCCTCGAGCTCCGTCGTTGCGGAATCTAACTGCGCGGTTGTAAAATTTAGTCCTATCAACTGCTTCGCCTGTTGCAGCATGGCAACAGTTATGGTACTATCTGCCACTTTGGTAGCAAAAGCGCCCATCCCAAAGCAGGATGCCGCCAGTATGCATAGTTTCAGTTTGCGATTCATGGTCTATAGTTTTGTTATATAAATATATATAAAAGCTACAGGTCTTTTAATAGCGTGGCTATAGTTTATTCCCTTATCAATCATCAATTTAAAAGCTGAACAAAAAAAGGGCTACCCAAATGGGTAGCCCTCTTCTATTTATTCCGTTTCAGACTATTTTTCCAGAACTGGGTTGTTCTGTACTTCTGCCTGAGGGATTGGGAAAGTCATTTCATCATCATCCCATGAGAATGTCTCGCCAGCGAAGAACAAGTGGTTAGCACCTCTTGTGATTGACTTCTTCAGACGCTTCATTGCCAGGTAAGATTTACCTTCACCCCATAGCTCAATACGAGTCTGCAGGAAGATCTCATCTATCAGCTGCGCATTGCTTAGCGTGTTCAGGTAATCTGTATAAGCATCAACACCTGTAGTCGCTTCTTTACCAGCTACTTCTTCAATTCTTGTGGACATTAACTGAAGCAGCATTGCTTTAGCAGCAGCATCGTTTCCGAGTCTTGCTTGTGCTTCGGCATTCATCAACATCATTTCTTCCATACGCATGTAAACGTAGTCAGTAACAACATTACGCTGACCTCCTTGTACCCTTGCAGGATCGAAGAACTTGAAATATGGCCAACCTGATGCGCTGAACTGCTTTCTTCTTAAGTCATCCGGACGGATAGAAGCCTGTAAACTAGCGTCTATTTTTTTAGGGTCACCAGCCCAGGCGTAGCTATAGGTAAATAAGTCTATCTGTCCCCACCATGACACAAGGTCAAGATCGCTATCCAGTGTCAGGTCTACACCCCAGATCCAGCTTGGAGAAGCTACGTTATTGAAACCAGATTCCGGATTCAGCAAACGGCCTGAAGCGTCAACCTGACCATAAAGCGCATTTTTGCTCGTAATGCTATAGCCACCTTCTGTTAAGATCTCGTTTGTTAAGGTAACAACCTTTGCTAGGTCAGCATTTGTACCTCTTGCAGAAAGTACATAAACTAATAAACCTTTTGCTACGTTTTTATCAACCTGCTCTTTAGAGCTTCTGTTGAAGTCTTCCAGATACTCGATAGCCTGCGTCAGGTCATCTACCATCAGGTTATAAACTTCCGCAGACGTGCTCTTAGGCTGGTTTGGCATTTTAGCATCGGTGTAGATCGGAAGGATCTTCTCGCTGCCTGTACCATATCCTGGAGCATAAAGCTGCGACAGGTAGAAGTAAGCATAAGCACGCATGGCTTTTGCCTGACCCATGATGTGGCGCTGAAGTTCTCCTTCTGGCTCAGCATCGGTACCACCCAACAGGTCGATCACGTTGTTAGCTGATCTTACCATACGGTAGTAGTAACGCCAAGGCGTGTATGCTTCGTTTCTGGTAAAGTCAGTGGTTGCCTGGTAACGTACGATAGTAGTATACCAGCCATAGTTTGTACCAACCAGCGCCATATCAGAAGACAGCATATCCATAAAGATATCATAGCCTTTCTGACCGAAGTCATCGTGACGTGTAGTACCGCCTGTCCACATGTCATACATCATAGAGTACAGACCGGCAACGTTACCAGCAAGAAGATCCGGGTCAGTTTTCACCGCTTCCGCAATCTGCTCAGGCGTAAGCTGTTGTGTAGGCTTTTTGTCAAGGAAGTCCTGATCACAGCCACTCACGAAGAACATGAGAGCAGCAGCGCCTAAAGTATATATTTTCTTTTTCATGATAATACTCAAAATTAAATTTTAACTCTTAAACCAGCAGTGAATGTTGATAAAGGAGAGTAACGGTACGTATCTGATGCACCACTTTCAGCTGTAGATGGGTTGAAGCCATTACGTGCAGAGTTCAGCCACAGGTTGTCGCCAGATACCCATACAGACAGGCCACCTACGCCATACTTGCTTGTGATAGAAGTTGGCAGTGTATAGCTCAGACGTACGTTGTTAAGTGCCATGTAATTTGCTTTTGTGATGAAGCGTGATGACACAGAGTTTACGTTCACATCCTGGCTGTTTGACAGACGAGGTACATCAGTCACATCGCCTGGCTTCTGCCATCTGCCCATGATGTCCTGGTGCCAGTTGTTGCTACCGGCAAGGCCGTTGTGCATTAAACCTGCATAAGCATAATCGTAAGAGTAACCACCTATGCTATACAGCATCTGCACATTCAGGTCGAAGCCTTTGTAACCAGCGCCAATGTTAAAGGCACCACGTACATCAGGAATAGCAGACTTACCAACATATTTCTGAGTTGCGTTAGCATACGTTTTAGTAGTAGCTACTTTCAGAACTGCATCTGGGTTTGCAGCCATATATTCGTGTAAGCTTAGTACCTGCTCACCAGTATCGAATGTGTTGTTGTTGTTGGCATCGTTGTAGTGTACAGTCCACATTGCGCGGCCATCTGCAGGGTCTACACCAGCCCACTCACGTACATAGAAATCAAACAGAGAGTGTCCTTCAGACCATCCGTAAGGAGAGTTAGAAGTATCGATCACTTTTGGCTTACCTGTAGCAGGGTCGATTGGCATCTTCATCATTTCGTTTGTGAAGATCTCACCGTTCACACCCAGGCTCAGACGGTAATCTTTACCCTGGAATACATCAGCAGTCAGGTCGAACTCAAGACCACGGTTCATCAGGTCACCATCGTTTACGTTAATGATGGCAGTACCACCTGAAGGACCTACACGACGGCTGAAGATCATATCAGTTGTATTTTTCTGATAGAAGTCAATCGAACCGTTCAGGAAGTTCTTGATACCGAATTCAAAACCAGTCTGGAACATTCTTGATTTTTCCCAGGTCAGGTCAGGGTTACCAGTAACCGACTCAGCCAGAGCTGGCTTATCGTTCAGGTTGTTAATGCTCCATAGGTCATAACCACCCCAGATACCAACACTGTTCTGGTCACCGATCAGACCGTAGCTGGCCTTATATTTCAGGTTTGTGAACAGTTCCTGGCTATCCATGAAGTCTTCGTTTGTGATTACCCATGCAGCACCTATCGAACCGAACGTACCCCATTTGTTATTCACGAAGCGAGAAGAACCATCTCTTCTGATTGTAGCAGACAGGAAGTATTTTCTGCCGTAGTCGTAGTTTAACTGACCGAAGTAAGATTCGATAGCGTAAGACTCATCATAAGAGCTTGATGGGTTTTTAACTACTGTGTTGTTCAGTTCCAGAACATCCGGGTGAACCAGGTTATAACCAGAAGCTGTCAGGTAGTTTCTTGACCAGTCGTAGGCTTCGTGTGCAGCAAGGGCTTCGATCGTGTGCTGACCAAATGTCTTGTTGAAACGCAGCATGTTTAACAGGTTGTAAGAGAATACTTCAGTTCTCTGCAGGAACAGGCTACCATTCTGTGATGCGGAACCACCATAGAATTTATTACCTCTGCTTACATATTTGTTGTGGTAGTACTGTGATCCAAGGCGGTTTTCTAATACAAGACCATCCATGATGTTCACATTCATGCTGATGTTACCATTCAGCTCGTTACGGTAGTGTCTGCTGATATCATAAGTAGCGTCAGCAATAGAGTTGGTAAGACCACCGAAACCACGTGCGTTTACAGTACCATAGTCAAACTGACCACCACCGAAGATAGGGTCGTTGATGATTTTACCTTCGCCATCTCTCATGTACAGCGGATAGATAGAAGGAATGTTATCTACGAACCAGAAAATGCTACCAGAGTCAGAAGACTGACCGTTGTTGTTAGTCTCTGATCTTACATAACCAAAGTTAAAACCACCGTCTAACCACTTGTTGATCTCCTGCTTCACGTTTAAGCGGGCAGTTAAACGCTCGTAATCAGAGTTTATCAGGTAACCTTTATCATTTAAGTAACCTATTGAAGAATAGTAGTTGGTTTTGCCGTTAGAGCCACCAAACTTAACGTTTGCTTCACGACGGGCAGAGTTCTGGAAACCATAGTCTTCCCAGTCTTCCGGGTTGTATTTTCTTGTAACACCTGGTCTTACGCTTCTTGTAGCAGGATCGATCAGGGCAGCAGCGTCTGCTACGTTCCACATGTTGTAACCTGGCGCAATACCATTGGCAGAGAATAATCTGCTGTTTGCAAAAGTTACCGGATCAACGTCGTTTGAAGGATCAGCATCGTTGTTGTTCAGAATGCTTCTCTGGTTGTAAAGACCTTCCCAAGCCAGACCGATGTATTGCTCAGGTGACTTGATGATGTCATAACGAGGGATAAGCTGCATGTTTGTACCAAAGCTGGCATCAGCCTCGATGTAAGATTTTTTACCTCTACCAGTTTTAGTAGTGATAACAACCACACCGTTTGCACCTCTTGAACCGTAGATCGCAGTTGCAGCAGCATCTTTCAATACTGTTGTAGACTCGATGTCAGCAGGGTTGATAGAGTTGATGCTACCTGAGAAAGGAACACCATCTACTACGTATAATGGATCACGGCTACCACTTACAGAACCAATACCACGGATACGGATAGTAGCAGCAGAACCTGGCTGACCGCTTGTGTTGATTACACGCACACCAGAAACCTCACCGGCAAGTGCCTGTGATACGTTCGCAACGTTCTTGCTTTCCAGTTTCTCACCGCTAACTACTTTAGCAGTACCTGTAAAAGACTCTTTAGTAGAAGTAGAGTAACCTACTACCACAACTTCAGAAAGAGTTTCAGAAGAAATTCCTAACTGTACATTGATAGTTGTCTGATTACCAACTGTCACTTCTTTGTTGTCATACCCCACATAGCGGAACACAAGAACCGCATCATTAGATGGTACAGAGATAGAATAGCTACCATCCACACCGGTAGCCATACCAGTGGATGTGCCTTTAACCAAAACAGTCACGCCAGGTAAACCAAGACCTGACTCCTGGTCTGTTACCTTACCCGTTACTGTCCGATTTTGTGCCAGCACTTGCACCACAAGCGCAAACACAAAAATGAAACTGAGCAGTAAACTCTTCTTCATGTTAGAATGTGTTAAATAAATAGTTATAGATTAGTTTGTGTACCAAATATAACGACGTCAACTATATTTCAAAACACTTTAGGTTATATTTAGATAAAAAATAAATAATATTAGACTTTTTAATTACTTTATATAACTATAAATAAGTCCATTCCCTTAATTTTTCAAACCATTCACTTCAAAGTTTAAACACCTTGCTTATTATCAGGTATTTAAATTTATAAAGTAATATATACTGAATTGTAAATTTAAGGAGTAGAACTACCCTGAAAGTGCTTCTGGAATATGGTATCGGCACTATTATTCAGAAAGTGCAAACGTATTAATCGGGCTGCTGCATAACGGCGGCAAGGCAAAGCGGTAGGAAAAGGAGCAGCTTGCGGTAAAGCGGCTTTTCGGGCAGGGCTGCCCATGCCAACCGGACCTGCTGCTTCACAAAAGGTAAAACAGAAAGTAATTGCGTGATCTCCTCTGCCAGAACAGACCTTTTCCTACTGGTCCATTGTTGCAGGAATTTACCCAGCAGTGGCATCACCAGTTGTGTCCACACTATATAAATAAGGAGCGCACGGACCACTATAGCAAGTACCTGTTGGTCCGGTGTTATATTAAGGTATAAAGCACCTGCCAGCAAACCGGCTATCGCAAGTAAAACTCCGGATACCAATGGCTTTCGTTTGCGGCGGGCAGGAAGCTGGTTATCAACTATAGATATGGTATTAACTTCAGCATTCGCGAGTTGCTGCCGGAAATACAACTGGCGTTTTGTTAGTATGCCAGGCAGGCGACCAGCCAACCAGCCAACAAAAACACCCATAAGCGCATGTGCTCCGATATAAACCAGCACCACATACAGCACATACTCGCCTTCCGGCATACCGGCTTTCTTTAAAATATAGTTTACAAAGCCATGTGCTACCTGGTACAGGTCGGCACCAAACAAAACCAGCATTACTACCAGCCGCTGCAGGGCAGATTGCAGTTGGGTGATTACGCCCAGCACTACACAACTTATTTTATAGTGCGCACGGCTTCGGAAAAACAGGTAGCCCAGTGCCCCTTGTATTAACACGGCCAGATAAGCGCCCGGCGGTGTATGCGGGCTAAGCATGCCCTTTACAAGTATAACCAGTATAGTTGCTTTAAGTATAGCAGCCCGCGAAGGACCATAATAATAAAGCAGACTAATGCACACCACTGATGCACCGCCAACAAATAAACCGGTGCCCGGCAGATGCAGTGCATGCAATACCCCACCCAGGAAAGCTTCGCAAAGTGCCCAAAGGGCGGTTATGCGGTAAAACAGTGCTGGCTGTGCTATAGTTGTCTGCTCCGGCCCGCGGGTTACCTGCGCTATTTCCATTGCAATACATTAACTGCATCACCAACTTTTATTACTCCGGTGCCATGGTGCACCAGGTTCTGCCCGAAGAGGACTTTATTATTTTTGGTACGGTAGGATGCCAGTGTTTTTAAAGGCTCCGCTCCTTTTATGCCGGTCTGCTGGTCTATAGTTGTCAGCACGCAGCGGGCGCAGGGTTTGGCTGCCCGGAACTGCACTTCCCCAATTGTAAAAGTGTTCCAGTTATCTTCGGCATGCGGATCGCCGCCGGTAAACACGAAGTTCGGCCGGAAGCGGTTCATCGGCACTGGCTTTTCCAATTTACTGTTCAGGTGGTTCAGCGACTCCTGCCCTATCATCAGAAACGGGTAAGCATCAGCAAAACTCACAATTTCTTTATCAAAGGCATATTCCGGGTCCACACGGCGCAACGAGTTATCGGGCATATATACCAGCCGTGCCACCATGCCCAAGGCTTTCGAGAACCAGGCGCTGGTATGGTGGTTGATTTCATAAGCCGTGCAGGTGTCTTCCCACACAGTTACCTGTACTTCGTGCTCAGGGTTAGCAGCAAAAGGAATAAAGAGTGGGGCCAGCAGATTTTGCTTGTGCGACACCAGCAGTCCGTCGTTTTGCAGGGTTACCTGCAGCAGGGCCATCTGGGCAAAGGTGCGCTGCGACAAAAACTTTCCGTTCCCGTCAACCAGCATCCACCTCCGGTCGTATTGCAGGCCACGCGCCTGCACGTGTGCCTGTGGCAGGCTTATACCGCCCAGCGATTTGATAGGATAAATATAGATCGTGCTCAGGGTGTATGTAGCCATAACAGAACAGTGGTAACGACCGAAATTATAAACTATATCTGTGTTAATCAACTATAGCACTGCAAAGGTATTGGCTTATAAGTATATATGATTTTGTTTTAAAACGTTATCTTTACACTGGTACAAATTTCATCCTTATGAAAAACGTTTATCACTACCTGGCTGCCCTGTTGGCGCTCCTCACAACCGTTAGCACCCCGTTACAGGCACAGACCTCTCCAGCCACCATGCCTAAAGCGCTTTTGTGGGAAGTATCCGGGAAGGGCCTGAAACAACCATCTTACCTGTTTGGCACCATTCACGCCATTTGTCCCGAAAGCTTTATACTGACGGATGCTGTTAAGCAGAAGCTGGCGCAGACCGAGCGCCTCTCGCTGGAAGTAGACATGGATGCCCCTAACTTTATGGTAGAGCTGCAACAGGCCACTGTACTGCCGGACAGCCTGAAGCTACGCGGCTATTTCTCGGATGAAGAATACAACCTGCTGCACGGTTACTTTAAAAACACCATGGGCCTGAACCTGGACCAGTTGGACCGCATGAAGCCTTTTATGCTGCACTCGATGCTGTTGTCGCAGTTAACGGAGTGCCAGGCTATCTCTTACGAAGAAAGCCTGATGAAACTGGCCCAACAGCAGGGCAAGGAAGTGATCGGACTGGAAACAGTGGGCGAACAGCTGAGCGCTATAGACCAGATGCCGGCAAATGTGCAGGTAAGTATGCTGACCAAAATGATCCGCAACATGGATGATGCGCGTAAAACGTATCAGAACATGGTGAAACTATACCTGCAGCAGGACCTGGCAGGCCTGGATGCCCTCTCGCGCGAAGAATATAACGACGAAGACTACCACGTATACGAACAGGCTTTCCTGGTGAACCGCAATAAACGCTGGATACCGGTTATGGAACGCGAAGCACGTATACAACCTACCTTTTTTGCTGTAGGCGCCGGCCACCTGACCGGACAGGACGGGTTGCTGGAACTGCTGCGCAAGCGTGGCTATACAGTGCTACCAGTGCAGTAATTTCTTGTAGTGCGCTGCACCTGGCTGCTACTATACTTTTGAACTATGAAAAACATGGCCCGGTTACTATTCCTGCTATCTATAGTTCTTTACACCAGCCATGTGCAGGCTCAAACAGACACGCCCGCCGTATATAGTTGCGTCAAAAGCAGTCTGCAGCAACCTACGCGGGCAGCAGTAGCGTCAGAAGAACATCAGCGTCTGATGAACCTATATGATGTTACGTTCTACGCCCTGAACCTGAAGCTGGAACGCAACAGCACCTATATCGACGGCTCCGTAGAAACCCATGCCAAAGTAAAAGGTAATGCATTAAGTGTTTTCGCGTTTGAGCTGCACCCGAGCTTTACTATAGAGAGCATAACTATAAATGGCACTCCCCAGGCTACTATAACCCGTAACGGCAGCGATGTAACAGTCAATCTTAGCACAACTATAGCAGCTGGCAGTAACTTGCAGGCAACTATAGATTACAAAGGTTTTGCACCAAACAGTGGCAATGCCGCCATCGGAAACGGTTTTAACACCGCCCGCCTCGAGAGTCTGAAAACAGATGTAACCTGGAGCCTGAGCGAACCTTACGCAGCCTACGAGTGGTGGCCAACCAAGCAGGTGCTTACCGACAAAGCCGACTCGGTGCATGTAACCATAAACACCAGCCCTGAAAACAAGGCAGGTTCCAACGGGCTGCTGACCGAAACAGAACAACTCCCCGATGGCCGCGTGGCTTACCACTGGCGAAGCAACTATCCTATCGCATACTACCTGATCTCGGTGGCTGTATCAGATTATGACGGGTATGTGCTGTTTGCCAACCCTGCTGGCGCCCCGGCTCCTATCCCTATCGTAAACTATGTGTACAAAGGCCGGTTACCGGTTTATAAAACTGACATAGACCGCACAGCTACTTTTCTGGAATATTTTTCGGAGTTGTTTACGCTGTACCCTTTTGCAAAGGAAAAGTACGGACACAGCATGGCACCTATCGGTGGCGGTATGGAGCACCAGACCATGACCACACAGTCGAGCTTTGCTTTTACGCTTACGGCACACGAACTGGCACACCAGTGGTTTGGCAACAACGTAACCTGCGCCTCCTGGCAGGACATCTGGCTGAACGAAGGCTTTGCATCCTATGCCGAATACCTGGCCCTGCATCAGTCCTCCCCGGCTCAGGCAGAGGCCTGGATGAGCGATGCTCATAACCGGGCCAAAACAGCCTTCACCGGCAGCCTGCGAGTACCCGACACGACCGATGTGAACAGGATCTTCAACTATAACCTGACCTATAAAAAAGGGGCGTCGGTGGTACACATGCTGCGCTACGAGATAGATAACGACGCACAGTTCTTTACAGCCTTACGCAACTATCAGACAACATATAGGGGCAGAACCGCTACCACTGCCGACTTACAGCAGATAATGGAGCAGGCTACGAACAAAAACCTGGACTACTTTTTTAAACAGTGGTACGAAGGCGAAGGCTACCCGGTATTCGGGATACAGTGGAACCAGGTAGGTGACAAACTGGTGATCGATGCAGAGCAGGCTACGACGGGCGCTACCACTTTTTTCCGGACAGACGTAACCTACGAGATACAGACAACAGCCGGCCCGCAAACCGTGCGGGTAACGCAAAACCAACCACGCCAGCAGTTTGTAGTTACTGTTTCCGGCACCGTAACAGGCCTTGTTCCGGACCCTGAGAACCGGATACTAAACGATGTAAGCTATATAAACCGAAACAGTGAGCTACAAATACCGGAGCTACCTATAGTTGTGTACCCGAACCCTACTGACACGGGCAGCATTACCATCACCGACCTTCCGTTTGCAGCCACCGAACTGATCATATACGACCGCATTGGCCGCAAAATGAGGCAGCAACAGGTAAATACACAGCAAACTATAGAACTACAGTTAAATGGCCTGGTGCCCGGCTTATACTTTATCAGGGTAACCAACGGGCACAACACGGCCGTCTCCAGTTTTCTGAAGATATAGGAAGGCTTACTAAAGCTTAACTATAGTTTGAGAAGAATACGGTATAGTTGCTTAGAACCGCATCATGGCTTTTACCTGCTGTGCTTCCTTCACGTTAAACTCGTAGGTCAGGCGCTTATAGTTTATCAGATCCAGGATGGTGCCGATAAAGCAAAGACCGCCGGTAAACAGGTATAACAGCCCCATGCCGATCTGGCCCAGGTAAAAACGCTGCAACCCCGCGATCAGGAAAAACCCGACAATTACCAGAATCATCACTTCAGATGGCTTTTTGCGCCGGGCACGGTAAATATTGGCAAACTGCCTGGCTTCATCGTCAGTCAGATCATTCGCCAGTGTCTGGACATATTGTAATTCATCCGGCTCCAGTTCCGGCATCAGGTGTAGCATTTGCGCCATCGTTCTTAAGGGTTTAGTGTGTTTGTCTGCGTTAAAAGCCGTGCAGCTGACAGATGCTGTCGCACCAGGTACACGCAACGGTAAAAAAGTAAAACTATAGCAGGTACACCCAGCGGATGGGCCTCCCACGACGCCACAACCTCCCCACGAAACAGCCACGCCACCGCATGCCCCAATCCACAGCCCGGGCACCATTCCAGCACATAACTGAAAGGGCACAGACTAAAGAGATGCGCCGCATCCGGCTTCATAAAAGCAAGCGCCAACAGGCCTGATAGCCAGCCACAAAGCTCTGGTAAGTAATGCGAGTACCGCACAAAACTATAACCCCTGATAATAGCTCTTCGCATCACTAACTAAAGCAGCACATTGCCGTAACCAACTATAATTACTGAAATATTAACAAAATAAATTAACATTCAAAATGTCGCGAAGCCTATATGTTATCGTATGCCTGCTGGTGCTGTCGGGCTGCTTCCGTACGCGCTCCTCTAATGGTGGCGGAGACAAGAGTGTGCTCCTCACAGAAAGGCCTGTACGTGCAGCTGATATTGAGCTGCCCGCCGGTTACAAAGCCGAAGCAATAGCCACAGGATTTACCTTTCCTACGGATGTTGCTTTTGATGACCAGGGGCAGGTGTACGTGATAGAAGCAGGCTACTCCTACGGTGAAGAATTTCTGGAACCAAAACTGATAAGAACCAGCCCCGATGGTAACAAAACAACGATAGCTACAGGCGAACTGAACGGCCCCTGGACGGGCATTACCTACCACGATGGCAGTTTTTACATAGCGGAGGGCGGACAGAAAAATGGTGGAAAAATTTTACGCATCACCCCGGAAGGCAACATAGCAACTATAGTTCAGGACCTGCCAACCTACGGCGACCACCATACCAACGGCCCTGTTATTGGCCCCGATGGGAAACTATACTTTGCTACCGGCACTGCTACCAACTCCGGCGTGGTTGGCCCCGACAACTATAACATGGGCTGGCTCAAGCGCCGTTCCGATTTTCATGACATCCCCTGCCAGGATATAACACTTACCGGCCAGAACTTTACGAGCCAGAAACCTGAAACCGGCGAAACCGTAACTACAGGGCCTTACCTGCCTTATGGCACAGCTGCCACCCCGCAACAGGTTATTCCGGGTGCAGTGCCGTGCTCGGGCGCCGTATTTCGCGCTGACCTGGATGGCAGCAATATGGAACTGCTGGCATGGGGCTTCCGAAATCCCTTCGGGCTGACTTTTGCACCGGACGGGCAACTATACATAACCGAAAACGGCTTTGATGACCGTGGCAGCCGCCCTGTATGGGGAACCGGCGATTACCTGTGGCAGGTACAGACCGGACAATGGTATGGCTGGCCCGATTTTGCCGGAGGCCTTGCCTTTAACGGCGAGCGTTTTGGTGCTCCCGGCGAAGATGACCCCAAACCAGTACTTGCCGCACATCCTGCCACGCCACCCAAACCAACAGCCAGCTTAGGCGTGCACTCTTCTTCAAACGGACTCGATTTTTCTACTTCCGTGGCATTTGGCTACACCGGGCAGGCTTTTATAGCACAGTTCGGCGACATGGCCCCGAGCGTAGGCAAAGTGCTGGCGCCAGTTGGCTTTAAAGTAGTGCGCGTAAATGTAGCAGATGGCACGGTAGCCGATTTTGCCACAAACAAAGGCAAGAAAAATGCCCCGGCATCGGCGCTGAAAACCGGCGGGCTGGAGCGCCCGGTAGCGGTTAAGTTCTCGCCAGACGGCACCGCCCTTTACATTATAGACTTTGGCATTATGCGCAACACCGACCATGGCTCTATCCCGCAGAAAGGCACAGGCGTACTCTGGAAAGTAACCCGCACCGCTCCTTAAAATAATTGCTCATGAAAAACATACTTTACACACTAACAACTATAGTTCTGCTTTTTGCCTGTGGCACAGCCAAGCGCGGCGAGCCTGCTTTTGCCGCCATCCCCGACTCGGAGCCGGCAATAGCGCAGGGCAGGGTTGTGTTCGATACCTTTTGCAACAAATGCCACCCCGGCGGTGAAGCAGGACTTGGGCCAGCCATCAACAATAAGCCGCTGCCCGGTTTCCTGATGCGTTTCCAGGTGCGGCATGGGCTGGGCGTAATGCCTGCCTTTTCGGAAAAAGCTATTTCAGATGACGAGTTGGACATTTTGATTGCCTACCTGAAAACGATGCGTAAAGCAAAACACGACAAAGATGCGCAGGCGCCGTAAGTATAAATCAGCGACTAACCTTAAACTATAAAAGCTATGGAATGCAATGTTGGCTTAACCGAACAAAAACTACGGGTACTGGGCGGCCTGGCCCTTGTTGGTCTGGGAGCATATTATAATACTAAAGCGCTGGCTATTTTAGGCCTTGTGCCAATAATTACGGGCATGCTGCGTTATTGCCCTGTCAACCAGGCAATCGGGTATAACGGTTGCAGGAAAAGCCGGATACAGAACTTTACCTGAGTTGAAACAAAACGCTACCTTTACGCCTTTTACCGGCGGGAAAATACTTTATGGAGATCATCATTATACTTATTCTTACCTTACTAAATGGCTTTTTCGCTTTATCTGAGATCGCACTGGTATCGGTGAAGCGCAGTCGTATAGAACAGAAAGCCGCAACCGGCAGCAGCAGCGCCCGCGATGTTTTAAAGTTACTGGAAGAGCCTGAACACTTTCTGTCGTCGGTGCAGGTGGGGATAACCCTGATAAGTATTGTGGCAGGTGCGTACGGTGGCGCGGCCCTCTCAGAGAAATTTACACCCGTAGTGGCAAGCATTGCTCCGCTGGCGCCCTACGCTGCCCAGATCTCGATCATCGTTATAGTTGGCCTGATCACCTACTTCACTATTGTGATCGGGGAACTGATACCTAAAACCGTGGCCCTGAATAACCCCGAACGCATTGCGCTGGCGGTTGCACCCATCATCAAAGTATTCACCAGGTTAACATTTCCGCTGGTCAGGCTGCTTTCGGGCTCTACCAACCTGGCTATTAAGCTGCTGGGCATTAAACAGAACAAAGGCGGCGCCAGCCTTACCGAAGAAGAACTGCGCCACCTGATAAAAGTAGCGGGCAGCGAAGGCGTGCTGGAGAAGGAAGAAGAACGCCTGCACGACAACCTCTTTTACCTGTACGAGCAACGCAACCGCAGCCTGATGACCTACCGCACCGAAGTGGAATGGATAGACCTGGACCGCCCGGCCGAAATAAAAGAGATCATCAGAAAAAGTGCACATACCAAGTTTCCGGTTTGCAGAGGCTCTCTGGACAATGTGGTAGGCATATTAGCTGTAAAAGATTATTTTGAGCAGGTAGAGCTGGAAGGCAAACCGCTCGAACATGTACTTAAAACACCGCTTTTTGTGTCGGAGTCGATGTACGCGATGAAGACCCTGAAGCTTTTCCAGCGGAAGAAGCAGTACCTGGCTGTGGTGGTAAATGAGTTTGGTGCGGTAGAAGGCATCATTACCCTGCACGATATTATGGAAGCTATAGTTGGCGACCTGCCCGACCTGGATGAACAGCATGAGCCCGAAGTTTTCCGCCGCGACGATGGCTCTTACCTGATGAGCGGGGCCATCCTGATACGCGAACTGAACCAGGAACTTGGCCTGGAACTGGTACCTAACCACCCCGAACGCTACGCCACCTTAGGGGGTTTTATTCTTTACACCCTCTCCAAAATCCCGAAGACAGGCGACAAAATAACCCTGCATACCCACGAGCTTGAGGTAATAGACATGGATGCCAGCCGCATTGATAAAGTGCTTGTGCGGGAATTGCCACCTGAGCCGGAAAATACGCCCTGATCTATATTTTATTGTTGCTTAATTGTATAAATCGAAAGCAAAATAGTATCTTTCGGTTATACAATTAAGCAACATTTATGAAAACAATCTGTACCATGCTCCTTTGCCTGGTAACCTGCTGGGCTGCGCTTGCCCAAAGTGCTCCTGAAGTAAAAACTAAAAAAATCAAAAATACCCTTGCCGACCACACGGCAACTTACTCCGTATTAGCTACTAACAAGGACGTGAAGCACGGTGCTTATGAGATGGAAGGGAAGCACTGGAAATGCGAAGGCCAGTACGACAACGGACAAACAAGCGGCATCTGGTCTTTTTACGGCCCCGGAGGTAAGCTGAACTATAAGTTCGACTTTACAAACATGGCGGAGGTTTTCTCGGAACGTGCAAAAGACAGTCTTCACAACGTAATTGAAGTGTACCAGAACGGGCAGTTTGTAAAAACGAAGGTAGGTAATGCTCCTTTCTATTTTGGTGGAGAGTATCGTATGCTGGGGTATATTGCCAGCAGTTTAAGGTACCCTATGGAAGCACATAGGGCCGGGCTTCAGGGTGTTACCTTCGTGAAACTGGAGATAGATGAAGCCGGCAAACTGTCGGACCTGGAAATAGCGCAGTCGGCCGGCGAAGTATTGGACAAGGAAGCCATGCGGGTGCTTGGGGGATTATCCAGCGGCTGGGTACCGGCCATGATAGATGGCAAACCAGTGAAGAGCAAGCTTGTGGTACCGGTCCGGTTTAAGATAATGTAAAACGATAGCCTATGCGAAAGATTGTTTTGTATATAGCCGCCAGTCTGGATGGCTACATTGCCCGCCCCGACGGCAGTATAGACTGGCTGGAAGATGATGTTTACAAACTGGAGGGCGAAGACTATGGCTACAACAGTTTCCGGCAGACGATAGATACCACCCTGATGGGGAACAATACTTACAAAGTAGTAAAGGAAATGGGCATGCCTTTTCCTTATCAGGATAAGAAGAACTATGTTTTTACCCGCTCCTCGCACCCCAAAGCCGATTTTGTAGAATTTGTGCAGGAAGACCCGGTTGCTTTTGTAAAACAGCTGAAGAAACAGGAAGGCAAAGACATCTGGCTGATAGGAGGTGCCCAACTGAACATGCAGCTACTAAATGCCAGCCTCGTAGATGAAATGATCATCACGTTTGTGCCGCTTATACTGGGCAGGGGCATCCCCTTGTTTGCCGGCGGCGTAAGCGAGCGAAAGATGAAGGTGCATGACGTATCTACGTACCAGAATGGGTTTGTGCAGGTAAACTTTAAACTTTAGTTATTGTCTGAAAATGCCGAAACCACTCGGTTACGGGTGGTTTACAAGGCATAAAAGGTGATTGTAAAGAGGGTTCTTGCGTTACAGGCAGGTCTGTATGTTGCCGTGAATCTGGGGTTGCTGCTGATGTGATGGTAGCGCCTCCACATGTTTGTGCTCTAATCGTTCATTTTCCAGCATTGGCTGTGTTACCTTATCCAGGTAATCGCGGCTATAGTCAAACGACTGGTCTACAGTTTTCAGAAACCTATCTCCGGTGTTAAAGAACAGGCCTGTAAGCGGGGTTAATCTGCTGCGTCTCATGGTGTACTCCTTTCCGGTTAGGTGCTGACGGGCGGGCACACGGTTAAATAATTGGTTATATTTACTTATACGTAATCTGCCTTTTTCAGTCGTAATCTGCCTTTTTCAGTGCAATCAGAATAATGCAGGTATTTCATGCCCTTTTTAAGCCTTACAGCAACTATAGTAGTAGTTTGTAAAACACTGGTAAAACAGATCGAAAAAAAGCCTGTGCAATTTTTAGTTGGCACAGGCTTTAAACTATAGTTCTGTCAGTTACTTTTTCTTTTTGGCTTTGGCGCGTACCTTTTTGCCTTTAGTCGCTTTAATCTTCTTTTCTTCCTGCTCTGCTTCTTTCATCAGTGCTTTCCAGTCGTAGGTGGCAGCCGCACTAAAATCTATAGTTGCTTCGTAGTCTTCGCGGTCTATTTCAATTACCTTAATATCCTTGGTCAGGTACTGCTGTATTTCGTCCAGTATCGGTTTTTCTTCGGGAGCGCAAAAGCTTACAGCAATTCCTTTGGCAGTACCACGGCCGGTACGGCCTACGCGGTGTACATAGTTCTCGGGCTGGTCGGGCAGGTCATAGTTTACCACATACTCTACGTTTGGTATATCAATGCCGCGGGCACTTACGTCGGTAGCGATCAGCATTTTCACGCCACCTTTCTTAAACTGCTTCATGGCCGATAAGCGGTCCTTCTGCTCTTTGCCACCGTGTATCACATCGGCCACAATGCCTACACGCTCCATGGCTTTCTGTACACGCTCGGCCCGCACTTTGGTACGCACAAACACCAGTATCTTCTGGTCAGGGTTCTGGTTCGATATCCGCTCCAGGAAGAAACGCTTGTCGTCCATCTCCACAAACATCACCGAGTGGTCCACATTTTTAGAGACCGGGTCTTTTGGCGATATCTGGATACGTACCGGTTTGTTAACCAGCGAGTAGGCAAGCTCTTTTATCTCTTCGTTTATAGTTGCCGAGAAGAACAGCGTCTGGCGGTTGCGTGGCAGTTTAGTGATCAGGTGGCGGATGTCGTGGATAAAGCCCAGGTCCAGCATGTGGTCGGCTTCGTCCAGCACCAGCACCTCGATGCGGTTCAGTTTAATATAGCCCTGGCTTACGAGGTCGAACAGGCGGCCGGGAGTGGCAACCAGTATGTCAATGCCATCCTGCAGTTTCTCGATCTGCGGCCCCTGCTCTACGCCACCAAACACGCAAAATGTTTTTACACGCGTACCGCGGCCAATTTCTTCAAACACTTCGGTTATCTGCAGGGCAAGTTCGCGGGTTGGCACCATCACCACGCATTTTATCCCATCCTCGCGGCGGCGGTTCTTGCTGAACTGAAACCTGTCGAGCAGCGGAATAGCGAAGGCGGCTGTCTTACCGGTACCGGTCTGGGCAATGGCCAGCACATCTTCGCCGCGCATAATTGGCGGAATCGCTTTAAACTGAATGTCGGTCGGGCGCTTAAAACCCAGTTTGCTCAGGCTTTTCTTTATTTCGTCGGAGATGCGGTAATCGTCGAACTTCATGGTGCGGTATTTATACTTGTTGCCTATATTACGGCAAAAATTTGCTGCAAAGGTACGTTTAATTGCGGATATGCAGCGGAAACTATAGCGTTGCGCTTGCTGCTACTTATTTCAGCCTTTCAGTTTTACCCACTCCTGCACCGCCGAGCTCAGCTTTTTAAAATCGGAGCCGCCGGTGCCGTATGTATCGTAAGCAAACTTAAAAATGATGCCGGTAACCACTATCAGGAACAGCACCCTCACAAAACCAACGCCGCGCTTCAGGGCCGTACGCGTGCCCAACTGCGAACCAATTACACTGCAGATGGCCATCGGGATAGCTACCTCGTACAGCACGTGCCCTTTGTAAATAAAGTAGCCCAGCGCCGACAGGTTGGTAGCCACATTAACCACTTTGGCCGCCGCCGAAGCCGCTAAAAAGTTAAACCCGAACAGCCCTATAAAGATAAAAATGAGGAAACTGCCTGTTCCGGGACCGAAAAAACCATCGTAAAAACCTATGGCAGCACCTATCAGCAGGCCGTATAGTTTCTCTTTTTTATCGGTAAGTTTTGGCGCATGCAGCGATCCGAAGTCTTTTTTAATGAACGTGTATACGGCCACCAATATCAGCAAAACAAGGATCAGCGGTTTCAGCAGGTCGGCATCGATATGGCTCAGCGCACGGGCTCCCAGGAAAGAGAACACAAAAGCCGCTCCAGCTGCCGGAACGATCGCCCAGTAATTGATCTTTACACTGCGCACATACTTTACCATAGCCGAGGTTGTACCCGCTATACCAGCAAACTTGCCCGTACCAAAAGCCGTCGGTAAGGGTACGCTCGGCAAAAACACCAGCAATGCCGGCAACTGAATCAGGCCTCCACCGCCCACTACCGAATCAATAAAGCCTGCCATAAACGCAAACAGGCACAGGTAAAAAATATTCTCCACCGGCGTATACCTCTGAATTACAGAAAAAAGTGGCGCAAGTTAAGGGATTAATTGCTGATTGCTAAATTGTTGATTGCTGTTTTTGTAAGGATATGAGGTGGAAGGAGGGTTAAGTCCCTTATTACCTCACCCTAATCCTCTCCTTTTATAGAGGGCCCCTACCCCCAGAACAGGAGAGGGAGTATTGTCTGAATCAGGATTTTCAGGATTTTAGGATTTTCAGGATTTGGCTATAGTTTAGGCTATAGTTCTATAGTTGCCCGTTTTTGCTAGCGCGGGTTTGTAACCCGTGCCTAACTATGGTGTTGAGTTTGTAACTCAACTGGCTCGGTAGAGACAGAAATGTCTGAACAGGTATTAATGGTGATGAGAGGATTTTCAGGATTCGTGCTTTTTGCTATAGTTTAAGCTACTGTCCTATAGTTGGCGTGATCCAACCACCCCTACCCCTCCTTATCCAAGGAGGGGAACTCTGATACTGCCATTTCACCAACTATAGTTCTATAGTTACAACCAGAGTGTAGGACAGGTCGCGACCTGTCCCTACGGAACTATAGCCACGAGAAAAGCAGATCTGCCTTAACCAAGAGCCAATACAGCAACTATAGCTAAAGAGTAAACTATCGAACTGTTATCAGTCTTTGGGTTGAGCGCCTTTGACTTGTTGCGGTGCCGTCAGGCAACACGAGCGCAGCGAGGGTAGCAAGAAGGCAGCAGCGCGATGCCCGAAGACGGGGCCTCCCGGCCCGGGAGGGAGCCAAGCAAACTATAAAACTATTGGTAATTAAAGCTCCCAGGATTGGTAGAAACTATAGGACAACAGCTTGGTTCAAATGGTAAGCAAAGCAAGCTATAGAACTGTTACCAACTATAGAATATAAAATTACAATCTACCACCCACTACTACTTTCTCTTTATGCACACTTTTCTCCCCATTTAAACCAAAAAGCTCGATGTAGAAAACATAGTAGCCGATTGCTGCTTTGGAGCCATCCTGTTTCAACCCATCCCACCGGAAAAAGCCGTTATCTGCCAGTAACTCATTCCGTATCAGTTTTCGGATTTCGCGGCCCTGTGCATCAAAAACAGTGATGTTGGCGGTTAGTCCTGCCTGGCTGATGCTATAGTTTATAGTTGTGAAATCATCGTAACCATCCCCATCCGGCGAAAAAACCTGTGGCTCTACTTTAAAAGCCTGCTGCACCATTACGCCACCCCGTGTTTGCGAATTTTTATAGCCCGGCGTGGCTCCTATAGTTGTAGCCGCCGAATGGAAATTGCTGGCTATCGTTTCGCCTTCCAGCCGGATGCGTTCCAGCGATATGCCATTTACATCATCCAGCAGCGCAAAATGCATCTCCGAACTATAGCTGAAGCGGTCTGCTACGCGTTTATCAGGTTGTAGCACAACTATAGTTCCGGCATCGTCGGGGTAGCTGGGCAGGCTGCTCATTTTCAGAAAGGCCTTATCGTTGGCAGCAGGATAGTTGGTTTTAATGTTTTCGGGGTTGGAAGTGAGTACTACATAATGGCCGGGCGCCAGCACATAATTAGCTGTAGTTATAGTTTTAAGGTTGCTGATGGTATCGCCGGCGGTGTTGCCCAGTTGCCAGTTTTTCAGGTCGAGGTATTTACCGCTGCGGTTTACCAGTTCTACAAAGTCTACGCCATTGGGTCTTGGGTTAAACAGGACTTCGTTAATGACTACATCGCCGGGTTCGGGGGCAGATGGCAAGGCAAAAGTTATAGTTTGCGGTTGGTTGCTCAGGTTGCCGGCACAGTCCGTTATGCCTTTGGTGGTTAAAGTATATAGTTGCTTTTCCTGTAAAGCGCTGCCAAGCGTAACTATAACATCCGTAAACAACGGCCCTTGTACCTGTACACCGGTTATCCCTATAGTTGGGTTAATGTTATAGTTGGCTATAGTTGCAGCCTGTGTACTATCCAGGCGCTCATTAAATTTAAGCAGAACCTGCGTTGCCGAAATGGCGGAAGCGCTGACTATAGTTGGTGGTGTGTTATCCGGAACGGAGGCTGTTACGGAATTGGGCTGTGCCGGCGTACCACCCCGTGGGTCAACAGAAGCTGTCCAGTTCTCAGTGCCGGCACAGGGATTTGTTACGTCTATCATTTCCAGAGACCAGCCGCCTTCGCGTTTGGTACTGTTCTTATACCAAGCATCGCTATAGTTTACCGCATAAATAAGCTTGCCATTTGGTTGACGCAATTGCAGCAACTCGCCGCTGTTATTCAAGCCCGGAAAATTACTGATACCTACAACCTTACCAAATTTTGTGAAGTTCTGAACCTGTGTGTTGGGCACTACTACAGCATACTCGCCGGGCAGCAATTGTACATTCGGCAAGGTTGTAGTTGAGGTGGCATCAGAGTAGCGGATGCCCTGCAGCGTAAGCACTTTATCGGTAGTGGCATTGTATAGTTCGATGTATTCCTGTTCTGGTAAGCCAACAGCAGGGCTTTCATCGGCCATAATTTCGGTGATGAGAAGCTCGTTATAGTTTGGCAGCACAGCCGGCGGAATAAAGTTGAAGCTGCGTGTAATAGAACTGTTGAGCACGTTGCCGTACAGATCCTGCAGGTTGGTTATAGTCAGCGTGTTGTTGCCTATGCTAAAACTCTGTCCGAAAACCAGGCGCACGGTTCCTGCTTCTGTGAGCTCCGCTATAGTTGGTTTTGTAGTTCCGTTGAGGGTATAGTTGGCTATAGTTTGGGCTTGCTCCGGCTGCAGTGGTTCGTTAAACTTTAGTGTAATTTCCTGGGTGCTTATAGTTTGCAATTCTTCCAACACAGGCGGCGGCGTATCGGTAATTTTAAAGTCATCAAAGTAAAAGTTCTTATTGTTGGCCGATGTATAGCGCACCAGCACGCCAAAGTAAAACGAGCGTTTGTACGTGGCATCGGTGGCTGTACCCTGGCTCACATAATTCTGGCCTGTACTGGATACGTCTACACTTAGCTCCCACTCATAGTTTATAGTTCGGGTTACCCGCACGCGCACGATGTTATTGCTGGTTGCCACCGTTTTATCTTGACCGTTAATGATAAGCACAGCGGTTTTGCCGGCATCTTTGCGGTACAGGCTCACTTCGTCGGCGGTGTTACCGATGCGCACAAAGTAACCATTGGTGGCTGTACTGTTCAGATCGGCGTTGTCAGAAACGAGGTAGATGTCGGTGTAGTTGGTTGAGGAAGTTGCCAGTTTCAGGTTTGCCCAGAACTCCCAGGTGGTGCCAACTATAGCCTGCGACGGTGTAACAAGCTGCAGCACAGTTCCGGTTACGGCAGGGCCGTTGCTTTGCAGTTGGTTTTGCGCATTAACTATAAAACTCCCTGCATCGCCGGTCCAGGTGGGGTTTTGGGTAAAGTTTCCGTCCGAAAAATCGTCCTGCAATTGGGCCAGCGCCACGAACGGAAACAGCAGGAACAGAAAGAGTAAAGTTTGTTTCATGCACAGAAATTGTGGTAAAAACTTACGTAATTTGCACCCGCGTGAGGGATAGAGCCGGCACCCCGCAGCGATAGCGAGGAGTACAGGCGAAAGCCCGACGGCCCGGCCGGCACGCCCAACATACCAGACGCTTTTATAATTTTAGAACTATTACGGGACGCGGATTGGTTAGTTAGGACAGTTTGGGAGTTAGAGAGTTTAGGAGTTAAAGAATTTAAGAGTAAGAAAGACTGGAAGTTAGAAGGTTATAATCCTGCTAATCCTTTAATCTTGTAAATCCTGATTCAGACAATTTAACCATCAAGCCATTAAACAATTAATTATATACCCTAAATGAAAGTAGCAGTAGTAGGCGCCACCGGATTGGTAGGCGGCGAAATTTTGAAAGTACTGGCGGAGCGCGACTTCCCGGTAACAGAGTTGATGTTGGTTGCTTCTGAGAGATCTGTTGGTAAACAGATGGAGTTTAAGGGTAAACAGATAAAGGTTATCGGGATGCAGGACGCGATTGCGGCTGCCCCGCAAATAGCAATTTTTTCAGCCGGTGGCAGCACCTCTACGGAGTGGGCCCCGAAGTTTGCCGAAGTAGGTACCGTTGTAGTGGATAACTCGTCGGCATGGCGAATGGACCCAACCAAAAAACTGGTAGTGCCGGAGATTAACGCCAAAGAACTGACCAAAGAAGATAAGATCATCGCGAACCCGAACTGCTCTACCATACAGATGGTAGTAGCCCTGAACAAGCTGCACCAAGAACTGAAGGCGAAGCGTATAGTTGTAAGCACCTACCAGTCGGTAACCGGCACGGGTGTGAAGGCGGTGGAGCAACTGATGAACGAGCGCGAAGGTAAAGAAGGCGAGAAAGCGTATCCGTACCAGATCGACCTGAACGTGCTGCCGCACATTGATGTGTTTACCGACAACGGCTACACTAAAGAGGAAATGAAAATGATCCTCGAAACCAAGAAGATCATGGGCGATGACTCTATCCGGGTAACGGCTACAGCAGTGCGCATACCGGTAATGGGCGGCCACTCGGAGTCGGTGAACGTGGAGTTTGAAAAGGATTTTACGCTGGATGAAGTTTACCGCATTTTAGGCGAAACTGAAGGCGTGAAGGTAGTGGACGATGTGAAAAACCTGCAGTACCCAATGCCGAAAGACGCACATGGCAAAGACGACGTACTGGTTGGCCGCATACGTTTAGACGAAACGCAGCCTAAAACTATAAACATGTGGATAGTAGCCGATAACCTGCGCAAAGGTGCCGCTACCAATGCCGTTCAGATTGCCGAATATCTGGTGAAGAACGAGCTGGTATAGTTTCTTTTGACAATAGACTGATTATAGTATAATTACTGCTCTTCCGGAGTTCTGAGTCCGGAAGGTATCTGACGGGGACTTCTTAGTCCCCGTTTTTTGTTAATAAGTATATTCTGCTTTTTTAGTTCAGTGCACTTACTCTCTATTTGTTGTAGTTTTATATTAAACATCGTTCAAGTAAAGCAAAATTATGAACTCTACATTTATTAAAGGGCCACAGTTACAGCGAATTGTTAGCAGCTTAAAGCGGTTGTTAAAAATCACGCGCTCTTTAGCTTATGGGTTAGATGAAGAAATATCAAAAGAATACAAGCATGAATACTTTAAAGAATTGCTGAGGTATGAAAATAAAGCAGTAATATCGATAATTGAGGCATTAGAGGATTTAAGCGACAAAGCATCAATTTATGACACCATTAAATTAACATTATTTCAGAACAGTAATCCATATGAGAATTCTGAAGAAGAAACTCTATTTGAAAAAGCTACCAGACTTCATGAATCAGATCCAGATGTACAGTTAGTTGCCAGGGCAATTGGCAGAGAGTTATCATTTCAAGAACTAATAAATTTGGGGAAAATTACTGAAGAAGAGATGAAAAACGATGAAGAGTTTCAAAGAGTTACTCAGGAATATTACTTCAGATGGTGGGGAGAAGAGTATACCCGCATGAAAGAAGAAAATGACAGTCTGAAAAGAAAACATGAGAACGATTTACCTTTTTGAGAGATGAAAAATTATCCCATGTAATATTTAATGAAAGGTTATATGTTTGACTTAGCTTAATTTTAGTGAACTTAAAAATTTCAAATGCCCGCCCAACCCATCCACACCGACAGGCTTATACTGCTGCCTTTTACCTTAGAAATTACTGAAATGCTGATGGCCGGCGACACAAGCATTATTCCGAAGCTTGGCCTGCAGCTTACCCCTTACTGGCCGGACCAGGAAGCAATCGACACCTTCCCGAAGATCATCAGAAATCTGGAGTTAGTGCCGGAGCCAAGCGGCTTTGAGTCGTATATGGTAGTGCACCGGCAAAGCATGACGGTAATTGGCGATGCAGGTTTTAAAGGCTTGCCAAACGAAAATGGCGAAGTAGACCTTGGGTATGCGATTATAGTGCAGGCACAGAAAAACGGGTTTGGACTGGAAGCTGCCAAAGGACTGGCAAACTGGGCATTCAGGCAACCGGACGTGAAAGCCATTACTGCAAGGTGCCTGCTGAATAACACACCCTCGGCCCGTGTACTTGAAAAGCTGGGCATGCAGGAAGTGAGCCGCAATGAAGAGATAATCCGCTGGAAGTTACTGCGGCCCCAGCTACAGCCAACTATAGGTGATCTAACAGAAAAGCCGGCTTAGTACCGGCTTTCGTTTATTCTGCTTTCGGGGCTTCATCGCATTTGGTGTTTATCAGCTCCTGCATGTTCTGCAGGCAAGGCTTCGGTACGAAAGCGTATGTTTGCTTATCGTTAAGGCAGTAGCTAAAACTGGCGAAGGTACTGCGGTTGCGCGGATATATCCACCGGTCGTTCTCACAGCCAAATACCCGCAACGGAAACTCATCTACATTATAATCCACATAGCTCACTACCTGGTCTCCCTTCATAAACAACAGCCGGTTATGGTTTTTCGGCACATCGCTGGCACCTTCCCACTTCACGCCTGTTTCGGCCTGTATATCCAGCGCTGTCTGCTCACCCTGGAAATAAAACATCCTGTCCCATTCAAAATCAGTCAGTGCGCTTACGTCGATGGTGTTGTAGCCTTCGGGGTTTTCAGTTTCCACAGCGGTTCTGAGCTTTTCGAGCAGGGCGTCGTTGCTGTCGGAGCAGCTTGCAAGGGCAAAAAGGGCAAGCAGTAGCAGGAATATATTTTTCATACAGGTTGTGCTATAGTTAAAGCTAAGGTAAGGCAAATCGGCCCAATCTAAAAATCGACACGGTACAGGTCTTCCATCTGGCGCTGTGTTACAAATGCGGGCGTTGCCCTGAAAATGGCGTTCCGGGCTTTTATTAACAACGGGTTCTCCCACTGCGAAACCCACCCCAGCAGCCGCGACAACCGGACAACTTTGGCTGTACGGGCTACCCTGCGCTTTTCATAAGTTGCCAAAGCACTGGCTATTGTTGATTGCTGTTGCAGGCACTGCCCAAGCACTACGGCATCTTCTATGGCCTGGCAGGCGCCCTGCCCCATGTTGGGTGTGGTAGCGTGCGCAGCATCTCCCAGCAAAACAATGCGGTCGTATACAAACTTTTTCAGTGGTTTCAGGTCGGCAATATCACCCCAGATCAGCTCTTCAGATTTGGTAGCGGCCAGCACCTGCTGCACCGGCTCGTGTACACCTTTAAAATGATCTGCCAGCTGTGCGGGTGACATCCGGCGCATACGCGGGTCGTTTTCGGAGGCGTTGATACAGGCATACCAGTAAATGCGGTTACCGGGAAGCGGCGCCATGCCTACCCTCCCCTGCGGTGCCCAGGTTTCCGCAGAAATCATGCTGTTTATAGTTACACCCGGGTTTTGGATAACACCGCGCCAGCAGGTGTAGCCGGCATACCGAGGCTTACTTTCAGGTAACAGCTGCTGCCGGATCACAGAATTAATGCCGTCTGCCGCAATCAGAAGGTCGGCTATAGTTTGGGTGCCATCGGTAAAAGTGATTTGCACCTGGTTGCTTTGCTGATTTATAGTCTGGCAGCGCTTGTTGAGGTGTAAGGTGCCTGGTTGCAATGCCTGTGCCAGCACATCATGCAGGTCGGCGCGGTGTATCACGAAGTTGCTGATGCCATATTTCCTGCTCAGTAGGCGCGTATCCTGGTCGGTGATGATGTGGTCGTGCTCGTCGAAGATGGTAAGCGCTTCCAGCTCCTTGCCGCGGGCAATAACGGCATTGGCTACACCTAACCTTGCAAGGCCCTGTATGGCATTGGCAGCCAGCCCGACACCAGCCCCCACAGGTTTCAGTTCCGGGGCCGCTTCGTAAACTATCGTTTCGATGCCCTGGCGCTGCAGCGCGATGGCTGCGCACAACCCACCAATTCCGCCGCCAACTACTATAACTTTCATAGCACAAAGGTACGCAGGGAATGATGAATTATTAATTACGGTTGACTTTTGTCTGAATCAGGATTTTCAGGATTAAAGGATTTGCAGGATTTGTGTTTTACCTCACCCCGGCCCTCTCCTAAAAACAGGAGAGGGAGTTTGGCTATAGTTCTATAGTTAACGTTTAACACCCCTGTAGTCCCCTCAAGGGGACACTCTCCGTCTTTGCTATAGTTTAAACTATAGTTTCATAGTTACAGACCAAGAGCAGGTAGGCGCAGCCTGCCCCAAGGAATTACAACCACGAGAAAAGACGATCTGCTTTAGCTAAGAGCAAATACAGCAACTATAGTTAGAGCAGCAACTATCGAATGTGATTTCAGTCTTTGGGTTGAGCGCCTTTGACTTGTTGCGGTGCCGCCAGGCAATCCGACGAAGGAGGATAGCAAGAAGGCAGCAGCGCGATGCCCGAAGACGGGGCCTCCCGGCCCAGGAGGGAGCCAATGAAACTATAGAACTATAGGCTATTAAAGCTCCCAGGATGAAAAGTAGCTATGAAATAAACGGCTTGGTTCCAGCAGTAGGCAAAGTCAACTATAGAATGATAGCTGATCGAACTATACGACACATAAGATCCCTCGGCTATCGCTCGGGATGACAAAGAACCAACTATAGTCTGAGATAGATTTCTCACTTTGTTCGAAATGACAAAAGAGCAGGAATGAACTACAGGACATATAAGATGTCTCGGCTGCGCTCGACATGACGATAATGACAACTATAGCTCACACAAACCTACCATTAGCTAATAGCCTGAACAACAAAAAAGCAGCATCGGAGCTATCCGGTGCTGCTTTCTCAAAACTATAAAATCTTAAAACTATCTTCTCGTTTCAGAAGCGAACTCTCTCTGTTGCACCGCGCTGCGGCCGAAGACCTTGGCTATCCATTTAGGGAGGAAAATGGAGCCTAAGATGAGGTATGGATAGTAGGTGATCAAACGGTACAGCATTACCACTACATTACTGAAACCACCCAGGAACAAACCGAAGAAGCTTGGGAAAGCCATCTCCACAATACCGGCGCCGCCTGGCGTAATAGCGATCAGCATCACGATCCAGAAGATGAGGTTGCGGGAAATAATGAGCAGGTGCTCGCTTAAGCTTACATCAACAAAGGCTGCGATGAGGCAGTTTAACAGGAAGTAGCGAGCGCTCCACACAAAGATGGTGGAAAGGATCGCTTTGCTCCAGTAGGCAGTGTCTTTCCCTTTCAGTTGCTGCGATGCCCAGATGATCTCGTTGCCATGCTGGAAAGCACTTACACGCCATTTGCGCAGAAAACCGATGGAAGTGATCTTTAATAACAGCCATTTGAAAGCACGCGGCCTTACAAACAAGGCATAGATCATCAGGAACGTGTACAGGGCAATTAAACTATAGCTTACATAAAATGCCCATTTCAGCTTGCTTACATCCGATGGATCGAGCCCGAAGGTAGGGAAAACATCGCCTTGCGTGGCCAGCAGGGCAATAGGAGCTGCTACGATGAAGAACATGTTATCCAGCACCGCGGTCAGCATAACATAAGCCAGCGACTTTCCTAATGGTATGCCTTCTTTGTTCAGGATGATGGTAGCCACTGTGGTACCGCCTACTACCGAGGGCGTAACGGCCGAAGCAAACTCCCAGAGCATAATTACATCCAGGCTGTTGCGCCAGGTCAGGAATTTATCAGTCAGGGCCCGGATGCGGTAAATGTAGCCAAAGTCGCGGATAACGAGCACCAACAGCGCGGCTACCAGCCACCACATATTAGCATCGGCTATGCTGGCCAGGTCGCCCAGCTTATCGTCTTTTATAAACAACCAGGCAGTAGCGCCCAGGCCCAGCACCACAGGTATCAATACCTTTACCGGGCTAAAACTTTTAAGTATGGTTTTCTGGTTCTGATCCATGCAGGTGTGCTGGCTTTCTTGTGTTTACGGTGTCTAAAAACTACTCAACCAGCAGTTGTGTTACCTGGGCGGCCTGCCCTTCGGCTATCGTTATAGTAAAATCATTAAATCCTTCGCCTACTTCAATCCCGATCAGGTTCAGCTGCAGCATATCCAGTATGGCCAGGAAGTTGAATATCATCCCGATCTTATCCGGGAACTGCTTTATAACTTCCGAGAAAGTAGTACGCTGGCGCTCGGTTACCATTTTCAGAATGACGTTGCGCTGCCCTTCTATCGTATACGGATACTGAATGACGGTATGCTTCGGGCGGTTCTGCTCTTCTTCGTAGCGCGTCATAGCTTTCTCGAACACGCGCATAATGCGGTACAGGTTCAGGTCCTGCAGCTCGTATTCAAAATTGTTGGCGTTAGCAATTACCTGAAGTTCGTCGTGTATATTGCCGCGGTTTTCCTGGGCCAGGCGCAGGTCTTCCATTTCCGATAAGGCCGGCACTGCGCTTTTATATTTTTTATACTCCAGCAGGTGCTGTACCAGTTCCTGGCGCGGGTCTATTTCATTGCCTTCCTCGTCTTTTTCGGTGCGGGGCAGCAGCATTTTGGCCTTAATGCGCATCAGGGTAGCAGCGGTCAGTATAAAATCACTGGCTACTTCAATGTTCAGCTGCTCCAGTTGCCGTATGTAGCCCATAAACTCATTCGTGATCTGAAAGATCGGAATGTCGTGTATGTCCAGTTCATCGCGCTCAATAAAAAAAAGCAGCAGGTCGAACGGCCCCTCAAACAACGGTAATTTTATCTCGAAACTCACTTTACTTCAGGTTTTTACTGCAGCGCCCGGCGCTTAACGAACAGCAAATTTAAACATTTTTAGCTGATTTGGTGTAACTCCCAGTTTATACCTGTGCTTACCCAGGCCACATGCACCAACAGAACACGCTGCAGGGTTAACCATGTGCCGCCAACTATAGTTCTGCCAGGGCTTATAGTTTGGCTGACAGCAGTTTCAGGCATAAATTTTGAACACTCCGGCTATGAAAATCATCGGTCAGGTAATTCGTACATTATTTTTATTAATTTTACGTTTTGCCCGGTCGTTTTACAATTTTGCAAACAGCAAACTTTTGACGATAAAAATTGTTGAGGGTCTATAAAGGTACACTTATGATCATTAAACCCGGAGAGTTGCTAGCCTCCATCAACACACCTGCCGACCTGCGTAAGCTGAAGCCGGAACAATTGCTGCAGGTAAGCCAGGAGCTACGACAGTATATTATAGATGTAGTGTCGATACACGGTGGCCATTTTGGGGCCAGCCTGGGTGTAGTAGAGCTTACTACTGCGCTGCACTATGTGTTTAATACACCTTACGACCAGCTGGTTTGGGATGTGGGGCATCAGGCATACGGGCATAAGATACTGACCGGCCGCCGCGATATTTTCCACACCAACCGCAAATACGGTGGCATCTCCGGTTTCCCGAAACGTAAAGAAAGCGAGTACGATACGTTTGGCGTAGGCCACTCCAGCACGTCTATTTCGGCGGCACTGGGCATGGCAGTTGCCTCGCAGTACAAAGGCGAAAAAGAGCGTCAGCACATTGCCGTGATTGGTGATGGCGCCATGACAGGCGGTATGGCGTTTGAGGCCCTGAACCACGCCGGCGCTACCAACGCCAACCTGCTGGTAGTCCTGAACGACAACTGCATGAGCATCGACCCGAACGTAGGCGCTCTGAAAGAATATTTAACCGACATTACCACCTCCCGCACTTACAATAAGGTACGCGACGAGATCTGGAATATACTGGGCAAGATCAGCAAGTTCGGCCCGAATGCACAGCACATCGCCTCTAAGATAGAAAGCGGTATTAAAGCATCGCTGCTGAAGCAAAGCAACCTGTTCGAAGGCCTGAAATTCCGTTATTTCGGCCCTATAGATGGACACGACATCAATCATCTGGTGTCGGTAATGGAAGACCTGAAACATATCCCGGGTCCGAAAATCCTCCACTGTGTAACTACCAAAGGTAAAGGCTTTGCCCTGGCCGAAAAAGACCAGACCAAATGGCACGCGCCGGGTCTGTTCGATAAGATTACCGGTGAGATCTATAAAAAGCACTACGATAAGCCACAACCACCAAAGTATCAGGATGTGTTTGGCCATACCATTGTGGAGCTGGCAGAGCAGAACCCTAAAATTATGGGGGTAACACCTGCTATGCCATCTGGTTGCTCGCTTAACATTATGATGGAAGCCATGCCGGACCGTGCTTTTGACGTAGGTATCGCTGAACAACACGCGGTAACTTTCTCCGCCGGTTTGGCTACGCAAGGCATGATTCCGTTCTGCAACATTTACAGCACGTTTATGCAGCGCGGCTACGACCAGGTAGTGCACGATGTGTGTTTACAGAACCTGCCCGTAGTTTTCTGCCTGGACAGAGCTGGTTTTGCCGGTGCCGACGGCCCGACACACCACGGCGCTTACGACATTGCCTACATGCGCTGCATCCCGAACATGGTGGTATCTGCCCCTATGAACGAGAAGGAACTACGTAACCTGATGTTTACGGCCACGCAAGAAGGTGCTGGTCCGTTCACGATCCGCTACCCACGCGGCGAAGGTGTTATGCCTAACTGGAGAACTCCTTTTGAAACCATCAAGATCGGTAAAGGCCGCACCATACAGGAAGGCGAAGAAGTAGCGATACTTACGTTTGGCCACATCGGTAACTATGCGGTAGATGTTTGCAAAAAGCTAAGCTTCGACGGCATTACACCAGGCCATTACGACATGCGCTTTGCCAAGCCGCTGGATGAAGAATTGCTTCATCATATTTTCTCTAAATACAGCAAAGTAATTACCGTAGAAGATGGCTGCCTGCAGGGTGGTTTTGGTAGTGCGGTACTGGAGTTTATGGTAGATCATGGCTACACCTCACAGGTAAAACGCCTTGGTATTCCGGATAAGATTTTTGAACACGGCTCCCAGCTGGAACTACACCGCGAAGCCGGCTTCGCCCCGGAAGACATTGAGCGCACTGTACGTGAGATGATTGGGGTTGCGGTTAAAGTATAACTGAGCTCTGCTCCTGAATTAAGATTTACTAACATAGTACATAAGATTTAAGCCCTGGAGTTTTAAAACTGCAGGGCTTTTTTGTTCTTCATATCGAGAAAAGTCGAGGTATCTTATATGTCTTATAGTTTCCATTATTGTCATTTCGAACAAAGTGAGAAATCTATCTCAGGCTATAGTTTGTAAAGACCTAGCAGCGTGCGCAGCTCCTGCTAGCGTTTGATGCTATAGTTGAATTTGCCTACTACTCGAAACAAGCCGTTGCTCTATAACATCTACCAATCCTGAGAGCTCTAAGAGCCTATAGTTTTATAGTTTGCCTGGCTCCCTCCCGGGCCGGGAGGCCCCGTCTTCGGGCATCGCGCTGCTGCCTTCTTGCTATCCTCCTGCGTCGGATTGCCTGGCGGCACCGCAACAAGTCAAAGGCGCTCAACCCAAAGACTGATATAGAGCTCGATAGCTGCTGCCTTTGGCTATAGTTTGCTCTATGTCTCTTGGTTGGAGCAGATCGGTTTTTCTCGTGGTTGTAATTCCGTAGGGGCAGGTCGCGACCTGTCCGCTCAATATCGTAAACTATAAAACTATAAATCAAACTATAGCAGTAGCAGAGTTCCCCTCCTTGGTTAAGGAGGGGTAGGGGTGGTTTGACCAACAGCAACTATAACACCATAGCCCCAACTATAGCTCAGCCTTTGAAGCTCTCTTCTTTAGATAAGGAATGGAAGTGATTAGCCGCTAATGCCACGGATATTCCGTATTTACTATCTTTACAAACTATAGCTACAAACTAAACTATGCCACACGCTACTTATACCGATGCCGGATCCGGCGAGACACTGGTTTTTCTGCATGGCTTCGCCGAGAGCAAACACCTATGGACAGACTTTAAAAAGCCGCTGCAGCAAAAGTTCAGGACAATAGCCTTAGACCTGCCGGGCTTTGGGAATAACACCGCTAATACTACAAATTATAGCATGGATGCCATGGCAGACTATGTGAAACAGCAGCTGGATAAACTGGGTGTGAAGAAATGTATACTCATCGGGCATTCGATGGGCGGCTATGTGAGCATGGCTTTTGCAGAAAAGTACAGCAACATGCTAAACGGCCTTTGCCTGTTCCACTCCTCTGCCCTACCCGACACCGACGAAAAGAAAGACAACCGCAACAAAACCATCGAATTTGTGGAGAAACACGGTGTAGAGAAGTTTATGCAGTCGTTTGTGGAGCCGCTGTTCTTTGCTGATAACCGGGAGAAGCTCCGCAGTAAAATAGATCTGATGAAGAAAATAGGCACCGATACACCAAAAGAAAGCATAATTGGTGGCCTTGCTGCCATGCGCGACCGTCCCGACAGAACCGATGTGCTGAAGAAAGCTAAATTCCCGGTACTGTTTATTTTTGGCAAAGAAGACGGAGCCGTACCTATGGATAAAGCCTTGGAGCAATGCCACCTGCCTGATAACAGCATGGTCTATTTCCTGGGGCAGACCGGCCACATGGGCATGTTCGAGCGCCCCTACGAAACCCGCAAAGCCATCGAAAAATTCGCCGAAACAATTCTGGGATAGTTTAGGAAGTAAGAGTTAGAGAGTTTAGGAGTTATAGTAGTAGTTTAATATCCAACCTAAAACTCTCGAAAACCCCTAAGTTACACTTTCAAAACTTCTAACTTCCTAAACTCATACTTCTCTAACTCCTAAACTACAATGCGTCGTGTTCTGCCAACTATCGTTTTTACCCAGTTTGCGGGCACGTCGTTGTGGTTTGCGGGCAATGCAGTGTTGCCGGAGTTACAACAGGATTTTAATCTGCAGCAGGGCGCCCTGCCACTGGTCACTTCGTCGGTGCAGCTGGGGTTTATACTGGGCACCCTTTGTTTTGCCATCCTGTCGCTGGCCGATAGGGTTTCGCCGCGGGTATTGTTTATGGTTTGTGCCGTGGCCGGTGCCGGGGCAAATGCACTGCTTGTTTTACTGCCGGGCAACCTGGCAACGCTACTTGTGCTTCGGGTAGCAACCGGATTTTTGTTAGCCGGTGTTTACCCCGTGGGCATGAAAATAGCGGCAGGCTGGTACAGCAGCAACTTAGGCAAAGCGATCGGCTACCTGGTAGGGGCACTGGTGCTGGGCACGGCCTTTCCGCATTTACTACGGGCCCTGGGCACCGAGCTTCCCTGGCAAACCATGCTGCTGACTATAAGCCTGCTGGCAGCTGCAGGTGGCATTTTTATGTTCCTGCTTGTGCCCGATGGGCCATATCTGCGCAAAGGAGCCACTTTTGATGCAGGCAACATGTTACAGGTATTCAGAGTGAAAGAGTTTCGGGCGGCGGCGCTGGGGTACTTCGGGCACATGTGGGAGCTGTACACGTTCTGGGCCTTTGTGCCGGTTATACTCGCCTATAGTTTGCCTGACCTTACTACCACACAAATCTCATTCTATAGTTTCTGTATTATTGCGGCTGGCGCCGTGGGCTGTGTAGTTGGCGGTTATTTATCGCAGTGGTTTGGTAGCGCCAGGGTGGCATTTGTGCAGTTGCTGCTTTCAGGTATTTGCTGTGTAGCGGCCATTCTTGTGCTTCAGGCTGGTGCTGCAATCATTATACTGCCGTTTCTGTTGTTCTGGGGCATTGTGGTGGCCGGCGATTCGCCTCAATTCTCTGCTTTAAATGCCCGAACAGCACCGCCGCACCTGGTCGGCACGGCTCTTACGGTTGTAGTTAGCATTGGCTTTGCCTTAACCATCATCAGCATACAACTAACTGATATGCTTCTGAACTATAGCCCGCTGCCGGTTGTGTTTGGTTTGCTGGCCATTGGCCCTGCCCTGGGTTTACTGGCCCTGAGGCGCCTTGCCAGGCAGTAAAAAAAAGCCGGCTGTTACACCGGCTTTCAGTTTGTATCACTTTCTGTTACTTCTCTACTTCCATCACCATCTCCGAACCATCAGCGGCCCGCAGGCGCAGCTCATCTTCTTCCAGTTTCACTACGTCAAAGGTTTCCGATACTTCTTGGTTCTCGAACTGCAGTGTTAGCTTTTTGGCAGACTGGTCGTACTCCCAGGTGCCGGTCTGCAGGGTACTGGCGCCTCCCATAGCAAAGCGGCCATCAGCATAAAACTGTATGTTCTGCTGTTTTTCGGCATCAGTCAGTTTTTCTTTATCGCCCGATGCATTCAGCTCTTTTTTGGCTGTCCAGGTTTTGCTGCTTGGGCCAGTAAGCATGCTCTCGGTTCCGGCTGTGTCTTTACCACCACAGCTTACAAGCACTACTGCCAGTAAAAGGGGCAGCACCATTTTGTAAAGGGCATTTATCCCCCCGTTTACAGTCTTCATTTCCATAGTTTCAAATAGTAAGTTTTACACGTTTGTGGCCCAGCAACGGGCTGAGGCCGTGCTTAACTTACGTGCCTTGCCAGCTATAAGTTAGTAGCATTGTATCTGGTTTTAATTCAGGCAGGTACACAACTATGCGCTATTTACGGCGTATTTATTTGAGTGGCTTTGCACCTGCAGGGCTACCCTTAACTTAAGACTGGAACTTTAATTTTTGAATTATGGGATTGTTTGATTTTTTAAAGAAGGGGAAGGAAGAGCCTGCTAAACGACCAACAGGTTCACCGAGAACCAACCAGATGCCTGGCCAGCCTGCACAAGGTACCACAGCATCCTCAAGCCAGCAACATGTTGGCTCTGCCAGCACAGACACCTACACTGTTCAGTCCGGCGACTCGTTATCGAAAATTGCGCAGCGACAGTATGGTAGCGCCAGCTCATGGACCAAGATCTATAACGCGAATAAATCTATAATCGGCGACAACCCTGACCTGATTAAACCAGGCCAGAAACTGACTATACCAAGAGATTAAGCATTAAATCAAAAAACAAAAAGCCAGCCTTTACCGGGGCTGGCTTTTTGTTTTCAGGCCTATTTAAGTTTGTAGTTTATGCCTGCAGAGAAACCAAGGTCGCGCTCCCTGTAATCACTGTTGGTAGTATCCAGCCTGTTAGAGAGTTGTACCTGTGCTTGGGCTGCAAGTGCAAACCGCTCATTAAACGTGTATTGTATCTCGACAGGCAGATGCAGGGTTAAATCCTGTCGGTATTCGTTATCATAGCTTGGATGGATAAGGTAATCCTCGAAATCCTTCTCAATTTTATTTTTTGAGTAGTACTCGTATTTAAATCCCACACCTGTCCCTGCACTCCACCTTTCGTTCAATGCATACAGGTAAATTAACTGAAGGGCAACTGCTAAGTTTTCATCTCTCACTTCGGCATCGGCAATGGGGTGTCTGTTATAATCTATAACCTGTACCTCTCCGGCGCCCTGGCGTTCTGCTGTATTCAAAATATTAAACTGCAGGCTGCTTTTATTTGCAAGTGGCAATTTCAGCCATGCCCCCAGCGACGCCTGCAGCCCTATATCGTATGTTGCTGCGGCTTCCCGCTGCTCGCTTACCAGGGTCTTAAAAACTCCGGCTCTGGCAGTTACACCATAGGATATTTTCTGTGCATGTGCTGCAGTGCCCGCGAGCAAGGCAAAAATGAGGAGTAAAAGTTTTTGTTTCATAAGCTATAGTTGGTTTGTAAGTACAAATAAAAAGCCCCGCCAAAGCTATGCTCTACGGGGCTTTCTTAATCAATAAGTATTCGTGCGCTATAGTTTAGAAACGCTCGTCGGCAGCGAAAAAGAAGTCGCCTTCGATCTGTGCGTTCTCATCAGAGTCAGAACCGTGCACGGCGTTAGACTCGATAGACTTCGCGTATTTCTTACGGATAGTGCCTTCCTCAGCCTGCGCCGGGTTGGTAGCACCAATCAGTTTACGAAAATCTTCTACTGCGTTGTCTTTCTCCAGGATCATCGCCACAATCGGGCCTTTCGACATATATTTTACCAGGTCACCATAGAACGGACGCTCTTTGTGTACTTCGTAAAATTTGCCGGCACGCTCCTCAGACAGTTTTGTCTTTTTCATTGCAACTATACGGAAGCCGCCTTCCTCGATCATTTTAGTGATGCCGCCAATGTGGTTATCCGCTACTGCATCCGGCTTTATCATGGTAAAAGTGATGTTTCCTGCCATGTGATGTCTTATTTATAAGGTTTGTTTCTGTTTTACGGTCGCAAAATTAGTAGTTTTATGGTTAATAATACTACAAACTATAGCTATAGTTTGCGGGAAGCACTTTTTGTATCTTTACCTGCTTACCGGCCGGTTTATTGTTTTAGAAGTTATTTCTTCAGAAATTCGCAGTTTATTTCCTTATTAATCAGAGGAATTATACTTACCCTATGTATGATGTTAGCGCTCTACAAGAGCTTCTGAAGGAACCTAAAGAGGTGATGATCACCACGCACCACAAACCAGACGCCGATGCGCTGGGGTCGTCTTTAGGCCTGGCAGGTTATCTTAAAAAGAAAGGGCACCGTGTTACCGTAGTTACGCCTTCCGATTACCCGGGCTTCCTGAACTGGATGCATGGCAACGACGACGTGATCATTTACTCTGAAAAAAACGACGAACTGGTACAGCGCATCATCAAAGAATCGCAGGTTATCTTTTGTCTTGATTTTTCGGCCCTGTCGCGCATAAACGAGATGGGCGAGTACATTCGTAACGCCAAAGGCATCAAAGTACTGATAGACCACCATCTGCAGCCCGAAGCCTTTGCTGATATACAGTTCTCGAACACCAACGCAGCCGCTACGGCCGAGATCGTGTACGACCTGATAAAGGATCTGGGCGACGGTGACCTGATCGATACCAACATCGGGGAGTGCCTGTATGCCGGCATCATGACCGATACAGGCTCGTTCCGCCACCCGAGCACTTCGCCAAACGTGCACCTGATCATTGCCGATCTGCTGAACGTAGGCGTGAAAACATCCAACATCCACCGCCTTATTTACGACAGCTCTACTGAACTGCGCCTGCGCTTTTTAGGCTATGCACTTAAGGAAAAACTGGTGGTGCTGCGCGAATACCATACCGCTTACTTTGCCATTACCGCCGAAGAACTGAAAGCCTACGACTCCAAAACAGGTGATACCGAAGGGCTGGTGAACTATGCTTTATCGATAGAGGGCATTATTTTTGCAGCGCTGATCATCGATCGTAGCCAGGCGGTTAAAATGTCGTTCCGTTCGGTTGGTGATTTTTCGGCCAACGAGTTTGCAAGAGCCCATTTTAATGGCGGTGGCCATAAAAACGCGGCCGGCGGCATGTCCATGGATTCGCTGGAGGCAACGGTAGCCAAGTTTGAGAGCCTGCTGCCACAATACCAGGAGCAACTACAGGCGGCTGCTCAGTCTTAACTAATTAAAAAATCTAACTTAAATAATCAATGCTATCTAAAATCAAATTCCTGTTGCCGGTTATAGCTGGTGCCGTTATGGTACAGGCCTGCAACAAAAACAACGATGAGTTTTATAAAACAGGTGATGGCCTGAGCTATAGGATCTTTGAAAAGAACGACAAAGGCGAATACAAGAACAAGGGTGAAGTAAACCCGGCTGACAGCGTAGGCGCTAAGATCGGTCAGGTAGTTACCTTCCACTGGGCTATTAAAAACTCGGAGGACTCTACGTTTGCCGATACCCGCACACAGGGCCCTAAAATGCCGATCATCCTTCCGCTGATGCAGCCATCTATGAAAGGCGGCCTGGAAAACGCCCTTGCCATGCTGGCTCCCGGCGATAGCGGTGTGTTCAAGATCAACGCGGACACCCTGTTTGCCAAAACATTTGGCCAGCCACTGCCTCCGTTCATCAAACCAGGCTCAGAACTAACCTTCTTCATCAACATGCAGAAGGTACAGTCGAAAGCTGATGCAGAAGCAGACTATGCCAAAATGATGGAAGAGCAGATGGAGAAAGCCAAAGTGGAAGCTGAAAAACAGCTGAAAGTGGATGATGCCAAAATCCAGGCTTACATTAAAGAAAACAACCTGCAGAACGTACAAAAAACACAGTCAGGCGTTTATTATGTAGTAACTAAAGAAGGCAACGGCCCTAAAGCCAAGTTTGGCGATGTGGTAGCTGTACACTACAAAGGCACGTTCCTGGATGGCAAAGAGTTTGACAACTCGCGCACAAACCCGATGGCTGCAGGTAAACCATTTGAGTTTACTTTAGGCCAGGGCCAGGTAATTAAAGGCTGGGACGATGGTGTTTCTGAACTGAAAGAAGGCAGCGAAGCAATTTTGCTTATCCCTTCGCCGTTAGCCTATGGTGCACAGGACCGCGGTCCGGATATGCCGGCAAACTCTGTACTACGCTTCGATGTGGAGCTGGTAGATGTTAAGTAATCAGTAACAATTAAAAATTACCGTTAAGCTATGACTACCCTACACGCCCTTACAAAAAGGTTCTTTAAAAGCAACGGCCTGCTTCAGAGCCTGCTTTTAGTATTTGCCGTGGTATCGATAACGTCCTGCGCTGCAGACGAAAACGATGATCCGTTTTACTTTGATGTGGAAGCACAGAAAGCAAAAGACGAAGAGACCATCCGCAAATATTTCCGCGACAACAACATCGACACGACAGCTGTGGTGCGCTCTCCGGAGTCCGGATTATATTACCTGGATGTAGTGGTTGGCGAAGGGGAACAGGTAGAGCTTAACGACACCGTAACAGTACAGTACATTGGCAAGCTCGTTAACAACTTTATTTTCGACTCTACTTACGACAGAGGCCGCCCGGCCACGTTTGTAGTAAGAAAATCTGCGGTTGTAAACGGCGTGGCGCAGCAAGGCGTTATAGATGGCTGGGTGGAAGGCCTGCAGAAAATGCGTGTAGGCGGCGAGGCCAAGTTGTTTATACCATCGCACCTGGCTTACGGGCCTTATGGTAGCGGCTCAGTGCCAGGCAATGCCGTGCTGATCTTTAACGTAGAGATACTAAGTAAAAAGTAAGCTTCGGTTTACAGCTAAACAGAAAGGGCGATACTGCAACGTATCGCCCTTTTTATTTTTATAGTTGGGCGCACTATAGTTGCTAAGACAGCACCTCTGAAAGTATTGCCAGTGATTTGATATCGCCGAGGCGGTCGACGTGCAGCTGGTAATAGCGCACCAGCACCGACAGCAGCTCGCGCCGTACGCGACCATTGGGTATAGTGGTTCGGGCCGGGTCGTGCAGCAGTTCATCAAAATACTCTTCGTAAGCCTGCAGTGCCAGCACCGTTGGAGCCGCTGAAGCCGATTGCGCATTAGCCGAGAAAGCCACCTGCTCCACAATCTCTTTACCCGAAGTCGGGCCAAAACCCAGGTGGTGGCTAAGTTGTAGCAGAAAAACGAGGTGAAAGTTCTCGAAGCCCTGGTCCAGCTCATCAAATGCAACTATAGCCTGGTAGAGGAACTGAAACAGGGGCGGGTTCTCTTCTTCTTCCTTTACCGTACGGGCTACCATCTCCGACAAAAACAACACCATGCTGCTCTTCCGGATATCAAACGGGATGGAATGAAAAGGATAGGAAGCTTTGTACTCTGAAATACGCGTCAGGCCACCCTGTTTGGAAGTATACACCACCATATCGAGCAGCGTAAACGGCTGAAACAGGGCAATGCGGGAGCCTTTGCGCTGCGTACGCACACTGTTGATGATGTACGATTGCAACCCTAACTGCTCGGTATAAACCCGCGCAATAATGGAAGTTTCGCGGTACTTGATGTAGTTGAGCACAACGCCCCTTGTCTTGATCAGCATTTACTGCAGTACGGCTATTTTAGAGATACAGGTTTGCTTGCCATCGGCATCGGAGCTGAGCACCAGGTATACACCCGCTTTTGCCCGCTTGCCATTGTAGTCGCGCACATTCCAGGTGGCAGTGCCGCCGGTAGCTCTGGTTTTATAGATCAATGTTCCGCTGATGTCGGTGATGCTTACTTCGGCGTTGTTTGGCAGGTTTGAAATAGCTACCAGACCGGTAAATTCCTTCCGCACAGGGTTCGGGAAAACGATGGCGCAATCGGGCGTGTCTTCGGTTATAGTTACGCCAGCCCTGTACGAGGCAATACCTGCTGCAGTAGCTACAAATATGTTACCGGTTTTGTGCTCTACGGCCACGCTGTGCACGCTGTTAGCTGGCAGCGGACTGTTTTGCGTGGTAAAATGCTGTACCAGTTCGTCGCCATCCGGCCCGAAAAGCCAGAGGCCGTTATCTGTACCTACCCATTTGCGGTTGGCGCCATCTACAGCAATGCTTAACACGCGCTGCCCTTCCAGCAAAGGCCTGCGGTCAATTATCGGCAAGTGTGCATCGTAGCTTTGTGATTCGAAAACAGCGAACGGGTTATAAAAAACAGCCACGCCCCGGTTGGTGCCCACCCAGATATCGCCGTTCAGGTCTTTAACTAAACTATAGACAATTCCGCCCGGCAAGTTACCCGATCCGCTACCTGTATTTAACCGTTTAATACGCTGCTGTTTCTCATCAAAAACTATAATTCCGGCATTATTCTGTTTATTGCTGGTCAGCCATTTGTAGCCGTTGTCGTCAATCAGTACCTGTTCTATCAATGTGCCATCTGCTACACTGTTTAAACTATAGCCTCGCAGCTCACCATCCGGAGAAATGCTAAACAGTGATGGCACCATAGCCCTGCGGCTTGGGTTAACCAACCAGATGGTACCGTCCGGATCGCGGAAAATGCTTGTTACAGGGGTATTTTCAGGATTCGCAAGCGCGCTTTGCAGCGGGCTGTTGCTGCTATTATAGTTGGTATAGTTCTCGCCATCCCAAACTATAAGCCCGTTCTTTAAAGAGGCCAGGTAAAGCTTCCCGTTTTCAGCATCATACACGCCATCCACTATGTCCTGCACATCGTCAGGGAATGTGGTATCTGTGAAACGGTTGTAGCTCTGCCAACTATAGTTCTCGTACACGCTGAAGCCATTGGAATTATCGGCAGGGCTATAGTTCTCGTTATAGTTTCCGCCAAAGGCAAACAGTTTACCAGCTTCGGTTTTTAGGCTAAAAGCATCTCCGGCATAAGGACCTCTTGGGGTAACTATAGTGGCAGCTCCGTTTATCGTTTTCTGTACCAACCCGGCCTGCGCATCGGCTACCCAAACTACAGCTCCGTCTGTAACTGCATCTTTTGGCGCCTGAATCAGTTCATCAGAGAGTTCAACTATAATTCCGGATTGGCTCAGCAGCAGTACTCTGGATGGCGTAGTTATAGTTAGATAATCTATAGTTGGCTGCAGCGTTTGTATGGGCTGGACTATAGTTGTAGGCTGCCAGCTTGTGCCATTCAACCTGTATAAACCAGTTGCAGTGCCTGCATAAACGGCACCGTTAGAGGTGGCTATAGTTGCTATAGTTTGCGGAAGCGTGCCGGTAACATTTTGCCAGTTGCGGAAATCCTGCAGGTTGGGGCCGTTCAGTTTGCCTTTGAGTACGCCTATAGTTGTGGCCAGGTACAAATGCCCGTCGTGTATAGTTGCTGCCAGAATACTGAGCTGCTCGCCATTGGGGCCTAAGTTGCTGTAAGTATCGCGGATCTCTTTTCGGGCAATATCCAGCACGACTACGCCGAAGGTTGTGCTCAGGTAAGCAGTGCGGTTAGCGGTGTATATGTGGTTGATCTTTTTCTCGCCGGGCAGGTTCTTCCGGACAATATCGCTGATGGTGTGTAGGGTACTCCCCTGCAGCAGGTCTATGTAGGTGTTGCCGTACCCGATTACAAGTGTTTTGCTTTGTGCATCATATCCAATGGCACTGATCTGCTGCTCACGCAGTCCATCGGATTTGGTGAGGGCTTTGGTGGTGTTAAACTCTTTGTCGTAGTAAAAAAGACCCTGCTCTACTACTGCGTAAATTTTGTCGCCGGCTATAGTTACGGCTTTGCCCTGGCGGTAAGGCACGTGCAGTTGCCATGCTCCCACCGGCACCTGCGCCGTACTTACAAACGCCTGCAGCGCCCCGAAAAGCAGCAATAGCAAACGTATGAAAGTATTAAGGCGCATCAGCTAATAGTTTATTTCTTATTCTTGAGACCTTCTAAAAAGCAATGGCGGCAACGGGCTTCATACGAATCGGTTTCGCCTAACAGCACCTGCTGCTCTGAGGCAGCACTGCGGAACGAGTAGGTGGCAATATCGCCGCACTGCACGCAGATAGCATGTACTTTGGTAACGTATTCGGCTACGGCCATAAGCGCAGGCATCGGGCCAAATGGTTTGCCCAGGTAATCCATATCCAGCCCAGCTGCAATCACGCGCACACCGCTGTTGGCAAGCTTTACGCAAACTTCCGCCAGGCCATCGTCAAAAAACTGGGCTTCGTCTATCCCCACCACATCGCAGCTACCACCCAGCAGCAACATATCCTGAGCAAAATCGATGGGCGTAGAGCGGATGGCATTGGCGTTGTGCGACACCACATCCTCTTCATGGTAGCGTTTATCAACCGTTGGCTTAAATATCTCCACATTCTGCTTTGCAATCTTGGCACGGTTCAGCCTGCGGATAAGCTCTTCTGTCTTGCCCGAAAACATTGATCCGCAGATCACTTCAATCCATCCCCTTCTCTGTGCCTGGCCTCCGCCGCCAACGCGTGGTTCTATAAACATATGTAATTGTTGATTGCTGGTTGTTATTTGTTAAATTGTTGAAGGTTAAATTGTTTAATTGTCAGCCTGCTAAAAGAACAATCAACAATCAGCAATTTAACAATATAACCATTTAACCTGAGTAGCTCATGTGCGGTAGCTTGGTTTGCTCGGGTACTTTTCCGGTAACATCGCCACCACTTAACATACACTGGCAGGTAAGTCGTTCGTTATCTTTCAGGCGGCCGTTGTTGCGGTAGCGTTGCTCGGCAGGGCTTAGCTCGCCGAGGTGCTCCATGCCATCCAAAACTATAATGCGGCAGGTAGTGCAGCGGCCTTTGGTGCCGCAGGCGTGCATCCAGTCTATGCCGGCTGCCTGTATGGCCTTAAACAACGTCTGACCTTCGTCAACGGCTACATGGCGCTGATTCAGGTTTTGCACAATCAAATCCGGCATGTTACCTTTATACTTCAGAGAAGAAAGCTACTCCCAATGGACGACAAATATAATCAATTACACCTTGAGCGGTACAGCAAAGAGCTGGCAAATGTGTTGTGCGACCGCCATTTTGCCTCGCACGATACTATAAACGGCCCGCAATTGCTTCATTTTGCACCTGTTAAGCAGGTAAATCTTTTTGTGATAAAGGAATTGCTCCTGAAGTGGCACCAGGAGATGGCTAATCTGCGCAGTCCGTACTTCGATTTTGAAAGTGAGGATGTAAAGGAGGCCCTGCTGAATTTTATGAACGTGCTCTCGCGCAAGATTAAAATGAAACGCCACGCTTTTGAGCCGCTGTTGCAGAAAGCCATTTACGATACGTTCCTGGTTGTGCTGGCGCCGGCTGCTACCCTGGAAGAGAAGTTTCTGCGCATTCAGGAGGAGATTACGCTACCTAAGCTGCACGAAAACCTGAAGTACATTGATATTGACAAGCCCTTGTTTGCCGGCTTTATCGAGACGCTTTCGTCCAGCAGCCGCGACCGTGATTACATAGTGAGCCGATTTAAACTATACCTGAACGCACACCGGGGCGAGCTTACCAAACTGGAAACTATAGTTAGCCAGTTTAACAGTTTGTTGCCGTTAAGTGCCGATGATATTGTAGCACCAGCGGCTCCTGCCCCGGTTGCCACGCCGGCACCTGAAGCTGCCAAGCCTACACCGGCCGCGCCAGAAGAAGAAAAAGACGTAGTGGCGCCAATACACATGGCCCAGCGCGAAGCAACTATAGTTACACCACCTGCTGCTCCTAAAGCGACTGAGCACCACAACCTGAACGAGAAGTTTAAAGCGGCTGAACGCCCAACGCTGAACGAGAATTTTAAGAAAGCAGCACCTGCATCTTTGGCCGATGCACATACAAACCAGAAAATTGACTCGCTTAAAAATGCGATCTCGATAAACCAGCGCTTCAGCTTTATAAACGAATTGTTTGATGGCGATAACCTGACCTATTACCAGGCCATACAGTCGCTGGATGCGATGGCAGACCCTGAGCAGGCCAGGCAATTTGTAACCCAGAACTTAGCTGCCAAGTATGATTGGAGCAAGAAGCAAGAGCACGTACACAAACTGCTGCGCCTGATAGAGCGAAAGTTTGCATAAGCTTATTTAGCTTAAACCATATCAAAAGCTCATGCAAACCGTATGAGCTTTTTTTATGAGGGGGTATTCTTACAAACGGCAGTACATCAGGCGGGTGTGCAGCATGTAAAAAAACTTATTTATTCTGCTGTTGGCAGCTATTGCAAATAATAATCCGAAATGCTAATTATGCAGTTGCATTGGCATTTTTTAGCAGAAATTACCGCCAAAACGCAGCTTAAAAATTACGCTATAACTGACACAAACAGAAAATTAGCCCGTACTATCAACTTTAAAACATTTTATATTTAGCCATGAGAGACGATTTCGATTACGACGACGATTTGAGCTTCAATGATTTTGATGAGGAAGAGGATGATGATGACTTCGGAATGACGTTTGAAGAGGATCTGTATCTCATGATACGGGAAAAACTTCGTGACACCGTTCAGGAGTTTAAAGGGCAGTACCCGATGCTCAAAAAGCTGGAGAACGCCATCAGCAACTTTAAAGTAAACGCCAAAAACACCGACGACTCCAAGTTTTACCCGTTGGCTGCTAAATTACTGAGCGAGCACATTAAGCCGCTTACTGAAGAATCAGAAGAGATAGAGGAGATCTACAACAACATGCAGACCGACATTGCCCGCTTTAAAAATCAGCGTGCACACGGCCATGAAGGCGAGTTCTACTTATCTTAAGCATACAAAGTAAAAGCACACAAAAGCCACTCTTGTAACAAGGAGTGGCTTTTTCGTTTTTATAGTTCCAGATATCATGATTGGTGCCTTCGCTCGCGTCCCGCGAGTGTAAGCTATCTGGTGGCGTCTCGCCTTGTTTATGGCAACTATAGTAGATCAGTGTAGCGGCCAGAGTCCGCAGGTAACTCACACTCGCGGGACGCGAGCGAGGACATTTACTCTGTAAACTATAGTTTTATAGTTGAGGCTATAGTTAATCCTTGCTTTTTCAAAGCAAAGCAAGTTACAAACTGGCTGCCATACACAACCACCTGTTACCGCTGCGCTCAAACTGGCGGTATGGTATTTTGCTGGCGCGGATCTGTGATCCGTGTCTAATTATAAAGTCGAATTTGTAATCCGACTGGGCCAGAGGCCCAACTATAGTCTGACACGAGTGTAGACGCTCGCGCCATAGTTTATCGCTTGCGTTCAGCGAGTGTATTACATCTTCAGCAGTATCTTTTTGGCATGACTTATTTGTCCGCCTTTACTGAGCAGGTGCTCTTTTTTCAGCTCAAAGCTGTTAGCATCTATCGGCCGGCTGGCATCTTCAATTAGTGTGGTTTTAAAGCCCTGCTCCAGGCCATCCAAAGCGGTGAAGTATACACAGAAATCGCTGGCCAGTCCGCAAACCCAGATCTCTGTTACACCGCGGCCTTTCAGATAGGCTCCCAGCCCGGTTGCCTTGCGGTGTCCGTTATCGAAAAAACCGCTATAGCTGTCTATGCCGTGCTCCATGCCTTTCCGGAAAATGGCTTCTACATGGTTCATGTTCAGCTCCGGGCTAAACTCCGCGCCACGTGTGCCCTGCACGCAATGGTCGGGCCACAGCACCTGCTCCAACCCTTCCAGGTCAATCTTCTCAAAAACGCTCTTCCCTTCGTGTGCCGATGCAAAGCTTTTATGCCCGGCAGGGTGCCAGTCCTGGGTAGCAACTATAAGGTCGGCGTAGCTTTGTAGTTCGTTTATGAGCGGAATGATCTCGTCTCCACCCGGTACGGCCAGCGCACCGCCCGGCAGAAAATCATGCTGCACATCTACTATAATCAATGCTTTCATTACTATAAACTGTCTTTTTTATACTTGTTTCGGAGCTCGGTGCGCAGGTCGTAAAGTTTCTTGCTCAGGCCTACTTTGTAAATATGCGGATTCTCGAAGCGTTTATACTCATCTGTTAACTTACTCAGGCGTTCGGCTGCATAATCGGCTACTTCCAGTATCGGGGTTGGTGTAATGGTTAATTCCCCGTGCTTCATTACAGGTTGTAACAGCGGCTGCGAACTATAGCCTTTCAGCGTCATTCTTTTGTCGGGTTCGTACGGGTGATGGATGGCCTCCGGTGCAGCTTCATTTTCCAGGGCAACGGCATCAGCTATAAAATTACCGGCATCGTCGTGGTAGCGGTATACCTGTTTCAGGCCAGGCAGTGTCGTTTTTTTGATATTCTCGGAAAGCTTCAGGCGCGGCTCGCCATCGGCCATGCTTAATTTATATACGCCATCGAGGGCAGCATCGGGTTTGCCGGTTACAAGGCTTGTACCAACGCCAAAAATATCTATCGGGGCACCCTGGTCAAACAGGCTTTTCACAATGTACTCATCCAACTGGTTCGATACCACAATCTTCACATAGCTCAGGCCTGCGGCATCCAGCATCTGGCGGGCCTGTTTTGCCAGGTAGGCAAGGTCGCCGCTGTCCAGTCGTATGCCCATCAGTTTGTGGCCCTGCTGCTCCATTTCTTTGGCAACGGTAATGGCATTAGGCACTCCGATCTTCAGGGTATCATAGGTATCAACCAGCAGCACACAGCCCTGCGGATTTACTTTGGCAAAATCACGGAAGGCCGTCAGTTCGTCGTCGTAGCTCTGGATGTAGGCATGCGCTATAGTTCCGACGGCCGGCACTCCATACACTTTAGCACCCAGCACATTGGATGTACTTGTAAAGCCGCCTGTTATAGCGGCCCGTGTTGCCAGCATACCGCCCACCCCCTGCGCCCTGCGCAAACCAAACTCACTGAGCACAGCACCACGCGCCACCTGTTTTATACGCGCCGCCTTGGTAGCGATCAATGACTGAAAGTTTAGGTAGTTCAGCAGGGCGGTTTCTACTAACTGTGCCTCTACCAGGTTGCCCTGCACGCGCACCAGCGGCTCCTGCGGAAAAACCACTTCTCCTTCGCGCATACTATACACCGTGCCCTTAAACCTGAAATCACGGAGGAACTCCAGGAATTCGTCGTTAAAGTTCGTCGTCCTGTGCAGCCAGTCAATGTCATCGCTGCTGAACTTAAACTCCTGCAGCAGGGCCAGCACTTCGCCTAAACCCGAAAAAATGGTAAAGCCACCGTTATAAGGCTGTTTGCGGTAAAAATAATCGAAGGCTACCTGCTCGTTGTGGCGGTTATAGTTGTAGTGCGAGTGCGCCATCGATAGCTGGTACATATCTGTGTACAGAGCAGAGGTCAGATCGGCGTCAGAAGTGTGTTGCATGCGTGGCATGTTTTAAGGTTATTGTAAGTCCTAACTATAGTTGATTTCTATACCATAACTATAGTTTTATTGTTCTGCTACTGTTGCTTTGGCACAATAGCGTAGCAGAAGTGGCGTAATATAGCTATATTGGAGTCGTTTTTCCAGAACCTATGAGTTTTATGCCAGCAGAAGAAATTGCATACCTGGACCGTGTAAAGGCGAATCAGCAAAAGATAAAGCAGGTTTTCAGTGAAGTAGGGAAAGTAGTGGTGGGCCAGCAATACATGGTAAACCGTCTGCTGATCGGTTTGTTTACCGGTGGCCACATTCTGCTGGAAGGTGTGCCCGGTCTGGCAAAAACCCTTACCATCAACTCGCTTTCCAAAGCCCTGCGCTTAGATTTTCAACGCATCCAGTTCACCCCGGACCTGCTGCCATCCGACCTGATCGGGACAATGATCTATAACCAGAATGCCTCTATGTTTGAGGTAAAGAAAGGGCCGATCTTTGCCAACCTGATACTGGCCGACGAAGTGAACCGCTCACCGGCCAAGGTGCAGTCGGCGCTGCTGGAGGCCATGCAGGAAAAACAGGTAACTATAGGCGAAACAACCTACAAACTGGATCTGCCTTTCCTGGTACTGGCCACGCAAAACCCCGTAGAGCACGAAGGTACGTACCCGCTCCCGGAAGCACAGGTAGACCGTTTTATGATGAAGGTATACATCGACTACCCTAAAAAGTCTGATGAGCTGGAAATTATGCGCCGCATGGCCAACATGTCTTTCAACGATACCATCAACACCATTCTTTCCAAAGAAGATATTTTCGCGATACGGAACGAGATAAACCAGGTGCAGCTTTCCGAAACGCTGGAACGCTACATTATAGAGCTGGTTTTCGCTACCCGCCGCCCTGCCGAATACGACCTGAACGAGTTTGCGCCTTACATCCAGTTTGGGGTATCGCCGCGTGCCAGCATTGCCTTAAACCGTGCCGCCCGCGCCGTAGCCTATTTTGATGAGCGGGACTATGTGCTGCCGGAGGATATTAAAGAAGTAGCGCACGATGTGATGAACCACCGCATCATCCTGAACTATGAAGCTGAAGCCGATGGCATCCGGACAAAAGATTTTATAGAAGCCATCCTGCGCAAGGTTCCGATCAGTTAAAATCAACCTATAGTTTATCCTTTTTTGCTCCTGTGCTGTATGCTGTCGGTCAGCAGGCGGTATAGTTGCTGTAGTTCGGGTTCGGTTTGCAGCAGGCGCAGGTGCTCTTCTATCACGTTCTGGTCATGGCGGATGGCAGGCCCTGTTTGTACAGTAAATGGATGGTGCGCCGTAGCCTTCTCTATAGTTTCCTGAACAAGCGGTTGTAACAGATTTATGGGGAGACCTGCGTGCTGCAACAACTCGTGGCTGATGCCCAACAGGTGGTTTGTAAAGTTACACGCAAATACCGCAGCCAAATGCAACTGCTTCCTTTTCTCTGAATCTACGCGCGCTACCTGCCGGCTAATGCTTTGTGCCAGTTCCTCCAGTACTTTTGTTGTTTCCTCCATCACGCCTTCTACCAGCACAGGCACCTGCTGCAGATCCACGGGTTTCTGCTTCGAGAACGTCTGCAAGGGGTAAAATACGCCGGCCCTTTCACCAGCTATAGTTTGCAGCACCGTTAGCGGCTGCGACCCGGATGTATGCGCCAATATCGCTCCTGGTTTTACTTTCAGCTCGTTTGCCACCGCAACTATAACCGCATCCGGTACAGCTATCAGTACAACATCCGTCGCTATAGTTGTGAAATCCAGACTTTGGGTTGCAAGTGTATCAGACAACCGCCTTGAAAGCTCTTTGGCATGCGCTAACGTGCGGCTGTAAATGGCTGTTATCTTATGCCCTGCCGCCTGTAATGCCGGTGCCAGGTGCCAGGCCACATTTCCGGCTCCAACTATAGTTATGTTCATTGGTCGTATCTTGTGCTGAGCCATTCTTTTAATGTTTCAATTGGCACGGTAAAGTCTTCAATTTCGTCTCCGCTTGTGCCAATTATGGGTGTATAGTTAAAATCCAGGCCTTTGCATAACAGCATGTATCGCCCTTTAATAATGTTGGCAGGATGGAATTCTACCACCTGGCATTTTTCTGCAAAAAGTAAATTTGTAAGACCGGCCCCATGCGGCGAAATAATGGCTTCAGCATCGTAAAAGGTCTGAACTTGCTGCTGATAACTTAACTCTTCTGACCAGACAATTTTAAAGTTATACTGTTTGAGCAGTTCTATGATAGCAGGCTCATTTAACGCACGGCGGAATCTGGCTTTTGAGCGGCTCACATAAATCCGTTGCTTTGGGTTATCGCGCTTAATGCTAAAGCTACTCCAAACACCTTCCCGTAGCCACTTGCTCACTTCCGGCGGCATGTATCCACTGAAGGATGCCGTGATAAAAGATGGTAAGTAAAAGTTTGAAATTTTTATCCGGTGATGCTTGCTGATGTATTTGATCTTAATGTTTGGGTGATCCTTAAGCAGATACTCCAGCGTGTGCTTCTGATAAGGATGAGCACCTTTCCACATCAGCAATGTAACGGGCTCCGTAACGGTCTTTGCCAAAATGTAAGCCCTTGGCAGGCTATCTATAAACCAGAGCGATATATTATTATCAGCCCAGTGGCTATGCTGTATGGTCGTATAGATACCGCTTTTATAGTTATGGGGCAGCATAACCGTGAAATCCCGGAACGCCTTGCATCTTGTGATTCTATCCACACTCAGCCCTGATTCAACTATAAGCTTATCCCCCATCTTTATTACACCTGTGTTGCTCAGGTAAGTAACATCCTGCAGCTTGTAAAGTGATAACTCTTTCTGACGATGTCCTAACGCATAGTCTGCATCAAAGTAATTATACGAAGCAGCGCAGACCTTCAAGAACTCCTTTTCTTCCGGCGTAAACGACAGTTCATATGCCTGGGTAAGATTTACCTTTTCACCGCGCCCATGCAGGTAGGTATAGTAGGGATAGTAGTTTACAAGCCTGAGTGCTACATAAAACGCACTGTTTACTTTCCGTTTAAGCACCTTTAAAAAAGTAGAACTCATGCCTTGTATAGCTTAAGAAATAGAGCAGTTTATAGTATAAAGTTGTGGGTGCCCTAAAATACAAAAAGGCGGGCAATGCCCGCCTTTTTGCTATACTTAATTACAAAATGTATTTATGCTACCTGTGCGGCTTCCGCTTTTTTAGCAGGCTTGGTTTTAGCTGGTTTGCGGCCGCCATCCTCGTTTCTTCTAACTATAGCCATTACAAAACCGATCGACATAATGATCGTTCCGATCCAGAGGATATTTACAAACGGCTTCTCCATCGCTTTTAGGATGATGTAGTCCTTCTGGGTGGTATTCACGCCGATCTTAAACTCCTGCTTGGCTGGGTCGATGTTCAGGAACGTAATGCGCAGGCCAAGGTCTTCAATGATTTCTGGGTAATAGCCAGCCATGCCATCTTTAAAGATAAGCAGCGGATGTGCGTGATAGGTCTTCTTCTCTCCCATCACTTTCATGTCGGCCTGCACCGCTACATCGCCTTCCTTCAGCGGAACGCCCGGTACTTCCTTGATCACTTCCACCCCGTTGAAAATGGCTACATAATCGTTCAGGATAATGGTATCGCCCATGGCAACAGTATGCTCCTGCAGCTGGCTCCACTCTTTCTCTTCATTCGGGTCCGGAACAGAAGACACGTGCGTATACAGGTCCTTATTTGCAAACGATTTGATGTCCGGTGATGCCAGCAGGCCCATGTTCGGGTTTACCTGCGCACGCGGATAAAGAATGAATGTCTCGCCAGTCTCACGGTTCTTGTACTCCACTTCGTAGTAGGTGTTCTCAGGAGACGGCAGTTCCAGGGTATCGCTTGTCTTAAAGTATATTTTGTCGTTTACCTTAATATCAGCGCGGGCAATTGCCGTGTACTCATCAGCCGTCCTGAACAGGATTTCTTTGTTTACATACTCCGGTACACCTGCTACTTCTATAAACTGACCATGATAGGTAACTTTATACTTATCCATGTCGGTTGTAGCGTTGCGCCACAACAGCACGTTATCACGGTTAATTTCATCCGGGAACTCACGCGAGTACAGCATACCCGAAGTGTTACCGGAGATGATGTTGGAATAACCTGAAGAGAACAGGATACCCAGCAACATAAGGGCTATCCCAATGTGTGCCACCGCACCACCCGATAAAGACACTTTTTTGTGCAGCAGGCTCAGGATAATGCTCAGGTTGGCAAATACCGCGAACAACGACGTTACAAAAAGGATAATGTAAACCGGGTTGTCAAGTTTAAAGTCGAATACATCGAAGTTGTTTGACAGGATGATCACAAGGCTGGCGAACAACAGAGTCAGCATCAGCGGCATGGTAATCGCGTCCGCAAAGCTCTTCTTGTCTGTTTTACGCCACCACATCAGTTGCCCAATACCGGTAAGCACCGCAATCAGCACACCTGCCCATAACTGGAACTTGGTATAGTGCTCGATCTGGTCGGCTGGCAGAGCAGCGTTAGAATCTATGCCTATAAACCCAAGGAAAGAGTTATAAACCGGGATAGACGTAGTGGTAAGTACCTGGAAACCGGCCAGACATAGCACAGCTGCTCCGATAAATACCCAGAACTCACCGGTATAAGTAGTTAATTCTTTTTCAGTTGTCGGGATGTGTTTCCACTTATAGATCAGCAGGGCAACGGCCAGCACCGTAAAGGCAGTCAGGTACGTAAACAGCTGGCCAGACAGACCTAAGTCAGTAAAGGAGTGTACAGATGCATTTCCTAAAATACCGCTTCGTGTCAGGAAGGTAGCGTACAGGATCAGGATAAAAGACGCGATCACCAGTATATAGCTGATTCTCAGACCCTGCTTGCTTCTGCGGAATATAAGCATGGTATGAATAGCGCCTACCAGCACCAGCCACGGAATGTACACGGCGTTTTCTACCGGGTCCCAGTTCCAGTAACCACCAAAGTTAAGGGTTTCGTAAGCCCAGTAAGCCCCCATCATGGTACCTACACCCAGTGACAGGGCTGCAAAGTGTGCCCAAGGCAATGCCGGACGTACCCACTCTCCGAATTTGTTTTTCCAAAGGCCGGCCATCGCAAATGCAAACGGCACCAGGGTAGCTGCAAAACCCAGGAACAGGGTTGGCGGGTGAATTACCATCCAGATATTCTGTAGCAGCGGGTTCAGGCCTGTTCCGTCTTCCGGCTTAAAATTCGGGTCCATGGCAAATACCGGGGCATCCGACATAAAATCGCGCATCAGGATGAAAGGCGAAGAACCGATCTTCATATCCCCGATCACGATACCCAGGATCATAGAAGTAAGGAAAAGCTGTACGAACGAGAACATAGCCATTACCGGGGCTTCCCATTCCTTGTTCTTTTTACCGGAGTTCATCAACACTACGCCAAGCACCACATGCCAGAAAATCCAGAGCAGGAACGAGCCTTCCTGGCCTTCCCAGAAGCACGAGATCATGTAATGCACCGGCAGGTGATTGGATGAGTGGCTCCAGGCGTAATAATATTCGTAACGGTGCTCGTAAATAATATTGAACAGCGCAAAGATCACTACTATAACGGCCGCGCCATGCACATAAAAGGCCCCACGGGCAAAGCGGCGCCAACTGTTCAGGCTATTGGCATCGGCAGAAGAACGCGACGCCATAAAGTATGCGTAAGAAGACACGATGGCTGCCACAAAAGCAATTATCACACTCAGGTGGCCTATATCGCCGATCAGCGTATTTATCATCTTTATAAGTTAGAAAGTTAAAGAGTTAGAAAGTTAGAGAGTTATTTTCCTCTCTGCTCTCAACTATAGTTTATAAGCCTGCGGTAGTTGTATTTGGTTTTACTTCGGTTTCCACGTACTTAGACGGGCACTTCAGCAGGATCTTATCGGCTACAAACACGTCGTTCTGCATATTACCTGTAATCACTACCTGCTCCGAGCGCTCAAAATCCTGTGGCTTCGGGTTAAAGTACACTACTTTCTGCTCCACGCGGTTTGTATCAACCAGCATAAACGAGAAGTAGTTCGGGTCTACCAGCGGGTCGTACTGCATCCCTACTATGTGCCCTTTGGCATCTTTTTTAAGACGACCAACCACGTGCACTTTTGATTTGCTGCCATCTTCAGCCAGCTCTTTTGCCTGGCCAAAATCAACATAAGTGCTTGCATCGCCAGCCGTTGACATGATGATCATGATGGCTGCTGCGATGATGACGATACCGATGATGTGCGACTTTTTCATCTATGTATAAACTATAGTTTCCCGGTTTGATAGCCTAACACAAAAGCAGGTGTATTAAATCCAGTTCTGTGTTGTTTTTTATACGTATCCGGCGTTATTCTTTAAATTGTTTTTCGAGTTTGCTCACTTTGCGGTCCAGCATGATCAGGTAAATGATAAGCCCGATCAGGATGGTCAGCAGCACTACAACTACCACGTAGATCTTGCCATCCTGGCGTAGGGTGTCGGCCATTTCCACATCAGATGCTGCCGGAGCAGCTGAGTACTCTACCTGTGTTTGCTCAGGCTGTGCCTGCACATGTTGTAAGCCGGCCAGGGTGCACAGCATAAAGCTACAAAGGGCCAGTATTCTAAACAGTTTCATATATGCGTTGTCTCAGTATTTCAAATCTTGATCTTACGTTCACGATCCAGATGCCCAGGAGCGTCCAGCCGAGTACGGCAGGGTAAAACACCATGCGCAGGCTGCTATCCAGGTCGTACGCGTTAAAGCCGGGGTTACCGCCATTGCCCGGGTGCAGCGAATCAGTAAGGCGGGGAAGTATGAACAATAGCGGAATAAGCGCTGCAAAGGCAAAAATGTTGTACACGGCACTGATGCGGGCGCGTTGCTGCTGCTCGGCAAAAGAGCTGCGCAGCACAATGTAAGCGAAGTAGATCAGCAGGCCGATTGCAGCGGCATTCTGTTTCGGGTCGTTGCTCCAGTACTCGCCCCATGTAAATTTGGCCCATTCCATGCCGGTAACAATGCCCAGCACTCCAAACAGGATACCAACCTTGGCCGCTTCGTGCGCGATCACATCGTTTTTGATAGTTGGGTTGCGCAGGTATCTTATGGAGTATACCACCGAAATCAGCAGGATCAGGATCATGCCAAACCACATGGGCACGTGGAAGTATAAATTGCGGATGGTCTCGTTCAGGATCGCCAGCCTCGGAACATCTGACATTAAACCTGCAAACACTGTAAACAACAGCAGCAGCACAGTCAGTATTTTCCACCAGATATTTTTCATTCTTTAAATTAAGTTATTCGTTTGCAGCACGTTAAGCTTATAAACACATCTTAAGTTTTTTTGTGCCCGATGCCGCAAAAAATTGTTTCGCAAACGCTTTGATACTCCAGCCTTTACGAACGCCAAAGGTACGGGAACAAAATATAAGAAACAGTGACGACGATCATGTTTATGGCGAGCAAAGTCAGCAGTTCGTCGAGGCTCGCTCCTCTGTCCAGACCGTCCATCGCGTTTTTCGACATTTTTATCAGCATCAACAGCATGGGCACTATCACCGGAAAGCTCAGAATAGCCATCAGTGTACTGCTGTTTGCTGCTTTGGAAGCAATGCCTGAGATCATGGTTAAGGACGTGGAAAAACCTACTGCGCCCAGCAACAACGACAACAAAAACATTGGGATATCCTGCACCGGGTTGCCCAGCACAAAGGCATAGAACACAAAGCAGATGAGGGCCAGCAGCAGCATTAAAAGCGTGTTGTATACTATTTTGGCAAGTATAATGCCCTGCGGACTAACGATGGAATAAAAGTAGAGCAATCTGCCGCGGTTTTCCTGCATAAAGCTTTTGGCAATGGCATTTACAGAGGTAAACAGCAGGATAATCCAGAGCAACGCATTCCAGATCGGGCCACTGTCGTCTGAGAACTGGCGCAGGCCAAAACTCAGGTAACATACAAACACGGTACTGCCCACATACAGCAGCATGCCGTTAAAGGCGTATTTCTGCCGCCATTCCAGCACCAGGTCTTTCTGTATCAGGTATAGGATCTCTTTAAACAGCACTGCGTTAATTTTCCGCAAAGTTACGACACAATTAGTTGGGAAAGTAGTGTTTGAGGAGATTGGTGATTTGGAACATCTTTTGTCATTTCGAACAGAGTGAGAAATCTATCTCAGAATATAGTCGCGAAGGACCTCACAGCGTGCGCAGCTCCTGTGAGTGTCTGGTGCTATAGTTTGCTTTTCCTACTAACTGTACCAAGCCTTCTTTCTATAGTTGCTTCTAATCCTGGGAGCTCTATGAGCCTATAGTTTTATAGTTTACTTGGCTCCCTCCCGGGCCGGGAGGCCCCGTCTTCGGGCATCGCGCGGTGTACATTCCCTTTGCTCGTGCCTCGCAATGCTTTCAGCACCGTAAATCTACAAGGCGCTCAACCCAAAGACTGATAATAGTTCGATAGCTACTGCTGTAACTATAGTTGCTGTGCTTGCTCTTAGCTAAAGCAGATCATCTTTTCTCGTGGTAATATTTCCGTGGGAACAGGTAAACCTGTCCTGTTCGTGGTCTGTAACTATAGAACTATAGTTGGGACTATAGCATCGGCAGAAAGTGTCCCCTTGAGGGGACTACAGGGGTGTTAAAGCAGCAACTATAGAACTATAGCAGTGCCAACCATAGCAGGAAGCAGAAAGTCCCCCTTTGAAGGGGGTAGGGGGATGACCAACCGTAACTATAAAACTAGAGCAACACCCGAAATCCTTTAATCCTGAAAATCCTGATTCAGACGAAAAAGGGCACGGACTTAACCAGCCCGTGCCCTTTTTTGGAAACTATAAGAAGAAATTATTCTTCTTTACCGCTATTGTCTTTTCGCTTTTTCTTGGACTTGTGTTTAACCACTTTGGCGTCCTGGTAAAAAATGATCTCTTCGGCAATGTTGGTAATCTGGTCGCCAACGCGTTCTACTTTTTTAATAATAGAAAGCAGGGCCAGGCCTTCGTCAATGCTGTCCGGGTTCTGGCGCATGTAGTCGGCGACAACCGTATCTGCACTACGGTAAATCTTGTTCAGCTTTTTATCGCGCTTAATAATGTTGCGGGCCTGCTCTGTGTCGTTGGCTTTGTAAGCAATACGGCAGTCGTTAAACATCGAGAGGGCCTCATCAAACATGGTTACCGCTTTCGTTATCTCTAACAGCTCCGGTCCGAACGTGGCTTCCCTGTTCTGCACGTACATCGAAATGCCTTCTGCGGTATCGCCGATGCGCTCCAGGTTTGCGTTTATTTTGAGGGTAGCCAACACCAGACGAAGATCTACGGCAACCGGCGTGTAAAGAGCCAGCATGTTCTCGCACATACGGTCTATCTTCACATCAAAGTTGTTTACTTTTTTCCCGAGCTTCACAACTTTAGCGGCAAGCTCATGGTTTGCGGTCAGCATGGCCTCGCGGCCGCTCTGCAGCTGGTATTCCACCAGGTCCCACATTTCCATCAGTTTAACCCTCAGGCCAGTAAGTTCATTATCTATTTGGTTCATTTAGTCTCTTGTTAGGTTGATAACCGGTACATGCATGCTGTAAACTATAGAGGCTTAACCGAAACGGCCTGTAATATAGTTTTGGGTACGCTCGTGCTTAGGGCTCGTAAACATGGTTTTGGTCTTCGAGAACTCGATCAGCTCACCCATGTAAAAGAACGCTGTCTGGTCGCTTACACGGCCTGCCTGCTGCATGTTGTGCGTAACTATAACTATCGTATAATCCTCTTTCAGTTCGTAGAGCAGCTCTTCAATTTTTGCCGTTGAGATCGGGTCAAGGGCTGATGTCGGCTCATCCATCAGGATAACCGATGGCGAAATGGCAAGCGCACGGGCAATACACAAACGCTGCTGCTGGCCACCCGAAAGTGCCAGTGCCGATTTATCCAGCTTGTCTTTTACCTCATCCCAGAGAGCTGTTTTACGAAGCGATGTTTCAGCTACTTCGTTCAGCACCTTCTTGTCTTTGATGCCCTGTATCTTCAGCCCGTATACTACGTTCTCAAAAACTGTTTTCGGGAATGGGTTCGGCTTCTGGAACACCATACCTACTTCTTTGCGGAGCTCGTCCACACGCACGTCCCTTGCATAAATATCACGACCATCCAGCAGAATATCTCCTTCTACTTTAAAGCCGTCTATGTAATCGTTCATGCGGTTAAGGGTGCGCAGAAACGTAGACTTACCACAGCCCGACGGACCGATAAAAGCTGTAACAGCCTTTTCTTCCATGGCAATGTTAATGTCTTTCAGGGCATGGAAGGTGCCATAGTAGGCATTCAGGTTGCGGGCTTCCAGTTTATAGTTCTTCTTACTCATGAGTATGGTTTACCACTTAACTTTTTTCTGCCACTTGTTTCGCAAGTATACGGCAATACCGTTAAGCATAAAAGTAATTAAAAGCAGGATAATAATTGCAGCGGCAACGTTGGTAGCAAAAGCTTCCTGCGGCCTCGATATCCAGTTAAATATCTGAATTGGTAATACGGTAAATTCGTCCATCGGTGATTTAGGCGCAAACGGCACATACGCCAGCGCTCCGATAACTATAAGCGGGGCAGCCTCGCCCACAGCTCTGGACAGCGCCAGAATAACACCGGTAAGAATTCCCCCGAACGACGCCGGAAGCACCTGAAACCAGATGGTCTGCCATTTAGAAGCACCCAGGGCAAACGATGCATCGCGGATGCTGCGCGGCACTGCTTTTATGGCTTCGCGGGTAGTTACAATAATGATCGGGAGAATAAGCAAACCTAAGGTAAGCGCACCAGTCAGCAAACTGCCACCTAACCCGAACACCCTGCCAAATATCTCCAGGCCCAGCAAACCATAGATAATAGAAGGTACACCAGCTAGGTTAGAGATGTTTACTTCCAGGAACGAGGCCATCCGGTTTCTTTTGCCATACTCCTCCAGGTAAATGCCTGCAGCTATCCCCAGCGGAAAAGCGATCAGCGACGAAAGCACCAGGATCCAGATCGTACCGATCCAGGCAGTGTAAATACCGGCTCGATGCGCACGGCGGGAAGGCAGGTTGTTTAAGAAGTCCCAGTCTATGCGGCCAAGTCCGTCGATCAGAATGTTGATCAGGAAAATAGCAAGCACTACAAGCCCGATCATGGTACAGAAGATACCAAACCACTGAAAGGCTTTGTCTTTAAATCTGTTTAGCTCCGAGTTAGTCATACTTTTCCTGATATTTCTTTCTGATCCAGAAGCTTATGTTGTTCAGGACAAAAGTGAATACAAATAAGGTAATACCTGCCGCGAAAATGGTGCGGTACTCCAGGGAGCCATGCGGCACGTCTCCTAAGCTAACCTGCACAATATAAGTAGTTATCGTTTCGATAGGGACCAGCGGATTGGCCGTTAAACGTGGCTGCTGACCTGCGGCAATGGCTACCAGCATGGTTTCGCCCACCGCCCTGGAGATAGCAAGTATAACAGACACCAGTATACCCGATGAAGCTGCCGGCACCAACACCCCGAAAGCAGTCTGGAATTTGGTAGCTCCCATGCCATACGCACCTTCGCGCAACGATTTTGGTACCGCGCTGATCGCGTCTTCGCTGAGCGAGGAGATCATCGGGATGATCATGATGCCCATTACAAGACCAGCCGACAGCGAGTTGAAACCAGCCAGGTTAGGAATGAAGCTCTGCAGAAAAGGCGTAACTACGGTAAGCGCAAAAAAGCCATATACTACAGTAGGTATAGTTGCCAGAATCTCCAGCATTGGTTTTATAGTTGCCCGGAAACCTGCCGGCGCATAGGTATTCAGGTAAATGGCGATGGTTAGCCCGATAGGCAGCGCTACAGCAATGGCTATGGCAGTGGTAAGCATGGTACCGGCCACCAGCGGCAGTATACCAAAGTGCTTATCGGCAAACAGCGGCGTCCATTGGGTGTCGGTCAGGAAGTCAACTATAGATACCTCTTTAAAGAAGGTAAGCGACTCCGACAACAGCACCCAGATGATACCGATCGTTACCAGAATGGTGATCACGGCCGACAGCCATAGCACACCCTCAATTATTTTTTCCTGTACTCTCACGGTGCGTAATTGCTATTATTGATTTGCAGTTTTTGCAGTATCTGTTTTGTCAGTACTTACAGCCTTGCCAGTGTGTTTGGCTGCAAACTGCCTGAACTTCTGATACTCTTCTTTATATTTCTCTTCGGGTAGCGGAATAAAGCCTACTTCCTGACTTAACTGAGCTGCATTCTCGAAGTAAAAATCCATAAACCTGACTACCTGCGGTTTTTTTACAGCCTCCGAGTTAACATACAGGAAAAGGGCACGGGAAAGCGGCGCGTAGGTGCCATCTTTTATAGTTTGCAGGGTCGGGAAAATGGGGCCGGCACCGTTGCTGTCGTCTTCATCATCAACAGGTATGGCTTTCAGTTTGTCCTTATTTTCTTCGTAGTACGCGTACCCGAAAAAACCAAGGGCGTTTATGTCGCCGGCTACCCCCTGCACCAGTACGTTGTCGTCTTCGCTGGCAGTGTAGTCGCCGCGGCTGGCGTGGCTCTTGCCAACTATAGCTTCGGTAAAGTAGTCGTAGGTACCAGACTCAACACCGGCACCGTACAAGCGGATCGGACGGTCCGGCCATTCGGGGCGAACCTGGCTCCAGCGGGTAATCTTGTTCTGGGCAGCAGGCTCCCATAGTTTCTTAAGCTCGGCTACGGTTATATCTTTTGCCCAGGTGTTCTCAGGGTTTACCACAATCGTCAGGCCATCGTAGGCAACCGAAAGTTCAATAAAATCCAGTCCATTTTCGTGGGCCGCTGCAGCTTCGTTTTCTTTAATAGAGCGTGAGGCATTGCTGATGTCGATCTCGCCGCGGGAGAACTTCTTAAAACCACCACCCGAGCCGGATACACCAATAGTAGTACGCACGTTAGGCGCTACATACCGGTACTCTTCGGCAACGGCTTCGGTGATAGGATAAACAGTGGAAGAGCCATCTATAGAAATGTCGCCTTTCAGCGTAAAGTCTGCATTCTCGTCGTACTGCGGGCCGCAGGCTGTGGCAGCCAGCGCCAACAGCACCATGCAGAATCTTAAAGGTTTAATGTGCAGCATAAGCAGCATTTATCTAAATCAGTTTTGCGCACGCACCATAAACAAAGGGCTGGCACGTGGGTGCTGATGCAGTTAACGTTATACTACGGAAACTATACATTCGCGGTGCAAAGTGACGGAGAAAAACGCTGCTTGTAAAGTTTTGGGTGTTATGTTATTGTTAAGCAATGTTAAGCTATTGTTAACTTCAGCTTAAAAGCCTATTTCCAGCTGCACTCTTGCCTGGTATCTTTCCGGGCGTCCGCTTTGTTTGCTTCTTGTCAGGTCGCTCTGCACTTTCAGGGCGTGGCCTACAATGTATTTAGAGACTCCCAGTGTATATTGCTTCTCAGGGGTTAAGCCGGTAGCTTTTGCTGGTTCGTAGTTGGTATAGCGGCCCGCCACTTCCCAGTTGTTCAGGAAAAGGTAACCTGCCTGTACGTTAAAAGCGTTTCCGGTTACAAACGTCTCTTCAATTTCATTGTCCTCATTCACCAGCACTACAGGACCATCCGGTGCTTTGCGGTCTACATATTCTGCCATTGCCGAAAAGCCTCTGTACTTGAACATGGCATCTAAGAACAAGGTGTTCAGGTCACGTTCGCCACTCAGGAAGTCGCCGGTCTGGCCCTGCTCCCGCGAGGCCCTGTCGTTTATATCGTAGGCTGCGGCAATGGCTAATTTAGGAGTTGGTTCACGGTAAATATCGCTGCCTACGTAATCGCCTTCTCCTTCAAAAGCACCGAAAGGCAGGATCTCGAAACGACCGGTATAGTCGTATCCCCCGGAATGGTTGACCGTAATGTTACGCCCGTCGCCGGTAGAAACAGATACGATCTCGCGCAGCACCACCTGCCCTACCTCGTGTTCGTGATGAAGCTGCAGGCCGGCATCACGGTCCAGCGTAAAGCGCGAGTTAAGTAAACTGCGATCCACGAACTGCATTTTCTGCGAAGACACCAGGCGCTCGCGGTTACCTGGCAGTTTTGTCTGGCCTATGTATAGTTGCAATCCGGGCGTTATCTCCCATTTGGCAACAGCATCAAGTACAATATTGCTAGCGTTGTCAGTCTGGTCCGGGGTATCGTTGCCGATGTCGTTGTTGCTCAGGCCAAGCTCTATTTTATACTGCAGCTTTGGCGAGTACGCAAACCCTTCGAGCTTTAAACGGGCTCTGCGAATAACGAAACGATCTTCCCACTGCTTGGTAACGGGCGTGTAGCCGCCCTGGTAAAGTACCTGAAAACGCGCTCCTAATTTCACGCTGAAAGAAGAATCTGCAGCAACAAACTGCAAACCCTTGCCGAGTTTAGAATTATTGATGGTTTGGGCATTGGCGCTGCCGGCACTGGCAACTATAAATGTGCTTAATAAAAAAAGTAAGCTACGGAAATTGGTAGTCACGGTACTTTGGTTTAAGGTGAGAATTAATCCTGAGTCGTGAAACTATAAAATATAACAGCACAGCCCAAAGGCTATCCCGGGATTTTAGATATTCAGCAACAGCAGTTAGTCAGACAGCTGTAAAAATATGGCTATAATAAGGTGCAAAATAACAACCCACGCTTTATGTAAAAGTTACGCCAATGTTAAATTGGTGTTAATTTTCTGTCAAGAGACAGATCCTTACTCAAACATAAAAAGGCTGCCACAAATATACATTTGTGGCAGCCCCAATATAATTTTCAATTTTGCTTAGAATTTGTAGCTGGTCCAGCTGAATACCGACGTGTTAGCACCTGTGTTAGCTGAGTTTGCTTTGATGTTAGCGCCATCAGGGTTTTTAACTTCCTGGCCTTTAACTGTTACACCAGTATGGTGATACTCGATAACGGTGTTCGCATTTCCATTGCCTTTGCCGTCTGTCATGTCGATCAGGTCTGTTACAGAACCACCTTTAACCAGGAGGTTGGTAATATTGGCTTTAGCTCCTCTGCGCACCTTCACGGCATCCTGCATCTCAAAAGTAGACTCGTTCACGATCGTAATGTTCTTGAAGATAAAATCAGACTGGTTCACGTCTCCAGGCGTGTTGCCATCCAGGTTGCCATCCAGTTCAGCACCTCTTGGGTCACCCTCTGTGCTGGTATAGCCGGCCTTCCAAACACCATAGGCATTATCCAGCGTGCCTGACCAGCCCTGTGTTACGTCGAACATATCGTCATCAGAATCCACTACCAGCAGGTTTTTCACATTTACAGAACCACCAAAAAACTCGACGGCGTCATCAGCACCATACGGTATGTAAACGTTCTCGATTTTTGTGCCGTTACCCACACCATTTAGCGTCAAGCCATTGTGCTCGATATCTGCGGAAGATTTTGCTCCTGTATACTCCAGGATAAGGTATTCGATTGAGCCTGAGTTGTCGCTGTTATTGTCGCCACCATAAATAACAGCCGGGTTGATTTCTGTGGTGCTGGTGGTAACTTTGCCAGCCGGGCCGGAAAGTTTTGCTTTACCGTTAATGATCAAACCACCCCAGTCGCCCTGAGAAGGATTAGCAGCTGCAGAAGTTATTTTTACTGGTTTATCGGCTGTACCATTAACAAAGATTTGTCCTCCTTGCTCAACAAGAATGTATTTGTTAAATCCTTTTTCGGCTTTAATAACCGTGCCTGCCGGAATTCGGAGCTTACCGCCGTTAACCACAAGCAAAGGGCCAGTTAATTTGTACTCTACTTTTGGATCAAGGGTCACATCAGCAGAAATGTCACCACTCAATTCACTGTTGATGCCAGGCTTAGGTTCCGGGGTTGTACCATCATCATCTTTGCAGGAAAATAATCCCAGCGGAAGCAGCAGCAGGTAAAGGAATGTCTTTTTCATTTTTTCTTAATTGTTTAAGCGAATTTAGAATTGGAAGATTAACTGAATATGAATGGAGTTTTATCTAATTGTTAAAACTTATAGTTTACGCCCAGGTCAAATTGAACCCCTGTTTTATAGCTGCCAATGGTAACGCTTTGCCCTTTTGTATCTGAGCCTGCGCCTTCTCTGGTAAGCTTATAGGCAGGATTTAATAGGTTTTTAGCTTTCAGGCTTAGTTTAAGATGCTCGTTAAGGCCCACTGCGGTAATAAAGTCCAGGGTGGTGATGCTTTCCTCAATCAGGTTGTTGAAGCCACGCGTACCAATGGTGTGTACTTTGTCGCTCAGATAGTTTAGAACCAGTGTTGACGTTACATCGACATTTCTGTCGGTTACCAGGTTGTAGGTCAGGTCTGCATTGAGTATGTAAGGTGTGGCGCCTTCCAAAGTAGAAGAGGTGTTTTGCACAAAGAAGTCTGGCAGATTTACATTCGTGTGGATGTAGGATGCGTTCAGGCCACCATTCAGGCGATGTTTCTCGGCAAGGTTTAGCAGCGACTTTCTTACTTCTACCTCCATACCGGCGGCTACTGCGTGATCCGAAATATTGTCGTAGGTTGCTAAGCCTGCAGAGTTACCCTGGTCTACCCTTGCAATTGGTTTAAGAATATGTTTGTAAAAAGCATTTACCGATATCTGCTCACTTGCTGATGGATAATAATCCCATTTCAGGTCGAAGTTATAATTGGTAGAAGGTTTCAGATTCGGGTTACCGTTTTCCGGACCAAAGATTCCCTGGTGAATGAAGGGCGATACCTCTTTATCCTGAGGCAGGGTATAGGTTCGGCTGATACCCGTTCTGATGTGGTTTTTATCGTCGAGCTCGTACTTGGCGTTAAAGCTGGGCGATAGAAAGAGCTCATCTATATTGTTAGCCCCCTGATCAGCGCCGCGGTTAACATTATAGTTAATCTTCATGTTAATATCATCTGCCCGTAAGCCTGCATTTAACGTAAGCTTTTCTCCAACTTTATGTACCAGGTCGGCATAGGCACCATGGTTATTCCATTTCACATCGTACGTGTCGTTGAAGTGCTCCATTTTAAAATTGCCATTATCTAAACTCTCCTGGTTAAAGTATGGGTCGAGGCGAATATCATCTAATCTGAAAGTAGGGAGCGTGCCCTGCCCACCAGACCAGATTAGGTTGTAGATCGGGGCTGAGAAGGATTTGTTACTTACCTTGCCACTATAGCCGACTTCGATGTAAGACAGTTTATCCGGGTCTGTCGAAAGCGTATATTGCAGGTTAGCTTTAGGGATAACAGCAGTTTCTGTTATGCTGCTATTGAAGCGCTGGTTTCTGCCCTCGCCCATACCAAGCTCCACCATCCCATTTCCGATGGATGGCAACATGAAAGTTCTACGGTCAGGCTCCTCGCCAAACACATGGTTTACTGCAGCACCTATCGTATATTTTATTCTGTCAGATAAGTCTCCGCTCCAGATAAGCTGGTTAATGAAAACCGAGTTGTCGTTGATTTGCAGGCGCCTGGTATGACCTTCTGAATTAAAATCCTCTGCTTTCTGGAATTTCTCTGTCTCCCTGCCATAGAAACTATAGGCGGCGGCTGTGGCTGTATGCAGGTACAGCGAATAGAAATTCAGTTTACTGTTATTCAGATCGAACTCCAGATTACCCGCCAGCATATGGGAAGCACTGCGCATAGATTGCTGGTAGTTAAAATCCTTGAAGGGATTCTCTGGGTTGGTAGCAGTAATTAAACGGGCAACACCTTCCTGGTAATGGTACTTATTATCCATAGAGCCCATCACAAAAAAGCGGTGCTTATCCAGAAATCGGCTGCCCCCCGAAAAGGAGATGCCGCTGTTGAGAAGAGTTTTTTTTTGTATCGGGTCAAGCGATGTGTTGAAGGAGTGATTGGTTACAAACTCCTGACCGTTCCGGCTTTTCGGACCTTGTGATGCGGTGGCGTAGCCAAATTTGTTCATCCCGTCTGGAAGGTAAAAATTGCTGCCTGGCACCTGGCTGTTTATTCCGGTTGAGATTCCGATCTGAAAAGCATTATCGTCGACAAGTTCTTTCGAATTAATATTGATCAACGCACCTCCCACATCCCCATGCATCGAGGCGGAAAAAACCTTGTTCAGGTCAACTGACTTTATCATGTCGCTTGTGAAAAAATCGAGTGAAATGTTTTTGAACTGAGGGTCTTCAGAGGGGATGGCAAATCCGTTCAGGGTGGTGGTGTTATAGCGGTCGCCCAACCCGCGTACGAACACGTTTTTTACGCCGGCTTGCTTCGAAATGCCCGAGATCTTGACAACTGCGCCTTCAGCATCGCTGACGCCCTTGCGGGAGAGCTCCTGTGCGCCGATAGCCTGTGTTGCTATGACGGATTTTTTCTGATCTAAAAGGAGAATTTGCTCTGTTTCCCTGTTCCCTTTTGCCGTCACAACTACCTCCGATAGCTGCGCTGTACTTTGTTCCATCGTAACCGTGACTATGGCTGCTTTCCCTGATGAAACGGTTATGCCTGTAATTATCTTTGGAGAGTAAGAGAGGCTGTTTATCTCTAAGGTATAAGTACCTTCTTTCAAATTGTTAATACGGAAATTTCCTGAAGCGTCAGAGGGTGCTCCCAAGCCGGCTTCCTGCACCTTTATGATTGCGCCAATGATCTCTTCGTTGGTTTCAGCGTCCTTCACGGTACCCTGTATGCTGCCAGTCTGGGCATGCAACCCTATAAAAGAGGTAAACAGGAAAAATAGAACTGTGGTGAGAATTTGTCGCATAATAAATTATAGTCTTTTTGATGCGACAAAGGTAGATGGGCTATATTATCTCAGTATTAATGTGAAGTTAAGTTTGCGTTATCCAGCTCAACGCCAATATATCTGATTAATAATCAGCCTATTACATCACTTTTAGGGGTGACATTCCAGGTTAATCCGGAAGAGCGTGAACTTCTTATTGATAAAAGGGATAAAGGGGGGTGCGCTTTTAACATATAAATAACCTTTCATTAACCTGCACCTAATATTGCAGTTTTAGTTTTGTTCCATCATTCCCTCCTTCAAAAAGACCTGGTTGCACATGTATGGTGAGAAACATCGTGGCAACCATTTGCGGCCCGGCTTAGTCTCCCGTTCCGCACGAAACCCGCCGATTCCAGGCGGGTTTCTTTTTTTATAACCTATAGTTCAAGCAAACAACCTGGCTATAGTTTGCTTTATAGTTACAGCTATAGTTATGGTTATAGTTACTGCCACGCAACTATAGCCGGTACCCCTGAAGTATACACAACAGCGGGCAGAACGGGTACAAAACACAATCTGGTTATAACTTTGATTAGGGTGGCCTGTTTAGTAACTTTGCAACCGCATTACAGACCAGAAAAAATGAAAGTTGTAAATATAACATATAAGTTTGCCGATGGCTCCCCGGACCAGACACACCCTGCCGTAGAAGGCGAATCGGTGCTGGACGTGGCCCTGAACAACGACATAAAGCTACAGCACAACTGCGGTGGTGTGTGTGGCTGCAGTACCTGCCATGTGTACGTAGAGGCCGGCATGGACGACCTGCCCGAAATCTCGGATAAAGAAGAAGACTACATTGACCGAGCCGTAGACCCGCGCATCAACTCCAGGCTGGGTTGCCAGTGCGTGGTGCAGGGCAACGAAGACATTGTAGTAACTATACCCGAACAGGATTTCCTGGGTCACTAATAACAGTTGCCAGTTAGCAGTAAACAGTTACAGACTATAGTTAAGAATAAAATTTGTTTACTGCCAGCTGCTTATTGTTTCCTGTAAATTGTTAACTGATTACTGAAAAAGATATGAGCTACGAGCCACCAATACACTGGAACGATTACGAAGACATCGCGATGGCGCTTTACGAAAAGTTTGGCGATGACTTCAACGAATCAAAGATATACCGCATACGCTTTACCGAACTACTGGACTGGGTACTTGCCCTGCCAAACTTTTCGGGCACACGCGAGCAGGCCAACGAAGGCCACCTTGAGCAGATACAGGCTGCCTGGGTGTACGAGTGGCGCGATAACCAGGATTAGGCGCAAAACAGCCACGTGCTGTATAAATATTAAATATTTTCTATACATTTAAAGGTTCTTTCACGAGAACCTTTTTTTGTTTTTAAAGCTATGTCGATCACTCAACCAGACCTCTCCCGCATCAACACCTTTATTTTTGATGTGGATGGCGTGCTAACCGATGGCTTTCTGTATGTGTTTGCAGACGGGGAGCAGGTACGCGCTTTTAACATTAAAGATGGTTTTGCTATTAAACATGCCATTCGCCAGGGTTACCGGGTAGCCATTATTTCCGGTAAAAACGAGCCCGGCGTGCGCAACCGCCTGCGGGACCTGGGCATAGATGACAGCAACATTAACTTGGGAGTAGAAGATAAAGTGGATGTGCTGGAAGACTACCTGTACACACAGGGCATACACCCTGCCACCGTAGCCTACATGGGCGACGACATGCCCGATCTGGAAGTAATGCAGCGCTGCGGCCTGCGCGCCTGCCCTGCTGATGCCGCCGTGGATATACAGGAGATCAGCACATTTATTTCTACAAAAGAGGGCGGCCGCGGTGCTGTAAGAGAACTGATAGAAACTATAATGAAAGCACAGGATACCTGGTAAAAATAAGTTTATACTTTTTTTAGATTTAAAATCAACTTTTTTATTATCTAAAGTTGTATATATAGAAATTAAGTTTATCTTTACATCAATTTAATTTTATTACAATAATTAATTCTTTATGAAAACAGGAAAAGTAAAGTTTTTTATTGAGTCTAAAGGTTTCGGTTTCATCACTGAGGACGAGACAAATGAGGATTTCTTTGTACACATCACTGGCTTAAACGGTCTGCAGATTCAGCAGAACGACCGCGTTACTTTCGACACGCAGGAAGGCAAAAAAGGAATCAACGCTGTAAACGTGAAAAGAATCTAATCAGATATACTTTACAGTTACAGAAGAAGCCCCTCCTTACAGGGGCTTTTTTTATGCCCGGCCGATAACTTTTGTACAGCCGCCGCCCGCACCGTACCTTTGCATAGCATTATACCTGCCAGCCATCACCGTGAGAGCATTTTTATACCTTATCCGTTACCCTAACCTTATCCTCATCGTCCTGAGCCAGGCATTGGTGCAGGCCTGCCTGTTGTCGGGGGGCATGAACTGGGGCAGGGTACTGGAGCCTTCTTTTCTGCTGCTTTCGCTCTCTACGGTATTTATAGCTGCCGCCGGCTACATCATCAACGATTATTATGATGTAAAGATAGACGCCATTAACAAACCCGGGAAGCTGGTAGTAGGCACCGTGATACGGCGCCGGCCTGCCATGTTTGCACACCTGGTGCTGTCGGTAGCCGGAGTTATGATCGGCCTGCTGTTATACCTGCCTATCGGGCTGATAAACCTGGGCGCGGTACTGCTGTTGTGGGGATATTCTGCACGGCTCAAAAAACTACCTCTCATCGGTAACGTGGTAGTGGCGCTGCTCTCGGCCAGTATGCTGCTGGTAGTAGCCGTGTATGCCAACACCCTAAACCGCATTACGCTGGGCTATGCGCTGTTTGCTTTCCTGATCTCGCTTATCCGGGAAATCATAAAAGACATGGAAGATATGAAAGGCGACGCTTCGTTCGACTGCCGCACCCTGCCTATTGTATTGGGTATCCGCAACGCCAAGTTTATAGTTTATCCGGTTATTGCTGCTTTTCTGGCTTTCCTGCTGGTCGTGGTGCTGCACCCGCGCACTGCCTGGTGGTTTGATGTTTACATGCTGGTGCTGGTACTGGTGCCTGCCATCTGGCTAACTATAAAACTGGCCCGCGCCGACCGCAAACGCGACTTTACCTACCTGAGCAACCTGAACAAGTTTATCATGTTTACCGGTATCCTGTCGATGTTGCTGGTAGGATAAAAAAATTGCCCGACCTGTGCAGGCCGGGCAACTCCCAAACTATAATCGGCAGATTATTTAACTATAAAACGAAGCGCAGCTGCATCGCTGCCTTTTATTACTTTTATAACGTACAGGCCTTTGCTTAACTGGTGGGTATTTATAGTAGCCAGTCCGTTTACTTTAGAGGCGCTGTAAACTGTGCGGCCCAGCATATCCATTACCTGCAGGTCGGCGTTGCGCACCTGCCCCAGGTCTACGTTCACGGTTCCGTCGGCAACGGTTGGGTATGCCATAATGCGGGTGTTCTCTATCATATCATCGGTACCTGTTGTAGACGATACCTTGATCAGTTCCAGGTTGTCGGCCATAATGTTCAGGTCGTTGCGCTCTAACTGCAGGTGGTAGCTATAGCGGCCTGCCTGCGTAAACGTAGCTCTGATAATGATCGAATAATCCTTCAGCGGAGCACCCTCTTTCGGTCCTATGTAGCCAATCCCTTCTTCATCAAAAGTAAGCGGCGAGAACACAGCCGTGCTCGGGTTATTTCTGTCAGGGTCTATGGTATACTCCATGGTAATGTACTGGCGCTGCGTAGGGTCTGTAAGCTTTATCCGGATAGCCATTACTTCGCCGGCTCTGTCGCGGGCATCTACAAACAGGTCGTAATAAACAACCTCGTTCACTACCACGTTTACTCCAGGGTTATCGAGTGTGCTGTTTATGCCCGGCTCGTCCAGGCCCTGGCTAAAACCAGCCAACGGCAACAGGAGTAAGGCAAAAAAGGTAACATAAGCACGTAGAAGTTTTTTCATGATTTAAACAGATATGAATACTATAATAGAATTGGTTATTTTACTTACATTAGACCTTATACGTTAAAATTTTTTTTTGGCTATATAACGAAATCATTTTATAGCGATTCCCTGATAACAGGCTGATAACGAAGCCTGAATTCTTGAAAGCTGTACTGATAGAACTATAGCGCAGGAAAAAAAGGCCTGCATCTATAACTGATACCTATGAGAGAAAGCACACCTGCGGCAGAGCAGTTCCGGAACCTGGTGGCAAGCCCATCTAAATTCAGGTTATTTATGCTGGCCAGGCTGCCCATGGCCTATATGGCTGACCTGCGGGTAACAGCCCTCACCAACGAGCGGGCTACCGTAACTATACCGTACAAGTACCTGAATAAAAATCCTTTTAATTCTATTTACTTTGCCTGCCTGGGCATGGCTGCCGAACTCTCGACAGGCGTACTCTGCATGATGCACACCTACAAGGCAGACCCAACCGTATCGATGCTGGTGGTGCACATGGATGCTGACTTTACTAAAAAAGCGGTAGGCAAAATAACCTTTATGTGCGAAGACGGCCGCCGCATACAGGAAGCTGCCGAGCACACCAAACTAACCGGCGAGGGCGTAACAGTAACAGCCACCAGCATTGGCATGGACGAAGCCGGCGACCAGGTAGCGGAGTTCCGGTTTACGTGGTCGCTGAAGGCGAAGAGCCGCCTGCTGGTATAGTTTAAGTATAGATTATTTTCTATTTTTACAGCTAACCTAAACGCCCGCGCCACTATTTAACTATAGGCAGGGTGCTATGCTAAACCTGTATGAAAATGACAAAACAACTGACCATGCTGGCTGCCCTGGCGCTACTTGCCTGCAGCTGCGGCGAAACTACAACCAACGACACCCAAACTACTGCCACTGAAACGGCAGCACCCGAAGCAGCAACTACAACTGCCACGGCCGACTCTGCTACTACCGCAACACAAATAGACAATGCCGCTGTAGAGATTGAAGATGCATCAGCAGAAGTGGACTCTTTACTGAACGAGATCTAATACCAGACACCATGAAAAAGCACCTATTTTATACGCTGGGCTTAGCAACTGCCCTTTACATGGCTACTCCGCTATCTGCTGTCCACGCACAGGGCAACGGAAAAGGCCAAAATAAGGAAGCCGCTACAAACGAAGAGGGCAATGAAAAATCGGTACTGAGAAACCGCCACGAACGCCTGAAGGATAAAAGCATGGCTGCCAAAAAGCAGCAGGAAGCCCGGGAAAAAGCCAAAGGAAACGAAAATGGCAACCAGGGCAAAGGTGGTAAACCAGAGAAAACCGGCAAGCCGGAAAAAGCTGGTAAACCGGAGAAAGACAATAACGGCAAGGGTAACGCGTATGGCAGAAACAAAGGCGAACTGAGCGGCCGCGAATTCGGGCAGGCCAGGGCTGTAGCTGCCAAACAGACAAATACCGAAAAGCGTCAGGAGCTGAACAAAGTAGTAACTACCGGTGATGAAAAGGTAACAGATGCCAAGAGCCGCCTGGGCCGTGCCATTGAAGAACTGGAGCGCCAGCGCAAAGCCGGCACCATTACCGACAGCGAATACAAGGAAAAGCAGGTTACCATCTCCCGCACCGAGAAAGCGATACAGATACTGGAAGAGAAAGTAAACGCGGCCAAAGTACTGGTTTCTGCCCCGGTAGTAGAATAATAGCAAACTATAGCAACTCTATAAAACCTGCTGCAGCCAACGCTGTAGCAGGTTTTTTTATGCCTGGCACATTGTAAACAGGCTCTCCTCCTGGCATCATTCGTGCGCCTGTAGCTATAGTTCTGCCTCGGGTTTAGCGATCCTGTAAAAACTATATACCTAATGTTTACAACTATAGCTTAAAAAATAAGCATAATTTTTATACACAAATTTATAATTAGCCGTACTTAATATTTCCGTGTTTTAAAACTGATTTCTCACCTACAAAACAAACGCTTATGGTACGCTACCTCTACATCTCCAGAAACTTTTTCGTGGTTCTATGCCTGGCCCTGCTCACCGGCTTCACCTCTTTTGCACAAAGCGCCGACGAACCGGATGCAGCAGCCTCCCAGCTGCACAAGCCCGCTCCTTTGCACAACAGTGCATACTATTATCCTGATTTTAAGAAAGGGAAAGTAGTATTTATTAACGGGGCAGCAAGTGCAGCCGTTTTAAACTATAATGTGCTAACCGAAGCAGTAGAGTACATCAGCACAAAAAAAGATACCCTGGCCTTCGACAACATGTACCTGATCGACATGATTACGGTAGCGAATGATACCTTTTTTTATGACAACCGGAATGCCTGCATACTAAAGCTGCTGCAGAACGTGAACGGATGGAAACTGCTGGTAAAAGAAAGCCCACGAGCAGGCCGGCAAAAGGCATCCACACTCCTTCACGAGCCGGCTATAGTTACCAAAGCTTTTTACATCAGCAACCAGACCGATTATGTGCCGGCAACTACAGCCAACTTTTTAAAGCTTTTCCCGGCGCACGCTGGCTCCCTTCAAAAATATATAGCCGAGCACAACCTGCACCTGCAAACCGAGGAAGAAATAAACCAGGTGCTGCGCTACGTTGCCAGTTTATAGGTAACCATGGTGCGGCGCGTTCCATTATTTAAGCGTTTAAACTGGCAACTATAAGCAAACCCGCTATATTTGCAGCTTTAAAGCAAGCTTATACTTTTGGAACGACCAGATAAGAAGAATATAGTCATTTTCGCTTCCGGATCGGGGAGCAATGCGCAGCGCCTGCTCGAGCACTTTGAGCACCACCCACAGATACGTGTGGCCGCCCTGTTCTCTAACAACCCGAACGCGTATGCCCTAAAACGAGCCGAGACCTTCCACGTCCCGGCTCTTTTGTTTTCCAGAGATGCGTTTTACAACACCGGTGAGGTACTGGAACAGGTAAAATCCTTTCACCCGGATCTCATTGTTTTAGCCGGTTTCCTGTGGCTGGTGCCGCAAAACTTCCTGCAGACCTTCCCGGATAAGATCATCAATATCCATCCGGCTCTGCTGCCTAAGTATGGCGGCAAAGGCATGCACGGCCTTAACGTACACACTGCTGTAGTACAGGCCGGCGATGCACAGTCGGGCATAACGATACACCGCGTAAACGAAGAGTACGATAAAGGCGAATTTATACTACAGGCTCACTGCCCGGTTATGCCAGGCGATACGCCGGAAGTATTGGCAGCCCGCGTACTGGAGTTAGAGCACAAACATTTGCCCGAAGTAGTGGAAAAGCTGCTGCTTAAGTAAATTAGGAATTCAGAATTAGAAATTAGAGGTGCATGCATAATGATATATCATAATTGAAGTAGGCTAACCGGTTCCGCTGATTTAGCAACATTTACAACTCCCACTTCTCACAATTTCTAATTCTTAATTTCTAATTTCTGATTAAACATTCAACCCATTAACTATAGCCCATGCAACCAGTTCAAATCAAATCAGCGCTTATTTCGGTTTATTACAAAGACCGCCTGGAGCCACTCGTAGAGCTCCTGAAACAGCATAACGTAACCATTTACTCCACAGGCGGCACGCAGGCTTTCCTGGAAGAGCAGGGTGCCGATGTAGTAGCTGTAGAAGACCTGACCGCTTACCCATCTATTTTCGGGGGCCGTGTAAAAACGCTTCACCCAAAGGTTTTTGGTGGTATCCTGCACCGCCGCGACAACGACAGCGACCTGGCTGAACGCGAAAAATTCGAGATTCCGCCTATCGACCTGGTGGTGGTTGACCTGTACCCGTTCGAGGAAACCGTAGCATCCGGCGCATCAGAAGCTGAAATTATTGAGAAGATAGATATTGGTGGTATTTCGCTTATCCGTGCCGCTGCCAAGAATTTTAAAGATGTGCTGATCGTGTCGTCGCGGGAGCAATATGATGAAGTAGTTACCTTATTGCAGGAGCGGAACGGAGCCACTAACCTGGAAGACCGCAAGCGTTTTGCCGCCAAAGCATTCGACGTATCCTCGCACTACGACACGCACATTTTCAATTACCTGAATGGTGGTTCGGAAGAGCAGCCTTTCAAGCAAAGCATACGCGAGGCTACGCCGCTACGCTACGGCGAAAACCCGCACCAGAAAGGCACTTTCTACGGCAAACTGGATGAGCTTTTCGAACAACTGAATGGCAAGCAACTATCTTATAACAACCTGGTTGATGTGGATGCTGCCGTGGCCCTTGCCGCTGAGTTTGAGGAGCCGGTTGTAGCCATCCTGAAACATACCAACGCCTGCGGTTGCGCTACCGGCGAAACTATAAAAGATGCTTACCTCGCTGCCCTGTCATCTGACCCGGTATCTGCCTTTGGTGGTGTGATCATTGCGAACAGAACGATAGATATGGCGGCTGCTGAGGAACTGAACAAGCTGTTCTTTGAAGTACTGATCGCGCCTGCGTTTGATGCCGATGCCTTAGAGTTACTGAAGACCAAAAAGAATCGCATCCTGCTGAAGCAGAATGAGGTGGAATTGCCGAAGAAACTGTTTAAAACCCTATTGAACGGTGTAATTGAGCAGGACAAAGACCTGGCAACCGAAACCGAAGCCGACTTTAAAACAGTTACCAAACGTGAACCAACTGCCGAAGAAAAGAAAGCACTCGTTTTTGCAGCCAAGGTTTGCAAGCACACCAAGTCTAACACCATTGTTTTAGCTACTGATAAAATGATGTTCTCCAGCGGTGTTGGCCAGACCTCACGCGTTGATGCACTGCGCCAGGCGATCGAGAAAGCCAAAAGCTTCGGCTTTGATGTGAGCAAAACCGTAATGGCTTCCGATGCTTTCTTCCCGTTCCCGGATTGCGTAGAGATCGCTGACAAGGCCGGTATTAAAGCCGTTGTGCAACCAGGCGGTTCCATCAAAGACCAGGATTCTATTGATTACTGCAACGCCCACAACATGGCCATGGTAATGACCGGCGTGCGCCATTTTAAACATTAATCAGAACTATAGTTTAAGAATAGCAAAGTCCCCGGTTATCGTTTAACCGGGGATTTTTGTCTTTGTCTGAATCAGGATAACCTCACCCCAACCCTCTCCTTATATCGAGGGCCCCTACCCCCAGAACAGGAGAGGGAGTATGTCTGAATCTATAAATAGGGCCCTTACCCCAAGGATTTACAGGATTAGATTGGCTATAGTTGGGTCAGTTATAGTTCTATAGTTAGCAAACACACCCCTACCCCCTCTCAAGAGGGGAATTTTGGCTGTAGCTATAGTTAAAGCTATAGTTCAATAGTTAATGGTGGTCATCCCCCTGCCCCCTTCAAAGGGGGACTATTTGGGTACTGCTATAGTTTAATCTATAGTCTTATAGTTGCCGTGGTCCAACCACCCCTACCCCTCCTTATCCAAGGAGGGGAACTCTGATACTGCTATAGTTTAAACTATAGTTCTATAGTTTCAGACCACGAGCAGGACAGGTTTACCTGTCCCCACGGAACTATAGGCATGAGTAAAACAGATCTGCTTTGACTAAGATCAATAGCAGTAACTATAACCAAATCATAAACTATCGAATGTGTTATCAGTCTTTGGGTTGAGCGCCTTTGACTTGTTGCGGTGCCGATAGGCAATCCGACGCAGGAGGATAGCAAGAAGGCAGCAGCGCGATGCCCGAAGACGGGGCCTCCCGGCCCAGGAGGGAGCCAAAGTAACTATAAAACTATAGGCTCTTAGAGCTCCCAGGATTGAAATGGCTATGAAAGAAAAGGCTTGTGTCGAATAGTAGGCAAAGTCAACTATAGAACTATAGGACACATAAGATCCCTTGGCTTCGCTCGGGATGACAAAGAAGGAACTATAGTCTGAGATAGATTTCTCGTTACACTCGAAATGACAATAGTGAAAACTATAGGACATATAAGATCCCTCTACTTTGCTCGGCATGACAAGTAGAGAAACTACAGAACAAAAACTACAACTATAACAAAAGCTCCAATCCAATAAATCAGTTAAACCCCTCAAATCACTGGTCAAAAAAAAGCCCTTTGCTAAAACAATAGCAAAGAGCTTTCAAAACTTAGGACTACGACCTATTTACTCAGATACAGATTTCGCTCAGAGTAAACTTTGGTGAAGTAATCATCCTGCAGGTCATTTATAAAATAGATGGCCTCACCGGTCGACTTCATTTCAGGACCGAGTTCCTTGTTCACTTCCGGGAACTTGTTGTAAGAGAATACCGGAACCTTGATGGCGTACCCTTCGCGGTGCGGGTTGAAGTTAAAATCTTTCACCTTGGCATGGCCCAGCATGATCTTGGTAGCATAGTTGATGTACGGTTCGCGGTAAGCCTTGGCAATGAACGGGAACGTACGCGACGCACGCGGGTTAGCCTCGATCACATACACAATCTCATTTTTGATCGCGAACTGGATGTTGATGACCCCTACAGTGCCCATGGCCACGGCAATCTTTTTGGTATGACTCTCAATCTGCTGCATCACGTTTTCGCTCAGGTCGAACGGCGGCAACACGGCATAAGAGTCTCCGGAGTGGATACCAGCCGGCTCGATGTGCTCCATAATACCGCAGATATACACGTCTTCTCCGTCGCAGATGGCATCAGCTTCCGCTTCAATGGCATTGTCCAGGAAGTGGTCTAACAGTACTTTATTGCCTGGGTGGTCTTTCAGCAGGTCTATCACGTGGGCTTCCAGTTCCTTCTCGTTTATCACGATCTTCATGTTCTGGCCACCTAACACGTAGCTTGGGCGCACCAGCAGCGGGAACTTCAGCTGCCTGCACATTTCCAGCGCTTCCTCCGCCGACTCGATCACGGCAAACGGAGGGAACGGAATTTCCAGGTCGCGCAGCAGCGACGAGAAAGAACCACGATCTTCGGCCAGGTCCAGCGCTTTATAGCTGGTGCCCAGTACTTTTATGCCATAGCGATCCAGTTTCTCGGCCAGCTTCAGGGCCGTCTGGCCACCAAGCTGTACAATAACGCCTTCCGGTTTCTCGTGCTGAATGATGTCGTAAATATGCTCCCAGAATACCGGCTCAAAGTATAGCTTATCGGCAATATCAAAGTCAGTACTTACTGTTTCCGGGTTACAGTTGATCATGATGGTTTCGTAGCCACACTCTTTGGCAGCCAGTACGCCATGCACGCAACTATAGTCGAACTCGATGCCCTGCCCGATGCGGTTAGGACCTGAGCCCAGCACTACTACTTTCTTTCTATCAGTAACTATACTTTCGTTCTCGCCCTCAAATGTGCTGTAGAAATACGGCGTCTGGGCTTCAAACTCAGCGGCACAGGTATCCACCATTTTAAACACACGCTTTATGCCCATTTCGGTGCGCAACGTATGCACTTCGCTTTCCTTGCAGCGCAACAGGTGCGCCAGCTGGCGGTCGGCGTAGCCTTTTACTTTGGCCTGGCGCAGCAGCTCGGTCGGGATGGTGGAAAGGGTGTACTTTTCGATCTCTTTCTCCAGCATGTCCAGCTCCTCGATCTGGGCCAGGAACCACGGGTCGATCTTGGTCAGTTTCTGGATGGTGCTGGTCGGGATACCGATGCGCATGGCATCTTTTATACTAAACAAGCGGTTCCAGCTTGGGTTTTTCAGGCTATCTACCAGCTCGTTATAGTCTGTCTTTTCTTTTCCATCGGCCCCGATGCCATTACGCTTTATTTCCAGGCTCTGACAGGCCTTCTGCAGCGCTTCCTGAAAAGTACGGCCAATGCCCATTACCTCTCCTACGGATTTCATCTGCAAGCCAAGCTTACGGTCAGCACCCGGGAATTTATCGAAGTTCCAGCGCGGGATCTTCACGATCACATAGTCCAGGGCCGGCTCGAAGTAAGCCGATGTAGTTTTAGTGATGGCATTTTTCAGCTCATCCAGGTTATAACCTATAGCCAGTTTAGCCGCGATTTTTGCAATCGGGTAACCTGTGGCTTTAGAAGCCAGGGCTGAGGAACGCGAAACGCGCGGGTTGATCTCGATGGCGATGATGGTGTCATCATCCGGGTTAACTGAGAACTGTACGTTACAGCCACCGGCAAACTGTCCGATGCCATTCATCATTTTGATGGCCAGGTCGCGCATTTTCTGGTACACGGTGTCTGGCAGCGTCATGGCTGGTGCTACCGTTATCGAGTCGCCGGTGTGGATGCCCATCGGGTCGAAGTTCTCGATAGAGCAGATAATGATCACGTTGCCCAGGTTATCGCGGAGCAGTTCCAGTTCGTACTCTTTCCAGCCTAAAATGCTTTGCTCGATCAGTACTTCGTGCGTTGGCGAAGCGTGCAGACCGCGGGTAAGGGCTGCGTCAAATTCTTCGGGGGTATGCACAAAGCCGCCACCATAGCCACCCAGGGTAAACGACGGACGAATTACCAGCGGAAAGCCGATCTCCTGCGCGATCTCCTTTCCTTCTAGGAACGAAGTGGCTGTTTCGCCTTTGCAGACATTTACATCAAGCTCCAGCATTTTCAGTCGGAAAGCTTCGCGGTCTTCGGTCGTTTCGATGGCTTTGATGTCCACCCCGATGATACGGACGCCATATTTTGTCCAGATGCCGGCCTTGTCGCATTCGATGGCCAGGTTCAGGGCTGTTTGTCCGCCCATAGTTGGCAGCACGGCATCAATCTTATGTTTTTCCAGTATCTCGATGATGTATTTCTTCTCGAGCGGCCTGAGGTACACGTTATCCGCCGTAACCGGGTCAGTCATGATGGTGGCGGGGTTGGAGTTGATGAGTGTAACTTCTATCCCTTCTTCTCTAAGAGAGCGGGCGGCCTGAGAGCCGGAATAATCAAATTCGCAGGCCTGGCCGATGATGATAGGGCCGGAGCCGATGATGAGAACAGATTTGATACTGGTGTCTTTTGGCATAGTGTGGTAGGTATAAATTGCCCAAAGTTAAAGCAAAATGTTTTGGCAGACAAAAGTAATTCAATCTGGAAGGCTGATTTAATCATATTCCCGGATTTTTTTTCTGACGTTACTCCTCTCCTGTCTCAAATATCATTTAAAACATCTCAGGGCCCGGGCAAACTATAGTTACGTTGCCCGTACATATAGGTAAACTATAAACGATACAACTATGGAAACACCTAAAGAAGACGACATCATTACCAACGCGGATGAAAGCAAGCGCCTGCCCGACGAAAACCCAGAACCCCTTGAAGGCGTGAAAAAAGATGAGCTGGAAGTGAAATCCACCCAGAAAACAGATATTATGGATGATGAGCGGGAAGGCAAGGAAGAGGCCGGTAATGTAGCCGCCAAAGACCCCAAGGACACAGAAGAACTGGACGGAAGCAACGCAAATAACCTTTATACCAAATAACCACCAGCAAACAACTATAGCCTGCTGCTCAGGGTGGCATGGCTATAGTTGCGCTTACGGTTTATTACAGTTCAGCTATTTATTTTTTAATACTTCAAACAAAAGCTTTAAAAATCAATTATTTATATGTAATATTATACAAACCAAAATACGGCACGATGGTATACTTCCAGACTGACTACCTGCAAGTGGAGCACCACAGCACAAGCAACGTACTGATCACCCAATGGTATGGCGAATGCAGCAGTTTACAGTACAGGCAGGCGCTCATCCAGATAGTGCGGATAGCGCGGGAATTACAGGCAGAGTTTGCTATTATGGACCGCCGCCTGCTGCAGCCGGTATCGGAAGCTGACCTTAACTGGACCTATACTGTTTTCGCAAAGTCTTACTCCAAACTACCTCTGCGTAAACTTGCTGTTATACAGGCCTTTGATGACCACGCCGAACAGCAACAGCAGCAACTCTACCAGTACCTGACCAACTTTATCCCAACCCGCACTTTCGAAGACCTTACATCAGCTTACAACTGGGTTACCTCCGTTCCGACATCCTTAAATTCCTGATATGCTGTTCCAGAGCCTTTTTTATAGTAGCCGTAAATTGCTTGTGTTGATGGTATCTTTCTGCCAGCAGGCGTAACGCATTTTGTTTTTGCAGCCGCGCCACCAACCTGCGCCAACCTATGCTGCAAATACTTATATTGGCACTGTTTTAACCTTGCCTTACCCCATGCTTTATACTTTCCTGAAGCTGCTTTACAAAACCGGCCTGTGGTTCTTTTTCCGGAAGCTGGAAGTACGTAACGCCCACCTTATACCAAACGGGGGACCGCTGCTGGTAGTGTCCAACCACCCCAACACGTTTATGGACCCTATTGTGATAGCGGCGCAACTACAGCAGCCCATGTATTTCATTGCGAAAAGCACGGTGTTCGGTTCCAAATTCCAGAACTGGATGCTACGCCAGATGCACCTGATCCCGATACACCGCAAAGAAGATAACCCCGACGCTACTATAAGCAACGACGAAGCTTTTGCTGCCAGCTTTAAGGCCCTGCACGAAAAGAAAACACTCCTTATTTTTCCGGAAGGAAACAGCTTTAACCAGCGCCGCCTGCGCAAGCTAAAGACCGGCACTGCCCGCATTGCCCTGGGCGCCGCCACCGACGGCAACTATAGCCCGGCCATACAGATACTACCGATCGGCCTGAATTACTCTGCCCCTACCCGCTTCCGGAGCAATGTTTTTGTGAATGTAGGCAAGCCCATTGCAGTAGCTGATTATGTTGCTGCTTACCAGGAAAACGGCCACGCTGCCGTACTGGACCTGACCGAGGAAATACGCGTGCGGCTGGAGAAGCTGATCGTGCATACCACCACCGATGAAGAAGACGAGCTTGCCCGCCAGGTAAAAGCCATTTATAAAGAACAGCTAACACCCGCTGCACCCGCCACGGCCCTGCCACACGAGCAGGATTTTATGCTGACCAAAGGCATTGTGAAAAGCATACACCACTTCAGCCAGACAGAACCCGGGCGCGTAGCCACCATACAGCAGGAACTCAACAACTATAACCGCCAGCTGAAGCGCCTGCACCTGCAGGACCCGTTACTGGGCAAAGAAAGCCGCCATGTGCTGCAGCAAAGCATTATCGGGCTGGTGTACCTGGTGGTGGGCTTTCCGTTGTACCTGTATGGCCTGGTGCATAACTATGTGCCGTACATTATTCCTTCTAAAGTAGCGCGGGCCGTTACCCGGGAAGAAGAATGGTTTGCGCCGATCATGCTTACAACCGGCATCTTCAGTTTCCCGATTTTTTATGCCCTGGAAGTTTGGTTCCTGCACCAATGGCTGCACCCGAATACGTTGGAGCTGATCCTGTACCTGCTGAGCCTGCCCCTAAGTGGATTTTTTACCCTGCATTACTGGAACCGGCTACAGCACACCCAAAGCCACTGGCTGTTGCTCCGCCTGTTTTACAGCCGCCAACAAATAGTTGATAAGCTGCGTCAGCAGCGGCGCCACATCATCAGCCTGCTGGAAAAAGCCCGCGAAGACTATATGCAGAAGGCGGGCTAACTATAGCAAAGCGGTCCGGGAGTATACCCGGCGGGCAATCCTGCGTAAAACCGGGGATACATTGCCTGCGGGCTTCACTATAAACCTGAAATAAAATGAAAAAGATAACGACGAGACTTTTAACTATAGGCATACTGGCAACCGGACTACTGGCAGCCTGCTCTTCAGAGACCACCACCGGGGTTGATGCCGGAGACACAAACACTGAAAACAACCAGACAGACATGGGCACCGGAACCGACACAGCTGCTACTGACACCTACCCTGACACAACCTACCAGAACCCGCCAACTGACGACAATGCCGGCAACCAGGATCAGCAATAAACATTAAACTATAAACGATAGCCCCGGGCAACAAATCAATTGCCCGGGGCTATCGTTTTATGGCTTCCCCTTATTTGTTAGCTTTTACCAGGGCACGTGCTGCCATGGCAGCAGCTATACCGCCCAGCAGGTACAGGCCAACGGCCATGGCCTTGGTCTGGGTAGTGCGCTCGCTGGGTACTACGCCTAAACCCAACGGGCCAGGCAGTGTAATGGCCCCAATGCCGGCAAGCGCACCTAACAGCGCACCACGATACCAGGCATTCTTATCCGCACCAGTCAGGCTATAGTACAGACCGTTGCTTATTACATCGCCCACCATGGCCCAGTCGTGCAGGGTTTCATCATCGGGTGGGGTGGCACCGGCTTTCTCCATTAGCCTGGCAATGGCCCGCATGCCCAGCACATCCATGCGTGGCGCATCAGGGTTCACTCTTCTTAAACTTTCGTGAACAGCAGTCAGGATGCAGGCGCCTGCCAGTCCCCCTGCCAACGATTCCAGTAGTTTCATAGCTTTTATAGTTTGTGGTTTATAGTTTACGGCACTCTTGTGCTGTTCAGGTTTCATCTATCTTTATCAGATCTGCCAGTACGGCATGTTCTCCTTTTTTACGTGCATCGGTAGGGCTGTCGAAAACCACTACCAGGTTGTGCTCGTCGTATACGGCCAGGCCTTCGGCTTTGTCTTTCCCGGTTTCCTGGCCGTGGCCATGCGGCACTTCGCAAAGGCGCTCCAGGTCGGCGGTGTGAACCATGCTTTCCTCTTCGGCCAGTACGCCGTTGCGCCAGCGGTACACAGCAATCACACCATCCAAATCCATAGTTGGCCCTGCCAGAATGTATACGTCGTTGCCCAGGATGCGCAGCTCGCGTATGCCTTTGCCTTTCAGGTGCAGGAAATGCTTTTTATAAGGCCTGCCCGAAGAAAGCTGCTTCAGTTTCAGCAAACCGTTCTCATCTTCTTCAGCCTCTACTTCCAGCACTATTGCCCAGCCGCGAAGCACCGGCCCCCGCAAACCCAGATATAGTTTGTTGCCACTGGTTGCCAGTCCTTCAATATCAAATCCGTTGTCTTTACCGGGTATGTGCAGAAACGGCGAAATGTGTTCGTCCTGCTTCAGCACTTCGAGCAACTGGTTACTGGTTCTGTCTCCTGCCAACTGGGCGGCACGCAGGGTTTTACCGGGGTTGTCCGGGTCGGGGCACTCTTTGCAAAGCGTATAGTTACCGGTGTGCTTGTCTAAAATGATGGGAATGCGGGCCAGCAGGTACCGGTTAGGGTCTGAGACTACTTTTGCCAGCCGTTTCATTTGTTTGGCAAGGCTGTCGTGCTTGCGGGGCTTTTTGCGTTTTAAACTATGCGACCCCACCAGCCACAGGTAATGGTTGGCCATGCCCATCCCTTCAATATCTATTTCGCTGTTGGTGCCATCGGGCAGTTGCAGGTAATCGCTGAGGCAAAAAGAGCGGTGCTCGCCAAAAGAGCCATCGGGTTGCTGGGTAAGCCGTTCTATAGTTGTGCGCTCATCGCAGCTTAGCCACAGGTTATTATCGGTGTGTAGTACCGTCGACAAGCCATCGCGCACGTGTTTGCCCTGCTGGTTCAGGCTTAGTTCAGGGGCGAAAGAGAGTGTAATACTTTTTGCCATACAACAGTTGGTCGGGGTTTAGATGTACGCAGCCGCCCGGGCCCGGGTGGTGCAGCGCCCTAATTTATAGTTTGCCTGCGGACATACAAAAAGCCCGGGGCTGTAACCCCGGGCTTGCTGTTAAACAGATTCTGCTTTTGTTAAGAAGATGATCTGCCGAATTTGTTTGTTCTGGTCGTATTCAGCTTATTCTTGGTGTTTTTCGACTTGTTACGTGAGTTCATGGCCAGCCAGCCAGCACCTAACGCCAGCAGCGATCCGCCTACTACTTTCTGGGTAGTGCTCAGGTTGTTTACCTTGTTCATGGCGGTGGTACCAAACTCCTGCAACTTGCTGGTTACAGCGTTCATATCCATGCCACCAATTTTAGATGACGAAGAACCTGAGTTGGAAGAAGCGCCTGTGCGGGCATTCTGCTGGTTACCTATAGATGAACTGCTGCCGCTCTGCGATGACATACCTGACACAGACTGGTTGCTCTGCGAGCGTGTGTTCTGTGATGACAGGTTGCTTTGTGAGCTATTTTGGGTCGACTGGCTTGTACTTGCCTGCGGTTGCGACGTACGATTCTGTTTGTTTTCCATGGTTTTAATTTTAAGTTTATCTTAATCAGACTTACGGCTGTGCTTCGGTCAATCTATCCTACTTCACATAGCCTGCTTCTGTATATTTATCGGCATTCTCAGCATATAGTTACAAAATCGCTATCATTTTGATGGGTTTGCCAGCCTTTTCAGTTAAAACTTTAGCCTATTGCTGCACCGACTGCTGATGCGTTTTCAGCCTTTTCAGGGCATCCTGCAGCTCCTGCTGCTCTTCTTTTTCCTGATCCCCTTCCGGAGATTTTGCCTTACTGAAAAATTGTATGACATGCTGCTGCAGTTCCGGGGTGAGGTGCTTATAGTTGCCCTTATCCAGTTTCTCCAGCAGCTTCCGGTATGTCTCGTCTGTCAGGATGTATTCGCCGGACTGGGTAGGCTTGCCGGTATCGAGCTGCAGGTTTTTGACGTGGTGCTCTGCAGAGCGCAGTTGTCCCAGCATAGCAGCATAGTTGCTGACGGTGGTGTTGAAGCTGTTGTAGAAAAGTTGCTCGGCTTCGGGGGTAGGCATGGTAAAACCCAGCGACCGCGTTGGACCTATTTTGGGCAGCACCCGGATAACCCATGCCCAGAGGAGGGTAAAGATGCCGGGGCGCTCGTACTCTTTGCCCCAGTTGCTGTGGTACTTTGCACGGCTCATGCGGTAAACAAACTGGCGCCGGCTGGTGCCGGGCTTTGCAGCTTTTATATCGTGCTCCTTTGCTTTCCAGGCGGCACGAGTAAGGTCGGGCATCAGGTTTTTTATAGTATAGCGGTAAGTACCAATTACCAGCGGCACGCTTACAAATACATCGCCCAGTTCCAGTCCGTAGGTTTTCAGAAAGGCGCGTTCCAGGGGCTCTTTGGCTACTTCAAACCCGATAAACTTCTGGTAGGCTTCCGGGGCATAGTTACCGCGTGCCACCTGCAGCACATCAAAGCCAAACTCGGTCTTCACATGCGATACCGGGTCATCGGCAAAGGTAACGGTGTTGCCAAATTCCTGCTTCAGCTCCGGGTAAACTATAGCTACAGCCTTATTGGTGCCCAGCGAGTGACCATATACATCGGCGTTGTAGTGGGCCAGGGTACCAAGGGCAAAAGCGTACTCGTTTACATTTTCGGCTTCGTGGAGCAGGTTCTGCACAAAGTCGCCGCTGCGCACATAATGTAACAGGTCGGTAAAAAACTTGCTGCCAAACGGGAAGTAGCCCATGTCCTGCAATATAGCGCCGCCATACGCGTAGGCGTGTGCCTGCTGTAGTTCGGCCTCTGTAGCCTTGGGATATTTCTTTTTGAGTAGCGGTTTCAGGTCTTTTTCCCAGGCAGCATCTATAATAGCCTGGTGCGAAAGCACGCCATAGGCTGTAGCGGCAGGCGCGGCCAACAGCCAGAAACAAACGATAAGGGCAAAGCAGCCAATGCTGCGTATCAGGTTAGGTTGCATGCCCCCGTGTACGATTTCTGTCCTGAAAGGTAACGATTGAGACGATTGTGCTATAGTTGCCTGCTCTTTTTCCGGTACAGCATCACCTCGTTCAGGCTGATGCCCACCAGCATCCAGAGGAAGCCCAGAAGATAACCTGCCAGCACATCAGACAGAAAATGCACGCCGAGGTAGATGCGGCTGAAGCCTACCAGTACAATGATCAGGATGGCTGCCCAGACTATAGTTCTGCGCCAGGCAGGGCTTTGGGTATTGCGGTAGAGCAGGTAGGCCAGCAGACCGAACAGGGCCATGGCCGTGGTGGCATGCCCGCTTGGGAAGGAATAATGTTCTACTTCATAATAGGCAACATCGGCGGGGCGAGCGCGGCTTATAAACGTTTTGCCGTACCTGACCGAAAGCCCCAGGCCAGCCATAGCCAGCCAGAAAGCAACTATAGCCCAGTAGCGTTTATAGTACAGCAGAACAATGGTAAGCACGCCGCCAACTATAAATACAGCCTCGCGCTCGCCAAGCTTTGTGATGATGTATAAAAAGTAGCTGACGCCTTCGGAACGCACACTATAAAGCAGGTCTGTAAATTTCTGATCGGCTACTACCACCCACTCGGCATCCAATACGCTCTCGGCCAACTCGGTGAGCAGCAGCATGTTTACCAGCGCTACCAGCAATAGTAAAGTAAGGGGAAGGCCTACAAATATTTCGGGGTCCAGCCTGTCGGCAATAAAAGTTGCCACCCGCGGGTGCTGCCTCTGAAAGCGCTGCGCCGCTGGTATGCCTGCAAACCAGTTCCTGAAACTATAGATGTATTGGGCAAGCTGTTTTCTCATGCATGAGCCTGTAATGTAGTGCAGGTATACGCATCCGGAATTTTTTGTTTGTACTGGCAGGCCCTCTTAAAAAGTGCAAAAAACACAACTTACCACATCTATATAAAGTACATATTTGTATGAAGGGCTTGCAGGGCATAGTGGACAGAACCTTATTGGCAGTGGGCGTTTTACTGCTGCTGGTGTTCTTATGGACGCTGCCCGTTATGCCTGACGAACGGGATGTACGGTATGCCAGCTACGTTCCCTCAGGAGGCGAATATGCGGGTTCTTCCAGCTGGAGCTATTTACGCCCTTCCAAAGGCCTGTCGCCACAGAATGTGGTGCAGATACAGCTAAAAGCCCTGCAACAGAACGATGGCAGCGATAGCGGCATAATTACCGTTTTCAACTTCTCCTCCCCTGTCAGCAAGATCAGCATGGGCTCCATCGACCATTTCCGGCTTATGGTGCGCGACCCGGTTTACAAGCCTATGCTCAACTTTAAATCCTACAAAAAAGGCAACATGGTAATTTCCGGCACATCGGCGTACCAACTGGTAGTACTTACCACTCCGGACAACGAACAGGCCACTTACCTGTTTATGCTGGCCCGCCAGACCCGCGGCTACTACAAGGACTGCTGGATGACAGTGGGAGTAGTACGTTTAGGAGATGATCGTCCGGTGTACGGCGTGTAACTATAGTTCTGTCTCCATTTTTATATCGGCGCGCTCGTAAATGCTGGGCGGCATGGGCACCTCTGTAAAGCCCAGGCGCCTGTACAGGTTAAGGGCCGGCCCAAGCCTGCGGTTCGATACCAGGTAAACTTTTACTCCGCCAGCCTCGCGGGCTTTCTGAAGCGCTGCCTCCCCAAGCATCTTTCCTATTTTAAGTCCCTGCGCTTTGGGTGTTACCGCCATTTTAGCCAGTTCGTACACACCATCTCCATCGTTTATCAGGGCACAGGTACCAACTACTTCGTTGCCATACTTCGCCATCAGTATAAAGCCGCCTTTATCTAAAATATAACCTTTGGGGTCGCTTAACGATTTATGGTCGGCTTCTTCCATCACAAAGTAGCGCGTGATCCACTCTTCGTTCAGCTCCCTGAATTTAGCGGCGTGTTGTGGCTCGAAATCAACTATAGTTACAGAAGGTTGCTCCGGGGTATGCATGGCTGGTAAACGTAAACAGAGTACAAACATACAAACTCCGGCCTTACTTTAAAACAACAAAGGCCTTTCCGGCTGATGCAGAAAGGCCCTTGCGCATGTGTTCAGAAAAAAGGTCAGTCTACCAGCAGGTTGCCCCGCAGCTCTCCGTTAGGATAAGTGGTGCTGTGCACGTTTATATACCATAAGCCGGCTTTCAGGTCTGCTTCCTGCTGTGCCGAAAGGGGCGCTGTAGAAGCAGAATAACTTCCGGAACTTTCTGTGGTAAATCCTTCAATAGGGGCAGCCACACCAGCGCTCTCAGTCGGGTCGGCCGGGCCATGGAAGTGCATTCCTACTGTTTCATCGTCGGGGTTGCCAAGCTGCCAGGTAACGGTGTACGACAGTATGTTCGTGTCATCATCGTAGGTACCTTCAAAAGTACCGGTACCATCTGATGTAACTGCAGGCACTTCGTTGTTTCCGCTTAAGGCTATTCCTTTAAATTCGATATCGGTGTTTGTAACCGGGGAGGGTTTGTCATCGTCGTCATCGTCGCAGGCAACGGCGAAGGCAAGCAGTGCGCACATAAGCGCCAGCAAGCGTAGTTTAGTAAATAGTGTAGCTTTCATAGAATGATGTGAAAATGGTTCAAGCGTTTTTACTTTCCGGAATAGCTATAGTTTCTCTGCTGTGGCAACTTTTCCGTGAGCAACTATACGCTATAGTGCACATACTAAAAATGCAGGTATATAATTGATTGCCCGTCGCAGGGAGTGCTTTGTAACCGCTGCCGTACACCTGAACATGCCACACAACGAACCATTTACTTCAGCGGCAACTATAGTTACCACAACGCTGCCCCGGCCGGTACTTTTCCACCCGCTTAAGCATCATCTGGGTTTTATCCGGGCATTTATCCAGGAGCAGGCAATGCTCGCCACGGCTAATCCCGGCCCGGCCCTGCAGCGCATCGGTACCTCGCAGCTCGACTTTTATACCGGCCCGCTGACACCGTTGGAAATTGCGCAGGCCGTAATTCTGCAGTTAGAGCAACAGGACCTGCTGCACCCCGAAGCATACCGGCAGTTTTTAGCAGCGCACCGCAGCCACTACCGCACCATTACCTTACCCGACGGCACCGACTGGATACTACGCTGGGGCACGCAGGAAGGCCGGTACGTGCATCTGCACCCGGCACGCTACGCAGCCCAGACCATACGGGTAAAAGCGGCGTCGCTGAAAACAGCCATTGCAGCAACTATAGCCGCCCGGCAGCAACACACAACTATAGATCTGCCACTTGTAAATAAGGTAAGAGCCGAGCAACTGCATTTGCCACCACTAACTGTACTACAGCAAACCGAAGGGGCCGGTAAACTATTGGCACTACTGCAACGATAGCCCTAAAACACAAAAGCCGCAACAGGTGCGGCTTTTGTGCATGGTTCAAACTAAAGCTTATCTTATAACTATTTACTCTTCTTTTATTTCACAGGTATCAGACTTGCCGGGCGGTTGTTAAGCCTTGTATACTTAAAATCGGTGCCACCTTTAAAGCTGACATTATCCAGGTTCGCTGTTTTAGAAAAATGGGTATACTTAAAGTTTGCTAACCCTTCAAAAACAGACCGCTGCAGGTCGGCCCCTGTTTCAAACTTAGCGTATTTAAAATCTGCGTCATCTTCAAAAACAGCACCTTTAAAATTCGCTTCATCCCGGAAGGCCGTATATTTAAAGTTGGCATCGTCTGCGAAAGTGGCTTTGCTGAAATCTGCAGCTTTTGCGAATTTGGAGTACTTAAACAGGGCTTCTTCTGCAAACCGGCTACCGGCAAACGACACTTCCTGCTCAAAATCGCTGTACTTAAAAGCGGTTGCCGCCTCAAAAGTGCAGTTCTCAAAGCGTACTTCTTTTTTAAAATCGGTGTTGTACACTTCTCCCCCGGTTGTGCTTGCCGACTTTACACCGTTATCCGGGTTAAAATATGCCAGCACATCGCCTTTAAAGGTGCAGTTCTCGAAAACAAGCGGAGCTATTACCGTGCTGATGTGCTCTTTGGTATCGTTCTTCCCGGCCTTTTCATTCTTCAGCTTCATATTCTGCAACTTCGTCATGTCCAGGTTACCGGTAATTTCAGCGTTCTTATAGTTTACAGCTTCGCCGCGGTTTATTTTAGCGATGATCTCAGAAGCAGCTACCTTATTTTGTGCTATAGTCAGCAGCGGCAGAAACAGCAATGCAAGCAGCAGGTGTACGTGTTTTTTCATAGTGTTTTTTATTCAGGTTTGTGAGTTATTTCCCGGACTCTGACTAATAGATGGAGCAACTATAGCAAAGGTTGCCTGCGTGGGAAAAGTTTTTTTGAATGATGAGATTAAACAATCTCACCGTTGCATATGGCAAGTATTCAGAAACCGCTATTTTTACAGTTACGCTTTAAAACAAACTTATACTTCATGAAAAAACTTTATACTTTTCTCTTTCTCTTACTGGTAGGTATTCCTGTTTCCTCTTTTGCCCAGTCGCCATCAGATTCTATAAGAACCTATGTTGTTCAGGCTCTGAACATCATGAAGAACCACTCCATCAACAAGCAAAAAGTAGACTGGGAGAAACTATACGCTACAACATTAGAAGCCGCAAAAGATGCTAAAACGATAAGAGATACCCATCCGGCAATAAACAAAGCACTGGAAGGTCTGAAAGATAACCATAGCCGACTGTATCCGGCAGAAGTCATTAAAGCCTATAAAGAAATGGGCGGCGCCGAAGCTTCCGGCCAAAAGCTACCCATGCCAACCGGAACTATAGTTGACGGCAAGTACGCGCTTATTACAGTTCCTGGTTTTTCAGCTATCACCAACGAAGACCAGCTGGCTTTTGTGGATTCTATTCAGCACGTGATACGCAAACTGGATGCACAGAATCCTAAAGGCTGGATAATTGACCTGCGCCAGAATCAGGGCGGCAACCTGGAACCAACTATAGCCGGCCTGATGCCTATTTTAGGGGAAGGAAAATCAGTGGGCTGGGCTGATGGCGATAACAAAATTACCTACGCCAACTATAAGAACGGTATGATCATCGGGTTGACAGACAGCACAGAACATTTTATTAAAAGTCCTTACACCCTTAAAAAGCAGGGGCAGCCAGTAGCAGTATTGGTAAGCGGTAGAACCAGCAGTTCCGGCGAGATGGCGGCCATTAGCTTCAGAGGCCGCAAACACACCAAAATAATTGGCACGCCTACACAGGGTCTTACTACCAGCAATGCGCCACGCGAATTATCTGATGGTGCGTGGTTAAACCTGACAGACGCAAGAGCAGCAGACCGCCATGGCAAAGTCTACGGCGGTAAACTCACACCTGATATTGAGCTAACTATAACTGAAAATGCATCTGCCAATAGTTACTTGTATTTCAATGCGGCTATCAAGCATATCGACAAGCCGAAGAAGTAAACTATAGTTGCCACCACAAAAAAGCGCCACCCTTTGCAGAGTGGCGCTTTTTTAATGTATAGTTAAGCTATTTTGCTTAGATGTGCAACGCACGGTTTTCGGTTGCTGCTAAGCAGGCCTCTTTCATGGCTTCGGTATAGGTTGGGTGCGCGTGGCTCATACGGGCAATGTCTTCTGCCGATGCACGGAATTCCATGGCTACCACCGCTTCTGCGATCATATCCGCCGCACGTGGCCCGATCATGTGTACGCCCAGAATCTCGTCTGTATTCTTGTCAGCTAACACCTTCACAAAACCATCCGTATCCATAGATGCTTTAGCACGACCAGATGCCTTGAACGGGAACGAACCAGACTTGTAAGCACGACCCTGCTCCTTCAGTTGCTCTTCTGTGTAGCCTACGCCAGCTACTTCCGGCCAGGTATACACTACACCCGGTATCAGGTTATAGTTTATATGCGGCTTCTGACCAACGATCTGCTCAGCTACCAGCACGCCTTCTTCTTCAGCTTTGTGGGCCAGCATCGCACCACGCACTACGTCTCCAATCGCGTAGATGCCTGGCACGTTCGTCTCCAGGTGGTCGTTCACGGCAATCATACCGCGTTCGCCCATCTGCACACCAGCATTCTCCAGGCCTAAACCTTCAGTATATGGCTTACGACCAACAGATACCAGCACGTAGTCGCCTTCAAAGGTTACCGTTTCACCTTTCGGGTTTTCAGCAGTTACTTTTACCACTTCGCCTTCGTTGGTAGCGCCGGTTACTTTGTGGTTAAAGAAGAACTCAAAACCAAGTGTTTTCTTCAATACACGCTGCAGCTCTTTTCCAAGGGCACGGTCCATAGTTGGGATAATGGCATCCACGTACTCGATCACCTGCACTTTTGCACCTAAGCGGGCGTAAACCGAGCCAAGCTCCAGGCCAATCACACCACCACCGATCACGATCATGTGCTTCGGAACTTCGGTAAGTGTTAAAGCTTCTGTTGATGTGATGATGCGCTTCTTATCGATTGGCAGGAACGGCAGGGCCACCGGCTTGGAACCAGTCGCAATGATCGTTTTATCTGTTTCAATCTGCTGCTCTTTACCCTCGGTGTCTGTGATCTTGATCGTATTCTTGTTCACAAAAGAGCCCAGGCCATAGTAGGTATCGATCTTGTTCTTCTTCATCAGGAACGCAATGCCGTCGTTATTCGACTTCACCACTTCTCCCTTACGCTTAATCATCTGCTCCATGTTCACCTGCAAGTCGTTCAGCTCAATGCCATGCGTTTTAAACGTGTGTGCGGCATTATGGAAGTGCTCTGATGAATCGAGCAACGCTTTTGATGGGATACAGCCTACGTTAAGGCATGTGCCACCCAACACATTATATTTTTCTATGATAGCAGTCTTCAGGCCCAGCTGCGCGCAACGGATTGCTGCCACATACCCACCAGGACCAGAACCGATTACGGTTACATCGTATTTCATTTTTCTATACTTTATGGAGAACTATAGTTCTCGTTTTTGTATGTGATTTTTCTTCTATAGTTAACCCACCCCTATCCCTCCGAGGAGGGGAATTTGGAACTGAGTAAAGTCCCCCTCTGAAGGGGGTAGGGAGATGTTTTACTTCAGCAGGCAAACACCCCTATGGTCCCCTCAAGGGGACAATCAAAAAAAGGAGGAGCAAACTACTTCGCTTACCCCTCCTTCCTTACCTCAATAAATTAAACGCCTAATAGCAATCTCATCGGGTCTTCTAACAGTTCTTTCACTCGAACTAAGAAGCTAACTGACTCACGGCCGTCGATGATGCGGTGGTCGTAAGAAAGGGCCAGGTACATCATTGGGCGAATCTCAACCTGACCGTTGATGGCTACCGGACGCTGTACGATGTTGTGCATACCCAATATAGCAGACTGCGGCGCGTTGATGATCGGTGTAGACATCATAGAACCAAACACACCACCGTTGGTGATGGTGAAGGTACCACCTGTCATTTCTTCGATAGAAAGCTTGTTCTCGCGCGCTTTCTTAGCCAGACGGATAACTTCTTTCTCAATACCATCTAATGACAATTGCTCCGCGTTACGGATAACCGGAACTACCAGACCTTTTGGTGCAGATACCGCGATAGAGATGTCGCAGAAGTCGTTGTACACGATCTCGTTGCCATCGATCTGCGCGTTAACCGCAGGCCACTCCTGTAGCGCAACTGTTACAGCCTTCGTGAAGAACGACATAAAGCCTAAGCCTACTTCGTGCTTCTCTTTAAACTTATCCTTGTACTTGGCGCGGATATCCATGATCGGCTTCATGTCTACCTCATTGAAGGTAGTCAGCATAGCCGTTTCATTTTTAACAGATACCAGACGGCGAGCAACTGTTTTACGCAGGTTGCTCATCTTCTCGCGGCGGGAGTTGCGCTCACCTGCTGCGGCAGGAGCAGCAGCCTCTTGCTTGGCAGCCGGAGTCGATGGTTGAGCAGCAGGTCTTGCCTGAGCACCAATTGCATCTTCTTTGGTGATACGGCCATCACGGCCTGTACCCTGCACATCAGCAGCATTTATTCCTCTTTCAGCCAATATTTTACCTGCAGCCGGAGATGGTGTGCCGGAAGCATAGGTTTGTGCACCTGATGGAGCAGATGCAGCCTGTGCAGCTACTTGCTGTGTAGCCTGCTCCTGCTTGGCGTTTGCTTGGGCATTTGCTGCTGTTGTGCCCGCACTACCTGGCGTAATTTTGCAAAGCAAACCACCAATTTCTACAGTATCCCCCTGTTGCGCCACAATCTGTAGTGTACCGGCAGCTTCTGCAGGCAGTTCAAATGTAGCTTTATCCGACTCCAGTTCAGCAATCACTTCGTCCATTTGCACAAAGTCGCCGTCCTTTTTAAGCCAGTTAGCTATAGTTACTTCTGAAATAGATTCGCCTACAGTTGGCACTCTCATTTCAACAGCTTCACCTGCTACTGTAGTAGTTGCGGCAGCTGGCTGAGCAGCAGTTTGTGCAGGCGCTGCAGCTTGTGCCGGAGCAGCTTCGGTTTTAGCAGCAGGAGCTGATGGAGCAGCAGCTGCTCCATCCTGTTCTATTGTGCAGATCACGGCACCAACATTTATAGTGTCGCCTTCCTGTGCTACAATGCGTAAAATGCCTGCGGCTTCGGCTGGCAGTTCGAATGTGGCTTTGTCAGACTCCAGTTCCGCAATCACCTCATCCATCTCCACGCGGTCACCGTCTTTTTTCAGCCACTGGGCTATAGTTACCTCAGTGATCGACTCACCTACGACAGGCACTTTAACTTCTAAGCTCATATTTTATCTAATTAGGAATTACGAATTAATAATTAAGAATTATTTATGTCTGAATTAAGTATCAGTATTATTCTTTGACGTCTTTAATATGGAGCCAGTAATCTTCAAAAGTTCTTCACAATCTATTAGCAACGAAGTTGCCTGCTCTTGGTTAATAAAGTTCGTATCCCGAAGCAGCCTTAGCCAATAATTAGTTTCTCTTGCTTCCTTATAAGCGATTGACATCTTCGATATAAAATCTTTCTTACTCTGAGCACCGATTGCCTCCTCTACATTTGCACCTATTGAAGTGCCGCTACGAAGGATCTGCCTTGAAATTACAACGTCTTTTTTATCCTGATAAAGGAATCTGTACAAATTAACAATGCGAATAGCAAAGGCATAACTTTTAGAAAGTAACACATTTTCTGATTTCACATTCCTAATTCTTAATTCCTAATTCTTAATTCTATATCGCAAACGCTCTTGCGATCAGTTCCTGCTGCTCTTTGGCGTGTACTTTCAGGTAACCGGTTGCCGGCGATGCACTGGCCTTGCGGGCTACTACATCTTCTACACCGTTACGCATAATGCGCAGAATATATGTCCAGGCACCCATGTTCTCAGGCTCTTCCTGTACCCAGTACACTTTCGCGTTTTTATACTTGCCAAGCTCTGCTTCCAACTGCACTTTCGGGAATGGCGCCAGCTGCTCTAAACGGATAACCGCTACGTCTTTACGCTTATTCTTTTGCTGCTCTTCCAGTAAATCAAAGTAAACTTTACCAGAGCACAGCAATACTTTCTTAACCGACTTAGGTGCGGCAAAGTTATCACCGATCACTTCTCTGAAACCGCCTGATGTAAAGTCCTCTACCGGAGAAACTACAGCCGGATGACGCAGCAACGACTTAGGCGACATGTTGATAGCCGGCTTGCGGAATGGCAATGCCAGTTGGCGGCGCATAAAGTGGAACAGGTTAGCCGGTGTTGTAATGTAAGTCACAAACATATTGTTCTCGGCAGCTAATTGCAGGAAGCGCTCAGGTCGAGCATTTGAGTGCTCTGGTCCCTGGCCTTCGTAACCATGCGGCAACAACATTACCAGGCCGTTCATACGCTGCCACTTAGACTCTGTAGAAGAGATGAACTGATCGATCATTACCTGGGCACCGTTGGCAAAGTCACCGAACTGCGCTTCCCAGATAACCAGTGCATTCGGGTTAGCCATAGCGTAGCCAAATTCAAAACCAAGCACACCGTATTCAGAAAGCAGGGAGTTATAGATTTCAAAAGAGCCCTGGCCTTCTTTCATATAGTTCAGGCTGTTATAAGGCGCGCTTGTAACGGCATCGTGCAACACGGCATGGCGATGCGAGAACGTACCACGCTGTACGTCTTGTCCGGAGAAACGAACGATTCTACCATCCAGCAATACAGATCCGTACGCCAGCAATTCACCGGCTGCCCAGTTTAGTTGCTTGCTTTCAAAGAACATTTCTTTACGTTCTTTCAGCAGCTTCTCAATCTGCTTCAGTGGCTTGAAGCCCTGTGGCAATGTTGTCAGCGCCTTTCCTACTGTTTCGATAGCTTCAAGAGAGATGCCTGTTTCGGGAGACTGGTTAAAATCTTCCGGGGTAGAGCGGCGAAGCGACTGCCACTCTTTTTCCATTTGCTGGTAGTTGTATGGCAATGGTTTTTGCTTCACCATGTCCAGGCGGTCCTGCAGCATCTGGCGGAACTCCTTGTCCATGCTTTCAGCTAACTCAGCATCAATTTCACCACGGGAGATCAGGTTCTTATTGTAAACCTCGCGTGGGTTCGGGTGCTTCGAGATCAGGTTGTATAGTTGCGGCTGTGTGAATTTCGGCTCGTCAGACTCATTGTGTCCATGACGGCGATAGCACACCATATCAATAAAGATGTCGTTGTTGTAGCGCTGACGGTACTCCATTGCCATGCGCATTGCAAATACTACCGCTTCCGGATCATCGCCGTTTACGTGCATTACAGGCGCATCAATAACCTTGGCAACATCTGTACTATAGATAGAGGAGCGGGCGTCTTCAAAGTCGGTAGTAAAACCTACCTGGTTGTTGATCACAAAGTGGATGGTACCGCCCGTATTATAGCCTTCCAGGTTAGCCATTTGCGTCACTTCGTACACTATACCCTGGCCAGCTAAGGCCGCATCGCCGTGTATCAGTATCGGCAATACCTTGTCTATATCTTTACCATACATGCAGTCAATTTTGGCGCGCACAAAGCCTTCCACAACCGGGTTAACCGCCTCTAAGTGCGACGGGTTAGGTGCCAGTTTCAGATTAACTTTATTGCCGGATGGTGTAATTACTTCAGAAGAGAAGCCCATGTGGTACTTCACGTCACCATCGCCCATGGTTAGGTCCGGAACGGCCGTACCTTCAAACTCAGAGAAGATCTGCTCATATGTTTTGCCCATGATGTTGGCCAGCACGTTCAGGCGGCCACGGTGCGCCATACCTATCACCACTTCCTCTACGCCAAGCTCAGACGCCTTATCAATAGCGGCATCCAGGGCTGGTATAGTTGTTTCGCCACCTTCCAGGGAGAAGCGCTTCTGACCTAAGAACTTTGTATGCAGGAAGTTCTCAAATACAACCGCCTCGTTCAGTTTGGAAAGAATGCGTTTTTTATATTCGATGCCCGGATTGAAATTAAGGGAATCGCGTTCTACTTTCTGCTTGAACCACTCCAGTACTTCCGGGTCGCGGATATACATATACTCGAAGCCAATAGGGCCTGTATAGATCTTCTGAAGAGCAGCTTCTATATCGCGAAGTGTAGCCGGGCCGATACCGATGATCTCACCTACTTTAAAGACAGTGTTCAGGTCAGCTTCCGTTAAACCGAAGTCAGCCAGATCAAGTCTTGCTTTACGGTCTTTGCGCGGGCGCACCGGGTTGGTGTTTGACCGCAGGTGACCGCGCGTACGGTAGGCATGGATAAGGTTGCGAACCGCTACTTCCTTTTCAGATTCGCCGGCAACAACAGCCCCTTTTGTTGGAGCAGCAGTAGCACCTTCAACTACCTTATGGCCATTCTCGCCGTAAGTTGTTGAGAACTCAAATCCTTCAAAAAATTTGCGCCATCCGAAGTCAACCGATTCCGGGTCCTGCTGGTAAGCTTTGTACAGCTCATCGATATAATCGCCGTGCGCATTGGCGATGTAAGTATATTTATCCATAGAATTAACTTCTTTGTATCAAGGCAAAGTTAGGAGTATTATTTAAAAATCAAATTTTACATAACCGCATAAGCAAATACAACTGACTTACAAACATATAACTTTACACTATGTTATATAAAATGCCTTCGAGTTACGCCTGAAAGCTTCAGCTATTGCGTTAATGCTATAGTTTATCCGCAACTTAAAGTATACTCCATATAGTGAACGGCGGTTCCTGCCAAAAGCTTATTAGTTATACATACATATGCTATAAAAGCCTGCCTTGATATAGCCAGCAGGCAGAGCCGGAAAAGTTACTTTTTATCTGCTTTATTCCTCTCAAAAACCCTTAATATATGCAGTATGGCTATTTTAAGCGGTTACAGCCTGGGCGATAAGCCTTAAAAAGGATGTTACTTTTTACCGGATTGTTTCCTGTTATACCAGTAATGGAATAGGTAGCTTTAGTACAGGTTAGAGAATGAGAAGCTGCTTACCTATAGTTTAGCAGCTCCAGTTGTTGGGAAATACTAAAAAGATCAGCTATGAGCAACATAATGCTGGAAGAACTATCGAAAGCAATCGGGGCAAGGCTGTTTGTACAATTTACCTATAACGGCCATACGTACTTGGTAGAGCCACATCTGCTTGGGCAAAACCAGCAGAAGGAGGATTGCCTTTGTGGCTGGAGCACAGAAGCGACCTATGCCCCTGACGCTAAAACCGGGTGGCAATGCTTTATGCTGAGCTATGTGAAAGATCTGAAAACCTTAGAGAAACGATTTTACCGCACCAGGCCAGGATACGATCCTTACGATAGTACCATGACCCGTATTTACTACCGGGCCTGACAGCCCGCAAGCCACTTTTATAGTTTGCATTCATTTACCACGGCAATTACTTACACTCGTCTGCTATAGTTCGGGCTGTATTTTCTTACATAAGCATTAATTCACCTTAATAGTTATGTACTATGGAAAATGAATTACTCCTCCGCACAGTTTCTTACCTGTCCATCGCTAAAAAGATCAGTCTGCTGCGTGCCGCAGGTATTATTTGTCTGCTGTTCCTGGTAACAACAGGCGTACATGCACAAACCACCATACGGTCGGCCCGCAGCGGCGACTGGCACGTAGCTACTACATGGGTTGGCGGAAAGGTGCCCGGCTCTGCAGATGTTGTAGAACTATACGATGGGCACCAGGTAACACTTACCGCACAGGCTACCTGCAGCAGAATAGAGCTTTTCCCGCCACACAACAGCAGCAGCCTTGTTAAAACAGAGTTTATAGTTGGGAGTGGTGCTTCGCTGGCAGCCACTACTATAGTGCTTAACCCAAAAAACGACCGCAGATACACCAGCTTTGTAAATAACGGCGGCGCTGTTTCGGCCTCCTCCTTTGTGATCGGCAATGGCTGCATCACCGAAAACTTAGCTGGAACTATAGCTGTAACAACGGACGTCGTAAACCACGGGGACATTATAATGGGCGCGGCCACACTGGAAATTGGCGGGAACTATACCTTTGGTGGTAAGAGTACTTTTTCCGAGGGCACCAGTACCGTGAAATACACCGGCAGCAACACAGCTACTCAGATTATAGCGCCGCTGCCCTACCACCACCTGCAATTAGCGGGAAGCAGCACAAAAGTGCCTGCGGCAAGTCTTTTAGTTTCCGGAGATCTGCTGATAGAGAGCAGTGCCACCCTGAACGCCGGAACCTATGCACATACGGTTAGCGGCAATGTCGTAAACTATGGCACACTCGCCTCCGAACCTAATGTAGCTACCAGTTTAACCGTTGGTGGAGATTATACCAACTATGGCACTACTGCGGCAGGTGCGGCCACCTATTCTATAGCCGGCGACTGGGCAAATAACGGCACCTTTCAGGAAGGAATTTCTACAATCATTCTGCAGGGGAACACGTTGCAACAGCTTTCGGGCGTAACCACTTTCTACAACATGCATTTCCGCGGGTCGGCACAGGCGCTGCTGCACAACGATATCACGATCCGTAACAGCACCAGCATCACCAACAGCCATTTTAACACCGGCCAGAACCAGGTATGGCTCGGCACCAATGCTGCCCTTACATCTCCTGAAACAGATGCCGCGCATATTATTGGTACCGTAAAAACGAGCCGTACGCTTACACCGCAAGCTGCTGAAAGCTTTGGCAACATTGGCCTGACCCTGACCCGCAACGAAGTAGACCCCGGCGTGATAACTGTAGAGCGCCTGACCGGCGTAACAACAGAAATAAGCGATGGTACCGAGAGCATTACGCGGCAGTACAACATCAGCAGGTCCGGCATGAATGATATCACGGCGCTGGACATGACCATGGACCTTACCTTTCTGCCAAGCGAACTGAAATCGAAGCCGCTGAACGAATATAAACTATACAACAAAGGCCGCAACAGCGAAGTAATGCCGGTGCAGAGCACAGCCGTAAGCCAGACAACAATGCGCCACACCAACTCGAACCGTTTTGGCACCTACACGCTGGCGCCACCGGTCATTGTGCCTTTGCCTGTGGAGTTAGTCTGGTTTAAAGCACAAAAGCAGGCGCACACAGTAGTACTGCAATGGAAAACTGCCTCCGAACAGGATAACAAAGGATTTGAGATACAGGTATCTACAGATGGTAAAACTTACCAGGCAATAGACTTTATAGAGAGCAGGACCGGCAACAGCAACGTGCCACAATTCTACACTTATACCGATAGCAACCCGGCGCGCAACACAGTGCTTCATTACAGGCTCCGGCAGGTAGATTTTTCAGGCAAGTATAGTTTCTCCAAACCCATGGCGGTTTCGGCTTTTACTTCCGGACTTATCGTGCAGGCAGTCCCTAATCCGTTTACAGACTCTATCCGGTTTGCAGGCGACAGCAACGCCATGCAGGTTACCCTGACAGATATGAGCGGAAGACCGGTACTACAGCAGACCCTGTTACCACAACAGCGCTCCGCAGATGGGTATCATCAGCTCAGTACTGCGCAGGTGCAGCAGGCCGGCCTGTATGTACTGACCATAAAAACCCAGGACCAGACACAACAGACCAAGCTCTTGAAACAATAACACAGAAATACTATATTTATAGTTACCAACTGCGCTACGCCACGTATGGTGGTTTGTAGCTTGTAAAACAGGACTTATCAGCTATATGGGTCCTGTTTTATAGTTTCAGGAGATACATTAACTATAACCATACTATGAGAAACACCATACTGATAAGTCTGCTTCTCGGGAGCATCGCCTTTGGCTGCAACGAGAATGCACGGACGGTATCTGAAGAAGAGGATACCCAGACCACAACGGCCACTACCCCTGACTCTACAAACTTAACGCCTGCCCTTAACAGCATTACCACTGCCGATATCATGCGTCATACCCGAGCACTGGCTTCTGATGCCTTTGAAGGCCGCGGACCAGGCACAGCCGGCGAAGACTCTACTATAAATTACCTGACCCGCCAGTTTAAGGCAATTGGCCTGCAGCCAGGCAACCCCGATGGCACCTATGTACAGAAAGTGCCTATGTTCGGATTTACCGCGCAGCCAAAGGCATCGTTTACGGCCGGTGGCAAAACTATAAACCTTAACTTCCCATCCGACTACGTAGCTGTGTCGCGCCGCTTTGTGCCTGATGTAAATGTCAATAACTCTGAAATGGTATTTGTGGGCTATGGTATAGTTGCCCCTGAATATGGCTGGGACGATTACAAGGGCCTGGATGTAAAAGGTAAAACTATAGTTATGCTGATAAACGACCCGCCTGTTCCTTTATCATCAGACAAATCTAAACTGGATAGCACTATGTTTGGCGGCAAAGCCATGACCTACTATGGCCGCTGGACCTATAAATATGAAATAGCTGCAAAAAAAGGGGCTGCTGCTGCCATCATCATTCATGAAACAGAGCCGGCCGGTTACCCTTACGAGGTTGTATCTGGTAGCTGGAGCCGCGAAAACTTCGACATCAGCAATGCACAAAAGAACATGGATAAAGCAGCGGTAGAGGCCTGGATCACGAATGAGAAAGCAAAACAGCTATTTACCGCTGCCGGCAAAAACCTGCAACAATTAAAGGCTGCTGCAGCCAGAAAAGATTTTAAACCAGTAGCACTGGGGGCCAAAGCCAACTTCAGTATAAAGAATAAACTCCGCGAAATAGAATCACGCAATGTGGTGGCTAAACTGGAAGGATCAGATCCGGAATTAAAGGATGAATACATTGTATACACCGCCCACTGGGACCACCTGGGCAAGGACACAAGCCTGAAAGGCGACCAGGTTTATAACGGCGCGTTAGACAACGCCACCGGCACAGCAGGCTTGATTGAACTGGCTGAAGCATACGCGAAACTCCCACAGAAGCCTAAACGATCTATACTGTTCCTGGCCGTTACTGCCGAAGAGAAAGGTTTGCTGGGCTCCAAGTTCTATGCTGAAAATCCGTTGTATCCGCTGAACAAGACACTGGCCAACATCAACATGGATGTACTGAATGCCTATGGACCCACCGAGGATGTGGTGGTAATTGGTTATGGCAATTCGGAACTGGAAGATATACTTGCCCGCGAAGCAGAGGCACAGGGCCGCCACCTGGTACCGGAAACCAGTCCAGAAAAAGGCTCCTATTACCGCTCCGACCATTTTGAGTTTGCAAAGCAGGGTGTACCGGCGCTTTACGCTAAATCAGGTGTTAAGGCAGAGGGCAAGCCTGCGGATTATGTGCAGAAATGGCAGGAAAAATATACTGCTGATGACTACCATAAACTGACGGATGAAGTGCGCGATGACTGGAACCTGGAAGGTGCCGTGGAAGATCTGCAGCTTTTCTTCAGGGTGGGTTACCGTATTGCCAATGGTAATGCTTACCCTGCCTGGAAAGAAGGCTCTGAATTTAAGGCCCGCCGCGACAAGATGCTGCAACAGCAAACCGACACTACAGCAACCAAACTATAAGCAATCTATAGTTTATAATTCAGCTATAGTTCAATTAAATTATAACTTTTATAGTAAAACATGTGATCAAAAGGATAACGCTTTTAACTACACCTATATAGGTTTACATCTGTTTTAGGTACAGCTACCCTGCAGATCAGGCTGTTTACCCGTATATTGTGTACGTTGCCTTCAAAACATATAATATAACTATAGCTTTAAGGTTACTTTCCGGAAGGCGCCGTATAAATATGTACAAAATTGGTTGTTTAACTAATAGTGTTACTTATGAAAAATTTATGGAAATCAGCCTTTGTTGTATTTGCACTTACAGCATTTACAGCTTGCGGCGATGGCAACAATACTACTGAAACCGAAACCACCGAACAGGTAGATACAGATATGAACATGGACACTGATATGGACATGGATACAGATACTACCACCGTACAGGATACCACTGTGAACGATGGTGTGGCAGATGATATAAACGAAGAAATGCCGCCTAACCAGTAGGAATTACAGTTTACTAACCCAGTAGGAATTACAGTTTACTAACATTATGTAGCAAAAGTCTCTGCGTTATTTACGGCAGAGACTTTTGCATTTTATAGTTTAAGCTGCACTTATAGTTTACGTCTTTTAAAACATTCCCATTTATAGTGCACTAAGTATAATACTTATTAAATTTAGGGAATGGAATTTACTACCCTTACAAATAAGAAGATAACTATAAAGCTGGTCAGCAACTCTGCCGAGTTAGCACAGGCAGTTGCCGACCTGCAACAATACCAGGAACTGGCACTGGACCTCGAGTTCGACCAGAACCGCTATACCTATGGTTTTAACTTATGCCTGGTGCAGGTTACTGCCGGCAACGGGCTCTGCTATATAATTGATCCGTTCGGCATCGAAGACCTGCAGCTATTTTTTAACTTATTGCAGGATGCCGCTATAACCAAGATTATACACCACGCCAATAACGATATCCTGTTACTCGATAAAATGGGCTGTCGTATCAAAAACGTGCTGGATACGGACGTAGCCGCTAAAATCCTGAACTATGAGCGGTCGTCGCTGGCTACAGTCCTTAAAGAGGAGTTTAACATAGAGATCGATAAATCGCAGCAATCCAGTAACTGGAACAAGCGCCCGCTTACCGAACAGCAGCTGCAATATGCTGCTATCGATGTGGTGTACCTGCACCAGGTAAAAGCTAAGCTCGTAGAGGAGATTACACGCAGTGGCCGCCTGCACTGGCTCGAAGAAGAAGATAGCCTGCTGGAGAATTTACGGTATACTGAATCTGAGAACCCGCACCTGCGCTTACGTAATGCTTCCCGCCTCACCTACTATAGCCAGTATATCCTGAAGGCGTTGTACCAGTTCCGGGAAGCGTTGGGCAAAAGCATGAACAAGCCTGCACCTTTCGTCATTCCAAACGATGCGTTAGTAGAGCTGGCCACCGACCCGGACATAGATATCCACGAGTGGCTGAACCATACCCGGGGCATACATGGCCGCTTAAAGAGCCCGGTAAACGAGCAAAAGCTGATCTCAGCCATAAACAAGGCCAAAAAAGACGCCGCAGCCAATAACATCTCCTCCGACTACCCTGTTAATCAATTCAGGAGGCCTTTCCGTACTGCCGAAACCGAAAAGCGCAAAGAAGAGCTTACGCAGGTACAGACTGAAATTGTGAAAACATACGGAGAGTTTGCCGGCCGACTGATCATTAACCAAAGTCTGATTAACGACTATAGTTATACAGGTCAGCTACGTTGCACTAAAATATATGCCACCCAGATCGTACTGGAAGTAGCAGACAAGCTGGACATTAATTTACCACCTCCTACTATAGCTGCGCAGCAGAAGGAGTAACAAGATTTAACCGATAAGCTGAATAATTAGATAATATGAACACCTTCAGAAAAGAACACGATTTTCTTGGCGAAAAAGATATTCCGAATGAAGCATACTATGGGATACAAACCCTGAGAGCACTCGAGAATTTTAATATCACCGGAATTCCTATCTCCAAAGAGCCACTGCTGATACAGGCTTTCGGCTATGTTAAAAAGGCTGCAGCACTGGCTAACAAGGAATGTGGTGTATTGTCGCCGGAAATTGCAGACGCTATCTGCAAGGCAAGCGATAAACTGATAGCAGGCGAATACTTAGATCAGTTTGTAACCGATATGATACAGGGTGGAGCGGGCACTTCTGTAAACATGAACGTAAATGAAGTTATCGCTAACATTGGCTTGGAGTTGATGGGTTATGCCAAAGGAGACTACGACCACCTGCACCCTAACAACCATGTCAATTTCTCACAGTCTACCAACGATGCTTATCCAACTGCTTTCCGCCTGGCATTGTATGTTAAGATCGGTGAGCTTATAAAAGCCCTTAATGTTTTACAGGAAGCTTTCCATAACAAAGGCAAAGAGTTTAAGGATGTCCTGAAAATGGGCCGCACTCAACTACAGGATGCCGTGCCAATGACTCTTGGAGCCGAATTCAATGGCTTTTCAACAACTATAAGAGAAGACATTCAGCGACTGGAAGAAGTAAGACTACTCATCTGTGAAATAAACATGGGTGCAACCGCCATCGGCACTTCCATAAACGCACCGGAGGGTTATCCTGAAATCGTAACCCGTCATTTAAGAGAGCAGACCGGTATACCTGTTGTTTTAGCGGAAGACCTCATTGAAGCCACCTGCGATACAGGAGCCTATGTACAGGTATCAGGTGTATTAAAACGAACTGCCATCAAGATATCAAAGATCTGTAATGATCTGCGGTTACTATCATCGGGGCCACGTGCCGGCCTGAATGAGATCAATTTGCCAAGAATGCAGCCCGGCTCTTCTATTATGCCAGGTAAAGTAAACCCGGTAATACCAGAAGTAGTTAACCAAACCGCTTACTATGTAGTAGGTGCAGATGTAACTATTACCATGGCCGCGGAAGCAGGGCAGTTACAGCTAAATGTAATGGAGCCAGTCATAGCATTCAGCTTATTCACATCGCTATCCTATTTACAAAACGCCAGCTATACCTTAGCAGAAAAATGTATTGTAGGGATTACCGCTAACGAAGAGATCTGTAAAAACATGGTTATGAACAGCATTGGCATCGTAACCTCACTAAATCCAATCCTGGGTTACGAAACTGTTTCATCTATTGCTAAGGAAGCATTGCAGACAGGTAAATCTGTACATCAGATCACGGTATTAGAACGCGAACTGATTGAGCAATCGAAATGGGATGAGATCTTTTCGATCCAAAACCTTCTATATCCAAAGTTCATAGCCAACTAAAGCGATATCCTTAAAGCACAAAAGGCAGCCTTCAATTGGCTGCCTTTTGTGCTTTAAAGATTTATCTCAGACTTTTAAGCTATAGTATTAAATGCAATTAAGTATTAATCAGAATAGCTAAAGAATTTGCTAACTATAGTTTCCGCTTTGCTTGATGCATAAAAGTATAGCGTAAACTATAAAGCGCCACTGCCACAAACTTGCTATGCGCTCATCTAGCAAGGGATCTGCGCAATCCTCATTTATTCCCCTTTCCTCCTCCCTCCTATGTCTTAAAACGAGAACACCCCTTGCCTTTTTAAGGGGACAAGGGGTGTTTTGTTGGGGTTGGCGGCCACCTACTCTCCCGGATGTGACTCCAGTACCATCGGCGCGTCCGGGCTTAACTTCTCTGTTCGGGATGGGAAGAGGTGCTCACCGGAGCCATAGCCACCATTATTTTTCTACGGGC
>NZ_JACKZC010000006.1 GCF_014212495.1 Pontibacter sp. Tf4
GATTGGCAAGACTGGAGCATGGGAAATAACGTATAGGCTTATGTAGGTATCAGACCCTTTTACTGGAACGCGCTGTTCTCCCCCCATAAGAATTCAACATAGGAGAATTCAACATAGGAGGTGGAGCCAAAGAAAATGCGGAGGGCTCCCTTTGGGATACCCATTTTCTTTGGACTACCTTGGCGCAAGCGTACCCGTGTCCGGGCACAAGGCTACCTTTGCAACAGAATAAATGTCCCCGCACTTTTGAGTTGCTGTGTCTTCAAGTGATTAGCACCTTACATCAGGTTTTCTACTCTCCTTCGCACTGCCTTAGCTTTGTTACTTCAAGCTTTTGCAGTATCTCAAGAGTTGTATTATCTAAAGGCAGCCATGTATGGTCGATTCAGTTTGACAGCTCAGGTATATATGCGTACTTGGTTAAGAAAGGGGAATATAGACCTTGTGAAGCAAGGTTATTAAAAAGGAAAAGCGCCGAGTTCCGAGGCTTGCGCAATGAGTCCTGGCCTGGAGGGGAGGACCATTTTTGTATACAAAAATACATCTTGCTCGTGCCACTCCCAGCACGCTTTTACACCTTCAGATTCCTTTAAGAATTGCTGTTTCTTCCAGTCTGTTGCTACGGCAGATTAGCAAACAGACTGAGTCTGTGTAAAGAAGCTAAATGAAAGTTTTAGCTAAGCAAGCAGGGCGCATTGGGGCAAATGGCATTTGAACCGCTTTTATACATTTCTTTTATGATAGCTAAACAACCAAAGGGAAGCACCTCTCCTGCTCAAATTGCTTATTCCACTTCAATTTGCGCTCCACATTTTCTTGCAAGGGACATACACCTAGACCGTGCGGCTCCACCATGACTGTTTCCGGTTTATACTTTTACTTGCAGCGGGGTATTAGGTATACTGGTTTTGTTTCCGTTTTTGAGCAGTTGTATCTCGTTTAGCACGAAGGCTGCTTCCACTATTTTATTTACCCTTTGGTAAATGTCTGCCATCTCTACTTTGTCCATTGCCTGGTATTCCCAGGGGTTGGTTAAGGCGGTGTGGCACCAGAAGGATATCTTTGACTTGACAGCATCCAGATCCTGCCATTCGAAGAACTCATTGATCACGAGATAAGGATTCCTTTCTTCTGCCTGGCTCAGGTTATTGGTGTAAAAATCCGTTTCATCATACTCAGAAAACGCCAGTTCATTTTCCACTGCAGCAGACCAGTGTATTTCTAGCGCGTGCGGGCCGTACCTGCCACCGCTATCCGCTTCCGTACAGCTTACTCCGGACTTACGCAGCAGCCAAAGGGCCTCCATAAGCCTTTCCACATCCTGGAAAGTATACAGCAGGTCAACCACTTTTTTATACTTCCACTTATGTTGATCCTTTATCCCGGCTATCAGGTACCGGAGCAGCTGCTTTCTGATGGTGGGCAGTTTGTGGTTTATAAAGAAGAGAGCAACTACCTGTAACGGATTTTCAACTTCTTCATCTGACAGCTGTACAGGAGCGTTCTTCCACGGGTACTTTTTTGCTGCTTTCATACGGTGCGTATCAACTCTTCACTATCTGATTTAATTTGGGCTTCTTCCATCTGGGCTTCGGTCAGGAGCGCTTTTGCTTCCAGTACTTCAATCTCTTTAAAGCATAAGTCCCTTGTCAGCTCCATAAAGTATTTCACCTTCCGGTACAGCTGCCTTGCATCTGCTTCATCAACCTGAAATTCGTCTTTGTAGCGGCCTTCCAAGTAGCTTTTGGCAAGAATGGAAAAGAGCCGGGTATCCTCCGGTGTATTGCCTGCAAAAACACGGGCCGGTTCAGGAGAAAAACAACAACACAGATCCAGCAGCCTGCCCAGATGGTGTATGTCCGACCGGTAGGCCATGTGCACGCGTATCAAAGCCCTGCACGACTGCTCCACCACTTGGTGCATTAAGAACACTGCACAGTTAAAGTAACCGTTTTCCAAAGCGTTTTCTGCTGCGCAAAAAAAGCCCTGCGCCAGGTCGAAGCGGTTATAGAAATGCGTTATTGCCTTTTCTGCTGCTTTACGGGGGCATACATCCGGCAGGGCAGGCATTGTCACAAACCCACTGGCCACGTACAACAGTGCGCCTTCCCTGAATGCCCTGCAAAAGAACCGGCTTTGCCTGCTCAGCGCTTTCTCAATTGTTTCATGTCTATGTGCCAGCACGGTGACTTTGCCCTTTTTAAAATGATTGGTGGCATAGCTCTGTACATCATGTTCGATGCGTTTACCGGCGGCGGTTACTACCAGCAGGAAATAGTGGTTACAACTTTCATCAGTTGCTTCGGCAAAACAACTATAACTGTCCTTTTTAGATGAGATACACCCAAAACAGATGATCTTTTCGGGCTGGAACTGCTGCACCAGTTTGGCAACAATGCCCTGAAGCTCTGCCTGATCTTCAGCAGGTAATTGTTTCAACATCTTCTCCATTGTTTGCGCTCAGTTTTTAGCCTGCTCCTGCTCCAGTCTTTTTATCTCCTCAAATATCCCCTTGGCATCAAGCTCTGCTGATCGAAGTAAATTGTAGAGTTTCAAAAAATCATGCAGCGTTGAATCGTCATCATCTGGCGAATCTCTGCCTTTATATTTCAGGTACCCCATGTAAATCCGCAGCAGGTTATCGCTCAGCCGCTCGGGCGGCACTTCCTGCAGGAAGGATATAATGTCTTTTTGCAGAGTGAGGCTCAGTGGTATTGTACTTGGCAAAGCTGTTGTTGTTGTTGTTGTTGTGTCTGCTTCAGCTTCCTGCTTTTCACCATCAGTTATGATGTTTGCTTTTCCCAGGTACCTGAAGTTTAGGATCCAGGCTACTTCCAGCAGTTTCACCAGTTGCTCATAGTGCACCAGCAGGTCGTAGTTTTCGGTTTCTTCAAGCATACTTGTTCGGCGCAGCGCATACTCCGTCCAATCGCTGAGCAGGTTCTTCCACCGGGCAAGCGGCATCGTCTCAAAGAAAGCCTTCAAAACCAGGCAGGGGTTATCCAGCTCCCGGTTCCTGAGCAGGCGAATGTTGCCGCCGTAAATTTTCTGATTCGTACGATGTTCCTGTCGCTTTTGCCTTTCTTCTTCCCACCACTCCTTTGAATATGGCGTAAAAACCGGCAGTTCCACTTCCCCATCGCTAGCTTCTTTCTTAAGCAATATCAACCAGCAGCTTTCCATCAGTTTTTCCAGCATCTTCTGCAGGGACACAGCATCGCCTGGCTGTCTCATCATGGGCCAGCCCAGTTTGGTAGTGGCGGCTTTTAGGTATTGCCACAAATCAATTCGCCAGTAATCAATGGTGCTCATGCTGAACAGCTCTAAAATAACGGTTACCGGCTCCTGCCGCTCTTCCTCAGACAGGTGAATAATCACATCTTCCAAGTTGGTTTTCACGCTTTCCATAGGTCTGGTTTATTGCTTTACCTGAAGTTGGCGCTTTGCCTTGGTGTACCGAACCCAAAGCATGGGTATTTTACTCATCTTTGTGTTTTTCTTACTCACCTGAAAACGCTATATTTGATAAATGGAAACGACTATGAAACCAGCACATATTGGCAGAAAAATCAGCCGCATTAGGGAGTTACGCGGCATTAAGCAGGAAACACTTGCCCAGGAAATGGGGGTAAGCCAGCAGACAGTGTCCCGCATCGAAGCCAGCGAAACGATTGAAGAAGACATATTGGCCAAGGTTGCCAAGATTCTGGATGTACACCCTGAGGCGATCAAAAATTTTAGTGAAGAAGCTATTTTCAACATTATGGGCAATACCTATAATGACCATTCATCTTCATTAAATTATCAATGCACTTTTAATCCGCTAGATAAAGTTGTGGAACTCTATGAGCGCTTGCTACAGAGTGAACGGGAAAAGGTGGAATTGCTGAAGGAACTTCGCAAAGGCTAAAACTGCTAAAGTATAAGGTATAGAGCCCGGCCTCTACAGGTCGGGCTTCTTTGTGTCTATACCTTAGCTGAACGAGCAAGCTATAACCTTGGCGGGGATGGTTGGGACGCATGTCCCGGAAAGCCACGGCAAGGCTTCTGGGGTGGAAGGGGCCGGAATAGCCCCTTGGCCTGGTGCGGCTGGCGGATCAGCTGGCTCTCAGGTATAGCGCCAACTTTAAGGTATAGGCATAAAGTATAGCACCAGCCATAAAACAAAAAGCCCCGGTTGATTCCGGGGGTTGGGGGTAAGATTTCAAGCGCGAAGCCGCTGCGAGCGGAAGCCAGAGCCAGCCAGGAAGAGCCCGAGGTACGAGGGCGGCTGGCTGTGCGGCAGCTGACCCGCAGGCGAGCATAAATTGGGATGCGGCTGGGCTTGCCGTGGCCGAACGATAGTGAGGCGGCGGACAGCACAGAGAAAGCAGCCGTGAGGAGCAGCGCAACGTGTGAAGACAGCCAAAGCTTTACTGCCACGGCTGACGTAAGGAAGCGGTGGCAGTAAAGCGGCAAAGCAAGACCGAACGAGGCACGAGTGAGCCGAAGGGTAGCCTTGCTTTGTTGGCTGACGCAACTAAGTGAGCAGCACACGAACCCCGCTGTACCGCGTAACGGCCTTTCAAACAGTAGTGGCTCTTGTTCCCAAGATTTTTAATGTAATGTAAGAGCCCATCCATGGAGTAATGGGCTCTTGCAATTTTATTTTGAATGTGCAGACAGCAGATTCATTTTAGCAGGTAATTTAATAGCTAAAAACCATTATCAACAGAATCATTTCCTAAATATTTTAGAAGCCCTTCGAAGGAATCTGCAACTTTTGTTGGTTTAGAATGTGCAATTTCTAGAAAATCTATCTCAACAAATTCACTACTTTCTTTGTCTACAGCATATCCCAAATTTCCACCATCAGAACCGATAAATAACAATTTATCAGATTCTTCAACACCTTCGTAATAGGGATTTAGCTGTACAACGTCTTTTGCCTCCCATAGCAAAATATAGTTACTTTCACTTAAATCCCCACTAGCACCATTATGGTTCTTTATAAATTCGATATAATCATCATCGATTTTGAAATCTATTTTTTGAATTAACAACTCCATGTCCGTTTTTGATGGAGCAGAATTAAGATCCAATCTTGATAAAATGTTTATTATATTTCTTCTCATTATTTATTAGTTATTGACTTCTGAAGATGGTACCAAAAAGTATTATATTGTCTATGAACTGCTGGCGATAAAGGGACTTTATTAGCCGGATCAGTAGGGCTTCCTCCAAATTTTACGGGTTGAACTTCGTGAATTTGTTTACCCTTTGTAGTAGGGTCAGTTTTATGTATTTTATTATTAGCAGTATTCGCTTGGGTGCGAGCTGACTTATATTCGTCACCTTCTAGCAATTTAAATGGACCTTGTGGTTTAGGCACATTACCTTCTGTAGGGTATCCATCCCAATTACTTATAGAGAACGAACCATTATCTACTGCCTCTTTTACAAGAGCTTTCGCTTCATTAAGAACGGCCTTACCAGTTTTCACCAGTGCACCTAATGTAGGACCAGCCTCAGGAATTAAAGATGCTGACTCCAACACACCTAGTCCAGCAGCAGCAGCTTTGCTCTGCACAAAAGGCTCACTTTCATTCAAGTACACTTCCCCACTCTCATTGTTTACTACAGAGAATTCGGATCGGACTATAAAAGGGGATCCAGTAGGAGAGTTAATTGCACCTGCAATTATGCTGCTTAGGTTCTTCTGTGCTGCCTGAAACTGGAGCGCGAAATATGCCATTGCTTGATCTTGACGCAAGTAACCGCCATTATCGCAGTTAGGACATTCAGGCGCCATCCCATCCGGGTCAATGTACCTAATGGGGTTGTCGAAGGCATAGTTGTAAGGTGAGTGGCGGCGCATCAAATCCGCCATTGGGTCAACGACATGCCACCTTCCGATCTGCGCGTCATACATCCGGGCCCCGTAGTCCATCCAGTTAAGCCCCAGCTCGGTCTGACGTTCCTTTCCGTTGTACTGGAACTTATGATCCGGTGCTCCCTGCTGCTCAATGCCGGCCAGATTCAGCCCCCACGGGTCGTAGTGGTTCTCCTGCACCAGCATGGGCGAGGTGACCGTCACGCTCATGTCGTCCAGCCAGGCATCGTTGGCCGACTCGTTGGCCACGTACACTTCGGCAAACCCTGCTTGCTCGGCTTTGTAGCTTAACTCCAGCTTTTCCCAGTTGCCTTTGCCCTCCCTGCCTAGGGCCCGGTAGCCGCTCGTCACATAGTTCGAGTCCGAATCATAGACAATATAGCGCAAATACGCTTTGGGTACACCTTTTTCCTGCTGAATAATTTGCGGGGCCAGGGCCAGCCCGGCCCCCAGCAGCGGCAGGTACTTGTTTGCTTTGGCTTTGCCTTCCCCTGCTATCTGGGCGGTGGTGACCATCGCACTGGCGGCCAGCCAGCTGAGCAGGCTGAAGGCCGCATCCTGCTCTTTCACCGTCTCATACATCCCGTAGGCTTCCACCTGCAGCGAGTCTCCTGCCTGCAGTTGTACTCTGCGGCTTGGCCCCACCGGCTGGTTGCGGCCCGCACTCAGCAGGGCGGCATGGCTGCCCGTGCGGGAGCGGCCCCGGTCCAGGTGGCGGGTCCGGGCCACGTTGTCAAAGTCGCTTTCCTCCGATTGGGCCAGCATCGGCTCCATCGTGGCCAAGGTGGTCGACGAGACGGGGGCGGCAAAGGAGACACGCAGGTTGCCCAGGTGGTCCTTTAAGTGGTACTCGTAGCGCCACTTTTCATTGGTCTCAGGCTGGTAGAGCACCCTTCCTTCCCCAGTATGGGCAAACAGGGTATCGCCCTGGTGCACAAACAAGCCCGCGTAATCCGTGGTGACTACATCCTTGCCGTTCTCATACACTTCTTTGCGAAGTTTAGTACCACTCGCTGAGTAGCGGTACAGGATGTAGCCTTTGCCCGTGATCACCACTCTGTCGGGCAGGTTCAGGTGGTTGTAGCCAATAAAGCTGATGCCTTTGTTTTCATCCTGGGTTAAGTTGCCGTTGCCGTCGTAGTGGTATTCGGTGCCGGCCACAGAATACTTGCTGCCGTTGTCTCTAAAGTCGCCTGCCGGGCCTGCCGCCGCCGCCGCATCGTCCACCCCTACCAGGCGGTTGCCTTCGTAAGCGTAGCTGAGCTTATCCACCACCCCGAAAGAGCGGGCCGGGTCCTGCCGGTCCTGCGGGTTGCCCAGCATAAGGCCGCGGCGCACCAGGTGGCGGATGTTGCCGTTGGCATCGTAGCCGCTCTGGGTGATGTTGCCTGCTGCATCTTTTTGCTGCATCTCTACCGAGTAGCGGTCCGTTTCCTGGTTCCAGCCAGCGCCGGTGTTGGCCCGGTACCCCGCCGTGACCAGGCGGTTGGCCCTGTCATAGGTGTAGCCATAGCCCCGCCGCACCCCGTCAGAGGCCGTGATCCAGCGCATCTCCGAGATGTTGCCGTTGAACTGCCGGGGCGAAAGCCCCAGTTCCAGCCCGGCGTTGTAGCCCAGCTCCAGGCCGAACAGGTCGGGCTCAAAGAAGCTCACGGCATCTTCGTTCTTTTCCGCCCCGTCGTTGGTCAGGGTGCCGTTGTTAATGCTTGTGAGCCAGCCGCGGATGTTGTAGCGCATGTCCACCGACTGCAGGTAGGTGCGCTGCTCGTCAGCCAGTTCAACTTTAGTGGCATGCAGCTTTTTATCCACCACCTGCCCCAGCGCGTTGTAGACCAGCCTGGAGAGCACCACCTCCTCGCTGCTGCCCGTCTGCTGCCTTGTCTCCAGCAGGCGGCCCATGTGGTCGTAGACCATGGTGGTGGTGATGGTATGGGCCACCGGGCCGGCCTGGTGGGTGGCCAGCGTCTTGAGCACCTGGCCCGTAAAGTCGTAGGTGCTGCTCACCCGCTCCCCTCCGGCCGCCACGTTTCCTCCCAGGTAGCCGTCCGAGACGCTTTGGATCAGCCGGTACCTGCTGTCATAGAAGTTGATGCCGGTCAGCCAGTCACCGGTGCCCAGCACCCGGGTGCGGGTGCCTGTGACCTGGCCCAGCACGTGCCTGTTCCAGGAGCCGTACGTGTAGCCCAGCTCGGAGGCAAAGGTAGTGGTGTCCAGGGCAGCGTAACGGTAATCGTCGTAGTAGGCGATCGTGGTCAGCCAGGCCGATTCGCTTGTGGACAGAGCCGTGCTGTCCAGGGCCGGGTAGCTTTTGTTGAGGCTGTAGCCCACGCTGCTGCCCGGTTTCCTGTCTTCGTACAAGGCCGGCGCCCGGTCGACCTCCCCCTGCACCGCGGCCCGGTCTTTCCCCGGCAGTAGGGCCAGGCCCGTTACCACCGGGCGGCCCAGCACGTCGTACTTGGTAAAGTGCCACTCCTCCCTGGCCCGCTGCACCGAATCCTGGGTGAGTACCACCTGGTTGCGCCTGTTGTAGACCATGTGCACGGCGCCCGCGCCCGGTACCTGCTTTTCCACCACCCGGTTGCGGTGGTCGTATTCGTAGCGGAAGCACCAGCGGCTGGTAAAATCTTTGTCTAATTCCACTGCTAATTCAGGGTATGGCGAGAGCCTGTGTCCCGGGATAGGTCGCTCCTCTGTGTTGCTTGGTTTTTGCCAGCCAACCGTGACATGCCCCCCTTGAAAATCTACTTTATGCAGCACTTCGATATAATAACTCTGCCCTGCCACCAGAGTTACAGGTGCCGATTCCTGGGAAGTGTGCCTGGCAGCGGCAATGCGTACCTTAGCGGCAGGATTGTCAGTTGTACTCAGGTAGAGTTCTGCTTCATCACCTCCAGAAACAGAGAAAACATATAGGCCACTCTCCGGTGCTAAAATGTACCCGCTAATCCGTTGCCCGTAGCTGTCAAAGTCGTTGTGGGGTGAGTCAAAGACAGACAGAAAAGCAAGGCTATCAGACACAGTCTTTACAGGGATCTGGCCGACCTGATCGCCCACTAGTCCATACCAGATCTCCTGTGCGATGCTGCCCCGCAAGCGCACGGGGGCCGGCAGCCGGCGGTAGCCCTCGGGCTGGATGACCAGCACCAGGTTGCCCAGCGGATCATACACATACTGGGTGAGCAGGAAACCAGTAGCGGCCAACGGGTCGGTGGCCGTGCTGTCTTCCTGCACTTTTTTGAGCACCACCCTCCCCTGCTTGTCCTTGTATTCCACCGTGAGCGAACCCTGCTCGTCCCGGACTTGGGTCACCTGCAGCTGCCCGGCACCGTAGAAACCTGTGGAATAGTAGTTGCCGCCGGCAGGGTCCTTTCCCCAGACGCGCACCTCTCCGGCAGCATTGGTGCGGTAAGTGGTCTTTACCGTGTGGTCCTGGCTGGCAGCGACGGACAGGGCATCGGGCTGCCAGTCCAGGCCCGGGGCTCCCTGCTTGAGCACGCGGCTCAGGGGCGAGCTCTCCAGCACGCTGACCGCATACGGGTGCCCGTCGCGGGCAATGGTCTTGTCGGGCGAGGCGATGGCATAGAAGTCTTTCTGCTCTTTTACGGCCCCGGGCCGGAACATGCCGTTCTGTCCCTGCACGTAGGGCAGCCAGGTGGTGTCGGTGCGCCCGAAGCGGTCATAGGTCACGGGCGTGACGATGTCCTGCTTCTGGGGGCTGGCCTGGGTGAGCACCGTCTGCTCCAGCCGCCCCAGCCCGTCGAAGTAGGTGATCTGCTGCCGCATGTGGTCCACCGGCAACAGGTTGGCCTCCGGGATGCCCGTCACCCCTGCTTTGGTCACCACATTCTCGATGATGTAGTTCCGGTCCGAGGCCTGGGCTGCCGAACGTACCGGTAAAGCCTGTGAGGTGGCGGATCCTGACACTCCATTTATGGTTACCTTAACGGTGTACTCTCCGGTTTCGTGCACATTGCTCAAGCTCTGGCTTGTTTTGCCCGTCAACTCCACCCCGTTGCGCAGCCATTGGTAAGTACTGTAACTTGTGCTGGTAGCTAAGGTTATCTTCCCGCCTGGAGCCAAAGGAAGAGCACCGCTTTGCACCACCACTACCGGCATCGGGTATACAGTAGCAGTGGCAGCGGTTCTGGCTGCACTCTGGCAGCCCAGGCTGCTGACAGCAGCCACATAGTATGTCGTAGTGGTCTGTACTGTTGCAGGAAAGCTGGTGCCCGTGTGCAGCACCTGTGTGCTGGTGGAGGTTGCATACCACTTATAGCTATAGCTCGAAAGCGGGCTACTGACCTGCAAGGTCGCAGAGCCTGGGCCAATACGAGTGGCACCAGTCACAGCAGGCGCTGCTGTCTTGTTTACAGTCACTTCCTGATAGCCGCTGGTCAGGTACTGGTTGCCACTACCGTCAGGGCATCCCCCCACGGCAGATAAACTGCCGATGTTTACCTGTGGGTTATCCCATGTCACCGTCACCGAGTTGCCGTTTATTATAGCTGTGCCCCCTTGAACATCCCAGTCAAACACCGCACAGCCATCCGAGGCCGTGGCCGTGTAGGTATAAGTCTGTCCAAAGCACACTTGGGTGGGGCCCGAGATAGTAAAGCTTGGCCCAGTGCCCGGCCCTGGGAAGGACATCGTTGACGTGGCTACTTTATCCCGGGTGGACTTGGACCAGTTGCCCGGCGGCAGCACCGGTGCCTTGCCCTTGCCAGGCCCTGAGGCGGTCTGGGAAAAAGCGGGTACTGCCAGCAAGCTTAGCAGCATAAACAAAAAAGGCAACAGCAGGCCATAACCAGCGGCCGGGCGGCAGGTAAACAGGTAGAAGTGTTTCATCGTTCTTGGGTGAAGTACAGGTTACTCAACAGACTGGCCTTTGTAGTGGTACTGGTAGGTTTTCAAGACATTGCCCTCCTCGTCCCGGACGGCCTGCAGGCGGCCAAAGCCATCGTACTCATAATAAGTGGTCCTGCCGTTGGGGTCGGTCTGCGAGGTCATCCCCACCAGCGGGTCGTAGGTATAGGTGCTCATCAGCGCCCCCGCCGGGTAAAGGCGAAGCTCATCGATCTTTCCGCTGCCCGTAATGGAGACAGCGCCCGTTTTCAGTCCGCTGACCTGGTAGTAGTGCCACCCGCGGCGCGTCAGCTCCTTGGGGGTAGCAGGCGCACCGTTAACCTTGACGGCCCCGTCCCTGGCCCAGAAGGTAAGCTCATACGTGGTGCCGGCAGGCAGGCCGTCGATGCTGATGCCGGTCGAATCGGTAAGGCGGTAGTGGCGCAAACCGGTCAGGCCGATGGTATCGGTGTACACTGCACCGGCATAGCGCCAGTTGCCTTTGCCCTCGGCCTCAAAGCTGGTGTAGGCAAAAGTGCCTGGGTCGGCATGCACGACTTCGGCCACCGGGTGGTTGCCTTGGTAGTCCCACAGGTAGCGCGTCTCAGGCCCGTACTTGACCACCAGGCCCAGCGGGTTGCCGCTCCCGTCGTAGTCCAGGTAGCGGGCCTCTTCCTGCCAGTTTCCCCGGTTGACACGGCTCTTGATAGTAAAAGGCATCACAAAGCTACTGGCTTTGCCGGGCCAGTCGTTGCGGTAGTGGGTGCGCTGCTCGGTGGCGGCCACCTCCCTGCCCGACGCATCCAGCACCACCGTCTCGGTCAACAGGGGCACGGCCACCCGGTTTTGCGCCACCAGCTGCTGCTCGGCCGCGGTGCGCTTTCCTGCATCCAGCGTCAGCGGGTAGGTGGTGCGGCTTCGTTGCAAGCGCCCCTGGCTGTCTACCGTCTCCGTGCCCGCCGGCTGGTAATGACGGCTATAGTCGTAGGAGTAAGTGGTGACCTTTTCAACAGTGTCTCCCGATGCAAAATACTCCCGCTCTACGGTTTGGTGAAGATCCAGTGTGCCGCCCGTTATATAGAAAATTTTGCGAGAATGAATAAAGGCCGTGGTATCGGGCTCCCTGGCTGGGATTGCAAAAGGCCTGTAAAATAACGTGTCACTGATAGAGTATAAATATGGCTGATTAATATTAACAAATGGTGGCGAAAACACCCTGTCACTACCGGTACTAGAATTATTTGCAAACAAGTACCTGTTTCTGATCTCCTTTATTAGCTCATACCCCAATGGCGATCCAAGGCTTGTCTTAAAATAACTGGTACCAATACTTTTCCCCCTAAGCCATTCATTATCGATTGGTATAGTATATGGAAACTCGTAATAATCACCCCCATCTTCTGTTATGGTAAACTCATGCTCAACCTTTCCATAGTTTGCTGCTTTTTCATCAAAATACTCCGTCACTATCTGGTAGCCCACACTGTTGCCTTGCAAATTTGTCAAGGGGCTGCCAGGTAAGGAACCATGTACATCGGTGTATTCAGCTTTGGCTATCTTATGAATTCTTTTAAAATAGAACCCAGGTAGCCCAAACGTTTTCCCGCCGGAATAGGCATATTCCTTTATTTTCACACCCTTCGACGCATCAGTGTAGGTAATTTTCTTTATTCTTTTGCCAGAAGTATACAACAGTTCAGTTTCCGGGACCCGGTATACTTCCTCCCATTCCAGATTGCCATAGAAGTGGTGGTCACAGGGCGATGCTATTTCAACCTTGTAGCTGCCTATTGGCTCTCCGGGTAAATTATCAGGGATTGAAGGATATAACTGTTTCACAATGGAAGCATCGTCTTTTAAATAAGCAGTAAACTTACACGCTGCAGCCGTCGAGTCACACTCGGGTAACAGGAGCTTAAACCTTAAATTCCGTTTATTAGGACCCAACGTGACCGGGTAGCTATAGACGCTGCCTGTAAAGTTGGCGGCCATTTTTAACATGGGCTCTGACTTAGGAGAAATGGTAGTCGGGTTGATGTTGGGGATGAGCATCCGTCCTATAAAAAAAGGCGGCATTGCCTTGTTATGTTCATACTCAAATTCCACGCTACCGCCCGTAGGATAAGTGATTTTCTTTAAAAGGCCGGCTTCGGCCTTCACCGTATCCACCTCCCTGTTCACGCCTTGCGCATCATAAGGATAAAAGGCGAGGAAAGGGCCATTCTGTTTTCCGTTATAATAGCCCCAGGCATCCTGCGAAGTCGAAAAGCGATTAGGGAGCAGCGTTTGGTTATATTCAAATTTATAGGCCGGTTTCGTTTCCCCCTCTCTTCCCTTCTCCTGTATCGAGGCCAGGAACATACGGTGATTGGCGCTTGGGTCTTCCTCCCTTAACATGTAAAGAACGGTGTTATCGACCGTATTGCTGGTCGTAAAACTGTGCTCGAAACTGAATTCCTTTACTAACTCCGCTCCATAGGAAACAATTATCTTAGCAAGCGCCTGGCTACCTGGCAGGTCTGCCCGTGTCACCTGCTTTGGAATAAAATTTATGCTTTCATTTTTAAATTTGATTTCACTGATCTGATACTGATAATTCCTGCTGATTGAGTAGTAACTGACAGGATAAGTCCCTCTTTCATTCTGTTCTACCCTGTCAAAGGATCTTCTGCAGCTTATGGCTTCTTCCAGTTCATAGTCGAACTCTATCCTTTCCCCGTAGGCGGTTTCTATCTCCACTAGATGCCATGTATTGATATTTCTTGATTCAAACCCTGTAGAAGAAACCTTCTTCCCATCCAGAAACGAAAAGGAGGCACTTGTTATTAACTGATCATAGTCATAAAAGTGACCTAACCTGTTCTTGGATAGGCCATAGTAGTAAGTATTCCCCTGCAAATCCGTAACTTTCCACCCTTCAATACTGCCATCTATTGTTGAATTGAAATCTTTGGCAATGATACATGATATTGCCACATCACTATACTTTTGGACCAGCAGCTTTTTGGTCGTAGGGTCAATGGTAAACTTGATACTTTCCCCATTCAAGTCAAGATAAAACTGGTCCGGGGACTCATCTGCTTCACCATTTATCATCCGTTGTTCCAGCGAAAGTAATGCATCGGCATCGTAGAGGACTTCGTTATAATTCGTCGGTTGGTACATAATTCCCAGCCCTGAGTCATCTGCTCTTCCCCGTACCTGCCGTGTGATGGCCCCGCCGTAGCTCAGCATCCACCCCAGCCCTACCCGGGAGGCAATCTCATCTACTTTCACGCCACGGCTGTGATAATTGACCGACACGGGTATGGTAAGGCCTTTTGCCTTGATCTGGTGGATTTCCACGGATGTGTTAGGTACCCCGGTGAAGAGGGAGACCGGTACTTCTGCAAACTTGAAAGCCGCCGTGGCTTCAGGGGAAGGGGGAATAAGTTTGATATCCTGTCCATTGGCATACCAGGTGCACAGCAGGAAAACAAGGAGTAATGGATATTTCATATACTGTTGAATAGCAATCAGATAAATGACTAAAAATGAGAGCTTTTATTTTAACCGTTAAAGGTAATGGGTGAAAAAGAAGCTGTCAAGGTAATCGGATGCCCGATTGTAACATCCTTTTTTAATGACAAAAGGCGCCAAAAGGGCCTTTATCGTCTTTAGGCGCAATATCTGGCTTAAAAAAACAGGTACAATGAGCTGTTTTGTAACATTTTAACTTAAAAATCCGGTCCCGAAATTTGAAGAATTTTTTTGAAAGTATACCGTCTTCTACCTGGTTGGGAAATGACCCAAAAGACAAGCCATGACCTAACACCGTCCTAAAACCTTCCCAAGGTAATTGGGTTGACAGGCTGTATGTGTGAAATAAAAACGGTATTAGCCCGGCTTGACCTCAGTTAGTTTTTTATTGATCAAAATGGAAGAACAGACGATTTGATTTTACCTTTTATCTGCGTAGCTTTAATGCATAGCATTTGCAGCTATACTGAGAGCAAAAAGTGGTGCGGGATTCGGTGAGTCAAAAATGAAGCGTCATTTAAGTGACTGATAATAAGCTATGTTCTGCGGGAGTTACGATTCCCCTACGGACTACTGAAAGGGAAAAGTGATTATTTTGATCGCTTTTCCCTTTTTCTTTTTCCACCAAAAACTGCTGCACGAGGCTGGAAAGGGCAAAAAAGCCGTTTACCCTTGTGGTTCGATAACCCTCCATTTCGCGGTCATAATACACGCCTTCTGGAAACATCATCGCTTGCAGCTGTTTACGCCCCTGCACACTTGCCTTAACCCATGATTGTGAAATAGTTATTGCTTTTTATAAGCCCATTTTAATGAACTCTTTTGGGTTCGATAAGCCTGATGCGCACTTTTCCAGATTCCGCTCGATTTCCAGCAACTCTGTCTTCAGTTCTGAACTGAATTTCACAAAGAGGTCTTTTTCAATTTCTCCAAAGGCGTAGCGTCGTTATAGAACCCAAGCCTTCTAAGCAAGGCTCAGGATATAGTTATTGCTGGTGCATTAGTACTTCTTTTTACCCACTTCACGGCTTCATACCAAATGACAGATACAAAACCAACAGCAACAGCAAGCAATAACTGAGGCAGAGATAAAGAAGCAAATCCAAAGAAATGGGCAAACGGACCCGCATAAAGTAATAACCCTGATAAAACGATGGTTACCCCAATGATCAGGAATACCAGGTTGTTCTTATATTTTAAAGTGGTGATCGCCGAATAGTAAAAAGAACGGTTTACCAGTGTCAGGAATATGTTAGCAGAAATAAGAACGGTAAAGACCATAGTTCGCGTAAAGTTAATGTCGTGCCCCTGCATTACGGCGTACTGATAGATAATCAACGCTCCTGCCGTAATCATAATTCCTTGAACAATGCTTGTTGTCAGCTCCCGCCAGTTAAAAAAAGTCTGAGAAAATTTACGTGGCTTTTGCACCATGATGTTTTTCTCAATCGGTTCATTCTCATAAATGATGGAACAGGTAGGTCCCATGATCAGCTCGAAATAAATTATATGCGCCGGTGAGAATATGTTAGGGTACTTCCATCCTAAAACCAGCGGAATAAAAACAGTTAGGATGATCGGGATATGGATGGAGATGATATACTGGATAGCCTTTTTGAGATTAGAGTAAATTTTTCTGCCCATCGTTATGGCGTCTACCATCTTGCCCAGATCGTCTTCCAGCAAAATGAGGGCGGCGGCCTGTTTGGCAATCTCAGATCCTTTCCGGCCCATGGCTATACCAATATGAGCTGCTTTAAGAGCTGGGCCATCATTTACGCCATCGCCTGTCATGGCTACTACCTGCTCTTTTGCCTTCAGGGCATTAATGATGCGCAGCTTGGCCTCCGGAAACATGCGGGTAAATACCTGTGTTTCCATTACCCGCTCTGCCAATACAGCCTCCGGTAACGTGACCAGCTCCTCCCCGGGCATGCTTTTCTCGTAGCCCCGAAAACCGACCTGACGGGCAATGGCCGCCGTTGTGGTTGCGTTATCGCCGGTAACAATTTTCACATCGATTCCGGCAGCATAAAAGGCTTCGAAAACCTGCTGTATTCCTGTTTTTGGAGGATCATAAAACGCTACAAGCCCTTTAAATACGAAAGGTAATTCCTGTTGCGTACCCGGAAACTGATCTCCCGTCCAGATTGCTTCTGCAACACCTAACACCCGGTAACCTTCTCCGGCTAATTCACGCATCACGCTATCTACTTCAGCTTTTTCACTCTCCGAAAGTCCGTCCAGCTTACTGTATGCTTCGGGGGCACCTTTAGAAGCCACAATACGCATGCCCTGGTCATTTTCGAATACATGGGTCATCATCGGGGGCTTTCCTCCCAGCGGGTATTCATGCACCATTCTGTAGAGGGGTCTTTCATCCAGCGTAGCAAGCCTTTGGTAAGCCTCATGAAGGGACACTTCCATAGGGTCGAACGGGATGGGTTCGCTTGCCCACATGGCTACCCGAATGAGCTCCTTCTCGTTTTCATCCAGGTTATCCTCTAAGCGGGAAAGCCGGTGCGAAGCAAGGGCATAAACCTTGTCCAACTGCATCCGGTTCTCGGTAATGGTACCGGTTTTATCTGTACAGATAACCGTTGCACTGCCCAGGGTTTCCACTGTTTTCATCTGCTTTACCACAATGCCAAGCCGCATCAGGCGCCAGGCACCAAGGGCCATAAAGGTGGTGAAGGCTACCGGAATTTCTTCAGGAAGAATACTCATCGCCAGCGTCAGGGATTTGAGCAGACTATCGAGCAAACTATAACTATGGAAATAGTTTATCGCCCATACAATCATAAGGACTACGGCCCCCAACAGCACCATTTTCCGGACAAAGTTATTGATCTGCAATTCCAGCGGCGTTACTTCCTCCGCTATGCTCTCTATACTTTTCCCGATCTTACCCAGCCTCGTATCGTTGCCAATGGCAGTGACTGTAACTATAGCCAGGCCGCTGGCCACGGTTGTACCCTGATATACAAATGGGTCTGGTAGTTTCTGGTCTTTAAAAACGGCAAGAGACTCCCCCGTGAGAATGGATTCGTTTACCGAAAAATCATTTGCCTTAATAATTTGTCCATCTGCCGCTATCAGCCCTCCTTCCTCTACCATCAGGCTGTCACCCAATACAACTTCTTCCCTTTTAATTTCCTCCACGTTACCGTTGCGTATTACCTTACAGGTTGGCTGTGTGAAGCTACGCAGCTTTTCCAACGCGCTCCGGCTCCTGGAATCCTGGTAGAGCGAAATACCGGCCACCATCAGGATGGCTACAGCCAGGAAAATACTGTTGCCTGTATCGCCACTTATCCAATAGATGAGCGAGGCCACCAGCAACAACATTACCATTGGCTCCTCAGCTATTCGCTTAATGATCGCCAGCAATTTGTTCTCCCTGCGCTCAGTCAGCTGGTTCATTCCATACGTTCTCCTGGCTTCAAGCACCTGCTCTGTGCTTAGGCCTTGGGTAACCATTGGTTGTTCCGGCGTATTTATTTCAGGCATACGTGCGGGGATAATATTTTCTTATAAAAGCTGAAACTATAGTTCCTTTAGCAGCGGCGAACAAATAGTTTACGGGATAACATTTTATCCAATAACACGCCCGGCAAAATACTATAGAATTACTCTATTAAAGTATGCATTATTGACTGAACTAAAAAGGGAAATATCATTCCTGTGCTGTAGTAATGCAGCACGTTTTTGTATATGTAAAGAAGTCAGACACTGGAATACCTGCAGGAAGCTTACCAGGCAAACACAAACAACGCTGCTAACTATAGCAGCAGATTCAAAGACCTCAATTACTACTAATGCTAAAGGTTGATGCAGAACAAATTGTACAGTTACTTCCTGCGAAAAGAAAGCTACTACCACTCAAAAAGAATCCCGGCCTGTTCCCACAGACCGGGATTTTAGAACATTTGTCAACTTGGTTCAGGATAGATCTAAACTATAGCCTGCTATTGCATGAGGTATAGTTCTGTTTTGCGATTGTCCCTGCCTTTCTCGTCGCGTACTTCATTCTCAAGGGTTATAACAAACTTCTTGCTGCTGAAATACTTCTCGATGTGATTTTTAACCTGCAAAGCGCGGTTGCGGCTAACATAATCTTTTGCTTCAGCGGTTCCATATCCATCCGAAAAGCCTTTTATAACAAGTTCGGTCCCTTCTGGCTGCTTGTTCAGGAATCTTGACAAAGCCGATACTTCTTCCAGGTTCAGATAAACACTATTGAAGGCATAGAATAACTTCAGCGCAGGTAAGGCAGCTTTTACTTTAACTACAGTTGCAGGAGTTATAACTTCTTCTACAACTATACTTTCTTCTTCAACTACTGCAATCACTTCTTCTTCAGGCAGTACTTTCTCCAGGATGTAGGCTGTATAAAAGGAATCCTGCTCATTAGAAGCTGAGATCCACATCTGGCTATCTGCTACTTTTTTATAGTATGCATTGTAGGCACCTGCCGCGTTCATAACAGGGTCTGCTTTCACTGGCGTACCTGCCTCACCTGTTGCCAGGTTTAGCGGCGAGCTATAGTTATAGGCACTAGCTGCTTCCTTGCGCGAGAAGTATAAGGTATCGTTGGCGACATACGGGGCAAACTCTTGCTGGCGGGTATTTACGGCTTTACCAAGGTTTTTAGGTTTGGTCCAGCGGTTGTTCTCCCACTTGCTAAGGTAGAGGTCTTCATACCCTTGTGACCTGCCAAGTTCTGCCGATACCAGGAGCGTCATTTTATCTTCAGACAGGAATATACCCAGGTTGTAGGCATGATTGCGCATCTTTGGCAAAGCACGCTCTCCGGTCTTTTCAAAGCTTCCGTCTTTTAAACTATAGAAGGAGATAACTTCCCGGCTGCGGCCATCCTTGTGGTAAACGTATAGTTCGCCGGTAAATTTGTTGCCACCCACCACTGCGTTTATTAAACCTGTGTTTAGTACCAGTTCCTTTTTAGAAGTCTCGCTTTTACCACGTTGCTCCGAATAAATGTATTGTCCCTGATCTTCTTTTAGGGTATAAACCAGCAAATCATTTTCCAGCAAAATAAAGTCTGCCAGCTCTGATTTGGTTTGCTTTAACGATACTTGTGCCTGAGCTATAGTTCCGGCAGCCAGCATAAAGGCGATCGTGTATAGTATTTTCTTCATCTTACTACTGGTTACCACATGGTTACTTTTTTGCTGTACTTCGGATACTTCACCGGAATCAGGTTATAAGTAAACATGATCTCGTTGGTAGCCTTGTTAATGTAGCGGGCATCGGCAGTTGGTGTTTCGTACACATACCCGATCTTCAGCTGGCTCAGGCGCAGGCCTGCATTTACTGAGAATGCCTGGTCTTTACGGTAGCCTACTCCAAGCCATAGCATGTTCTGGTAAACCCCTTTCACCTGGCCTTCCAGGGTTTCCTCCAGTTTGCTGTCGTAGCGGTAGATAGAGTTAACCACTACACCAAACTGATCGGTAACCGGTGCTCTGAAACCTGCCTGCACAATGTGGTGCTGCGGTACGTTGTTCTGTAGGTAGTCATCACCCGAGGTCATGATCTTGCCTTTGGTGATATCCTGCATCGCGTAGCCCAGGTAATAGTTCTCAGCTGTCAGCATCAGGCCCATGTTCAGATCCACGCGGTTTACGTTACCTTTCTGGCCTGCCAATCCTTCAAATTCCGGATCGCCTTCCTGGTCTATGGTTAACTTGCTGCCATCCAGCTGCTGTGCACTGAGGGTAATTGCCGAGCCCCAACGCAGGCTTAGATTCTCCGACAAACGCACCCGCGTGCTATAGCTTAAATGCACCTGGTTTTCGGTAAAAGGTCCGAAGCGGTCGTTGAGCACAGCCAGGCCAAACGCGTGTTTGGCGCCCAGCTGCCTGTTATAGTTGTCCTCTTCACGCGACTTCAACTGGTCATCTTTCTTCCAGGATCCAAGGTCTGCCAGGTCCAGTTCTGCTGAAGCAAAAATGGTTCGCGGTGCACCTTCAAAGCCCGTCCACTGGTTGCGGTAATAGGTCTTGAGCATGGAGCCTTCGTAGCCGGTCAGGGCCGGGTTAAAGTACTGCTGAAAGAGCGAGAAGTTGGCCACATGTTTTCTGTTCTGGGCACTTGCGCCCAGAACAGAAGCCACCAGGGCTATGGTTAATATTATCTTTTTCATTATTGATTACTTCTTAAGAATGGTCACGACACCTTTTTTCACCAGGTTGATATCTTTCACCTGCACGATGTAGAAGAAGGCGCCCTGCAGGATCTGTCCGTTCAGGCCGCGTCCGTCCCATCCTTTTTCCGGATCTGTTGTATGGAACAGCCTAACCCCAGCTCTGTCGAATACCTCGATCTCCACACTGTTGTAGAAGCGAAGCTCCGGTATGGTCCAGGTGTCGTTCATGCCATCACCATTTGGCGAGAATGCATTCACGATCTTCAGTTTATCAACTGGTTTGGTATAAGGCTCTTTGTTAAGGGTAAATACCTTTTCGATCGTGTTCTGGTAAGGGTCGGTACTGCGAACTCTGATGCTGAAAGTAGTTTTACCAGATAAACCGTTGTTGCTCTTCAGGTATACCTTATCACCTCTGATCTCGAACAGGCTGTTACCTGCATCCCCTTCACCAGCTACCAGCGTGTACACAAATTCAGTGTCGTCGGCATCAGTCGTAGTTAGCGTTCCAATCACATCATCTGTCTTGGCTTCGGGGACAAAAGTAGTCGCACTGAAAGCAAGGTTGGTAGGTGCTTTGTTCGGTTCTACTACTACCGATATGGTAGCTACTTTGCTGTTACGGTTGGTCGTGTTCGGTGCAGGAATTAACTCACCGACAAGTACGTAGGTGCCGGCTACCAGGCCGTTGTAAGTACCCTGTGCCCAGGTTACGCCAATCGCTTCTTTCTGACCGTTGGTGTAGGTTACCTCTACTGTTGCCGGAAGTGGCACATTGGCATAAGTAGTTCTGATCGGAACATTTATAGTTGCCAAAGTCGCTACAGATACAATGTTCTGACGAACGGTTACAGTTTGTGTTGCTGTCGTTTTATTGCCAGATGCATCGGTTGCCGTCCAGGTAACGATGGTTACACCTGCCGGATATTCTGATGGCGCATCGTTGGTTACAACTATAGCTGCAGCATCGCAGTTATCAGCAGTTACCGGAGTTCCAAGGTCTACATTAGAAGCAGTTGTTTTACCAGCATCCACATCCAGCACCAGGTCTGCCGGGGCAGTTATAGTTGGTGCGATGTTATCAACTATAGTTACGATAGCTGTAGCCCTTGATTTGTTACCTGCTTTATCGGTTATAGTTAACTTAACTGTGTTTTCACCAACATTGCTGCAGCCGAACGTATCCTTGTCAAGTTCCAGCGTTTCTACACCACAGTTATCGGTAGAGTTATCGTTTACCTGTGTTGCCTTGATAGTTACCGTACCGTTCTTATCAAGCTCAGCGGTGATATTTTTGGCAAATGCAGCAGGTGCTATTTCATCAACTATAGTTACAGTTGCTTCTTTAGAGGCTACATTGCCGTTCACATCTTTTACTGTTAACGTCACAGTTTTAACACCAGCATCCTCGCATGTAAACGCTGCTACATCCAGCTCCATACCGGCAATTCCGCAGTTGTCTGCCGAACCATTGTCGACCATAGCAGGAGTTATAGTTGCGTTACCTGTTGCATCCAGTTTTACAGTGATGTTCTGAGTTATAACTGTCGGAGCCAGGTCATCAACTATAGTTACCGTTGCTTTTTCAGAAGTTTCGTTGTCATGGGCATCCGTTACAGTAAGTATCACCGTGTTGTCGCCGATATTTGAACAATCGAATGCAGCTTTATCTATAGTTAAGGTTACAGTTCCGCACACATCCGAAGAACCGTTGTCTACGTCAGCCGCAACTATAGTTGCTTTACCGTTTGCATCCAGTTTTACGGTGATGTTTTTGGTAAGCGCAATCGGAGCAATCTTGTCTTCTACAGTAACTATAGCTGTTTCGGTGGATTCGTTTCCGTTGTTATCAGTTACAGTCAGGGTTACTGTGTTGGCTCCGATGTCAGAGCAATCAAAAGCAGTTTTGCTCAGGCTCATGGATTTGATACCGCAAGCATCTGAACTTCCATTGTTAATGTCTTCAGCCGTTATAGTTGCATTACCAGCTGCATCCAGCTGAACGGTGATGTTCCGGGTGATAACAACCGGAGCAACCTTATCTTCCACGGTAACAATAGCCGTAGTGGTGTGCGTGTTGTTGTTAACATCTGTTACCGTTAATACAACTTCGTTCTCTCCTACTGTACTGCAATCAAACGTCGTCTTATCCAGCATTATCGTTTTAATGCTGCAATTGTCAGAAGATCCGTTGTTAACCTGCGAGGCAGTTATAGTTGCGTTACCCGTTGCATCCAGCTGAACCGTGATGTTCTTCGCACGCGCTACCGGAGCAATATTATCAACTACTATTATAGTTGCCTCAGCAGTTGCTTTGTTGCCATTCTTATCGGTAACGGTTAAGATTACCGGATTGGCACCCAGGTTAGCGCAACCAAAGGTAGTTTTAGATAAATCTAAGGTTACATCACCACATGCATCAGAGCTTCCATTATCTACTGCCGCTGCGGTTATAGTTGCAACACCGTTGATATCAAGCTCTATGGTTACATTCTGCGCTTTAGCGATCGGGATAACCTTATCCTCTACAGTAACTATAGCCGTAGCTGTTGCTGCATTGCCGTTGTTGTCGGTTACCGTTAATATTACGGAGTTATCACCAATATTACTGCAATCAAAAGCAGTTTTGCTTAGGCTCAAAGATTTAATGCCGCAAGCATCTGAACTACCGTTATTAATCTCATCCGCAGTTATAGTTGCATTACCAGTTGCGTCTAACTGAACAGTGATATTCTTAGCAAGCGCAACCGGAAGTGTTTCGTCTACTATAGTAACTATAGCTGTTGCAGCATGACTGTTTCCGCTCTTGTCTGTAGCAGTTAAGGTTACTGTGTTCTCGCCCACATTGCTGCAGTCGAAAGCAGTTTTAGACAGCACTAACGTTTCGATACCACAGTTGTCAGTTGAGCCGTTGTTTACCTGTGCTGCGGTTATAGTTGCTTTGCCAGTTGCATCTAATGTTACCATTATGTTTTTGGCAATAGCTTTGGGAGCAACCTTATCTTCTATAGTTACGGTTGCTGTAGTTGTAGCTACATTTCCTGAAGCATCTGTTACGGTTAACGTTACTGTGTTAGCTCCCAGGTTATTGCAATCAAATGTAGTTTTAGAAAGCGCTAAGGTTACATTTCCACATACATCAGAAGAACCATTATCCACCATCTCAGGTGTTATAGTTGCTGCACCGCTGGCATCCAGCTGAACAGTAATTGCTTTTGCAGTCGTAGTTGGTAGCGTTACATCTTTAACAGTAACTATAGCAGTTTCTGAAGAAGTGTTACCGGCAGCATCTGTTACCATTAAGGTTACGGTGTTGTTACCTATGTTGGCGCAAGTGAACGTTGACTTATCTAAACTATAGCCATTAGCCGGAATAGCGCAGTTATCGGTAGAGCCATTGTTTACATCAGCAGCCGTTATAGTGGCATTACCTGTTGCATCCAGGTTTACTGTGATGTTCCTGGTAATGACGCTTGGTTTGGTGATGTCTTTAACGATAACCTTCTGTTGCTGCGTAGCTTTGTTGCCGGCCGCATCAGTAAAGGTCCAGGTGATAGTGTAGGTGCCCTGTGCAGTATAAGTTAAGGCATCTGTAGTAGTACCGGTAACAGTTCCTGAAACATTGTCTGTAGCAGTTGGCGCAGTTGCAGTTACTGAACACTCGCCCGTCAGCGCTGGCAGGGTGGCTATAGTTGGTACCGGTGCTTCGTTATCTGTAACAGTTACTATTTGTGTGGCTGTAGCAGAATGGCCAACCTTATCTGTCACGGTCCAGGTTACAGCAGTGTTACCTACCGGGAACGTAGCCGGTGCATCGTTAGTAGTGGTACCAAGTGCGCAATTATCAGCTGTTACTGGTGTGCCCAACACTACACCTGATGCGGTGTTCTTGCCTGCATCGGTGTTTATAGTAACCGTTGGCGGTGCTGTTATTGCTGGATTGGTTTTATCTGCTATAATTATTACGTTTTGGGTAGCTGTAGTAATGTTCCCATTTCCGTCATCAAACTTCCAGTTAATTACATGTGTGCCCAGTGTTGTATAAGTTAAAGGGTCCGTGGTTGTACCTATAATGGTACCATTGCAAGCATCAACAGCAGATGGAGCTCTTGCTATGGTAGCACTACATTCGGCTAATACATCAGGCATCATTTCGTAATGGATCGTCATGGTACCTCCATTGAAGTATCCGACCCAGCCTGGCCATGTATCAAAATCCATTCTCAGGAAGTTATTGCCGCCATATACATAACCTGGCACAGCTCCTTTGTATTCGATCTTGAAATTCTGGCTGGTACCAAAGAACTGGTTAGACCCAATATGAGTATTAGAAACGATCATTCTTGCCCAGGCGCCTGTACCACCCCAGTTCTGATCTCTGCCGGAATATTCCAGGGTTATACCTGTAACTACAGCACCTACCGGAAGCGGATCGGCGAAGGAATGGCTAAACATGTTCCAGTCTCTGGATTGACCAGCTGGTATAGAAATAACTTTTGTACCTGTTTTAGTTACAACAGGCGCTACCGTATCATTAACTTTGATTTCTTTGGTAGCAGAAGTTACAGCTCCAACTGCATCTGTTACGGTTACAGTATAGGAGCCTGCGGTTAAACCAGTAGCAGTAGTACCATTCCCGCCAGTTGGTGACCAACTATAGGTATAAGGCGCAGTACCACCTAATACTGTCGCAGTAAGTTCGCCTGTGGCGTCGCCAGCACATGAGATAGATTGGGTTTCGGTAAGAGTTACACCATAAAGCACTTTAATTTCTACTTTACCGTGCCCCAAGTTTACACCTGCTGTGGTTGAACCATTAAGGACCCCATTTATATAACTGGAGCCACCGCCACCAGAAACGTTACTACCTAAAGCAGGATCTACTGCTCCACCGCCATACCAGCCGCCGCCACCGCCGCCGCCGCAATATCCACCTAAGCTACTTGTACTTTGTCCTAATCCAAAACCACCGCCAGTACCAGGTGTCCCAGCTGCTGTTTGTGTACCTCCTGTTGGTTGATACGTTGGATTATACCCGCCTGAAGCGGTACCTCCTACTAATCCCCCTCCACTACCTGCCAGGCCGTTGCCCAATTGGCCACCGCCACCGCCAGCTACTATTTTTCTATCATTCAACGTAAAAGGTGAAATACGAACATCTGTAGCTCCACCTCCTCCATTAAAGCATAATCCTCTACCGCCTCCATTGAAGCCTCCTAATTGTCCGTTAGGCATTCCGCCTACATTGATTTGTAGAACCTGCCCTGGTGTTACATATAAATTACCAGTTGCAATACCACCTAAACCTCCCCAAGATGCGTTACTTCCACCAGAGGCTCCACTAACTTTTATCTCTATCAATGCTACACCAGCAGGAACCGTAAATTCCTGAGTAGTACCTGTATAATTAAAAGTAAACGTCTGCTGCCCCTGTGCACTTAGCACAGAACACATGAAGGCAAGGACCAGGAACAGTCCTTTCATTTTTGCTGATCCACGGGATTTGGGATGGCCCCACAAAGCGGACAACTGCATGTAAAATTGTTTCATATAAAGAGGTTGGTTGTTGATTAGTTGGCTGGAGTAAAACATTGCTGTTTGCTGGTGCAAAACACGGCCAGAACTATAGTTACCTGAAAGTGGCACCTGGCTGCGAAGGTCGACTGCACGTTATAAAGCAACCGAAGGAAAACGGTTGATACAGCGCCCTGATGAGCAGGACGTGCAACAGCATGTTTCATAAATAGGGGGTAAAGGTTTGGCTATAAATTGAAATTTGATACTGAATACATGTAAGCTTCAGCTTTATGCTGAAACTGGTTTAATTTCATCGTTTTCGGTAGTAACTCTGGAAGCGGGAAAGCGGGGAGGGCTATATAGGTAGCACCTTAAAACCAAACAGTTAAAACCCAAATACTATATATTTCAGGATGTTAACTGTAATGCAAATACCAAACTATAGTTCGGTTTCTGCTGAGGCTGAATACTTAAAGTAGATCTTGTAATAAGAGCATTTAAATAGTAGCGCAAGTTATAGTTTAAGTTAGCGTCCATCCAATATAGAATTGCACTGGTTTGTCTCGTATTAAAAACGGACACAAATAATTCCCGAAGAAGTGTTAATTACTATTGTAGCAGAAATGCTTTTGATAGGTCTGATTGGAAGCAAAAAGGGTTTAGCCCGAAAAGATGGCGATTGTAATGGAAGGACAAGAACTATAATTGCAGTTACGCTTACTCAACTTGTGTTATAAGCAAGCTCTTAACTGCTTTGCCTGTTTAATCAAGAGCAACTCCGGACAGGATAACACAACCTCTTTTTATCTGTAAGTAGCGCTAAACTATAGTTTTCGAAGCTGCTAAATACTCCTTGGGGCTAATTCCTTCTGACTTCTTAAATGCTTTGTAAAATCCGCTCCTCGAGGCAAAACCTGCTTGCAGGGCTAAAGCTTCGATGGTATAGTTTTGCAGAGAACCATCTTTCTCTAACTGCAATTTGAGGTATGCAATGCGGTAGTTATTTACAAAATCGTTGAAACTGGAGTTAGCAAACACGTTCAGTACCTGCGATAGTTTGTAGGAAGGAATCTGCAGCCTCGCGGCCAGATCATTGACTTTTAACGTCTTTTCTTTATAGCATTCAGACGTAAGCATGAATTGCTCTACCCGCTGAAGCAGGTATCCGCCATCCTGGTCCTGTTCCTTAACTTTCGCCTGCTTTATGATCCGTGATAGTGTTTCCGGCTTCATGTCCAGGAACGAAGCAACACACTTCAGGGGTAGCCGTTCGATGTACCCGGGCTTGGAATTTACAAAGTATAAGTAGCGCTCTGTCGCATTTCCAACACGAATAACATGCGTCCTCTCCTGTGCATCGCGGTAATAATTCTCGTACACCTGCCGGATAATATAATTCAGGTCAAAATAGCGCTTATACCAGTCCTGTAATATATCGGTATGTACGCCCAGCACAAGCGTAGGCTCTATGGCAACTATAGCTTCCCGGGATGGTTGCTCGCCGTACAGCCCCGACAAGGAACTGACAAACTCGTTCTCGACCGAAATATAGGTAGTAATCCTTTTCCGTTTGTGTGTGGAGTACGCCATAAGCGCACCTTCTCTTATAAAGTACATGTAATTGCACCTGCCCCCTTCGTACAGCAGGTGCTCCCCTTCCTGTAGTTGTATCGATATAGCGTGTTTATAGAATTCGTTCTGTAGTTCTAAGCAGACAGGGTGTTGGGTAGCAAGCAGGGCAAGAATGTAGGTAATATCATCCGGATCTGCTGGCTTAAACTGTAAAGGCTTTTCACGCATTTTGTTGATCCGGGATAGGTTAACACATCATCCTTAAAAGATAATTCAGAAGTAATTTCTTTCTACTTCAGGTAAATGTAAGTTAAATTTTAAATTTTATATGTAATTACTTTAATAGTTTGAGGTAATTACTTTGCAAGACTAATTCTTGATTTGGAGCTAAGTTTATACATCAAACTATAGCGTAGCCATACCGGCTTATCTCATACTACCCTAAGCAGAGTAAAAGCCCGGTTGCAACAACGTATACTTAGGGAGAGGAATCGTTTCGCGTTTTTTTATAATCGCAGTTAAACTGCGCGATATCGGCACCTGATCACCTTCTGGCAAAGCGGCGGATACCCTTACCTTTCATTCCCAAAACCAAGAATGTAAGACATGCAGCTAAAATCAACGTAGAAATATTGAGGCTGAAGGTTAACAAATGCTCTGCCCACGTATCTGCTGCATCAAACCCAAAAATTAATTTGAGTCCAAACCAGGCCGGATAAACTGAAATATGCGCCGTGGCAGCTAAGCCAATGAGTTCCCGGCGTCCGGCGTCGTCCATTGCGGCCAACGCCGCTGCAATACCGATAACAGCAGAAAGCACTATCCCGGCTAACGGGGTACCAAATTCTTCAAATCCGATGGGGGGATTGGTAAAGAGCGCGACACAAGCACCTGCAGCCACAATGAGGACAGTAGTAACCAACAGCGCCAGAAGTCCCTGCCACAGAAAGCGCCATTCCCGAAGCTGTATACCCAAACCTATCCCGAGCATGTGGTGATGGTAAGGTAAAAACAAGAGACCGGCAATAATGAGCGGAAGCATATCCTCTACCATCCCGTAGGCAAGTAAAATAGCAGAGAGAAAAACCCTGCCAACAAGACTTTTTGTAACCTGAGTAAATTGCCACAGCTCTTGATACACGTCTGTAGTAGGCCTTACAATCGGCCAGGTTTCTTCCTTAGGAGGTTCATCCCCAAATATCGACTCCGGATGCCGCACGGAGAAAGTGAATGTTTCAGGATCATAGATAGAAGAAACCATCAGGCTCTCCAGGAACTTCCTGGCTTTTGGTGTGGCGGTTTCGATCTCCACCACATCCAGTTCTGTTTGACTTTGGTTTGAGCTGTATTGGCGTGACTGTAGTATAGATACGTGCTCAATTTCAGACTCGAAAGCAATCTGAGCTATGTTCTTTCCTTGTCCGGAGGGAGCTTTTACTGTAACTAACCGCATTCTATTTTTTATTTTTTCACTGCCAGGCTTAGGAAACCTGCTTATCAGACAAGTATACTGTTCCGACTTGTAAGAGTTATTGGTTACCTGCCTCAGCTTACCAGCCTTTGGTTTAATACACTTAACAAACCCAATAACTATTTTCACTTTAAAAGAAGCAGGAGAGACACCATAAAAGCGGATTGCCTGATTGTGAAATCGCTGGTGCTATTAACGGTAGTTATATACTTCTACCAGCCTTATAGTTGGCGTCAAGCGTCATATGATGCAATTAACATTTATATAACATAGTTTGTCGATAATATTAAGATTTATCTATCTAACTTTATGACAGTTAATTTATTAAGCGTCAGTTAAAAATTTGATCTCGCTAATAGGCTTCTATTCCTATCCGTGAAATCAAAAAGAATTCTTTTACAAATGTATTCCTTGCTCCTAAAATCGCTCCAACCTAAAGTCAGTTTGCTGTTAATTCTTTTTGGGATTTTACAGCCATTTAATAGTAAAGGCCAGATCATAATTTCCCAGGCGGATGTAGCTCTTGTGGAAAACTTTGATGACATGGGCCAAACAGGCACTACTTTTCCAACAGGTTGGTCAGCTGTAAGGCATACCGGAGACAAAACCATCGGAGAGGCACTCACAATTTCTGTTTCTGATGGCTCGGGAGGGAGCCTGGAAGGAAAGATGTATAATGTCGGAACAACAAACGCAACAGACAGGGCCCTTGGGGCTTTGAGTTCGGGATCGACGGGGCCAAGGTTTGGAGCGGGATTTACTAACCAAACCGGAGTGCCTGTACTTTCAATCGAGTTGTCGGGAGTTATGGAGCAGTGGCGTTCAGGGTCTTCAAATGAGACAAATGAAGTTTACACATTTGAGTATAGTTTAAATGCCACCGGGATAAATGATGCTGCTGCAAGCTGGGTGCCATTACCAAAGATGGATTTAGCTGAAATACTTACTACTACTACAACTGCAGGTGCTGTGAATGGCAACCTGCCTGCCAACAGAGCGGCCATCTCCGGAAATATAGACTTAACCCTTGCAGAAGGGGATACCATCTGGTTCAGGTGGTCCGGCAAAGACGCCTCTCTTCTCGATGGCATGTACGCTATTGATGATCTATCAGTAAATTTCAGATCTGTTCGTAGTATAAGCATTCTTCCTGTAGAGCTTATTTCTTTTACAGCAAAGCCACATAACAATGCTACCCGGCTTACCTGGATAACAGCCTCCGAAAAAAACAGCGACCGCTTTGAGATTGAACGAAGCCCTGATGGAAGACAATTCGAAACGATAGGAACCATAAGAAGTGCGGGCAACAGCAACATTAAAAATACCTATCATTTTGAGGATAGAAGACCGTTTTCCGGCACAGCATACTACCGCTTAAGGCAGGTAGATACAGATGGCTCGCATATGTATTCCAGAACAGTGCCGGTTAAGCGATCACCTAGCAAGGAAGGTTTGCAACTATATCCAAATCCTGTACGGGATGTATTGTATGTATCTTTCAAGGACCATAAGGCCCCGGAAAAGATCTTTATTATAAACCACTTCGGTAAAGTAATCAAGACTTTTGCCTGTACCGGTACTGAATACAACTATAGTTTACCCGTTTCGGACCTGCAACCTGGCAGCTACGTTTTAACAACAAGTGAACGCAAAGAAACAGTTAAATTTCTTAAGCTGAATTAAGGTCATCATTTCTGGGGTAAGCTTCTACTCATTTACCGCTCAGGTGATGATGTGTAGCACCTGATTGTGCAGTGAATATATTTCAGCTATACTCCTACTTCATTCATCCCAATAAAAAGCTGGACAACACGCAGGTTTTAAACTTGTAAGCAATTACCAGTCGGGTTCTATAGTTTATCCTCTCTGCCCGCTATCATAACCAGCTAATTTTCTGCAAATTGGCCGGTTTTCGTTGCTTCTAGAATTTCCGACACAGCCCCCTATCAATACCATACTTATAGTATAGTATTTTCCATATATTATACTTACATTGTGCTTTAATCTTTCCAACTATTTTAAACAAACACCTATGTCAAACATCTTCTCTTTTAGCGGACGAATCCGCAGAACCGAGTACGCCGTTACTCAAATCCTTACCTCTATGGTTATGTGCTTCCTGTTCTTTGTTTTCGGCATCTCACTTTTCGCTGGGGAGTCTGCTGCCATGGGAGCCATCATCTTTTTTGGTGTTTCCATTCTGCTGGCATGCTGGATCAGCCTTGCTTCCGGTACCAAAAGATGCCACGATCGTGGCAATTCAGGCTTCTACCAGCTGATTCCTTTTTACGGACTCTGGATGCTGTTTGGGGACGGAGACCACGGCAACAACCGCTACGGCGCAGACCCAAAGGGTCGGGTGAACCAGAATGACCTGTTCAGATCGTCTACACCTGCACCAGCAGAAGAAGAAATTCCGGCAATCTAAACAGAACCTAAAGCGCCTGCCTGGGATGATGCCCCGGATAGCCAGGCCAACAACAAAGCCACATTTCGGGTGGCTTTGTTGCTAAACTATAGCAAGTCTGGTTTAAACTATAGTTACTATACTTACTATAGTACTGGGGCATTAAACGTATCGCCCTGCGACACATCGCCTGTCTCAAAGCCCTTCCGGAACCAGCGCACGCGTTGGGCTGATGTACCGTGCGTAAAAGAATCCGGCACTACCCTTCCGGTGGCCTGCTTCTGAAGACGGTCATCCCCAATGGCACTTGCAGCATTCAGGGCTTCTTCCAGGTCGCCGGGCTCCATAAATCCTGTCGATTTTTGAGTATGGTGTGCCCATACGCCGGCATAAAAATCAGCCTGTAATTCTACCCTTACCATCAGCTGGTTAAATTCTGTTTCGGATAGCTGGCCACGCATGGCGTTTACCTGATCCATGGTACCGGTCAGGTGCTGTACATGGTGCCCTACCTCGTGGGCCACCACATAGGCCTGGGCAAAGTCTCCTGCTGCGCCAAACCTATCTTCCATTTCCCGGAAAAAGCTAAGGTCGATGTATAGTTTCTCGTCGCCGGGGCAGTAAAACGGCCCGGAGGCGGAGGAAGCAAGCCCGCAGGCAGAGCTTACCTGATCGGAGAACAGCACAAGCGTAGGATCCCGGTAGCCCTGAATGGTCTTGCTCCAGAAATCTTCGGTATCTGCCAGCACCACAGCCGTCTGGTCGGCAAGTTTTTGCTCTGCCGGGCTTGGCTCGTACCCGGTTGACTGGGCATACTGTGGTTCACCGCCCATAAACTGCTGCAGCAGCGCCAAAGGGTTGGTGCCTGTCAGAAACATGATCACGACCAGTATTGCCACAATGATCAACCCTACTTTAGAGAAAAGCAAGCGGAACAACGGTACCAGCAGCATCGGGCTGATGCCCCTGCCACCTCCGAAACCACCTGCTCCCTGCCCCCTGCGGTCTTCTATGTTAGTACTTTTTCTTCTGCCTTGCCATTTCATAAGGATTCATTTTAATGAAGTGAATGAAAGTAGAGCTGCTTGTTTTAAACACGGCAACTTATGAACTGTATAACGGTGAGTTGCTATACTTGGATGCTTCCGATTTGTTTGCGATAGCAGAGGCTGACATAGCTTTCATATTCCCGGGTTTGTATCTGGAAACAGAAAGATGATGGCTGCTAACTATAGTTGAAGGCCTGTTTTAAATAACTGCACTTTATAGTTGCGTAAGGCGTACCTGAAACTGCATACTGAAAATAAAACAAGGTGCCATCCTTTCTACGTACTTCCAGTATACTCCAGGCTGCAATGTAACCTTTGATCCGATGGCAAAGCGCTGTTTAACAACCCGTACTCTTAAACATCAATTCCTATGAAAAACATTTTTACAATCTGGCTTACTTTTATGCTGATGCTTGGTTCGTGTGGCCAGGAACTACTGGCGCAGGAAACAGATACGCTCAGAAAATATGAGAAATCGCGGCCCGATAGCTTGAAAGTCCCTTTTTATAAATCTAAACTGTTTAAGGCAACTATCATTCCGGCGGTGCTTATCGGGTATGGGGTGAGTACTATAAGGGATAATGGCATTTACTCGAGTTATGATGCACGGGAAGATATACTGGAAGCCTATCCGAATTTTGATACCTGGCTTGACAACCCGCTCCTGGTAGCACCCTATGTAGAGCTGGCCCTTGTAAACCTGTTACAGGTAAAATCAAACAACGACTTTGTAAACACAGCACTGGTTACCCTCAAAGCCGAAGCAGTGATGGCTGCCCTGGTTTTCGGGCTGAAGGAAGTAACAAAACTGGAGCGGCCGAACGGCGAAGACAACAAAGCCATGCCATCCGGACATACGGCCCAGGCCTTCCTGGCGGCTTCAATCGTGCATACCGAGCTGCGCCACCACAGCCAGTGGTACGGAGTAGGCGCCTATGGTATAGCTACGAGTGTGGCAGCCATGCGTATGTTAAAAAACAAGCACTGGCAGTCAGATGTGTTTGTTGGGGCTGGCATTGGTATTTTATCCTCTCACCTTTCTTACCTTTCGCACCGCAACCGCTGGGGCCGGAAACCTTTCACACTCATTCCAACCTACCAGCCGAACGCCGCCGGAGTAGCTTTGTACATTAGCCTGGATGAGCTGCAGTACCGCAGAAAGCCCCGCAGCACATCATCCGGTCATTCACGGCATTCCATCTTCCATGCGCCCGCTGGTAATACTTTAGCCGTTGGCCAACTATAGTAAGCCTGTAAAAGAGGCAGGCAGCGATATTATAACTAAAAAATGAGCAGGGCACTAACGCCTCCAAATCTGATTCCGGGCTGCGGCGTGATTAACAGCTTTTGTTTCCGTATCTTCAGCTTTTGGTCCAGCACGTCATAAAGATACAGGGTTCCCTTTGCTGATACATACCCTACCAGGGCGCCTGCCAGCACATCGGTTGTCCAGTGGGCGTTATCGTGTATGCGCGATAAACCCACCAACGTTGCTACGCCATACGCTATGGGTGGTACGGCGGGATGCTCGTAACGGTAAACAGACGCGACGGAAGTTGCCATGGCAAACGCCGTAGTGGTGTGGGAAGAGGGCAAAGAGGTATGCGCCGGGCTCAGGGACGGGCCGTCAAAAAAATGATTATCATCGCCGCTGTTTGGCCTGTGCCGGTGAAACTGATGCTTTAATCCTTCTGTAATTCCGGCGCTCACCATAATACTACCCACTGCCAGAATGCCTGCTTTCTCCAGATTTTTATCTTTCAGGAGCATACCTGTTGCAGCAGCTGTAACAGCAAGCGGCAGCATATAATGCTGCCGGCCAAAGGGCTCTACCACAGTCGCAATCTTATCCCCAGCCTGCGACCTGTGAGAAAACATAAACCGCTGAACCGGCTCATCCACCCAGGCAAAAGTTGCTGTCCAGACACCAACGCCGGCAACTATAAGAGCTCCGTTTTTTAATACAGATGCTTTCCGACCACCACCCTGCGGCAACTGTACCGGAAGTACCTGTTGCAAGGTATCCACACTATGGCCATAACCAACCGTATCTATAGTTACTGGGGGCACCTGAGCATGCGCTGCCGTTACAATAAACAGCAGAAAACCTTGCAGAAAACGATACCTGCTACGATAAAGAAAAACCAGTTTCATACGCCTGTAACTTATGAAAGAATAAGTACTTTTATCTGCTAACCGGTATGGTAAAGCCCAGGTCGGCGCTGATGATAAAGGCTTTCAGGCCATCACTGCGCCAGTAGTTGCCTCCCCGTAGTTCTACACTTTTAAACTGCGTGGTGTTCCTGGAAAAAGGGAGGCCAAAATGCGTGATACCCTCCAGGGGAGAATAGCGCACACCAAGCCCGGCTTTGTGGCTGTTGATACCTGCCAGGTCGTAGTCGGAAGTATAGAATTCTTCGGTGGAGGAATGTGCTTTGTATGGTGCAAAGTAATCTACAGCCGTTTGGGTGTGGTAGCGGTAAAAGGGGTAAAAGGAAAAGAACGGCCCTATTTTGATGGGTGTTTCTAGCTCAATGGTATTGGCCGTCATGCCCCAGCTATCAGTATAAAACCGGTAAAAGAAACGCATGGTCAGGTAATCGGAGGTGTAGTAGCTAACCCGCAACCCGACCGGGTATTTGTAGCGGTTTTCGGGCAGGCGCTCAATGTCGGGCTGTTCCCGGTCTGTAAAATATACCCTATGGAAGGGCGTGGAGAGCAGGCCGGTCTGGTACACAATGTCTGAGGAAAGGGCTGCCTGCAGTTTCTGGTTGATGACCTGCGAAAAGGTGGCCGACAAACTATAGGACTGCCGTTTATCTTCGCTCAGCAACTCGCCCTGGCTGCGCAGCTCTATCGGGTAGATACGCGACCAGGTATCAAAAAAGGCCAGTGCGCCCAGGCTCAGCTCCCGGTTTCCGTCTTTGGAAAGCACAGCCCAGTTCACCCCTACCGACAGTGACTGGTAATCGTACTCGGTGGAGCCGCCGAGGGTAATGCCTTTTATAGTGCGGCGGGCATTGTTGCGGCGGCTCAACCCTACGTTCAGGTGGGTGCGGGTATCGGACTTAGAGGCACTGGAAACGTTATAGTCTATCTTGTCGGAAGAGGCCGAACTATAGAAATCCATCCCGAAATTCACGTTCAGGTTGGTCACCGTATCCAGGGGCACATTCACAATGATGGTGGGCGTCACGTCGGTCAGTTCTTCGGTGCCAACGCCTCCCGTAACCGGCGAGTGTTCCCCGGTCTGGCTATAGTAGCTGCCCAGTATGTTCACTTCCGTAGGCGAAAGTTCGCGCACCCGGCGCCCATTGGTAGTAGTTGTTGAAGTAGTTTGCTGCGCCATAGTTGCCGTGGCCACCGAACAGGCCACCAGCACCCCGATATACCTTAGTTGCATCCGCAGCCTCCTCCCATTTTACCGCCTGTTGCCCCGGAAGCCCCTTCCCGGTAGCTTTCAAAATTCATTTCAAAGGTCTGCACTTTGCGGGCGCTCAGCTGCATTTCCTCTTCGTTCAGGTACGACTTCTGATAAGGCTTTACGGCCTCGCAACTGCTCAGCAGTGCAACTATAAGCAGGCCTGTAAAGACGGATGCCGGTTTAACGCAGGTTTTCATAGTTTGTCGGGTTTTAAGGTTGCTCAGTGGCTGTTTTGCTTTCCTTTCGGGGCGATGATGTGTTCTGGTAAAAGTGCAGGCTCAGGTTATCGGAGGCAAGCATTTCATCTTTATCCGTTATCAGCAGGCACTCCACACCTTTCAGTTGATTGATCAGGTACAAGCCATCCTCCGGGCCCAGTACATACGTAGCGGTTGCCAGGGCATCGGCCAGCTCGGCATCGGGGCAAATAATGGTTACGCTTTTCAGGCCGCTGGCAGGGTAACCGGTGCGTGGGTCGATGATGTGGCCGTAGCGTTTGCCATCAATTTCCACAAATTTCTCATAATCGCCGGAGGTAACGATAGCGGTTTCGCTGGCTGTTAGCCAGCTGAATACCTTGTCTTTTTCGGCCGGGTCGGCGATGCCGATGTACCAGGGCTGGCCATCAGGTTGTTTTCCCCAGGTTACCATGTCCCCGGCGGCATTCACTACGCCGGCCTTAATGCCCATTTTGCGCATCACATCGCGGGCCCGGTTGGCCGCATAGCCTTTGCCAATGGCCCCAAACCCGATCTTCATTTCCGGATCGTCCAGAAAGACACTATAGTTGGCAGAGTTGAGTTTGATGCGCTGGTACCCGATGTGTTTGACAGAGGCTGCAACCTGTTCCGGTGCAGGCATCTGCGTCATGGTGCCATCAAACTTCCATAGTTTATAAGCGGCTGCAAACGATATATCAAACGCACCATCAGTAAGCCTGGAAACCTTGATACTTCTTTCAATAAGGTGGTATAGTTCAGGATCGACGGAAACAGGCATGGAACCTGCGGCCCGGTTAATGGCGCTTGTCTGGCTGGTAGGCTGCCACTCCGAGATCAGGGCTTCGATGCGTTTTATCTCGTTTACACCGGCATCTATGGCGTTATTGGCCAACTGCTCGTTTTCAGAAACAGCTACCAGCTCGAAACGGGTACCCATTAAAAGGAGCACCTTCTTGTGCGCTTTGGCAGAAGAAGGTGCTCCCTGGGCAATGGCCTGTATCTGCATCAGCAGCAAACTACATAAAACAAGTAAGCGCAGGCGATGCAGCATAGTAAATGGTTCTTTGTTAGTGGTGCAACAGTTTGTTCAGGTGTTCTACGTAGGCTTCAGGGCCTCCGGTTTTGTATCCGGTCTTCGAGATCACGTTGCCTTCCTCATCCAGCAGCACAACCAGCGGAAAAACGCCCTCTGTGTTATACTTCTCGGCCAGTTGTTCGTTGTGCTTTACCTGCTGGGCAGGCAACTGGTTTTTCTTGAAACGGGGAAAGTCCAGTTCCAGCAATACCAGGTTGTCTTTGGCATAGTTTGCAAACGTGTCGGTGTTCCAGACTTCTTTGTTCAGCAGGATGCAGGGCTTGCACCAGTCGGAGCCGGCAAACACCATCAGAATGGGTTTGTGTGCCGTTTTTGCCTGCTTTAGGGCTGCGTTGTATTCGTGCAGCCAGGCCTCGTGGCCGGCTATAGTTTGTGCCTGGCTTGCAGTGGAAACCATAACGGCAAAAAGTAAAATCAGCAGGGAAATACGCTTTTTAAACATAGCAGCGAAAATTAAAGTGAACATGCAGCAGCCCATCGGTTGCCATGCTTTTACAACTTTGCAAACAGCGGTATTAGTTCAGTTGTGGGGTAGGAATGTTTCGCTACAAAATGCGTTTCAGACGTGTACTTATAGAACGAACTACCAGCAAATGCATTGCTTCTCACTGCTAAAAAAATTTTCATCCCTGATCATATCATCTGCTCCATAACTCAGTCCTAGAAGCTATACCCGAAACCAACTATAGTTTGGGCCTTAACTGTGACCGATAACTATAGTTTGTCGCGGGTTTCTGAAGCCCAACTATAGTTTGCCCTGCTCTAAAAAGACATGCTGCTCCGGCGTTGCACGCATTTCTAAAAATATATCAGCCAGGCTCCTACCCTTCTTTTTTGATGCAGCCGCTTCACAAGCCATTGTCGTTCGGCTGGCAGTTCATTTTTCACCAGCAGCACTACCGGTTGTTGTATTAGTTGAACTATTCTGATGGAGTCTTCCGGCTGGTTCAGTTTTAGATAATACTGCTTCCATGTAGTATCTTTTTCAAACTGGGTTTCCCGGTCGAGGTTTCTGTTGTGGTCCTGTATAGTTACAAAGTTACATCCCAGCTCAAAGGCTAAAGACGGAAGCAGCCTGTCGTATACTACTATGCGTCGCCCGTGCAGTTCTTTTTGCTGTAACACCTGCCTTAGTGCTACCGCGCTGTTGGTTAGAGCAGGGTTTGCCTGCAACAGGTAAGACACAAAAGGTAAAAGAAGCACAGTAAATATAAAAGAACCCAGCAATAGTTTAGGCACGGCTGTGTAATTGCTTCTCCAGATCAGGAACAGGCAGAGTACCATCAGCACAGGCAGGCTTAACGACCAGCTATACACCTGCAGACCTGGTTGCAACAATGGCCCTGCTATAAGCGCAACCGCCAGGAAAATATAATACCCCATTGCCCATTTGCTTACTTTGTGCAGGCTCCGCTCCGGAAGCCGGTATAGTAGCCAGGCCACCAGTAACGCCAACCCGGCAAACAAAGGCAGGATATACAGGATCAATTTGGAGCTGGAAAAAGAGAAAAATAAAAGCGGCACCACCAACCATAGCATAAACAGCCACTTGAACCGCCGCTGAAGGTCAGAAAGCCATTTATAGTTGCTGAGCAAAATTACAGACCAGGGTAGACTGAGCAAGGGGGCAAGTACAATATAAAACCACCAGGGCTTTTCACGGCTAAAAGCTTCTGCGTGCGCGTAACGGTCAACGATATGCCGGATAAAAAAGTAATCGACAAACTGCCTGTCCTGCAGCATCAGGTACACAAACCAGCTGCCGCCCAGTACCAGGAACAGCGCAAAACCAGCTAACAGGTGCTTTACATTAGTTTTGCTCCCAGTTTCAGTTTTGTGGAAGGCATAACTTATAACAACAAGCACCGGAAACACCAGCCCCACCGGGCCTTTCGTTAAAAAAGCCAGCCCCAGCAAACTATAGAACAGGTAAACCCAGCCGTGTCGCGCCGTACTTTTATGCTTTACCCACGCCCAGATAGCCAGTAATTCGAAGTTCGCCAGATAAGAATCCGTCGTTAAATTTCGGGCCGAGATCAGTACTACTGGCATTGTGAAATACACAAGCAGCGCAGTTACCGCAATTTCCCTGTTCCTGAAAAGCTCCTTTGCCAGCAGGTAAACCAGCAACCCTTGCAGCAACAAAGAAATCTGCAGAAAGAAACGTACCCCAAAACTGTTCACACCAAACAGCGCCATGCCACCGGCCGAAATGAGGTAGGTTACAGGCGGTTTATGATAATGCAGAATGCCCAGCAAACGTGGGTGCAGCCAGTCGCAGGTAACAAGCATATTTCTGCTGATCTCGGCATAGCGAGCCTCGCTGGTTTCCAGTACGCCCCACCCGCCAAGGTTACAGAGCAGTGCCAGAAACATGATGAGAAAGATCGCCCAAACTATAGTTTTGCCGGACAAGCGGAACACGCGTAGTCTCATGTTCGGGGTCAGTTGGTGATGGGAGAACTTGGCTGCTGTTTCTGCTGGCCTAAGTAAAGGTTCCGGCTATAAGCTACTACCCCGAACAGTTGCCCGATAAACAGCACCGGGTCCAGCCTTAAAACTGCGTACAAAATGATCATCAGGCTGCCAAGCAGGCTCAGTACCCAGAAACCCCGTGGCAACACCGACTCCTGCTGCTTTTCAGAATAATACCACTGGTACACAAACCGAAGTGTGAACACCAGCTGCCCGGCGCCGCCCCATGCCACCAGTGCCCCGGCTATTTTGCTGTGCTCCCAGATATATCCCAAACTATAGACATCGCCAAAAATAAGCCAGACGATAGCCGTGACAGGAAACAGAACAGCAGGCCAGCGCACCCACCACGGCAGCCCGTCCCAGGCTTTTTTAAGATGCAGGTTGCGGATATAAATGAAATACGAAACAGCCTGGCCAGCCAGTATCACCAGGTCGTTGCGCAGTACCCCGTACACCATCAGCAGAAAAGAGGCCAGCAAACTAAAGGTCCAGAACGAGGTAGGCGAAAGCACTTTGCCGGCCCGCTCCGACTGAATCCACTGCACCAGGATGCGGGAAGAGAAAAGCAACTGCGCTCCCAGGCCTATTCCGTACACCCCAAGATCAAATCTGCTCATGCGCCTCTTTCAAATTAAAAACACTTTTCTCTGCAATGCTATAGTTGATGTAGCGCCGGCGCATCCAGCGGAAAGCAAAAGTATCGTACAAGGGTCCCCAGAGGCGGTTAAAGAGATGGTACTTGGCCGTGCCGGCATATCGTTCGAAATGCTGCACCGGCACCTGCTTTACTTTGCCGCCCTGCAACTGGATGAGGGCCGGCAGAAAGCGGTGCATGCCATCAAAAAAAGGGATACGCCTGGCACAAGCTGTCTCCATTATTTTTAGCGGGCAGCAGGTATCCTGTATGCCGTCGTCTATCATCAGCCGCCGAAAGCGGTTGGCAATTTTAGAGGACAGCTTTTTAACAAGCGTATCTTTTCGCCTGGCGCGTATGCCGTTCACCATCTGGTACCCGGGCAGGTAAGCAAAGTAGCTCATAAAATCCAGCGGAGATGTCTGCAGGTCCGAGTCGAGGTAACCAAGGTAAGTGGTGTTTGTGTGATCAATGCCTGCTTTCAGGGCGGTGCTCAGGCCATAGTTCCTGTTCAGGGAAATATAACTATAGTTGGGCCGTAGCTGGCAGATTTGTTGTATGCGGGGCAGGCTGCCATCGGTAGAGCCATCGTTTATGAACAATACCTGCGTGGGCATCGGGGTTTGCGCCAGAAAAGCGTCCATGGACTCGCAGAACCTATCCAGACATTCTATTTCGTTGTAAACCGGCACAAGTATAGTTAACGACATGGCATCTATAGTTAAGACAGCGTTCAGTTCAAAACAAATTCAGGGTTCCGGCACACCTACTTCCGGGGCATAATGGTACTGCTTAAACCACTTTACAAAATGCGCCAGGCCGGTTTCAAGGGTAGTGGCCGGCTTATAGTTTATCTTTTTCTCCAGTTCCCGCACATCAGCGTAAGTGGTGTATACATCGCCGGGCTGCATGGGCTCCAGTTGCAGTACAGCTTTTTTGCCCAGTTGCCGTTCCAGTACAGCTATCAGTTCCAGCAGGTGGGCCGGCTTGTTATTACCAATGTTGTATAGTTTAAAGGGTGCTCCGGGGAAAGTGGTTTCAGGGGGCAGGCGCAATAGTTTTGCAAGGCAGTTCACTACATCCTCTACATACGTAAAATCGCGCTGCATGTCTCCGTTATTGAATACCTGTATAGGCTGGTCTTCGGTAATAGCTTTTGCGAAACTATAGTAGGCCATGTCGGGCCGGCCCCATGGCCCATACACGGTAAAAAACCGGAGCCCGGTGGTGGGTATTCTGTAGAGATGCGCATAACTATAGGCCAGTACTTCGTTGGCTTTTTTGGTAGCGGCATACAAGGAAACAGGGTAATCCGTGCACTGCCCGACTTTAAAAGGTACCTGCCGGCAGTGGCCATACACCGAGCTGGAAGAAGCAAACAGCAGATGCTTTACCGAAAAACTTCGGCAGCATTCCAGCAGATTCAGAAAACCGGTCAGGTTGCTGTCGATATAAGCCTGCGGATTATCAATGCTATACCTTACCCCTGCCTGTGCCGCCAGGTTAACCACCACATCAAACCTGTATTTTTCGAAAAGATCATGCAGGCTTTTTCCGTTGGTCAGGTCTAGCTGAATGAACGAATGGTTGGGGAAACTATAGTTGGCGGCAATGACCTCCGGCTGGATTTGCTCCCGGTGAAAGCCCTGTGCCTCCAGCCGGGCATATTTCAGTTCGGGGTCGTAATAGCTGTTAAGTACGTCAAGGCCTACTACAGTATGATCAGTTTGCCGGAGCTCCTGCATCAGATGATGCCCTATAAAACCTGCACTTCCGGTTACCAGAATTCTCTGCTCTTCTGCCATACCTAACCTCAACTAAAAACCTAAGCTACCCGGCCCTGCTATGTCTGTAAATGATCTGAACTATAGCTTGCGCAGTTCTATAGTTTAACTCCCCGTTGCTACAAATGTTTCAAACTACAATTCGATTTATACCATTTACATAAACTTTCCTTCCTATACCGCTGTTCTATAGTTTAAACAGGCAGAGCTCCGGAGAAAATAAAACCTGAACACTGCCTTGTCGGGGCTGGTTGCCTATAGTTACAGACTATATAAAGAATATAAGAGTGGTTTTCATCATTTAATTAAATAATAGCAAGCATCAGGTTTACAGAATATTCGTTTTATATTTGTTCAGGCAACCGGATAAAGCTATTGTCTGGTTTATAAATGAAAAGAACACACCGCTACGTGTGAAACAGTTTACGGCCATATTGCTCCTCCTGATCTATACATGTTCAGGCTCTACGTTTCAGGAACTCCGGAAAGCGCCTGTTCTGGTGGAGCATTACCTGGAGCATAAGATCCTGGACGAAGACCTGTCTTTAGTGGAGTATGTGGTTATCCATTACCTGAGCGGCAGCGAAAAAGATGCTGATTATACCCGCGATCTGCAGCTCCCTTTCAGGTGTGCCGACTTCCTCACCACAGCTTTTGCCATCGCCTTTATACCGGCACATTTCCTGGAGCTTTCGTTTCTGGCACCCTTGCCCGAGCAACTGAACTATACGGTTCTGAAGGACCGCTTCGAATTATTGCGCCTACCCACAGCCATCTGGCAACCACCCCAACTATAGTTAGTACTTGTTGCATTTGTACCTGCTGCTACCAGCATGGTACTGCCAGCGCTTATCCCTCATAAGCTGCAGATTGAGTCATACTGTTCAGGTATTATTTCATAACAGTTAGCTATAGTATTATGCTAAATAAAATTATTTCTTTTTCGATACAGAATAAGCTGATCATTGGCTTATTTGTAGCGGGGCTGATCGTTATCGGGGTGTATAACGTGACGCGCCTGCCTATAGATGCCGTGCCCGATATTACCGATAACCAGGTACAGGTCATTACCGTGGCGCCCTCGCTGGGTGCCCCTGACATTGAGCGCCTGATCACCTTCCCGGTAGAACAGGCCAACAGTAACATTCCCGGCATCAAAGAGATCCGCAGCTTTTCCCGTTTCGGCTTATCGCTGGTAACTATAGTTTTCCAGGAAGGGGTGGATGTATACTGGGCCAGGCAGCAGGTGGCCGAACGCCTGCAAACCGTGCAGCAACAGATTCCAGAAGGTGTTGGCAGCCCGGAACTTGGCCCTGTAACCACCGGCCTCGGCGAGATCTACCAATACATGGTACGTCCAGAGCCGGGTTACGAAGGTAAATACGATGCCATGGAGCTGCGCACCATACAGGACTGGATTGTGCGCAGGCAGCTGTTAGGTGTGCCGGGCGTGGCCGATGTAAGCAGCTTTGGCGGTTACCTGAAACAATACGAGATCGCCATAGATCCTTCGCGCCTGAAATCCTACGGTCTTTCTATTTCCGATGTGTTTACAGCCCTGGAAAACAACAACCAGAACACCGGCGGCTCCTACATCCACAAAGGCGATGCGGTCCTTTTTATCCGCAGCGAAGGCCTGTTGGGTAGCATCGATGATATCAGATCCATAGCGATCCGGAACACACAGAATGGTACTCCCATTTACATCCGCGATGTGGCTGATGTAAACTATGGCCATGCCACCCGCTTCGGAGCCATGACCTACAACGACCAGGGCGAAGTAGCCGGGGCGGTGGTGATGATGCTGAAAGGCGCCAACAGCAACCAGGTAATCAAAGAAGTAAAAGCCCGCATAGCCCAGATTCAGGAGTCCCTGCCCGAAGGCGTGGTAATTGAGCCTTTCCTGGACCGTACCAAAATGGTGAACAATGCGATTGGTACCGTAGAAAAAAACCTGCTGGAAGGCGCCCTGATCGTGGTGTTCGTACTCGTGCTGTTCTTAGGAAACCTGCGGGCCGGGCTTATAGTTGCCTCTGTCATTCCGCTCTCCATGCTGTTTGCCATAACCATGATGAACACCTTTGGCGTGAGCGGCAACCTGATGAGCCTGGGCGCCCTGGACTTTGGTCTGATCGTGGATGGGGCTGTCATTATAGTGGAAGCTGTGCTGCATACTTTCCATTTTAACAAGCGCTTTGCCACTACCAACCGCATCAACCAGGCGCAGATGGATGATACTGTACAGCAGTCGGCAAGCCGAATGATGAACAGCGCAATTTTCGGGCAGATCATCATTCTTATCGTTTACCTTCCTATTCTAACACTGCAGGGCATCGAGGGTAAAATGTTCAAGCCCATGGCACAGACCGTTTCCTTTGCCCTGATCGGGGCGGCCATCCTCTCGCTGACCTACGTGCCGATGATGAGTGCACTTTTCCTGAGCAAAAAGATCAGCCACAAGGATACGTTCTCTGATAAGATGATGGCCCGCATCGAGAACTTTTACCAGAAGTACCTGCGCCGCGTCATCGAGTTCCCGAAAGCGATCATAGCTGGTGCGGTTGTGCTTTTTGCAGGCGCTGTGCTGGTTTTAATGTCGCTGGGTGGCGAGTTTATACCTGCCCTGGAAGAAGGCGACTTTGCCGTTGATACCCGTGTACTGACGGGCAGCAACCTGAACACAACTATAAAATCAACACAGCAGGCGGCCGGCATTTTGTTAGAGCGTTTCCCGGAAGTAGAGAAAGTGGTCACCAAGATTGGCTCCGGTGAAATACCAACCGACCCCATGCCCCTTGAGGCCAGCGACATGATGGTGATCCTGAAACCTAAAAAAGAATGGACCTCTGCGACATCGTTCAACGAACTGGCTGAAAAAATGGGTACCGCCCTGCAGGATGTACCCGGTATTACGGCAGGTTTCCAGTACCCGGTGCAGATGCGCTTCAACGAACTGATGACAGGTGCCCGGCAGGATGTGGTGTGTAAGATATTTGGCGAAGACCTGGACACCCTGGCGCGTTACGCCCAAAAGTTAGGCAGCATTGCAACTACTGTTGATGGCGCCACCGACCTGTATGTAGAGACCGTAACGGGCATGCCGCAGATCGTGATAGACTATAACCATGCTGCCATTGCCCAATACGGCACCAACATAGCGGATATCAATCGCACCGTAAATGCCGCCTTCGCCGGTGTTAGCAGCGGCCTTGTATTTGAAGGCGAACGGCGCTTTGACCTGGTAGTGCGACTGCAGGGCGAACTACGCAAGAACCTGACCGATGTACAGAACCTGCTCATTCCTACCCCTGTCGGGCAACAGGTGCCTTTGTACTTAATGGCTAATGTAAAGCTGGAAGAAGGCCCATACCAGATACAACGCGAAGATGCCAAGCGCCGCATTATGGTAGGCTTTAACGTGCGCGGCCGCGATGTACAGAGCATAGTGGATGAACTACAGCAAAAAGTACAGCAGCAACTAAACCTGCCACCCGGCTACTATGTGGTGTACGGCGGCGCCTTCGAAAACCTTGAGGCTGCCCAGCAGCGCCTGAGTGTGGCCGTGCCGGTCTCGCTGGGCCTGATATTCCTGCTGCTCTACTTTGCTTTCCGGTCGGTGCGCTATGGGTTGCTGATCTACTCGGCTATTCCGTTGTCGGCTATAGGAGGTATTTTTGCGCTGTGGGTCCGGGATATGTCTTTTAGTATTTCGGCGGGTGTCGGGTTTATAGCACTGTTTGGTGTGGCCGTGCTGAACGGGATTGTGATGATCGCAGAGTTTAACCGCCTGCGGCTGGCCGGCGGACTTAGCCTGAAGGAGATCGTGCTGGAAGGTACTAAATCGCGCCTGCGCCCGGTGCTGATGACGGCCAGCGTAGCCAGCCTTGGCTTTTTACCGATGGCGCTGAGTGCCGGTGCCGGGGCCGAAGTGCAGCGCCCATTGGCAACTGTTGTGATCGGGGGACTGGTAGTGGCCACTTTGCTTACTTTATTCGTGCTACCGGCGCTTTACATCCTTTTTGAGAAAGCCGCCCACCACGAAGATAAACCTGCAAAACCGTTGGCAAAAGTGGTTGGCATTATGCTGCTTTTCCTGCTCCCTAACCTGGTTTCGGCACAGCAGCCCATCACCCTGGAACAGGCTATAGTAAAAGCGCGCAAACAGAACCCCGAACTACAGAATGCGCAACTACAGGCAAAAGCTCGGCAAAAACTGCAAGGCACCGCCTGGGACATTCCGCATACCACAATAACCGGCGAGTACGGGCAGATTAACAGCCCCCTTAAGGATACCCGTCTGAGTGTAGCCCAAAGTATCAAATTCCCGACGGTATATGTACAGCAGAAACAGCTGTTGAAGCGGGAATGGCAGCAGGGAGTGCGGGAGGCAGAGCTGGCTGATTATGAACTGCAGTGGCAGGTAATGGAACTATACTACGAGATGCTGTATGCCCGCGAAAAGCAGAAACTGCTGCTCCGCACCGACAGCCTGTTTGCCAACTTCCAGCGTAACGCAGACCTGCGGTTTAAACTGGGATCAAGCAACGTGCTCGAAAAAAGTACTGCCCAGACCCAGCGCGGCCAGGTAAATCTGCAACTAAAGCAGCTGCAACAGGAGCTATCAGAACTACAGCACCAGTTCCAGTTGGTGCTCAATACCGATACAGTTTATGTGCCCGCAGCGCGCCCGCTGAAGATGGAGCTATCCCTAACAGGTGACTCCGCAACTATAGCCGGGCATCCTTACTTGAATTTATTGCAGCAACAGCAGCAGGTTAGCCAGGCCAGTATAAAAACGGAGCAATCCCGACTGCTCCCCGACCTGCAGGTAGGCTACAATAACCAAAGCATAAAAGGCTCACAGACGGTGAACGGGGCAGAGCAAAATTTTACTGCATCCGACAGGTTTTCATCGGTGGAAGTAGGCGTAGGCATTCCGCTGTTTTATGGGGCACAAAAAGCCCGCATTCAGGCTGCCAGAATACAGGATCAAGCTACCCGCAACAGTTACAATGCCGGTAAACGCTCGCTGGAGCTACAGCTGCGCAAAGCAATGGACCAGTACCGGGTAGCCGCCGAAAACCTTGCCTATTATGAACAAACGGCCTTACCTGGTGCCGAATCTATCATTAAAACAGCCGACGACCAGTTTAAAGGTGGCGAAATTGACTACCTGGAATGGGTGCTGCTTACAAACCAGGCTATCAGCCTGCAAACCAGCTACCTGGATGCCCTGCGGAACTATAATCAGACCATCCTCCAATTAAATGCCCTAACCGGAAACAGATAACATCATGAAAAAATTAATTTATATATCCTTTATAACAGCTTTACTGGCCGGTTGCAGCTCTGAGCAGCCCGCAGAATCAACTATAGCTGAAAAGCCCCAGGAGACCAACCTGGTGCAGCTTACTCCCGCCCAGATGAAAAATGCCGGCGTAGAAACCGCGAAGGCGGAACTGAAAACGATAGCAACCGTACTGCAGGTAAATGGTGTGATGGAAGCCCCGCCACAAAGTATGGTATCGGTGAGCGTACCGCTGGGCGGCTATGTGAAGCACACGACCCTGCTCCCCGGCATGCACCTGAAAAAAGGACAACTGATGGCCGAACTGGAAGACCAGGCCTACATACAACTGCAACAGGACTACCTGACAGCCAAAGCAAAACTCGGCTACCTTACCCAGGAATATGAGCGCCAGCGCGAACTGAACCAGAGCAAAGCCACCAGCGACAAAGTGTACCAGCAAACACGGTCGGAATACCAGAGCCAGCAGGTTGCCCTGAAAGCCCTTGGCGAAAAGCTGCGCATGGTAGGCATCAACCCGAACCGCCTTACCCAGAAAAACCTGACCCGCACGTTAAGGATCTACTCCCCGATTGATGGCTACGTGACCAAAGTGAATGTGAACATTGGCAAGTATGTGGTGCCAACTGATGTGCTTTTTGAGCTCGTGAATCCAGCGGATCTGCACCTGATGTTAACCGTTTTCGAGAAAGACCTGGATGATCTGGAAATCGGGCAGCAGGTACTGACCTACCGCGCCAACCAACCCGAAAAGAAATATACAGGCAAGATCATTTACATCGGTAAGGATGTAACCGATGACAGGGCTGTAAAAGTGCACTGCCACCTGGACAAGGAAGACCCGACGCTGGTGCCCGGTATGTTCATGAATGCAGAGATCGAGGTGCACAGCAAAGAGGCTTATACCCTGCCCGAAGATGCGATTGTGCGCTACGGCAACAAACAGTATGTTTTCGCGGCCCGTAACAGCGGCGTTTTTGAGATGCTGGAAGCACAAACCGGCAACTCCGAACATGGTTACACGGCGCTGCAGCCTGACCAACTTTTACAGCCTGAAAAACAGACCTACGTGACCAAAGGAGCCTACGCGCTGCTCATGAAACTGAAGAACAAGGAAGAAGAATAAGCCCGATGCACAACTATAGTTCAGAGTGCTATAGTTCGGATAAACTATAGCACAACTATAAAACAAAAGCCGGCAGCAATCAGATTGCTGCCGGCTTTTATGCTTACAAACTATAGCTTATCTGCCACCTGGCGGGCAGTATTGTCTCAGGTAATTTGTGAACAGCGTAGACAGGTGCACGCCTGTGCCCTCTCCTTCCGAAATGCTGTGCGAGCGGTTCGGGTATGGCATAAACTGGAACTGCTTGTTGTACTTGATCAGCTCGTTTACCAGTTGCTCGGCATTGTTGTAGTGCACGTTATCGTCGCCGGTACCGTGGATGTACAGTAGGTTGCCCTGCAGGTTTTTAGCGTACGTAATCGGTGAACCTTTCACAAAATCTTCGCGGTTTTCCTGTGGCAGGCCCATGTAACGCTCCTGGTAAATATTGTCGTAGGTAAGCTGGTTAGCCACAGCTGCTACCGAAATACCGGTTTTATAGATATCCGGATGCTGGAAAAGCAGGTTAAGTGTGGCAGAACCACCACCGCTCCAGCCCCACACCGCAACACGCGATGCATCCACATACGGCAGTTTCAGCAGCTCGCGGGCGGCGGCAGCCTGATCAGAAATGTTAAGCTGGCCTACTTTGCGGTAAATACTCTTGCGCCAGTCTCTTCCTTTCGGGGCAGGCGTACCACGGTTATCCACCGATACATAAATATAGCCGTCTTCCGCCATGTCGCCACCGTACAGGAAATTCATGCCTGCGCCATAGGTATCAGTTACTGTTTGGCTGGCTGGTTCTGAGTACACATAGAACACGATCGGGTATTTCTTCTTCGGGTCGAATTTGGCAGGTTTGGCCATCCAGGCATCCATTTCCACACCATCTGCTGTCTTAACTTTGATGAACTCTACTCTGTTGGCAGCTTTATCGGCGCTGGCCAAAGCTTTTTGCACGGCGCTCTCGCCACCTAATGCCTTGTGATTTGGTAATGCTACCCACTCACCAACCGGCCTGGTGTAATGGTTAGAAAAACGGTGCTGCGCATACTTTGCATTCGGCGACAAACTATAGCTGTGCGTGCCCGGTTGTGATGCCGGCGTCAGGCGCTCGGCCTTACCTTTTCCGTTCAGGCGCGTGCGGTACAGGTATTGCTGTGTAGCGTTTTCCGGCGACGCCAGGAAGTAAACATAGCCGCCTTTTTCATCAATTCCGGCAATCTCCATCACATCATAGTTGCCTTTTGTGATCAGGTGCTCTTTTTTGCCATCGCGGCTTACGCGGTACAGGTGTCGCCAGCCATCTTTTTCACTGGCCCATAAAAACTCTTTGCCGCCATTCAGCCAGTCCCAGCCGCCGTAACTATAGGTTCTGTCCCAGGTAGGCAGAATATCTATCCAGGCCTCGTCTTTCTCTTTCAGTATCTGGCGGGTTTTACCATTATCGGCCTGGCACAGATAAAGGGTGCTTTCGTTCTGCTTACGGTTCAGCTGCTGCACGATCAGTTCGTTGGTATTGGTGGTCCACTCCATGCGGGGCAGGTAGGTATTTTTCGGATCTCCCGGAATTTCCATCCAACGGGTAACTGCATTATCTACGCCAACTACGCCGATCTTGTAAGGCGATGGCGCTTCGCCGGCAACCGGGTACTCTACCGGAATTACCTTGGCATACACACCATCCAGCATGTCGAACATGATGTAGTCTTTTACCTGTGTGGCATCCAGTTGCCAGTAGGCGATCTTTTTGCTGTCCGGGCTCCAGCGGAAACCATCGCGGGCAGAGAACTCTTCTTCGTAAGCCCAGTCAAATGTACCATTGATGAGCTTGCGGGTGCCATCTTTGGTCAACTGCTTTTGCTGGCCACTTTGCAGGTCATCTACATAAATATTGTGCTCGCTCACGTAAGCTACCTTACTGCCATCCGGCGAAAACTTGGCAAACATCAGCGACGATTCCGGTCTGCCGGCTCCTACCTGTTGCAGGGTTTTCTTTTGGAGATCATACACCCAGTAGTCGCCCCGTGTATCGTAGCGCCACACTTTCTGAGTGTTTGTATAGATCAGCACCTTCTGCTCATCTGCCGACAGGTCAAAACTCCTGATCTTCAACGGTTCTGTTTTTCCGGCTGGCACAAGCGCCGTTTTGTTCAGGAAGATCTCAGTGGCGTCTTCAGGGAGTTTATGCTTTACCAGTTGCCCCTGCTCGGCCTGCACGTAGGTGTCGCCGGACTTAAGCCACTGCCGGTTCTGGTAGCCCTGTGCCAGCGTGGTGAAGGAGATAAAAAGCAGCAGCAGTAACTGCAACAGAAAGGTCCGTAGTTTTAAATTGTACATGGGTGGTTTAGTTTGTGGTAGTTGCGAATTATGAGACTTTAAAGAAATTCTGCTGACCCGGAAGTTCGTACGTAACGTCCGGGCCGGAAGCAGGAAATTAGCAAATTAATTTGTTCCCAGCTATAGTTCAGACTTATGAATTGCCATTCCGCTATTTCAGACTTCCCATTCTGCTTACTGCTCTTTTGGACTTCCCATTCCTATTGCTCTTTCGGACTTCCCAGTCCGAAAGCCATCTGCCGGGGATTTCCTAATCCCCGTGTTGCAGCCTACGCGGATTAGGAAATCCGCTTCAGTTGAAGTTCCGGATTAGGAAATCCGGAACAGCGAAATAAAACTATAGCTATAGCTGTTAACTTAATTATACCTGTCCGGTGAGAAGGCGTCGGTTAGCAGTTGCGCTTTTCTGTTCAGCAATTGTTCCGCCAATACTTTGCCGGTGGCCGGGGCCAGGCTCACACCCATCATACTATGGCCGGTACCGAAAAGCACATTGCTCCAGCGCTGCGTGGCGCCAATATAAGGCAGCCCATCCGGCGAACATGGGCGCAACCCGCTCCAGATCGTATCCTGCTTTGGGAAGGTATGATTAAAGTTGGCGTAGTAATCCGGAATAGCATCAAAAATACCGCGTACCCGCTTCTGGTTTATAGTTTGGTTGGTACCGGTTATCTCCATAGTGCCGCCAAAACGCACTTGCTCCCCAAATGGAGTTACGGCAACTTTTCGCTCGCACAGGATGGCAGGAATTTGCAGCGCCGGCTGGTTCTGCTGCATAAAACTATAGCCTTTGCCCGAGAGCATCGGCAGGTAAATACCCAGCTTATCTGCCAGCTCGCCGGACCACGCACCCGCGCAAACTATAAGCTGATCGCAGGTGATACCGCCTTTGTTGGTAACTATAGTTTGAATGCGGTCGCCTTTATACTCAAACTTCAACACCCGCGCCAGCGGCACCATGTTCACGCCTTTTGCCTTCAGGTAATCTTTCAAAAAGCCATGCAGTTTAGACGGATCCAGGTGAGCATCGCCTGTAAAATGCACGGCACCGCGCACATCCAGTTCTACATCCGGTTCCAGTTGCTGCGCTTCCTGCCTTGAGAGGACATTTGCTTCCAGCCCGTGCTGGTTTGCCAGGTGCGCCATTTCCACTTCTTCCCGCTCCATTTCCGGAGTCCGGTATAACATCAGCAGGCCTTTTTCTTCCAGCCCTATCTGAGATTCAGGGTGTTGTTCTGCAAAATCCTGGTACAGGCGCTTGCTCAGCAAACTCAGGTTTTTCAGGTACGGAATACTGTGCTCTACGTGCTGTTTGGTAGATGCCCTGTAAAAATGCAGGCACCACTGCAGCAAACGCCTGTCCAGCCGGGGGTGAATGTAAAAAGGACTGGTAGCGGAGAACATCCACTTCAGTCCTTTACTGATCATACCCGGCGAAGCCAGTGGCACAATATGGCTCGGCACGATCATCCCGGCATTACCTGTCGAGCAGCCCTGTTGCATGTCGCCCTGGTCGAGCAGGGTTACGTTAAAGCCTTCTTCCGAAAGGTAATAAGCCGTAAACAGCCCCACAATGCCGCCGCCGATTATAGTTACGTTGCTCATATCAGATTACCTGGAAACCGTGAATGTATGGATCTTCCTCATCAAAAAAGATGGTGTTATGGCCTGTAATGATGGCCCAGCCTTCGATGCCGGGATAAATAGCAGGTTTGCCAGCCACGGTGGTCTCCCCTTCTATCGTGCCGGTAAACACCGAACCGATGATGCTTTCGTGGATGAACTTCTGACCGGGTTTTAGCTTGCCTTTGGTGTACCACTGCGCCATACGCGCCGAAGTGCCGGTGCCACAGGGCGATCGATCAATGGCTTTATCACCATAAAAAACAGCGTTGCGGGCTGTGGAAGTAGATGCCAGCGGATCTCCGGACCAGAGAATATGCGAAAGGCCGCTTATTGCAGGGTTATCAGGATGCACAAAAGTGTACTGCTCGTTCAGGCGCTGCCGCAGCACACGGCTCCAGGAAATAAGCTTATCCGCCGTATAGTTCTGCATGCCGTTGAAGTTTTCCTGCGGATCAACTATAGCATAAAAGTTACCGCCATAGGCCACATCCACCTTTAGTTCACCCAGCTCCGGACATTCCACCGTCAACCCTTCCGAATCGAGGTAAGAGGCCACGTTGGTCAGTTTTACTGATTTCACTTTATCACCTTCCTGGGTATACTGCACAAGCACGAGCCCGGCGGGCGTTTCAAGGCGCAGCTGGCCTGGTGTTTTCGGGGTGATCAGGCCTTCTTCCAGCGCTATAGTTACCGTACCGATGGTACCGTGACCGCACATAGGCAGGCATCCGCTCGTTTCAATGTAAAGTACAGCCACATCATTTTCAGGGTCGTGGGGCGGGTACAGAATGCTACCCGACATCATATCATGGCCGCGCGGCTCAAACATCAGCCCTTTCCGGATCCAGTCGTACTCTTTAAGGAAGTGAAGGCGCTTTTCGCTCATGTTCTGGCCCTGCAGCACAGGGCCGCCGCTTGCCACCAGGCGCACCGGGTTGCCGCAGGTGTGGGCATCGATACAAAAGAATGTTTTCCGGGCCATACTTATTCGTTGATGCTGTTTTGGGTTAATTTTCCGTTAATAGTGCGCCAGATGCCTGTGCTGTTCCCGTTCTGCAACTCCTGCGGCAAAAGTGCCTGCGGTGCCGACTGAAACGTAACCGGACGGGCAAAACGTTTGATGGCATACACGCCTACCGACGTACTGCGGCTGTCGGTGGTAGCCGGAAACGGGCCGCCGTGCGTCATGGCATAGCTTACTTCTACCCCGGTTGGTACGCCGGCAAAAAGCAAACGTCCGCACTTATCACGCAGCACATCGGTCAGTTGTTGTTGTAGTTGCTGTTCCTGGTCTGTGCCCCAGAGCGTGCAGGTAAGTTGCCCCTGCAGCGCGTTGGCAGCAGCCAGTAATTCGTCTGTATTCTTATAGGTTACTACCAGCGTAAACGGCCCGAAGATCTCTTCCTGCAGGGCTGGGTTCTGTAACCACTGCTGCACATCAGTTCGTGCCAGCGCAGCACGACCTTCCAGCACATCAGTTTCCTGCTGAACTATAGCCTGTACTCCCTGCTCTTTCAGCAATTTATTCAGTCCGGTATAGTAGTTTCCGGCTATACCTTCATGCAGCATATTGGCAGGAACAGCCTTGCTCAATTCTTCTTCCAAAGCTTCCATAAAAGGATTGGTTGCATCCGATTCCTGCACAAATAGCAAACCCGGACAGGTACAGAATTGCCCGGAACCTAACAGCACCGAAGCGGCTGCCTGTTTTGCTAGTTGTTCTGTATCGTGTTTCAGCTTTTCAGGAAGGATGAACAGGGGGTTGGTACTACCCATCTCGGCATACACCGGTATCGGTACTTCGCGTTGCATGGCCAGGTCGAAAATAGCTTTGCCACCTTTGTAGGAACCTGTAAAAGCCACTGCTTTTGTAGTTGTATGTTTTACCAACTCCTGCCCTACCTCTACGCCACCACTAACATGCTGAAAAACACCTTCCGGCAGTCCGCATTTCTGTAAAGAGTTAGAGATGGCTCCATATACCAATTGAGAAGTTTTCGGGTGGCCCGGATGTTCTTTGTAAACTACGGTACAGCCCGAAGCCAGCGCAGAAGCCGAATCGCCGCCCGCTGTAGAAAATGCGAGCGGAAAGTTACTTGCCCCAAACACAACTACCGGCCCGAGCGGCACCAGCATACGACGCATGTCAGGACGCGGCAATGGCTGACGGTCCGGCAGGGCAGTGTCTATAGTTGCTTCTACCCAGGAACCTTCTTCCACCACGTCGGCAAATAACCGCAGCTGGTTACAGGTGCGCCCGCGCTCGCCGGTCAGGCGAGCCAGGGGAAGGTTGCTTTCGCGGCTGGCCGTTTCCAGCAACGTATCGCCTAAGGCTTCAATTTCTTCGGCTATAGTTCGGAGCAGTTGCGCTCGCTGTGCCGGAGTGGTTTTCTTGTATACTTCAAAGGCCTGCGCTGCCTGTATCATTGCATTTTTATAGGGCATAGGATTCTTCTTTAAAAGCCGGCAAGGCAGGTCTATTGTCTATTCCTTTCTGAATGGTAGCGATTACGGCTTCGCGTTCTTCCCCGATCAATGGCAGGCGTGGCGCACGCACATGCTCGGTACCAATACCTTCCATCTGCTCTGCCAGCTTAATGTACTGCACCAGTTTCGGGTGAATATCGAGTTCTAGCAAAGGCATAAACCAACGGTAAATCTCCAGTGCTTCCTGCGTTCTTCCGGCCTTGGCTAATTTAAACACTGCCATCGTCTCTTTCGGGAAAGCGCAAACCAGTCCGGCTACCCAGCCATGGGCTCCCATCAGCAGGCTTTCCAGCGCCAGGGTATCTACGCCACAAAGTATTTTAATGCGGTCGCCGAAACGGTTCAGCATACGGGTTACGTTGGTCAGGTCGCGGGTTGATTCCTTTACAGCCTGAATGTTGTCGTGCACGAGTAGTTCCTCAAACATCTCCAGGGTGATGCTGCGCTTATAGTCTACCGGGTTGTTGTAGAGCATAATGGGCAGCGATGTGCTTTCTGCTACAGCTTTAAAGAAGGCGACCGTCTCGCGGTGGTCGGAGTAGTAACGCATCGGCGGAAGCAGCATCAGACCACTCGCGCCCATTTCTTCTGCTTCGCGGGCACGGAGTATGGCTTCCTGGGTAGCCCCTTCGGCAATGTTCATGATCACCGGTACTTTACCGGCCACATAGGCAATCGTTCTGCGGGTAAGTTCCTGTTTTTCGTCGGTGCGCAGTACGCTGGCTTCGCCCAGGGTACCGCCCAGTATAATGCCGTCTACACCGGCTTCCAGTTGGGCATCTATGTTCTTAAAACAGGTTTCAAAGTCAAGGCTGCCATCGGCATGAAATTTTGTGGTAAGTGCAGGAAATACTCCGTTCCAGTTGATCATGATAAGAAGGGTTTTGGTTCTATTTCAAAGGTAGGCGACCGGCACACCAAAATCCTGTACTGGATTAATAAGTACTGGTAGTATATTGACCTTATTTTTGCAAGTCCCACAGAAATTAGCTAACATGGTACCACCATGAAGGTCATCCCGTTTAAAATACCGAAGTCGAGCAAAGAGCTGATCCGCTACCAGGTGGACTGCCAGCCCTACTTCTACGATAAGCTGCACCAGCACCCCGAAATACAGCTGAGCTGCATCCTATCGGGAGAAGGAAAACTGATCGTGGGTGACTACATTGGCCGCTTTGAGCCAGGCGATATTTTCCTGCTGGGCCGTAACGTACCCCATGTTTTCCGGAGTGATGATGCGTATTACAAGCCCGAAAGCCAGAAGCAAAGCCATAGTATCATAGTGTTCTTCGACCTGCATGCGTTCGGCAACGAATTCTGGACATCAGAAGAACTGCAGGAAGCAAAGGATTTTTTTGAGCACCTGAACGGCTGTTACCGGGTACAGGTGACGGATCAGGAAAGTTTTATCCGGCAGATACAGCAACTACAGCACAAGGAGAAACTGGAAAAGGTACTGGGTGCCCTGCAACTGGTGGATGTGCTAATGCGACATGCAACGCTCCGGCGCCTGAACCTGGGCGACCAGATGCACAACCTGAACGAGCGCGAGGGCAAACGGATGGAGCAGGTCGTACAGTTTCTGGTAGAAGAAAGTCATCGCCAACTGAGCCTGGAAGAAGTGGCATCGGTAGCCAACATGAGCCGCGAAGCCTTCTGCCGGTTTTTTAAAGACCGCACCCGCAAAACCTTAGTCACGTTTTTAAACGAGCTGCGCGTAAACAATGCCTGCCATGCGCTGCTGCACACCGACCAGACCATAGCCGGCATTGCTTTTTCCTGCGGCTTTGCCAACCTGTCGCACTTTAACCGGGTATTTGCAAAAACCATTGGCACCACCCCGCGCGAGTTCCGGCGCCAGGCAACTATAACCAAAGTATAACCCAACTATAGCCTTATGAATACTACCAACCCATTTGATGCAGAAACCTTCACACAGCGCCGCCAGCAGCTAAAACAACAGCTTGGCGAAGGCCTGATCGTGTTACTGGGCAACGAAGAAGCCAGCATGAACTATAAAGACAACTGGTACCCGTTTTACCAGGACAGCACGTTCCGCTATTACTTCGGCATCGATCTCTCCGGTCTGACCGGGGTTATCAATATCGATACAAACGAAGAGATCATTTTCGGGCCTGAGCAAAGCATAGATGACGTGATCTGGACAGGACCGCTTCCGAGCCTGGCCTCGCTGGCTGAGCAGGTGGGAATAAAAAAAGTAATGCCTGTCAGGAAAATAGCGGACTATCTGAAAAGCACAAAAAAACTACACTATCTGCCACCTTACCGCCCGGAACATGAACTTAAACTACAGGCCTGGACTGGCAAAACTGTATTGGAACCAAGCCTGCAATTGATACAAGCTATAGTTGCGCAGCGCTCCATTAAATCGGATGCTGAAGTAGCTGAGATTGAAAAGGCCGTGACCTATACTTCGCGCATGCACCGTAACGTGATGCAGTTTGCCCGCGAAGCCATGAAGGAACATGAGGTGGCTGCCGAAGCCGTACGGTATGCTGAATCTACAAACAACCTGCTTTCCTTTCCGCTTATCTGCACCACGCAGGGCCAGGTACTGCACAACCATTACCGCGGCAACACCCTGCAGCCCGGCGATATGCTGTTATTTGATGGCGGCATACAAACCCCGGCTGGCTACGCAGGCGACATGACGCGTACCATTCCGGTTGGCACTACTTTTACCGAGCGACAGCGTGAACTATACCAGGTGGTGCTGGACACACACGAAGCCGCCATGGCAGCCCTGAAACCGGGGATCTTATACAAAGACGTGCACCTGCTGGCCTGTCGGAAACTGACTGATGGACTGAAACAGGTTGGCCTGATGCGCGGCGATACCGAAGAAGCGGTGCAGGCCGGTGCACATACCATGTTCTTCCAGTGCGGCCTGGGCCACATGATGGGCATGGACGTGCATGACATGGAAAACCTGGGCGAGCAATACGTAGGCTATACACCGGAGCTGCGCAAAAGCACCGAATTCGGGTTGAAGTCGCTGCGCCTGGGCCGTGCTTTGGAACCGGGTTTTGTGTTGACCGTGGAGCCGGGCATTTACATTATTCCGGAACTGATCGACATGCGACGAAACGATAAAGTGGCGCAGCAATTCATCAACTTTGATAAGCTGGACAGCTACCGTGATTTTGGCGGCATCCGGATAGAAGATGACCTGCTGATAACTGAAAATGGAAGTCGCATACTGGGCGAACCGCTGCCTAAAACTATAGCTGAGGTTGAGGCTATGCGGCAGCAGGCACTATAGTTTAACAGAGTTACCGCTACCGGTCTGGTGATTTGTCCCGGGCTGGTAGCGGTAATTCCTCTCTCATTTTTGCGGAGCGGAGATCAGGAGTGTCCCGTTTTGCCGTTATCCATTTCCCCAGCCTCGATATCCATCCTGTTTTTGCATTTCGGCAAGCTTTTAACAATCTGCACCTTCTGCCTGTTACCTATAGTTCAGGCGTATATTCTGATGCTATAGTTTGTCGTTTAAATGCAGGAAGCGACGCTCAGGCTACCAAAGCTGTAGTAGATTCACATCTATCTATAGTTACCTTTTAATTCCCTGTTTCCTGCTGATTTCCTGTCCTTCACTACAACCGAACTGTTTTCTAACATGTAGCCGAATACAGATATCGGGTGTTCTTACAAACCCGGGACTTTGCTGTACGTTAAGCTTATCAAACTATAGCTCAGCAAAGTAGGCTACAACTATAACAGCTCCGCCATAGCAGCCCCCAGACACCGAATTGAATGAAGGAGTTTTTACCAGGGTTCCTGAATATGATTGTACCGGTATTTTCGGTGCTGAGCATGTTTTCTGCGGGGCTGCCCTATACGCTTCAGTACTTAACAGAGCCTCTGAAGAACAGGAAAGGCGTGGTACTGGCTCTGTTGGCAAACTTCATACTGGTTCCTGCACTCACTATACTCATTATAAAGGTTTTCTCGTTACATCCCACCCTGGAGGCAGGACTGGTATTGGCAGCTTGTGGTGCCGGGGCTCCTTTTCTGATACAACTGGCCGGCATGGCAAAGGTGGATGTTGCGCTTGCAGCCACCTGCCTGATCCTGCTGTTGCCCGCCACAGCTATTTTTATGCCCATTGTGGTGCCGCTGGCCATCCCCGAAGCCGACGTGAATGCCTGGAGTATCCTGAAGCCGCTCTTACTCACCATGCTGCTGCCCCTGGTTGCCGGTATTCTGCTTAAACGTTTCCTGCCTATGTGGGCCGAGCGACTACAACCCTGGGCGGCAAAACTATCCGGTATCGCGCTGGTGCTTTTATTTTTAACCTCGCTGCTGCTCTACTTCGGAACCGTTATCTCCCTGTTCGGGACCGGTGCTATTCTGTCAGCTGTAGTTTTTGTGCTGGGTTGTTACGCCATCGGGTACCTTATTGCCTGGCGGGAAAGCATCCGTGAACTGATCGGATTGGCCACAGCCCAGCGCAACATAGCTGCCGCCACCGTGGTGGCTACCCTTAGTTTCGAGACCAGAGGTCCTCTTGTCATGGTCATCATTATTTCGCTTATCAGCATGGCTATTCTGTTTCCGCTGGCCTGGTGACTGGGCAGAAGAAAACAGGATGAAATACCCGACCCCGGCCCCAACTATAAAGAGTGACAAGAGCAGCGGCAAATCGTATAGTTTGATTAGCAAACAGCAGGTACTGTAAACTATAGACAATGGGAGAAACTACGGAAGAGGAAAAGGCCACCACACCAGACAATGAGTTTCATTTGCCCGGACTTTCGGTGCTGCGCGATGCGGTGCAGAATGCCTCTAAAAAAGTACCGCCGCGCAACAAACTGCAACAGGATGCCATTGCCGGCATGACCACCGCCGTAAGCAGCCTTCCTGATGGCATGGCAAACGGCTTATTGGCAGGCGTAAACCCCATTTACGGATTATATGCCTGTATAGCAGGCCCTTTAGTTGGTGGTATTTTTTCCAGTACCCAGTTAATGATGATCACTGCCACCAGTGCCTCTGCGATCATGGCCGGCCAGACCATCCGTAGCCTGCCTGCCGAAGAGCGGGCACAGGTATTTTTCCTGCTGGTGGTGTTGATCGGGGTGGTACAGGCCATTATGGGACTGTTAGGCATGGGCCGGCTGACGCGTTTTGTGTCCTTTTCTGTTATGACCGGTTTCCTGACCGGCATCTCGGTTCTGTTGGTCATGAGCCAGCTCCCTACTGCCACCGGCTATGCCCCGGAAGGCAGCAACAGCATCGTCCAGACATTTGATTTGTTGCTGCACATAGGTCAGGTTCACCTGCAAAGCGTAAGCATGGCTGCCTTAACCATTCTGCTGGCTATCTTTCTGCAGAAAACCCCGCTCAAAAAATTCTTCGCTTTAATTGCCATTGCTATCCCCTCGCTTATAGTTTATTTCTTCGATCTGGAAGGTGTAAAAGTGGTGCAGGATATAGGTGATATCAGCGGCAGTACGCCAAGCCTGGTGGTGCCCCCGTTTTCGGCCATCAGCCTTGAGGTAATTACCGGTGCCATAGCCGTAGCCATCGTTATCCTGATACAGGGAGCCGGGGTAAGCCAGAACGTACCCAATAAAAACGGCGAGAGCACCAGCACCTCCCGCGACTTTGTGGCACAGGGAGCCGCCAATATTGCCAGCGGTTTTATACAGGGCTTGCCCGTTGGTGGGTCGTTGGGAACTACGGCTGTTAATGTGCTGGCGCGGGCGCAAACCCGGTGGGCCGTCATTTTCTCTGGCCTGGCAATGACGCTTATTGTTGTGGCACTGTCAACTATAGTTGCTCATACGGCCATGCCTTCTCTGGGTGCCATGCTTATACTGGCCGGCATCCGGAGTATCAAGCTTTCAGATATTGTTGCAACCTGGAATTCGGGGTGGAGTTCGTGGCCCTCGTTGCTGGCCGGCGGTGTAACTTTTGGCGCGACGCTGGTTTTGCCTATCCCTACGGCAGTGGGCATCGGCGTGCTGCTTTCGGCTTTCCTTTTTGTCACACAATCCTCTACCGAGATAACCTTGGTTGAGCTCAGAAAACGATCGGATGGAACTATAGAAGAACACAAGCCACCCAAAACCCTGAAAGGAAACCAGGTAACGGTACTGAACGTGTATGGCAACCTGTTTTATGCCGGCGCCAGAACCCTGGAACACCTGCTGCCTAAACCTGAAGACGCCCGGAACCCGGTGGTGATCCTCCGCCTGAGAGGCCGGAAGAAACTGGGGCCAACGCTGGTTTCGGTGCTGGCAGACTATGCCTCCCTGCTGCATGATGTAAACGGCAAACTATACCTGACGGGTGTCAGCGAGCAGGTGTACAGGGAAGTAATGCACTCCGATAAACTGCGCATCAATGGTCCGGTAAAAGCATTCAGACAAGAACCCGGCCTGGGCATATCAACCCACAACGCGGTAGTGGACGCAGAAGGCTGGCTGCTGGATAGCGAGGAAAATGAAGCTGAAAAGCGATAGGGCTGAGATCTACCTTATTGCTGCACAACTATAGCATAACGCAAGCTTCTTTACCGGATACCGAACCTGCGCACTGCAAATTGAACAAATGGTGTTTTTGAAACTATAAACTATAGCCTGGCCAGTGCCAGCGGCAGCCCACCAGCAGAGAACATTGAGCAGCAGGCTCCAAACTATAGTTTACAGTTACTGGCAGCGTTGTGTTTATCATGCCGGGCGCACTTCTATCTGTCCGTTCCGGGTCCTGACTTCGTACTTTGGCTGCGGTGCTGTGGCAGGCCCTTCCGCCACACTGCCATCTTCCAGCGAGAAAACCGAACCGTGCCATGGACACTTTACCTTTAACCCATCCAGCAACTCTCCTTCCGAGAGCGGACCACCAAGGTGGGAACAGGTATGGGCCAGTGCATAGATCCTGCCCTCTTTGCGGGCCAGCAGCACCGGCACTTCTCCGGCCTTTACACAACGCATCGTGTTATCCGCTAATTCGGCTTCGGGCAGAACGGCTACAAAATCAGCAGGTGGCTCGTCGGAAGTGGCGGTATGGTCTACGCCGGTTTGCATGCCAAATACCAGGTGCCCGCCCAGGTACGCTCCCGCGCTAACTACGCCATACCCGAGCATTGACAAGCCAATGGCCGTTTTGCGCGTTTTTTTGCGCCGCCGCAGCACCAGCGAGGTCAGGTAAAGGGCAGCCGCTCCGGCGTTCAGCATCCCGTGCATCAATCCTACGCTGCGCATTTCCTTGCTTGTGGCGGTCCAGTCGGTAAGTCCGGTAATGGCTGAGCCTACGGCACCTACCAGCCCTACGGCTACCGCTGCATCAGCGCCGGGCGCGTACTTTTTCTCGCCCATCAGTTCCATGGTATCCAGTACAGCGGCAGTTGTCCACGACCCGATCGGCACGTCGGTAATGGCAGGGTGCAAAGGGTGCCCAAGCCAGGTGCCATGCAAAGCATCTTTTACAACCCGCCCCGTTTCGCCGGCGGATTCAAACGCATTTAAAACGGCAGGCTGAACGGCATCGCCGGCCGCATCCAGCCACTCCTGCTTTCCTATAGTTTCGATCAGGGACTTCTGCTCCATTAGCTTTATCTTATTTTAAATTGAACACTGCTCCTATCAACGAAGAAAAGTATAGTATGTTTTGATGACGGCTGGTACGGAACTATAGCTGTACCTTATCAGTAAAAAGGCTTTGCATTTCCTGGTTTGCTATAGTTGTAACCTTTCAGGAAACAGCATAGCATCTTGCCTTTGGGGTATTAATCAGATCAGGGAAGTTCTATGTTTGTCCAGTTTAAAACCATCTGCAAAGCCAGGCCACCTATCATCCTTACACGCTATCGCTGATTAGCTTATATGAGAGACTTACGCTGCAGATCTCCGATCTCGTATAGTTATAGAAATATCTTGCTCCGGTGTTGCAACAGAAAGCAGAAGCAGGTAACTTAAATGCAGGTTAGGCACAAAACTTGTGTTGCCACCAAACTATAGCCCTGAAAAAACAAATCCTGCCACTATGAGAAATTACACCAGCGCCATCCTGTTTTCGGTAGCCATTATCATCTCGGCCATTGTGCTGGGCAATGCCTACATCAAACGCAGCAAGCCCGAAGGCGAAATTGCTGTAACCGGCAACGGCAGCCGCGATTTTACCTCTGACCTTATTGTGTGGGAAGGCAGCTTTATAAAGCAGGGGCAGGACCTGAAAACCGCATCGGCCCAGCTGGAGCAGGACAAACAGATCATAGCCGGGTACTTAACCAAAAACGGTATCAACCCCAGCGAGGTAGTGTTCAGCGCCATCGAAATAACCGAACAGCAACGCCCCAAATATTCCGACAAGGGACAGTACATGGGCGATGAATTCATCGGTTACCGGCTCACCCAGTCTATCCAGATCACCTCCAAAGAGATCGAAAAGATAGAGGACATTTCGCGCCGCATTACAGAGCTGCTGAACGAAGGCATACAACTGAACTCGCAACCGCCGCGCTACTACTATACCAAGCTATCGGACCTTAAAATTGAACTGATCTCGGAAGCGACGAAAGATGCGCGCGAACGGGCCGAAAAGATCTCACAGAACTCGGGCAGCGAGATCGGCGACCTTATTTCTGCCAGCCTCGGCATTTTCCAGATAACCGGGCAGAACTCGAACGAAGAATACTCGTGGGGTGGCACGTTCAATACATCCTCTAAAGAAAAAACAGCTTCTATTACCGTGAAACTAAACTATAGGGTAAAATAAGCGGCAACTATAAACTATAGTTACACCATGTAGCTTGTCTGTAATAGTGCAACTATAGTTTGCCTGTTGGCTGCCGTTCCTCTACCCTGACTATAAAAACGCCCCGGGCTATGCCTGCAGGCTACGAGAGTTGAGAAATCAGTATATTAGCACGCCTTTTGCTTTGCAGCAGAAGCACCAATTCCGTTTACAAACTATAGCACACCTGCAAAACACCTAACAACACGAACACCTATATGGACCTGACAGAAACCAAGGTACCCGAAGCCCCTGCCGCTACGGGCCACCCGAAACAATTATACATGCTGTTTTTTGCCGAGATGTGGGAACGCTTCTCGTTTTACGGCATGAAAGCCCTGTTGCTTGCCTACATGGTAACCGAGCTAAAGTTTGACGAACCAAAAGGCTACGCCATCCTCGGCTCTTATGCTGCCCTGGTGTACACCATGCCCTTGTTTGGCGGCGTGATGGCAGACAGGTATCTCGGCTACCGCAAAGCCGTGTTATATGGCGGCATTCTGATGAGTATCGGTCACCTGGTGCTGGCGGTGCCCGAAGACTGGAGCTTCTTTTTCGGGATGGCCTTTATCATTTGTGGCAACGGCTTCTTTAAACCGAACATTTCCAGTTTGGTAGGCACCCTGTATGCCGACAACGATCCGCGCAAAGACAGTGGTTTTTCTATTTTCTACATGGGCATCAACATCGGGGCGGCGCTTGGCGGCCTGCTTTGCGGCTACGTAGGGCAGCAGATCAACTGGCATTACGGTTTCGGATTAGCCGGTATCTTCATGATCCTGGGGCTGATCGTATTTGCCATCGGTCGTAAATCACTGAAAGAAAAAGGCCTGCCACCTGACCCGGCTGCGCTTAACAAGCCGCTGTTTGCAGGCATCTCTACAGAAATCTGGATCTATGCCGGTTCGCTGTTAGTGATCCCAGTGATTGTGGCTCTCTTCCACCGCTACGAGCTCATGGATTTTATCATGTTCGGGCTGGGCGCCGTATCGTTAATCTACATCCTCTACATTGCTTTTCAGCTGGAAAGTATTGCCCGTAACAAGCTTTTTGCTGCGCTGGTACTTATCATTTTCTCTACGCTGTTCTGGGCCTTTTACGAGCAGAACGCCGGCTCGCTTAACCTGTTTGCCATGCGCAACGTGGACATGCACGTAGCCGGTTTTGAATTACCGGCGCTGGCAGTAAACAACTTTCTGCCGCCGGCTTGGGTTATTGTGCTGAGCTTCTTTTTTGCCTGGCTGTGGCCTGCCCTTAACCGCAAAGGCCTGGAACCATCTACTCCGCTTAAATTCGGTTTATCGTTCATACTGCTTGGGCTGGGCTTCTGCACCTTTTTTGCCGCCACTGTTTGGGGTGCCGAGTCGGGTCTGATCTCCTTGCCGGCCTTCATCTTTGGTTATTTCTTCATCATCTGCGGTGAGCTGTGTATCTCCCCGATCGGCCTGTCGATGGTAACAAAGCTGGCGCCTGCCAAAATTGTGGCCATGATGATGGGTATCTGGTTTTTTGCCAGTGCCATTGGTGAGTTCCTGGCAGGTAAGATCGGGGCGCTGATGAGTGTGCCGGAAGCGGTAGTGGACAATCCGGTACTGTCGTTGCCTTATTATGCCGATATCATCAGCAAGATCGGGATTTATGCTATTGGCTTCGGTATCCTGCTAATGCTGATAAGCCCCCTCATCCGGAAGTGGATGGCCGATATTCGCTGATCTGTAACTATAGCAACTATAGCAAAACAGGTTAAACAACTATAGCTAAACTAAAAGAGCCTTTCCGCTTTATGCAGAAAGGCTCTTTTAGTTAACAGATCATTGCTTTTACTTAGCTACGCGTATCTCCGCAACACGGAAGTGTTTACCCACTTCTTTCCACACCTTCGAGTCAACGTTTACCTTAAAGTTTTTAGCTGCGAAGTTCTGCTGGATGTACGCTTTCAGCAGTTGGGCGCGCTGTTTACTCACCCTGGCTTTAACATTGCCTGCACCAAGCCCATCGGACATGCCTTTGATGTTAAGCGTAGCTCCCTTTGGCAGCGACTTAAGATAAGTCGTCAGGATCTGCGTCTGTTTGCCGCCCATGTACACCTGGTTTAGCAGGTAGTGCATCGTCAGGCCGTTTTCCTGGTGCGTGACCATGTTGTTCTTCTCCGCTTCTTCCCGGTCCAGCACAAACGCATCATGCGGGCTTGCAGAATGCGACATGAAATCAGCTAACTCGTCTTCTTCAACTATAGCTTTTGTATCCGATTTTATGCTTCCGGGGTCCTGTGAGCCGGAAACAGCATCTGCAAAGCTCAGGTCATCTTCTGCTACGGGGCCTTCATACACCTCTTTGTACTCCATAACAGGCTCGCGGGTATAAATGGCAAAGGCCTTGTCCGTAGCTGCTGAGATCCAGAACTCCTGTTCTCCCTGCTTTTTATAGTAGCTGTTGTAGGTACCGGTGTTGTTCACTACCTCATCAAGCATAAGGGGCTCGCTGCTTATGGCATTGCCTGTAAGCGCAGCACTGTATACCAGGCTTTTATCGCCTTCCTTACGGGTAAAGTAGAGGGTTTCATCGGCTACAAAAGGCGCAAACTCCGGCTGGCGGGTGTTTACCGTTTTGCCCAGGTTTTTAGGTTTGGTCCAGCGGTTGTTTTCCCACTGGCTGATGTATACATCGTCGTAGCCATGGGTTTTGCCCAATTCCGCAGACAGCACCAGCGTATTCTTGTCAGCTGATAAGTGCAAACCCAGATTAGTTGAATGATTCTTCAGTTTTGGCAGCTTACGTTCACCGGTCTTCTCGAAGGCGCCATCTTTTACATTATAAAAGGTAATCGCTTCCTCGTTGCGGCCATTCTTCTGGTACACGTATAATTCGGTGCCAGCTTCGTTTCTCCCGATCACGGTATTGATGGTGCCGGTGTTCAGTGCCGCTTCTTTTTGAATGACGCTCTCCCAGTTCTGCTTACGCTCGCTGTAAATGTACTGGCCATCGGCTTCCTTGCGCGTAAAAAGAAGCAGGTCATTTTCAAGCACCATATAGTCCGCTATTTCCTGCTCCGACTGCAGAATGGGTGCCTGTGCGTGTGCTATAGTTCCGGTAGCCAGTATAAAGGCGATCGTGTATAGTATTTTCTTCATTGTCTCTTTTTCTTTATTTGCTTACCAGATGCTCACTTTTTTGCCATACTTCGGGTATTTGACCGGTACCAGGTTGTAAGTGACCATAATCTCGTTGGTGGCCTTGTTGATATAGCGGGCATCCGCAGCAGGCACCTCGTACACATAGCCCAAGCGCAGCTGGTTCAGCCTGATGCCCCCCTGCAGTGAGTAAGCCAGGTCTTTGCGGTAACCGGCTCCCAACCACAGCATGTTCTGGTACACCGCCTTCACCTGCCCTTCCATGGTCTCCTCCAGCTTCTCGTCGTAGCGGTACAGGCCGTTCACAACCACCCCGATCTGCTCGGTGAGGGCCGTGCGGTAGCCTGCCTGCACCACGTGCTGGCGTGGAAAGCTGCTGTTGAGGTAATCATCGCCCGTAGTCATCTTGCCCTGCATAATATCCTGCATGGCGTAGCCCACATAAAAGTTGTCGACCGTGAGCATCAGGCCCATGTTCAGGTCCACTTTGCCCACTTTGGCGGTCTGGCCGTTGAAGTTCTCAAACTCGGGGTCTCCTTCCTGGTCCATGGTCAACTTGCTGGCATCCAGTTGCTGCGAACTATAGGTAGCGGCCGCTCCCCAGCGCAGGCTCAGCTTCTCCGACAAACGTACCCGCGTGCCGTAGCTCAGATGCAGCTGCGTTTCCGTGAACGGGCCGAAGCGGTCGTTGAGCACGGCCAGGCCAAAGGCATGTTTGGCTTCCAGCTGGCGGTTGTAGTTGTCTTCCCGGTTAGTCTTGAGCAGACCGTCCTTTTTCCAGGAGGCCAGATCAGCCAGGTCCAGTTCGGCGGAGGCGAAGATGGTTTTGGGCGCATCTTCAAAGCCTGTCCACTGGTTGCGGTAATAGGTCTTGAGCATGGAGCCTTCGTAGCCGGTCAGGGCCGGGTTAAAATACTGTTGAAACAGCGAGAAGTTGGCCACATGTTTTCTGTTCTGGGCACTTGCGCCCAGAACAGAAGCCACCAGGGCTATGGTTAATACTATCTTTTTCATTTTGATTACTTCTTAAGAATGGTCACGACACCTTTTTTCACCAGGTTGATATCCTTCACCTGCACGATGTAGAAGAAGGCGCCCTGCAGAACTTGTCCGTTGGCACTGCGTCCGTCCCAGGTCATTTCCGGGTTGGTAGAGTGGAACAGGCGCACACCCGAGCGGTCGAATACTTCCACTTCCACGTTGTTATAGAAGCGCAGTTCCGGAATACTCCACGTGTCGTTGATGCCATCGCCGTTTGGTGAGAATGCGTTCACGATCTTGAGTTTATCTGCTGCCACGCCATAGTTGCTTTTGGTCAGGGTGAAGGCCTTTTCGATCGTGTTCTGGTACGGGTCAGTACTTCTGACACGGAAGCTGAAGCTGGTGCGGCCGGATAAGCCGTTGTTGCTCTTCAGGTAAACCTTATCACCGATCACTTCAAACAAGCTGTTGTCCGTGTCGCCGCTGCCACTTACCAGGGTGTAGACAAACTGGGTGTCATCCGGGTCGGTGGTGGAAAGCGTGCCGATGGCCTCGTCTGCCTTAATGTTCGGGGCAAAGGTAGTCGCGCTGAAAGCAAGGTTGGTAGGCACTTTGTTTGGCTCAACCACTACCGTGATCGCAGCGGTAAGGCCGGTCGTGTTGGTCGTGCCAGAAGCCAAGTCCAGCTGGCCTGTTAAACTATAGTTGCCGGCTACTGTGCCGTTGTAGTTGCCCTGGCTCCAGGTGACACCAATTTGCTCGGTTGAGTTATCAGAGTAAGTAACGGTGATTGTACTTGGCAGCGGCACATTGGCAAACGTGGTCCGGATCGGAACAGTAACAGTGGCCGGTGTGGCTACCGCAACCACATCACGACGAACCGTTACGGTTTGCGTTGCCTTAGTTGTGTTGCCGTTCACATCGGTTACCTCCCAGATTACTATAGTTGTGCCGGTAGCAAATTCAGCCGGAGCATAGTTTTTAATATTGGCTACTGAGCAGTTATCAGCCGTTACCGGTGTGCCTAATGCTACATTAGATGCAGTGTTCTTACCCGGATCTACATCCACTATTATATCGTCAGGCGCTGTAATAGTTGGCTTGATGTTGTCAACCACTGTAACTATAGCGGTAGTAGAGTGGGTATTGCCGCTGTTATCGGTAACGGTTAAGGTAATGGTGTTAGGACCCACGTTGCTGCAGTCAAAAGCGGTTTTGCTTAGTTCGTAAGATGCAATACCGCAGTTGTCCGTGGAGCCATTCTCCACATCCGAAGCAACTATAGTTACCTTACCTGCTTCATCCAGCTCAACGGTGATGTTTTTGGCATTGGCTACCGGCGCTACTTTGTCTTCTACGGTTACTATAGCTGTACCTGTCGCAGAGTTGCCGTTCACGTCCGTTACCGTCAAGGTTACTGTGGCTGTACCGCCGCACGCAAACTCAGTCTGGTCAAGTTTCATGCTGGCGATGCCGCAGTTGTCTGCCGAACTATTGTCGACCATGGCAGGAGTTATAGTTGCTTTGCCATTGGCATCTACCTGAACGGTGATGTTACGGGTAGCTACTACCGGAGCAGTATTATCTTTTACAATTACCTGCTGTGCCTGTGAGCTGGTGTTCCCAGCCGCATCGGTATAGGTCCAGGTAATGGTGTAAGTCCCCTGCGCTGTATAAGACAGCGGATCGGAGGTTGTCGCCGAAACAGTACCATCTACATTATCAGTAGCTGTTGGTACGGTAGCAGTTGCGGCACACTGACCGTTTATAGTTGGCAGTGTAGCTATAGTTGGTACCGGTGCTTCTTTGTCTTCTACAGTCACCAGTTGCGTTGCGTGGGCTTCATTATCTGCAGCATCTGTCACGGTCCAGGTTACTGTAGTCGTGCCCACTGGGAAAGCGGCAGGAGCATTATTCGTAACAGTTACGTCCTGACAGTTATCGGCTGTAGTTGGAGTACCCAGTGCCACACCAGACGCTGTATTCTTGCCTGCATCGGTGTTCACGACAACAGCTACCGGCGCGGTAATAGTAGGATTGATCGGGTCAGCTATAGTTACTACGGCCGTTGCGGTTTGGCTATTGCCATGTACATCGGTTACAGTAAGCGTAACTGTCTTCGGTCCAAGGTCGGTACACGTAAAGCTGGTCTTGCTTAAACTATAGCCATCGGCAGCAATTGCGCAGTTATCGGTAGCGCTATTGATCACATCAGCAGGGGTTATGGTGGCAGCACCATTGGCATCCAGGTTAACCGTGATGTTCTTAGTTACCACTGTTGGTTTCTGCGTATCTGTAACTGTTACATCAAAACTGATCTCCGATGTGTTACCTGCTGCATCGGTTGCAACAAACGTGTTGGTGGTTTTACCAACCGGGAACAAGGCACCAGATGCAAGACCAGCCGTTTGGGTGATCGTAATATCAGTGCCACCGCTATACTTTACAGAGTTCACATAAAGCTTCTGCACGTTGGCATCGGATAAAACAGTAGAGTAATCATAGTTACCGGCATGCTGGAAGCCTATCGCTTTACCTCCATTAGCAAACTCTCTTACAGCAACGGCAGCTCCGTGTTCAGAGGTCATTAATACCTTTGGCTGGTTTTCACTATATGTTCTGGCACCACCAACATTCCCACCTGCACTTGGTAGTACAAAAGATGTCGGAATATCTTTTAGTATCGGATGCGCTGCCTGATCAGCTACTGTGGTATAAGTAACTGCTTCTGTAAACCCACTACTTCTTTCAAGCACCACAATATCCCGCATTGCGGTCGTATAGTCTATTTCATAAGCCGACCATTCGTTGGTGATATAGGTTTTGCCTTGGTTCAGAACAAAATCAACGAGTGCGTTTTGACCGGAAACCGGCATGGCTACATCATAAGTAGTTCCGTTCAAGTGAATAACAGCATCAAATCCTGTCAGAGAGGGGTTTGTACCATCATAGCCGTTTTCGGCTGTAGTACTTAAAGTAACCTCTAACCCGGCAGCAGTGAGAGCGTTTTTCAGGCTTATTGTACTGGCGGTCATTTCATCCCATATTAACAGCACCTTTTTGCCTCCGGCGCTGCAATTGTCGGTAGCAGTTGGTGTTGTATAGGTAACCACTGCACCACATTTATCAACATCATTAATCTTTGTAATAGGAGCTACTGCTGCAAATACCGGGGCCGTAATATCTTTTATGATTACCTGCTGCGTTTGGGCAGCAGTGTTTCCACTTCCATCAGTATATGTCCAGGTAATGGTGTAGGTACCCTGCGCGGTGTAAACTAAAGGATCGGTAGTAGTAGCAGTTATAGTTCCGGCCACGTTGTCTGTAGCAGTTGGCGCAGTTGCAGTTACTGAACACTCGCCCGTCAGCGCTGGCAGGGTGGCTATAGTTGGTACCGGCTTTTCATTATCCTGCACTGTCACCACCTGCGTAGCTGTGGCGGTATTGCCAGCCACATCGGTCACTGTCCAGGTTACTGTGGTGTTTCCTACCGGGAAAGTAGCAGGCGCGTTATTTATAGTTGATGCTACCTGATGATTATCAGCAGTTACCGGAGTACCAAGCACTACACCGGAAGCTGTATTTTTGCCTGCATCCGTAGTCACGGTTAAGGCAGCAGGTGCTGTAATGGTTGGTGCACTCTTATCTATCCTTACTATAAAATCATCACTTTGCCCGATCTCATTTCCAAAAGCGTCAGCTGCAATAGCTTTAAAAGTATAAGTTCTGTCGCTCAGGGTGAATGAGTGGAAAAATGTCCATTTCCCGGATGCATCGGCAGTAGTGCTTCCAATTAAGGAGCCATTTTGTTTTAACGTTACTGTTGAGCCTGATAAGGCAGTACCACTAAGTTGTAGTGTGCCATCGTTCGTAACCGCATCGCTTGCCGAAACGCCCGTATCATCCGAAATGCCGGTTATATCTGTAGCAGATAATAATTTTACAATGATACTACCCGACTGGCTGGTGTAGCTGGTGTAAATAGAAGGGAATACCCGTTCCACGTTCATCTGGAGCACGTATATTTTGCCACCAGCCAGCAATACGAAACCCGGGTCTAAGTTAAAGACCGAGTCGCTGTTTTTCCGGAAGCGTTTTACCTCCGTTAATGAACCGTCAGCAAGTTTCTCAAAAACAGTCACATCAAGCACATTATTGGCACCGCCACCAGCATGCAAGCCTGAAATGAGCTGCATTTTAACTGGAGTCAATGCCAGGAACTCAATGTTTGTATAAAAACGACCTACGCCTCCATGGTTGGCATTAGTTGAAGACTGGTTTCCGGTTAAGGTGAACTGATACCCGTCACCGCTTACCATACTTGTAAGGCTCCCAGATGATGAGATATTCACCCAGCCACCATTTGCATTCTGGATGATTGACGCGCTGTATGTCTGGTTAAGTTGCGCTACAGTTTTCTTTTGCGATTCAGTATGCCCCCAGTACCACCAAACGGCCGCATCGGCCTGCACAAAAGAGGTGGTGGTATTAACCTGTATGAGCTGTGCCTTCGCGTGAAAGCTGATCAGGCTCAGCAGCAGGATGAAGATCCCTGAAAATAACGCTGCTTTTTTTGGCAGGCCAATCGGGCGGGCTGTATCAGAACCGTTTGCTGCGAACCAAGGCGCAGTTACGGTCCGCTGATCCAGATCCCGTTTTTTGTAAAATTTTATCATGTATGTAAAAGGTTGGTTGTGCTAATAAAAATTTATACTAAAATGCCGGTTGCTCCCCGTTTAGGCATCGGTAATGCGGTTGGCGTGGTATAAGAATGCTCCACAACTATAGCCAACACAATGCAGGCAAACAGGCGTAGCTTTACCTAAACTCACGGCGAGGCAGGCAAGAAAAGTAGTATTTTATTTTTGAGGAATGAGAATCCTGAACTGACCTGTAGGGCAGGGAAATGTAGCATGGCTGAGGGCGTGAAAGTTTGGCTATAAGTTGAAAACTAAGCGATTATTAAAAAGCTATAGTTTGTTTTCAGGTGGCAGGCAAAAACGCAAAACAGGTTTTAAATAAAGCTCTAAACCTGTCATATAAAGCTACTTAACTCACTTTCCCTCAGGCTCTATTTTTCACCAAAATAAGCTTCATTTAGTTTTAAATCCAAAGACTCAACAGATAATATTAGAAAATTCATATATTAAATTTCCGTTACTTCTGTTTGACAATCAACTGCTTGCATTACCACCTGTTTTCCGGACAGGCGGAGAGGGTGGTTTAGAACTGAGATGCCTGGCACTGCAGCAGCTTTCGTCTTTTATGAAACAGCACAAAACAACAGCGATCTCTGCTTTTAAACCTATGTTACAACAAGCGATTTAAAAGCAGGGTTAATCCGGCATTTCAAACTAATCGCCCGGAGGAAGTGCTATAGTTGTAGCCATCACTGGTAACTATAATCTGCAACCGTGCAGCCGGCAACTATAGCCCGCCCGGCCAAAATGCAAAACAACCGGCATTTTGTACCGCACAAAAAAAACGGGCCTCCCCGATCCTGCCGGAGAAGCCCGCTTTGGCATAAGCCAGCCTCAGTTTTGTTTACAGATGTGCTTCGTCGGTGCGGGGCAGCAGCAGGTAAAGCGAGAAAGCACCTATCGCCATGACCAGGTCCCGGACGGCAACATCAAAATACTCGCCACTGAGCAGCAGGTTAAGCGCTATGCCAACCAGCCACAGGCACACTACCAACGAGCCTATCTTCGGCCTGATAAGCACCAGTACGCCGGCTATGATCTCGATAACACCCACTATGCTCATAAAGGTATTCACACTAAATGGCAGCATATCGGCCACCACCGGGGCCAGGTACTTATTCCAGTCGGTAAGCAGGTGGGTAAATTTGTCGAGGCCTGCTACAATAGGCACCAGGCCATAGGTGTACTTCAGCAGGTTGGTGGCAGTGGCAAGGCGGTCGTAGGCGGGGCGCTCGGCCCTGTGTGCGCTGGTTGTAGTTGATGCAATTGTTCCCATGATTTTTGTCCTCCTTTTTAATTGGTTTCTGCTGATTAGATGAATGCCGCTGAAATACGTTACAGAATATTGTAACTCCTTCTGCTACTGTACATCTAACTATAAAACCTATTATGCTATGGAAGAGATGAACTATAGAAGCGCCACCGGCGAAGCAGCCCTTACCGATGCCGCCGTAGTGGCCCGCGTGCTAGCCGGCGAAGTATCCCTGTACGAACTGCTGATGCGGCGGCACAACCAGAAACTATACCGGGTTATCCGGAGCTATCTGAAACAGGAACAGGAAGTAGAAGACACCATGCAGGACACCTACCTGAAAGCTTTCGAGAAACTATACCAGTTCCGCAGCGATGCGTTGTTCTCTACCTGGCTCATCCGGATCGGGATTAACAATGCCCTGGCAAAGCTGCGCGAACGGAAACGTTTGTCGCCGGTCGCATTTCTGTTAGACCAGCCGGAAGATTTTTCTCACCTGTTAACTCAAGTAAACTATATGAACCCCGAGCAATTAGCTATCCGGCAGGAAGTAAAGCAACTGCTGGAAAAAGCCATCGACAGCCTGCCTGCCAAATACAGCGTGGTATATAACCTGCGCGAAGTAGAAGGCATGCCCATACAGGAGATCACCCAATGCCTGCACCTGTCGGAAAGTAACGTAAAAGTGCGGCTGCACCGTGCCAAATCCATGCTGAAAGAGAGCCTGTTCAAGCTGTCTGTTAACCGGGATGTATTTGAGTTCGGAAACAAGCGCTGCGATGCCCTGGTGGGCCGCGTACTCAAAGCCCTGCCTTCTGACTATAAACTATAACCTTGCCCGCTGACTATGGTTACCAGGTTATCAGACTATGCCCTGATCGGGAATGCGCGTGCGGCAGCCCTGGTCAGTAAAACCGGAACTATAGCCTGGTGCTGCCTGCCCGAATTTGACTCGCCCAGCCTGTTTGCTTCTATATTAGATCCCGAACGTGGCGGCCATTTCAGCATTTGCCCCGAAGGCACCTATAGTTCGCAGCAGCGCTATCTGCCCGATACCAACGTAGTGGAAACCACTTTTGAGACCGCCACCGGCAAAGCACGCCTGCTGGATGCCTTTGCCGTACAGACCGAAGAAGCCAGGAAACGCACGCTGTTCCCCGACCATGAAGTGCTGCGCGTGGTGGAAGGCCTTTCCGGAACGATTGCTTTTAAACTGGAATATACACCCCGTACTTACTATGGCCGGAACACACCGCGCCTGCAAAACCGCCGGAAGCTCGGTATTCATTTCGCCTGGAAAGGGAACATCTACACCCTGCTGAGCACCTTGCAACCAGACCAGTTTATAGTGGAGGAAGGCAACGCGACAGCGCAGTTTATAGTACAGCCCGGCGAACAGATCCTCTTTTCGATGAGCTATTCGGGTCAGTGCCCCGTGGTGTTGCCCGAGCTGCCCAAAACCGGCCTGAACCGGATGCACCAGACGATAGCTTACTGGGAAAACTGGAGCAGCCGCTGCCAGTATAAAGGCGTGTACGAACAGGCCGTAAAACGCAGCGCGCTGGTGCTTAAGCTACTGGCCCATGCCCCATCCGGCGCTATAGTTGCAGCCCCTACTACTTCGCTGCCCGAGCACCCCGGCGGCGGCCGCAACTGGGATTACCGCTACTGCTGGCTGCGCGATGCCTCTTTTACCGTCAGGGTGCTGATAAAACTGGGCTATACCGACGAAGCGCACGCCTACATGAACTGGATACTGCACGCCACCCGCCTGACCAGGCCAAAGCTTCAGGTAGTTTACTCGGTGTTCGGGCATGCAAAACTGAAGGAAAAAACACTGGACTGGCTGCGCGGATTCCAAAACTCAACGCCTGTCCGGATCGGGAACGGAGCCGATAAGCAATTTCAGCTGGATGTGTATGGCGAAGTGCTGGATGCCGTGTGTGCCTATGCGCCTCTCGTAAAAACCTTTGACCGCGACACCCGCAAATTCCTGATCGGGCTGGGCAAGATCATCTGTCGCCTCTGGGACAAACCCGACAACGGTATCTGGGAAGTGCGCGCCGATCTTTCGCATCATACACACTCCAAAGTAATGGCCTGGGCCGGGCTCGACAGGTTACTGACCTTAGCGCAACAGTATAACTGGACCGACGCCCCGCTGCAACTCTTTAAAGAAACAGCCGACAGGATAAAGCAGGCGGTGGAAGAAGCAGGGTACAACACAGAAATGGACTCGTATACGCACGAATTTTACGGCGACCGGGTAGATGCCAGTTTGCTTACCTTGCCGTTGGTAGGCTACTGCGATGCGGCCTCTCCCAGAATGCGCGCCACTACCCGAACAATCTGCGATAAACTACTGAAAAACGACCTGCTTTACAGGTACCGCAACATAACAGATGGGCTGCAGGGCGATGAAGGCGCTTTTGGTATCTGTAACTTCTGGCTGATAGAGGTGCTGGTAAAGGCCGGAGAAGTGGAAAGAGCCATCGAACTGTTCGAAACCATGCTGGCACATGCCAGTCCCGCAGGCCTTTTATCTGAAGAGATAGACCCCGACACCGGCGCGCTGCTTGGCAATTACCCGCAGGGTTTCACGCACATCGGCCTCATTAATGCGGCGCTTTCACTTAACGAAGTATACCAGCAAAACATAAAACACTATGCATATAAGTGACCTTTTTCTGTGGGGATTTGCTGCCACGCTTATCCTTTCCATACTCCTGGCTGCCTCGCGGCCACTGGGCCTTACCCGTATGGACCTGCCTTTTTTGCTCGGCACTTTTTTTACGCCCAACCGCAACAAGGCACCGCTGTGGGGGTTTGCCTTGCACCTGCTCATGGGCTGGCTTTTTGCGTTTATTTACGGCGCTGCTTTTGAAAGTAGCGGGCTGGCCACCTGGTGGTTTGGCATGGCCATCGGGCTGGTGCATGGTACATTTGTGCTCACGGTCGGGTTGCCGCTGGTTACCACCATACACCCAAGGGTAGCCAATCCCTACCAGGGCCCCACTCCTACACGGCAACTGGAACCGCCCGGCTTTATGGCTCTGAACTATGGCCATGGCACGCCCCTGGCAACTTTGCTGGCGCACCTGGTTTATGGTGGTGTACTGGGGTTATTCTATAGTTGAGCAAACTATAGTTTACTGCTCCAGTGCTTATGAAGTGTGATTCCGGTTTCGAACTATAGTTGTTTAGTATCAGCCAAAATAAAAACTATAGTTTCTGTAACTACCTGCCGGCAAGCTACTCTAACAGGTAAACAAAAAGCAAAAACTATGAGAACACACCAATCATCAACTTTCTGGGCAATGGTTTTATTTATAGCCTTTGCCCTGCAACTGCAAACCGCCGCTGCTCAGAACAAACAGAACAACCCGAAACTATCGGATGCGGAAGTGGCGTCGGTAGCTGTTATCGCCAACCAGATAGATATTGACCAGGCCATGCTGGCCAAAGAAAGATCGAAGAACCAGGACGTGCTGCAGTTTGCCGAAACCATGATAAACGACCACAAGGCCGTGATAAAGCAGGCTTCGGACCTGGTGCAGAAATTAGGCGTAACCCCCAAAGAGAATGCCGTGGGCAAACAACTACAGGCTGATGCAGCCAAAACAGCCAACATGCTGCGCACCAAATCCGGCAGCGCCTTCGACAAAGCCTATGTGAACAATGAGGTGGCCTACCACAAAGCGGTTATTTCGGCAGTGGAGGGATTGCTTATCCCCGAATCAGAAAATGAGGAGCTGCGAAACCTGCTGCAAAGTATAGTACCTGCCCTGAATGCGCACCTGGAACATGCCCAGATGTTGCAGAAACAACTCAACCAGAAATGAAAACCCTGAAACTGTTACCAGTCGATCTGTCGCTGTTCGGGTTGCTGTTGCTTTGCACTACCTTTACGCCGGTAGCAGGCGTGCAGCCAACTGTACACACCATCCGGATCAGCCAGATGCAGTTCAATCCCGCCACCCTGACTGTTCATAAAGGAGACACAATTGTGTTCGTGAACAAAGACATCGTTACCCACGATGCTACAGAGATCTCCGGGAAGGCATGGAAATCACCCGCCCTGGCTTCCGGAGATAGCTGGCGCATGGCTGCCACCAAAAGTGCGGCCTTCTATTGCAGTTTTCACCCGGTAATGAAAGGGAAGATTGTAGTAAAGTAAAATATGAAGTGGTATGTGTTTAGCGTGTGTTGTGCCCTCAGCTCTTCCGGGTATCTATGCCCGGAAGAGCAAGGGAACGCACCTGCAACTATAGCTGGGCTATAGTTTTACCGGGCTTCGGCAGTGGCATTTGCAGTGGCAGCTTCCACATAAAAATCAGGTACTATGGTTACGGTCGCATTTTTCTTACGGAGCTTGGTTTCCTTCCAGGCCGTAGTTGGCTCCAGCCATTGTTCCTGTCCGTTTACCAGCACTTTTACCGGCATATCAAAATCCGGAACGGTATTGCTCCAGCGGTATTTCAGTTTTTTGCCAGCTACCTGGTATTCCAGTTTCGGGATGCGCACATCGCGCAGGTACTGGTCGAAAAACGGTGTCAGGTTGCGGCCGGTGTGCTGGCTCAGGTAATTTTCTATCTGCTGGGTGGTAACGGTCTGGTGGTAGAAATCCTTGTTCAGGCCGCGTAGTATATTTCTCCATTTTTCATCGTCGTTCACGATCTGGCGCAGGGTGTGCAGCATATTGCCGCCTTTGTAATACATGTCGCCCGAGCCGCTGCGGTTTACATTGTACGTCCCGATAATTGGTCGGTCGTTTTTGATGTTCTGGCGCGTACCTATCACATACTCACTGCTGGCTTTTTTGCCATAGTGATAATCCAGGAACAGGTTTTCGGAATAGTTGGTGAAGCTTTCGTGAATCCACATATCGGCCACATCCTTGTTGGTGATGTTGTTGGCAAACCACTCGTGCCCCGATTCGTGGATGATGATAAAGTCGAATTTCATTCCCCAGCCGGAGCCGCTCAAATCGCGCCCGCGGTAGCCGTTCTGGTAGCCATTGCCATAGGTAACAGCGCTCTGGTGCTCCATGCCCAGGTAAGGCACTTCCACCAGTTTGTAGCCGTCTTCATAAAACGGATAAGGGCCAAACCAGTGCTCAAAGGCCTGCAACATGCGGGCAGCATCTTTAAACTGTACTCTGGCTTTCTCCAGGTTCTCCTTCAGCACGTAGTAGTTGCAGTCCAGCACGCCTTTTTCGCCCTGGTACTTCTCCGAAAAATGCGCATAGTCGGCAATGCTGATGTTCACGCCATAGTTGTTGATCGGGTTATTTACGAACCAGTGCCAGGTCTTTGTCTTGTCGTTGTGCTGCTCCACGCCGCGCAGCCTGCCATTCGATACGTCCATTAAATGCTCCGGCACGCGCACACTGATCAGCATGCTGTCGGGCTCGTCGTACGAGTGGTCTTTGCAGGGCCACCACATGCTGGCGCCGCTTCCCTGGTTAGAGTTGGCAATAAACGGGTTGCCGTTGCTGTCCTTTTTCCAGGTGATGCCGCCGGACCACGGTGGGTTGGTGCTTACAGTTGGTTTGCCGCCAAAATGTACTTTCACCTCGTTTACCTTGCCCGCCTGTTGCGCTTCCGGAAGCTGTACAAAATAAGCGTTGCCATCCCTTTTGAAAGTCAGTACTTTTCCGCCCTGGGTTATTTTTTCGATCGCCATCGGTTGCTGCATGTCGATCTGCATAATCTGCTTTGGCTCCAGTACTTTATAGCGGATAGTGTTTGTGCCTTTTATGGTGCTGTCGACGGGGTTTACCTGCACGCTCAGGTGATAATAGGTCAGATCCCACCAGGCGCGTTCCGGTGTGATGGAGCCACGCAGGGTATCCTGGCGGGTAAATACTCTGTTCTGGGCAAATACGCCGGTAGTGCAAAGCACCAGCAGGCAAACGGTAGACAGTAGGTTTCTCATCGGGTTACATTTAAAACACAGGGTAAGTATAGTTATTTTACCTGCAGTTTCAAAAACATGGGGTCTGCCTGCTTCCCGGAAAAAGTAAGGGCCACCACCCTCGCCACGAAACTATACTGCTATTCCGTGCATTATCCTATCGTAAACCTGCTGGTTCTCGGGTAAAAGCCTTAAATTTGTAACAATACGGGTACGGCAGTACCTCAGGCACAAAATCTATAGTATGAGTCTTTTTAATTTTCTTAACCAAGATATAGCTATCGACATCGGCACAGCCAATTTCCTGGTACTTCAGGAAAACAATGTGGTGGTGGATGAGCCCTCTATTATCGCTTTTAACTATACAACCGGCGAGGTGGTAGCCATTGGCCGGCAGGCCGAGCAGATGGCTGGCCGCGAACATGAGAATATCCGGATCGTGAAGCCGCTGCGCAATGGCGTTATCGCAGATTTCCATGCAGCCGAGCACATGATAAAAGGTATGCTGAAGTTGAAAAAACAAGGCCGCCTGGGTTTCTCGCCGTCTTACAGAATGGTGGTGTGTGTGCCTGCCGGTATTACGGAAGTAGAAAAACGTGCCATCCGCGACTCAGCCATGATAGCGGGTGCCAAAGAGATTTACCTGATCCATGAGCCTGTTGCCGCTGCCATCGGTATCGGGCTGGACGTGCAGGAGCCCACCGGGCACATGATTATAGATGTAGGCGGCGGCACTACCGAGATAGCCGTGATCGCGCTGAGCGGTATTGTTTGTTCGCAATCGGTACGCGTGGCCGGTAACAATTTTGACGAAGACATTATAGAATATATACGCCGGGAGCACAGCATGCTGATCGGTGCGCCAACCGCCGAAAAGCTGAAGATTGAAGTGGGAGCTGCTATGGATGACCTGCCGGAACCACCGGAGCCGTATGCTGTAAAAGGCCGTAACCTGATGAATGGCTTGCCGAAGCAGGTGCACATTACTCACCACGACATTGCTGCCTGCCTCGATAAATCGCTTTCCAAGATAGAAGATGCCGTGCTGATGACGCTCGAGCTAACTCCGCCGGAATTATCATCCGACATTCACCAGTCCGGCATTTACTTAACGGGCGGCGGCGCGCTGCTCCGTGGCCTGGATAAACGACTGGCCCGCAGAACCAAACTGCCGGTGCATATTGTGGATGCCCCGTTGCACGCTGTTGTAAATGGTACCGGCATTGCGCTGAAGAACCTGGAACACTTTAAGTTTCTGATGCGGTAGGTAAGCTGCCGCTCAGAACTATAGTTGGCGCAGCCTTCTCAAACTATAGCTTAACCTTTATTTTTCCTGTTTATAGTTGGGTAATGCACAAACTAAAGTTCAGCCTTCCGGACTATAATTGTAGAACACAGGCTATAGTTGGTGGTTTTAACTATTCTTTTTTGTACCGGCGTCTTCCCATCCTGATCCTGTTGCGGCGGATCTGTCGGATGGCCAGGTAGTGCAGTTTCTCGTTGTACAAGATCCAGCCGCCTGCTGCCCCTATCACGCTCCCGATCAGGATGTCGAAAAAGCGTGTAGTGATGAGTGCGGTTGGGTCCGTTGTAAGGGATGTACCACTCTCTGCCAGGAAAATAGTGAGCACAGTGATGAAAATAACCGCAATGCCATAATTGCGCACAACCAGTATCTCTACCACCGTCTGGAGCACAATAATGCTGATGGCTATAGTTAGCAGCGACGGATGAAGCAACAGCACGCCCCAGGTAACAATAAGCCCGATAAACGTACCCAGCACCCGCTGCGCGCTCCGTTGCCAGATGTGTGTGGCGCTGGCTCCCTGCATTACAGCGGCACACGAAGTGGGCACCCAGTACGGATTTTCGAGTTCCAGTAAATAAGCCACCAGCAGCGAGAAGCCCACAAAAAAGCCATAAGTAAGCGACTCTACCAGGTTAACATAGCGGTTCTTGGTAACCGTTACCACTTCGTTGTCCGTTACCAGTGGGCGCAGCGTTATCAGACTATAGACCAGGCCCAGCAGGCACGAAATAATGGTACCGATTACGGCCAGCCCCAGGCGGTGTGGCACCAGGGCTATCTCGTGTGGCAGACTGATGGCCACCGCCGCGATCATGATAAAAAAGAAGTTGCCGGGCGGCCGCACCATTTTCAGGTAGTATAGGGTGAGGTGCACAACGCAGGCGTAGAGGCCCAGCACCAGCGATGCCACGTAAAGGTTAAAGCCAAATACCAGCCCTAAGGCAAACGACACCAGAATGCCAAAAGAACAGCTCATCAGCACGATCATGCGGCGGCTTAGCTGCTGCGACTGTATGTAAAGAATAACCAGCGCCGACATGGAAGCCAGTTTGCCATCCTGCATGTGCCCTGTAAAATAACCGCCCAACACAGGTATGCCAATACAGAGACCGGCCAGCACAGGCATGTGCCATTTTCTGTCGGATTTCTTAAACTCGAGTAGCTCTTTAAACATGTTCCGGGCAATAGCGTGCGGCACTGCAAATATAGGTACTACGTGCTTGTGGCGTGCCCCGGCGGGGTTTAATCTTTCCTTTTATCCCCAATACCGCTCATCCGAAAAAAAATTAAAAATTTTTACACAACCTGTAACCTCCGCTGAAGTCCTCCCGTATAAAGGGATGGCTAAAAGTTGAAAAGTTATTATAACTTATTCAGTAAAAAAGGCTCCCAGACGGGGAGCCTTTTTTAATTTCTGCCCCTCCCTGTTCCCGCTTCCGGCTCAGCCCGCTAATTTGCCAGTTAACCGAAACATCCTGCCTGTTGGTATAAAAGCTTTGCACTGCTATGCCTGCACCTGCTACTTTTAAGTATAATTACCTGTATCTTTTATACTTAGCTCATAAAACTATGCTCCGCAATCAAGACATGCTCACTGTACTTATCCGCCTCTTTCTGGGCTATATCTTTTTTTCGGCCGGCATCTGCAAGCTCACGCATGGCGAGTTCGGGCAACTGATAGGGCCGCCCTGGCTGGAAGAAGCGCTTGCAAAACACGGCCTTGGATTATTTGCGCAGGTAGTGGCCATCAGCCAGGTAATTTGTGGTATGTTGCTATTGTCGCAGCGGTTTAGTTTGCTGGGAGCTGTTATGCTGGTGCCCATGAACGTGTCCATTCTGGCCGTTACGGTATCTATGAACTGGACCGGAACCCCGTACCTGAACGCGATCTTTTTAGGCCTGAACCTGACACTGCTTGGACTGGAGCATAAGAAATTCCGGTTCATGTTTTACCAGAACAACCCCTGTAACATTACTCCTGCCCCGACCGACCACATCGGGCAAAATACCTATAGTTGGCTGGGGCTGGGCTTTGCTATGGCTACAATGGTGCTGGCCTATGTAAATATAACGCTTACCAACATGGCTGCCCTGCTGGCTTTTGCTGCTTTTGCTGCTACCATTCTGCGGTCCGGCCTGTTCAATAAACTCGATACCATCCTGATCCTGCTGCCTTTTGTTGCTATGCTGGCCGTAACGTTCGCGCATATACATGCCACTTTCCTGTCGGCCTTCCTGGCGATTATTATAGCAGAAGCCCTGTTACTGGTATGGCGTGTTTACCTGGTAAGCCGGAGAACTGGCACCGTTGGCGCCCTGGATACGGCAGCGCTGCAGCCCGAACTATAGTTTGCCGAAACACCTGCCCATGCTTCGCTGTTAATTGTTACTTTTGCACTGCGCCTGCCAGAGGCAGGAGGTAAACTTAACAGCTGAATTTTGGATAAATCAACCCGAACTAAATTATCGATCATTGCCATTTACCAGATCGTGGGCGGCGTACTGGGCATTTTACTGACAGCCTGGGTTATGTACAGCGGCGAAATGGTAATAGACCAGGCTGCCCTGCGCATGGGCCTTTTTGCAGGAGCGCTTTATGTTTTTTCTATCCTGTGCGGGCGCATGCTGTACCGCAACTATAAGCGTGGGCTCCTGCTTTCAATCGTTAACCAGGTGCTGCAGGTGGTGTACTTCTCGTTCGGGGCGTACGGTTTCCAGTATGTGGCGGGCTTGCGTGTTGGCATTGGCGTGGATATGATCGGTGGATGGATCTTTAAATTCCGGCTGGCCCTTTCATCGTTCCATTTCAACATCGGCACCGACCTTGGCCAGGAGTTTATCGGGGTAAACCTGGTAGCCCTTTTCCTGATCTTCTGGATGGAGCAATTGCTGGAAAAAGTAAGAGCGTAGACAACTATAGTTTTACAAGCTGCTGATGTAGCAAATTATACCAAAGCCCCGGCCATAAGGTCGGGGCTTTTTTGTGACTATAGCATAACTATAGTTTGTAATTTCTTTAGCTACTGGTAAACTCCTTGTTCCATAGTTTCAGGAATCATCTCCGAGAAACAGTGCAATTTTTAAAGCCGTAACACTGGCGCAGCGCACCATAGCTCAATTCACCAATATAGCACTATTAACCAAACAGTTATATCATCTTCTACTATCAGCACTCTCCTTAAAATTTAACTATAACTAACGAACTGATAAAGGGTAAAAGTATAGATAGTATCCGCGCCCGCTCCCTCTATTCAGCCTTCACCCTGCTGTTCTATAGTCACTAATACTACTTATTATACCTATGAAACAGATATACTACTTTTTACAACATGCTTTTCCAAAATCAACTTACCAATATGGCATAGTTCTGTTAACTTTTTTACTGCTGTTACCCGCGCTCACAACGGCTCAGGTATTTAAACACGAATGGCTCAGGTATTTTGAGCAACCGGCAGAGTTAACCGATATTCTTACCACATCAGATAACCACGCTATTGCACTCGCAAGTATTGATAGAACTGCCACTGTTACCAAACTGAATACCAATGGATTTACCCTATGGGCTACGCCGGTGAACGATGCTGTAACTATGATTGCCTTAGATGCGCAGAACAATGCTTACCTGCTCGGCAACGCGGTTACCAAACTATCGGCAGGCGGCAACCTGCTATGGACACATGACCTGACTCCGTATGCGCTGAGCTTTGGAGAAACCATGCAGGTAGATGCAGCAGGCAATGTGTATGTAGCCGGCTACAAAAGTAAAGCAGAGCTCTTCCTTGTTAAACTGTCGCCTTCAGGCAGTACCCTCTGGACTAAAACTATAGCCACAGATCCAATGATAAGATCAGCAGAGGTTGTGCTGGGTATTGGAGATGAACTATATCTGACCTATTCTAAAGAAGGAAGCAGAACAGAACAAGCCTTTATATTGCTCAAGCTCGATACTGAAACCGCCGCCACGCTTTACAGCAGGGAGTTCATTAATACGAGAGAAGGCAGCGGACGCTACTGGGCAAGGGAACTGATCTGGCATGATAACAGCAGCCACTTATATGTCATCATGGAACAAACACAGCACCTGTCGTCGCCTGTCAGAATGCTGGGGGTAGCAAAACTGGATGCATCGGGGACTTTACTATGGGAAGACGATTACCACTTTGAACAACGTGACTATTATGCAGATGCCGCTTTAGACGAAGCAGGAAACGTATTTCTGTTAACCGAAGCCCAACTCAATCATACACCGCCACCTTATGGTTTTGTAACCGCTAAAATAGACGGAAGTACCGGAGAAAAACTTTGGGCGGATACGTACGACCCGGAATATGGTGACAGGGCATATCCAAGTGAATTGGCAGTATTACCAGACGGCAGTGTCATATCATTAGGCTCTACTGTAAATCCGGCTACCCGCACAACAGAAGCTGTTATGCTGCTACACACATCAGACGGGACTTTACTTGATAAAAAGATAAACACGCACAGCTACTATATAGCCATCAGCAATACAGGGGAAATTTATTTATCCGGCTATATCAGCCACGATGGAGAGGACAGTGTTTACAATCTGACTGTAAACAAATACACCATTTCAGATCAGTGTGCTGCTCCTGAACTTACAGCAAGGGGTGGTATTCTTAGTTGTGAAACTGGTACAGCTCAATTACAGGCATCGTCCGTGACAGGAAACGTTTCGTTTACCTGGACAGGGCCTGACAGCACTACCTACCATGAGCAGAACCCTGTAGTAAGTTTAGCTGGTTTCTACACCGTTACGGTAACTATAAACGGAACCGTATGCAGTACGTCCACCACAGTCAGTGTTTTATCAGCCTTACAGAATGATGTTTGTTATACTCTTGATTTCAGCAATGAAAGTAAGGGACTTATCTCTATGACAGGAACCGGTGCTGGCACAGTAAAGATCTGGGGCAGCAAAAATAACGATCAGTATGGGCAACTGCCCCCTTCTCCGGAAAATCATGCTGCTGTTTTTGATACCGGTATGCCAACCGGTGACGATGATGACCTTTACACAGAAGACTGGGGCAATGTACTGATCATAAATCAGGACCTTACCGATGTACCCAATGATAACCAGTTCGGCGGCAAGCTTTATCTTGACTTCTCTGCATTTGGTCCGGTAACATTAAAATCCATGAAGGTACTGGATGTAGATGAATATGAGGATAATTCGTGGGTAGCGCTGTTTGATGAACATGGAAACCAACTAAAGTCAATACAATTGCAGCCACTCGGCAACAACAGCAAGCAAACTATAGATCTGGGCAGTACAGGGCGTGTCATGAGGATGGAAATAACGCTTGGCTCTGGTGCTGTAGATGATATCAAATTCTGCATGAAGGTTCGGGAAGAAGATTGTTCTGCCGCAACCACTAACACCTTAGCCGCCTACGCCACTCCTACCCTGTTCTCCGACAGAACAACTATAGCCTTTGAGGCGACCGAAGCCGCACCTTACACTGTTACCTTGCACGACCTGCGCGGCAACCTGATCAGTGAGTTGGCAGCGGGCACAACTATAGCCGGCGAAACAAAACAGGTGGAAGTAGATGGCGCTGCCCTGCCAAACGGCATGTACATTGCCCGCATCATCAGCGGTTCGCAAAGTAAGTCCGTGAAGCTTATAGTTAGCCGATAGCTGTAGCTCTTTGCGTACGTTGCGGGTGCCTTTGCGCTCATTGCCTTTAAATTTAACCGCAAAGGGCGCGAAGTTTTACGCAGCGATCGCCAGGACAAAAAAATCCCCGACCATACCGGCCGGGGATTTTCTTTTATCCTCAAACTATAGTTTATAATTACGGATTCACATACGCTGGGTCACCGCCTTCATCTGTATCCGGTTGGTTGTTGGCTCTTTCGCGGAGTTCGGCCAGGCCTTTTTTACCATAAGCCAGCCTGGTGATAACCACGTAAAGTACCGGTACCACAAAGATCGCCAGGAACGTAGCGGCAAGCATACCACCGATCACAACCCAGCCAATTGTCTGGCGCGATACGGCACCGGCGCCTGAGGCCATAGCCAGCGGAACCACCCCTAAGATAAAGGCCAGCGAGGTCATGATGATCGGGCGAAGACGCAGTTTTACGGCTTCTATAGTTGCTGCAATCAGCTCCATGCCCCTGTCCACCCGTTCCTTGGCAAATTCCACAATCAGAATGGCGTTTTTGGCAGCCAGACCGATCAGCGTGATCATACCTACCTGGGCATACACGTTGTTGTCCAGCTTAGGGAGTAAGGTTAAGGCCAGTATCGCCCCGAACATACCCAGCGGAATAGCAAACAGGATAGAGAACGGTACCGACCAGCTCTCATACAGCGCAGCCAGTAACAATAGCACCAGGATAATGGAAAGCGAGAAGATGTAAATGGTACTGCTTCCTGCTGCGAGCTCTTCACGGCTCAGACCGGAGAATTCGTAACCGTACCCAGCTGGTAAAACTTCAGCTGCAACTTCTTCCAGGGCCTGCAATGCCTGCCCCGAACTATAGCCCGGTGCGGCACTACCATTAATATCCACGGAACGGAACAGGTTATAGTGCGAAATTACCGGGGCATTCTCTACCACTTTGGTGCTTACCAGCGCACTCAGCGGCACCGATTCGCCCTGGCGGTTCATCACGTAAAACTGTTTCAGGCTTTCAATGTCCATACGGAACGAGGTATCGGCCTGCGCTACCACCCGGAAGTTACGTCCGTAGCGGGTGAAGTCGTTCACATAGCGGCTACCCATATACGTTGACATGGTAGCATACACATCCGCAACGTTCACGCCTAATCTCTTGGCTTTTTCGCGGTCCACGTCTACGTGGTAGCCCGGGGTTTTGGCTGTAAAGAAACTATAGGCCATCGCAATTTCAGGACGCTGGTTGGCGGCTGCCAGGAACTGCCCCATTACCTGCTCCAGCTCTTTTACATCGCCGGCACGGCGCTGCTGCAGCACAAAACTGAAACCACCCGAAGCACCCAGACCCGGAATGGCAGGCGGCGCCACCACCAGGATGTTGGCTTCCTTAATACCGGCTAATTTCTGTTGCAGTGTAGCCATTACAGCCTGTAGTTTCTCCGATTCATCTTCACGCTCATCCCAGGGCGCCATCTGCACGAAGAACGTACCACTGTTCGATTTAAACGAGAAGTTGATGGCGTTCAGTCCGGCAACGGAAGTATAGTTACGGATGGCTGGTATAGTTGCCATCTGCTCGCCTACCTGGTTTAATATCTCAGAAGTCCTGCTTTTAGATGCACCTTCCGGCAACTCTATCGACACGAAGAAACGGCCTTCGTCTTCGGATGGGATAAAGCCTGTTGGTTTACTGGCAAACAAGCCTACTGTACCTGCATAAAGGCAGATCAGAAGGATAAGCACCAGCGGCGACGCTTTTATACTTTTGCGCACTCCCACCGAGTAATTTTCAGTGGTGCGGGCAAACCAGTTGTTAAACTTATAGAAGAATTTGTTGATGCCGCGCGAGTCCTTGTTCACGTTCATTGGCTTCAGCATCAGTGAGCAAAGGGCCGGCGTAAGCGTTAAAGCCACAAAAGCCGAGATAAGTACAGAGATAGCAATTGTGATGGCAAACTGCTGATACAACCTGCCCACAATACCCGGAATAAAGCCCACCGGAATAAATACCGCTGCCAGAATAAGGGCAATGGCAATAACCGGAGCCGTAATGTCCTTCATGGCTTTACGCGTGGCTTCCCTCGCCGAGAGCTTCTCATGGTCAATGTAATGCTGCACCGCTTCCACCACAACTATGGCATCATCCACCACAATACCAATGGAGAGCACGAAACCAAACATGGTAAGCGTGTTGATGGTAAAGCCTAAAGGCAGGAAGAACACGAACGTACCTATAATGGAAACCGGAATGGCCAGAATTGGGACCAACGTAGCACGCCAGCTCTGCAGGAACAGGAACACTACTATAATAACTAGTATCAGGGCTTCAACCAGCGTTTTCACTACTTCGTTGATCGACACCTGCACCACCGAAACTGTCTCGAAAGACACAATGTAATCCACATCAGCCGGGAACGTTTGTTTCATTTCATCCAGCGCAGCATAAATACCTTCGGCCGTGTCCAGGGCGTTACTGCCAGGGGCCTGGTAAATCAGCATCATGGTGGCAGGGTTGCCGTTTATCTTGGATTCGCGGCCATAGTCAAACTTACCGAACTCGATACGTGCTACGTCGCGCAGGTAAACGATTGAGCCATCAGCAGGATTGGTCCGAACGATGATATTGCCGAATTCTTCCTGTGTCTGCAAACGGCCTGTTACGGTAATCGGGTACTGGAAAGCCTGTGTGTCATATTGTGGCGCGGCACCTACCGTACCACCCGCTACCTGCAGGTTCTGCTCCTGAATAGCGGCTGTAACTTCGGAGGCACCAATGTTATACTGCGCCAGTTTATCGGGCTGCAGCCACACACGCATACTAAAGTCCTGGCCAATAGAGAAGATATCCCCCACACCGCTTACACGCATCAGGGCATCGCGCACATAAATGTTAGTATAGTTATCCAGGAACTGTACATCGTGCGTACGGTTCGGCGAGTAGATACCGATTACCATCATGATGCTCGGGTTACGCTTACGCACTGTTACACCCAGTCTGCGTACCTCTTCCGGCAGCGATGGCTGGGCAATACTGGCGCGGTTCTGCACATCCAGCGTTGCAATGTCTATGTCCGTACCAATCTCAAATGTAACCGACATGTTCATCTGGCCTGTACCGGTACTGGTAGAGGTAATGTAGGCCATGCCTGGCGAACCGTTGATCTGCGTCTCGATCGGGGTGGCTACGGCCTGCTCCACCGTTAAGGCATCGGAGCCAGTATAGTTAGCCGATACCGAAACCGAGGGCGGCGAAATATCCGGGTACTGGGTGACAGGCAAATTCATCATGGCCAGCACACCCACCAGCACGATCACGATCGAGATCACCATAGCGGTGACGGGCCTTCTTATAAATACTTCTGATATCATGTTTCTTTCTGAATCTCTTCTGAAGGGTAGATGAAATTATTTCTTTGGTGCCCCTGCCTGTGGCTGGCCCTGTTGCTGCGGTGCGCCTACCTGTACTTTGGCACCCTGGCGCAGGCGCTGTATACCTTCCGTCACAATCTGCTGTCCCTCTTTCAGGCCTTCTCGCACTACTACGTTGCCACTCATGCGGGTACCCAACTGCACATTCTGCTGCACCACCGAGTCGCCCTGCACCACATATACAAAGTACTCACCTAACTGCTCGGTTACAGATTTGTAAGGGATCACGATCTGCTCGCCAATGTCCTGGTTCAGCACGTCCAGGCTTACGGTCATGCCAGGTATTAATCTCTCATTAGGGTTCGGGAACTGCACACGCACCGTAGTTGTACCCGACTGGCGACCAATCGCTCTGTCGATGGCTACCAGTTTACCGGCATGCTCGTATTGCTCGCCATTGTTAAAACGGATAGTGAAAAGTGAGTCCGGCTGCTTACCCTGCTGCAGGTTTGTAAAACGGCCCAGCTCACTTTCGTTGATCACAAAATCTACCGCGATCGGGTCGGAAGATGAGATGGTGTTCAGCAGTGGCTGACCCGGAGAAACCTGCGCTCCTACCCTAACCTGCGAAATACCTATAGTTCCGCTGAAAGGCGCATTGATAACAGAATAATTGAGGTCGGTGGAGGCGCTGCGCACCTGTGCCTGGGCAGCGTTGACCTGCGCGCGGGCGGTCTGTACATCGGTGCGGGCATAGTCTACCTGCTGTTTGGCAATGGCATCGCGCTCAGCCAGTCGCTCGTAACGCTCCAGGTCTTTCTCTGCTCTGGCAAGGTTAGCTCTGGCACTTTGCAAGCTGGCCTGCGCCGACTGTATGCCTGCCTGGTATTTGCTCTGGTCTATTTCGTATAGTTTCTGGCCCTTTTTTACGCGCTGGCCGTCCTGCACAAATATGTTGGTGATATAACCTGATACCTGCGGACGCAGCTCCACTTCCTGCAGGGCCACCACCGTTGCCGGATAGGTATCTTTGCCGGTTACGCGTTCTTCTTTTACCTGCATGGTATTTACCGGTACTGCCATAGCCGCCGGGTTCATCTGCTGCTGGGCAGCCTTATCGTCGCCGCAGGATGCAAGAACAGCCGGCGCAAGAATGGCCGAGAGCAGCCATGTGTATCTATTTTTCATGTTGGAGTTTTTCTCTGTTTTATCTGTTGACATCGATGTTACCTAAAGCTTTTTGCAGATCGAGTTTGCTGGAAAGTACATTGTAAAGGGCATTATAGTAGTTCAGCTGCGTAGTGCGCAGCTCAGTTTCGGCTACGATCAGGTCCACATAAGCTTTCACGCCTTCGTCGTACTGTAGTTTGATGATCTCGTACACCTCTTCCGCCATCTGCAGGTTACTTTGCAATGTTTTCCACTCGGTAAGGTCGCTTTTATAGTTGGCAAGGGCTGTCTGGTATTCGGTGTTCAGGGCGCGGCGGGTATCCTCTATAGTTACATCCAGGCGCTGCTCTTCCAGCTGAGCTATCTTCACATTCTGCCACCGCCGGGTACCCTGGAAAATAGGAAGCGACACCTGCAGGCCTACCCCTGATGTTGGGTAATGCTGGTTATAGAGGTTGCCTAAATCATTGTTGAAGTATAGCAGGTTATAGTTACCGAAAGCTGACACAGTTGGTAAAAAGCTCCAGCGGTTGTAGGCGGTATTCAGTCTTAAAAGCTCGCGCTGTGTTTCGAGTTGCTGCAGCTCTATCCGGTTTTCGTAGGCCAGCAACTGGGTGGTATCTACCTGCACGGCCTGCTCCATGCGCTCGTAACTATAGGTCAGTTTCAGGTCCTGGTCTACCGGGTAGCCCATCAGCTGTTTCAGGTAGGCAATGCTGGCTTTTATACCCTCCAGGGCGCGCTTGCGGTCCGAACGGATATTGGCCAGGGTAATGGCGGCACGCTGGTAATCGGTCTTGTCTACCAACCCAACGTCGTAGCGGCTGCGGGCATCGTTGTATTGTTTTTCCTGGCGGGTAATGTTCAGGTCCAGTATGCGGAGCTGCTCCTGTGTCAGCAATACATCAAAAAAAGCTTTGCTCACTTCCACTACCGTACTGATGCGGGTATCGGTTATCTCCTGATCCAGAAGCGTTCTTCTGGAGCGTGCTGCCCTCGAAGCCAGCAGCAGGTTGCTGTCGAAAATATTTTGCGTGGCCTGCAACGAAAGGCTGGAATTATACTTCTGCCCCACGGTAATGATATCGTCGCCGAAAGGCTGTTGCTGCCTTTTAATGTTATAGTTACCGCCAAAGTTGGCATTTATCTGCGGAAACCAACCGGACAGGCTGGCGCGTATCTCCCGCTCCCCGATGGCTTCGTCTATCAGTGCCTGCTCTACGGCTGCCCTGTTCTCCAGCGCATAAGCTATCACCTGCTCCAGGGTCAGGCTGTCGGTGGCAGGCACGGCTTTGTTGTCCTGCGCAAACAGCACGCCCGGGGCCAGCAGACAGGCAGTAAGCAGTAATTTTAAGCGTTTACTTAGTTTCATGTATAGGTTTGGTGTTCAGTAAATTAGTTGCAATGTTAAACGGACAACGCCGTTACCAGGTAAGCCTCAGGCAGTTATTATTTCATTTGTTTTTAGTGTTGTTGATGATCTGTATGTAAATTATTTCTGGTGTATGTTTAAACAACCTGATAACTATAGTTTAAACTATAGTTATCAGGTTGTTTGCTTAATGCCGTTCCAGAGCAGTTCGGGTATCTGTTTCAGTTCGGCTGGGGTAAGCTGCACAATGCCGCTCCCGGCCAGTTTTGCCGTTGACACAATGCTGCTGTGTGCCAGCATGGCCAGTATCTTAGGGCTTACCTGTTGCAATTCGCCATCGGCTATGCCGCGCTCAAAAAACAGCAACAGGGGCGCATAAAACTTATCTTCTTCCAGCGGCGGCCTGCCTGTACTATAAGGTGAGTTCACAAACTGCTCAAAAAACTTCAGTACATTCGGCCTGTCGTGATACAGGGTGTATAAGCCAAACCAAAGGTTAAGAAAACAGGTTTTGAACGGAATTGTTTTGCAATCTTCTTTCTCAACTATAGCAATGGCCTGCTGCTGCACATAATCAAACAATTCCTTTATCAGCTGATCCTTGCTCTCGAAGTAATGGTAAATAGTGCCCGCTGCCACGCCGGCGTGTCTGGCTACCATGCTCATGGGCGTGCCGTGAAAGCCGTTTTCCCGGACCAGTTCCAGCGTGCTTTCAAATATTGCCTTCTTCTTATCTGCTATCGGTTCCATAAGCGCTCCTCCTTCAACCGAACGTTCATTCGGGAGTACAAAGCTAAAACGATACAGGCAATACTGAAAGCGATTTCGGCGTAAAGTGGATTTTTAAGGTTAAACGGCAGGATAAATAGTACAAAACCGGACTATAGCAGCAAAACGTAAATATAGCTATAACTCATTTGTTTACTTAACCTTACTGCCATGGCTCTTGCACACGAACTCCGACACCCGCGGCGCATCAACAGCGCCAATAACCCGGTCTGGATGGATGCCCTGCGCGTTTTACTGGGCTTGTTCCTGTTTGTTAAGGGAATTCTGTTCCTGGAGCATACCACCGATGTGTTCTATATTTTTGGAGCACAGCAGGACCTGCTTTCGGCGGGGAAAGCGCATTTTCTGACCAGCATGGTGCATATTGTAGGTGGGCTTATGATCGCGTTCGGGATGCTGACACGCCTGGCGCTGCTCTGCCAGCTTCCGATACTGGTAGGTGCACTGCTTATTGTAAGCCCGCAGCGTGAGGCCGGTATCAGCCTGCAGAACACGGAGCTTTTGCTATCGCTGGGGATAATTGCGCTGGTGCTGTTCTTTATGGTGAAAGGCCCCGGCCGCTACTCCATAGACAACAAGATCCTGAGACAGAAGCAGGTATAGTTTCCCTTCTCCTTATCCTAGGATCTTAGTTTATATTGATCGGCTTATTTCTGCAGCCAGTTGGCCAGGTTGGTGAGTACTTCCTGAGTTATCTGGTGGCCACCGTTGTATTCAAAACAGGCAGGTGTTACCTGTAACTGCTGCAGGTATTCTTTTGCTTCGCGGGCATAGTGTACCGGCAAGGTGCCGTCCTGTGTGCCGTGCGCTATAAACACCTTCAGATTCTCTACATCTTTACCCGGTTTTACTTCCGGTCTTATTTCCTGCAGAATTCTTCCGCTCAGGGCCACTACTCCGGTAATTGTGCCCGGGTGCAGCAGGCCTAAACTATAGCTCATGATAGCGCCCTGGCTAAAACCGCCCAGGTATACTTCATCCAAACTATACTTCTGCTTTACCTGTTCTACAAACTCCAGAATGCGTTCGCGGCTTTGCTTTTCCTGACCGGCATTTATAGCTGGCTTCCCCGATGAGAAATCCACTTCGTACCAGGCGTATCTGCCGCTGCCAAGTGTAACCGGCCCTCTTGCCGATATCACTATAAACTCTGCAGGCAACAGGGGCGCCAGGCTGAAAAGGTCTGCTTCGTTGCTGCCAACGCCGTGTAGCAGTATAATCGCTTTCTTTTTGGAGACCTCCTGTGTGGCAGGCTTTACAAGGTATTGCAACACCAGGTCATCCTGAAGTTCGGTTTGTTTCATAGTCAGGTTCATTATGCTATAGTTCTGCTTAGTTCAAAAATTTATTTACCCGATGCGTACCGATGTCATGGTCAGGGAGCCGCCTACGGCTTTGTCGTTAAAGAACGAGATATCGTCTTTGCTGCCTTTCAGGCCTAACGTGTAAAGTAATGGCCAGTAGTGCTCGGGAGTAGGGATGGCGAGCATGGCTTCGCGGCCCAGCTTCTCATAGTTGATCAGTTTATCGTGCTGGCCGCTGCTGATGAGCTCCTTAAACTTCGAGTTCATCTGAATCGCCCAGTCATACCCGTATTCCGAGGCATCCAGCTTGTCCCAGGCTACCATGCGCAGGTTGTGCACCATGTTGCCGCTGCCCATTATTAATACGCCTTTTTTACGCAGCGCAGCCAGTTGCTTGGACAGGTCGTAATGGTATTGCGGGCCTTTGGTATAGTCTATGCTCAGCTGCAGCACCGGTATGTTGGCTTCCGGGTACATGTGGCGCACAATTGTCCAGGCGCCGTGGTCCAGGCCCCAGTCGTGGTCCAGCTCCACGTCCGTAGATGCAAGCAAAGCAGCTGTTTCTTTGGCCAGTGCCGGGTTGCCGGGTGCTTTGTATTGTACCTCAAACAACTCCTGCGGAAATCCGCCGAAATCGTGAATGGTTTTCGGGAAGTCCATGGCCGTGATGCGGGTGCCCTTGCTCAGCCAGTGCGCTGACACTACCAGTACGGCTTTAGGTGTTGGTATCTCTTTGGCCAGTTTTGTCCAGTACCGGCTGAATTCGTTGTCTTCAATTCCGTTCATCGGCGAGCCGTGCCCGATAAAAAGCACCGGCATCAGCTGATCGTCTACGGCAAGGCCGTCTGTAAATCTGTTAAAGGCAGATAGTGTTGTCATTCCTGCTGCTCCTATTGCTAATGTTTTTATAAAATCTTTTCTGTTCATAGTGTCGCGTAACGTTTCGTGCGATGGCTGCCGACTATAGTTGCCCGCCGTTTATACTATGATACAAAGATACAACAGCAAGTACCAGTGCTCCATTGACATAGATCAAGAAAGAACTATAGCCTGTGCTGCGTGGCCAGTTGTCTGCGGATGCGGCTGAGGGTTTCGGGGGTAATGCCCAGGTAGGAGGCGATCATGTGTTGCGGCACACGCTGCACAATGGTAGGGTACGTCTGGATGAGTTTAAGATACTTTTCTTCGGCGGTATTGCTGAGCGAGCTTACCAGGCGGCGCTGCAGCGCGATCAGGCTGTTCTGCATCAGTAACCGGAAGTAGCGCTCCATTTTGGGTACCTGCAACACCAGCTCGTCCATGGCGTCTTTGGTGAGCAGCAGCACGGCGCTGTCTTCCAGCACATCAATGTTAAAGGTAGAGGGCTCGCCCGTCAGGAAGCTATAGTTATCGGAGATCCACCAGCCTTCCAGCGCAAACTGCACCACGTGTTCCCCTCCTTTGGCATCGAGGGTATACGAACGGAGCACGCCACTTTCCACAAAGGCTATATGCCGGCACACGTCGCCTTCCTGCAATAAAAACTGCCTGCGGTGTAGCGTTTCGGGCACAAAAAAGGATTGGCATAACTGCTGTTCTGCTTCGGTGAGGTGCACTTTGGTGTGTATACTTTCCAGCAATACCTGGTACATGGGTTCGGGCTTAGCTATAGTTTAAGTCAGGTTATGGTATACTGCTATGGCAAGCTACGGTTAATTCCGGCAACTATAGCTATAGTTCGTCCTCAAAAATACAGCTTACCAACTATAGGTGCATGTCCCCTTTCCAGCTCTGGTACGTTAAAACCCACAGCCCCAACTATAGAACACCTGCGTTATGGGCTGTAACACGGTTGTTCTATAGTTGGGGCTGTCGTTTTATTATCAGCAGGATTTTATCAGCCGCCGGTGCGGTTCAGTTCTTCGAGGTTGTTGCGGCGGCGCTCTTCTACTTTCTGCCCTTTACTGAAGTTGTAACGCAGGGTGAGCGTGGCATTGCGTGTCCTGAAGTACTGGTCGAAATCACTTACGCTGCCATCGTCCAGTTTGGTGCCCAGTACCAGGCGCTGGCTTTTAAAGATATCGTTCACGTTCAGGCTCACGTCCAGTTTATCACCCAGAAAGCTTTTCCGGATGCCACCGTTTACCCACCAGCGCGGCTCAATAATATAAAGGGCATGCACTGATTTGCTGTAGTATGTTCCGTTCAGTTCCAGCTTAAACTTACGTGGCAGGGCAATGGTATGGTTGGACTGCAGCATGTAATACACCTGGTCGTTGATCACCTGGCGCTCCTCCACTATCACGCTGTTCTCGTTATAAGACAGCACAAAGGTATTGTTGGTATCCCAGTTCTTCATGATCTTGACCGGGACCAGAGCTGTCAGACCTATACTGCGCAGGTCGTTCACGTTGCCCACATAATAAATGGTGGTGGTATCTTCGGGAACAATGCGCACCAGCTCGGCGATAACATCCTGGTTGTGCTGGTAGCTGAGGCTCAGGCTATAGGTTTTCCGGAACAACTGGGTTATGCCTACCGAGTTGGTGTATTGCGGGCGCAGCTCCGGGTTGCCCAGCCAGTACGTATACTGATCGCGGTACGAGAAAAAAGGATTCAGGTGGCCATAGTTGGGGCGCTGTATGCGGCGGCTATAGTTATAGTTTATCTCATAGTTATCACTGATCTTGTGCTGCAGAAAAACGCTCGGGAACAGGCTGAGGTAATCACGGGGGTCTACTTCGCCGGTCGTCACCAGTTCTCCCTCCGACACCGTTTGCTCGGCCCGCAGACCAGCCTGCAGTGTCAGGTTATCCCTCAGTTTACCGTTCCAGTTGGCATAGGCGGCATATATGGTCTCGTCGTAAATAAAGTGGTTCGTGCGGCGGGCATCCAGTACCGGTACCGGCCCATTGTTCAGGAAAAAGCGGGAATCTGCATCCGACACCACCTTGCTCGCTTTCAATCCCATTTCCAGTTTCTGGCCGTTTTGAAGCGGTTTGGTAAAATCCAGTTTGGCGGCGTAAATATCAAAGCCGCTGGGTGTTTCGGTGTACAGCAGGTCGCGTTTTGCCGGCTCGCCGGCGCCAATAACGGTGCTATAGTTGTAGAAGTTGGCAAAACCCCGGTTGGTGATGCGCACATAGTCGAGGTCGGCAGTAAGCGTGGTGCCCAGCGTATCGAACTTGCCGGCATAATGCAGGTTGCCTGTAAAGTTGCTGAAGCGGTTGGTGTTATAGTTGTCGGCTTCTACAAAAAGGTTATAGTTGCCGGGCGCGCTGCCAATATACGTGTCGGTCAGGAAATCGGCGTGCAGTTTATTGGTAACATAGTAGCTCATAAACCCGATGCTGTGCTTGTCATTTAAACTATAGTCGGAGCCCACGCGCACTGATGGCGGCCCCTGCACTACCCCATTCGACTCGGCTACCTGGTCAAAGTACGTGGTGTTGCCTTCGTCCTTAAACACGCGCGTAAACGTGGCTTCGCGGCCAAACACTCGCCGTGCCATGTCCAAGCTCAGAAAAGAACTCCACTTACCCGATTTATAGTTGATGCTGCCGGTGGTGCTGTAGCCAACATCTGCGCCGTTATAGTTTGCACCCACGGCCACGCTGCCGTTCAGCCCGAAAATGGTGTTCTTTTTAAGGTTGATGTTCAGGATACCCGAGGTGCCTTCGGCGTCGTATTTGGCAGACGGGTTGGTGATGATCTCGATGTTTTTGATGTTCTCGGCAGCCATGGACTCCAGCAGCGAGCGCAGGTCGCGGGCGGACAGGTAGGTCAGTTTTCCATCGATCATTACGGTAGCCCCGGCGCGGCCATTCAGTTGTATATTGCCATCCGGGTCCACAAAAACGCCCGGCGAGGTGGCCAGCACATCGTAAGCGGTCTTGCCGGCAGCCAGTGCCGTCCCCTCAATGCTCACCACCAGTTTGTCGGCTTCCTGGGTAATAGTCGGGCGCAACGATTGTACCGTTACTTCCTTTAGTTGCGTAGCGGTTGGTGCAAAGCGTACAGTACCTAAAACAATAGCTGGCTTCTGGGTAGTGATCTGGAGCTGTTTTACAGTTTTGGTGCGGTAACCGATAAAGCTGATGGCCAGTTCGTAGGTGCCGGGCTGCAGGCCTGCAAATTCAAATTTGCCGGTGGCGCTGGTCATCTGCACGGCTGCAGAATTTCCGGTTCCGCCATAGAGTAATGCTATCGTTGCAAACTCTACAGGTTTTCCGGTAAGGGAGTCGGCCAGCACCCCGGATATTTTTCCGGTGCCGGCTGTGGTTGGGCTGCTCTGGGCAAGGGCCGAAATGCCACAGCACAGGCACAGGTAAAACAGCAAAGGGAGTATCCTTTTTTCCATAGTCTGAAGTTTAAAATGTGTGTCAGGTTAGTGTTGGTATAAAGACAAGCGCCAACTATAACCGTTGCACCTAACCGCTATTTTATTTCCTGAAAGTTCGGGATACCTATTGCCCGCTTCGCAAAAAAAAATCGCCTGCTCTTTTGGAACAGGCGATCTGAAAATGCTTGAACTATAGCCCGGACGTTTACCAGCCCACAGGCCGTTCAGTAGTGGCGCCGGGCAGCACGAGGCAGTCATCCGGATACCGGAACTCCCCCACCGGGTAATCAATGTCCTGGCGCAGAATGGTCACTTCCTTCATGCTCACCCCCGACACATCAAAAAAGCCGATCACTTGCTCACTCTCATTCTCGGCATTTTTCATATTGCCTTTTACCTCGGCAGGAGGCGGGTCAAACACGGTGCCGGTACTGTTCTTCTGTTGTTCCAGTATCCTGAAAAAATTGTAAGCCTCGTCGGTAATAGAATGCTGGTACACCGTCAGCTTGTTCTTGGTATTCAGGTACTTCTCGAAAGGCATGAACAGCACCGCTAAATTGCGTACGTTACGGCCATTGGTAAGGCGGTCGTCGGATACCCGCAGCAATTCCAGTCTGTCTTTCAGGAAACATTGCACACAGCAGTCCTTTGGTGCCGGTAACCCTGTAAACGGATGGATATAATCCCAGGGCTGGGTGCGTACTTCATATTGCGTTTCAAAAGACCAGCGCAGGTAATTCTTTTCATCGGCCGGGTCCTGGTAATCGATCAGCACGTTGTAGCCTGGCAGCAGTTGCTTCTCCCGCTCACCGTAAAAAGCATAGGTCTGCTCATCTACCTCAAAGTGTATGGCATCTATCGGCAGGGCTTCACGCATTTTTACCGGCTCCGACTGGTATAGTTTGTTACCAGCCATAATATGGAGCGTGTAAGTTCGCCCGGGTACACCAAAGGCATCGCCGCCGGCTGTCGGGTAATAAAAGCCTGCCTTGTCGTAGTAAAAACTATAGGCTTCGCCCTGGTCGCTGGTAATGTACACGCTGGCATTTTCCTCGAACAGGTTATACGGCACGGAATGGGGCTGCGAGTAACTCAGGCGTACATAGTTCAGCTTCGCGATGTTGGTAAAATAAGCTTCTACTACCAGGTGTTTTTGCTGCGTGCTCAGGTCAACATCTACCGGGTCAATACACCCAACCAGGAATACAAGTGCTATATAAAGGAACCGTTTCAGCATATCGGTTTAGAATTTAATATTAAAGTTGATGGAAGGGATAGGGGCACCAATAACAGATAGTTTGTAGGCACTTGGTGGCTCGCCGTAGTAGTGCTGGTACAGCATAGAGTAGGCATTTTTGCGGCCGTACAGGTTGTATACCGAAATACCGTAGCTGTATTCCACATTTTCTTTTTTAATAGGCTCGCGGTTCAGCGACACATCGAGGCGATGGTAATCGGGCATGCGCTCCTGGTTACGGCCTGAGTAGTTGGCAAAGATCTGCCCCTGGTACCAGTACCACGAGTCGGCTAAAGTTACCGGGCGGCCGGTGGTGTACGTAAAGTTGGCTGTAAATTTCCAGTCCGGCCATAAATGGTAATCGGCAAACACGTTCACGTTCACCGGCTTGTCATAGTTCGATGGGTAAGGATCCCCGTTGTTTATTGTTTCGGCAGCTGTTGCTCCCTCTATCTGGCGCATCGATCTGGAATAGGTCAGGCTTACCCAGCCTTTCAGGCGGCCGATGTTCTTTTTCACCATCCACTCCGAGCCGTACGCGTACCCATCCCCGATCAGCAGATCCGACTCCAGCGACGGATTGAGCAGCAGCGTGGCACCATCTTTATAATCCACCTGGTTGTATAGTTTTTTATAGTACACTTCCCAGTTAAACTCATACATGCTTTCGGTATCCGCATAAAAATACCCCACCGATAACTGGTCTGCTACCTGCGGTTTAATGTACTGGTTGGACAGTTTCCAGACATCGACAGGCGTGATGGCGGCCGTGTTGGAGATAAGCTGAATGTACTGGCGTGTACGGCTATAACCCACTTTTACCGACGATGCCGGCGTAAGGCTATACTTTACCGATGCACGTGGTTCCAGGCCATGGTAGGTCTTTACCACGCTTCCGGAACTATAGTGAATGGTGTCGGTAATGGTCTGCTCGCTGCGCGGCTGGCCCTCGGCGTAGACATACGAAACGGCCGGACCAATTTTGGCAAAATGCGAATAGCGCAGCCCCAGCGAGATCGAAAGCTTTTCGCTGAAGGTGATCTCGTCGTTCACATACAAGGTTTTTTCGATGCCCCTGTCCTGCTGCATGGTGCGCGGGTTCAGGCTCGAGGTGCCTGACGGCCTCAGGTCGCCGGGTTCGATGGCGTACAGCGATGCTTCGCCGCCAAAATCTACCTGGTGCCCTTTTAAACCGAAATAACCGAAATCAAGCTTTGCCTGGGTAAGGTCTACACCGGAATGTAGCTCAAATTCCTCGCCGGTCGAGAGGCCTTCCACTTTGTTTTTATACACGCTTTTTACCAGCGTAGCCACCCCCGAAAAGTCATTATTGAACAGGTGGCTCCATTTTACGGTGCCCAGTGCATTGCTCCACTGGTAGGTGGTGTCATTGGGGAATTTAAAGCCGTCGTTGCTATAGTAGCCTGAAAAGCTCAGGTTGTTATTTTCGTTCAGTTTGTATTTGAGCTTGAGATTGGCATCGTAAAAGTGGCCGGAGCTCTGCTTTATGTTCCGGCTCGGGAACAGCTTCATGATATAGTTCGGGTAGGCCCCACGCACCGCCACCAGCATCGTTGCCTTCTCCGACAAGGGGCCATCCATGCTCAGTTTACCGGTTATCGGCGATACGCCTATCTCGTACTGCATTTTATCGGGGTTACCATCGCGCAGGCTCACATCCAGTATCGAGGAGATGCGGCTGCCATACCTTGCCGAGATACCACTGCGGTGCAGCATAAAGCTCTTCAGGATATCGGGGTTATAGACCGAGAAAAAACCGAACAGGTGATTGGCATTGAACAAAGGAGCATCGTCCATGAGCACCAGGTTCTGGTCGGCACTGCCACCGCGCACAAAAAAGCCGGACGTACCTTCGCCGGCATTTACCACACCCGGCAAAGCCGAAACCGTTCTAATCACATCGGCTTCGCCCAGCAGTTTGGGCATGCGCGTCATCAGTTTCTGGTCTATAAAGGTACTGCCCATGTTGGTAGAGCTGGGGTCTGTCACCTGGCGGCCGGTGATCTCTACTACCTGCAGGTCAAAATTGCGGTGTATCAGCGTAAATACCACTTCTTTGTCGCTGTTCAGCACAACGGTTTCGCGAAAAGGAGTCATGCCGATGAACTGGCAGGTTACTTCGTGTTTGCCAGCCGGTAACATAACAGAAAACCTGCCCTGCTTATCAGAGAGAGCGGTTTTACCCGAGCTGAATACCAGGTAGGCTCCTTCCAGTTTTTCGCCCCAGGCTCCTTTTACAGTACCTGATAACCGGTACTGCCGGGCACCTGACTCCTGGGCAATAGCCTGCTGCGAAAGGAAAAGCAACAGTACCAGTAGTAATCGTTGAAGCATAAAATAGCGTGCGGTTAAGTTTGTATGGTAAGCGCAATAAATACAAATCTATAGTTTAATCAGACAATACATAATATTCATCAAACAAAATATTACACTAATTTCCGATCATTTTAACAGCTGGGGCTATCTCATTTCTCTCTGAGCGACAATAAGTTAACAGACCCACCTCCTCATCTCAAACTATAACTTTCAGTAAATCAATGTTATAACACATTCACCAAACCACTGCATACTTCAGAAGCTGAGTGGATTGGTAAACCAAATTCACTTTTTGTAAACTACAGGTAGCTGTAATAAAAAATTGTAAATGGTCTACTGAGATGAAGTAGGATCACCGGACCAAAGGTATCATGTCTTTACAAACTATAGGTGTTGGGCTACCAAACTATAGTTTACTACGGTGTGGTTACCACTACTTTGCCTATCGTTTTCCCCAGCTGAAACAAGCGGATCGCCTCGTGCATCTGCCCGAACGGAAAGACCTGCCCTATGTATTGTGGTTTCAGGTCGAGGGCCTGTAGTTCGCGCAGCAGGCGGTGCATCATGTCGGTCTGTTCGTAGAGGTAAATCAGGTTAAACCCCATCAGCGATTTGTTTTCTGTGGGCAGCCGGAGCGGATCAATTTTGGGGCGCCAGAGGTAACGCCAGATCAGTTTGGGGTAATTTGGTTTGGAAGAGTGCGTGGTAAAGCTTGCGTTGCCGTAAACCACCATCCGCCCCATGGGTGCCAGCATGTTCCAGCCCTGTTGCAATATGTCGCCGCCAATACATTCCATAATCAGCTGCAGGGGCCGGCCGTGCAGGGCTGTTCGCAGGCGCTGCTCAAACTCGCTGTCCCGCACAATTACGTCATCATAGCCTTCGGAAGAAAGTAAAAACTCCGCTTTGCCCGGGTTGCCGACCGTGCCTATGGTATAGGCCCCGTACTTTTTGCAGATGCGGTTAGCCAGTATGCCTACCCCGCCGGCTGCGCTGTGTATCAGTACGGTGGTGTTCGGCTCCAGCGCGCCTAACTGCGTGAGCGCATAATACGCCGTAAGTCCCTGCACCAGGTAACCGGCACCTTCCTCGTAGCTCCAGCCGGCAGGAAGCGGTATCACGTAGCGCTGATCGATGTTCAGGTGGGTTGTGTAGCCGCCAAACCGGGTAACACCCATTACCTTGTCCCCTATTTTCCAGGTGGTTACCTGTTCGCCAACGGCCGCTATCTCCCCCGAAAACTCCAGCCCCGGAACAAAAGCGCCTTTGGGAGTAGCACTGTAGAGGCCCTGCATCGCAAAAATATCCGCAAAGTTCAGCCCGATCGCTTTCACCTGCACGCACACTTCGTCGGGTGCCGGGGCTGGCAACGTTTCGGTTTGTAAGGCCAGGTTGTTGATGGAACCTGCTCGGGGCATGCGGTAAACCTGGCGTTGCAGCATAAAGGGATAGGTTAGGTGCTAAACATTTCTGTTCCTGAAAATACAGGATTAACACCAGTGGGGCAAATCTTTACTTATAGTTTCAGGAGCGGGATCTGAACTTTACTTTGGCCGAGGGCACCGGGCGCTTCACCGGCTGCATGGTGCTGCCATTCAGCAATTCTGCTTTCCCGGCACGGCGCAGCCGCTCAATGGCCTCCAGGTAGTTCTGGCGGGTATATGGCGTACCGGCGTGGTCTGTAGTATAAATCTGCTCAATGGATTTGTATTTGTACAGTGCTTCCTGCGCCAGAATCTGCTCTTCCAGACACGCGATGCTATAGGCTGGCTTTTGCCCGAACAGCTCGGTCTGTTGCTGCACAAACGTATTGGCCATGAACAGGGGCACGCCATCGGGTTGCAGTATACTATAGGGCAGCAGCATCTCCTTAAAACTACGGTAACTATAGCTGTCTTGGGATGCAAAAAGCAGGTAATAAGCAGCAGCCCCGGTGCCGGGCAGGTTTATGTGGAAGCGCTGAAGAAAGTACTCTTTCTCTTTCAGGATAGCTTCAAAAATATCGAGAATGAAGGCGGCGCGCCTGGCTTTGCTTTTCTGCTTGCGGCAATAAGCCTGGATGGGTTGCAGATGACTGCCAAACAACCTGGTGAGTGCTGCCGATGGCTTTGCAGTGGTAACAGCGCTGGCTATAGTTTCCGGTTGAAGGAGCATAAAAAGGTCTGCGCTTTCGCTATCTATTGCTTGCTGCAGTACCTGTTGCGCGTAGCTGCTGCCGAACGGCTCCAGGAAAACAAGGGCAGGATGGCCGGCTTCCAGTGCTATAGTTGTCTGCTCCTTATTTTCAGCATTGTGCAGCACCACAGGCGGCGTTTCCAGTTCATCGTAAAAAGGCAATGCCGGTATCGTTTCGCAGAGCTGCGCAAGGGCTGTTTTCCGTTTGCTGTAAAGGTAGCTAAGCACCGGCTGGCGCTGCTGCTCTCTTTTCAGAATGCTTTTGTAAAGATAAGGATCGAGTGTAGCAGTATCTTCCGTTTCGGACAGGTCAGCGCCGGCTTCCAGATCTATCAGCAACAGCGGTAACTTATTTTCACCTTTGTGCTTTTCCTGTTGCAGATCGCACCACACCTCCAGGTACCTCCCGAATAACTCCTGCCTGATCTCGGCAAAACTGCGGCTTTCCTGAAAAAACTGATCGGGTGCTGTACCAGGCATGGGCAAAAAGCAACTATAAACGCTGCTGTAAACTATAGATTACGCTTTTTAGAACTGATCCGAAGTAACATAAAGCAGCAACTATGGCATGTCTGCCGACACATTACGCAAGACCAGACCGCTAATTTAATTAGTTATTTATCCACCCACACTAACTATATTAGTTTTTATTTATCAACACCGGTAAGTCATAGTCTTTTAAAGTGCCAAACTATAGTTCACGCGCATATTCCAGCAACTATAGTTTCGCGCTTTGAGAGCGGATTACAAAATCGCTATGGCAATGAAACCAATTATAGTTTACCGGCCTGCCGAAAGAGGTTGACTGCTTCCTCGTTGCCTTGCTGGTAAGCCAGGTCCAGGGCAGTAAGGCCGCGCGCATCGCGTATGGTTGTATCTGCGCCGGCTTCCAGCAACAGTTTCACCAGTTGGTTGCGCCCGAACAGGGTAGCAAACATCAGGGCAGTGCCGCCGCTGCCATTTTGCAGGTTCAGGTCGGCACCGTGTGCTATCAGCAGTCTGGCAATGTCGGGGTAGCCTTTAAAGCTTACGCCCATCAGGGCCGTATTGCCGCCGCTGTCCTGGGCATTTGGGTCTGCGCCGGCCTCCAGCAACAGTTTGGTAGCTTCCAGGTGCTCGTCGTAACTGGCAATAATTAAGGGGGTAAAGCCTCGGCCGTTTCTTATCGTCAGGTCCGCGCCTTCGGCAATACGTTCTTTCAGGTAAGCCACATCGCCGTTGCGGGCGGCATCAAACAAAAGGTGCTCGGGGTTGGTGGTGTAAAAGGTCATACGCGAGAAGGATTGGTACAGAGCAGGTTACGCAGTTCGATTTTAAAAGGCTGCATTTCAGACTATAGTTTACCTAAAACATTAGGGTTGCTATAGTTGTAGTTGCTGTATGCTTGTGCAATGTTGGCCGCAAAAGGTTATTTTTCGTTCTGAAGATTAAAACTATAAACTATAGTTATGCTGGATATTGTAATTGAAGCCCGTAAAGCATCGCTGGCACCGGGCATGGATGTACGCCGGATCCTTCCGTTCAGGCTGCGCCGCATGGTGGGCCCGTTCATATTCATGGACCATGCCGGCCCTGTGGATGTGGCTCCTGCCCAAACCCATGCCATGGATGTGCTGCCGCACCCGCACATTGGCTTATCTACAGTCAGCTATTTGTTTGGCGGCCAGGTAACCCACCGCGACAGTCTGGGCGTGGAGCAGATCATACGCCCGGGAGAAGTGAACTGGATGACAGCCGGCAGCGGCATTGCCCACTCAGAGCGCTTTGAAGACCCGGCTGCGCTGGCCGGCGGCACCCTGGAAATGATACAGACCTGGGTGGCCCTGCCCGAAAAAGATGAAGAAGCGGCCCCTGCCTTTACCAACTATAAACCCGAAGAACTGCCCGTTTTTACGGATACCGGCGTGTGGATGCGCCTGATTGCCGGCAATGCCTACGGCCTCGGCAACGAAGTAAAAACACATTCGCCGTTGTTTTACCTGCATGTGATTCTGGAGCCTAACGCCCGGTTCAGTTTACCCGACAAGCATACCGAACGTGGCATTTATGTAGCGAAAGGTACGATAGAAGTAGCAGGCCGCACTTACACCACGGGCCAGATGCTGGTATTCAACAAAAATGCAGAGCCAACTATAGTTGCCAGAACAGCTGCCACCCTGATGCTGCTTGGCGGAGAGCCGTTAGGTGAACGGTTTATCTGGTGGAATTTTGTATCGTCGCGGAAGGAGCGGATAGAACAGGCAAAAGCCGATTGGAAAGCCGGGCGCATCCTGTTACCACCTACTGATAACCAGGAGTTTGTACCACTTCCAGAAGACAGATCGAAACCTGCCGGTGGCCCGGCACCACAGGCGCTGTCGTGATCAGTTAGAAACTACAGCAGGGGATACGCTGGGGAAGTATTTGTTCACCAGTTGTAAAAGCGATTCGCGGGTAAGTGGTTTGTTTAGCAGTTCGGTAACGCCGGCATCTTTTACCCGAGCCACATCACGGGGGTTAAGCGAGGTAGTGAGCACGGCTATTACCACTTTATGTTTTTGCATTGCTTCCAGCCTGGCCAGTGCCTCCAGAAAACCAAAGCCATCCAGCACAGGCATGTTAATATCCAGCAGAATCAGTTCGGGCACACAGTTCACACCGCATGCTATAGATTGCTCACAACGCTGCTGTATCACATCGAGGGCAGCTTTGCCGTCCAGCGAGATCAACAGTTCATCGGTTATTTCTGCACGGGTTACGGTCAGCTTATTAATGTAATTTGTTGTCTCATCATCGTCAATGAGCATTACCGAAGAGATTTTCTTCATCAACTATAAATTTCCTGTTACTAAAACTGAACTAACTATTGGCGCGCAAAAACCGGTTATACGGCTGCCGCTCTCAAAAAGCGGCTTTTATTCTTTTTTTAAATACAATTCAAAAGTAGTGCCCTCTCCTTCCCGGCTGTTTACTTCAATATAGCCTCCTGCGTTGTCAATTAATCGTTTTACTATGTATAAACCCATGCCCGTCCCTTCTACGTGCGTATGGAAACGCTTGAACAGCGTAAAGATCTTTGCTAAGTTCTGCGCACTGATACCCAGGCCATTATCCTGCACCGTCAGCCGGACATAACCATCTACCGCATCGGTTTTCAGGACAATGTGCGGTGGCCTGTCTTTAGCTTTGTATTTTATGGCATTGCTTATCAGGTTATACAGTACACTATACAGGTTCTTTTTTGAAAAGGCCACCTGCGGCGCGGTCTCAAAATCAACCTCGATCCGGGCTTTTTCACGGATCAAGAGTTCCTGCAAACTTGATTTCACTTCTTCAAAAACCTCCCGCACATCCACTGTTTCAGGCTCACTGTCTACGTCGCGCTGTATTTTGGCGATGTCCGTCAGGTCTCTTATCACATTCTTGAACCGCACAATGGCATCTTTCATCATCTCAAAGACAGGCTCGGTAGGTTCTCCGGGAATCGGCCCTGCGGTTGCGATCTGGTCCTGCAACAGTAGCATCAGGCCTTCTATGTTCCCGATCGGGGATTTCAGGTCATGCGACGCCGTGTACACAAACGTATCCAGGTCTTCTATTACACGGAGCAGGTGCTCGTTGGTCTGCTGCAGTTTTTCCTGGGTCTGTTTCAGGTCAGTCAGGTCTATAAACGAGCCCAGCACCCGGTGCGGCATCTGGTATTCGTTGTGCATAATGTAGGCCCTGTTCGATACGAAAGCATAGCCGTCACCTGCCTTTTTGATCCTGTATTCTCCGGACCACTGATCCTTGCCGGTGTTGATCGCGCTGTTTATATCCTTTACAACCTTCTCGCGGTCTTCCGGGTGAATAAGGTTGAACCAGCTGTTTACGCCATCCAGCAGCTGCGTAGAGTCGTAGCCCAGCATGGTTTTTAAGCTATCGCTCCACCAGATCTCGTTTGTTACCAGGTTCCAGTCCCAGATCACATCGTTCGTCGCCATCGATACCATCCGGAAGCGCTCTTCGCTGGCGGCCAGGGCGGCAGTTCGTTCAGCTACCCGCTTCTCCAGCTCGTTGTTTAGCCTGATCAGGTCTTCTTCGGCCGCTTTCAGCTCTTCGTAAGCGATCTGTACTTTATCTTCGCTGTTCTTTTTGCCGGTAACGTCGCCCATTGTTAAGGTAACGCCATCGCCCATTTTTACAGCCGCTATCTCGTACCATATCTTGCCTCCGTTTACCTCCAGTTGCTGCTCTATGTGCAATGATTTACCATCTTCGGCAACCTGTGCCAGCTTCCGGAACAAGCCCGATTTTTTAAGGAACGGAATGGTATCGAGCACACTCTTGCCTAACAGGTCTGCCTGCGATCTTTCGATCAGCGCCTCTGCCCGTTTGTTCAGTAGGGTCCAGTTAAAGTCAACTATAGCACGTTTATCATCACGTACCGACCGGAAGGCCATAATGCTGTTCAGGGAACTGTTCAACACGCCCTGCACCACATTGGTCAGGGTTTTGAGTGTGGTCACATCCACAAAACTAACAACCACTCCATCCTTGTTGCCATCCTGCTTCAGGTATGGCAGAATACGCATCAGGTAATATCTGCCGTCCTGCGTTTCTATTTCCTGCTCTATCTCTGCCGAGGTGTTGTTTACCTTCTTTATATCGTCTATAAACTGGCTGTACTTCAGGTTATGCGACAGGTGGTGGATAGGCCGGCCAAGGTCACTATCGATGATGTTGATGAGTTTCTCTACTGCAGGCGTAAACTTACGGATGCGCAGGTGATGGTCCAGGAACAGCTGCCCGATGTTGGAACTGCGGATAAAGTTGTCCAGGTCCTCGTTCAGCTCCTGCAGCTCTTTTATCTTTAGCTGATGCTCCGAGTTTACAGTATGCAGCTCTTCGTTCAGCGACTGCATCTCTTCGTTGGAGCTTTGCAGCTCTTCGTTGCTCGACATCAGCTCTTCGTTGCTCGACTGGAGCTCTTCGTTGGAGGTGCTCAGGTCCTGCACCGTCATGTGCAGGCTTTCGCGCACTTCCTTCAGCTCCATTTCCAGGGCCGTTAGCTGCTGGTAATAATCCGAATCCGATACAAAGGTCATGTCCGATACCTTAGGCAGCGGCGTTACTTCGCCAAGCTCCTGCAGCAGCACCAGTATTACTTTCGACTGATCTTTCTCTCCGGAAACCGGGCGTATGGAAACGTGTACCAGTTGCTCCTTTTTGCCCATTTTTACGGTTACCTGCCGCGCCACTACTTTGCGGTCCTGCTTCAGGGCTTTGCGTATGCCCACGCTCAGGGTAACGGCCAGCTCTTCAGGCACCATCTTTATCAGGTTAAAGTGCAGGCGCTTGTCCGGAAACTTAAGGAAACGGTTGATGTCGCCGATGCCGTGCAGTAGCTGGTACTGTTCATCCACATACAGTGCCGTAACTTTAAAGTCTTCGGACACGGCATCCATAAAGGAGTTATTGTAGAGGGCCAGCGAAAGATTTTTATATTGTGTGTTCTGACTCAGCGATGTGAGGCCTGTGTTTTGGTGGTTCAGCCCATAGGCTTTCTTCCTCCCCGAGCCCTGGCTTTCCTTTATCTTCCGGAAAAGCTTCCATTTGCGGTTCTCTTCCTTAAAATAAGATCCCATATCGCCGATATGCTCGCTGGGGCCCAGCAACAGGTAACCTCCAAAATTAAGGGCATACGGAAACAGCGCAATTACCTTATTCTGCAGCTCGGCATTCAGGTAGATCAGCATGTTGCGGCACGTGATCAGGTCTATACGGCTGTAAGGCGGGTCCTTCTGCAGGTCGTGCTGCGCAAAAATCACCAGCTTCCGGATCTCATCCTTTACAATGTAGCGGTTATTCCGCAATGTAAAAAAACGCTCGATGCGGGCTGCCGTTACGTGCTTGGCAATGCTGGTCGGGTAACTGCCTTTCGATGCCTGAGTAATAGCCTGCTGGTCTATATCCGTGGCAAAAAGCTTGATATTCGGCTCTCTGCCCAGCTTTTCGTAGGCTTCGACAAAGAGTATGGCCAGCGAGTACACCTCTTCGCCGGTACTGCAGGCGGCCACCCATACTTTTACAGGTTCATTCTCGGGCTTATTTTCAATTATATGCGGAATTACTTTTTGCTCCAGCAACTCAAACGCCTCCGGGTCGCGGAAGAAATTGGTAACATTTATAAAGAACTCCTGGCATAGTTTTTTTATCTCGTTAGGGTTCTCATGCAGATAGTCCAGATAAGCCGCCAGCTCTGTAATTTTTAAGCTATCCATCCGTTTCCGGATGCGGCGGTTAATGGTCGCTTCCTTATAGTCTGAAAAATCGGTCTGGGTGTGGGTGCACACCAGGTCCAGGATATCTTTCAGTATAGCGTTCTCGTGTTCGTGTTTACTATCCTTTATCAGTGATTTAAGCAAAGGTATCTTCTGTGTATAAGAAATGATCTCGTCTGGCATCTGGTCCGGTGCCAGCACATAGTCTACGTAACCTGCATCAATTGCGCTGCGTGGCATGCCGTCAAACTTGGCCGTTTCAGGGTCCTGCACTACTACCATGCCACCAGCCTTCTTTATGGCTTTGGCTCCTTTGGTGCCATCCGTACCGGTGCCAGACAGCACAACCCCAATCGCGTACTTGCCCCTGCTCCTGGCCATCGACTCAAAAAACAGATCGATGGCAAAATTTGGCTCGCGGCTTCGGGTCTTTTCGGTCAGGCGCAGGCGGCCGTTCTCTATGGTAAGCTGCTTGCCGCTGGGCAACACGTACACACAGTTGGGCCTTGTAAACATGTTATCTTCTGCCTCCAGCACCTGCATGCTGGTATGCTTGCTCAGCAGCTCCGTCATCAGGCTCTTGTGGTCGGGCGATAAGTGCTGAATGATGACAAACGAAAAGCTGGAGTTATTCGGAAAATGGTCGAAGAGCATATGGATCGCTTCGAGCCCACCTGCCGACGCACCAATCCCTACCAGGTAATGGTCGGTAGGTTTAGCCTTCTCTTTTTCAGATGGTTTCGTTACTGCCATAGATAACTGTTGCTGTTCTGACTTCATGTGTGCAATAAGGTAAGCGGTAATCAGCCAATCTTAATATCTGTCTTTGATCAGCTTTTCCAGCACGGCGTGCCGCAGCGTTTCAGCGGCAGCGGCATCGTCCGGCATCCAGGGCAGGGACGTATTTTTTACAACTTCCTTGTAAATAGCAAAGGAGTTACGCGGATGATAGCTCTTGCCATCCGGTTCCATCTGCACGGCGTTATTCGGGTCGCCTCCCCATTTTATAGTCTGCTGTACTTCCGGCCTGAAGCCCAGTATAAATTCGCCCTGCTCCTTGTTTATTGGTATTGCCATCAGTCCGCTGGCCTTTGTCTGGAAATCTTTGCCGCGCGGGTATGCCTGTGGCAGTGTATCAGTAACATACAAGCCTGTCGCATTGTTTCGGCGCAACCACGACACCAGCTCTTTCATCTCCTGCGGAGAGGGTGTTTCGCCGGCTACCCAGGTATTGCCTTCGTAAAACACTGCCGCCCCACTCAGCGAGAACAGTTCCAGGATGGTTGTCTCACCTTCCAGTAAGCCTTCGGCAAAGTTCGGGCTGCTGTAGATCTGTTCCAGTAGCGATGCGTGCAGGCTGCGAAGCTTTACACGGTGGGCCATGGCTTCTTCTTTCTGGCGGGCCTGCAACTGGGCAGCTAATATATCGGATAGCAGCTCCATGGCAGAGCGCATCTCGTAACTCAGGTATTTAGGCGTTTTATGGTGGCAGGCAATCAGCCCCCATAGTTTGTTATCAATGATCAGCGGTAACGACATAGACGCATCCACTCTCATATTGGCCAGGTACTCGAGGTGCACATTGGCTACGCTGCGCAGGCTGCAGTCAGAGAGGTCGGTAAATTTTTGTGTTACCGGGTTCAGCACCGGCACCAGCCGCACGGGTGTGTAACTGCGGGTCGGGATCAGGCGGTACGGGTTTTTAAAATACAGGTCGCGGGCCTGCTTGGGCACATCCGATGCCGGGAAGCGCAGGTCCATGTAATCGTCCATGTCTGCTTCGCGTGCCTGGGCTATAACCATGCCGTTCCAGTTCGGGTCAAACTGGTACACCATCACTTTATCAAAGCCACTGAACTTTTTGAGCTCCTCTACTGCCAGTTGTGCTATTTCGCTTATCGTATCCGGTTGTTTCAGCAGCGAGGTAATGTACTTCAGGTGCTGGTACAAACTCAGAAAGGACTCCTGTGCTATAGTTCTGCTTTCTTCCAGCTCCACCAGAATGTAATCGGGGTGCTGCAGGATAATAGCAGTGAAGGTTTTAACCGTATCGCCGGCCGGTAAACTAAGTGTAAAGGGAATTTTGTCCTGTTTGTTCTGGCTTTTCAGTTTAGAGACGACCTCGTTAAACTGGTGCTCCGGTATAAGACTTGAGAAAGGTTTGGAAAGCAGTTCGTCGGCAGCAATCTGTAAATAAACTTCGGTATTGGCACTGGCCTGCAGTATGCGCAGCTCCTGTTTATCGAGCACCAGCAGCATGCCGTGTGGTTGTATCAGGTTTACCAGGTGCAGCGGTATGCTCCCACACATTTCCGAGTCATAGTTCTTTTCAATAGCAAGATTTACAGGTGCTGTTTTCCGCTCCATATGTTAAATTTAAGGTACTGGCCCGTTTGGCAATGCCATAAACTTACTCATTATGTTCCAGAATGTTTTAATTACTACGAAGGTTTAATTTTAAGTAATAACACTTACAGCGGTACGTATTTTTCACAACCGCTTCACTTTTGTAGTATTTAAACTGTACTTCTCAGGCCGGATTACCATGCTCAACTTCAGCTATAGTTAACTATAGTTCAGTTAGTTACAACATTAACTCCTTATGAAAACAAAAGGTTAACAAACGGCTGCCAGTGCCTGAGTGGATTGTACAAAATGCCCGCCTACACTTTTTTTGCGATGTTTAGCGGCGACCAGTATAAGTTCAGCTACTGTTAGCAGGTTTTGCACCTCCTGCCAGGCAACCGAAAAAGTGTGCAGGCGTTCCAGCTTGTATCTCAGAACTTCCAGTTTATCAAGGGCACCTGCCAGCCCTTCGGGTGTGCGAACAATACCTGCCTGCCGCCATAGCAGCAGCTGCAGCTCACTTTTCAGGTGGTTTATCGCGGCATCCTGTTCCTCGTTAAGCCGGTGGTAAACTATGCTGTCGAAATCCGCAAAACACTTTGGCTGCACTATAGTTTGGAAATGAGCCGCGGCCGACCTGGCAAACACCACCCCTTCGAGGAGGGAATTGCTGGCCAGCCTGTTAGCCCCGTGCACACCCGTACAAGCCACTTCCCCGATGGCGTACAGTCCGGCTATAGTTGTTTGCCCCTGCAGGTCGGTCTGTATGCCGCCACACTGGTAATGCGCCGCCGGCACCACCGGGATCAGGTCTATAGTTGGGTCGATGGCTATAGTCTGGCAGCGGTTATAGATAGATGGGAATTTCTGTTGCAATAACGCTTTACCAAGATGACGAGCATCCAGGAATAAACATGGCGAATTGTGCAGTTGCATCTGTTCGTACACGGCACGGGCTACTACATCGCGGGGGGCTAAGGAGCCAAGCGGGTGGTAACGATGCATGAATGTGTCCCCGGCAGGCAATACCAGTTCCGCTCCTGCTCCGCGCAAGGCTTCGCTTATCAGGAAAGTATCTTCTGAAGTGGGGTCGTACAAGGCTGTCGGGTGGAACTGGAAAAACTCCATGTTACGGATCTTTGCTCCTGCCCTTGCGGCCATGGCCAGCCCGTCGCCGGTGGCTATAGTTGGGTTGGTGGTGTGGCAGAAAACCTGGCCGGAGCCACCTGTAGCCAGTACGGTGGCGTTGGCAAATATCGTTTTATAGTTGCCGGTCTTTAAGTCCAGCACCTGCACGCCGCAGCAGACTTTTTCATCAGCTATAGTTTGCGTGAGCAGGTCGAGCCCCAGGTGATATTCAAATACCGTAATATTTGGATGCTGTAAAGCAGCTCTGCTAAGTGCCTGTTGTATGCTTAAGCCGGTATGGTCTTTTACATGCACAATCCGATGCTGGCTGTGTCCGCCTTCCAGGCCGAGGGCTATCGTTTCGTCGGCACCGCTGTCAAATTTAACCTGTTGCTGCTGCAGCCATTTTATACTCTCCGGCGCCTGCTCCACCATAAACTGTACGGCCGTCTCATCGCACAGGCCAGCGCCGGCTTCCAGGGTATCCTGCACATGCTGCTCAAACGAATCTATAGTACCCAGCACAGCGGCTATTCCACCCTGCGCATAAGCGGTATTGGTCTCTTGTAATGCAGCTTTACAGAGCACCAACACCTTCTTATGAGCAGCAGCTTCGAGGGCAAATGTCAGACCCGCAATGCCGCTGCCCAACACAATCACATCGTACCGCATGTTACTTTAGTTATGCAAAAGCCAGCATTCGCTCTATCGGGGTCAGGGCATTTCTGATAATCTCATCTTCGAGCGTGATCTCGAACAGGGCTTCTTTTTCAGTACCGATCGAGCGCAGCGCATCCAGGGTACGGGCCATGGTTATCTGCTTCATGTGCGGACACTTGATGCAGGGCACTATAAATTCTTTCTGCGGATACATGCCGCGTAAGGTAGCTCCAAGATCGCACTCCGAGCCTAATATGAACTGGCGGCTCTGGCTTTCGCCTACAAACCGGATAATATCGGATGTGCTGCCAACTATACCACCAGCTCCTTTCAGGGCATCGCTTACGGTGTCGTCCGGCACCTCCCAGTGCACCAGTACCTGTGCTTCGGGGTACATCATTTTCAGGCCGTTAATGCGCTGTGGTGTAAACTGCTCATGTACTTCGCATTTGCCTTCCCATAGTATCAGCTCTTTGCCAGTTTCAGCTTTTATCTTGCTCTGCAGGTTGCGGCCCATGTACAGATCCGGTAAAAATATCAGCCTGTCGCCACCCAAAGATCGGGCAATTTCCAGGGCATTACGCGAGGTGCAGCAATTGTCGGCTTCAGCTTTGGTTTCGGCATAGGTATTGATGTAGGCTACTACCGGCACACCCGGCCATAGTTTCTTCAGCATCCGCACGTCTTCGCCGGTAATACTTTCGGCTAAGGAGCAGCCGGCATCAAAGCTGGGCAGCAATACCTGTTTCACCGGGTTCAGGATCTTGGCAGTTTCGGCCATAAATTTCACGCCGCAGAAAATAATGGTATCGGCCTCTACACTTTTAGCGGCCACACTCAGGCCCAGCGAGTCGCCGACAAAATCGGCTATGCCGCCGTCTTCGTGCTTTACCTGCAGCTCTGCGGGCATATAAAAATGCGATAACACCACTGCATTGTGTTTCTTCTTCAGCGCACGAATTTCTTCCACAGCCTCCAGCAAAGCTGCTACTTCGTGTTCAGGACGGGCATCCGGCTCCATCGCTCTCAGTTTTTCAGAGAAAGCAGACCGGGTTTGGGTAACTATCATGTGACCAGTGTTTAAAAAGGTTGGCTGATTGGGTATGATTTTGTATAAACTTAAAACTATAAGGCAGGACCTGGCTGCTGCACAGGCAGATGACAGAAAGGCAACATCCAGCAAACTATAGGCAAACTATAGCCTGATCGTATAGTTTATTATTTCTGAAAGTGGTTAGAGCTGCGTTTCTTCATGCAGGTTCGTAATAAAGTATTTTCCGGTATTAATTCCGTCTACCAGCGTCTGGATGGTTTTGCTTTCAAATACCTTCAGCAACTGCACGCGGTAGGCTTTTATCTCGTGGTGCAGCGGACAGGGGTGCAGGTCAGAGCACTGTTTCATGCCCATGCCGCACTTTCTGAAAGCCTCCATGCCGTCAATGGTATTTATCACTTCCAGAATGCTGATGTCGCTGGCAGGGCGGTGCAGGAAAAAGCCGCCGCCAGGCCCTTTTACAGAAGCGATCAGGCCTTTACGCACCAGGTCCTGCAGGATCTTGCCAATAAAATGTACCGGCAGCTCCAGTTCCCGGGCTATCTCCTTTATGCCTACTTTAAGGCCCAGTGCATCCTGCATGGCGACGTATACTATGGCGCGCAGGGCATATTCCGTCGTTTTCGAAAGCAAACTCATTTTCTGATCTTAAACAGTACAAAACTTACGACTTACCTTCCAGCTGGCGCATGCCCTCTTCCGTGATCATTTCGGTAGACCACGGTGGCGACCACACGAGGTTTACTTTAACATCCAGGTTCGGGAAGCGCTTCAGCAGGATCTGCTCTGTCGCTGTTACTATGGTGCCACTCATAGGGCAGCCGGGCGTGGTCAGGGTCAGGTTAACTTCCAGCTTGTCACCGTCCAGGCTTATCTCGTAAACCAGACCCAGGTCCACTATGTTTATGCCCACTTCGGGGTCGATGATGTATTTTAAGGTTTCGAACACTTCATTGCCGAACTCCTCAGGCACCTGTGTTTCCATAAGCAAAAGGTTTAAGTTCCTGAACTTTATGTAAGAGCAACTGAAAAACATTTACGGTATACAGCACGGCTGTAAGGGTAAAACCGATGGCGCCACCAAGTATGACCTGCTGGTTGCGCAGCAGTACACCCGTTATTAAAAGTACAAACCCAAACAGGTAGGTTATGTTCTGCCAGCGCTGCAGGCTGTGATTGTAGAGGTCTTTGGGTAATGGGGTTTTAAATTTGCCCACGTAGTCTTCGTAGGCGTGCATCCAAACGATGAATGGCAGGGTTTTAAAGGTCTGGCCCAGTATGATTGCCGAAACAAACCCGAAAAATACCGAGATACCATACACTAAGTAGATAGACGACAACAGTTGCTGCGGCAGGTTCAGGTTGCTACTCACCACTATAACCAGTACCAGCGGCAACAGCAGTAAGCCCAGCGCCACAAAAGTCTGTTTCATGCCCAGGTCTACATCGTTGCGCTGGCGGGTTTTGCTGGTTTCGTAGATAAAAAGCAGGAACAGGATAACGCCAGCCACCACCAGCGCGGCATAAACCGGCAGTAAAGCGGTATGAAAAAACAGGTGATCGAAAATGAAGAACACCAGCCCGGCATTGATCAGGTTATAGCTCCAGTTCAGCTTTTTAAAGTCCTCGGCATGCGCCAGCAAGAACATCGGGATCAGCTTGGAGCCAACGCCTATGATCAGCAGCAAAAACCAGCCGGCCATACCAATGTGCGCGTGCAGTTTCAGATAATGCGTGTGCTCTGCAGGCAGAAAAGCCATTGTAAAATTCAGCACCATCACCAGCCCCACTATACCGGTTACCAGCAACCAGATGGCTGACGTAACTATAAAGTCAGATTCAACGGTCCATTTAGGTGCCTGGCGGGCAGTTTGGATGACGTTGATATTGAAGAGGATGAACGCGATGACCAGACTACAGGCGGCCAGGTGCATGAGATGGCCCAGCTCAAAATGCCAGAAGCACCAGGCCAGAAGTATAGTGCCTACCGCCAAAAACACGAAAGCTATAGTTCCGAGCTTCTCAGAATATAGTTTACAGTCGAGCACCACTGGCAGTAACTGGTACATGGCCCCGAAAATGAGCATGGTGGCCCAGCCCAGCGCCGCCACGTGTGTAAGCGTAAGCAGTTTGGGGTGGAAATAGTGGCCCCCAAAGGCATCGGTAGAGAACAGCAGCAGGATGCTGAGCGCCACAAAAGCCAGGGCAGCAAACGCATAATGCGGCAGCACAACCCATTTGCCCGGCGAGTTGGATGTAGTGGCAGTGCTCATAGTTTCTTTAGTTGTGGATCAACAGGTATACTTCGTTCGGGCCTGCCTCGTTTATAGTTACCTTAAAACCACGCTCCTCCAGCTGCGGCAACAGGAACTGCGGCACACGTTTGTGCACCACATACAGGGCTTCACCGGCAGGCAGTATTTCCAGCTCGCTCAGGATCGTTACCATCGGCTGCGGCATTTCCATGGCGCGTACATCAATGCGTTTTACTTTACCGGCAAAGCGGGCCAGGGCAGCTTCAAAGTCGTTTTGGGCAGAGGCTATAGTTTGCGGTTCGGCAACTATAGTTTCGTTCTCCGGCCAGAAGTAGGTGTACACCAGGTCTGCAGATCGTGTATCGGTATGGTAACTATAGCCTTTCTTCTTCAGGATGGCAATAAGCGGGGTCGGCTCGAAGGTATTGATGATAAGCAAGGCCTGCCCTGCCCCTGTTTCTGCTACGGCATCCATTATCTTTTTAAACGGGTCGTTGCCGCTTGCAATGTCCTGGCGCACATCCAGCGTTATCAGCTTTTGCGCAGGTAACTGTGCCAGGTAATCCGGCAGTGCATTGGTTGTGGTTTCAGGGGTCTGCATGGCTATGTTTGTTTGGTCAGTAGCAACTGTAAAGCCCAGCGGGGCCAGTTTCCGGTAAAAGGCATCCACATCGCAGCCGCCAATGCGCGCGGCATCGGCTATAGTTACCCTGGAGGCCAGTATCTTGCGCAGCACCGGATTCCGTAGTTTCTCGAAGTGCTTGTTTATACTGGCTATCGCATCTATGGCCGCCGGATTCTCTTTTATCAGGGCCGATATTTTGGTGTTGGCTGCTATGTTCATATTTAAGCTGCCTGCGGCTTGGTCAGCCAGAACTCAGGTGTAAAATTATCCTGGCGCGGATCGTGGTTATGGTTCAGCAGATCGGTGTTGTAGGCCAGTTCTTCCGGGTCCACAATGGCCTGCAGGTACGGAAACAGCTCTCTCTCTTCCCAACGGATGTGGTCGGTCAGATCTCTTTCCAGCACTTTAAACAGCTCTTTGTTCATCGGGCTACCAACCTCGATCAGTTTTACAATGCTATGGATCAGCTCGTGTTCTTCGGCCAGACGTGCACGCAAAGTGTCGTCTGTTTTCAGGATGCGCTCCAGCAACCACTCTTCTTCGTCACAGTGTTCTTTCAGCACGTTTTTCCAGAAATAACGCACATAGTCGCGCATTACTTCCAGGTCGGCTCCGTTTTTCAGGCCCTGCCGTATTTTCCAGCAGAACAGCAGACCAAAATGATGCTCCCTTGAAAGCGGAACGAGGCTTTTATCTCTTTTCTGGGGTGTGGCTGTCTTGTTCATAGCTATACTAATTTTAAATGTCTGAACCAGGATTTACCTCCCCCAACCCCCTCCTAAGAACAGGAGGGGGAGTTTTCAATTTCCCCCTCCCCTGTTTTTAGGGGAGGGCTGGGGTGGGGTTTTATTTTACTACTTCTTTTTCCAGCTCAAGCGCTTTCGGGAACAGGATGTTGTTCTCTAAGTGGATGTGGCGGAAAAGATCATCTTCAAACTCCTTCAGTTTTTTGAAGGCAACTGTGTAGGTTGCGCAGGCATCGGCCGGCAAGGTATAGTTGTTGGTCAGTTCACGAATTCGCTCCAGCTCGTTGCCGGCATGGTCGTGCTCCATTTCCATCATGTTGATCGGGTTCTGGATAGAGCCAAACGCTGCAGGATCTAACTTCACGCCGCTCTTTTTGGCTTCGTCCAGTTGTTTAATATACGGGAACAGCACGCGCTCTTCTTTCGGCATGTGCGATTCCAGTTCATTTGCCACGTTGGTAAAGTGTTTTACAACTTCCAGCAGTTCCGGGTGGCGCTGGCCGTGCACGCGGGCAATCTTAGTGGTGTATTCGTAAAGGGCCGGGATGGCTTCGCGCACATATTTGTGGTGCATGTTCACGATATAGTCCGCTAAAAAGCCTGGCTCCCATTTATCGTATTCTGCTTCGCGTGCTTTTTCGGCTTCGTCCATGGCAATCAGTTCGGCTTCCAGCTCATCCTGGCTGATGCCTTTTTCTTCGCAGACCTGCTTCACCGATTTTTTACCGCCGCAGCAAAAGTCAATACCATATTTTTTAAACACCTGCGCTTTGCGGTAATCCTTGGCCACCAGTTCGCCAACAGTCTCGCCTTCGGCTGGTGTCAGTTTCGCAATGCGTACTTCCCATACTTCCGGGCCCTGCTCCAAGTACTCCCATTTAAAGGTGTTGCCACGCTCGCCCAGCAGCTGGTAATACAGCGGTTTCGGGTCGTGGTCGTTGTGGATAATAAAGGCTTCGCCACCTTTCAGTGCATCAAACCATTCGAAGATGGTCGGGTGCTTCATGCGTGGTTCCAGTACGGTAACGTCCAGTGTTTTAATTGTTTCTGTGCTTTCCATTTCGTTAAGATTAAAAGTCTTACTTATTGTTGTTACAAATGTATTTAGTTGATGGCACAAAAAAAGAGTAAAATGTCTTTTATTAAAATGACATTCGTCATTTCTATTGGTGATTCTATATAGCACTTTTGAATACTTCTTTCTTTCCTTATTCAAAACACACAATCCTTTCCGCCCATGAAGAAAAATACCAGCCCCCGTGCTAAAGGTCTCTCCTTTAAAAGAAAATTTACCGGCACTAAAAAGTCGCCTTACGAGCAGTATAGGTATGAACTACGCTCCTCCACCATCCGCAACCCTGCCGGCGATGTGGTTACAGAACTGACAGATGTGGAAGTGCCCGTGCAATGGTCGCAGATCGCTACCGATATTCTGGCTCAGAAATATTTGCGCAAGGCCGGCGTGCCGCAGCCCGATGGCAGTACCGGCGCTGAGAGATCGGTAAAGCAGGTGGTGCACCGCTTGGTGGATTGCTGGAAACAATGGGGCAGTAAGTATGGCTATTTTGCAACAGAGCAGGATGCGCAGGTATTTTATGATGAGCTGGTGTATATGCTGTTGGGCCAGTATGCCGCGCCCAACTCGCCACAATGGTTTAATACCGGGCTTTATAGTGCCTATGGCATTACGGGAAAAGCGCAGGGACATTATTATATAGACCCCGACACCGGCGAAATGAAGGAATCCACTTCTGCATTTGAGAGGCCACAACCACACGCCTGCTTTATATTGTCAGTGAAGGATGACCTGGCGAACAAAGGTGGCCTGATGGACTCGCTGGTGCAGGAAGCGCGCATTTTTAAGTACGGCTCAGGTGTGGGCACCAACTTCTCGAATGTGCGGGGCAAAGACGAAAAACTGTCGGGCGGCGGTTCTTCATCGGGGCTGATGTCTTTCCTGAAGGTGAACGACCGGGCAGCCGGTGCTATAAAATCGGGTGGCACGACGCGACGCGCTGCTAAAATGGTGTGCCTTGATTTAGATCACCCCGAAATTCAGGAGTTCATCAACTGGAAAAAAGAAGAAGAGAAAAAAGTTGCTGCGCTGATTGCGGCCGGGTATTCATCTGACTACGAAGGCGAAGCGTATGCTACCGTGTCGGGGCAGAACTCCAATAACTCTATCCGGGTACCAAATACCTTTTTTAAAGCGCTGAAAGAGAACGGCGACTGGCATTTAACAGCCCGTACCGATGGGAAGATTTTAAAATCGATACCTGCCCGCAACTTATGGAAGCAGGTAGCTGATGCCGCCTGGGCCTGCGCTGACCCGGGTGTGCAGTTCGACACCACTATAAACGAGTGGCATACCAGCCCGGCAGAAGGCAGAATAAACGCATCAAACCCGTGTTCGGAATACATGTTCCTGGACGACACAGCCTGCAACCTGGCATCACTGAATCTGATGCGCTTTTTTGATGAGAAGAAACAGCAATTTAATGTAGCTGCTTTTGAACACGCCTGTCGACTATGGACTGTGGTATTGGAGATCTCGGTGCTGATGGCGCAGTTCCCTTCCGAAGCCGTAGCGCAACGCTCTTATGACTATAGAACGATAGGTTTAGGTTATGCCAACTTAGGTGCTTTGTTGATGGTGCAGGGATTACCGTACGATAGCGACGAAGCCCGTGCATTGGCAGCCGGCATTACCTCGCTGATGACTGGAACCGCCTACCGTACCTCCGCCGAAATGGCCGCTACGCTGGGCGCTTTTGCAAAGTACGACATTAACCGCGAGGTCATGCTCCGCGTAATCCGAAACCACCGCTACGCCGCTTATAACCAGCACGACAACTATGAGCAACTAAGCATAAAACCGGTTGGCCTGGATCAGCAACTATGCCCGGATTATTTACTGAAAGCTACACAACAGATCTGGGATGCAGCGCTGCAGCAAGGCGAGAAATACGGTTACCGCAACGCGCAGGCCACCGTTATTGCCCCGACCGGAACGATAGGTTTGCTGATGGACTGCGACACGACCGGCGTTGAGCCAGACTATGCATTGGTTAAGTATAAAAAGCTATCCGGCGGTGGTTACTTCAAGATCATCAACCAGTCTATTCCGGTGGCGCTTAAAAAGCTGGGCTATAGTTCAGAAGAGATCGAAACTATAGTTAACTATGCCAAAGGACACGCTACCTTAAAAGGCGCTCCGCACATCAACCCCGAAAGTTTAAAGACTAAAGGCTTTATCGATGCGGAAATAGAAAAGCTGGAAAATGCGGTGGCCACGGCCTATGATGTAACCTCGCTGTTCAGTGCCTTTACGTTGGGCGAAGCATGTTTAGAACGCTTAGGCTATAGTTCGGCACAGTACCAGAAACCGGATTTTAACTTGCTGCATGCGCTTGGCTATAGTTTCAGACAAATTGAAGAGGCCAACGATTATGTGTGCGGTACCATGACTGTGGAAGGTGCACCGTACTTAAAGCCAGAACACTATCCTGTTTTTGATTGTGCCAACCGCTGCGGCAGCAAGGGCAAACGCTTTATCCATGCCGATGGCCATATTAAAATGATGGCGGCCGTGCAGCCGTTCATATCCGGAGCGATCTCTAAAACTATAAACCTGCCCAACGAAGTTACGCCCGACGACATTGCCAGAAGCTACGAACTGTCGTGGGAACTTGGGTTGAAGGCCTGTTCTATTTACCGCGATGGAAGTAAACTGTCGCAGCCGCTTTCTTCCAAATCCAGCAACACCGATGAAGAAGAAAAAACGGAGACAGCAACCGAAAAGTATAACGCCGAACAGGTACTGAAAGCAGCGCAGGCCATCCTTTCCGAATCCGCCAACGAAGTGTTCCGCCAGGAACTATCTCGTATGGTGGAGCGAAGAAAGTTACCAGACAAGCGCAACGGTTTTACCCAGAAAGCAAAAATAGACGGCCACACCGTGTACATCCGCACCGGCGAGTACGAGAATGGCGAGTTGGGTGAACTGTTTATTGATATGTACAAGGAAGGGGCTTCGTTCCGCTCTATCCTGAACTGCTTTGCTATTTCGGTGTCGCTGGGTTTGCAGTATGGCGTGCCGCTGGAAGAGTTTGTGAATCGCTTTACCTTTACCCGTTTCGAGCCGGCTGGTCGCGTAGAGCACCCGAACATCAAATCTGCCACTTCGGTATTTGACTATGTGTTCCGTTTGCTTGGTTTTGAGTACCTGAACCGTACCGACCTGGTGCATGTGCAGCCCCAGGAGCCGGAAATTATAAATGAACCGCTGCCGGAACCAGTAAAAACTATAGTTGAGAAACCGGTTAATCAAACTAATCCCAACGGTTATAGTGTTGTAACGAAGAGCCGCACTGTATTGATGGAGCAAACGCAACAGGTACTGGCCAACATGATGGGTGATGCCCCGGCCTGCAACGTATGCGGGCACATCACCATCCGCTCCGGCACCTGTTACAAATGCCTGAACTGCGGTAATAGTTTGGGGTGTAGTTAAAAGGACCAGTGATTAAGGGGATTTTTCTGATTTAACATGATTATATTTCCTGAACTTTGTAGGAATTTGACAGATTTCAGGGTAAGCTGTACATAGGTTTATTTTAATCTTAATAATCAGAAAAATCTCCTTAATCACTGGTCAAAATATACTTTACAAAATGACTGAAAAACACGATATATTGACGCTGGAGGATGTGAAGTTGCTGGTGGATACCTTTTACACCCGCGTGCGTGCCGATAAATTGCTGGGACCAGTGTTTGATGAACGCATACAGGACCGCTGGCCCATACACCTGGACATTATGTACCGCTTCTGGCAAACGGTATTGCTGGGCGAACTGACTTACCAGGGCGCCCCGGGTTCCAAGCACATAACCTTACCGGTTGGTGCCGAACACTTTGAACGTTGGTTGCTGATCTTTTTTACAACGATTGATGAGCTGTTTGAAGGCGAAAAAGCGGCTGAAGCGAAGTGGCGATCCGAGAAAATGGCTGATATGTTCTCCAGCAAGATCGAGTACTATAAGAAAAACCAGCACCGGGCACTCCTATAGTTTCAAGCACTATCTATAGTTACACAAAGGCGCACGTGGCTTAGGCTGCGTGTGCTTTTTTATGCCTCACCCGGCTTTAGGTCAGGTAAATTTCAGAACTATAGTTTATAGTTTCAGGAGGTTTGAACTGCGCTATGAAAAACAGCAGTATGCCTGCCGGCAAAAGAATACTTACAGCAAAAAGTAAGGTGTGGTAATCCGGGATCTCGCCTAAACCTGCCCAGTAAAAAATGCCCTGCAGAAATAACAGTACTTCGCTGGTGATAAATCCAACTATAAATACGCCCATCCCCCATTTGTTTAGTTTGCTGCTATAGTTCAGCCAGCCTTGTTGTGCCATAAACGCCAGCATAAAAAAGCTCACAAACCCGATCAGTACCAGGTGCAGGTAGCCTATTATAAAATTACGAAGCGCGTACGCCAGGTCGGCCATGTACGGGAAAGCAGTGGCAAACTGCATCAGTGTTTTCAGGCCAAAGGCAAGCGCCGCAAGCGCAACTATAGTTTTAGCCCATCCCCTAAATAAACTATAGATCTGCGCACGAACAGGCCAGATGATAGCTGCTAAAATCCCTAAGGCCACTACCTGTGCCAAAGCAGCAGCGCCGGCCAAACTATAAACTATAGCTGCAGGTTTTATCCAGAGCACCGACAACAGGTAAGCCGGCAAGCAGGCCCAGAACAGCAGCCTGAAAATCCACAAACTATAGTTCCGGCCAACAGTGATCTTATACTTCTCCAGCAGCCAGAACAGCAGGCCCAGCACCGCAAACGTAAACCAGCCGTTGTACAGGAAGTGCAGGTAAAAATAGATGGCGTTATAGTATAGTTCGGTAAAGCTGTTGCCGGTTGCCATGATGGGGCCCATGGCCCACGGCCCTAAGGATGAGAGCACTAAAAAGAACAGTGCCGCTCTGATAAAACGGAAGGAAAAACGATGCTCCCCTGTTGCACTGCCGGCTGCCCTGGCATCTTTCAGAAACCTGTAGGCAAACCAGTAGCTGAGCAGAATGTGCAGTGTAGAAAATGTGATGGACACCGCCCCATAGCCCTGCACCGGAAAGCTGAACAACATGCCCAGCACCGACACCTGCGACAGCCAGAACAGCCAACTATAGTTTTTCGTATTCCGGACCGGAGCAGGTAAATAAGCATGCACCAAGGCAATAAAAAGTACCGGGTACAGCCACCCCAGCAACGCCACATGCGAGTGCGCGTGCAACAGGTATTTATAGTTGAGTCCCGGAACCGCTGAGACAAAAGTATAGCGCAGCAAAAGGCCCAGCAGGGCAATAACAGCCAGGCTGAGCAGGGCGCTCAGCAAAGGCAGGCGCCACGGGTCTTTCTGTATTTCAGCTCTTTTGCTCGGGTCGGGCATTATTTAAAGTACGTCTGATAAAGTGCCAGGCGCTCGGCCATACGGTCGCGGGCGGCGGTGGCAGTTGCCAGGTCGGGTTGCTTAATGGCTTTCAGGTCATCGAGCATCGGCATCAGGTATACGTGCAGCATGTCGTGTTCAGGTCCTTTCATACGGCATTCTTTAAACACTTCATCAAAACCAAGCTGCAGCACATGCCCTAATTCGTTCACTGCTTCCAGGCTGTTGGTATCCGGCTGGCTCAGGTGCTCCTGCATCAGTTCCTGCAGTTGCGCTATGTTGGCATTGGTAGCTTCGTCGGCCTGCCAGCGTTCCTGCCCGTTCAGGGCGAGCGCTGTTGGGGCGTTGTGGGCTGTGTGATCGGTTGCTTCTTCCGGGTGCTGATGGCTGCAGGCCGCCAGTCCAAGAGCAAACATACAGATTAAAAGTACATTTTTCATGGCTTTATAAATTAGCTGTTTCTGTTTCGGCAAGTGTTTCCTGTACCAGTTTCAGCAGGTCCTGCTGCAGCGACTGGCTGCGGTCTTTGGCATACCATAGCTGTACCTGTTGCACTAAGTCTGCGTGGCTTATGTCGGGCTGTTCGGCTTTTAGTTGTTTCACCTGCTCCTGTATGGCGGCCGGGCGGGCTCCCCAGGTAAACAGGCGCTCTCCGGTGGTGGCATCTTCGCAGATCAGTTTCGGGATGGCACGGCTTCCGTTTGTCAGGCAGGTATCCATCAAACCTGGGTTCTCGTCGCGCAGCAGTATGGTCAGTTTTATACCGTTGGCCTGCTCAGCTATAGCTGCAATGGCAGGCAATACCTGCGCTCCGTCGCCGCACCAGCTCTCAGCCAAAACCAGCCAGTTCCAGTTCAGGTCGTTCTGCTGCAGCAAGGCTCCCAGGGCAGGGTCAAGTACAAACTGCTTTTCAACCCGCTTCATGCGCTGCTGGTTCAGCCTGGTGAAGTTGATGCGGTCCTCGGTCTGTTCGGCTCCGGTGGTTTTGCCCTGTTCTGCCAGTCTCTCAGTCAGCTGTTTGTACTGCAGGTAGGTCATCGGGTTTATGGGTTGGTAGGCTATCGTTTGCATTTGACTTATAGTTAAGATATGCTGCAAGTCTAACATAACCAGCGCTCTTTTGAGGTGACATAAGTCACTAAAGCACAAAAAGCAATAAAAATTATTGCCCCGTTACAGCAACCTTTTCAATAAGTGACGGATGTCATTTTTATCGCTGACACTCCTCATTTATCGCCAGCTACCACGGGTATAACTTGCGGTGCATTGTAATATTCTGCTCCTGCCGCCGGCACTTACCCTGATAAGACCCGCAGACCGCAATGCCTTCGCAACGATAGCAATTTCAACTCAAGCATATACTTATGTTCCAGTCAACCACCACCGAAGCGCCCCAAACCTTCTCAGCCAATAACCTGGAAGTGGCGTTCTGCACCAGATCGAACAACGAACTGAAACTGGCACACCGGCTATACAGCATGATGGGCAACCAGACCCTTGTAAAAATGGGGGGCGCGGCAACAAACCTTGCCCTCAAACTGCACCTGCCCATCAAAGGCCTGATCAAGAAAACAGTATACCAGTTGTTTTGTGGTGGCGAAACAGCCGATGAAGCGCAGAAAGTGATCCAGAAACTGGCAAAAGCCCGCGTACACACCGTGCTGGACTATGCTGCGGAAGCGCAGGAAGATGAAGCCGGATTTGACAAAGTACGTCACGAGATCTTACGCAACATTTCCCTTGCCCGCAAGACCAGGGCTTTCTCTTACATCAGTGTGAAGCTCACCGGTTTAGGTCACAAAAAACTGTTCGAGAAACTGCACAGCAAAATAAGCCTGACACTGGAGGAACATGCTGCTTTTAACCGGACAGAAAAAAGGCTGGATGATGTATGCCGTGCTGCCGCCGATGCCGGTATTACACTGTATATTGATGCCGAGGAAAGCTGGATGCAGGACCCGATGGATGAGCTGGCCGAAACCATGATGCGCCGCTACAACAAAGGGCGCGCCGTTGTCTTTAACACGCTGCAAATGTACCGCACCGACCGCGTTGCTTATCTGAAAGCCTGCCTGGAGCGGTTTAAAGACGAAGCTATAGTTGTAGGCATTAAAATAGTGCGCGGCGCTTACCTGGAAAAAGAGCAGGAACGCGCGCTTAAGTATGGCTATGCCAACCCGGTTTTCACCAGAAAAGAAGATACCGACAAGAGCTTTAACGATGCCATCGACATTTGCCTGGACAACATTCAGCGACTGGAGCTTTGTGCCGCTACCCACAACGAGTACAGCACAACCTACCTGACAAAACGCATCCGGCAGGGCGACCTGAAAGCGTACGAGCATCGCATCCATTTCTCGCAACTATACGGCATGAGCGATAACCTGACCTTTAACCTGGCTGCTGCAGGCTACAATGCCTCCAAATACCTGCCGTATGGCGATGTGGCCACCGCTGTGCCTTACCTGATCCGACGGGCCGAGGAGAACACCTCCATTGCCGGACAAATGGGCCGCGAGCTCCAGCTGCTGGAGCAGGAAATGCACCGCCGCAAACTATAGATTACCTTTTATCAGAATATCAACCCGCACAATATTTTAAAACATGCTACAACTTACGCCGCACACGTTTCACATACCCGTAATGGGACTTGCCTTCTCTGTTGATTCACCTTTAAAAGTAGCCCGATACGGCATTTCGTCGGTTGTGTCGCTGAGCGACGATGGCCTGCTGGAGCAGATGCGCGAGCACTATAGTAACGTATATGGCCGGGAGTTTACTCCGATCACGCCGAAGGAAGAAGATTACAGAGCCCGCCGCACCACTGCTTATTTAAACCTGCTGGACGAGCTGGTGACCCAACAGATGGTAGAACTGAAACTGCAGGAATTCACCCCGGACTCTGAACTGACCAGGTACTTCGAGATGCTGCCCGATTCGTCGCCGCTGAAAGAAGAATACCTGGAGATGCTGCAGGAAACCGATGCAGACTGGAAACAACATTTGCAGGACGAACTGCGCGATGCCTTGGTGCCCGGCAGCATAGACGTGAACATTATGACCAAGCTGGACAAAACCAACTATAGCAAAGGTGGTGAGCCTCTGCCGCAGGAGTATTCGGATGCGCTGGCTGCGCTGCGCGGTTTTGCCAACAGCACAGTTCGCTCGTCGGTGGTTTTTTCAGCAGGCATGAACATGCGCCTGTATGGTTATATCGATCAGTTCCCGGATTTTCTGCCGGATGCAAAAGGACAGTTTCAGAAGCAGATTATCATTAAGGTAAGCGATTACCGCTCGGCACTGGTACAGGGCAAGATACTGGCTAAAAAAGGATTGTGGGTATCAGAATTCAGAATAGAATCGGGGTTAAACTGCGGCGGACACGCCTTTGCTACCGACGGTTACCTGATTGGCCCGATACTGGAAGAATTTAAGCAGAACCGCGAAGCGTTGCGCAACGAACTATACAGTATTTTCAGTTCGGCGCTGGCCAGCAAAGGCATACACGTACCACTGGAGATACCAATGCAGCGCATTACCATGCAGGGCGGTATCGGCACAAACCAAGAGCACGAATTCCTGATGAAACACTACGGTGTGGATGCGACCGGCTGGGGCACTCCTTTCCTGCTGGTACCCGAGGCTACAACCGTGGACGAACCAACCCTGCAGCAATTAGTAGGCGCCACCGCCGACGACCTGTACCTGAGCCCGATATCACCGCTGGGCGTGCCGTTCAATGCCCTCAGAAATACATCCGGTGAACAGTTGAAAAAGGAACGTGCCGACAAAGGCAAACCAGGCAGCCCCTGCATTAAAAAACACCTCGTGTCGAATACCGAATTTACGGATGAACCGATTTGCACGGCATCCCGGAAATACCAGCGCCGCAAACTGGAGGAACTGAAATCGCAGGAGCTTGACCCGATAGTTTACCTGGCCGAGGAAGCAAAAGTACTGGCAAAAGAATGTCTGTGCGATGGCCTGGCAAACTCTGCGTTGCAGCTGTTCAACATTGGTAAAAAGGCAGCGTCTAAGGCGGTAACCATCTGCCCGGGTCCTAACCTGGCTTTCTTTTCAGGCATCTTTAAACTGAACGAGATGGTAGACCATATTTATGGCCGCTTCAATGCCCTGAACAGTACCTATCGCCCGCACATGTTTGTGAACGAGCTGAAACTATACATCAGTTACTGGACCGATAAAAAAGCCGAGCAACTGGAAACCCTGACCGACAAGCAATACAAATACCTGCAGAGCTTCTGGGACAACCTGCAGCAGGGCATACAGTATTACAAAGAGCAGTTGCCTGCCATTTTTAAAGACGAACTGGAGCGTCAGGTGCTGATGCTGGATGAGTTGCTGGAAGCCGAAGATCAGTTGCACCGGGCCCGTTTGCAAGTGGTTGTTGCGTAAGGCATGGCAAAGATCAGACTAACGCGCCTTTTCACGTTTGAAATGGCGCACGCGCTGCAGCATTACGACGGCCCCTGTCGCAACATACACGGGCACTCGTATAAACTGCAGGTAACTATAGTTGGTACGCCGCTGGCAGATGAAACGGACCCTAAGAACGGCATGGTGATGGACTTCGGGGACCTGAAAAAGCTGGTTAACAAAACTATAGTTGACGAACTGGACCATGCCCTTCTGCTGCGTAAAGACAGTGCCCCGGAACTGGTGGAGATGCTTCGGAAGTTGCACCACAAACTGGTGCTGACTGCGTACCAACCTACCTGCGAGAACATGCTACTGGACTTTAAAGCAAGACTTCAGCAGGTAATGCCTGCCAACGTAGCACTGCACAGCCTGAAACTATGGGAAACGCAGAACTCTTTTGCAGAGTGGTACGCATCGGATGAACTATAGTGTGTTTGGGTTTTTAAAGTAACATAAAAGGCTTAACCCTGTTTAAACTATAGTTAGCCTATCCCCTGCAACCATCTGATTTATAGTTCGTTTTTTATAGTTTAACCAAACAAACCGAGCTATGAAAAAGATACTGATAATAGGGTTAGGGTTTCTGACCTTTGCCTGCACCGAATCCAATACGACTGCGGATGAGGCAGATGCCGAGGTTACCACCACAGATGAAACGAGAACAACGGATGAAACTGTAGGTGACGGTGATGTAGAGATCGGGTCCGGCAAAGAGATAAGCCCGCAACTGGAAGGCCTGGAAGACACCGGCCGCCTGGAAGTAGATACCCTTTCCTCAGCAACCGAGGAACAGCAGCGACAGCAGAACCAGAAAAAACAATAAATAATAAAGCAAAACAGGAGCGCAAACTATAGATGTTGCGCTCCTGTTCTTTTTAAATCAAACTATAGTTGCTTACAGGTCTCTTCTCGAGAATATGCGCCTGGAACTCATTACTGGTATCAATGCCCAGAGTAGCAGCAAGCCAAAGGCAGCCGCAATTCCCCACACACTCCCGAAAATGCTTTTATACAACGCACCGGTATAACCCATCAGCGCCGACACATCCAGGTTCAGCAAAACGATGATCCGACCTAAATCAATCGGGTTCAGCGCAGTCATGGCCAGCGTAGCATATTCCAGTGGATAATCGCCGAAAGCATACAGGATGAACAGCACAATGCCATCGTAGATCAGGGCAAAGTAGAACCACAGCAGCAGCGCTATGCCAATGCCTTTGGCTTTATCACGGGTGATAACCGACGCCAGAAACGCCATAGCCACGAAGATGAACGTTATGAATACGCCCGTCAGCACTAAATAAAAGCCAGTCAGCCCTGAACTGAAGATGATGACCGGAATACCTACGCCAACTATAAAAGCAGCCGAAAGCGATAGCGCCACACCCAAATACTCGCTCATGAATATTTTTTTGCGGTTAATCGGCTGGGCTACCAACAGTTCTATAAACTCATAGGAGTTATAAAAGTGGGTGGTGGCAAAAACGATGCTTATCAGCGGCACCGTCAGTAGCACCAGGTTCAGCAGACTCAGTATGCCTTTATCCGGGCTGCCGCCGAGGTTAAACAGGCCTATAGAAAGCAACAGCAGAAACACCGTGTAAGCTATGATGATCCTGCTCTTTACGATGTCCAGCAATACGTATTTGATAATCTTGTTCATGGGTGATATCCTTCGTTCATGATTTTGGCAACGGCACGGCTCAGGCGGTCTTCCTGGGTGTGCGCTTTCAGTTCAACTATAGATTCGTAGAACTTGATACTACCATCCACCAGGCACAGCACTTCGTCGGCCACTTCTTCTATCTCGCTCATAATATGCGACGTAATCAGGATCAGTTTGCCGCGCTTCTTTTCTTTCAGGATCTTGGCCTTCAGAATTTCGGCAGCGATAGGGTCCAGGCCAGCGGTTGGCTCATCCAGAATAAGGATGGGCGGATTGAACATAAAAGCCAGCGCCGCGCTCACTTTCTGCTTGGTACCACCCGACAAGGCCCCCATACGTTTATCGTAAATTTCTTCCAGCGCATAAAGTCCGATCAGTTCTTCATCCACATCTTTTTCCTTTTTGCGGATGTCGCGGATCATCTCGATCACCTGCCGGATCTTCATGTTCTCGGGGTACTTGCCTATCTGGGGCATATACCCGATCTGGCTACGATAAGCATACTTTTTGAGCACACTTTGCCCGTCAATCAGTATATCGCCGCTATCGGGTAGTACCATGCCCAGTATGCATTTGCTCATGGTGGTTTTACCCGCTCCGTTTGGGCCGATTACAGACACAACTTTCCCTGTACCAAACTCAACGCTCACGTCCCGGAGCACTTGTAGTTTGCCGTAGGACTTGTGCAAATTCTTTATCGTTATCATGTTTAATTCGCTTCATCAAGGGTTTTTCATCTACCAGGTTCTCCGGAATAATACTTGGCAACACTTTCTCCATGTTATCGAGCAGGTCAACCATAAAACTACGCATCAGCATTACCGAAGGCGGTACGCGCTCAACCAGCATGGCATACAAACTAACCGGTCTGTACGGCACATCGCCCACGCCGTTTTTATCCAGGTCGTAGCCGGTGTATTTCTCCCAGTAGTTATTCTCGAAATGGTTTAGCTGGCTGGGACCGTTAGTACTTACATCAAAAGAGTTGCCCGTAAAATTATTCAGCCGGAAGGTGTCATCCACGCAGGTTGTCATCAGTTTTATCGCCCAGCCGTTTCGCTCAAAATCATTGTTCTTTATGTCCAGCCGGCTCGAGCTTTCCATGTAAATAGCGGTGGTATTGCGCCGGAAAATATTATTGCGGATCACGCTGTCGCGGATGTCTTTCAGCAGCAAACCATAGGCGGCTGCACCCCAGTTGTCTTCAAAGGTATTGTACTCCATCCGCACATCATCGGTATACATAACGGCCACACCAGCCCCATTGTGCCGGAAGATATTATAGGTATAGGTATTGCCATTGGAGAACATAAAGTGCAACCCGTAGCGCTGGTTGTTAATGCTTGAGTTTCGGTGTACCTTACTGTTCTTCACAACTTCCAGGTAAATCCCGTCGCGATGCCCCTGCACATTGTTGCCACTTATCTCCACTTCGTCGGTATAGTATAAATGGATGGCATTGCCCAGCGCCGATTCTGTTTTGCCGGCATTCTCTCCTTTCACCACATTATCCTTTATAGTTATCTTCTCAGAGTTCTGCAGGTAAATGCCATAGTAGGTGTTCAGGATGGTGTTGTTGAGAATGCGGACGTTGCTGGCCCGGAAAACACGAATGGCGGCATCATCTCGGATATAGCTGGTAGCGATGTTTTTGAGGGTAAGCCCCTGTACCATCACATTATCGACAGTAATCGTCAGGATTTGCCCTTTATAGTTACTGTCGATCACCGGGTTATTCTGCCCGATCAGGCGGAGCGGTTTGTTTATCTCTATGCCGGATTCCTGGTAAGTACCGCCGTCTATTAAAACGGTATCGCCGGGTCTGGCTTTCTGCACGGCCTGTTTTACCGAACTATAGGTGCAGGTCTTGCATACTTTCAGGGTGTTGCCAAAGGCTGTTTGGCCCCAGAGCATAAGTGCCAGAATGTGCGCTAATAAAAAGATCTGTTTATTCGGGTTTTTCATTTTTCTGTACAGCTAAAACTACCTCTTCCCAGTTAAGCACGCGACCGCCATGCTCCTGTTGCATCTTTTGTGCAGCTCCCTGGTCAGCATACGCTGTCAGGAACATACCCATTGGGCTTGGCAACTCCCGGCTCCGCAGAAAATGAGCTTCCCGGGCATTAATGATCTGGTTGGGGTTGGTATAGTCTGTAACCATCAGGTAAGCGGCATTGTTTCCCTGTTCCGGCTGCTCGTTCACAAAAGCAGCCAGGCACTCCGCAGAATCAAAGTAAATGGCTTTTCCTTTGTCGTTCACCAGTTCGGCACCAAAGCGGTTGTCGGCTACCGTCATGTTGCAGTGGGCACAGTTGGCTTCGCCGTAAGGAATTGGCTTGGGCTCTACGGAGCAGGCAGTTAACAGCGCAACTATAAGCATAAAGCTTACAAGGCTTTTTAAGGGTTTCATTTCTTATAAGGGTTCAACTATAGTTTGACTTCTTTTACGACTTACATAGTAAGCTATAGCAGCAAAAACAAGCGCCAGCAATATACCCAGGCTACCTGTTGATGGCAGCGAGAGCGCTTCGAAATTCAGTAATTGTTTCCGGCCCAGCAGCGGCGGGATGTAGGTCATGCCCGGTACTTTTATGGGCGCTTCAGGGTTCAGATTTGTGCCGAACTTTACCAGCCACAGGTAGAAATCCAGTATGCCCACCGCCCCACCGATCAGCAACAGTGTACCCCAGTACAAAATCAGTTTCCGTTTACCAACCAGCGCTATAATGGCACCGGTTATCATAAAGGCTATTACAATGTAGGGCATTATCTTTAACTCTGCAAAAGACTCCGCATGGATCGGCTCCATGCCAATATAGTGGTTCAGGATGTTAAAGTTTTGCAAAACACTCTCAGAGCTACCCGATATTTTATTTACCCAGATGTGCATCTCCAGCCCTTCCGGGTATTGGGGCGCTTTCAGGTAAATTTTCCACATCGGAGACAGAAACAACAAACCCAGAAATAACGCAGCCAGAAACATCAGTAATCTGCTTAACTTATTCATGGTGCTATAGTTTTAGTGGAGCATTAAAAAGCAGCGGAGTCTGCTACCTGCAAACTCCGCTGCTTTGCTCTGTTAGCATATCTTTAATTCATACCGGCACTTGTCGGGCCTCCGTTTGGTGGTGGCACTGATTTTTTCTCGCCACTCGAGAATTTGATCGGAACGTTGGATCCTTTAGGAGATACCCGTATGTACCCCTGCATTTCCTGGTGCAGGGCCGAGCAGAAGTCGGTACAGTAGAACGGATAGACACCTGCCATTTTTGGTACCCAACGCAGCGATTGCGTAGCTCCCGGCATGATCAGCGTTTCAGCATTGTCGGCACCCATCACAGCAAATCCGTGCGGTACGTCCCAGTCCTGCTCAAGGTTAGTTACGTGGAAGATCACCGTATCGCCTACCTGCACCCCTTCAATGTTATCCGGCACAAAGTGGCTTCGGATGGAAGTCATGTTCACCTTCACGGTTTTACCCTGGCGGGTTACGCTCGCATCAGCTTCTTTCTTCACAGCTTCAGGGTGCGTATTCTGATCCAGCTTAAAGAACTTCACGCTGTTTGGTGCCACTTTATCGGCTGGTATCCCCTGTGCATAGTGCGGTTCTGCCAGTGTCGGGAAGTCAAGTAACATACGCATCTTATCCCCGCTGATATCAATCAACTGTGCAGAGTGTACCAGTTCAGGTCCGGTTGGCAGGTAACGGTCTTTGGTGATCTTGTTCATTACCACCAGGTATTTGCCGTAAGGTTCCTTGGTATCCCCGCCCGGAATCATCAGGTGGCCAGGTGAGTAGTACACAGGAATTCTGTCTTTTACCGCCAGGTCCTTCACGTTCCATTTCACCACTTCTGATGATACGAACATGGTAGAGTACGCATTGCCTTTGCCGTCGAACTCAGTATGCAATGGTCCTAAGCCCGGCTCTTTTACTTCGCCATATAGTACGGCATCATACTTAAATACCGGTATACCATTCACTTCCCCTTCAAAAGCCTTGTCTTCAATGGCCTTCTGCATTTTAGAGAAAGAAAATACCGGCAGCGACGAAGCAAGTTTACCGTTCACTACCATGTATTCGCCGGTCGGGTCCACGTCGATACCATGCGGTGATTTAGGCGCCGGGATCAGGTACATCATGCCCGGGCATTCTTCCGGCAGCAGGTACCGTACTTTCTTTTTAACAGTAGAGGTAGCTTTGTGTGTACCGTGGTCCAGTTTGTTGTGGTAATAGTTGGCTGGCATCTCATGTGCTTTTCCTTCCGCAGCATACTTGGCAGCCAGTTTCCAGTTAATGGCGGCCAGGTAGTCCTTGTCGTTCTGCGATGCGCCCAGTTCCTTCATGGTTCTGGCTTTCTCGGTGTTATAGGTTGTAAAGAAAACCCAGTCTTCCGATGGGCCTTTACCACCGTTGGCAAGGTCGTAGTCAAAGCCCGGTACCAGCACCTGGAAGTCCAGTTCCATGTCGCCTTTCTCTTTGTCTACTTTTATAAAAGAGATCGAACCTCTGAATTTATCTTTATACTCTTCCAGGCTTGCATCTCCCATTCCACCTTTCTGCATATCGATCGGAACGGAGAAGCGGGTACCTGCCAGAATATATTCGTTGTTGTTGGTTGGGTACGGAGAGCAGTGGTTACCTGCCGAGTTTGGTATCTCCATGATCTCTACCGTCTCAAATGTGGTCAGGTCTACACGGGCTACGCGTGGCGTGTTGTTACCGTTCACAAACAGCCAGCGGCCATCAGCCATCCCTCCTGCTCTCGAAAGCTTCGGGTGGTGCAGGTCGTCCCAGGGCACAAAGCCATGCGATGTCATAAGCATCGGCCTGGTTTCTTCGTTGTAGCCGTAACCGTTTTCCGGGAATTGCGAGAACACCGGAATCACCTTCAGCAGCCTGCCCGACGGAATTCCATACACCGACACCTGCCCGTTAAAACCACCGGACAGGAAACCATATAGTTCGTCGTGCTCCCCTGGTGGTACATACACGGCTTTCGCGACATCTTCCGATACTCCTTCTGTTTTAGCAGTGCCCCTGTCATTCTCGCTGCAGCTTTGCAGCGAAAGGCCTGCTACAAGTGCCAGTGGCAAGCCAACACCTGATGCTATAGTTTTCAGATTACCTTTCAGATTTCTCATAGTTTATCAAGTTTGCTCAGAAATGCTTTAGTTTTTCAGGTCGTTCTGTCTCAGATACTCCAATATAGCTCTGGCATCTTTCTCTGATATATCCTGGTTGGTCATCTGTGTTAAGTGCTCTGCCAGCAGTTTTTTAGCTGTCGGATCCTTCTTGGTCATTTCTTCCGGGTTGATCACCATGTTCATGATCCACTCCGACTTACGGCGTTCTGTAACACCAGCAAGGCCAGGCCCCACTACCTTCTGGTCCGTCAGCTGGTGACAGGCAGTACATTTGGCCTCAAAAATGTTCTTGCCTTCTGCAGCAAGGGCTTCGTCAATCTTATCTCCTACTTCTACTGATTTTACAGGGCCAATGCCCATTCCATCATCCTCAATCTCTTCACCCACCGTCTGATCTGCATCGTTTTGTGCCAGGCCTGATTCTTCCTGCGCGTCAGCACTTTTATTCTCGTTATCACCGGAACCACAGCCCCAGAGAATGGTACCACAAAACATTGCCATTACTGCCATACGCGAAGGTCTTATAAACAGACCCCGTAATTTTTCGTGTGTCATTTTCATAATTTGTTCATTTAGTGTGAGCCAATGTACTATGGGCATTATTACGCGCAATATTCTTTACAGTTTGATTTTCTAATATTTGCAACACTTCAGACAGGTAATAAGCCACAAAAAAAGAGCGCTGGCATCCCGGCCAGCGCTCTCCAAAAAACAAAACACCAAACAAATATTAACTATAGTTTAAACTGCTTATAGTTACAGATCTCTCTTACTGAAAATGCTTCTTGAGCTCAGGATCGGAACCAGTATCCAGAGTAGCAGCAAGCCAAAAGCCAGCCCTATGCCCCACAGGCTACCAAGTATACTTTTATACAAGGCCCCGGTATAGCCCATCAGCGCCGACACATCGAGGTTCAGCAATACAATGATTCTGCCCAGGTCAACCGGGTTCATGGCTGTCATAGCTAACGTAGCATTCTCCAATGGGTAGTCGGCAAAAGCGTATAGTATGAACAGCACAATGCCATCGTAGATGAGCGCAAAGTAAAACCAGAGCAACAGCGCTATACCAATGCCTTTCGCTTTATCGCGGGTGATCACTGAAGCCAGGAACGCCAGCGCCACAAAAATGAAGGTGATAAACACGCCCGTTAACAGCAGGTAAAACCCTGTAAGGCTGGCACCGAAAAGCAGCACCGGCACGCCCACGCCAACTATAAATGCCCCGGACAACGACCCGGCCACACCCAGGTACTCACTCATGAATATTTTTTTCCGGTTGATCGGCTGGGCAACTAACAGTTCTATGAATTCATAGGAATTATAAAAGTGCGTAGTGGCAAAAACGATGCTTATCAGCGGCACTGTTAACAGCACCAGGTTCAGCAGGCTAAGCACGGCTTTGTCGGGGCTGCCGCCCAGGTTAAACAGGCCTATGGAAAGCAGCAGCAGAAACAAGGTGTAGGCCAGAACGATCTTGTTGCGGATGATGTCGTAGAAAACGTATTTTATGATCTTGCTCATGGCTTAGTCCTCCCCGTTCATAATTTTAGCAATGGCTTTGCTCAGGCGAGCCTCGTTTGCCTGCGCTTTAATTTCTGTAATAGTGTCGTGGAATTTCACGTTACCGTCTACCAGGCACATCACTTCGTCGGCTACTTCTTCAATCTCGCTCATGATGTGCGATGTGATCAGGATCAGTTTGCCGCGTTTTTTTTCCTTCAGGATCTTGCATTTAAGTATCTCTGCCGAGATCGGGTCCAGGCCGGCAGTCGGCTCATCCAGGATCAGTATCTTCGGGTCAAACATAAAAGCCAGCGCAGCACTTACCTTCTGCTTGGTACCGCCGGACAGGGAGCCCATGCGCTTGTCGTACATTTCCTGCAGGCGATACAAACCTATTAGTTCTTCATCCACGGTGGTCACATCTTTGCGGATGTCGCGGATCATTTCGATCACCTGACGGATCTTCATGTTCTCAGGGTACTTACCTATCTGTGGCATATACCCGATCTGGCTACGGTAAGCGTGCTTTTTCAGGACACTTTCACCGTTGATCTTTATGTCGCCGCTGTCGGGTAAAGCCATGCCCAGAATGCACTTGCTCAGGGTGGTTTTACCGGAGCCGTTCGGCCCAATAACCGATATTACTTTACCGGCTTCAAAACTCACATTTACATCTTTTAACACCTGCAGCTTACCGTAAGACTTGCGCAAGTTTTCTATCGTTATCATGATCTATTTTGCTCATTAAGGGTTTTTCATCTACCAGGTTTTCCGGTATAAAGCTCGGCAGCACTTTTTCGATATTATCCAGCATATCCACCATAAAGCTGCGCATAAACATCACCGAAGGCGGCACGCGCTCTACCAGCATGGAATATAAACTTACCGGGCGGTACGGCACATCGCCTACCTGGTCTTTGTTCAGGTCGTAGCCGCTGTATTTGTCCCAGTAGTTGTTCTCAAAGTGGTTTAGCTGGCTGTCGCTGTTGGTGCTCACATCAAAGGAGTTGCCGGTAAAGTTGTTGAACTTAAACACATCGTCGGTGCAGCTGCTGAGCAGGCGCACAGCCCAGCCATTTCTATCAAAGTTGTTGCGCTGTATATCCAGACGGCTGGAGCTTTCCATGTAAATGGCAGTAGTGTTGCGGCTAAACCTGTTGTTATAGATCACACTGTTGCTGATGTCTTTTAGCAGTAAGCCATAAGCAGCCGCGCCCCAGTTATTTTCAAAGGTGTTGTGTTCCATGCGGATGTCGCGGGTGTACATCACGGCCACACCAGCCCCGTTCTCACGGAAGATGTTGTGGGTATACACGTTGCGGTCCGAGAACATGAAGTGCAGGCCATAGCGCAGGTTATGCTGACTCAGGTTATTCTTTACTTCGCTGTCCTTCACAAACTCCAGGTAGATACCGTCTCGGTGGCCTTTTACTTTGTTGTTGCTGATCACGGCATTGTCGCAGTACCACAGGTGTATGGCATTACCCAGCGACGACTCATTCAGGCCGGTCACATCTTTGCCTGTTACCACGTTTCCTTTTACCACGCAGTTATCAGAGTACTGCAGGTAAATACCGAAAAAGGTGTTCAGGATCGTATTATTCAGGATGCGGACATTGCTCTGCTCCACTACCCGGATGGCAGCATCGTCGTGGCGGTAGCTGGTGGCAATGTTCTTTATGGTCAGGCCTTCTATCGTTACGTTACTGGCTGTAACTGTAAAGATCTGCCCTTTATAGTTTCCGTCAATTACCGGGTTGTTGCGGCCCAGTACTGTTAAAGGTTTATTAATCTCAATTCCATATTCCTGGTACACGCCGCTCTCGATCAGGACAGTCTCACCGGGCTTTGCCTGTTTCACTGCCTGCTTCACCGACGTATAGTCACAGGTTTTGCACACTTTCAGTGTGTCGCCGAACGTAACATTTACCTTCAGCGACAACACCGCCAGCGTACATAGTGTAAAATATAGTTTATTCAGGTCTTTCATCATTTCTAACGACTTGTGCCGCTTCGTTCCAGGTCAGCAGGCGTCCGCCATACTCCTGTTGCATTTGTGTAGCAGTAGCATTATCAGCCACCGCCGTCAGGTACATGCCCATCGGGCTTGGCAACGCTTTGGTCTGTAAAAAAGCAGCGTTGCGTGCATCAATAAGTTCACCCGGTTTTGTAAAGTCTGATACCAGCAGGTAAGCGGCTTTCTCGCCCTGTTCGGGTTGCTCGTTTACATATGCTATCAGGCATTCTGCCGAGTCAAAAAAGTAGGGCTTGCCTTTGTCGTTCACCAGCTCAGCGCCATAGCGGTTATCGGCTACGGTCATGTTGCAGTGGGCGCAGTTGGCCTGACCATACGGTATAGTTTGTGGTTCCACAGCACAGCCCGACAGCACCAGAAGTGCCATCGACAGGCTGCAGAAGTATAGTTTTATGCCATTCATGATACCATTACCTTTTCAGGATTTGCTGCTATAGTTTTATTTTTAAGGCTTAAGTAGTAGGTTAATCCGGCTATAGTTATGGCCATAAAAATTCCCAGGCTACCTAAGGCCGGAAGTGACAGGGCCTCGAAGTTCAGTAGTTGTTTGTTACCCAGTAGTGGCGGAATGTAAGTCATCCCAGGTACTTTGATCGCGGCTTTCGGATCGAGGTTGGTACCGAATTTCACAAGCCACATGTAGAAGTCAAGGATGCCAACCGCACCGGCTACCATCAGCAATGAAGTCCAGGCAAGTACCAGTTTACGTCTGCCGATCAGGGCTACGATGATACCGGTAACTATAAACGCGATCACGATGTAGGGCATAAACTTCAGCTCAGCAAACGACTCCGCGTGGATCGGCTCCATACCGATGTAGTGGTTCAGGATATTAAAGTTCTGCAGAACACTTTCAGAGCTGCCACCAAGTTTATTTACCCAGATGTGCAGTTCCAGTCCTTCAGGGTATTGTGGGGCCTTCAGGAAGATCTTCCACATCGGAAAGACAAACAAAAGGCCAAGAGACAGTGATGCGATCAACATCAGTAATTTTTGATAAGCTTTCATCCTTTTATAGTTTAAGATGAGTTTAAAAATGGGCTGCGGAAGGAGCTTATTCTTTTATTTGCTTCAGCTCTTAACCATCCCCTTATCTCTTAGTCAACCGAGAACTCAGGATGATGCTCCTGTTTTACTGAAGTAATTCGCAACTCGTATAAAAATTCAGCGGAGGTTACGCCGGGCAACCTCCGCTGATTTACCCAGTTAGAGCACTATTTAGTAGATGCTACCCCTGGTATGTTTTGTTTCTTTTTACCTGTTGAGAAGGTAATCGGAACGTTGGATCCTTTAGGAGATACCCGGATGTAGCCTTGCATTTCCTGGTGTAGAGCTGAACAGAAGTCTGTACAGTAGAATGGGAACACACCGGCTTTTTTAGGTACCCAGGTGATGGTTTGCGTTGCACCCGGCATGATCAGGGCTTCTGCGTTGTTAGCACCCATTACGGCCAGTCCGTGCGGTACATCCCAGTCCTGCTCCAGGTTCGTCACGTGGAAGAGAACAGTGTCACCTACCTGTACACCTTCAATGTTATCCGGGGTCAAGTGGCTTCGGATGGCTGTCATCTTCACGCGCACTCTGTTCTTGCTTTCACGCACTACACTTACATCTGCTTCTTTCTTCACAGCATGTGGGTGCTTGTTCTCGTCCAGTTTATAGAACTTGGTGCTGTTTGGCGCTACTTTCTCGGCAGCAATAGCCTGGGCGTAGTGCGGTTCAGCTACAGTCGGGAAGTCAAGCAGCAGTTTCATTTTCTCACCAGAGATGTCGATCAGCTGTGCAGAGTGTGCCAGTTCAGGACCAGTTGGCAGGTAGCGGTCTTTTGTAATTTTGTTCATCGCTACCAGGTACTTGCCATGTGGCTGTTTTGTATCACCACCAGGGATCATTAAGTGACCAACTGAGTAGTATACCGGAATTCTGTCAACTACTTTCAGTTCATCTATCTTCCATTTTACAACCTCTGAAGACACGAACATAGAAGTATACGCGTTGCCTTTGCCGTCGAACTCAGTGTGCAATGGTCCTAAGCCTGGTTCTTTCACTTCCCCTTTCAGCACAGACTCATACTGCAGTACCGGGATACCGTTTTTCTCACCATCGAACTTCTTGTTCTTGATAGCATCCTGCATTTTAGAGAATGAGAACACCGGAATAGCTGAGGCAAGTTTACCGCTCACTACCATGAACTCACCGGTTGGGTCTACGTCGATACCGTGTGGTGATTTAGGAGCAGGCAGCAGGTACATCATACCCGGGCACTCTTCTGGCAGCAGGTAGCGCACTTTCTTCTTCACAGTAGATTTTGCGATGTGCGTGCTTTTGTCCATTTTATTGTGGTAGTAGTTAGCTGGCATTTCGCGTGCTTTGCCTTCTTTGGCATATTTAGCGGCTAATTTCCAGTTTACAGCTGCCAGGTAGTCCTTGTCGTTCTGAGAAGCACCTACTTCTTTTAAAGTACCGGCTTTTTCAGAGTTATAAGTTGTAAAGAACACCCAGTCTTCTGATGGGCCTTTACCACCGTTAGCTAAGTCGTAGTCGAAACCAGGAACCAGGATCTGGAAGTCAAGCTCCATATCACCTTCATTCGGATCAACTTTGATGAAAGAGATAGAACCACGGAATTCTTCTTCGTATTTGTCCAGGCTCACGTCTCCAGTACCACCTTTCATATCCAGCGGAACAGAGAAGCGGGTACCTGCAATTACGTACTCGTTGTTGTTGGTTGGGTACGGAGAGCAGTGGTTACCGGCAGAGTTCGGAAGCTCCATGATCTCTACTGTCTCAAACGTTTTCAGGTCGATACGGGCCACACGCGGTGTGTTGTTACCGTTCACAAACAACCAGCGGCCGTCTGTCATACCATCCTTACGCGACAGTTTAGGGTGGTGCAAGTCATCCCATGGAACAAAACCGTGTGATGTCTGCAACATTGCCTTAGACTCTTCGGTGTAGCCGTAGCCGTTCTCACCTGACTGTGTAAACACAGGGATGATCTTCAGCAAGCGGCCTGAAGGAAGACCATAAACAGACACTTGCCCGTTAAAGCCACCTGACAGGAAAGAGTATAGCTCGTCGTGCTTGCCCGGAGCTACATACACTGCAGAGGCAGCATCTGAAGCGACACCTTCGGTAGTGGCATTCGAGCTACTGCCTTCGGTATTGCTGCAGCCTTGCAGCGCTGTACCTGCTGCCACTGCCATCAGCAGGGCGGCCTTTGGTACAAGTTTTTTCAATTTAAAAATTGAATTTTCCATTCTAATTATGGTTGATTGTGATTTTTAGCTGTTTTTGTCGTTCTGGCGCAGGAACTCAAGTATCGCTCTTGCATCCTGCTCGTTCACGTTCTGGTTGGTCATCTGGGTTAAGTGCTCAGCCAGCAGTTTTTTAGCAGTAGGATCTTCTTTGGTCATCTGCTCCGGGTTAATGATCATGTTCATGATCCACTCCGGCTTGCGGCGCTCTGTAACACCAGCCAGGCCAGGACCTACAATTTTCTGATCAGACAACTGGTGGCAGGCAGAACATTTACCTTCGAAGATGGATTTGCCATTGTCGGCCAGTGCCTGGTCAATGCCTTCGCCCACCTCAACAGAAGTTACAGGTCCGATTCCAAGGCCATTGTCTTCAGCTGGTGCTGCTTCTTCCTGATGTGCCAGGCCGGCTTCTTCCTGTGGTGCATCTGCTGCCTGCTCTTCGTTACCACCTGATGAGCAGCTGAAAAGTATGGCACTGCAGAAAATAGCCATCACTCCTAACTGCGCAGGTTTAAGCATCTTGTTCAGAAGTCTGCCTAATTGTGTGTTCTTATTTTTCATGTTGAAACTTTTAAAGTAAGCGTGTGAACATTTATTGGTGAATTATTTATGTAACAAAAGTATAGCAGGGTAGCTCCGGAATAAAAGACCTTTGTCTCTTTTAATGATGACATTTGTCATTTTCCATATATAGTTTTACTAATCAATGCTTTACCATTTTAAAAACCTGAAAACGGGGGTTGAAAAGCCCATAAAACCGGCAGGAAATAGTTGAGGGAAACTATAGCAACTGTCAGGGAAAGGCTGTAAACAGAAAAGCCGCAGCATTTATAGTTGCTGCGGCTATATGGGTGAAGGGTAAACGGTCTCTCTTACTTGCCTGCTCTGTTCACTTCATCCAGATCTGACTGGCGCTTTTTAGCATCAAATGTTGCGCCTTTGCTGAAGCGGTAGCGCAGGTTTACCCGGAATGACTGCGTGCCTTTGTATTGTTTCGCCTCAATGGCATAGGTTTCCATCTGCGTGCTGCCATCAATGCTTCTTGTTCTGAAGATGTCTGTCATGTTCAGGCTCAGATCTAACTTATCGTTCATAAAAGAGCGCTTTAAACCCGCGTTAAGCCACCAGTTGCTGTTCAGGTCATATAGCCCGTAGGCAATACGGCTCTGGTAACCGGCGCTTGCTTCCAGTCGGATGCCCCACGGCAATAGCAGGTTATGGTTTGTCTGCAGGATGTAGCTCAGCTGCTCGTTCTTAAGTGTCACATCTCCGCGGTTCTGGGCAAAGTGCTGGTACAGCATGGTGCCGGTGTTATTCATTTCCCAGTTTGCTGCTATGCGTACCGGCGCTGCCAGCGTAGCACTTATCGTCTGCATATCATCGATGTTCTGCTGCTGGAAGATGGTTATTTTACCGGTCGCCGTTTTGGCAGGTACTTCTACTATGTAATCTTTTGTAAGCGTGTAATCCAGAACAAGGTTAAAGCGCTGCTGCAGTGTCTGGGTAATGCTGAACGAATGGCTGTACTGTGGCTTCAGGTCCGGGTTGCCCATGACCAGGGAATACGGATCCAGGTACATCACAAAGGGATTCAGTACACTATAGCGTGGCCGGGTAATGCGGCGGCTGTAACTATAGTTAACCTGGTAGTTGTCGTTTATAGTTTGCTTCAGGAGCAGGCTCGGAAACAGGTCCAGGTACGAATGCCCGGCTTTTGGAGCTATAGTTGCCGATTTTCCGTTGGTTATAGTTTGTTCTGCCCGCAGGCCCGCCTGTAGCTGTAGTTTCGGGCTCAGGGTTGTATTCAGGTTGGTGTAGGCAGCCAGTATATTCTCGGTGTAGATAAAGTGATTGCTACGGCTCTCGTCCGGTTCTTTAACGCCATCGGTTGTTTCGTAAAAGTGCAGCTCGTTATCAGATACCACCCGACTTGCCTTGGCACCCAGTTGCAGGTTACCTATGCCTACTGCCCTGCTGTAATCTGCTCTGGCGGCATAAATATCGTATACGCTTGGGTTATCGGCACTCAATAAAACTATGGTTGAAGGCTCCTCTTTCGCCAGGCTGTCATATACATTCCGGAAAACAGTGGCATCGGTGCTGCTTAGTCTTACATAATCCAGGTCCGCCGACAACGTGGTGCCCAGGGTATCCGGTTTGCCATTGTAATGCAGGTTAAAGGTCGTGTTGCTATACGTTGCCTCCGAGCTGTTGGCCGCCTTAATGTACAGGTCGTTGGTTGGGTTGCCCTGTAACATAAAGGCATTAGTGTGAATGTCGCTGGCGGAGGTATAGCGCGACAGGTTGGCTATAAACCCGATACTATGGCGGCTGTTCAGGGCGTAATCGGAGCTCAGGCGAAGTGAAGGAATGGTGCGGCTGTTTGTTTCCCGCACCTGTTGCTGCAGCCGTACTTGTTCGTTGTTAAAGGTGCGCTGCATGTTGCTGGTGCCATAGTAAGTACGTCTGGTTACATCCAGCGCCGCCGAAGTATTCCACCTGCCTTGCTTATAGTTCAGGTCGCTGCCATAAGTGTAGCCGTGCAGGTCGCTGTACTGGTAGCCGCCATATACACTGCCCTGCATACCCGTAGCCATGTTCTTTTTGAGGTTGATTTTGATCACGCCGGAAGTTCCCTCTGCATCGTGGCTGGCATCCGGGCTGGTAATGATTTCCAGGTCCCTGATATTTCCTGCAGGCATGGTCTGTAAAAGGTTCTGCAGTTCTTTGCCCGATAAGTACGCCTGGCGCCCGTCAATTAACACCTGCACGCCGGCTTTGCCATTCAGTTTCAGGTTGCCTTCCATATCAGTCGAAATACCGGGAGCATTGCTGAGCACGTCGTAAGCCGAGGCGCCTCCGGACATGGCGGAGCCGGCTACATTTACTATAGTTCGGTCAGCTTCTGTGATCACGGTCTGGCGCATGGCCTGTACAGTCACTTCGCGTAGTACACTGGCTTCTTCACTTAATATCAGTGTCCCGAAATCCTTGCCGGAGTTGCTGCCTTTCACTTCAAACACGTCGCTCTCCTGTGGCTTATAACCTAACAAGGTCATTTTCAGCTTATAGCTTCCTGCTGCAGGGGTGGCTATCTTAAACTGCCCGTCCATATCCGCGATTGCACCTGTTATTACGGCACTGGTAGCGGCGTTCAGCACGGCAACATTTACAAAGCCGAGCGGCTGGCCTTTTTCATCTTTTACCTGGCCGGTAAGTATGCCCTGTGCCCAGGCACCCTGACTCAACAGTAGCATTACAATCAGTAGTTTTAAAAGTCTCATGGTCTTATTTGTTAAGGTGTTTTTCTGTTTCCGGCTCAGCTACTCCGCTGAACTATGACAAAGATGTGCACCCTGTTAAATCCATGAAATGTGATTCCGATGAAACGGGATATGAAGAAAATGAACCGGGATAAACCTTAGGTGAAACGGACAGGCCTGAACCTGAAACTGGTCAAAAACCGAATGAAACAGAGGGCTTGTAGGCGGGTGCCTGTGCCTGCTGTTTGCAACTTAGCTGTAACTTGCTTTTCTTCGGAAGTTAATCATCAAAATTCTGTTGGCAGAGCCTCCCACCCATGCCTTACAACTATAAAACATTTAGCAGACAGGCCATCATTGCTGCCATCACAGCGTTGTTGTTCTACTATACCTTTGTGTTCATTAACCTGGGCACTATCTTCTTTTTTGAGGAGAGTGTATTACGCGAGTTGCTGCTGGTCTTCCTGTTTTTGATGTTCACCTTCTGGGCACATGGCAAGCTCTCTGCTTTCTTCAGCAAGAATCCTTTCCCCAGCCTCCCGCCCCGCATGACCGCTGCGCTGGAAGGGGCAAGTGTGATACTGATCAGCCTGGTATTCTGCCTGGTGTTTGTGTATGGCCCTACCTTCATTCTTTTACCCGGCGCAGAAATTCTTCCGATCAGGGTGAGGCTGGGCTTTGTGGTGGGGGCTATTATTTCGCTTTTCTTCTACTACTTTGTGGAGCGCGACCGCAAGATAAAGCAATTGCAGGCCGAGCACCTGCGGGCTGAGCAGCTGCAGAAAGAAAATTTCCGGACGCAGCTCGAATCGTTGAAAAACCAGGTAAACCCGCACTTCCTGTTCAATAGCCTGAACGTGCTGCACTCGCTCATTTATATAGACGCAGATAAAGCCGCTGCTTTCCTGAGCCAGCTTGCCGAAGTATACCGCGCCCTGCTGCAAACCGGCGACAAACAATTGATACCCCTGAAACAGGAACTGGTGCTGGCCAATGCCTATATTTCCCTGATGCAGACCCGCTTCGGCGATAATGTGCAGTTTACCATGGACATACCAGATAGTTGCCTGCGCCTGGAACTTCCGCCAACCAGCCTGCAGATGCTCCTGGAGAACGCCATCAAACACAATGGCTCCACTACACAGAAGCCGCTGCTCATACACATAAGCGCTACCCACGATACCCTGGTTGTAAAGAATAACCTGCAGTCGCGCCTCGAAGAAACAGCCTCTAACAAAGTTGGTTTGCAGAACATCCTCAGCAGGTATAGTTACCTTACCGACCGGCAGGTGATCATTGAACAATCAGAAAACGAATTTATAGTTAAGCTGCCACTCCTACACGTTGAAGCGTATGAAAATAGTAATTATTGAAGACGAGCAACTGGCAGCAAGTGCGCTGGCTATACTTGTGAAGCGGCTGCGACCGGAAGCGGATATCTTAGCTACCCTGGGATCAGTGCAGGAAGCTGCGGAATGGCTGGTTCTTAATCAGGCGCCCGATCTTATTTTCTGCGACATCCATTTATCAGACGGGAACAGTTTCGAGATCTTCAGGCAGGTGGAGGTAAAATGCCCGGTTATTTTTACAACTGCCTACAACCAGTACGCCATTGATGCTTTTAAAGTGAACAGTATCGACTACCTGCTGAAACCGATAAATCCGCAGGATGTAGCGCTGGCCCTGAAAAAATATGAGCAGCTGCGCCAGCCGCACCAGGAGTTTGGTAACCTGCAGCAACTGCTACAGGCCATACAGCCAAAACAGCATTACCGCTCCCGCTTTCTTACCAAAACAGGGCAAACTATAAAAGCGATACCCGTTGAAGAGGTTGCCTATTTTATGGCCGAAGATGGGGTAGTTTTTCTGGTTACCAGGCAGGGCAAACGCTTTATCATCAATCAGACCCTCGACCAGTTGGAGGAGCAGCTCGACCCCGCACTTTTTTTCAGGACCAACCGGCAGCTGATCGTACACATACAGGCTGTGCAGGAAATCAGGCCATACTTTAAAGGGCGCCTGAACCTGCTGCTGACCCCTGTTACCAGTACCGATGTGATTGTAAGCAGCAGCAGGGCAAATGCGCTCAGAGCCTGGCTGGACTCTTAGATTACTTTAATACTACAACTATACGGTCGGAGCCAAGACTTCCGGCTGCCTGGCAGGCTCTTCCGGAACTATAGCATCCAGGCGTTTTATCACACGGGCGGGGTTTCCCACGGCAATACAGTTATCCGGTATGTCTTTCACCACCACCGAGCCGGCTCCGATCTTTACGTTGTTACCAATGCGCACACCCCCAATGATACACACATTAGAGCCCAGTTCCACGTTATCGCCCAGTATTGGCGAATCTGAATAAGAGCCGTCGGCGTGCCTGATGTTACCGAGCGTGGTGCAGTGCCGCACATAACAGTTTTTACCAATTACAGAGCAGCCGTTTATAACCAGTGCCTGGCCATGGCCAATGTAAAAGCCTTTGCCTACTGTTGTCCAGTGTGGCAGCTCGATGCACATAAACCACTCTACCAGTAGCTTGTAAAATGCCAGGTAAGGCAGATACAGCACATAAAAGAACCTGTTAAGGGAAGCAGGTCGGGCCAGCCTGAAAAGCACCATCACAAGTCTGCCTTTTAGGTTTCCTTTGTTGGCTTCCCAGTCCTGAAAGATATATGAGAACATAGTAATATAATTTTTTTGGTGTGTTGACTTACGCAGTTCGTGAAACCGGTGTTACGCGCATCTGGCCAGAAAAAACGGATACGGTTAAGAGAACAAAGCGCTGCCGCCAGTGCTTAAAGGCAGACAGGCTACTAACTCCACATACTGTGTTCTGGCTGCTTTTGTTTAATTACCAAACTATAGTTTGCCTATAGTTTAGCCGGCCCGAGAAATACCTGCAACTATAGTTTGGTGAGGAGATAAAGCAAAAAAGCCTTGCTACCAGATCCGGCTGGCAGCAAGGCTATAGTTTAGAGACAGGGAATAAGAACCGCTGGCGTAAAAAATACAACGCAAATGCCTGGTTTAGCCGCGTGGGTTGGCTGCAGCACCTGATTTTGTCTTTCTGCCTTCGGCTACATTTGCAGGAGCAGCCGGGTACAGAAACTTCTTCAACTCTTTCAGAAAACCGATGCTACCGTTGGGTACGTTGCTTAACACGATGATGGCGCTGTGGTCGGCGGGGTTGCGGAGCAGGTAGGTGGCGTAGCCATGCCACAGCCCTCCGTGGTACACGGCAGTATCGCCGCTCGCCAGTTCAACAATGCGCCAGCCAAAGCCATAATCTTCGTCTTTCCGTTTCTCTGTGCGCGAGCCTGTAAATGCTTCCTGCAGGGTTTCATGCTTCACCAGTTGTTGGGTATACAGCGCCTGGTCCCATTTGTACAGATCTTCTACTGTAGAGTAAATGCCTTTATCGCCCAGCACTGTATCTAAATAATCGGGGGAGCGTTTGCGGCGGCCGCCGGTGTGCCCGGTTGCTATTTTGCCGGTAAGCGTTGCCAGGTTTTTGCTGTAGGTAAAGGTTTGCGTCATGTGCAGGGGCTTAAAAATGCGTTGCTGCAGAAACGTGGCAAACGGCATACCCGATACGCGGCTAACTATAGTTGCCAGCAGCATATAGCCTGTATTGCTATAGTCGAAGCGGGTATTGGGCGGGAAGTAGACGGGTGGCTGATGGGTAGCCATAAGCTGGAGCACATCGCGGTTGGTGATGGGCTTGCTGCGGTCGGGCCATAGTTCGTCGCTGAAATAGGTATAGTTGCCCAGCCCCGAGCGGTGGGTAAGCAACTGCCGTATCGTCACGCCTTTATAAGGAAACTCGGGGAGATACTGCTGCACACTGTCGTCGTACTGCAGTTTGCCCTGCTCCTGCAGCATCATAATAGCCATGGCTGTAAACTGCTTGGATACTGAGGCCAGCTGAAAAGCAGTGCTGGTGGTCAGGGTATCTTTCTCCTTGAAATCGGTGTAGCCAAAAGCGCCTTTGTACAGCACCTTATCGTATTTGGTAACCAGTACGGTACCGTTAAAGCCGTTGCGCCGGTACAGTTTCCTGAACATAGAATCGAGCTGCAGACTTAGCTCTCTGGCGCTGTCCGGAGTAAACCAGGCCGGTACCTGTACCTGCTGTTTTTCCAGCCTGCTTTCGTCTTTATTCGCTCCATGCTGCTCCTCCTTCCCAGCTTCCCGGCAGGAAGACATGAGGATGATACATAAACAAACTGCAGCCAGCGGCCCTCTGAAAAGGGAAAATATCCTGTAAAAAGCCATACTTCTATCCATCAACACATTTACGGATTTAAAGATAAGGCTTCCCGGGTTTATAGTTTCAGGTTGTTACAGACTTTTAGTAAAATTTTACCTGAGTCCGCTCTTATGTGCAGAAAGCAGCCTTCGGGTTTCTGTATAGCTATAAAAAAAGCCTGCTCCCTTTTACAGGGAGCAGGCTTATCTGACTTATAGTGAATGGTATAGTTTATAGTTCGTAAGCAGATGCCTTGTTGAGCTGCGCTATCGCTTCAGGACTTAGATTGAGCTCTACTGCCTCCCGGAACGCCTGTAGGTGATGACTTTTGGTTGCGCTGGCAATAGGAGCCGTTACTGCGGGCGACTGCACCAGCCAGGCCAGCGCCACGCCCGCCTGAGATACGCCATGCTCCTCGGCAAGGGCATCCAGCGCCGCTAATATGTTTTTACCACGCGCATCCAGGTACTTCTTCACACCGCCGCCGCGCACACTTTTACCCAGGTCTTCCTCGCTGCGGTATTTCCCGGATAAAAAGCCGCTTGCCAGTGAGTAGTACGTAATCACACCCAGGTTTTCTGCCTTACAGATCGGCCCGATACCTTTTTCAAATTCTTCGCGGTCGTAGAGGTTGTACTCAGGCTGGAACACTTCGTAGCGTGGTAAACCCTGCTGTTTGCTGGCCTCCAACGACGCCTGCAGGCGCTCCGGCGATAAGTTAGATGCTCCGATATACCGCACCTTTCCGGCTTTTATCAACTGCTGGTAGGCTCCCAGTGTTTCCTCTACCGGAGTTTTATCATCATCCCAGTGGGTCAGGTACAGATCAATGGCATCCGTTTGTAGCCGTCTCAGCGAGTCATCAGCAGCCTGTAAAATATGCTTTGCCGAAATATCCTTGTGCCCCTGCCCCATGTCTGAGCCTACTTTTGTGATCACAGTAACTTTATCCTGGTTGCTGCGGGCTTTCATCCACTTCCCTATAATAGTCTCTGATTCGCCGCCCTGGTTGCCGGGTGCCCAGCGGGAGTACGCGTTGGCCGTATCGATGGTGTTAAAACCCAGGTCCACAAACTCATCGAGTATGGCAAATGATTCTTTTTCGTTGAGCGTCCACCCGAACACGTTGCCACCTAACACAATGGGCGCAGTATAAAGGTCTGTGTTCCCTAATTTTCTGTTCTGCATAGTTCTCTTGATTATCTGATTTGTTACCGGCGCTTTGCCACTACAGCCGTTGTGTAGCGCTGCGCTGCAGCCGGTATGGTTTATAACTATAGGCACTATGGTATTGTTTTGCTGAAAACTATAGTTTGTGGCCTGATCATATTCTTGTAGTTAATAAGTGGTGCTCAGAAATAAAGAACCGCACCAGCTCACGCAGAACTGATGCGGCGTAAGAGAACTATAGTTGATGCTCTTGCTATAGTTTATCAATAACTCTACTCTGCTGCTACTTGTCAACTATCTGACAAATACCTTTAAGCAGCAAAAGCAGATCCGGTGCGGCACTTAATCGAAGCGGAGGTTGGTTACCGGGTTGGCGCGCGCCGCTTTTAAGGCCTGGAAACTGATGGTAACAAAAGCAACCAATGCCGCTACCACCCCCGCAGCTATAAACACCCACCAGCTCAGCTCAATGCGGTAAGCAAAATCATTCAGCCAGGAGCGCATGGCATACCACGCCAACGGGAAAGCGATCAGGGTGGAAACGATGACCAGCAGCAAAAACTCTTTGGATAACAGGGCAACTATCGTGTGGTTCTCGGCACCCAGCACTTTGCGTATGCCTATCTCCTTTTTACGGCGCTCGGCGGCATAGGCGGCAAGGCCAAACAGCCCCAGGCAGGCAACAAAAATGGCAAGTCCGGTAAATATCCAGAGCAGCGTTTTCAGCTTGTCTTCTGCTTTATACATTTTCACGAAGTTGTCATCCATAAAAATGTACTCCAGCGGGTAATCCGGCGAGAATTTAGCCCACACCTCTTTTACCTGGGCAAGTGTATTGGCCATATCGGTGCCATCTACTTTTACGGCCACTTTCCAGTACGCCCCCGGGAAGATCTGCAGCACGGTCGGCTCTACTTTGTCGTAAAGGCTTTTGAAATGGAAATCCCTCACCACACCGATTATCTTTCCTTCTTTCAGCGAATCGGGGTTGGAATCGTTCCACACCTGCCACATAAGCGGTTTACCCAGGGCATTTTCAGGAGTACCGTAGCCCAGTTCCTTCACAGCAGTTTCGTTGATCATAAAAGCGTGGTCGGCATCGGTTTTATAGTCTTTTGAGAAGCCACGTCCTGCCACCAGTTTTACATTCAGGGTATTCAGGTAATCGAAATCCACCATCAGCTGCGTTACGCCATGGTGCACCCGTTCCCCATCTTTCGGCACAATAATACCATCGCCGGCCGTGGCATCTCCCGGAAAACCATACCCGATAGACACATTTTTTACTCCCGGTACCTTGCCTAACTCCTGCTTAAAGGTCTCGTAGTTGGCAAACATGTTATCGCCACGCATCTGGAAGAACAGGATCTGTTCTTTGTTAAAGCCCAGGTCCTTGTTGTGCAGGTAACTTACCTGTTTGTAAACGATGGTGGCACAGATGATCAGGAAAACTGACAGGGCAAACTGCACTACAATAAGCACATGCCGCAGCCACTGTATCCGCCCCACCCTGCTTTGCACTACCACAGCGCTTTTCAGCACTTTTACCGGCTTAAAGCCCGACAGCACCAGCGCCGGATATAAGCCTGCCAGTATGCCTACTACTATAGTTAAGCCAATGAGCAATAGCACCAAAGCCGGGTTTGTAAAGATGTTAAACTGCATTTCCTTGCCGGTAAAGGCATTCAGGGAAGGCAACAGCAGCGACGTGAGCGCCGCCGCAAACACCACACTGATCAGGGTAAGAACTACTGTTTCGCCTAAGAACTGCACTGTAAGCTGTGCGCGGCTTGCCCCTATTGCCTTGCGAACGCCTACTTCTTTGGCCCGCTGCATGGATTTGGCTGTGGCCAGGTTCACGAAGTTAAAGCAGGCAATGAGCAGAATAAACACCGCAATAATACTGAGCGCCCGCACATAGGTAATATTCCCCCTGATGGACTGATCGTACTTAAAAGCTGCCGAGTGCAGGTATACATCACTTAAGGGCTGAAAAACCGGGTTATAGTTGAAGGGCTTGTTCGAATCCGGATCTGTCTGTTTGCCGGCAACGGCCTTAAACTTTTTCTGCACAAAGGCCGCATCTGCTCCTTCCTTCAGCTTTACATAAGTATAGAATTGCTGCCAGGTCCAGCGCTTCATGCGTTCCGGGGGGAGTTCGGCACCATCCATCGGTATCACAAAGTTTATGGGCAGATGGAATTTGTTACTACTGTCGAAAACACCTCTAACAATGTATACCAGCTTATTTACGGTTACTTTTTTTCCCACAGGATCTACATCGCCAAACACGCGCTGCGCAAATTTATCGGAGACAACTATAGACGAAGGATCATCCAACGCCTTTTCGGGAGAGCCATACTTAAACGGCAGCTGAAATACTTTAAAGAAGTTAGGATCGGCATAAGCACGGCCATTTTCATATAATACTTTATCACCGGCTTCCACCAGGTTATTCGCTTCGAACTGCAGCATGAGTATGCGCACTGCCTCTTCTACTTCCGGAAAGTTCTGCTTCAGGGTGGTGGCATACATTGGTGGCACAGGCGCTATCTCTCCGGCAGCTTCCTCGGCACGCTGGTCGTTATAGATGCGGTACACCCTGTCGCCATCGGGCAGAAATTTATCGTACTGTAATTCGTCGTACACAAACAACCCGATAAGCAGACAGGCGGTAAGGCCAAGGGCAAGGCCGGCAATGTTGATGAATGTGAAACCCTTGTGCCGGAACAGGTTTCGATAGGCGGTGGTAAAGTAATTTCTCAGCATAGTTTTAAGGCTAACATAGGTAAGATCAACTCAACAGCAGACTCACATACCTGATGCCAGAATTAAATATTACTGTAAATCAATAAGTTACAAACAAACCTATAGTTCGGGCGTGCAAAACCGTGCGGCAGGCGTGCGAATTCGCACACTGGCTTGCTGCCAACTATAGCTAAAGGAGCTCAGATTCAGGGGTTTGTATTAGTGGCATAATTATAGTTTATTTAGCTGCCATAGCAGTATCCTTATGCAGTTATCCAAAGCATCCATACTTATAGTTGACGACGACACCGATGTGCTGACCGCCGTGCGCCTGTTGCTGAAGCCCCAGGTAAAGGAGATCATTACCGAGAAAAATCCGGAGCAGATACAGTCGTTGCTCAGCAACTATAGCTTTGATGTGGTGTTGCTGGACATGAACTTTAAGAGCGCTTTAAATACCGGAAACGAAGGCTTGTTCTGGCTGAAGAAAATAAAGTCGCTGCGCCCGGATACTTCGGTTATCATGATCACCGCGTATGGCGACATTGACCTGGCCATACGCTCCCTGAAAGAAGGGGCACACGATTTTGTAGTAAAGCCCTGGCATAACGAACGGCTGCTGCAAACTATAACCGATGCTTTACAAACGGCTGGCGCTACTAAAAAAGGCGCAGCCCGAACTATAGCCCAATCCAACGCAGGCCCCGAACTGTTAGGCGAATCGGAAGCGATGCAGGATATTCTGCTCAAGATCCGGAAAGTAGCCCCGACGGACGCCAACATTTTGATTTTAGGAGAGAACGGCACCGGAAAAGAGCTCATTGCCAAAGCCATTCACCAGCAATCTGCCCGCAAGGACAAGCCATTTGTAAAAGTGGATGTAGGTGCCCTGACGGAATCGTTGTTCGAGAGCGAGTTGTTTGGCCATAAAAAAGGTGCTTTTACCGATGCTCGCGAAGACCGCTCCGGCCGTTTTGAAGCGGCTCATGGCGGGACCATTTTCCTGGACGAGATCGGGAACATATCGCTGCACCAACAGGCCAAATTGCTGAGCGTGCTGCAAAACCGGCAGGTAATTCCGCTTGGCGCCAACACACCCGTTGATATTGATGTGCGCTTGCTGTGCGCCACCAACGTACCGCTTGCTGAGCTGGCCAACGAAAACAGGTTCCGGAAAGACCTGGTTTATCGCATTAATACCGTAGAGATTACCGTGCCGCCACTTCGCAAGCGTGGCAATGATATCCTGTTGCTGGCTACCCATTTTATGCAGGTGTATGCGGCCAAGTACATGCGCCCGGTACCGGAGCTCTCCAAAGCTGCCACCGAAAAGCTACTACACTACCACTACCCGGGCAATGTGCGCGAATTGCAGTATGCCATGGAGCGGGCCGTAATTATGGCCGATGCACCCGTTCTGGAAGCGCAGGACATCCTGTTCTCACCTATCGAAAGTGCGCCTATAGTTGAGCCGGCCGTGCAGGAAACCAACCTGGGCGAACTGGAAAAAGCAACTATAAACCGCGTGCTCGAAAAGCACAACGGTAACCTGACCAAAGCCGCAAAAGAGCTTGGCATTACCCGCACCGCCTTATACCGTAGGTTAGGGAAATATGATATTTAAAACCTTTGAAGCCCGCCTGACCTTCCGGGTACTGCTGTTGCTGGTATCGCTGAGCTTACCGGCTATAGTTGTGGTGAATGGTATGGCAGAAGTGCTGGTGTTTCTGGTGCCGGTAGTGATTTACCAGGTATACGAGCTGATACAGTTTGTAAAAAAAGCGCAGCAGGAGTTCGACCAGTTTGTAGAGTCAGTGCATTACCGCGATTTTTCCAGGCATTTTAACGAGCAACAAGCCCCCGTGGAGCTGGAAGTGTTGCGCAAAGGCTTTAACGAGATCAACTCTACGTTTAAAGCGCTCACCCAGGAAAAGGAATCGCAGTTCCAGAACCTGCAGCAGGTAATAGCCCTGGTAAACACCGGCATCCTGACCTATGAACTGGAAACCGGGCAGGTAGTATTGCTGAACGAGTCGCTGAAAAAGCTGCTGCATTTGCCGCACCTATCTACGGTGCACGCACTGGCCAACCGCGACGAAGCACTATACCAGGAAGTACTTAAACTACAACCCGGCCACACCCGCATCACCACCGCCCATACCACCTACTTAGAGAAAACTTCTTTTAAAGTACTGTTATCGGCAACTGCTTTCCAGAACGCTGGCCGCATGTACAAATTAGTGGCCTTCCAGAATGTGAACGAAGCCCTGGACGAGACCGAATCGCAGGCCTGGCAAAAGCTGCTGAACGTAATGACGCACGAGATCATGAACTCGGTGGCTCCCATTTCGTCGTTAGCTGACACCTTGAAAAACCGCCTGCACCAGACAACTATAGACGAGCTTACCCAGGACGATGTGGATGATCTGGAAGTGGGTGTGGAAACGATAAAACGCCGGAGCCAGGGTTTGCTACGCTTCGCCGAGACTTACCGCAACCTGAGCAAGATCACTACGCTTAACCAGGAGACCGTATATGTGCAGGACCTTTTCCATAACCTGCAGCGCCTGATGCAGCCTACGTTTGACCAGAAAAACATACAGCTCCGCATCCAGCTCAAAAATCCTCAGATCTCCCTCAAAGCCGACCCCAACTTACTGGAACAGGTGTTGATTAACCTGCTGGTAAATGCCATAGAAGCTGTAAAGGAGAACCCGGCTGCTGAGATCGTCCTTTCTGCGTTTACCGATGCCGAAGACAAAACCGTGATCAAGGTGTCGGATAACGGAACCGGTATGTCCCGGGAAGTGCAGGAGAAGATCTTTATCCCGTTTTTCAGTACCAAAAAGAACGGCACCGGCATTGGCCTGAGCTTGTGCAAACAGATTATACTGCTCCACCGCGGGTCTATCCAGGTGCAGTCTGAGGAAGGTGCGGGAACGTCTTTTGCTTTGCGGTTTAGTTAGAGCTATAGTTTAGCAATACTATAATTGAGTTAACCCAACACTGTCCCCCTCTGAGGGGGGAGTTTCTTTCTGCTGAATTCTGCTTTTAGCGCCCTCGCTCGCGTCCCGCGAGTGTGAGTTACCTGCGGACTCTGGCCGCTTTAACCTGTGCCTAAGGTACAAGTGGCGAGACACCACTAAATAACGCACACTCGTGGGAAGCGAGCGAAGGAAGAGAAGGCAAAGGCACATCTTTTTGCCTGCAGTTCGGGTAAATCAACCTCTTACAACTGTTCAAACCTGTCAGTCAGCTGGTTATAGTTCATCTTCAGATTTACAGTGTTCATCCCCTTAAAGGTAGTGCTGGTATAAATTAACATTCAGATAATACAACCGGCTTAGGCAAGTATAAAATAATCCGTACTTTTGCGCCCGCTTTCGGAAATAAGAAACTATAGCCGGAACACCCGACCTGAAATCTACACTATAAAACCATGAAAAAAGGAATGACAACTATACCGGCATATCGCCACCCGCTACAACTATAGGCAATCCCTCTGCCCTGCTGCTTCGGCAATATCTATAAAAACTTACAGGAATTATATAAAAGCTACCCCAACAGGTTAGCCTAATTTTGCGCTGTGTTTCAGAAACACATTTGCACGCATATACCTACATTCTACAATAAAACTATGATGAAGTATCTGATGACAGTGCTGCTGTTTCTTTGCGTATTGGCAAACAGCGTGGCACAGGAAAAAGTAACCCTGAGCGGTTACGTAAAAGACAAAGCCACCGGCGAAGGACTGATCGGTTCTTCGGTAAGTGTACAGGAGCTGCCTGGCACCGGCGTAATTACCAACGAGTATGGGTTTTACTCGCTCACGCTGCCCAAAGGCACTTATACCATCCACTACAACTACCTGGGTTATGTAACCAGCTCCAGGCAACTACAGCTAACCGGCAGCCAGAAACTGGACATGCAACTGGAGCAGAACAACACCACGCTGCAGGAAGTTGTGGTAACCTCGCGCAAGGAAGACACCAACGTAAAGAGCATGGAAATGAGCACCCTGAAAATGCAGGTGGCCGAGATAAAGAACATGCCTGCCCTGCTGGGGGAAGTGGACGTGATAAAGGCGATACAGCTGATGCCGGGCGTGCAGAATGCCGGCGAAGGCACTTCGGGCTTTTACGTGCGCGGCGGCGGTGCCGACCAGAACCTGATTCTGCTGGACGAAGCGCCGGTGTACAATGCCTCGCACCTGATGGGTTTCTTTTCGGTGTTCAATGCTGATGCCATAAAAGATGTGCAGCTCTACAAAGGCGGCATTCCGGCGCAGCACGGCGGCCGCTTATCTTCCCTGCTCGACATCCGGATGAAGGAAGGCAACAACCAGAAAATGGAAGTGTCCGGTGGTATCGGAACTATAGCCAGCCGCCTGACCGTGGAAGCCCCTATCGTGAAAGATAAAAGCTCGTTTATCCTGTCGGGTCGTCGCACCTATGCCGATATGTTTTTTGGCCTGAGCAGCGACGAAGACATTAAAGGCAACGACCTGTACTTTTACGACCTGAACGCCAAGGTAAACTATACCCTGAATGAGAAAAACCGCCTGTTTGTATCGGGTTACTTTGGCCGCGATGTGGCTGCAACCAAAGAGTTTATGATGAACTGGGGCAACGCCACCGCCACCGTGCGCTGGAACCACCTGTTCTCCGACCGCCTGTTCTCCAACACCACCTTCATCTTCTCTGATTTTGATTATGCATTGGGCTCTAAAGAAGAAGAATCAGAATTTACCTGGAAATCGCATATCAAGGATTACGGCATCAAAAACGACTATACCTACTTCCTGAACCCGAAAAACCAGCTGCGCTTTGGCCTGCACCTTACCTACCACAACTTTATGCCAGCCGAAGTGAAGCCGGGCGAAAAATCATATGTAAACGAGCTGAAACTGAACTCGACCAGCGCTCTGGAAACAGCCCTTTACCTGAGCAACGAGCACCAGATCACAGATAAACTAACTATAGATTACGGCCTGCGCTTCTCCAGCTTCACCAACATGGGTCCGGGCAAAGTGTACCTGTATGATGAGGATTTTGAAACACCGATTGATACCGTAAACTATAGCCGCTTTGAGAAGATAAAAAGCTACCACGGACTGGAGCCGCGCATCGCCGCTAAGTATGAACTAACGGATGCAAGCGCTGTGAAAGCCTCTTATAACCGCACGCTGCAGTACCTGCACCAGGTTTCCAACTCTACCTCGGCTATGCCTTTTGATGTCTGGATACCGAGCAGCACCTATGTAAAGCCGCAGCTTGCCGACCAGGTGGCTGTGGGTTATTTCCGCAACTTTGCTGACAACATGTTTGAAGGATCGGTGGAAGTGTACTATAAGTGGATGGACAACCAGATCGATTACAAAGACTATGCGGAAATATTCCTGAACGAGCGCCTGGAAACTGAACTGCTGCGCGGCACCGGCGAAGCCTATGGCGCGGAGTTTTACCTGCGCAAACAGAAAGGACTGCTCACCGGTTGGGTAAGTTATACCTTATCTAAAACCGAACGCACCGTACCGGGGATTAACGATGGCAATGCCTATGCCCCGCGCCACGACCGCAGGCATTCCGGTAACCTGGTGCTAAACTATAGTTTCAGCCCAAGTATTAATTTAGGAGCCAACTGGACCTACAGCACCGGCGGCGCCATTACCATGCCGGTTGGCCGCTACGAGTATAACGGCAAAACCTACCCGGTTTATTCCGAGCGCAACGGTTACCGCCTGCCGGCTTATCACCGCCTGGACCTGTCGGCCACTTACGAGAAGCCGCGCAACGAATTTAAAAAATACAGCGGCTCCTGGACCCTGAGTGTTTACAACGCCTATGCCCGCAAAAACGCTTTCTCTATTTATTTCCGGGAGAGCGAAGATGACAAGACCAAAACCGAAGCTGTGAAAACCTATTTATTCGGCCTGCTGCCATCGCTTACTTACAACTTCAAGTTTTAAACTATAAGCACATTTGCTACTATGAAAAAGATATTTTTATACCTGCTGGCCATGCTCACGCTGAGCTTATACAGCTGCGAGGAAGTGATAGACTATGAACTCCGCAACGCCGACACCAAACTGGTAGTGGAAGGACTTATTACAGACCAGGCGGGGCCTTACACCGTGCGCCTTTCCAACACCAAAGGGTACTTGGAAGAAGGCCGTACACCCGGCGTGAATGGTGCTATAGTTACCATATCCGATAACCACGGCAACGCCGAAACACTGGAACCGACCGGCGATGGCCTGTACCAGACCAAAACGCTGCAGGGCACGCCCGGCTATACCTATTACCTGCAAGTGGTGGTAGATGGCAAAACCTACACGGCCCAAAGCTATATGCCTACTGTGTCAACTATAGATTCGCTGACCTTTGAGTACCAGCCGAAAACGCACATGGAAGACGAAGGCTATTACCCGATCATCCACTTTGCGGACCCGGCAGGGAAAGGCAACAACTATAGATGGAATGTGTACGTGAACGGCGCTCTGGACCCGGACGAGCTGGCAGTACTGAACGACGAATTATACGACGGTAGCTACGGCCACGCCAACATGGGCTTTACCATCCAGAAAGGCGACCACCTGCGCGTAGAACTTATGAGTATCGACAAACCGGCTTATAATTTCTGGTACGCCCTCGTAAACCAGCAAAACTCTACCGGCGGCCCTTTTGAGAGCACGCCAGCCAACGCTCCGACCAACATCTCCGGTGGTGCTATCGGATACTTCGGTGCCTCGGCAGTATCAGTGATGGAAGCGGTGGTGAAATAATGAATAATGACGAATTAGTAATGATTAATAACATGAAGATATTATTGAAACTGGAGGACCTGGCAAAGCTTGTACTTGCGTATGCAGGCACCTTATACCTTGGCTTTGAGTGGTGGCTGTTCTTTGCGCTGCTGCTGGCCCCGGACCTTGGCATGCTGGGCTATTTGTTTGGAAGTAAAGCTGGCGCGTGGGTCTATAACCTGTTCCATCATCAGGGCGTGGCTATAGTTGTCGGGTTGGTGGGGCTGTATTTGGGAGATACCTACCTGCAGTTTGCCGGCCTGCTGCTTTTCGGCCACAGCGCCATGGACAGGGCACTGGGCTACGGCCTGAAATACAACGACCACTTTAAACACACACATTTAGGGTGGATAGGCCCGCAGTCCAAACAAGGCTACTATAAACCCCGGGAACTATAGAACCTACGAAAAAGGCCCTTCTGCAGAACAGCGGAAGGGCCTTTTACTTTTTAATACGTTTTGTGTGTATCTGGTGCAGTAGCTCCGGGCGATGCGACTTAGGCAGAAATAGCTATAGTTTCATAGCGAGCTTTGCGAAAACCTCTGCGTCCTTTGCGGTTAAATTTAAACGCGAGGGGCGCGAAGGAGCAGGCTAAAGGCACAAAGTATTATTTCACTGCCAGAGTTTCCGGAGTTTGCTTTACATACGGGAAGTGATCTTTGTATTTGTTCAGCCTGCGCTCGAAAATGTGCCAGCTAAGTGCACTCAGCACGAACAAAACCACACCATACACCAGCAGCATTTGCCCGGTAGAAAGCGCGCCTGCTAACTTGAACGCACGCAACGCTTTGTTCACAAAATAAGGCACAAAGTTGTGGAACAGGTACAGGCCATAGCTGATCTGCCCGATATACACCATTGGTTTGGATGCCAGCAAGCTTCCGCCCAGGCCCTTAAAGCCCTGCGCTGCGCCCATCGTCAGGCTCGTAAACAAACAGATCACGGCAAACTCCTGAACTATAGGCATAGCCACATGCCAGCCTAAAAGTCCCGGAAAGAACTGCAGCACTGCAAAAACGGCCAATCCCACTATACCTGCCCACTGCACACGCGCAGCCAGTGCCTGTCGCCAGCTGGCATCGCTTGTAAATTTCCTGCTTTTCTGGAGCAGGGCCAGTATAGCGCCCGCCCCCAGGTAATGAAACGAACTGACAGGCAACACTCCCAGCCGGCTGCCGCCAATATCCAGGAACAAACAGGTCAGCTTAAAGACAGGAGCCAGCACGATGAAACCAACTATAGTAAGGGTAAGGTAGCGACGCGGCGTAAAAAGTATCACAAAGGGCCATAGCAGGTAAAACTGTTCTTCCACCGCCAGCGACCACAAATGCGACGCCTCTCCTATCCAGCTGCCCTCCATAAAAATAGCGAAGTTAGTGAGGTAGGTCAGGTGCCAGGGCAGGTGTTCCAGAACATTGTAGGCTCCCAGGGCTGCCGTTACAGCTATAGTCAGGTAGTAAGGCGGAAAGATGCGCAGGAAGCGGCGTGCGTAAAAGCTTTTCAGGATCTGCCAGTTACCGGCTCCAAGCGCTTCGGCTTTTGTGCGGGCACTCAGCAGAATTCCCGTAATCAGGTAACCGCTCAGCACAAAAAAAAGCTGCACGCCCAGCCCGCCTAAACCAGTCTGTTTTACCTCGGGTGTCCAGTGAAAAAGTATAACGATGATAACGGCAATTGCCCGAAGACCATCCAGCTGCACCATGTACCCATGCGCTGGTTTCTTTAAACTCATATAATCTGCTTCCAAAATCAAACCGCTCCCCTGCCAGCCAAAAAAGCGACCGCAAAAGTACAAAACACCAGCTTATAAATTATGCAGCAATTCACTGCAGTCGCCAGTGCTGCAGCAACTTTTTATACCCGGCAAAGTATAGCCTGTAAGCCTGATCGCTTATTCCAGCACGGCCACTATCCCTGAAATTTTATAGTACACAACCCCTTAGCCGGACCCGCTTTCCGGCTATAGTTACCCTTACACGATGGACCTGATCTTATTCGACTCACACGAAGTTACCCTGGGCAATGTCATTATCAGAGTGCTGCTAAGCGCTGTGCTGGGCGGATTGTTGGGCTGGGAGCGTGAAAAGCGCAGGCAGCAGGCGGGGCTGCGCACCCATATTGTGATTGCCGTAGGAGCCTGCCTGCTTATGCTCATTTCGGTGTACATACCCCAGACATTTTCAGAATACCGCAACGTAGACCCGGCCCGGCTTGCTGCGCAGGTTGTTTCGGGTATTGGCTTTCTGGGTGCGGGCGCTATTTTCAGGCTGGGAGGCAACACGCATGGGCTAACTACGGCGGCAACTATCTGGGCGGTGGCGGCAGTGGGTCTGGCAGTAGGGGTAGGCATGTACGGGGCAGCCACCGTAGTAACTATAGTACTGCTGTTTGTACTGGCTGTGCTCGATAAAGTAGGCAAACGCTACCTGAACACCGGTATGCTCAAAACCCTGAAGATTACTTACGAGTCGTCTAAAATAGAAACAAGCAAAATACTGGGCATCCTGGAGCATCACGATATCATTACCAACAACATCAACATTGTGCAGTCTAAAAACAGGCAGCATACCACTATAAAACTGTATGTATACGTGCCGACAGGACTGCATGTGAAGCAACTCTACAAAGACCTGAACGACCTGAAAAACGTTGGACGCATCTCGCTCGGGCAGGATTTTTAAGTTCTCAAACTATAGCTGCAGCACTATCTTTTAAACTATAGCCACTAAAAGCAAACCCTTCGTTTTTCTGAAAGTATAGCTTGGTAATGGCGAAGGTTCTGACAGTGCTTACTTATTTTCTGGCGTACGTTACCCTGCTTCCGTTGTGGCGCAACGATGCCTGGTGGGTGCGTGGGCTCGATTTCCCGCGTTTCCAGTTTATGCTGCTGGCGCTGGGCATGCTGCTGGCCGAGCTGTTTTTCTTTAACTTTTTGGAAATCGGCAGTTGGGTGATGGCTGGCATAGCGGTGGGCAGCTTAAGTTACCATGGCGGCTGGATCATACCGTACACGCAACTATACCCCACCGAAGTAAAAAAGGCCCGCCACCGCGACCCCAGTAACCAGCTCAGCATCCTGACAGCCAATGTACTGACCCCGAACCGTAACGCTGCCGGGCTGCTAAAAATAGTGAACAAATACAAGCCGGATGTACTGGTTACCCTCGAAACCGACAAGTGGTGGGAAGAGCAACTGGCGGTGTTGGAGACCAACTATAGTTATACTATAAAATGCCCGCTGGATAACCGCTATGGCATGCATGTATACTCGTTGCTACCCCTCGAAGACACGGCTATCCAGTTCCTGGTAGAGCCCGATGTGCCTTCCATGCATGCGCTGGTGGTGCTGCGGTCGGGTATTAAAGTACGGGTCCATTTTCTGCATCCGGCACCGCCCAGCCCCACCGAAAACCTGAAATCATCGGAGCGGGATGCCGAGCTGCTGGTCGTGGCCAAGAGTGTTTCGGATGAGAACGTGCCCATTATAGTTACCGGCGACCTGAACGATGTGGCCTGGTCTGAGACAACGCGCCTTTTCCGGAAGATAAGCGGCCTGCTCGATCCGCGCATCGGGCGTGGCATGTTCAATACCTTTCATGCTAAATTCTTTTTTGCGCGCTGGCCCTTGGATCACCTTTTTCATAGCGAGCACTTCACGCTTATCGGTATCAAGCGCATGCCTTATTTTGGTTCCGATCATTTCCCGATGCTGGTAGAGCTACTGTACGATAAACCCTACGGGGCCGACCAACAGGGCCTGGAAGCCGACACAGAAGACCTGGAATGGGCCGAGGAAAAAATGGATGCCCAGAAAGTGGAAGAAGAAGATGTACACGAACCGGGCAAATAGTACTTCCACTCAAAATTCACCAGCTACAACTATAGCTACCTGAACTATAGCTCGTCTCGCCGGCCACAACCTGACATCCGAAATCTGAAACTTTTTTAGCTAAAAATTATATATATCATTTTTAGTATGTATTTTTAGCTGCTTCTTTACACCTATAGTTTCACCCTAAAAAACAGATGTATGTTCTCTAAACTCAATGCGTTACTTTCGGTGCTGGCCTTATCCGGTGCGCTGGTACTCTCCGGATGCAGCAAAGACAGCGATGGCCCGGGCGGCGGTAATAATGGCTGGAGCGGAAAGCTGATCCACGACTGGTCGTCATCGGTGCGCGAGTATGATTTTTCTTCCAAAGCAGACCCCGAACTTTTTACCGGCCGTATGCCCAACCGCATGCCAAATGGCTCCACTCTGCACACTTCCAGCGTGTTTGAGCGCCTGGAAATGACCAATGCCAGCAGCTCACAAAAAACTGTGGTGTACGATGCCAGGGAGACCACTGCCGTGTATTCGCCACAGCTTTCCCCGGATGGCACTATGATCGCTTTTACCCACAACAAAGTATATGAACCCTCCAAATACCCGGTGAAGCGTGGCACCGTGATCGTGGACCTGCAGGGCAACTATATTGCCGGCATTCCGGATATGTACAGCGCTGTATGGCTGCCGGATGGCCGCCTGGTAGTGGCCGGCGACCATTCTTCGGATGGCTATGTACCGAGCACGCCATCTGCCAAAGCAGGTTTGTACATTGCCACTATAAACGGAACCACGGCCACGTTAACCAACATCAACCCGCAACTGGCAAACCCTACGCCGCTGTTGCCATCCGTAAGCCCCGACGGCAAGCGCGTTGCCTTTATGCTGAACAAGCACATCTGGACCATGAACATTGACGGGTCTAACCTGAAACAGCTGACAGCCTCTGACAACGATAACGAAGAGAGCTTTACAACCTGGTCGCCGGACGGAAAACACATTGCCGTATGGACCTATAAAACATTTGAGAACTCTTACTATACGGCCGTGGCCATTGTACCCTCCGACGCGGCACAACCCATTGTGCTGAAGAACGACGCCAACATCTGGCCACGCGACAAGGATGGCTACCGCATAAGCGGCGGCCGCGGCAACATGAGCTGGAAATAAACGATAGCAAGCCTGCCTGTTTTAGAACGGGCAGGCTTTTTTATAGCTCCGGAATGGTTGAACTATAGTTGGGGCACTGGCCTTTCATCGTAAATTGGCGGCCGTACAGCCTGCTTTTCCGGCCGACGGGCTAAATCTGTAAAACTTTTAGGTAAAAGTGTAAACTCTCTCTTTACTTTCGTACTACCTTTGTAAGGTATTATTGCAGAGCATGAAACTCGTAAAACGGATAATCTTACTGACGCTGACACTGCTGGTGCTTGTAACCTCTACAGGCTTATCGGTGGGGCTGCACTTTTGTGCCGGCGATATCCGTGACCTGAGCTTTTTTGGTAATGCCGCTGAGTGCCCGATGGAAAAGCAGAAAGAAGCACTTCCGTCCTGCCACAAACCTAAAGCACCACAGGACAAAGACGATTGCTGTGATGACCACCAACTGGTAATTGAGCGCCACGATGTAGCCACCGACACCGAAGCACTCCAACTCACCAAACTTCCCGACTTCAAATTTGCAGCTATCGTTCAGGCCGTGTTCCTGCAGCTGTACTTCCCCGAAGTTTCATTAAAACCCGCTTACGCCCTTTACACCTCGCCACCCGTCGTCCGCGACATACCGGTGCTGGTGCAATCCTTTCTGCTATAACCCTACAGTAGTACGATGCCAGGCTATAGTTGGCGTAGCTGTGTCCTTTTCGTTAGGACGCATACTTCCCCACAACTATAGTTTATAGTTCCGGCATCTTTCCTTTTCCGCTGCATTCCGGCAGCTTCTGTATTTCCTGTTAAGGTTATTTTATACATACATGATTGCGAAATTAATTTCTCTCTCGCTCCGTAACCGTTATGTTGTGCTGCTCATTTCGGCTGCGCTTTTCGGCTGGGGCTTATATGCTGTACAAACAAATAAGGTGGATGCCATTCCCGATTTGTCGGAGAACCAGGTAATTGTTTTTACAGAATGGATGGGCCGCAGCCCCCAGATCATCGAAGACCAGATCACCTACCCGCTTGTTACCAACTTGCAGGGTCTGCCCGATGTAAAATATGTGCGCGGGAGCTCCATGTTCGGGATGAGCTTTATCTACGTTATTTTTGAAGACGAGACCGATGTGTACTGGGCCCGCGAACGCGTGCTGGAGCGCCTGAGCTCGGTAGGCAACATGCTGCCAGAAGGTGTTGCGCCTACCCTTGGCCCGGACGGAACCGGTGTAGGCCACATTCTCTGGTACACCCTGGATGCTCCCGGCATGGACCTGGGCGAGCAACGCGCCGTTCAGGACTGGTACGTAAAATTTGCGCTGCAAAATGTGAAAGGCGTGAGTGAAGTAGCCTCTTTCGGCGGCTTCCAGAAGCAATACGAGATCACGCTGGACCCAAATAAACTCACCTACTATAATCTCTCTGTTCCGCAGGTTATCCAGTCTGTGCGGGCAAATAACAACGAAGGCGGCGGCCGCAAATTCGAGCTCTCCGATATCGGGTACATCATTAAAACGACCGGCTATCTACAGTCGGCGGAAGAGATCGAAAACATTGCCGTAGCTACCAATAACACTATTCCGGTTCGCATAAAAGATGTGGCCACCGTGCAGATGACAGGAGAAAGCCGCCTGGGCATTTTTGACCTGAACGGCGAAGGAGAAGCAGTTGGTGGTATTGTGGTGATGCGCTATGGCGAGAACGCCGACGAGGTGATCGACAACGTGAAGGTGAAGATGGAAGAAGTGGCCAAAGGCTTACCCGACGGCATGAAATTCAACATTGTGTACGACCGCAGCGGCCTGATCAACGAATCGGTAGACTCCATCAAGAAAACCCTGATCGAAGAGATGCTGGTGGCCTCTGTGATCGTATTCCTTTTCCTGTTCCACTGGCGTAGTGCCCTGGTTATCCTAATCCAATTGCCGCTTTCGGTAGCCATTGGGTTTATCCTGCTAAACGCCTTCGGCATTTCCTCCAACATCATGTCGCTTACCGGTATCGCGCTATCTATAGGTGTAATTGTGGATGATGCTATTGTGATGGTTGAGAACGCCTACCGGCATTTGGCCGATGCGACAAAGGGAAAAGAATGGATGGAAGAGGAATAAAAATTTGAATTTTGAATAACTGACTACTGAATAATTGAATAAGATGAATACGGACAGAAAAGAGTTTATAGAGCAGTTTCAGAAGCGAACAAAGAAGCTCGCCATTGATGTAATTCATTTCTCGAAACTACTGCCTAAAACAGAAGAAGCTACCATTATGAAGCGGCAGTTATTACGATCTGCAACTTCAGTTGCAGCCAACTATAGAGCAGCCTGCAGAGCCAGGTCGTCCGCAGAATTTCATTCAAAGATAAGCATCGTGATCGAAGAAGCTGACGAGACATTATTCTGGTTAGAACTACTCGAAGAATCTGGAACGACTACCAGGGATTCTGTCAGCCAGCTTATGAAAGAGGCAACAGAGATCTTATCAGTTATGGCAAAAGCACGAAAGAGCACGACCCGCTAATAGTCAGTTATTCAAAATTCAATTATTCAAAATTAGAATAACATGAAATTATCAAAAGAAGATAGAATCCGGATCATAGAGAAGGCCAGCAAGCAGGTGGGGCCGAGCGTGTTCTGGAGTACCGTAATCATCATTGTTTCCTTTTTGCCGGTATTCCTGCTAACTGGTCAGGAAGGGAAACTGTTCGGGCCGCTGGCCTGGACCAAGACCTTTATTCTTATAGTTGATGCGATTGTGGCCATCACACTTACGCCGGTGCTTATTTCCTTCTTCCTGAAAGGGAAGTTTAAAGGAGAGAATGCCAACCCGATCAACCGCGCCTTGGAAAAAGTGTACAGCCCCATCCTGAAATGGTGTTTAAAATGGCGTAAGACAACTATAGGTCTGAACATACTGGCCCTGCTGGTAGCTGTACCGATGCTCTTTAGTTTGGGCAACGAGTTTATGCCGCCGCTCGACGAAGGTTCTATCCTGTTTATGCCGGTAACGCTGCCTGATATTTCCAATGCCGAAGCCAAGCGCATACTACAGGTGCAGGACAAGATCATTAAGTCGGTGCCGGAAGTGGAGAGCGTGTTAGGCAAAGCAGGCCGAGCCAGCACCGCCACCGATAACTCTCCAATCAGCATGATCGAAACAATCATTATGCTGAAACCGCAGTCGGAGTGGCGCGAAGGCATGACCAAGCAGGACATTATTCAGGAGCTGGACTCCAAGCTGCAGATACCGGGTGTAGTAAACGGCTGGACCCAACCTATCATCAACCGCATCAACATGCTGGCAACCGGTATCCGGACTGACGTGGGCGTAAAAGTTTACGGCCAGGACCTGGACTCCATTGCAGCAGTGTCGGAGCGGGTACGTGATGCCTTGACCGGTGTGGAAGGTGTCAGGGACCTGTTCGTAGAGCCGATCACCGGCGGCAAGTACCTCGAGATCGACATTAACCGTGATGCCCTGAGCCGCTTCGGCCTAACCGTAGATGACGTGAACATGCTGATTGAGTCAGCGCTGGGTGGTACAACTATAGGCAACACCATTGAGGGTCGCCAGCGCTTCGCCATTAACGTGCGCCTTGCCCAGGAGTATCGCAACAGTGTAGAGCGCATCAAACGCATCCCGATCCAGACGCCATCTGCCGGAACTATACCACTATCGTCGGTAGCTGATATTAAGTTTACCGAAGGCCCGCCCATGATCAGTTCCGACAATGCGCAGCTGCGCGGAGCCGTACTGTTTAACGTGCGCGACCGCGACCTGGGCAGCACCGTGGAAGAAGCCATCGAAAAGATAAACCAGGAAGTTACCGGCATACCTGATGGGTATTACCTGGAGTGGAGCGGCCAGTGGGAAAACCAGGTGCGAGCAAACCAGACCTTGCAGATCATCATTCCGCTGGTACTCATTATCATTTTCCTGATCCTGTATTTCTCCTTTAACTCTTTGAAGGAAGCCTTTATAAACCTGGTAACGATACCATTTGCGCTGGTGGGTGGGGTATTTATAGTTTACTTCTATGGTGTAAACCTGTCGGTGGCCGTGGCGGTGGGCTTTATTGCCTTGTTCGGGATGGCCGTGGAAACCGGTATGCTGATGGTGGTTTACCTGAACGAAGCCATGCACGACCTGGTCGCCCTGAAAGGAAACAGTTCAGAAACGATCACTAAAAAGGACCTGCGCGAATACGTGTTCCGGGGTGCGGCCAAGCGCCTTCGCCCTAAGATCATGACTGTTTCCGTTTCCCTTTTCGGTCTGATTCCGGTGTTGTGGGCAACAGGCGTGGGTACTGATGTGATGCTGCCCATCGTGCTTCCGCTGATCGGGGGTGTATTTACGTCATCCATCCACATTCTGCTGGTTACGCCGGTGGTGTTCGAGATGACCAAAGAATACGAGTTAAAGAAACACGGCAAAATTGAGATCTACGATGTTAGTCACTAAAAAATATACTTTTAAAATTCCCCTTCTCGGAGGGGGCAGGGGTAGATTAATCGCAACTATAGCTTTACTGCTAACTATAGTTCCTGCCCTGGCCCAGGAACAACAGCCGCAGGTCATGAACCTGGACAGCGTGCTGCAGCGCATCAGCAAACAAAACCCGATGCTGCAGATGTACTACACACGTGCCAAAGCCATGGATGCTTATGCCGAAGGAGCGAAAAGCTGGATGGCCCCTATGGTTGGAGGTGGATTTTACATGAACCCCTACCCTGGCGCCGAAGTGATGGATGATGCCGACAAAGGCTCTTACATGATCGTAGCAGAGCAAAGCATCCCAAACCCGGCCAAGCTGCGCGCTAAGGAAAAGTACATGAAATCCAGGGCAGCTATAGAGAGTTCTGGCAGGAATGTGACCTATAACGAGCTTCGGGCACAGGCTAAAACGGCTTACTATAACTGGGTGGTGCTGGAAAAGAAAATGGATGCCCTGCAGGATAACCGCAAGATTATGGACTACATGCTGAAGCTGGCGCGTATCCGCTACCCTTATAACCAGGGCAGGCTTGGCAGCATCTATAAAGCCGAAGCCAGGATGCACGAAGTAGACAACATGATCGAGATGACCGAACGGCAGATAACCCAGCAGAACATTACCCTGAACACGCTGATGAACCTGCCGCGCGAGCAGCGCTACAAGATCGATACAACTATAGCTATGCATCAGCACACGCTGCCAACTATAGATACTACTTACCTGGCGGCAGCCCGCAGCGATGTGCAGCGCATAGATCGTAGCATCGAGAGCATGCGTCTGAATGTGCAGCTGGAGAAACTGGAACGCAAACCGGATTTCAGTATTCAGTTCGAGCACATGTACCCTAAGTCGGATATGATGCCGCAGCAGTTCTCGGCTATGGCCATGGTTTCGATACCAATTGCGCCGTGGTCGTCTAAAATGTACAAGGCCAACACCAAGGCCATGAACCTGGAGATAAACGCCATGCAACAGGAGCGCGAAGCCATACTGGCCGAAGCAGAAGGCATGGCGCAAAGCATGGCCCTTGAAGCAACCGCCCTGCACCACCACATCGAGAACTATAAGAACAAGATACTGCCGGCCCTGAAGAAGAACTATGATGTAACCATGCTGGCCTATGAACAGAACAGCGCCCAACTGCCGGAAGTGATCGATGCCTGGGAAGCTTTGAACATGGCACAGATGGATTACTTAGATGACCTGCAGCAATACTACCAGATGGTGGTGAACTATGAAAAGGAAATTGAGAAGTAGTTGATTTGAGGATTTGAAAATTTGGAGATGTGGAGATTTGAAAATTGAAATTCACTCATTCACTCAACCACTCATTCAAAATTAGAAACGATGAAAAGATATATAAACATACTGCTGCTGGTGCTGGCTATAGTTGTGGCGGCCTGCTCTGGCGACGAGCATAAGCACGCGGAGGGCACGACTTACACCTGCCCGATGCACCCGCAGATTGTGCAGAACGAACCCGGCACCTGCCCGATCTGTGGCATGGACCTGGTGCCACAAAATGCGCACAGCGAGGGCATCGAAATTACCGAAGACCTGGCCTTTTTGCTGAAACCAACCAACACAACAGTGGTGGCAACGATAGCTACCATTAAACCGGAGCATAAAAGCGTGGATGCAACTATAGCAATGGAAGGCATCATCAGCTACGACCCAAACCGGGTGTATACCATTCCTGCACGAGTGGCCGGCAGAATAGAATCACTGCAGGTAAAATTCAATTTCCAGCCCGTTCGTAAAGGCCAGAAGCTGATGGAGATCTATAGTCCGGACCTGATAACAGCGCAGCGGGAGTTAACCTACCTGGTGCGTTCTGCCCCCGAAGACAAACAACTGATTGAGGCAGCTAAACAGAAACTACGCCTGTTAGGCGCTACGGATGCGCAGATAAACCAGTTGGTAAAGACCGGTAAAGAGAGTTATACTTTTGCGATCTATAGTCCTTACGATGGGTATGTGATCGGTTTGAATACCACCGCACCAACTGCTTCTGCCGCTCAAACTATGGCTGCTGCTCCTGCGGCGTCGGGCATGGATGGGATGGGCGGTGGCGCCTCAACTACACCAGCAGCCCCGCAAACTACGGCATCTACCGGATCTGAAATACAGCTGCGCGAAGGCATGTACGTGAGCACCGGGCAGGCCTTGCTGCAGGTAGTAAACCCAAACCGGCTGTGGGCTGAATTCAACATAGCTGCCGATAAAGCAAAAACACTTACCAAAGGCGCGCCTGTGCAGATCACTTTTCCGCAGCTACCAGACCAGCAGTTGCAGGCCAAATTAGACTTCCTTCAGCCATTTTACCAGGCCGGAGAAAACTTTGCAAAGGTTCGGGTATACCTGCCTGGTGAGCAAAAAGCAGCCATGGTAGGCCAACTGGTAAGCGGGAAGGTGAACTATACTACGGAACCAACACTCTGGATACCGAAAGAAGCGGTGCTGGACATCGGCACCAAAACGATCGTTTTCAAAAAAGGAGAACGCGGCTTCGAACCCATGGAAGTTACAACAGGCACCACCCAGGGCAAGGAAATTCAGGTTAGCAAAGGGCTGCAGCAAACCGATGTAATCGCTGCCAATGCCCAGTTCCTGGTAGACAGCGAAAGCTTTATCAGAGTTAATAAATGATTTGAAAATTTGGGGATGTGGAGATTTGAAAATTCACTCATTCACTCAACCACTCATTCAGAATTAAGATATGAAACGATATATAAACATACTGCTGCTGACGCTGGCTATAGTTGTAGCGGCCTGCTCCGGCGAAGAGCACAAGCACGCAGAGGGGACGGAGACAACTTATACCTGCCCGATGCACCCGCAGATTGTGCAGAACGAGCCGGGCACCTGCCCTATCTGCTTCATGGACCTGGTACCCGTATCGAAGGGTGGCGATAAGGACGGTGAACTGATGCTGAGCGACAGCCAGATTGCACTGGGCAATATTAAGGTGAAGCGGGTTAAGTACGGCGATGTGAACAGCAACACCATCCTCACCGGCCGCCTGGTACTGGATGAGACCGCAACCGAGGTGATCAGCAGCCGTGCCGCCGGGCGCATAGACAAACTATACCTGAAAGAGACAGGCCAGCCGGTAAAACAGGGTCAGCCACTCTACCAACTATATTCCGAGCAACTGCTAACCCTGCAACAGGAGTACCTGCTGGCACTGAAACAGAACCAGGAACTGGGCAAAGAAAATCCGCGGTTCGCATCGTTCCTGGATGCTGCCAAAAAGAAGCTCTTACTTTATGGACTGACCGAAGGACAGATCCGTGGCCTGGCAAAATCCGGCAGAACAGATGCACGCGTTACGTTTGTGGCACCCAGATCTGGTATAGTTACCGAAGTTTCTGCAGCCGAAGGCCAGTATGTAACAGAGGGCAGCGTACTATATAAACTAAGCGACCTGGGCAGCATCTGGGTAGAGGCCGAACTATACCCACAGGAAATTGCCGGGATAAAAACAGGCGACGAAGTGAAGGTAACAGTACAGGGCGCTGCCGACCCGGTTACAGCCAACGTTACTTTCCTGAGTCCGGAATTCAGGGCTGGTAGCCAGGTGGCGGTACTGCGTGCCGAACTACCCAATAAACAGGGCAACTATATGCCGGGCATGCAGGCTACCATTACGCTTCCCGGCAAAAACAGCAACACGCTCACCATCCCAACCGATGCCGTGATCCGCGATAACAGGAAAAACCACGTGTGGGTACAGACCGGAAAGAACACTTTTGCTGCCCGGCCTGTTACCCTTGGAGAAGAGAGTGCCCAGAACGTAGCCATCCTGTCAGGCATTAAGGAAAACGACAAAGTGGTGGTATCGGGGGCGTACCTGCTCTACAGCGAATTTGTACTCAAAAAAGGTGGCGACCCTGTGGCAAGCCATCAGCATTAATCCTAACTATAGTTACCATGAAAGACTGCTGCAAAACCGGAGACGAACAACCTGACAAAACGGGCAAACCATGGCTGAAATGGCTGCTTTATACAACTATAGGCCTGGCGCTGGGTTTTGTAATTTTAGAACAGATCAACTTTTAAATTTATAAGCTTACCATGAAAAACAACCTGCTTTATACTATAGCCGCAGCTGCCCTGTTGCTGGCTTCCTGCTCATCCGAAAAACCGGCACAAACACAGGCCGCCGAAACTACCACTGCCCCAGCACCAGCTATGGCCGAAGCGCACACTGCACACCAGACCACCATGGCATCGCCGGCCGAACTGATGACAGAAGACGGCCTGCCCAAAGACCTGGTGTGTATGGTGAACAACGCCTTTATGGGCAAAAAACAGTACCCCGTTGCCTTTGAGGATAAGATGTACTATGGCTGCTGCGAGATGTGCGTAAAAACCATCCAGAACCAGCGTGAAGTACGTTATGCCACCGACCCGGTAACCGGCGAAGAAGTAGATAAATCAGCGGCGTATATTGCCCTGAAGCCGGGCGGCGCGAACGGCGATGTGCTCTACTTTGCATCTGAAGCCAACTATAAGCAATACCAGCAACTATAGCCGCACAGCCAACTATAGTTAAGAATCACCAAATCAATTCTTATCTTTATACTTCGAAACAACACGAAACGCATCATGAAAAAGACGTTTGTAGCAGCTGCCCTGGCGGCGTTTGTATTCACAGCATGCTCCGAGAGCGGCAAGCACGAAACTGCCGAAACCGAGACCATGGAACACCACGAAGGCATGGCCCACGGCGATGAAATGCCGGCGCAGACCAGCGTAGTGGTAGAAGCCCCGGACTACACCGCGGCAGCAGAACCGGTAAAAAACCAGATATCGGACGTAGTAAGCGGCTACCTGAAACTGAAAGATAACCTTGTGGCATCGGATGCAGCCAAGGCACAGCAGGATGCCAAAGCTATAGTTGACGCCGCTAAAAAAGTAGATGTAAGTGCACTGGAAGGCGAGCAGAAAACATTTGCCGAAGAAAAACTGAGCGAAGTACGCCAGGCAGCATCGGCCATGGCAGAGGCTGCTGACCTGGAACTGCAGCGCGCGCAGCTGGAGCTATTATCTGAAGCAACTTTTGCCCTGACCAAAGCATTTGGCGCTGCCCACGAAACCCTGTACTACCAGCATTGCCCGATGGCCAACAACGACCAGGGCGCTTACTGGCTGAGTGCAGAGAAAGATATTAAGAACCCCTATTTCGGAGATGCCATGCTGAAATGCGGCAGCAACGAAGAGGTTTACAGCAAGAAGTAATTCCTGTTTACAATCTATAGTTAAGGCAGCCTGTATGGGCTGCCTTTTCTGTTTTCATGCATCATTTTACGCCTTTGTAGCCCTCGCTCGCCTCTGGCGAGTGTGAGCTATTCCACGGCCTCTGGCCGCTGTAGTTTATACACTGTAGTTCTATCTGATCCATTTATAAAGTGTGACGTGGCGGGACGCCACTAAATAGCTCACACTCGCCAGAGACGAGCGAGGGCAAGAAATAGTAACTATAGTTACCTGCCAGGCTATAGTTTTGCAGCAGTTCAACACTTGCCGCGCCTGTGCGTTTAAGCAAACGCACCTACCTCATTTTGTATGAACTACATTTACCTGGCGCTGGGCATCCTGCTCTTTGTACTTGTTTCCTTAGATATTACCAAAACTACCGTATCCTCCAACGGCGGAGGTTCGCTTACCAACTATATTGCCCGAAGTATCTGGATGTTGTTCCTGTATGCAACACGCAAAAACGGAAGGTCCAAAGTACTGTCTTATGTGGGTTCTGCCATACTGGCCGCCATACTTTTAACCTGGGTTTTTACCCTCTGGGGCAGTATGCTGCTAATGCTGATGGCTGATAAAGGTGCTATTAAAAACAGCACTACCAATGCAGATGCAAGCCTGCTGGAGCAACTCTACTATGCGGGCTACACCCTTTCTACCTTAGGTGTGGGGGATTATATTCCAACCACAGATTTTTGGCGCCTTGTTACCAACATTACGGCCTTTGCCGGGCTGGCTTCTATTACAGCGTCTATCACCTATTTTATACCAGTGCTGCAGGCTGTGGAGCACCAGAGCAAACTCAGTTTTTACATCAGCAGCATGGGCCATACGCCTGCCCAGATACTGCGCAACAGCTGGAACGGCAAAGACTTTTCTTCATTTTATGAGAACACGGATGCGATCTGCCAGATGCTGATGCAGCACATTACACACCACCATTCCTACCCTATTATCCATTACTTTCATAACCACCGCATTCAGTTCTCTATATCAGTGGGGGTTGCCCTGCTTGCCGAAACTTACTACCTTTTGCAGTATGGTGTGCATCCGCAGCTAAACAACAAGCTAAAGCTGATCATGCTGAAAAACACACTGGAACAGTACCTGCAGCTGGTAAAGAGTGAGTACATTAAAGATGCTGAACCCGACGAACAACCACCCAAGCCGGAGCTGGATGAGTTGCTGGAAGCCGGCATTCCGTTACAACCCAAAGAAACTATAGTTGCTGCCTTTCAGAAGGAGCTAAAGGGCCCACGCACGCTTTTAACCGTATTGATTGAAACCGATGGATGGACCTGGGGACAGGTGTACCGGGACGAAGTTGAGCTATAGTTACCGGTTTACTTTCTGGTATGCGGTGGCCTTTTTCTGGCGCGGCGATGATACAAAATACAGCACAAACCCAGACACTACCGTCAGTAGGCCCAAAACAGAAAATACGCGGAGCAGCAGATTGCCGAAGTTGTCGCGGCTTTCGTAGTCCATGGTGTGCAGCATCCACAGGAAATCGAACATGCGCCACTGGTTGTGCCGGATGGCCTGGAACGTGCCCAGTTCTGCCGAAACATACACCGTACAGTTAGCAGGCTGACTATAGGTGATGGCCCAGGCGGGCAGCGGTTTTTCGCGGTATTCGTGGTGCGCTCCTGCTTCGGTCAGGTATTCCACCTTTTCTACTTTAACAGGGGCTTTCAGCTGGTTGCTTGCAACCGCTACGGCTTGTTCTTTGGTTAGGGCAGGTATAAATTCACCGGTTGCGGCGCGGGCTAACTGTACTTTCTGGTTGGTAGCAGCCATAGCCGAATGCCCACCTGCTTCGCCTGTTGCGTGGTCGGCGTTGCCGGTAAAGTAGCGCACCTGGTAAACCGGCTCCCCATTTATCTCTGCCAACTGTATACCTGCCACAGAATCCACCTGCCGGTTTGTTTTCAGGTTATCCAACACTACTTGCGGCGAAATAAGGCGCAGGTCGGCCGGGAAATATCTTTTCTCGCTGCGCAGGTGGTCGCCGTGCACTTCGTCAATGTCGTTCCAGCTAAAATACAGACCACCTATTGTCCAGAAAAGGAATTGTATGCCCAGTACAAGGCCCAGGTAGCGGTGCGATTTACGGATATAATAGTGCCTGCTTTTTAACTTCATCGGGCTAATATACTATAAAAACACATTCGTACTTAGCATGTTGCAGGCGCTTCTAAACTATAGTTACAAAAAGGATCAGCATTCTATAGTTCAGGCTACGGCTTCTGCCTTAACCGCTTCCAGTTTGCGTATCCTGCCCGGGTTGCCCACTATCCACAGCAGGTCTCCTTCTTCTATTACCAGTTCAGAGCCGGGGTTCAGTATGCGTTCGCCGTTGCGTTCCAGGCCAACTATAAGCCCTTTTGTCACCTCCCGTATACCAGAGTGCCGGATAGCTTTACCCACCAGTGCAGAACTGCCCGATACTACTAACTGCTGCAACCGCACATCTTCTTTTTCTATTGTTTCATCTGCTTTGGTATCATACACCTCCTGCTCTATCAGGTCCCGGAATGCTGCGATCTGTTCGTCGAGCCCGAACACGTACAGGGTATCGCCGGGGAAGATGATCTCGTCGCGGGTTGGGGCCATAATGGTGCGGTCGCTGCGTTCTATTACAGCTACATTTACGCCATATTTTTCACGCACCTGCAGCTCCACCAACGACCTGCCCACTACTACCGCATTCGGGTACACATCAAACCGGACAAGATGCGCGTCCCAGGGCGTGAGGGTGTGGTGCATGCGGTTGGCTTCGGCTATTTCGCGGGCATTCAGGTTCAGCATAAAGCGCTCTTCTATGCGGATGTAAAAGTTCTGGATTCTTTTAGAGAACACCACCAACCCAACTATAATAGCCAGCCCTGCAAAAATGGAAATATGCACCGGGAAGAACTGGTGCAGCAGGAAACCGATAAACAAAATGCTGATGCCGATACGGACAAATTCCAGCACAATAATAAGGCTGCGGTAGTTTTTGTTAGCCCATAAGCGTCCCTGTGCTTCCTTCTGCGGATGATACACAGCCAGTGCCCATAAAAAAGGCGCTACTGCTGCCAGTGTAACGACCGTGGTAACAATATCCCCGGCAAGGCCGCCCACTACATTTTCCGTGATCAGCGGGTTCAGGTACCTGGCCGAAAGCAAAACAATGGCAATGATGATAACAGAGTAAACCACCAGGTTCAGGGCATACGATTGCAATACGCGTTTCCAGTCGCTGGTGCTGTTAATAACCTGTGCCCCGGAACTATACTCGTTGATCGATCTTTTCCATTTTTCAGGCAACAATCGCTCCACGGCCTGGTAAGCAGGCAACGAGAGTTTGATCATGTACGGCGTGGTAAACGTGGTGATAGCCGACACAGCTACGGCAACCGGGTACAGGAAATCGCTGGTCACGTTCAGGGTAAGGCCAAGCGTAGCAATAATAAACGAGAATTCCCCGATCTGCGACACGCTCATACCCGACTGGATGGATGTTTTCAGTCCCTGGCCTGCTATCAGGCCGCCACCGGTTATGCTCAGCGTTTTACCAACAAGTGTAACTATAGTTATCAGGGCAATCGGCCCGGCATAGGTTACAATCGTTTCAGGGTTTATTAGAATACCTACCGATACAAAGAAGATGGCGCCGAACAGGTCTTTTACAGAAGCGATCAGGTGTTCAATTTTCTCAGCTTTGGTTGTTTCGGCAAGGATAGAGCCCATGATGAAAGCGCCCAGTGCCGGCGAAAAACCAACCTGTGCGGCCAGTATCACCATCAGCAGGCAAAGCGCCAGCGACACGATCAGCAGGGTCTCGTTGTTCATGAGTTTGCTGGCCCTGCGCAAAAAGGTAGGGATTATAAAGATACCGGCCAGGAACCAGAGCAGCAGGAAAAAACCCAGCTTCAGAACGGCTGTCAGCATTTCGGAGCCGGCAAACTGCTGACTTACCGCTACCGTAGAGAGCAGCACCATTAACAGGATGGCCACCAGATCTTCCACGATCAGGACGCCAAACACCAGCCCAGCAAACCTGTTCGATTTCACGCCCAGCTCTTCGAACGCACGGATAATGATGGTGGTAGAAGAAATGGAAAGAATTCCTCCCAGAAAAATACTGTCCATAGTAGACCAGCCCAGGAGTTTGCCCGTCAGGTAACCCAGCAGCAGCATTACCACCACTTCCACAAAAGCCATTATGGCCGAGGAGCCCCCTACCTTCACCAGTTTTTTAAAGCTGAATTCAAGCCCCAGGCTGAAAAGTAAAAATATAACACCGATCTCGGCCCAGATGGTAATGTTCTCGGTTTCGGTTATGGTAGGGAAAATACCGACATGCGGCCCCACCAGCAACCCCGCTATAATGTAGCCTAACACAAGGGGTTGCTTTAACTTCTTAAAGATGAGTGTAGTTATACCTGCAGCTGCTAAAATAAGGCCGAGGTCTGTGATCAGATGTGGTAAATGCATCGGGTAGGTCAGATAATAAAAAACCTGTGTAAGATAAAATAAAATGAGGAAACGCTGCTTTGTAAAGCAGTTTCTGCCGCCACAAACTATAGCTCCTTTCCGTCCCTTTCTGGCAATAACCTATACAGTGCTAACGAACAGGAACGCAGCAATTACGGTTTTACGGTAGTTTTGCTGCGTTCCAGAAAAAAATATCTGTCCCTTATCTTACAACCTATAGTTATAGTTACTGATGTACCGGCGCGGGAGCAGGTGCTTTAAGGGTTTGAGGCACCAGCAGCCTGTCTACCAACGGCGTAAAGATGCCGACCAGGGCGAAGGCCAGCAGTAGGTACAGGTACCAGGCATACGGCAGCACATCCAGGAACGAAAGTTTCCCGCCGGTAAAGCTGAGCATGATCAGGATCTGGGCGCCGTAAGGCAGCAGGCCCTGCACAATACAGGCAAAAATATCGATAATGGCGGCTGTTTTACGGTTGTCTACGGCATAGCGGTCGCTTATTTCTTTGGCCACCGGGCCGGTTACAACTATAGATACCGTGTTGTTGGCAATGGCACTATTCACGCCGCTTACCAGCATTCCAATTCCCAACTGAGCCGACTTATAACCTTTAATGAACGTATTTGCTTTGTCCAGTAAAAACTGGATACCACCGGCCCGGCGCACCATTTCGGCCAGCCCGCCGGTCAGCATCGAGAGCAGGAAGATCTCTGTCATGCTGGTAAAGCCTTCGTAAATATTTTTGGTGAATTGCAGCAAACCCAGCGAGCCATCGGCGAACCCAACTACCCCGGAAGCAACTATGCCTAACAACAGCACCACAAACACATTAACACCATACATGGCCAGGCCCAGCACCAGCAGGTAAGGCACAATTTTTAACAGTTCCGGCTCCTGCACAGCAGGCAACACCTCGGTAGCCGGCCCGCCCTGGAAACCGGCAAACAGCAGCAGCCCGATGTTCAGCAGGGCCGCCGGCCCAGCGATCAGGATGTTCACTTTAAACTTGTCTTTCATGTTGCACTCCTGGGTTTGGGTAGCGGCTATAGTTGTATCAGAGATAAAAGAAAGGTTATCCCCGAACATAGAGCCACCCAGCAAAGCGCCCAGTAAAACAGGCAACGGCGAACCGCTTTGCTCGGCCAGGCCCACCACTATGGGCCCCAGCGCCACAATGGCCCCCACTGAGGTGCCCGTAGCTGTAGACAGAAACGACGCCAGCAGGAATACGCCTAGCCCCAGGTACTCCACCGGAATGTAAGCCAGTCCCAGGTTCACGGTTGCATCCACGCCGCCAATGGCCTTGGCCACCGCAGCAAAAGCGCCCGCCAGCAGGTAGATCACGCACATGGTTATAATCTGCGAATCGCCGCAGCCGCGTATAAATGCATCTACTTTGGCATTAATGCTGCCCCTTAGCATGATAAACGCAGCCACAATACCGCACAACACTGCCACCGGCGATGGCAGAGCATAAAAATCGTTGAGCGCAATGCCGGCACCCAGAAAAATAAATACAAAAACTAAGAAAGGAACCAGCGCCGATCCGCCAGTCTTTTTGATCTGATCCATAAAAAATTAAAAAATGAAAAACAGCCTGAGCGCCAACTATAGCCTATAGCGGGCAGGGCGCAGAAAATTAAAACAGGAAAGGAGGAGATAATTACCTACAACAGCAGCAACAGCATGGGGCCACAGCAGGCGCGGCCGCAAACAGAGTAGCTGAAAAAGGAAGTGGGGTAATGTGTTGTAAGTTCATGTGTACCAATTTATAGTTCCCAAAAGCGGGCAGGAGTTAGCACCATATCAACTATAGTTGCGGGTTGCTAGAGGTTCGCAGAGCCTGTACTCTCCCCTCTTCTTTATAAATCCTGATAAAGATGATGCAAAGGTACGGCCGAAACCACTAAAACTGCAAGCTTTAGACTAAAAAAGCCGTATAACCCCAACCTGAACTATAGTTTATGCCCATGGAGTACATCCCGAATCTGTACGTTGGCACATCCGGCTGGAGCTATCGCTGGCCCGAAGTACTGTACCCACCCGAACTGAAATCGGCAGACAGGCTGGCTTTTTACGCCACCGAGTTTAATGCCACCGAGATCAACAACAGCTTTTACCACTTTACCATGCCCAAAACGGTAGAGAAGTGGCTGGCAACTACACCGCCCTATTTTAAGTTTGCGCCCAAGCTGCACCAGGAAATTACCCATAACCGCAAATTTGAGGACATTGATGCCCCGCTTGATAAGTTTATGGCCAGCTATAGTTTGATGGGCAAGCGCCTGGGGCCAGTGCTGGTGCAGATTGCCGGCAGTTTCCGGTTTAACAGACCGGTGGCCGAAGACTTTTACAGAACACTCCGCCGGAAATACCCGGACCAGGTCTTTGCCCTGGAAGCCCGCCACACGTCGTGGTTCACCGAGGAGTCGCTGGACCTGCTGCGCGATTATGAGATCTCTACCGTAATGGCCAGCGCCGGCAAACGCTTTCCGGGAATAGAAGTAACTACCACCAACACGGCCTACCTGCGCCTGCACGGCGATGAGAAAATGTATCGTTCGGCCTACCCGGATGAGAAACTGGAGCGCTATGCTTATATGGTGAAAGACTGGCTGGAAGATGGCAAGGAGGTGTGGGTGTTCTTTAACAACACCATACTGGGCAATGCCGTAACCGACGCCCGCAAACTGAAGGATATGGTCCGGAACCTGTAGAAAATTTATAGTTGGCTGCAGCAGTAACTTTTCCGGTTTCCGTAGTATCTAATACATAGATTATAGTTGGGCGGCAACTATAGTTCTATTGTCATCAAACTATAGCAGCAACGTGTTATGGAAGCTCCGAAGGGAAAAATAGTAGCCATTGGCGGCAACGAGAACAAAGGCATCATCCCCGATGCCGACTCGCCGGACCTGCAACAGCTGCAGGAAACATTTGCACAGGGCATCTTAAAACGCATACACGACGAGCTGCACGGCCCCGGCACCCGCATTGAAGTGGTTACCACCGCTACGCTTTACCCTAAACGTGCCGGCAAAGTGTATACCGATGCCTTTCTGCTGCTGGGCTGCGACAATGTAGGTGTACTGCCCATTCAACACCCCGACGATGCCCGTAACCCCGAATTTCTGGAACGCCTGCGCAATACGCATGCTGTTATGTTTACCGGTGGCGACCAGAAGCGCCTCGCGGAGGTACTTGGCGGCTCGGAAGCCCTGCACATCCTGAAAACACGATACCAGCAGGAAGAAAAATTCCTGATCTCGGGTACCAGTGCCGGCGCCATGGCCTTATCGGGTGTCATGATAAGTGGCTCTGTGGATACGAACCCGTTGGTAAAAGGCACTGTGTCGCTTGCTAAAGGCCTGGATATACTGGACCAGATGATCATCGACACACATTTTGTAAACCGGCGTCGCATTCCGCGGCTTATAGAGGCCATCGCCGCCAATCCTACCCACATCGGCATCGGCCTCGGCGAAGATACCGGCATCCTGATCACCTGGAACAACTGCATCGAAACGATAGGCTCGGGGCTGGTTGTGGTGATAGATGGACGCAGGCTGGAAAAGAACACTTATCACTTCATCCAGCGGGGGGACCCGCTCTGCGTAGAGAACCTGATCATGCACGTGCTACCAAAAGGAAGGGCCTACAACGTAGTGACCGGTAAATTCATGTAAGCTATTCTCCCGTCCTGTAACCACCTCATTTCTGCTCTCATACAACTAGCACTGCCACTGCTATAGTTTGACAGCGGCCTTTCTGCACTTTTTAATTAACGCGGGCCTGCACATAAATGAGTTATCCAAAAAATAACTTATCTTGAACACCCTTTACGCAACCTTTTTATGTCTGTTAAAACTGAAATCACGATGTCTCAGGATTTAGAGAAACGTAACGATTCCCGTGCCATTTATATCATTGGTGCGCTGTTCTTTATTTTCGGCTCCGTGACCTGGCTCAACTCGGTCCTGATCCCCTATCTTAAGATCGCCTGCGAGCTCACCACCTTCGAGTCGTATTTTGTGACCTTTGCCTTTTACATCTCCTACTTTGTGATGGCTATTCCGTCGGCGTGGGTGCTGAAGGCGACTGGTTTTAAGAAAGGCATGGCGGCCGGGCTGGCAGTAATGGCGCTGGGCGCCCTGATATTTATACCGGCTGCCCTGGAGCGCACCTATAGTTACTTTTTGCTGGGCCTGTTTGTGCAGGGTACCGGCCTGGCCTTGCTGCAAACAGCATCAAACCCGTATATCACCATCCTGGGACCTGCCGAGAGCGCTGCCAAACGCATCAGTGTGATGGGTATCTGTAACAAGGTGGGCGGCATTATCGCTCCTATTGTGCTGGGTTTCTTTATTTTCTCGGATGCCAACGAGCTGGATGCGCTGGTGGGTCAGCTTAACTCGATGAGCGTGCAGGAGAAAGCCGCCGAACTGAATGCCCTGGCCGCCCGCGTGATAAATCCTTACATTTTTATGGCAGTAGCACTGGGCATACTGGCGGTGCTGGTGCTGTGGTCGAGCTTGCCGGAAGTAGATACCGACCAGGAAGACGAAACTATAGCCATGGCCAACACAGGCAAAACAAGTGTACTGCAGTTTCCGCATTTGTTGCTGGGCGTACTGGCGCTGTTCCTGTATGTAGGTGTTGAAGTTATTGCGGTAGATACCATTATCAGCTACGGTGTTGAGAACGGGTTTTCGCTGGAAGATGCCAAGTTCTTTGCCTCGTTTACCTTAGGTGCCATGCTGCTGGTCTACGTCATCGGTATCATCTCTATCCCGAAATACCTGAAACAGGATGTGGCATTAAAACTATCGGCTATCCTGGGCGTGCTGTTCTCGGTGGCTGCCATTCTTACAAGTGGTTATACCTCGGTGCTGTTCATCGCTCTGCTGGGTCTGGCCAACTCGCTGATGTGGCCGGCTATCTGGCCGCTGGCTATTGCAGGGCTCGGCCGCTTCACTAAAATCGGTTCGTCGCTGCTGATCATGGGTATTGCCGGCGGGGCCATTCTTCCGCTGGTATACGGCAGGTTATCCGAAGTGACAGACACCCAACACGGCTACTGGATACTGGTGCCATGTTACCTGTTTATCTGGTACTATGCTACCAAAGGCCATAAAGCAGGCCGAAAGATCTAACTTACATACAGCCCCGGCAGAGCGATCAGCCGGGGCTTTTTTGTTCATACCCCGAACTATAGTTCATGCACATCAACATTCCCGGCCTCAGAAACTCCGGCCCCGACCACTGGCAAAGCCTCTGGGAGGCAGCTTACCCGGAGCAGTTTTACCGTATCAACCAACACAACTGGGACCAGCCCGACTGCGCCCTATGGACCGCACGCATAGAACAGGAACTACAGCAGTTTGACCTGAGCGAGGTGGTGCTGGTTGGCCATAGTGTAGGTTGCGCCGCTATCGTTAACTGGCACCAGCGCTTTGGCAAAAGGGTAAAAGCTGCCCTGCTGGTAGCCCCAAGCGATGTAGACAACCCCGATTATCCCAGCTACATTACGGGCTTCAGTCCGCTGCCGCTGCAAAATCTGCCTTTCCCGACTATAGTTGTGGCCAGCACCAACGACCATGTGGTAAACTATAGTCGCGCCAAACATTTTGCTAATTGCTGGGGAAGTGAGTTGGTAACGATAGAAAATGCCGGCCACATAGAACCGAAATCCGGGTACGGCCCCTGGGACCAGGGACTGGAACTGATAGCACAACTGCACAACCAAACTATAGTTCCGAAACTATAGCAGCTGTAGTTGCTCGCCTTTAAAGTGCTTTATCGGCTTAAACGAGTTGGTAATGGTATAAATCGGGGTTTCCTGGTAACGCGATGCGATCACGACTTCGGTGCCGGCAGCATTCAGATCGAAAAGCTGTTTCAGCATGCCGGGGTTGTTGTTATCTTTTGATAAATGCGAGAGCAATACGTGGCTCATGTGGGCCGGCTTGTGCTCGGTAAACAGCGTGAGGGCCTGCTCGTTGGAGAGGTGCCCGTGCTTGCTGCGGATGCGTTGCTTCAGATAATACGGGTAACGGCCGCTGTCGAGCAGTCCGTCGTCGTAGTTAGCTTCAAGGAAAGCGGCATGGCACTGCCCAAAGTGCTTGATCACGTGCTCGCAGGGTTCGCCAATATCCGTAAATACCCCAACATTAATGCCCTCGTAGCTTACCATAAAACTATGCGGGTCCGAGGCGTCGTGCCATTTAGGGAAGGCGGTTACCGTTAAATTGCCTACCTGTACCGGCTCATAAGCGGTAAACGAGATGGCAGTAATCGGCTCGTGGGTCAGGCGACCGTGGTACTGGGTATCCGGTGTTATGTAAACCGGCAAACTATACTTTTTTGCCAGCATGGCCACACCCCGGATATGGTCGGAGTGCTCATGCGAGATAAAAATGGCCTTTACCTTGCGCATCGACAGGCCCAGGCGCATCATGCGTTTCTCGGTTTCGCGGCACGAAATACCGGCATCCACCAGCACAGCCTCGCGCTCGTTGCCAATGTAATAACAGTTGCCGTTACTCCCCGAATTTAATGATGTGATCTGCAAGTGCATGTAGCTGCAAAGAAACGCTAAATAATGCTTTTTACCAAGATGGCCCTATCTATTAACTCCCCTTGCTGCAGCAAAATTCCTTTTACGCTGCATTTAAAATCAGCAGCAAACTATAGCTTCTGATTATCAACAAACTATAGTTCTAAAGCTGTAACTATAGCTTACTAATGTACCTGGGATTTGATCACCTGGAAAAGTCTATAGTTGCAACTATAGCAGTTTCAGGAATACAATTCAATGGATGTAAAAATGTGCGTTGCACAATAACTATAGAACTATAGTCAGCAATAAATCACTGGCATAACAGTAAGATAAGCCCTGTCAAACTATAGCTGGAAGCAGTAACTACCTTCTCTTCTTACCCTAATAACTCCCAATTATCCGATTTAGCCAATCAGAAATCTTAGCGCTTAAAGTAGACTTTAAAGTTAGCGCCTTTGTCCAGGGCTGTTTCCAGTTCTATGTGCCCGCCGGCATTTTCTATAATACGCTTCACAATATACAACCCGATACCGGAGCCTTCCACATGGTCGTGCAGGCGTTTGAACATCGAGAATATCTTTATTTCATCATCAGGGTTCAGGCCCAGCCCATTATCTGCCACCGATAAGATCACAAACTCCGGGGTAAGCTCGCTGCTAATAACTATGTGCGGCAGGCGGGCCGGCGAACTATATTTAAGCGCATTGCTGAGCAGGTTATACACAATACTACGCACGTTTTTGGCCGAGAACTCGATCTCAGCCTCCGGCGACACGTTGGTTTCTATAGTTGCCTGCTTCTCTTTTATCTGCGGTTCAAAGTCTAATTGAATGTCCTCTACTACCTGTTTCAGGTTCACGCGGGCCACATCGTGGTTGTCTTCGCGCTGCACCTTAGCTACCTCGGTCAGGTCGGCAATGGCGCGCTTAAACCGGTCGATGGAGTGTTGGATAAGGGACAGTACTTTCTGGAGGTCCGGAGAGTTCAGGTTTTCGTGTGGCAGGAAATCCACAAACACTTTCATCAGGCCTTCGATGTTGGAGATCGGGGCTTTGAGGTCATGCGAGGCAGAGTATACAAAGTTATCGAGGTCGGCGTTCGTGGCGAGCAGCTCCTTGTTCATGGCCTCTATCTTCAGGCGGGCCTCCACCTGCTCGTTCACACCCACAGCCACCGCTATAATGCCTATCACATTGCCCTGCTCGTCGCGCATGGGCTGGTATACAAAGTTAATGTATACATCCTCCAGTTTACCATTCCGGTCAAGTTTTACGAGAAGCTCATTTGCTACAAAAGGTACGCCGGTGGTGTATACTCCGTCCAGCAGTTCCCTGATGCCCTGGTCGGCTACTTCTGGCAAGGCTTCCAGCACCGGCCTGCCGATCACTTCCTCGTAGGTGCGGCCCCATATCTCGCAAATGCCCGGGTTCACCAGGTCCACAATATACTCCGGCCCACGCAGAATTGTGATGCCCACAGGCGCCTGCATAAAGATCTCGCTCATATAAGCCTGGCGTCTTTCGGTTTCAGAGCGGGCGTGTACACTTGCAAACGAGATAGCTATCTGCCGCCCCAAAAGCATGTGGAAGTCCTCGTAGTTGGTATTATAGTCAAGTTTAGAGCTGGTACCGGCCACTATAATGCCTACCACGCGGCTCTGGCCGGGCAGGGCAACGGGCAAAAGCGCTACCGGCAAGTCCTGCTGCTCCGCTGTAAGCTTCGTTTTATCTGCAACCAGGTCGCTGTATTTTACCAGCACCGGCTTACGCGTTTCCAGTACCTGCAGCAACGGATCTGCAATTCCCTGCTCTTTCAGGCTTGGTCTTTCGAGTAGCGTTTCGTGCAGCATAATACCTGCCTGGCCCAGCAACCGCGCTTCGCCGCTATCTTCCTCCAGCAGATAAATACCACACAATGGTATGTCGCTGGTATTTTCACTCATTATAGCACAGGCTTTCTCACCGGCTTCTTCCAGGGTACTAACCAAGGTCAGCGCTTCGGTTACATCTTTCAGGGTTTTAAGGCGGCGCTGATTTAAAACAGTGTCGGTCACTTCTTTACAGGAGCAGAACATACCAGCTACCTGGCCATCGTCGTTAAATGCAGGGCTGTACGAAAAGGTCCAGTAGGTTTCCTCTATAAAGCCCTTCCGATCCAGGTAAATGGGCATGTCTTCGGCGTAGAACTGGGTGCCGTTCTGGAAAATATCTTCGGCTACTGCCCCTATCTGGTACCAGATCTCCGACCACATGTCGCGGGCACTTGCCCCCAGCGCATCGGGATGTTTTTTTCCTAAGGCAGGCAAATACGCATCGTTGTGGAACATGTAAAAGGATTCGGACCACCACAAAAACATCGGAAACGATGAATTAAGGATGGTGCGTAAGGTTGTTTTCAGGCTGAGTGGCCATGCCTCCATATCACCAAGCGGGTGATTGTGCCAGTCGTAAGCGCGCATGAGGGCGCCCATCTCACCGCCTCCCGTAAAAAAATATTGCTTATTGCCTGCGGCAGTGGTTTTCTGTGATAAAGACATGAAAGAAGTATTAAATAACAGGGTGTGCTTGTACTGTTCCTGCATTGCATCTGTCTGAAGCAATATAACGAAAACTAAATATAGAAGTTAGCATGACTTCTGAACTTCAGCCTGTTTCGTGCAGATAAAGTACTAACACGTTCATTTGCTCCCTGTTAATTTTGTATCTATTTTAATTAATTGTGCCTCAGGAGGCGAGCTTGTTGCTTTGTCCGGCTTCCTGTTTATAGTTGGCGCCAATCCGCGGCAGCCCTAACACGCTACTTGTCCAGTCTCTTACCTGTTGCAGCAACCCGGCGTCCTGCGCCAGCGAAAGCCCGTACGACGGAATCATCTGCCTGAGTTTTGCCTGCCATGCCGGCGAGGCCACCTGCTCCGGAAAACAGCGCTGCAGCAATTCCAGCATAATCGATACGGCCGTAGAAGCACCCGGCGAGGCACCTAATAAGGCAGCAAGCGAGCCATCGGCAGCACTTACCATCTCGGTTCCGAACTCCAGCACGCCTCCCCCTTCCGGGCCTTTTTTAATTACCTGCACCCGCTGGCCTGCAATCTCCAGTTCCCAGTCTTCGGGTCTGGCGTTCGGGTAGTAATCGCGGAGGGCTTGCATTCTGTCTTCCGGCGACTGGCGCACCTGGTTGATCAGGTACTGGGTAAGCGGAATATTTTTAATACCAGCCGAGATCATCGGGCGCAGGTTATCCGGCCGGATGGAAAGGGCCAGGTCCAGGAAAGAGCCTTTTTTAAGGAACTTAGTGGAGAAACCGGCATAGGGCCCGAAGAGCAGCTCCTTTTTACCGTTTATGTAGCGGCTATCCAGGTGCGGCACCGACATGGGCGGCGATCCTACCGATGCTTTTCCGTACACCTTGGCCTTGTGGCGCTCCACTACATCGGGGTTGGTACAGCGCAGCCATTGCCCGCTTACCGGGAACCCGCCAAAACCTTCGCCTTCCGGAATACCGGATTTAAGCAGTAGCGGCAACGAGCCTCCCCCGGCCCCTATAAAAACAAACTTAGCATACACATTCCGCTTCTCGCCGGTTGCCAGGTCTTTTACCCGTACACGCCAGTAGCCGGTACTGGTCTTCTTGAGTTTGCGCACCTCGTGCCCGAAGTACTGGCGCATGCCGTGTTCCTGCAGGCGCATGAACATACGGCGTGTAAGCGCACCAAAGTTTACGTCCGTACCGATCTCCATGCGGGTGGCGGCCAGCTTTTCGGAAGTATCGCGCCCTTCCATTACCAATGGCATCCACTCTTTTAACTGAACCGGGTTTTCGCTGTACTGCATGCCCTTAAACAGGTGGCAGCTGGTCATGGCCTCGTAGCGTTTTCTCAGAAACTCCACATTCTTATCGCCCCACACAAAGCTCATGTGCGGCACCGTGTTAATAAAAAAGTCGGGTAGTTTTACCTGGTTCTTCTCCAGCAGGTAAGACCAGAACTGCTTCGATACCTCAAATGACTCCGCTATTTTAACTGCTTTTGAAATATCGATGGCGCCATTGGGGCGCTCGGGCGTATAGTTGAGTTCGCAGAAGGCCGAGTGGCCGGTGCCCGCATTGTTCCAGGCATCGGAGCTTTCGGCGGCCGCTACATGCAGGCGCTCGTATAGTTCCACTTTCAGGTCTGGCTGCAGTTCTTTTAGTAACATGCCGAGTGTCGCACTCATAATTCCGGCTCCGATCAGAATAACGTCCGGGTTTCCGTCTGTAGTCATATTGTTAATGTCCATAGCTCTTGTGTATAGTTCAGCTTCTGTAACCAGGCATTGCCCGGGGTTTTATCTCCTTACGGAAAAGTTTGCTATTTAATAACAAACCGGGCTGCCAATACCTGCCAGACCGCCCACTTACCGGGTTCGCACATCCAAGCGTCTCACTTTGCCAATACCGGTTATCACTATTACCATTTTATTAAGGTTGCAACATCAAGCTACACATTTAGAGCAGCTTAGCTTTATTCATCTATTTATATTTACCTATATTTGAATGCGGAAATATGAAGCAGCCAACCGCACTGTTCCCCGACCTTGTATTGCCTTTACACCTAACACTATACAAATGAAACACAGTTACCCTTTCCGATGGATCCTGATCCTGACGGCATTTTTTACCTTTACCGCCTGCCAGCAGGATACGGAGAACATTGACCCGCAGCTCCCGCTCGAAGAGAACATCATCATTAACCCTGATGCCTTTTACGAAGGCTTTGAAGGCGCCACCAAAACCAGCTATGCAACGGCTGATGTAGTTTTTGCCAGTGGCACCTGGACCTTTACTGATGCGCTTACCGGCAATACCACCGACGACACCAAGACAGATGTACAGGCTGCCAGGGTGCAGAACAGCGGTAAACTGACCATGAAGTTCGACCTTCCGGCTGGTGCTAAATCGTTTACGCTTACCTATGCCAAGTATGGCCGCGATAAAAATACCACCCTGCAGGTGTTTTACTCCACCGACGGTGGCGCCACCTGGACAAGCGCCGGCGAAACCATAAGCGTAAGCAAGACCAGCCAGCAAAGCACTACCCTGCCCCTGAACATTACCGTCCCGGTGCGCTTCGAGATCCGGAAAACGGACGGCTCGGCCAACCGCACCAACATTGATAACATTCAGGTTGAAGCAAACGCGGCAACCGCACCGGCACCCGTAACCAGCACCATCACCGAAAACTATGAGACCGGCTCGAAAGGCAGTTATGCAGCAGCTTCGGTGGCACTTACAACCGGCAACTGGTTCCTGAACGAAGCGCTGATCGGCACACTGGAATCTGACCGTAAAAACGGAACCAAATCGGTGCGCATCCGTGACCTGGGCAGCCTGGAGATGCAGTTTGATGTACCCAACGCCCAGGAGGTAACGATATACCACGCCGCCTACGGCACCGACAATGCCAGCACCTGGCAACTGGAAGCCTCTACAGACGGTGGCCAGCACTGGACCGTGCAGGGCAATGTGATCAACACTTCAGCAACCACCTTGCAGAAAGCTACCTTTACAGTTAACTATAGTTCGGCTGTCAGATTCAGAGTAGTTAAACTGAGTGGCACGGGTACCCGCATCAACATCGATGATGTTACTGTGAGCAGCACTGCTACCGAAGAAGACCCGGGCACCGGCGAAGACCCTGCCCCCACCAACCCCGGCGAAACCAGTAACAGCGTACACCTTACCTTAGGCAACCCGTCGGGGGCTATAACTGATGTGAACCAGCCAAACAATTACCTGCTGCTTAAAACACAGTATGTGATGTCGTATAGCCGCGACAAAGGCACGGCCAACTGGGTGAGCTGGCATTTAGATAATACCTGGATCGGCAGCACGCCACGCCAGGATGATTTCAGGGCTGACGCAACACTGCCGTCGGGCTGGTACCGCGTGGGCTCTACCGATTACTCGGGCAGCGGCTTCGACCGTGGCCACATGTGCCCGTCTGCCGACAGAACCGCTTCGGTAACTGATAACTCTGCTACCTTCCTGATGACCAACATGATACCGCAGGCACCACGCAACAACCAGGGCGCTTGGGCACAACTCGAAAACTACTGCCGCTCACTGCTGAGCAGCGGCAACGAGGTATACATTATCTCGGGTGGTTACGGCATGGGTGGCAGCGGCTCTAATGGCTATACCACAACTATAGCCGGCGGCAAGGTAACGGTGCCATCCAATACCTGGAAAGTAATTGTGGTGCTGCCGAAAGGCGACAACGATGCGGCACGCATTACCACCAGCACCCGCGTAATTGCTGTAGATATGCCAAACGACCAGAATGTGCAGTCGGACTGGAAACTATACCGCACCACTGTGGATGCCATTGAAGCAAAGACCGGCTACGACTTTTTAAGCCTGGTGAACGACAACACAGAGAGCGTGCTGGAGGCAACAAAAGACGCTTTATAGGCCATCAGCCCGGGCCGTTCTGTGGCCTGACCAGCAACCTTACATAACTACGGATAGCCCTGCCAACCGGCGGGGCTATCTTTTTAAGGAACTATAACGCCCTTTTTTGGCTTATATAATCCGTAAAGCTATGCTTTGCAGGGAGATGAGCGGCAAACGAAGCCGGCAGTTTCTGATGCTGCCAACTATAGTTTACAATAAATCGCCTTGAACAGAGTTTAGCTAAAAAGCATTAGCAGATTTCGTTTTTACCGCCGCAAAAATGATTTTCTGACCAGCTGCGAGAGGAATATTAAATCAAACACCTGTAAAATTAATTGCGCGTTATAGCACTTTATTTTATGTTTACTCCGGTATAGCTTCCGGATCAAAATCAATCTTACCATGAAATCAACCTTTTTATCCCTTGTTTTAGTGATGCTGTTCACGGCCGTACAGGCACAGGATGCAGCCCCGACAAAAAACACACTGTCTAAACAGTACAGTGCCCTGAAAGATAAAGCCAACTCGTACCAGGAGGGCGGTCAGCAGTACAAAGTTGTGAATGTAAAGTCGATGGACCAGTTCTATAAGAGCGTAAACGACAGCCTGCAGGTTATCAGCAAAAAGCTGGCCGATGCGCGCGCCGGCGCCGACAAGGAACTGATTGAAGCCCGTGCCAGTGTAGCTGCACAGGAAAAACAACTGAAAGCATTAACCGAAGAGACTGCACGCAAAGAGCAGGAAGTGCAGAAAAGCCAGCACCTGATCAACAACATTTCGTTTTTCGGGATAGACATGCAGAAGCAGTTTTACGTGATCCTGAACTCCGTAATTATAGTTGCCCTGCTGATAGTGCTGGCTATAGTAATGATGCAGTACAAGAGCAGTAAGCGCGTGGCTATAGAGAAAGTAAAAGCGTTTGATGACATCGACAGTGAGTTTAACGAATATAAAAAGGCTGCCCGCGAACGTGAACTGAAGCTGAAGCGTGAAATGCAGACCGAAATGAACCGTGCAGAAGACCTGAAAATGGAGCTGACAGCGCTGCAGAAAAAACAGCACGCTTAAAAAATAAACACAAACATTAAAAAAGGCCACTGGAATAACACCAGTGGCCTTTTTTAATGTCCTTCCCCTGCTTTGTAAACTATAGTTGTTGGTAAAAAAAGGAATACAGAGAAACTTTTTCGCCTAATTACATGTATATACATTAAATGTTTGTACATTTGTAACATCTCACGTATAAACCGATTTACAGATAAACACTAACCAATTTAAACTATGGCTACTACAAAATGGGTGATTGACCCGACACACAGCGAAATCCAGTTCAAGGTAAAGCACCTGATGATCACGACCGTGACAGGTTATTTCCAAAAATTTAACCTGGAAGTGGAAACTGAAGACGAAGATTTTACCAAAGCATCGCGCATCGAGTTTACAGCTGATATTGATTCGATCAGCACGAACAACGAGCAGCGCGACACGCACCTGAAGTCTGATGACTTTTTTAATGCAGAGCAGTACAAGCAGCTGCGTTTTATAGGTAAATCTTTCGAGGGTTCCGGCGACAACTATAAACTGCACGGCGACCTGACTATCCGCGATGTGACCAAACCGATTACCCTTGATGTGGAGTATGGTGGTATAGTAGTAGACCCGTATGGCCAGACAAAGGCCGGCTTTACTGTAGAAGGTAAAGTAAACCGCAAAGAATTTAACCTGACCTGGGATGCTGTTACAGAAGCTGGCCAGGTAGTGGTAAGCAACGAGATAAAACTGCACTGCGAGGTTCAGCTCGTGAAGCAGGCCTAAATTTTCCTTTTTTCCTTTTTTACCGGCAAGCCGCTGCGGAGAACTTCTGCAGCGGCTTGTTGTTTTTAGCGACTGATCGGCACCCCAAAAAAGGCGACCACCGGAATTTCCCGGATGCGAAAATGAAAAGGCCTGCGACATTTTTACCAGAACCTGGGCTATAGTTTACAGCTATTTCATGGCATTTAAGTATAAAGCTATAGTTTAGCACTACAACTATAGCACCTATGGCCATACCGCTTTCCCACCATTACTATACCCAGCATGCCCTGCACCAGCTGCGCGACTGGCAACGCCAGATGCAACGGGAACCTACCTTCCTGAACAGCCTGGCCCGAAAAACCCAGCAGAAGATCAATAGCTATATCCCCGACAGAATACACCAGGCCATTACTACCGCCATAAAACAAATGACCCGCGCCACCCTTTTCGGAGCCGGTCTGATAACAAAAGCGCCAGCCGCTGCACACGACCTGCAGTTGCAGGAAGGGTTGGTGGCGGGCCGTATAAAGTTTTACAAAAACGCTGCCGCTGCCGAAGGCGGCGTTACCGGGGCTGGTGGTATTTTACTGGGCCTGGCTGATTTTCCGTTGCTGTTCGGGCTTAAAATGAAGTTGCTGTTCGAGATTGCCGCCCTTTACGGATATGATGCCTCGGACTACAAAGAGCGTGTGTACCTGCTGCACATCTTTCAACTGGCCTTCAGCAGCCACGAGCATCGCCGCGACGTGTACAACCAGATGGTAGACTGGGACAGGCAAAAACAATACCTCCCCGACGACATCAACCAGTTTAACTGGCGCAGCTTTCAGCAGGAGTACCGCGATTATATTGACCTGGCAAAGATGGCACAACTGATACCGATTATAGGCGCACCGGTGGGAGCTGTAGTCAACTATAGACTGCTTACCAGACTCGGCCATACCGCCATGAACGCCTACCGCATGCGCTGGCACGAGACCGGCAAACTATAGTTTGTGCTATCAGCTAATTACCTTATCTTGTTCAGTAACTATCAGATCAGGATTTGGAAACTATAACTATAGTGCAGATAAGCGTTTGTTGTGGTTTAGAGGTAGTTATGGGCAAGTTTTAAATCCTCAATTTTGAAAACTCTCATTTATATATTCTCGCTTTTCCTTTTGGGCTGCACAGCGCAAGAAAAGCCAGTGTTCAATACATTAAAAATAAAGCACACATTTGGTGATGAGAGTTATACAGTTAGGGAAATGTCATTTAATCTTGAAGGAAATGCCGTTGTCGGAAGGATTACAATTCCAAATAAGGATAAACTTGCTTCATCCAGGACTGTATTAAGCGAAAAATCAATATCAAATTTAAACTCTTTCGTGAAGTTAGCGGAAGGCTATTCAGAGGATTGCGAGGAAACTAACCAAAGTTCGTATGTTCAATATTACGAAGTTGAAATAGACAACAGAAAATTAAAAATATTTAAATTCTGCGATTGGAAATCACTAACATTTGAAAGTTTAGAAAACGAAATTTTCGAAAACTATTTCAAGAAACTTCAAATTGAGAGAGAAAACTTAAATGTTTTACTTTCAAAAAGATTAGCGGGTAAATGGAAGGAAAACGAAAAACTTGAAAACCTAAAATTAGAATCAGAATGGGTACTGGAAAAAGTCCTAGTTAACTCCAAAATGGATGAATATCTTGAATTTGTTAAACCTCAAGAAGCGGTTCTATACCGCAAAAGGAGAAAAATCTATTATGATTACCAATTTGATATTTTAAATGGCACAACCTATTTATATATGTATGGTGATGACGAAAAAAATGGTGAGGGGTTAATCTACGGGCAAAGGTTTAAAGTTATTGAACTTACAGATAACCATATCAAATTAGTTCATTAATAGCTCTCCTACCCATAACCACACCTTTACTGTAGCTACGCCACAGCAAAGCCAAGTACGTTAACGGTAATTAAAATTAATAAAATAAAAACAGATAGGTGAACGAAGCGGTCAGAACAAATTCCTTTAAGGGGAAAGATAAGACCTTACTGATTAATGGAGAGCTTATCCGATTTAATGATAAAGAAATAGAAAGAAGAAAAGTATCAGGTATAAGATACTGGATAAGCGCAATCGAATTCTATAAGTTTACTGTAGGTAGAAAATACCACATTGGCCTTAGGACCGAGAATGTACAGATTGATATTATTTTTAAAAGCTACTTCGGGTTTGGAAATGCTTACTTTACAGATTTGTGTGGTAGAATAGTAGATGAGATTTGGGAATCTATAATCTCCCAAATAATGAATCCAGCTGTAGATTTGCTTATTGCAGGTGAAGAAGTACAGTTTGGACACTGCACACTTAGCAAAGACGGTGTGCTTATAACCAAAAACAACACGATCACTAAAAAGCAATCACTTGTAAGTTGGGCAGACTTGAATTACCAGAAAAATTATGACCGACTCACTCTAAACAGCAAAAGCGATCACAAGCTATGGACAAATCTATACTTTAGAGAAAGCTGGAATATCGAAATTTTAATGGCTTTGTTGGACTGGATAACCATGGAAGATGGATTGAAGGAAATACACAAGAAAGAGAACAACTCCAACCAACACGGCACATAAGTCAACCTACGACTATGTCTTGCTCAATTTATATAATCCATTAGTGGCGAGTTTAAATCAAAAGAGAGCTATTTTTTTAATTTATAGTAACTTTTAAGTTACATTTACTGTTGGAAGTACAACAGATGAAGAAAATCAGAGAAATCGTCGCTTACAAAAACTACTTTGAAGATTTCTTGAAAGAACAGCCTGTGAAAGTGCAGGATAAGATATTCAGGATTTTAGAAGCGATAGAAACGCTTGAGCGGGTGCCTCAAAATTACCTGAAACACCTGACGGGTACAAACGGGTTATATGAAGCAAGAGTGCAACTTGCTTCCAACATTTGGAGGGTTTTTTGTTTCTTCGATGAAGGTAAACTGGTCATTTTGCTTAACGGCTTTCAGAAGAAAACACAGAAAACACCAAAGAAAGAGATTGAAAAAGCACTACAACTAATGGCTGAATATTATGAAGGAAAAAGATAAACAAGGAGAGGTTAGTTCTTGGTCAGACATCAAGAACAGAGTGTATGGTGTGAAAGGTACAGAGAGACGTGATAACCTTGATAGAGAGTTCGAGTCATTTAAAATCGGGCTTGAATTGAAAAAGGCGCGAGAAGCGAGACACCTTACCCAGCAGGAGTTAGGCGAAATCATCGACAAGAAGAGAACGTACATTTCAAGAGTGGAAAACGACGGGAGTAACTTAACGCTCAAAACCTTATTTGATATTGTTGAGAAAGGATTGGGAGGGAAAGTTAAAATATCTATTGAGCTTTAGAAGAAGGCTTACACCCCGTAACCTTTACTACAATACGGCCTTCGGCTGCATTAATCAGTTAACCTTCACAACTGAACCTACTTAACCTGTAAATACAGAAACCACACATTCTATTATAAACTATAAAAGCCAACAGATATAGATTTCTGTTGGCTTTTATACAGTTAAAACTATAGGTTACCTTTCAGGTTCTACTGTCAGTACTCTGCCGGAGAGTTTGCTTACGGTCAGGCCCTGCACCACAATAGAAAATACGACAACAAAGTAGGTCATCTCCAGCAACAGCTCTTTGTAAAGCGGGTCAGTAACTGATAATACCAGCGCTATGGATACACCTCCCCGCAGGCCGCCCCAGACCAGCATCGTAAGCGTGCCCCTGCTAAGCTTTGGCTTAAACGGTACGATCAGCGACGGAATCCAGATAGAAACGAAACGGGCGAACAGCACCACAACTATAGCTACCACCGAGATCAGCCAGTACAGTTCAAAATCCGGGATCAGCAACAACTCAAAACCGATAAAGAGGAACAGGATAGCGTTCAGAATCTCATCGAGCAGTTCCCAGAACTTGGTCAGGTAATCTTTTGTAAGCGCCGACATGGCTACTTTTTTGCCATAGTTGCCGATGATAAGACCGGCCGCCACCATGGTTAACGGTCCCGAAATATGGAAGGCCCGCGCAATCAGGTAACCACCCATCACTACCGACAACGTGATCAGCACCGACACAATGTAATCGTCGATATCTTTCATGGCTTTGGATGCCGAGAAACCAAGCAGCACGCCCAACAGTAGCCCGCCCAATGCCTCTTTAGCCAGCAGCCACGATATAGTACCCAGCGAAATAGACGCATCGGCAGTCTGGGTAAGCTGCAGAATTACGGCAAACAGCACCACCGCCATACCATCGTTAAACAGCGACTCGCCGGTAATTTTGGTTTCCAGCGCCTTGCTCACATTGGCTTTCTTCAGGATACCCAGTACCGCAATCGGGTCGGTTGGTGATATGAGCGCCCCAAAAAGCAGGCAGTATAAAAACGGCATATCTATACCAAAAAAGGGCATCAGGAAGTAAAAGACCCCGCCAATCACAAACGTGGAAATTATAACGCTTATAGTGGAGAAGGTAAGAACCGGCAGCCGTTGCTGGCGCAGGTCGGCCACGTTTACGTGTATAGCACCAGCAAAAAGCAGGAAGTTAAGCATGGCACCCATCAGCAGTTCTGTAAAATCGAGCTCAGAAATGAGTTTGAATAGCTTGCCCGTTGTTTCAGGAAAAATACTGCCACCCGCAAACCGTATAAAAATGGAAACGATAATGGCCATCAGCATAATGCCGATAGTAGATGGCAATTTTATAAACCGGTGGTTGACGTAGGCAAAAAACGACGCTAAAACGATAAGAACTGAGAATGAGTAATATAACTCCATAAACTAATCAGAAAGGTTAACTATAGGTTGATTTCCGGCAAGGTGTTTTTCGGGAATGAAGGCAAAATAGCAAAAAAAAATTTATCTCATTTCGCCAGAAACCGCCGCAAAAGCACTCCGGTCTATCGTTTGGCAACTATAGGTTTGTTTCCAAAACGTGTCCCTCAAGCAATATTTAGCTCTACATCTCCTTCATTCCATGCCTGTTGCACAACTATAGTTTTGATACAGAAAGCTACAGATGAAATATTTTAAATTTTTGGTTCTGTAAATTATGAACTAACGAAACTATATTATACCTTTGCATTGTTATCAACCTGTAACTGATAATTATTATGACATTAAGCGATAAACAACTGGAGCTGATTGAGGAGTTTGGTGTATACCAGGAAAACAATGGTTTTCAGCCGGCTGTAGCGCGTGTTATGGGTATATTGCTGGTTTCAGATAAGCCAGAGCTTACCTTCGAAGAGATTTCGGAGACACTGAACATCAGTAAAAGTGCTACCAGCAACGCCCTGAATATGTTGCTTAACACGGGCCACATCGAGTATACCACCTTCCCCGGCGACAGGAAACGCTACTTCCGGATAAAATCATCGAACTGGCGCGACACTTTTAACAAAAAGATGGAAGACCTGGGTGAGCTGAACAATATACTGAAGCGCGTGCTGGAAGTCAGAAAGCGTGATAACCCGGTTTATGACGAGAAATTACTGTACTTCATCAGCTTCCTGGATTACCTGAAAAGCCAGCTGCCAGGCCTGATTGAGCAGTGGGAAAAGGAAAACCTGAAAGAAAAAGTATAATTTTTTTACTTCTATAGTTCTGCAATTTCAGAACTAACTATAAATACCATAACTAAAAGAACTATAAACGTGAATATCAGACACTTAATCTTAGGATTAACATTTTTCAGCCTGACGCCTGCCTTTGCACAAGCACCCGCCGGCGGAAAAGAGCTGAATCTGCAACAGGCTATAAACTATGCCCTGGAAAACAACGAGTCTGTAAAGAAAGCGTCGCTGGACGAAATGGGCTCCAAGTACCAGATAAACGAAGTACGCAGTGCCGGTTTGCCACAGGTTGAGGTGAAAGGCTCCGCAGTGAGAACACTTGAAAAATCGATGATTGCGCTACCTGCAGATTTCAACCCGGAAGGGACTGGTCCACTGATCAAGCCAATGGGTACAGATAACACGGTGCAGGCTGGTTTGTCGGTAACACAGCTGCTGTTCAGCAAATCATATTTTGTGGGATTAAAGGCAGCCAAGAGTGCCGAAGACCTGTACCGTATCCGCAAGGAAATGGCTACCGAAGACGTGATCTATAACGTGGGCAGCGCTTATTACCAGGTACTGCAGACCAAAGAGCAGTTTAACAGCATCAACGCTAACCTGAACATGCTTACCCAACTGGAAAAGATCCTGACGCTGCAGTATAAGAATGACCTGGTGAAAAAGGTAGACGTGAACCGCATTAAGGTAAACAAGATAAACCTGGAGAACCAGAAAGAGAACCTGCAGGCCGCTTATGTACAGCAACTGAACGTGCTTAAATTCTTTATGGGCATGCCGCTGGATGAGCAGATCGCCTTAATAGGTTCTGCAAATGATGTGCTGCTGGATGAGCAGCCAACTATGGCCGGTGTGAACGAAGTAGCTACCGAGCGTGCCCAGTTCAAGATCCTGAACAAGCAGAAAGAGCTGAAAGCACTGGAGATCGAGAACATTAGAGCGGGCTACTACCCGTCGCTGGCGGCCTTTGGTAACTACAACTACCAGTCGCAGTACGATGGCCGCATGATCGGCAACCCGGATGCGATGTGGTTCCCGAACTCGCAGGTGGGTTTGCAGCTTAACATCCCGATCTTTGATGGTTTGCGCAAAAAGAGCCAGGTACAGCAGCGCGAGATTGAGCTGAAAAAAATGGACCTGGACATACAGCAATACAACAAGAACACACAGGTGGAGGTAAGCAACGCCCTGAGCCAGTTAGGCAACAGCCAGAACAACATAGCTGCCCAGGAGCGCAACGTAAAGCTGGCCCAGGAAGTGTACAACACCACCAACCAACTATACAAGGAAGGCCTGGCACCACTCAGCGACCTGCTGAACGCCGAAACTGCCCTGCGCGAAGCCCAGACCAACCTAAACAACGAACGGCTTAAATACCAGATCGCCCAGCTGAGCTATCTGAAAGCCAAAGGAAATCTCGAATCACTATCAAACTAAGACATACACCAAATACTAAAATGAAGAAGGTAATTTATATCGTACTTGTGCTTGTTGTGCTGGCCGCTATCGGGTTTAAACTGATGAGCAACAAAGAACAGATGGCCGCCAATGCCGCAGTAGCTGACATTAAAAGCGATGCCATTCCGGTTGCTGTTACACAGGTTAAAACAGAGAAATTAGACAAGTCATTTACCGCACAGGGTAACTTCGCTCCTATCCAGAGCCTGACACTTTTATCAGAAACGAACGGCCAGATTAAAAGCGTGCTGAAGCGCAAAGGCGACAAAGTAAAAGCCGGCGACCTGCTGGTACAGGTAGAGAGCAACACCATGGCTGCCGACCTGGCTACAGCCCAGACCAATGCCGAGAAAGCAAAGCGTGACCTGGAGCGTTTCGAGAACCTGGCTGCCGGTGATGCGATCACGCAGCGTCAGCTGGAAGATGCCCGCCTGGCTGCCAAGTCTACGCAGGCACAGTTGGTTGCTGCCCGTCAGCGCCTGACCAAGACCCGCATTACAGCGCCTATCAGCGGCGAGATAAACGAGATCTATGTAGAAGTTGGCTCTTACCTGAACATGGGTACCAAACTATACGACATCGTGAACGTGGACAAGTTAAAGCTGAAAGTAAAAGCCTCTGAAAGCGAAGTATTGCTGATAAACAAAGGCGATAAAGTAACTGTGAAGGCAGACGCCGGTGCCGGACAGGAATACGAAGGCGTAGTAACCGCCATTGCCGCCCAGGCCGATCCAACCCTGAAATTTGACGTGGAGATTGAAGTAAAAAATGCTGCTGACAACAACCTGAGAGCGGGTATGTACGGCACTGCCTACTTCAAAGTGGACGACCAGCGTGATGCCATGTTGTTACCGCGCCAGGCTATAGTTGGTAGCATCCAGAACCCAAGTGTTTATGTGGTAAATAACGGCGTTGCTACCATGCGCAAAGTAAAAGTAGGCGTGGTTACACAGGATAAAGTAGAGATACTGGAAGGCGTACAGCCAGGCGAGCAGATAGTGCAGAGCGGCCAGATAAACCTGCGCGACGGCATTAAAGTGACCTTGCTGAAGTAAGCAAACTATAGTCTGGGCCTCTGGCCCGGTAAAATAGTAAAAGCAATAACTTCTTTTAAATAAGAAACTATAAAATGAACATAACCAAAATATCGATCCAGCGATCAACTATAGTGGTGGTGGTATTTACTGTACTCACGCTGCTTGGTGTTGTCAGCTATCAATCGCTTAACTACGAGCTTCTTCCGAAGTTCAACCCACCGGTGCTTACCATTATGACGGTGTATCCGGGTGCTTCGCCAAACGAGGTAGAAAACTCTGTTACCAAAGAGATCGAAGACGCACTTGCCTCGCTCGAGAACGTGAAGGAAATGAAAAGCACCTCTATGGAAAGCTTTTCAATGATCGTGATCAACCTGAACCAGGGTACCGATGTGGATCTGAGTTTACAGGAAGCACAGCGTAAGATCAACACCATTCTGGCCAAGCTGCCCGAAGATGCCGATGCCCCTACGCTGAACAAATTTGACCTCGACGACCTGCCTATTATTAAAATGGGTGCTACCGCCAACATGCCTGCTACCGAGTTCTATGACCTGATCGATAAGAAGATCAAACCGGAGCTGTCGCGCATACAGGGTATGGCGGCCATAAAAGTATTGGGTGGCCAGGAACGTGAGATCAAAGTAAACATCGACGCCAACAAACTGGAAGCCTACAACCTGTCTATTTTGCAGGTACAGCAGAAGATCCGTAACTCCAACCTCGACTTCCCTACCGGTAAGATAAAACAGGAAAGCGGCCAGACGCAGATCCGACTGGCGGGTAAGTTCCAGTCTTTGGAGCAGCTGAACAACTTGATCATCCGCCAGGACGACAAAGGCATTGTGCGCCTTGCTGACGTAGCCGAAGTACAGGATACCCAGAAAGACATCGAGGTAATGAACCGTATCAATGGTAACCCGTCGGTAGGTATCACGATACAAAAGCAGTCGGATGCCAATGCGGTGGAAGTAAGCCGTTTGACGAAAGAAGCGCTTGCCTCTCTGGAGAAAACCTACGCTGCCGAAGGCCTGAAATTCAACGTAGCCAACGACTCTTCTGACTTTACACTGGAAGCTGCTGACTCGGTGATACATGACCTTATTATTGCCGTTATACTGGTGGCTGTGGTGATGTTGCTGTTCCTGCACTCGCTGCGTAACGCGGTTATTGTAATGGTGTCTATTCCGGCTTCGTTGGTAGCCACGTTCATTGCCATGTACCTGTTTGGCTACTCGCTTAACCTGATGTCGCTGCTGGCACTTTCGCTGGTAGTTGGTATTCTGGTGGACGACGCGATTGTGGTAATTGAGAACATTCACCGCCACATGGAGATGGGTAAAAAGCCGGCACAGGCCGCTTATGATGGTATCCGTGAGATCATGGCAACGGTTACTTCCATCACATTGGTAATTGTGGTCGTGTTCATCCCGATCGCTCTTTCTACAGGTCTGGTTTCGGATATCCTGCGCCAGTTTGCGGTGGTGGTTGCCGTAGCCACAATGATCTCTTTGTTCGTAGCCTTTACGCTTATCCCGTTGCTTGCCAGCCGATTCTCCAGACTGGAGCACATCTCTGACAAGAACATTTTCGGACGATTTATCCTTGCTTTTGAGCGCTTCCTGGACCGCGTGATTGATGGTTTTACGGCTACCCTGAAGTGGGCCTTTAACCACAAGTTTATCACGCTGGGTGTAACTATGTTGCTATTGGTTGCTTCGTTTGCGCTGGTGCCAATGGGCTTTATCGGTTCAGAATTTATACCGGCCGGTGACCGCGGTGAAGTAAGCTTACAGCTGGAATTGCCAAAGAATGCCACCGTAGAGCAGACCAACTTTGCTACCCGTAAGGTGGAGGAATACCTGCTTGCCAAGCCTGAAGTAAAGAAAGTGTTTACCACAGTTGGTACCACTACTTCGGCACAGGCCGGCCAGAACACCGCTTACAAAGCCGACGTTTCGGTGACCCTGGTAGATGTAAAAGAGCGTGATTTCAGCACCGACCAGTTCAGCCGTCAGGCAAAAGCTGATATCGAAAGCAACATTCCGGATGTGGAAGTAACGCCGGTGCCGGTTGGCCTGGTAGGTAACTCACAGGCTCCGATCCAGATCATCATCTCAGGCTCTAACCTGGACAGCGTGATGAATTTCTCGCAGAAAGTGCTGGCCATTACAGAAGGTGTGGATGGTACTGCCGACGTGGAAATGTCTGTGGAGGGTGGTAACCCGGAAATTGAAGTGGTAGTGGACCGTGATAAGATGGCAAATGTTGGCCTGTCGCTGGAGAGTGTGGGTGCAAGCATGCAGCTGGCTTTCAGCGGTAACTCTGACGTTACCTTCCGCTCCGGCACCGAAGACTACGACATCAACATCCGCCTCGATGAGTTTGACCGCCGCAGCGTAACCGACATCGGTAACCTGTCATTCGTAAACAGTAAAGGGCAGATCGTTCGTCTGGCGCAGTTCGCTGATATCCGCCAGTCTACAGGTCCATCGCAGCTGGAGCGTTACAACCGTGTAACTTCGGTAAACGTGAACTCACAGGTTATTGGTAGACCAACCGGTTCGGTGGGTGCTGACATACAGGCGAAGATGGCGGAAGTAAAAATGCCGGCCGGTGTAAGCTTAGAGTATGGCGGTAACCTGAAAAACCAGAGCGAAGGTTTCGGTACGCTGGGTGTTGCCTTGCTTGCCTCTATCATCTTCGTGTACCTGATCATGGTAGCCCTGTACGATTCGTACATTTACCCGCTGGTGGTTCTGTTCTCTATTCCGTTGGCGATTATCGGTGCCTTGCTGGCCCTGGCGCTTGCTTCGCAGTCGCTGAGCATCTTCTCTATCCTGGGTATTATTATGATGATCGGTCTGGTAGCGAAAAACGCGATTATGGTGGTAGACTTTACCAACAAGCTGAAAGACGAAGGCGTGGAAGTGAAAGAAGCCCTGATCGAAGCGATCCGTATCCGTTTCCGCCCGATCCTGATGACGACGCTGGCCATGGTGATTGGTATGTTACCAATTGCGCTGGCAGGTGGCTCAGTAGCTGCTACTAAAAACGGTCTGGCCTGGGCTTTGATCGGTGGTCTGAGCTCTTCGATGTTCCTGACGCTTATCGTGGTGCCGATCATCTACTATGGCTTCGACAGAATCCTGGCTAAGTTCGGTTTAGATAAGAAAACCAAGATCGAGCTGGAAGAGAAAACGCTGGAAGAACTGGAGCACGAAACCAAGATGCTGGAAGAAAAGAAAATGGCGCACGAGTTTGCGCATTAACCAACACGCATTACCTGTTTTCATACATATAAATTACTGGGGAGATCGCAGAGACTTATAGTTTCCGCGATCTCGGAACCAGGCTTACTTTTACCTCTTACATGCCATGACAACTGCAACCCCAGATAAAAAGGCAATCCAAAAAGAAGTGGTGAAGATCATCACCTCTGTTACCAACCTTAAACGAAATCAACTACTGGAGGTCCGTGACCTGACGACACTCGGGCTTGACATAGTGGATGTGGTAGACGTTATTCTGAAAGTGGAAAAAACCTACGACCTGACCATACCCGATGAGGTACCGGTTTATACCGTAGATGACTTTGTGAACTACGTGTACACACAAACCATGAAACAGGCCGGTTAAGCCAGCCCAACTATAAAAGTAGCGCCGCAACTATACATTGCGGCGCTTTTTTTGTGCTCTGTGTGGTAAACTATAGTTGGGCTTTAAACTATAGCTACGTTAAACTATAGTTTCTTACTTCTGGCGCTCTTTCGGACATCCATGTCCGAAAGCCATCTGCCTGGGACATCCTTGTCCCCGATTTACGCGGACGTGGACGTCCGCAGCAGAGTGGTTCCGGACACTGATGTCCGGAACAGCAAAATAATAGTTTGTTCATTCCAGACACCCTTGCTATAGTTCATCGCGAGCGGGGACACTTAATTGTTAACTATAGTTGCAATGCTTCATCTGATGGAGAAAGATGTATCGTTCTGCACAGTTTATTCTCCTGCAGTAACCAATGTGCCAGGTCTTTTGCCTGTTGTCGTATTTCCCGCAGCGCAGTGGATTCGTACAGTATTGCTTTCCGGGCTGGACCTATCATATAAAAGCCTTCTACAGGCAATCCGCTTTCGCTTACCAATGTCCCATCTTCTGCAGTTACAAGTCCCAGTTTTAAGGCATCGGGCTTTATCAGGCCATCGGTAAACAACTGCTGCACCAGGGGTAACTTTATTTTTGAGTAGTCGCTCTCAGGTCCTGTACAGTTGATTACGCGGCTTACTTTTATAGACTGTGCTATAGTTTGCTTCCTTCTTTTTATAGTTATAAGGGCCATCTCCCCTTCTGTTTTCATGTCAACTATAGTTCCGGCGATCAGTTCTAAACGACCCTGTTCCTGTAATTCCTGAAGCATGGCTGCGGAACTGGCCGGCATGCGGTGGCGGTGCGTTTCCCAGTAAGGACGCACATGGCGCAGAAACCGCTTCTTTTCAGATAATGAAAAGGACTGCCAGATAGCCGGTATATGCACACGCATGGCATCCAGCACGCTGCGCCAACTATAGCCTTGTGCTTCTGCCTTCTTAACCTCCATCCGGATAAAGCGGAACAAATCAATCACTGTTAAGGAAGCGCTGAGATCAGGAAGCCGGAGGTGATGGTAAAGTGGCGTGTGTACATCAAAAGCCTGCGGTAGTAAGCCGTGGCGCGACACAACATAGATCTTTCCTGTATGGCCTTCTGCCTTCAGACTTCCCACCAGGTCCACCATTGTCAGGCTCGAGCCGATAAGTAACAGCGGAGATTCAGGGCGCAGGTTAGCCAGGCCTTTTGCGCTCCACGGCGAAGCCACGTAGTTACTGCTCTTATAAAACGCTTTATTGGGAATCGGCAGATCAGCCGGTGGAAAATTACCTGAAGCCAGCACTACTTTAGCTGCAACTATAGTTTTGTGCTCTTTAAACTTAACTCGAAAAGAATTGCCCTGTTTGGTAACTGCCAGGGCCTCCTCATAAATTCTGACCAGCTTTACATCTTCGGCAGCTAACTGCTCCGCCTCCTCTAACCTGCTTTTCAGGTAATCGCCAAAAATAAACCGGGGAATAAAATCGTTTTTGCTGACAGGTGTATTCAAATGCTTTTCGTAGCGGTGTTGCTGTGTGGTAAGCCAGTCGTAAAAATCGAGAGGCTGCTCCGGGAACAGGCTCATGGCAGAGGCTGGTACATTTAAGGGCTGAAACGCCAACTGGCTGGAATAGGCAATACCCCGGTTCATTCTGTACCGGTCCTGCTCTATCAGGTAGATGATTTTACTACCCCTGGCACTCCGCAGCAAATGAATAGCTGTTAACGTGCCACTGAGGCCTCCTCCAATAATTGCGATCGCCATAGGTGCTCTATCTTAGGTGAAATAAACCTTACAAAAGTCAGACAAGCGAAACCTATCCTGGAAGCCTGTACAGTATAGTGGGTGCTGGGAGTGGCCGGACACAACCGGCGAGCGTGAAAAACATCTGATTTTACGGGAATGTATTTTCTATAGTTTGCCCGGCAGCCGGTACGTGTAAAATAAATACACCTGCACGCTATCTACCAGATAACGAATACGATAGCATTCACAATTTTTAAAAGGATATTTCAGCAACTATAGCCTACGGGTTACTGCGCTTCAAACTATAAATTGTACTTCTTATACACGCCTGCCGGATATAAACTAATTGATAAACCCATATCAATATTCAAAAATCATTAAATCACCTATATAGTACCCTATCCTTGTTTGGATAATTCCGTAAAGGCAAGACAGAACCTGAAACGGAAAACCATATCGCAACTGCAAAACATATCGGTAAAGTAGCAGCCAAAGTTATTTTTGGCCTGCTGCTGCTTATTGTTGTCCTGGTAATTGCTATAGTTGTAGCCCTGCAGTTCCAGGGTGTACAGAACTTTGTAGCCAAAAAAGGAGCCAATTACCTGGAAGGAATGCTGAACACGAAAGTGGAGATCGGCGGACTGACCACCGACTGGCGCAATGCCCTGGTGCTGAAGGAAGTGTACATCGAGGATCAGCAACAGGATACGCTTTGGTACAGCCAGCGCCTGGGTGTGGACATGAACATCCTTGGGTTGCTGCGCGGCGAGTACAACATCAGCAAAATTGACCTGGACCACGCCCGCCTGAACCTTCACATTCGCCCGGACAGCACCTCTAACTTCGACTTTTTACTGCAGGCTTTTGCCACCGATACCACTGCCACTACCACCCCCGCCGATACCACTGCCCTTGCCCTGAGCCTGGATGTGATAAACCTGGAGGATGTACACGTGCGTTTCAGGGACGAAGCCGGCGGTAACTTTATTGAAAGCCAGGTAGGACAGCTGACCACGACCATGGAAGACCTGGACCTGGAAAAGCAGCAATACCTGATAGATGACGTAGCCCTGAAAAATACCTGGGTAAAATACGAACAGACCAAACTTCCGCCTGAAACAGAGCCGGCACCTATTGCCTTTAACATTGGCCTAAACAGCGCAGAGATAGAGAACAGCAGCCTGAGTTATGTGAACCGGGTAGCCGAACAACGTATTGAAGTGGACCTGGGAAAAGCTGCGCTGACCGGCGATGAGATAGACCTGCCTAACGCCCGCGTAAACCTCGGCTCGCTGGAGTTGCACAACTCAACTATAGTTTATGCCCAGGAAAAGTATAAGCCATCCGATTCGCTGGCTGTAAACCCTGCCAAAACGGTGCGCGAGCTCGATGAATCGGTAGAGAAAGCACAGGGGCAGCCTGTAAACTGGATCGTTACTTTAGATAAAACCGACATCTCCGGGGTCAACATTAAATTCGACAACTTTAACACGCCGGCCCAACCACGCGGCATGGATTACGACCACCTGCACTTTACGGACATAGTACTGCAGGCCAATGACCTGAGCTATAGTTTGAACCGCACCCAGGCCGAGCTGAAACAACTGCAACTAAAAGAGAAAAGCGGGTTCAGGGTAGAGAATTTTCAGGCAGATATTCTGTTCGACTCTGTTCAGACAAAGCTGACCAACCTGGACCTGAAAACCGGCAACAGCCACATCCAACGCGACCTGGCCATCCGCTACCGCTCTTTGGATGCGCTGGCTGATAACCCGGGCAATACCCAACTGGACCTGAGCATTGTAGACAGCCGCATCGCCATGCAGGATGTGCTATACTTTATGCCCGAACTGCGTCAGAATCCATCCTTTAAATCTATCGTTAACTCCACCCTGACTATAAGCGGCGACGTGGAAGGCAGCGTGGATAACATGATCGTGCGGCAACTGCGGGCATCGGGCCTGAACGGAACTATCGTGAACGTAACCGGCAACATACGCAACGCCACCGACCCCGATAACCTCTACCTGGACCTGGATGTGAACGAGCTGCAAACAACACGCGCCACCATTCTTGCCTTCGCCCCGCCGGGTACCATACCCCCCAATATCCGCATTCCGGAGCGGGTACGTCTGGAAGGTGCTGTGGAGGGCAGCCTCACCAATTTTGATGCGCAGACAACTATAAACAGCTCCATCGGCAACCTGACCGCTGATGTGGACATGGGCCAGCACGACAGGTTTAGCGCAACTATAAAAACAGCCGGCTTCGCTTTGGATGAACTGTTTACCGATAGCCTTGGCCTGGGAACTATAGCCGGAACAGTAACTGCCAACGGACAGGGACTTACGCCCGAAACCATGGTGGCCGATGTAAAAGCGAACCTGACAAAGTTTGAGTACAACAACTATAGCTATAACAACATTGTAGCAGACGTAGACATAAACCGCGAAATCTATAAGGTAAACGCCCGCGCCGAAGACCCGAACCTGAACCTGACCCTGGACGGCACCTTTAACCTGCGCGATACTACCAGCACCAAATCCACGTTCGCGCTGGATATAAACGAGGCCAATCTGCATGCCCTGAACCTGTATGCCGAGCCACTGAAGATAGAAGGCAAACTGCAGGGCAACTTTACCGGAACCGATGCAAGCACCCTGAACGGCAGGTTTTTCGGGCAGCAACTGGTGGTGCAGCACAACAATACCACGTACCCCGTCGATTCGCTGGCGCTGGACCTGAAGCAAAGGGCAGGCAATACCGAAGTGCTTGTACGGTCGGATGTGATGAATGCGGAAATGCAGTTTGGCAACTCGCTGGCCACACTCCCAACTGCTATCCTGAAGCATTTCTCCAATTACTTCGACCTGCAGCCGGACCCGCCTTACCCTGCCAACCTGAACCTCGAAGATTTCACGTTCAACATCAACCTGAAAAAGACAGGAGTGATCACCTCGTTTGTACCCGGGCTGACGCAACTGCAACCGGCAGGCCCACTAACCGGCTCGTACGACGGCGAAACCCAGACCTTTAAAATGGATGGCGGCTTTACCCGGCTCAAATACACGGACTATACCCTGAATGGCCTGACCCTGCAGGTGCGCGGCGACCGCGAAAAAATGAACTATAACGTCAACCTGAGCCAGTTTCTGTCGCCTTCGCTGCGGGCAAAAGATGTGGCCCTGACGGGTGCTGCCCGCGACAACGATCTGCTGGTGCGCCTTTCGGTGGCCGAAGACAGTACCGAGGCAAAGTTTGTAATGGGTGGCGTGCTCAACAGTTTAGGTCGCGGCTACAGGTTTGCCTTTAATCCGGAGCAGCTGGTCATAAACGGAGATACCTGGACTGTGCCTGAAGACAATTACCTGCAGTTCGACACCAACTTTATTTACGCCAACAACATCAACCTGCAGCACAACAACATGGGGCTGAACCTGAACAGCCAGGGTCCTGTGGGTCCGGGCGCACCTCTTACAGCCACTTTTAATAATTTTGAGATAGAGTACATTACCCGCTCCTTCCAGCAAAGCGACAGCCTGATGTCCGGAACTATAAACGGAACGGCTACTTTGCGCGATATTATGTCGGGCACGCCGGGCATTACTGCCGATGTAACGGTGAAAGATTTTGCCTACGAAGGAGTGCCGGTTGGAGACATTGCCCTGGTAGCCGGAACCGCTGGCAGCAACCGCTATAGTCTGGATGCCCGCCTCACCGGCAACGAAAACCAGCTGCTGGTCGATGGCTTTATAGAAACACAGCCCAATGCCACCCTGCTTAACCTGACAGCCAGGATACCGAGCCTGAACATTGCCAGTTTCCAGGGCTTTACCGAAGGAATTATAGATGACCTGGGAGGCAATGCTACCGGCAACCTGCGCATCACCGGCACGCTGGCAGACCCGAACATTCTCGGCGACCTCAGCTTTAACCAGGCGCAATTCACCATTACGCAGCTCGGCTCGCTTTACCGGCTGCAGAACGAGCGCATGGTGTTTAATGAAAGCGGCATCAGCTTACCCGATTTTACCCTGACCGACTCACTGGGCAACACCCTGGAAATAAACGGAAACCTGCTGACACAGAACTATACCGATTTCCGGTTAGACCTGACCGCCAGCACCGATAAGTTTATGGCCCTTAACTCTACCGCGCAGGACAACGGGCTTTTTTACGGAAAGGTGTTTATTGATGCCGATGCAACAGTAAAAGGCACCATGATGGAACCGGTAGTAGAGACCAATGCCCGGATTCTGGATAACTCAAACTTTACGCTGGTGATACCTGCCGATGAAGCCGGTGCTGCCGAACGCGAAGGAATTGTGGAATTTGTAAACCTGAACGACTCGGCTACCGCCATTATCCGCAAAAATGTGCCGTCAGACTCAACCGGGATAACCGGATTTGTAGGCGCCGATGTAAGAGCCCAGCTATACATAACCGATGCTTCTACCATAACTATAGTGCTGGACCCGATAACCGGCGATAACCTGGTAGTGCGGGGCACAGCAGACCCGATGTTCATCGGCATGACGCCTTCAGGCGATATCAACATGTCGGGGCGCTACGAGATAACGGATGGCAAGTACAGTATGGATTTTTACGACCTGGTATCGCGGGAGCTGGAGATTGAGAAAGGAAGCTACATTGCCTGGACCGGCGATGTGCTGCAGGCCAACATGCAGGTAACGGCCATTTATACAGTCGAAACGGCACCGCTGGAACTGGTGGCTTCGCAGATCGGGGGTACACAGGACCCGGTACTCCGCAACGAGCTGCCTTTCCTGGTATATGTGAACGTAGAGGGCGAAATGCTGAAACCTGATATTTCGTTTGACATTCAGGTACCTGAAACAGCACAGGGCCGCATGCCGCGCGAAGTGGCATCGAGCCTGAACGACCTGCGCACGGATGAAGCCGAAATGAGCAAACAGGTATTTGCCCTGCTGGTGCTCAACCGTTTCCTGGCGCCCGATCCGTTTACCAGTTCGGGGGGTGGCTTTGCCTCTACGGCACGCAACAGCTTAAGCCAGGTAATGACCAACCAGCTGAATAACCTGACACAGCGTTACGCCGGCGGGCTTGGCCTTGAACTGGGCCTGAACTCATACGAAGATTACTCTTCAGGCGCCGCACAGGGCCGCACCGACCTGAACGTGGCGCTCCGCCAGCAGTTCCTGAACGACCGCCTGACCGTGCGTGTCGGCACAGACATAGGCCTGGAAGGCGGCCAGCGCGAACAGAACAGCATGAGCGGCTTTGGCGGAGACATTTCCGTGGAATACTCCCTGACCGAAGATGGCAGGCTGCGCGTGCAGGCCTTTCAGCGAAACCAGTTTGAGGATTACCTGGAAGGAGACGTGCGTGCCACCGGCGTAGGCGTTATTTACATGCGCGAGTACGACCACTTCTCAGACCTGTTCCGCCACCTGGAAGAGCGCCACCGCCGCGAACAGGAACGCCGCCTGGAGCAGGCAGCCAAATTAGAAGAAGACATTACCAAATAAGCCGATATGTTAGCAGCTATACCTGCCCTGATACACACCCGCCCTTGCCACACCCTGCTGCTGGCCGCCCTGCTGCTTTTATGCGGGTGCACCGGTACCAGCCGCATTCCACAGGACGATGCCCTTTTTACAGGCTTTAACGTGAAAGTGGAAGCCCGCAACGACAGCACTAACCGCCAGAAGCAACTACAGACCGAACTGGAAGCAGCCGTGCGTCCAAAGCCAAATTTCTCGCTGTTGGGCATGCGTCCCAAACTGGCCATTTACAACACGTTTTACACCGAAAAAGACAAAGGCCTGAAGCACTGGATACAAACCAAACTGGGCGAACCGCCTGTGCTCCTTTCCACCGTGGATACAGCTACAGTAAGTTTAGTGATGAGCAACCGGCTGCACAACCGCGGGTATTTTAACAACTCCGTGCAAAGCAAAACCAATGTCAGGAAAAAGACAGCAACTATAGACTGGACAGCGTACGTGAGCCAGCCTTACCGCATCCGGCAGGTGGTGTATACTATAGCCGATTCGCTGATAGTGCAGCAGGACATTGAACAGAACAGAGGAGAATCGTTACTGATACCTGGCGAACCCTATGACCTGGATAAAATGACCGCCGAGCGGGTACGCATTGATGCCAACCTGAAAAACAAAGGTTATTACTACTTCAGCCCGGATATGCTCATTTTTAGTGTAGATACCACCGTGGGCAACCGACGCGCCGATGTGCTGATGCGCCTGAAACAGAACTTACCAGACCAGGCCCTGCGCCCGTATAAGATAGACGACATCTATATTTTTGCCAACTATAATATCGGCGACAGCCTATCGGTAAACGACACCATCAGCTACAAGAACTATAAGTACATCCCCAACGAGAATTATGTACGGGCACGCCACCTGGTGCGCGGTGTTTTTATAGAGCACGATAGCTTATACTCCCGCCAGGACCACCTGCTAACTATAAACCGCCTGTCGGGCCTCTCGGCATACAAATTTGTGAACATCGATTATGAGACCGACACCCTGAACCCCGGCCTGCTGGATACCTTTATTTACCTCACCCCGTCCTTTAAAAAGTCGCTGCGCATGGAGGGCAAATTTGTGAGCAAATCCAACAACTTTACCGGGCCTGGCATCACCGTCTCGTTCCGTAACCGCAATGCCCTGAAGGGCTCCGAACTGCTGAACGTAGATTTTACCGGGAACTTTGAAAGCCAGGCAGGCGGGCGGGGCTCCCAGGAAAATACAGCCACTGAAAAACAGCTTAACACCAACCTGAGCTCTTATGAACTGGGCGTTCAGAGTTCCCTTACTTTTCCGCGCATTATTTCCCCGTTCAGGTTGCGCAACCTGCGTACCGAGTTTGTGCCTAAAACCCGCATGGGCCTGGGCTTCAACTTCCTGACCCGAGTGCGCTACTTCCAGATGAACTCATTTAACGCCTCTTATGCCTACAACTGGAAACCAAAAAAGGAATTTACACACGACTTTACGCCCATCAACCTGCAGTATGTGCAACTGGCCAGCGTGACCGATGAATTTCAGGACCTGCTGGATCAGAACGTTTTCCTGCGCCGCAGCTTCGAAGACCAGTTCATTATCGGCTCTATTTACCAGCTTACTTTCTCTAACCAGATGGAGACCAACCGCACGCACCAGTTTTTCGATAACATTACGCTGGATGGATCAGGAAACCTGATTAACGGGCTGCAAAGCTTAACGGGTGCCGAGGAACCACAGGAAAACAAGCCCCGCACCATTTTTGGCAGGCCGTATTCGCAGTACGTGCGCGTAGAGAACGATTTCCGGTATTACTTTAACTTCGGCCAGGAAAGCCAGATTGTGACGCGCCTGCTGGCTGGTGTGGGCTACGCGCATGGTAACTCCACCGTAATGCCGTATGTCAAGCAGTTTTCTATTGGCGGACCAAACAGCATCCGGGCCTTCCGGGCGCGCAGCATAGGCCCCGGCACCTACGACGTAACTGAAAAAGCCGATTCGCTGGTGTTCTCTTACTTCGACCAGACCGGCGACATGAAACTGGAAGCCAACATTGAGTACCGTTTCCCGATTGCCGGTTTCTTTAAAGGTGCTGTTTTTGTGGATGCCGGCAACATCTGGTTGCTAAAGGAAACACGTAACGAAAAAGGCGAGATAGACCGCCCCGGCGGCCTGTTTGAAGGCAACGAATTTTTAGGGGAACTGGCAGTGGGTACAGGTTTTGGTTTGCGTGTGGATGTCGAGTTCTTCGTTCTCCGCTTCGATCTGGGTATACCGGTTAGGGTGCCGTACCTGCCGGCCGGGGAACGCAACGTGCTGTCCGATTTCAAGTTCGGGTTTAAAGGCGACAACAGCATGACCCTGAACATCGCCATCGGTTATCCTTTCTGATGCTATAAATATCCGGCAGTAAACCTTATATTTGTTTATCCTGATATACTGACGTAGTCCGGAGCACAACTTCTATAGTTCTGAAACAAGCTGATGCAGCAACACCTTATTGTTACCGACAAGATAACCATCGCCGCCCTGCCCGCCAGGGTCTGGGAGGTACTTACTAACCCTGCCTACATGCGCCAGTGGGAGGAAATGCCTGAAAACTTCGGGGATGAGCCTCTGCAATTGGGCAGCGTGATCACATACGAAGGCTTCTCGACGCTGACAGTTACGACCTTTGAGGTGAACAGGCTGCTGGTGCTATCTGTATATCTGCCAAATGTAGCGCTTGCTCCCACAGACTATAACATCGCCTACCGCTTTACGCTGCGCCCGGAAAACGGCCATACCGTGCTGGATTTCGAGATCGGTGACTTTGCACCCGTGCCCAACGCGCAGCAGTATTACGATATGTCGGTGCAGTTTGCCGAAACATCGCTGCAGAAGATAAAAACGCTTGCAGAGCTGGCCTGATAAAACTGATTTACCCTAACGCTTACATACGCCATTATAACCATCCTGAATTATGCGCAACTTTAAACTATACTTTCTGGCAAGCTGCCTGCTGATAACGGGCACAGCTTTTTCTCAAACTATAAAAGTGGAGAAACCGGTATCGAAAGCCATGCAGAAAGTACAGCCTGCTGTTATTAAAGCCCACATTGATTACCTGGCCGATGACAAACTGCTGGGCCGTAAACCGGGCACACCGGGCTACCAGATGGCGGTAGATTATGTGATTGACCAGTTTCAGAAAACGGGCGTGGCTCCTGCCGGCGAAAATAACACCTACCTGCAAACCGTCCGTCTGCGTCAGGCTACTACCAACCCCAATGCCAGCATCACCGCCAGCAATGCTGCCGGCGAACGCACCGAGCTGGTGATCGGCACTGATGCGGCCATCTCTCCTAACCCCGTACTGCCACAGGTAACAATAGAAGCGCCGCTGGTTTTTGCCGGTTTTGGCATTTCTGCTCCTGACCTGGGTTACGACGATTATGCGGGGCTTGATGCCAAAGGCAAGATTGTAGTTGTGCTGCGTGGCGCACCCGAGAAGTTCCCGAACACGGTTGCCAACTATAGCATGGACCTGCTGACGATTTTGCAGAACGCGGCTGCCCATGGTGCGGTTGGTGTAGTGGTAGCAGCCCCGCGCGTACCTAACCAGCCACGCGGTGTGTACAGCGTCATGACCCCGGACGGAAAAGTGGGCGCATCCCGCTCCTACGTATCCGACGACATCAAACTAACCGCTACAATCAGTTTTGCAGCCCTGCAGAAATTCTTTGCACAATCAGGCCTGGATCTGAAGAAAACAGAAGCCAGTCTACGTTCCGGCAAACCAGCCTCCGCGCCGCTGCAGGCAAGTATAAGCGCAAACTATAGTTCTGCTTACCAGGACATTGAAAGCTATAATGTGGTTGGCAAAATAACAGGCACCGACCCGAAACTGAAAGACGAGTATGTAGTGCACAGTGCCCACCTGGACCATGTGGGTGTTGGCCGCCCTATCAATGGAGATTCTATATATAACGGTGCGCACGATAATGCTTCCGGTGTTGCCAGCCTGCTGGAGATCGGCCGCATTTACCACCACCTGAAAGTGAAACCGAAGCGCTCGGTTTTGCTGGTAATGGTAACTGCCGAGGAAATGGGCCTGCTGGGCTCTGCCTACTTCGCTAACCACCCGACCGTACCTGCCAGCAGCATGGTTGCCAATGTAAACACCGACATGCCCACCCTTATTGCACCGCTCTTATCGGTAGTGCCGTTGGGTGCGCAGCATTCATCGCTCAGCAAGCAGGTAGCGCAGGCCAGCAGCCATTTGGGTCTAACGATTGAAGAAGACCCGGAGCCGGAGCAGAACCGTTTTATCCGCAGCGACCAGTACAGCTTTGTGGTAAAGGGCGTACCGGCCCTGCACATAAAGTACGGTAACAAAACCGCCGACGGCAAAAACAACCTGGACGAGACCGTAAAGAAGTGGCGTGAAGTATATTACCACAAGCCACAGGATAATCCGGATGGTATTTTTGACTACGATGCTGCCAAAAAGTACGCGCAGCTCAACTTCCTGATCGGGTACCTGGTAGCCCAGCAACCGGAGCGCCCCACCTGGAACAAGAACGACTTTTTCGGCACCCGCGCAGTGCAGTAAACTATAGCAGTTTTGACCTTATTCCAAACCCTCTCCTGCTAACAGGAGAGGGTTTTGTTTGTATTTATAAATAGGCCCCCTACCCCAAGGATTTACAGGATTATGGCTGGTTTTACCTCACCCCAGCCCTCTCCTAAAAACAGGAGAGGGAGTTTTTATCTAATACTTTAGTTATAGTTAGGCTATAGTTTCATAGTTGCTATCAGTCCAACCACCCCTGCCCCTCGTTATCAAAGGAGGTGAGCATTCTGCCATTACTAATTCACAAGCTATAGTTCTATAGTTACAGCTCACGAACAGGACAGGTCGCGACCTGTCCCTTCGGAAATACAACCACGAGAAAAACGATCTGCTCTAACCAAAAGACATAGAGCAAACTATAGCTATAGGGTAGCTATCGAACTGATTTCAGTCTTTGGGTTGAGCGCCTTTGACTTGTTGCGGTGCCGTCAGGCAATCCGACGCAGGAGGATAGCAAGAAGGCAGCAGCGCGATGCCCGAAGACGAGGCCTCCCGGCCTGGGAGGGAGCTAAGTAAACTATAGCACTATAGGCTCTTAGAGCTCCTAGGATTGGAGTTAACTATAGAAAACGGCTTGGTTCCAGTTGCAAGCAAAGGCAACTATAGAACTATAGCCTTTCAACTATAGTTTGAGATAGATTTCTCACTCTGTTCGAAATGACAATAGTTAATTTAGGACAAATAAGATCCCTCGACTTCGCTCGGGATGACAAAGAAGCAACTATAGGCTGAAATAGATTGCTTAAGTTGTTCGAAATGACAGAAGATTAGAAACGAACTCCAGAACATAGAAGCTCGTCTGACTCCATTTGAAATAAGAAAAGAGCAAACTATAAAACTATATCCCCTGCCCCTACCTCCCGTACAAAAGGAACTATACCAAAACCGGACAAACATGGCGGCAGACAAAAACTACCTTTGGTGGCAAAGCGGAATCATTTACCAGATCTACCCCCGGTCGTTTCAGGACAGTAACGGCGATGGCGTGGGCGACCTGCAAGGCATCCGGCAGCGGCTGGACTACCTGCAGTGGCTGGGTGTGGACGCAGTCTGGGTCTCCCCGATCTACCCCTCGCCAATGGCCGATTTTGGTTACGACATCTCAGACTATACCGGTATTCACCCGCTCTTCGGCACCATGGCTGATTTTGATGAACTGCTGCAGGACGTACACCGCCGGGGCATGAAACTGATCCTGGACCTGGTGCCCAACCATACATCCGACCAGCATCCGTGGTTCCTGGAATCCCGCTCCTCCAAAAATAACCCCAAACGCGACTGGTACATCTGGGAGGATGCCAAACCGGACGGCAGTGCGCCTAACAACTGGCTGAGCGTATTTGGCGGCAGCGGCTGGGAATGGGATGAACAAACAGGGCAGTTTTACTACCACGCGTTCCTGAAAGAGCAGCCCGACCTGAACTGGCGCAATCCGGAGGTGCAGCAGGCCATGTTTGATGTGATGCGCTTCTGGCTGGACAAGGGTGTGGATGGTTTCAGGGTGGATGTGATGTGGCACATGATAAAGGACAAGCAACTGCGCGACAACCCACCTAACCCGGACTACAGCCCCGAAATGGCCACCTACGAAAAGCTGACACCGGCCTTCTCCACAGACCAGCCCGAAATACACGACATCGTTCAAAAAATGCGGCAGGTAACGGATGCCTACAACGAACGCGTGCTCATCGGGGAAATATACCTGCCCATACACCGGCTGGTAACATACTATGGCCCGGACAATAACGGCGCACACCTGCCTTTTAATTTTATGTTACTGAACCTTCCCTGGAATGCGCGCCAGATCGCGTCGGCAGTGGATGAATACGAAGGCGCTTTGCCCGAAGGTGGCTGGCCCAATTGGGTACTCGGCAACCACGACAAACCCCGCATTGCCAGCCGGGTTGGCAGGGCACAGGCACGGGTGGCGGCCATGCTGCTGCTAACCCTGCGCGGCACCCCAACCTTGTACTATGGCGACGAAATAGAGATGACCGATGTGGCAATTCCGGCGGATGAGATACAGGACCCACAAGGCCTGAACATGCCCGGCCTGAACCTGAGCCGCGACCCCGCCCGAACCCCAATGCAGTGGAATGATGCTGAAAACGCAGGATTTACGACCGGCACGCCCTGGCTCCGCCTGCCCCCGAACAATAGCCGCATCAATGTAGAGAAGCAGAAAGACGATCCTCATGCAATGTTAAGCCTGTACCGCCGCCTGATAGCGCTACGACGCAGCGAACCAGCTCTGCGCACTGGCGATTATTTGCCGGTTATGGCTGAAGGCAATGTAATGGCTTATCTCCGGAAGCATGAGGATACAAAGCTGCTGATCGTGCTGAACATGGGACACCAGACCTGTTATTTTAAACCCGGGAACATGCACCTGCAAGGCACTGTGCTACTGGCCACCGATCCGGAGCGGGAAGGAAAGCTGGTACAGGAGCAGATCATCCTGCAGGCCGACGAAGGCCTGATCATCAGACTGCAACTATAGCAACTATAGGATTAAACTTTATGCCGGATGTTGCGCCAAACTATAGCGCGGTCGGGGGTAAAGGGGCTTGTTCTGATTGGTAAAAGCGTGTGGTTGGGTAAGCAAATCGGATGTCGTCGGTAGCCAGAAAAGCATCCAGCACTTCTTCCCAGATCAGGTGCTCGCTGGTGCGCCGGCGGCCAATGCTGCACAGGTAGCGCATTGTTAAGCGCACGCCGTTCTCCACCACTCTGGTAAATATCTGCGGCTCCAGCGACTGGTAAAAGATCAGGTGCCGTTCCGAAATACGTTTAAGCTGGGCCTCTGCTTCGTCGGTCAGTTGCTCGCTGTGCCGTGCCACCGCTGCTGCCAGTATGCTCTTTGCCTTCTGGCGGTTGCTTTCGAAGGTTATAGTTACGCCAGCCTCGTGCCACACAAACGGAAAGCCATAGTTATAGTTTGCCTGCTCTACGGTAAACAGTTTGCCATTCGGCATATGAATAACGCGCCCGGTGGCCTGGTCGGCTTCTACCCAGCCCTGTACTTCGTTCAGCGTAAACTGGAAAAGCCGGATATCGATCACGTCGCCGGTTCTGCCACTTATCTCAATGCGGTCTCCTACCCGGAAAGGGCGTTTCCAGATGATAAAAAGCCAGCCGGCCATGTTCAGGACGGGCTCTTTGAGGGCGAGCACCAAACCTGCCGAGAGCAGCCCCAGAAAGGTAGCAATTGGCTGAAACCCCTGAAACCAGATATTGACCAGCAGCAGAAACCCCAGGGCTGTGGTAACATAGTTGGTTACCTTGCGCCACTGGTATTGCTTGCGCAGGTCCTTCTGTTGCCGGAATATGAGCCGTAGCACTAACCTGCTCAGCAGCCATAACCCCAGGATCACCGCCACGGAAAGCAGCACGTTTTCCAGCACTTCTGCCGCTATGCCGGTACTAACCTCTAACCAGTGTATGATCCTTTTCATTGTTCTACCGCAATACGAGCACTTCTTTGTTTAGGATAGCTTTATGTCGCACCGTTCTCGCGTGCTATAGTTTTCAGATGACTCTGTCAGGTGTGGAACGGGTTTTTCTGCAACTTAACTTTTATGGATTGGTGTCTGCCCGCAATTTGCTGGTGAAACTATAGTCATACTTATACAACAATCTAATTTAAGTACTATTTTTAAAAAAAGTTAAAACTATAGTTTACTCGCCTTGCCTCCTGCATAAACACCACTAATTATCAGACATAAGCTAATTTTTAAACAATCTACAGGGGCACTCAACAAATATATCCAAACATAGTGGTTTCTAAATCAACTACAATTTACTTTTGCAACTGGATATAGTTTACCAGAACTGTAACCGGACTTTTAGCCAGGTCAATTTATGAGCAAAACGTTTACCCCGGAATTCTACGATTCGATTCTGAAGAACAGCCACGATAAGATCACGATCATAGACCACGAAGGACTGTATATGTATGTGAGCGATTCTGTGGAGCAGCAACTAAACTATACTTCAGAAGAACTGATCGGCGGTAGTGCCCTGCACCACATCCATAACGAGGACCTGCCACACGTTTTCGCAGCCCTGAAAGAAATACAGAATACCCGCCAGCTGCGCGTAAAACCTTTCCGGTATCTGCATAAAAACGGCTCCTGGCGCTGGCTGGACTGCGTACTGACCAACATGCTGGATAACCCGGCTGTAAAGGGATATGTGACCAATTCCCGGGACATTACCGAAGAAATTGAATCTGAAAAGAAACGGGAAAAGAGCCAGGCCTACTATAAAGCACTGTTCATTAACCACCCTGACCTGGTGTTTACCCTGAACGAGGAAGGGGTGATAGAAGAAAGCAATGCCAGTGTTTCGAAGGTAACCAGTTTTGGTACAGAGGAGAGCATTGGGAAGCACTTTGCACAGTTTATTGCACCGGCTTACCTGGAAGAAGCGCTGCAGGCCTTCCGGAAGGTGATAAAAGGTGGAGCACACGCCTTTGAGACAGTGATCATAGACAAGAACGGTGAGAAGATAGACCTGAGCGTGACGCTGGTTCCGGTGTGGCTGGATAACCGCATCACGGCTGTGCACTGCATTGCCAAAGACATCACGCAGATCAAACAATCAGAAAGGCTGCTGAAAGAACAGACCACGCAGCTGAATAATATACTTGGCAGTATAACCGAAGCCTTTTTTGCAGTAAACCGGCAGTGGTGCATTACCTACGCCAACAAAGCCTTTGCCGACTACTTTCAGGTGGCCGACCATGCAGTGCTGCATACCAATATCTGGCAGGAGTATCCGGACCTGGTGCATTCGGTGTTTTACCGCAAGTGCATGGAGGTAATGGCCACCGGCATAGCCGTGGAGCACGAAGAATACATAGTGCCGTTGCAGGCTGTTACAAACTATAAGATTTACCCTTTTGAGGAAGGTATTGCTGTTTGCTTTACCGATATAACAGCCAAAAAGGCAGCCCAGGAAGAACTGAAAAAACTATCGCTGGTGGCCAGCAAAACAACCAACGGCGTTATTATAACTGATAACAAAGGACGCATTGAGTGGGCCAATAACTCGTTTCTGAAACTGACCGGTTACGTGCTGGATGAGGTGCTGCAACAGGACCCCGTGATGATACTGCAGGGGCCGGAAACCAACCAGGAAGCACTGCAGAACATGAAGCGCCTGCTTTGCCTTGGCATTCCATTCTCGGAGGAGCTGCTGACCTATAAAAAGAACGGCGAAAAAGTGTGGATCGCTTCCGACGTTACCCCTATCCTGGACGAAGCCGGCGAAATTGAAAAGTACGTTATCATTTACACAGATATTTCGGACAGGAAATATGCCGAGACCAAGCTGCTGCACCTGAACGAGAACCTGGTACAACAGAACCGGGATCTGCAGCAGTTTACTTACATTGTATCGCATAACCTGCGTGCGCCTGTTGCCAATATTGTAGGCCTTACCCGCATGCTGCCCAAACTGCAGTCCGACGCTGTTGCCTTTACCAAAGCACTGGCCAACCTCGACAAATCGGTGCAGCGCCTGGATGCCGTGATCTGTGACCTGGGCAAGATACTGGCTGTCAAAACCCCGGACAGCTCGGAAGTGCTGGAGCCGGTAGACCTGGCAACGCTGAGCGCTGAGGTAGCCCAGAGCCTGCAGGAAACGACCACGGCCATAAAAGCGACAGTTATACTGAAAACTCAGGGTGGCATCGTGCTGCAGGCCAAAAGAGCATATCTTTACAGCATTCTGCACAACCTGTTTACCAACGCCATTAAATACCGCTCCGAAGAACGCCCGCTGCAACTACAGCTTACCATCAGCAAAAACTCCGATGGCAGTACAGCTATCCAGGTAACGGATAATGGTTTGGGCATGGATATGGACGCGATACGACCGCACATCTTCAAGCTTTATAACCGCTTCCATGTGCACACCGAAGGCCGGGGCCTGGGACTATACCTGGTAAAATCGCAGGTGGAGGCCATGGGCGGCACCATTGAAGTAGAAAGCGTAAAAGGAGAGGGAACCACCTTTAAAATCCATTTTAAGGCACAACGCAATGATTGACAGAGTGTATGTAGTGGATGATGACGACATAAGTGCCTTTGTTACGTCGATGCTGCTTGAGTCGGAATGCCTTGCCCGGGAAGTGGAATGCTTTCTGTGCGCGGAGGAAGCCCTGCATAAATTATTGCATGGCCCCGAAGAAAACTGGCCACAGGTTATTTTCCTGGACCTGAACATGCCCGTGCTGAACGGCTGGAACTTCCTGGATGCCATGACAGCGCAGCAGCAACGCTTTTTGCAACGGGTAAAGGTGTTTATTCTTACTTCGTCGGTAGATCCGCAGGAAAAAGAAATGGCCGGGCAATATATGCTTGTAAAAGGCTTCCTGCGCAAACCCCTCGACGAAGTGGCCATCACGTACCTGAAGCATGCCGTGTAAAGCAGCCTTTTGATCTGAGATCAGGGAAATGACTTATTTGCCACAGCGTAGCAGCCCGCTACCTATAGTTTGTACCAAAAAATAAAGCCACCTAAAAAGTGGCTCTATTGATTACAGACCTTATTGAACAAAGGCCGCAAAACACAAAATTCATATCCGTAAAGTCCGGCTCCTGCCGGCGCTATTCCAGTTCTTTCAGCAATTTTCTGGATTTTACCCGCAGCGAGAACCAACCATAGTTGTTGCGAAGGCGCTCAAAGGTATTGCCTTCCACCACGCCGTTTATACCGGTCTGCTTCAGGGCCTGTACCACGTATTCATCCTTTACCAGAAAGTTATCCTGCACCATACCATATTTAATGAAAGAACAGGCAAGACCTTCTTCTTCGTTCTTCATCAGCATTAACTGGCTGTTGTCCAGCCCTTTTTTTAATCTTTCCAGCAGTTCTTCCATAGTTTAATTGTTATCTTCTGTACTACACGCATTTCAGTAGCAAAGTTCATTTTAATGTAAATTTATTACAATAAATAACAACCGCATTACATAAACTTATTGAATTGGTAAACCTACCTGAACGAAGGATAAACTATAGTTTTAAGGGAGTAAAGAGAAAGCACCTTTCAAAGGCAGGGTTTCTAACTCTTGAGGCTGGTTTGCGTTATCAGAGTATGCAGAAAACAGGCAACCTAACCACCATACACAATGCAACTGATGCTGACCTGCGGCAACTTTTGTATAAGCACGACCTTGTTATAGTTAAGTTTACAGATAAGGAATGTAAGGTCTGCAAGGCCCTGGCGCCTTCGTTTGAGGCGCTTGCCAGGCAAACTGCTTATAATGAGGTGTTGTTCCTGCGGATGGATGCCAACGAGAATCCGGTATCCAGAAAAGAAGTAAAGGTAAGCAGCACGCCGTTTATTGCCACCTACCACAAAGCAGTGCTGCTGGACTGTGGCCTGGTAAGTACCCGCGAGGAAATCACCCGGATGCTGACCCGGTTGCTGGAGCAGAAAGCCTGAGAAGTTTCTCCTTTTAATCTTCGATCAGTATTCCCATTTTGCCCTGCTGGTAATCGCGCATGGCCTGCATCACTTCTATCTGGGTGTTCATCACAAAAGGGCCGTACATGGTTACTTCTTCCTCTATCGGTTGGCCGGCCAGGAACAGGATGCGGGTCGCTTCTTTTGCCGTTATGGTACAGCCTTCGCCATCTGAGTTCAGTTCTACGGCATAGTGGCCGTCTATCAGCCCATACCCTTGTAACGAGATTTGCCCGTCCAGCAGGTAAAATACAGCGTTGTAGGTTTCCGGTACAGGAATGTGGCAGGTGGCGCCGGCTTGTAGGGTAAGGCGCAGTACCAGCAGGGGCACCAGGCTTTTTACAGGGCCTTTTACATTTCCCAGTTCGCCGGTTATAACCTGTATCGTATAGCCATCGCCGGTTACTACAGGTGTTTCAGAAGCATGCAGGGGTTGGTAGCGGGGCTGTATCATTTTATGTTTTGCCGGCAGGTTCACCCAGATCTGTATGATCTCCTGCACCCCGCCGCGCTCCTGAATATCGTGCGGCGGACGCTCGCTGTGCGTAATGCCCATGCCTGCATCCATCCACTGTGTTCCGCCCTCATATACAATGCTGTTGTTGCCCCGCGAGTCGCGGTGGTGCACGCCGCCTTTGTACACAAATGTTACCGGCGAAAAGCCCCGGTGCGGATGCGGCCCGATGCCGGCCCTGCGTGGTTCTATGTCTGGCGAGATGGTTGTTGTGTGGTGATGCAGCATCAGGAAAGGATCGATCTGGTCTACCTGCTCGGTTGGGAAGGGCTGGCGCACAGGTTCTCCGTTCATTTCTACTTCTTCGGCATAGAGCAGGCGGGCAACAGTTCTGTTTTTCATGGTGGGCAAAGTTATGCTGTATTCTATCTGAAAAGCTATACGCGTTAAACTATAGTTTGTAAAAAAAGCCGGCAATGGTGCCGGCTTTTATAGTTTACTGTGTTATCTCATAGTCCCTTCGGTAGTTGTTGGGGTCTTCGTCCCGGTAACCGCCCCGGTCGCTCTGGTCTGTGCTATAGTTCCGTCCCTGGCTATAAGGGTTATAGTCGCGGCTGCCATAGCTGCCGTGGTTCCCTGTCGATTCGCTATAGTTGTCGGGGCTGTACCTGCCCACGCTGCGTGGCATACCGGACTCCATGCCTCTGTTGCTGTAGCTGTTGTAGCCGCTTCTGTTGCTATAGTCTGTGTCTCTCCGGTCCATGCTGCGTTGTGCACTACCATAACCACCACCGTAACCCGACATAGAAGTATAATCGTCCACATTGCCGCGGTCGCCGCTCATGGAGCCATAGTCTGAAGCGCCACTGAAATCGCCGTGTGCGCTATAGTTGGAGCCTCCGAAAGCAGACCCGCTGTAGCCGCCCATTCGTCCTGAGCCGTAGCCCTCGCGCTGCAGCCGTTCCCGGTCACGGCGCATGCGTTCAGCAATGTCTTCGCCGGTATCGGTGTAGCGGCCCTCCGAACCAAAGCCTGTAATGCCGTAGCCCTGCCTGATGGTGCTCAGATCGGGGCCGCTGCGCTGGGTTTGCTGGTAGTAATCTTCCTCCAGGTCATGGTGGTGGCGACGGTAGTCAGCATCCCGGTCGCGGCTGTTCCGGAAACGGTTCTCATAATCCCGGCCAAAATCTCCGTCACGGCTGGAGCGGTCCCAGTCTCTTCTGTTTTCGGAGCCAAGGCCGCTGTGGTAATAGGTATTTCTTTCGTCTCTTTCCATAGTTTTTGTGGTTATGTTTATAGTGTGTTTATGATACTGCTGTCCAGTTATCAGCAAAGCCCCGAAGCCAGGTGACATTAACCGGGCTCCGGGGCTTTGTTTATATCGTGTCAGTCGTTGTAGCGATCGCGGTAATCGTTGCGTCGGTAATCTTCGTCGTGGTAATTGTTTCGGTAACTATAGGCGTTGTATTCGCGGTCACGGTCGCGCTCGTTGTAGCCCGTAGAGCCATAACCGCGTGGCATATCCCGGAACGAACGGTCGTAACCAGTGCTGCGGTCGTAGCTGTTGCGGCTATAGTTCTCCTGGTCATCGTATCTGTCACGGCCGCGGCCACCGGTGTTGTACTGCCCGTAACGGTGGTAATCCGGTTCGCGGCTGCCGCCGTAGCTGCCATAGTTGCGACTGTTATAGTCGGTGTACGATTCGCTGCCGCCGCGCTCGTAGCGGCCAGGGTTGCGGTCGTATTGCTGCATGTGGCGGCTGCCATAGTCGGAGTGGCCGTAGGCAGAGCCGCCGCCGTATGTGCTGCCACCTTTGCCGTAGCGGGTACCGCCGCTCATATCGCCGCGGGCGTGTGCGCCAAAAGTGCGCGAGCGGTCATAACCCCTGAAATCATCATCTGCATCGTGGTAGTAGTCGTTGCCTCGCATGCTGCGGCCTGCTCCCATCTCGCGTCCGCCATCACGCCCGGCAGATCTGTTCTGGTTGTCATAATCGCGGGTGTAACCGCCGTCGGAACTGGTGCCGTAAAATCCGCCATACGACATATCGCGCTCATCTCTTCTTTCGTTTCTTGCCATAGTTTAAAGGTTTTTAAGTACACAATATCTCTTTTAAACGGATGCCTTCCGCAGCGGTTATAGTTCGTGGGGCAGGGCGGATAATTTGTACTCTGTTTTAAAAACCTGAAAAGCCGCCACGTTGCCAACTATAGCCACCATGCTGCAGGAACGAAACCCGCCTCCGGAACCGTTATAAACTGATAGCGCCACCTTCTGTAAAAACTGAAAACAATACCTGCTGCACAGGGTTAATTATTGCAGAAAAGGTTGGGGAAGTTGGCCTGTTGCCCTTACATTTACGGCATCAGCAAAGGCTGAAACAAGTATAATTATTTTACTAATGTTAACGACAGATATATGTATAGTTGGCGCGGGCCCTGTTGGCCTGTTCGCCGTTTTTGAGGCAGGTCTGCTTAAAATGCGCTGCCACGTTATTGATGCGCTGCCTACCCCGGGCGGGCAGTTAGCGGAGATATACCCTAAAAAACCGATCTACGATATTCCGGGCTTCCCGAGCATACTGGCCGGCGACCTGGTAGATAACCTGATGAAACAGATCGAGCCTTTCCACCCTACGTTTACACTTGGCGAGCGTGTAGAGCACCTGCACAAACAGGAAGACGGCAGCTTTATAGTGGAAACGACCGACGGCACCAAAGTAGCCTGCAAAGTGGTGGTGATTGCCGGCGGACTGGGTTCTTTTGAGCCACGCAAGCCTGCCATCGAGAACCTCGAAACTTTTGAAGGCAAAGGCGTGAACTACATGGTGCGCGACCCGGAAACCTTTCGCGACAAGCGGGTAGTAATTGCAGGCGGCGGCGACTCTGCCCTGGACTGGACAATTTACCTGGCCGGCCTCACCGAAGACCTGACCCTGGTACACCGTGGCACAACTTTCCGCGGCGCTCCCGAGTCGGCGCAGAAAGTGATCAGCATGGCTGAAGAAGGGCACATAAAACTGCTGCTTAAATCAAACGTGACGGATGTGCATGGCAACGGCAAACTGAATGCAGTAACCGTGCTGGTAGATAACGATACGCCACATGAGATTGAGACCGATTACTTTATTCCGTTGTTCGGGCTGGTACCCAAACTGGGCCCGATAGAAGACTGGGGACTGGAGCTGGACAAAGGCGCAATCGTTGTAAACACCTTCGATTATTCTACCAATGTTCCGGGCGTGTATGCCATCGGCGATATCAATACTTACCCGGGCAAGCTGAAGCTGATCCTTTGTGGTTTCCATGAGGCAGCCCTGATGGCGCAAAGTGCTTACAACGTTATTTACCCGGACAAGAAATTTGTACTGAAATACACCACCGTAAACGGCATACAGGAACTATAGCCCATGGAAGACGCAATAAAAATTACAGTAGAAACCCCGGACGGTGATCGTATAACACTGGAAGCCCCAACCGACATGGGACTGTCGGTAATGGAAGTAATGAAGGCCAATGAGCTGAACGTGCCAGCAATTTGCGGCGGCATGGCCATTTGCGCTACCTGCCACGTTGAGGTGCTGGAAAGCGGCGACCTGCCTGAAATGAACGACGACGAAGCCTTTATGATCGAATCGTTACCGCATGCCACAGAAATGAGCCGCCTGTCGTGCCAGTTACGCATTACACCAGAACTGGATGGACTGGTAGTGCGCCTGATGCCGGAAGCATAAACATTACAAATAACAAGATAAGAAGGCGTTCTGTAGTTCAGGGCGCCTTTTTTGTTTTTATAGTTGCCTGTATAACTATAGATTTGCTCTGAGTTAATAAAAATACGGCTGCCTAAAAACGTATCTGTTACCAAACCCGCTCACCAACAATAGTTTACATTCCGGAAATTATAAGCTGGAAGACTTCGCTAACGCTACCTGAAACTATAGTTTCGAAGAATTAAGAGAAGCATCATCCCTATTTTGTTTAAAACGGGCCATGCCTTTTGTGCCCGCCCATAGCCAAAGCAGGATGAGTATGGCTTCGCCGGCAGCATCCAGCAGGTAAATATCACTGATCAAATCGCTCAGGGCGTAAAACAGATCGATGCCTGCCAGCCCTGCTGCCCCGCCTATGCCCAGCCATTTTATTTCTGCTGTTACCTGTCTGCGTAGTCCGGCGGCAAGCAACACGGCACCAATTACAGTTATGAGTACAGCCACCGTGTAAAGCAACCAGTAGTCCTGTTTCGGCCCTGTAACCCATACAAAGCTCTTTAAATGCAAAAAGGGCCATATACCGGTTACAAACCAGTAAAGGCCCTGCACTATAGACACAACATATACTTTCATGTAAGCTGATCAGGCATGCAACTGTTCGAAGATCGGGAACTCATAGGTCTCCTTGCTCGAGAGCAGATGCACTTCAAGCCCGAAAACCGTGAAAGGCTGGTGGTTACCAATCTCGTAAATATTGCTCCTGGTAATATTTAAACCATTAACTATAGTTACCAGTCCGGTACCGATCACTTCTGCGTTACGGCCTTCGGTTACCAGTATGGCAGTGTCTTCTTCAAGGCCTACGCCAATACAGCCCGGGTTGGTGGCAATACACTGCGCCATGCGCACAATGCGGCCACGCTGTATAAAGTGCGTATCAATGGCAACATTTTTCAGGAACTCCAGCCCTGTGGTAATGCGCACATCGCCTTTCAGCATGCCTTTGTTCACTTCACCTTCGTAGATCATGGGAGTTGATAAAGCTGCTGCGCCCGCACTTGTACCGGCCACAATAATATTCTCTTTTGTATAGCGCTCTTTCAGTTTTTCGAGTAAAATGGTGCCCCCCAGAATGGCGGTCAGTTTCAGCTGGTCGCCGCCTGTCATCATCACGCCGGCGGCCTTGGTTATAGCTTCCACGTTCTCTGGTTTCATGGCATCTGCCCGCTCCCTTATGTCGAGCACATGCAGATTGGTGATGCCAAGCTGCGTAAATACTTTTATATAGTCGTTGGCGCTCTTTTCAGGTTCCGACGATGCCGTAGGTATAATAACGATAAGCGGGTCGCTGCCCCTCAGGTTATCTACAAAACATTTCAGGATCTCCTCTTTTATAAAATCCTGGTTATGACTTTGCAGCTCCGTTTTTTCATCGCCTTTGTCTTCCCGTCCACCAATTGCTAACAATTTACCTTTCGGGTGCGGCATCCGCGATCTAATCGGAAACTGTTCTTCAGCTTTTTCTTTTTCCTTTTTTGCCATGCCTTCCAATTTTAAGTTTAAGCGATTACTGATCAGGGTTTTTTATAGCTTACAATCCTGGCCACAACAGAGTCTGCCGTTGCCGGGCTGCTCCGGAAAATCACCCAACCTTCCCTTTCCGACTCTTTCGGCGAAAACGGGATCGTCAGTTCCGATACTTCCGGTTCCTGCCCCTGGCTGTAGAGCGTGAACTCAACTATAACGGCTTCGGCAGTAGTACCCCCCTTGTTGTATACCGTTACCTTGTAGCGGTTCGGGGCCAGCTCCGAAGGGTCCGGCACTCCTTTGGCATATACCTCAGGGTCCGTATTCTTATAGATAACCGTCTGGTAGGTCAGGTAGCCCAGTATACCCAGCAACATGGCCAGGCTTAAGCCAAATACCAGCCACTCCAGCCAGTTCTTCCTATCATCTTTATGCTCTTCCTGTCGTTTTTCCTTACTCATCCTGCTTCTTATTTAATGAGTAACCTGCCTGCCGAAGCCCCCAGGGACGACAACACTCCCAACACTATCGTCTGAGAGAAAGCCATCCAGAAACTGACACCATCGAAACGGCCAAAGAACCAGAGTGCCAGCGCCGATGCTGCCAGCGCCACAAGGTAACTTACACAGGTATCCAGTATAAACCAGAACCAGAAGCTTTTCATGTGCCTGTCCTTGGTCCCTTTAAAATCGCTGAAGTATACCACAATTATACTTAGCAGCAGCGATATAAGGGCCATGGCCAGTATGTGCGTCGGGGTAGCCTCCATGGCCAGCATAACCACCTCCTCGGTTGGCGCTACGTTACCACCTATAATAATGGCACCGCAAAAAGCCAGTGCAGCCATCCCGATGTGCATCGGTTGCTTTTCTCTTTCCAGGCGTTCATCTTCCTGCTCCTCTTCGGCAACTTTATCGCCGAGCTGTGCCGTGCCAATAGATACCCCCACCGATACGGCCATGGCCTCGATGATCACTTTGCCCATCATCTCGTCGAAACTGGTTACGCCGGGTTGTATGCGGTTCAGCATCCAAAGCACCGTGAACGACATTACAAAGCCAATGCCCATCTCCTCCACAGAGTCGATCAGCACACTGCGCCACGTTACTCCCGGACGCATGCCGGCGTAACGGTTGTAGCCCAGCAACAGCAGGTAGCTTACCAGCATCAGTACAAGCAACTGCAGCGGCGTAGCATGAAAACCAGCCCACCACACTTCCATGGTATACAGGATCGGGAAGCTGAACAGCAGGCCACCGGTTATGCCCCGGGCGTATTCTTTTAACGATAGTTTCAGCGGATGACCGCCGGCATTTTCAGTCGTGCTCAATTTGTGTTAACTATAGTTTGATGCAGTATACGCCGTTGCATAATTAAGGTGATGCTGCCCTCCTGCAGATTCCTGCATCGCGTTAAAGCTACCCCGGAAACAGATGAACAAAGACAAAATAAATTGCACCGTTTCCGGCATTTTTCTGCCACTTTAGTTGCACTTACTGCTACACATACGCCCCTTTGCGGCCAGCAACTTTAAAAGCCGCCTTATTTCAGTATTTACCAATTAAAATACCGACTTATACCAGCCCTGTAAGCAGGAATACGTAGCCGCACGCGCTTTCCGCTTATATTGCTTATTTTATATATTTGATTATTTTTACAGAAAGCTATCCCATCAATTTTACTTATGAGCCCTACCCAAGAGTCATTTTTAGAGCGCAACGCAGTGGTTGTGAAGGCTACCGTTATTTTTGTACTGGTACTGCTCCTGCTCATACCCAGCACCATGATACAGGGCCTGATACAGGAACGCGAAATGCGCAAAGACGAAGCCATACGCGAGATAAGTGCCAAGTGGGGCGAACAACAGACGATAACCGGGCCGGTGCTCACTATCCCGTACCTGGAGTTTTACCGCGACACCAACAAAGTAGTACGCCAGGTTACCCGCTACATGCACTTTTTACCCGATGAGCTGAAAGTAAACGGCCAGTTGTTCCCCGAGAAAAGGTACCGCGGCATTTACGAGGTGGTGGTTTATAATTCTGATGTAAAACTGACAGGCAACTTTCCGCCGATAAACTTCGCTAACCTGGGCGTGCCGCAGGAAAACCTGCGCCTGCAGGATGCTTTTCTTTCGGTGGGCATTACAGACCTTCGGGGCATAAAAGAACAGGTAACGCTGCACTGGAATACGCACAAGTACTCGTTTAACCCGGGCGTTGCCTCTTCGGATGTGCTGGCTTCGGGGATAAATGCGCCGGTAAGCCTGACCGATGCCGCTGCCAATGCACCCTATAGTTTCTCGCTATCGCTGAACCTGAAAGGCTCCGAGTTTTTATACTTTGTACCGGTTGGCAAAGAAACCAATGTACAGATCGGCTCTAATTGGCAGAACCCAAGCTTTGACGGGGCTTTTCTGCCGGACCAGCGCCAGGTTGGCCAGGATGGATTTACTGCTACCTGGAAAGTGCTGCACCTGAACCGCAATTTTCCGCAGCAATGGAAAGGCGCCGGCTACGATGTTGGCAGCGCGGCCTTTGGTGTAAACCTGCTGCTCCCCATCGACAGTTACCAGAAATCAATGCGCTCGGTTAAGTATGCCATCCTGTTCATCGGCCTCACGTTCCTGATCTTCTTCTTTATTGAGCTGCTGCATAAAAAATCGGTGCATCCGTTCCAGTATGTGCTCATCGGGCTGGCGCTCTGCATCTTTTACACCTTGCTGGTTTCCATTTCAGAGTACAGTAACTTCAATATCGCCTACCTGATCGCCAGCATTATGACCATTGGGTTGGTAACGGTTTATACTTATAGTGTATTCAGCAGCAAAAAGCTGGCAGCGCTGGTGGGCGGCACACTGGTTATACTATACGCCTACATTTTCACCATCATCCAGCTACAGGATTTCGCCTTGCTGATGGGTAGCCTTGGCCTGTTCCTGATACTGGCACTGGTGATGTACTACTCCAGAAAAGTGGACTGGTATAACATCGGACGGAAAAATACAGGAACTACAGAAGCATTACCAAAGGAGTAACCTATAGTTTGCGGGGATATGCAGGAATATAAACTATAGTTTGAAGCAGGCAGAACCGGCAACTATAGTATCGATAATTCTTTATATTTGTAAAATTTAATATGAAAACAAACATGAAGAAAATTTTAGCAATGGTAGGGCTGTGCCTTATCGGCACGGGAGCTTTTGCCCAAACAGGTTCAGGAACTATAGTTTTGTCCGGGTCGGTGGGCTATTCCAAAACAACACAGGATGATAATGCCTCGCAGGAAGTAGATCAGACTACCTTTAATCTTTCGCCAAGTGTGGGATATTTTATACAGGATGGTCTGGAACTTGGTATTGGACTGGGCTTTAATCAGACTTCAAATGGCATTCTGGTGCCAGATGGCTGGGGTATGTCCGAGTATGAGATGAAAACCAATCTTTTCAGCTTTAACCCATACATCCGTAAGTATTTCATGGTATCAGATAAAGTAGCGTTTACCGGCAGCGCGACTGCAGGTTTCTCGACTGGTAGCTCTTCCATCTCGCTTGATGGGGGCAGAGAATATAAAAGCGAGGTATCCGGATTCCAGGTAGCTGTTGTACCGGGCCTGTCTTTCTTCCCGACGGAGAAAATAGGCATAACCGCAGCGTTCGGTTCGCTGGGCTATAGCGAATTGTCCTCAAAACCTGAAGAAGGCGACGATAAAACCACTTCCTCGACAGTAGGACTTAACCTGAACGCCAGCACCCTGAGCATTGGCTTCAGCTACCACTTCGGCCGCTAACCAACTATAGCTTTTCAACAAAAAAGCCTGTGCAACTATAAGCTGCACAGGCTTTTTTTGTTTGCAGTCTACTGTAGACTCCAAACTATAGTTCTCTTCCGCATTACCACCTCAACATGCATTTACTGATCAGAACAGCCCCATAGCTATAGTTTAAAGCACAACTTACTTAAGGATAATACAACTTGTGGCATAGATATTGCAACATAGGGATTATCTAATATAACCTCACTTAAAACATTAAAACAAACATGAAGAAATTATTTATTGTAGCAGTGTTAGGGCTGCTGTGCACCAGTGCGTTTGCGCAAACATTACAAGGCACAAAAGCAGTATCGGGTTCATTTAGTGTTGGGATGTATGCTAATAATCAAAGAAGTAACAATATGGCTCCTTCAGATTATTCGCATAGGTTCTTGAGAATTGAACCCAGTATAGGGTACTTTCTGAAAGATAACCTCGAAGCAGGAGCTTCTCTGGGGTTTGAAACCAATAGAACTAAATCTGTACAAGATGGAGGATTTTCAGATTTTACAGAAGATTCCAGAACCAGGGGCTATAGTTTCAGTCCTTATCTGAAGAAGTATTTCTCCTTAACTGATAAATTTGCCCTGAGCGCCAGGGTTGAAGCAGGTGTAGATATGAGAAAGACAAAAACAGAGTTTAGTTCAGACTATACAGTATCAACAGAATCTGATACTAAAGGATACTTTGCTGGTATTTCTCCTGGTTTAACATTCTTCCCGACCGAGAAAATAGGCATTTCTACATCGTTTGGTTCACTTGGTTATAGTAATTCAACAACTGAGTCAGGGAGCTTCAAAAGCACTTCGGGATTCTTTGGTTTAAATCTAAGCAGCAGTACCCTGTCATTCGGCTTCAGCTACCACTTCAGCCGCTAAACTATAGTTTGGCAACTATAAAAAAAGCCTGTGCAACTATAAACTGCACAGGCTTTTTTATAATCAACAATTCAGCAATCAAACTTACCAGCCACTGGCCAGCACATCGGCAATGTGCACGGTACGGATCGGTTTGTTCTGTTTATTAATATAAGCCTGCAAATGCATCAGGCAGCTGCTGTCCGTAGAAACTATAAACTCGGCGCCGGTTGCTAAGGCGTTCTCCACTTTCTGCTCGGCCATGGCCGACGAAATAGCCTCAAACTTAACCGCGAAGGTACCACCAAAGCCACAGCAGGTCTCGTTGTCTTCCATCTCTACCAGCTCAAAACCTTCTACGTTCTGCAACAGGGCTCTTGGCCCTGCTTTTATGCCGCACTCCCGTAGGGCGCTGCAAGAGTCGTGGTACGTAAACCTGCCCGGCAACGAGGCCCCGGGAATGGCGGTAATGCCCAGCACATCGGTCAGGAACTCGGTGAATTCGTACACCTTTTTCTGCATAGCGCGGTACTTCACCAAATTCGACGACTTTACAAAAATATCCTGGTAGGAGTTGCGCACCATGCCCACACACGACGCCGAGGGCGCTACAATGTAATGCGATGTCTCGTTGGAGAAATCATCCAGGAATTTGGTGGCTACCTCGCGGGCTTCGTTAAAAAAACCAGCGTTAAAAGCGGGTTGTCCGCAGCAGGTCTGGTTAGGGTTATAGTGCACTTCGCAGCCTACGCCTTCCAGCACTTTTACCATGTTCATCCCGGTTTCCGGAAACATCTGGTCCACGAAACAGGGAATAAAAATATCTACGATCGTTCTTTTTGCCATAGGTTAAGAAAACACAGTGCCAGACTGTGCAAGGGCCGCGTTAAGAGCAGCCTGGTTCAGGTTCAAATTTACACCAATACCGTTGAAGTATGCTACTAAATTTTCGGTGGCCATATTGCCGGTCAGCTCATCTTTGGCCATCGGGCAGCCACCAAACCCGCGCAGGGCGCCATCAAAACGACGACAGCCGGAACTATAGGCTGCTTCTACTTTCTCCTGCCACGTAGTTGGCGTAGTGTGCAGGTGCGCCCCAAACTCGATGTGCCTGAACGCCGGGATAAGCGAACTAAAAAGGTAACTGATGTTTTCGGGGTTAGACACGCCAATGGTATCGGAAAGCGAAATGATCTTTACCTGTAGTTTATCGAGCTCGTTCACAAAGTGCAGCACAGTATCGGTGTTCCAGGGGTCATTGTACGGATTGCCAAAACCCATGGAAATATAGGTTACCAGTGTTTTATTGTGCTTGTGGCAGATGTCCTGGATCTGAGCCAGTTGCTCCATTGCCTCGGCTATACTTTTATTGGTATTGCGCTGCTGAAACGTTTCGGAAACAGATAAGGGAAAACCGAGATAATCGATCGGCGCGTGCTGGGCGGCATCTTCGGCGCCGCGCACATTGGCAATAATGGCCAGCAGTTTAGAGGTGGTGTTCTCCAGGTCCAGGTTGGCCAGCACTTCAGCTGTATCGCTCATCTGCGGAATGGCCTTCGGCGACACAAAACTCCCGAAATCGATGGTATCAAACCCTACTTTCAGCAGCTGATTGATATAGCTGATCTTTACATCAGTGGGTATAAACTGCTTCAGGCCCTGCATGGCATCGCGCGGGCATTCAATTATCTTCATAGTGGTTCAGCTATAGTTGGCAGTCTGGTGCCGTGCTCGTTTCACAGTCAAATATACAAATTTACCGCTACTGCATTTCCTGTTTTATAGTTCTGCGGCTATAGTTGTTGTATCTATCAAAAATCTTATTAAATTATAGACTCTTTCAAGAACTATACGATAACCTTGCCAACCCATGACCCAAATTACCGGAAATATAGTGTTGATAACGGGCGGTGCTTCTGGTATCGGGAAAATAATGGGCCGCAAGAGTCTGCAACGCGGTGCCAGCCACCTGGTGATCTGGGATGTGAACACCGTGCTGCTGGAGCAAACGATAGCCGAATTTACAGCAGCAGGCTATGCCGCCACAGGTTATAAAGCAGATATAGCCAACGCTGATGAGGTACGGCAAACGGCGGCGCTGGTAATGCAGGAAATCGGCCTGCCAGCTATAGTTATCAATAATGCTGGAATTATAGTTGGCCGGCTTTTTCAGGAACATAGTTACCAGGACATAGACCGTACCCTGCAGATAAATACCGCCGGTGCCATGTATGTTACCAGAGCGTTTCTGGATAGTTTTATACAGCGGGGCAGCGGACATTTCGTGAATATTGCCTCGGCAGCAGGTTTAACGCCCAACCCGCGCATGAGCGTGTATGCCGCCAGCAAATGGGCCATGCTAGGCTGGTCTGAAAGCCTGCGGCTGGAACTGGAACAACAAAGCAAAAACCTGCATGTTACCACCGTTACGCCAAGTTATATTGGCACGGGTATGTTTGCCGGCGTAAAAGCTCCCTTGCTTACTCCTATCCTCGGGCCCGAAGAAATTTCAGAAGCTATAGTTAAGGCCATCCTTACAAACCGGGCGATCGTTCGCAAACCTGCTGTGGTGTACCTTTTACCCTTGCTGCGCGGGCTTCTGCCAACCCGTATGTTCGACCTCATAGTTGGCCGTTTTTTTAACGTATACACTTCTATGGACCATTTTACAGGTCGGCCTGCAGCAGAACAGCCAGCATTTACCAAACAGCCTAACTAATCGGAAATGGCTCTTATCCAGCAAAAACCAGTTACACCCGCCCCACAGGACCAGAACCAGCAGCGCATAGAGCAGTTGCTCCGGACGCAGCGCACTTATTTTGCGGATGGCCATACCCTGCCCATAGCCTTCCGGAAAGAACAATTGCGCAGGTTGCAGCAGGTACTGAAGCAGCACGAACAGGAACTGTTTGATGCCCTTTATGCCGATTTCCGGAAACCTGCCCTCGAAGCCTTTGGTACTGAGATCGGTTTTATAGAACTGGAACTGAAACTTGCTCTTAAAAGCATTGACGACTGGGCCAGTCCCCGTCGTGTACCCGAAACGCTGATCAATTTTCCGGCGCGCAGTTATGTGTACCCGCAACCTTATGGGGTGGCACTCATCATTTCGCCCTGGAACTACCCGCTCAACCTGCTGTTCACACCACTCATCGGGGCTATGGCGGCCGGTAACTGTGCCATCCTGAAGCCTTCTGAAATTGCACCCAACACGGCAGCTATAGTTACCCGCATCATCAGCCAGAATTTTGACGAGCGTTACCTGGCCGTAGTGGAAGGTGGCGTGGAAACAGCGCAACACCTGCTGGCACAGCGCTTCGATTACATCTTTTTTACGGGCAGCACCCAGGTGGGCCGTATTGTGATGAAAGCTGCTGCCGAACACCTGACACCTGTAACCCTGGAACTGGGCGGAAAAAGCCCGGCTATAGTTACCGTGGATGCCGACCTGGAACTGGCGGCCCGCCGTATTACCTGGGGAAAATTTCTGAATGCCGGCCAGACCTGCGTAGCACCCGATTATGTACTGGTGCAGGAAGAAGTGAAAGAGGATTTCATACAACTGATCGGCCGCTGCATAACTGATTTTTACGGCACCAACCCCGCCGAAAGTCCTGACTTTGCCCGCATTATAAACGATGCTCATTTTGCGCGCTTAAGCCGCATGCTTACCCCGGAACATATCCGTGCCGGCGGACAAACCGATGCCGCTACCCGCTATATGGCACCTACTTTGCTTGAACATATTACCTGGGAGCACCCGGCCATGCAGGAAGAGATCTTCGGCCCCATACTGCCCATTCTTTCTTTTGACGGGCTGGACGATATGATAAAAATGGTAAACCGCCATGAAAAGCCGCTGGCCCTTTATTTCTTTTCGGGTAACAGAGCGCACCAGCAGCGCATCCTGCGCGAAGTAAGCTTTGGCGGCGGCTGCATTAACGATACCCTCTCGCACCTTGCCAATCCTAACCTGCCGTTTGGTGGTGTGGGTAGCAGCGGTCTGGGCAGTTACCACGGTATGGCCAGTTTTGATGTGTTCTCGCATCAGAAAAGTGTATTGCACCGGGGCACCTGGCTCGACCTGCCTTTCCGCTATCCGCCTTATGGCAACAAATTGAAATTCCTGCGAAAGCTTTTTGGCTGGTTGTAACCTGCTTTTGCTGCTGCATTTATTTTATCCTAAAATCAGCGTAAATAAAATGCAGAAAGCTGCGTATACAACTCTATAGTTATATCACCCTGAGATACAACACCATGGAGAACCTTACGCATTACTTGGATAAAACCCTCATACCGCTCGAAAACAAAGTAAAAGATTACCTTAACGTTGAGCGCGACATCCGGATACTGGATGTGGAACTGCTATCGCTGCAAAGCATAAAGTCAGACTTTAACCCTGAGCAGCACGACCTGGAGCAGGAAATGAAAGACGGCACCAAAAGCGCCGCCCTGAACGACAAAGAGCAGAAGATGGCGGAGCTGCTGGAAAAATACAGCACGCTGCGAAATGAGCTGATCCAGATGTTGCCTGAGAAGAACAAGTTTATAGAGATCAACTTAGGTTATGGTCCGAGCATGGTGGGCTACTTTACTATTGACCACGAAACACGCCAGCCACTACCAGAACCAGTACTACGTGTGGTGCATTAACTAAACTATAGTTACTCTGCTGAAAACAGCAAAAAGCCCGCAGACGTGAAAGTCTCTGCGGGCTTTTTGGTTACTATAGTTCCTGCGCTAAAAGTATTCGCTGGCGCGGATCTGTGATCCGTGACTTACCTATAAAGTCGGATTTGTAATCCGACTGGGCCAGAGGCCCAACTATAGTTCGACACGAGCGAGGACACTCGCGCCAGCTAAACTATAGTTCTTATCAATGAAACTGTTCTTCTTCCGTAGAGCCGGCCAAGGCAACAGTTGAGGCAGCACCTGCAGTAACAGTGTTCTGCACGGCATCAAAATAACCGGTACCTACAAAGGCCTGGTGCTTCACTGCTTTAAATCCATCTTTTACCAGCGCAAACTCGCGCTGCTGTAGTTCTGAGTAACCGGCCATGCCGCGTGCCTTGTACGCTTTTGCCAGCTCAAACATACTCGTGTTAAGCGCATGGAAACCCGCCAGCGTAATAAACTGGAATTTATAGCCCATGGCTGCCAGCTCTTCTCTAAACGTTTCCATTTCTTCCACACTCAGTTTGGCGGCCCAGTTAAAAGACGGTGAGCAATTATAGGCCAGCAACTTATCCGGGTACTCCGCATGAATGGCTTCTGCAAACTGGCGTGCCTGCTCAAGGTCGGGGTGCGAGGTCTCCATCCAGATCAGGTCGGCATATGGCGCGTAGGCCAGGCCGCGTGCAATCCCCTGCTCAATACCGCAGCGCACATGGTAAAAGCCTTCGCTGGTACGAGGTTTGTCCAGTATAAACTCGTGGTCGCGTGGGTCTATGTCGCTGGTGATCAGGTTGGCGGCATCGGCATCGGTACGGGCTACAACTATAGTTGGCACACCCATTACATCAGCAGCCAGGCGGGCTGCTACCAGTTTGTTGATGGCTTCCTGGGTTGGCACCAAAACCTTACCACCTAAGTGGCCGCACTTCTTGGCAGACGATAACTGATCTTCGAAATGCACACCTGCCGCGCCGGCTTCTATCATCATTTTCATCAGCTCAAAGGCATTCAGGTTACCACCAAAACCAGCTTCGGCATCAGCAACTATAGGCACCATAAAATCGATCTCGCCATCATCGTTCACGCTCTGTATCTGGTCGGCTCTTATCAAAGCATTGTTGATCTTTTTCACCACATTCGGAACAGAATCGGCTGGGTACAAGCTTTGGTCGGGGTACATGTGTCCGGCTAAGTTGGCATCGGCAGCTACCTGCCAGCCGCTCAGGTAAATTGCATTCAGACCAGCCTGCACTTCCTGCACCGCCTGGTTACCGGTCAGCGCTCCCAAACCAGCTACATACTGCTCGGAGTGCAGCAGTTTCCATAGTTTGTTGGCTCCGTTTTTAGCCAGTGTGTATTCTATCTGCACCAAGCCCTGTAGTCTTACCACTTCTTCGGCGCTATACGGTCTGCGGATGCCTGCCCAGCGCGGGTTCTCGATCCAGTCTTTTTCGATGTTGCGGATTCTGTCTTTCTTAGTTGTCATGGCGGATGTTTTTAATGAGTAATGAATAATGATGAATGACTAATGGGTAGTTATTAGTGACTAATGAAGAATGCGTAATGCTATAGTTTGAGGTGAGCTATAGTTTATTATTCATTACTCATTCCTAATTAGTCATTAATCAATGTATTTGTAAGCGGGCAGGATCAGGAATTCTACAAAGCAGGGGGCCAGCACCAATTCGGCGAACAGCTGCGATGCTTTCTCGAAGTGGCAATTCTTGAACTTCACCATCCCGATCTCTTCTTTGATGTGATCGGTTTCTTCTTTGATGAGTTGCAGCACACGCGCTTCGGTTATCTCTTCTCCGTCGTCGGTTTTAGTGTGCTCGTGGTGCAGCCATTGCCATACCTGTGCCCGTGAAATTTCAGCAGTGGCAGCATCCTCCATCAGGTTATGAATAGCCGCCGCGCCGGTGCCGCAAAGCCAGTTACCGATGTACATAATACCCACATTGATGTTCAGTCGCAACCCTTTCTCAGTTATCTTACCATAAGGTATCTCGAAGTTGATCAGGTCCTGGGCGGTAATTTTTACATCTTCGCGCAGCACGTGTTTCTGGTGTGGTTCTGCTCCTATCACCTTGTCAAAGGCTTCGCGGGCAATTTTAACCAGGTCGGGGTGCGCTACCCAGGTACCGTCAAATCCATTGGCAGCTTCAAAGGCTTTGTCGGCAGCTACTTTGGCAAAGGCGGCTTCGTTTATAGTTGGGTCGTGACGGTTCGGGATGAAAGCGGCCATACCACCCATCGCGTGCGCGCCGCGCTTGTGACAGGTTTGCACCAGCAGGTTGGTATAGTCCCGCATAAACGGCACCTGCATTGTCACATCAGTTCTATCAGGGAACAGCACATTGGGGTGTTTTCTGAACTTTTTGATGGCACTGAAAATGTAATCCCAACGGCCGGCGTTTAATCCTACTATATGGTCGCGCAGCTCGTACAGGATCTCGTCCATCTCGAAAGCAGCTGTTATCGTTTCGATCAGCACGGTGCATTTTATAGTTCCGACAGGCAGACCGAGTGCTTCCTGAGCCGCTACAAACACATCATTCCATAGTCTGGCTTCCAGGTGATTTTCCAGTTTTGGCAGGTAGAAATACGGCCCGCTGCCGCGCTCCAAAAGCTCTTTTGCGTTATGGAATAAGTATAGGCCAAAGTCAAACAGCGCTCCCGAAATTGGCTTTTTGTCGATCAGCACGTGTTTTTCGGGTAAATGCCAACCACGCGGACGCACCATCAGTACTGCTACCTTCTGGTTCAGGCGATATACTTTGCCATTCTGCACCGTAAAATCAATGTCTCTTCTAATAGCATCGCGCAGGTTTGCCTGTCCTTCCAATAGATTCTCCCAGGTTGGTGAAGTAGCATCTTCAAAATCAGCCATAAACACATCGGCACCGGAGTTCAGCGCATTGATCACCATTTTGCGGTCAACGGGTCCGGTAATTTCCACGCGGCGCAATTGCAGATCAGCAGGTATAGTTCCTACTTTCCAGTTGCCTGTTCTTATAGTTTCAGTTTCAGTTTCGGTTAAGAAGTCAGGCAGCTCTCCGGCATCAATTTTCTTCTGTGTGTCCGTGCGGGCCTGTAGCAACTCTTCTCTGTGACTATTAAATCTGTGGTGCAGCATCTCCAGAAACTCCAGTGCTTCTGGTGTCAGAATGTCTTTATAAGCTTCTGTATCTTTCGCTTTTATTTGGATGGCGCTCTCTACTAACATAAAATAACTGATTGGTGGTGAAATGATTGCAACAACTATAGAGCACTATACGCGAATTTTTAGCTTTTGGCGAATTTTCGCTAAAAATATTTTTACGCTTTTTTAGGAGTTAAACTATAAATCCACGTACTTCAATTTCAGACGAACCATTTCACCCTACACATGAAGCTGCAGGAAGACATCATCCGCCTTATCCTTGGGTTAAAAATCAAACAGCTGCGCACCGAAAAAGGCATCTCGCTCACCGACCTTGCCACGGCCACCGATATTTCAGTTTCTTATTTAAATGAGATTGAGAAAGGAAAGAAGCACCCGAAGCCAAGCAAGATAGCAGTGATTGCCGATGTCCTGGGCGTGACCTATGATTCGCTGGTGTCGCTGCAACTATCTAAAAGGCTGCAACCTGTCAGCGAATTGCTGCATTCCAATATCTTGTCGGAGTTACCGCTGGAGCATTTCGGGCTGGACATGGGCCGCCTGATTGACATCTTTGCTACAGCCCCGGCCAAACTGAGTGCCTTTGTTAAGACCTTGTTGGAGATCTCGCGCTCGTTTGATTTGCGTGTAGAGCAGTTCTATTTTTCAGCGCTGCGCTCGTACCAGGAACTATATGATAATTACTTTGAAGACATTGAACTGGAAGCTGAGAACTTCCTGAACGCACACGGCCTGGATCCGGAGCAGACACCAACCTTGCAGCAACTCAGCAGTTTACTGGAAGAACTATACCATATCAGCACCAGGCTAACCACCTTTGAAGAAACACCTGAGTTAAAGCCGCTGCGCTCTGTATTTGTACCCGGCGAAGAACCACGCTTATTACTTAATGCCAACCTTACAGAGCAACAACAGGCTTTTGCCCTTGCCCGCGAACTTGGTTTTCAGTATCTAAAAATTCAGGAAAGACCTTACACGGCTACCTGGGTAAAAGTGCGCTCTTTTGATGAAGTGCTGAATAATTTCCGGGCATCGTACTTTGCCGGAGCGCTGCTTCTGAACCGCGACCTGTTGGTGCAGGACCTGCAGAAGTTCTTTGCGCTGCCTACCTGGCAACCGCAATACCTATTGCAACTCATGCAAACCTACCAGGCATCGCCCGAGACATTTCTTCATCGCATCACATCGCTGCTGCCACGCTTCTTCAATATCAAACAGCTGTTCTTCCTTCGCTTTAACCACGAGCCAGCTACCAGCCATTTTGCCCTTACTAAAGAGCTGCACCTGGCCGGCCTGCACAACCCACACGCATCGCTGCTGAACGAGCATTACTGCCGTCGCTGGATCTCACTTACTTTGTTTGAAGCTGTAGAGAATCTGCCGCTGGATGTATCGGCCAATAAACCCGTGGTCGGAATCCAGAAGTCGTCGTACATCAACTCTGAGAACGAGTACCTGGTGATTGCGCTGGCTCAGCCAAATGAGCGGGTAAACGGCACGGTGAGTATAGGTTTGCTGCTGAACGAGAACCTGCGCAGAAAGATCAAGTTTCTGCAGGACCCTGTTATTTTAAACCGCTATGTGAACGAGACCTGCGAGCGCTGTCCTGCCCTGGACTGCCTGGAGCGCGCTGCTCCGCCGGTTATCCTGCAGAAACAGCAATGGCAACAGCAGGTAAACGAAACCCTGGAGAAACTACAACAACCTTCTGTTCAGGCTAAACTATAGTTTATAAATCCAAGTTTCTAAAACCCACCCCTAACCCCTCCGAGGAGGGGAATTCCTAATCACCTAAAAAATTCCCCTCCTCGGAGGGGTTAGGGGTGGGTTGATCCTTTCATTTTATTAGTCACAACTATAGTTTATAGTTACCAGCACTATAAACTATAAATTTCCGAGGAGCGGATTCTGAAACTCTAGAAATAGATTTGTAATTTGCCTGTTGGCTCAGGATTTTTCGGTTTAGGCAGATGTCGCAGTTATTTTTCAGGCAAACCAGTGTATACGAGGAGTTCCAGACTCCGCTTTCACTCTTTGAGCTGCACCAGCAGATCAGGGAAGAGCTGGAAGTGGCGTTTCCGGAAAGCTACTGGGTGGTTGCCGAAATTGCACAAATAACACCCGACCGTCGCAAAGGCCACTGCTATTTAACCTTGGTTGATAAAGGCGATGATGCCCGAAACGTGGTAGCACAAGCCCGCGCTACTATCTGGAGTGCCCGCTTTGCCATGCTTGGCCGCTTCTTCGAAGACAAGACCGGGCAGCCATTAAAAGCCGGGTTAAAAATCCTGTTCCAGGCAAGCGTGCGGTTCCACGAACTATACGGTCTGAGCCTGGACATCCACAACATAGACCCAAACTATACCATCGGCGACCTCGCCCGCCAGCGCCAGGAAACGATAAAACGTCTGGAAGCCGAAGGCTTACTGACAGCCAACAAAGAACTAGAGTTGTCGGAAGTTCCGCAGCGACTGGCTATCGTTTCGTCGGCCACTGCAGCCGGTTACCAGGATTTTATACACCAACTGCAGCACAACGCCTACGGCTATAGTTTCCATACCACGCTTTTCCCGGCTACCGTTCAGGGTAATGATGCGCCAGCTTCTGTAAACAAAGCCATGGCGCTTATTGCCAACTATAGCGAGCGATTTGATGCGATTGTAATGATACGTGGAGGCGGTTCGCAGACAGATCTGAGTTGCTTTGATGATTATACTATTGCCGCTGCTATTGGTAATTCGCCGTTGCCTGTACTAACCGGTATCGGCCACGAGCGCGACGAAAGTATAGCCGACCTGGTAGCGCACACCCGCTTAAAAACGCCAACTGCCGTTGCTACTTTTTTGATTGACCGCTTCAGAAGTGCCGAAGAATATACAGAAGGTCTGTACGATAGCATCAGGCTTTTTACATCACAGCAACTACGGCTTACGGAAGATCGATTAGAGCGACTGCAACTAAGTATTTCAAATACCACCAAAGATTTTCTGCAGGAAGGTCGGGAGCTACTGGAGAATTTATCGCGTGGTTTGCTGGTAAAGCCTAAGAATTACCTGAATCTGCAGCAGCACACCGTAAGTGATTTGGAGCGTGACATCAGATCAAACACCAAATCCCTCTTACACACCCGCGAGAGACACCTGAGCGAATTGTCGGTTTGTGTGGAAGGCAGGGCGCAACGCTATCTGCACATGAAGGAGCATGAACTAAATACGCTCAGCCACTGTGTAGAAACGGAAGTAAAGGAGAGCATCAAGCAGAAACAGATCAGTTTTACCAAGCAAAGCGATAAACTGGAATTTGCTACTGACCGCAAACTACAAACCGAACAACACCGCCTGAATCTGATAGAAGCCAGCATCAAAGCCAACGACCCGGAGCGACTGCTACTGCGCGGGTATACGCTTACGTTAGTGAATGGCAAGATCATCAAAAGCATTAACCAGGTACAGCCCGACGATGTGGTAGAAACCCGCATGAAAGATGGCACCATCCATAGTATAGTTGTAAACAAAGACACCAATGACACCCTATAAAGACATTAAAACCATGACCTACCGTGAGGCCACGCAGGAACTGGAAGAAATTTTACGCGCCATCGAAAACGACTCTGTTGACGTGGACGAACTAACCCAGAAAGTGCAGCGCTCGTCGCAGCTCATAAAGCTGTGCAAAGAAAAACTACGCGCCGCCGAACAAGCCATCGACCAGGTATTTAACGAGGAGAACTGCGAAGAACCAGCCAAGCAAAAGAAAGCGGAAGGTAAGGTTAGTGGAAGTGGGACGTTGTTTTAGGTCTGAATCAGGATTTACAAGATTTGAAGATTTTCAGGATTTGGGGTTTTGCTATAGTTAGAGTTATTGTTCTATAGTTAGAATACACACCCCTACCCCTCTCAAGAGGGGGAATTGCTTCTGTTGCTATGGTTGGGGCTATAGTTCTGTAGTTGAGGGATTAACACCCCTGCAGTCCCCTCAAGGGGACAATTTCTGGGTCTGCTATATTTTCATAGTTGGCATTGGTCCAACCACCCCCTACCCCTCCTTGTCCAAGGAGGGGAATTTGTACGCCTTTACCAGCTCAATAACTATAGTTCTATAGTTACAGACCGAAAGCAGGCAGGCGCAGCCTGGCCCAAGGAATTGTAACCACGAGAAAAACCGATCTGCTCGAGCCAAAAGCAAGAGCAGTAACTATAGCCAAAGTATCTACTATCGAGCTTGATATCAGTCTTTGGGTTGAGCGCCTTGTAGATTTCCGGTGGCGTAGCCATTGCGAGGCACGAGCAAAGGAAATGTACACCGCGCGATGCTCGAAGACGGGGCCTCCCGGCCCGGGAGGGAGCCAAGCTAACTATAAAACGATAGGTAAGTAGAGCTCCCAGGATTGGTAGATTCTATAGAATGATGGCTTGGTCCAAGTAGTAGGCAAAGTAAACTATAGGACATATAAGATGCCTCGACTGACGCTCGGGATGACAAAGAAGCAACTATAGTATGAGATAGATTTCTCACTCTGTTCGAAATGACAAAAGAGCGGAAAAAACTATAGGACGCATAAGATATCTCACAGCAATGCTGGCTCTTTTCCACTTGCGTCTCAAGAATGCTCGACATGACAGAAAGAGAAACTATAGCACTAAAGCTTATAAACTATAGTCGAAAGCCGTTGGAAATACAACCAACGGCTTTTGTCTTATCCTGTCATTTTCGCATTAGAAGCTTCCCGGCTCTCCTGCTTTATCAGTTTAAACAGCATTTCCCTTACTTCGCCTGGACCATCTAAATGGTACTTGGCAATGGAATAGGAGTTACCGGTTTTAATGGTATAAGCATTGCGCGGCATGGCTTTAAAAATTTCCTCATCGCCCCAGTCATCGCCTACGGCCAGCACAAACTCGTGCGGGTACATGTTCAGCCAATGACTGGTAGCTTTGCCTTTGTTTACTTCCTGCGCTTTTATTTCTACGGCCATTTGTCCATCCAGCACCTGCAGGTTACTGTTCGATGCCAAGAAAGTCAGGTGATTGACCAGTTCCCGGGCACGCAACTCGCCCAGACCGGTTTCTACGCGGCGGTAATGCCACACAAGCGAATGTTCCTTCTCTTCTATAAACGAGCCAGGCGTTCGGTCAACGTATAGTTCCAGTATCAACCGGATATCGCTTTTCCAGTCATCCATCAGGCTCATCATGGTTTTCCAGCCGGAGCCGCGTTGTTTCAGCCATACGCCGTGTTCCGCTACAATATCCAGATTCAGGTGGCCGAGCCAGTCTTCCATATTGGCTTTCTCGCGACTGCTGATCACGACTACCCTGTTCTTAGGGTTATTGCTCAGGTTCTCCAACAGCTCCAGCAGGTCTTCGTCGGGGCGGGCCAGCAGGGGTTTGGATTTATAGTTGGTAAGGCCGCCGTCATACTCCAGGAAGATAAGTCGGGAGCTGGCCATCTCGTAGGAGTCGCTCATTTCCTGGAAGGTAGCATCGTCCAGGTAGCTGGTTTCCATCGACATCTGCTTGATCTTGACATACGACAGACGATCCATGAACAAACCAACCCAATGGTGGATGTTATAGCGCTTCAGGGTTTCCTGCATGTTGATCATGTGCTGACGCTGCTCTTCCACAGGCATGGTAAGGGCCTCGTACAGGGCGTCTACCATTTTATTGATATCGTTCGGGTTGATGAGCAGCGCATCGGAGAGCTCTTTTGAAGCTCCTGCCATTTCGCTGAGTATCAGCACTCCTTTTTGGTCTAATTTACTGGCCACATACTCTTTGCACACCAGGTTCATGCCATCGCGCATTGGGGTAACCAGTGCCACATTGGCCATCCTGTAAAACGCCGAAAGTGTCTCGAGGGGCAGCGAGCGGTAAAAATACTGGATCGGGTTCCAGTTGATATGGCTGTACTTACCGTTAATGCGGCCAACCAGTTCATCCACTTCTTCTTTCAGCTCCTTGTACTTTTCTACGGCATCGCGGCTGGGCACTACCAGCATTACCAGGGTCACTTTTTCATGAAATTCCGGGTAGCGCTCCAGAAACATTTCAAACGCTTCGAGGCGTTGCGGTATCCCTTTAGAATAATCGAGCCTGTCTATGGAGATGATGATATTTTCGGTACCCACATTGCGGCGATACTCCTGCTCCAGTTTCAGCACTTCTTCGGAGGCAGCTACGGAGGCGTATTTCTCATAATCTATACCCATCGGGAAAGAATCGACCAGGAGCGAGCGGTTGCCGGTGTTAATCCAGCCGTGCATGCCGCCATAGCCCAGAATACGGTTTACCGAGCTCAGGAAGTGGCGCATATCGTCGTAAGTGTGGAAGCCTACAAGATCGGCGCCCAACATGCCTTCCAGAAGCTCGCGGCGCCAGGGCAGCAGCCTGAACACTTCGTAACTCGGAAACGGAATATGCTGGAAGAAACCGATAGTGCTGTCGGGTAGCTTTTTGCGCAGCATGGAGGGCAGTAACAGCAGCTGGTAATCGTGTACCCAGATGGTATCGTTGGGGTTGGCGTGCTTCAGTATTTCATCGCAATACTTCTGATTTACCTCTACATAGGTTTCCCACAAGTCGTGGTCGTAAACGGCATACTGGCTGAAATAATGAAAAGACGGCCAGAGCGTTTCGTTACTGAATCCTTCGTAAAACTCCTTTATTTCATTATCTGTCAGGAAGACAGGGTACATATTTTCATGGCTCAGATCTTCCACCACCTGCTCCTGTATCAGCAGGTCATCTATTACCGTACCAGGCCATCCGATCCAGAGGTTATCTTTCTTTTTATAGATAGAACCGAGCCCTGTCGCTAAGCCGCCTTCGCTCGGGGTGTACTTCAGCTTTCCTTCCTTCTCCTGCAGTTTAACCGGCAAACGGTTAGAAACAATAATCAGTTTTGCCATTAGAATTTGCGTTATGAGCTGGCAATAATTGTAATACCGGGCTCTACGGCCATATTTTTAAGTAAATGATCAACTATAAGCTTAATTTTTGCGCGTGTTTACACTCTTATTCTTACGTAGCATCTCCCGTTAGCGTTGGCCTTATATTAGCATTTGGCTATACACTGAAATTGCACAGTTGTATATGTAGCTGCAAACCAGCACAAAAGCCTTATAAAATAACCTGCAGCTATCTTCCGGAGTACTAACAGGGGTATTTACCATCCGCAACTATAGCCTATGCATAAACTCCAGTCGTTTATAGATCACCTCGATAACCTGGCCATTTCGCTTATTATTTTTGCCGTAAGTATTGTGCTGGGCCTGCTCCTGAATTTCATCCTTTTTAAGCTGATCGGTATGTACAACCGCACCAGCAACCCATTGCTGGTATCGTCGGTAAACCGCCGCCTGCGTCAGCCTCTCACCTTTCTTACACCACTGCTGTTTGTTTCTATTGCGCTGCCAACTGTGCCACTTTCACCGGGGGAGTTACATGTTCTGAGGCGGGTGATAGAGATCCTGAACATTATTGCCTTTGCCTGGCTGCTGATCAGGGTAGTATCGGTGGTGCAGGACATGGTGCGCCATAAATATGCTATTGATAAGGCCGATAATTTCAGGGAGCGCAAACTGGTAACGCAGCTGCAGTTTGTACGCAAGCTCTCCGTTATGCTGATCCTGTTTTTTGCTGTATCGCTGGTATTGCTGCAGTTTGAGGCCGTGCGAACACTGGGTACCGGCCTGCTGACCTCGGCAGGTATAGCCGGAGTTGTACTGGGTTTTGCGGCGCAGCGCTCGCTGGCAAACCTGCTGGCAGGCCTTCAGATTGCTTTTACACAACCCATCCGGATTGATGACGTGCTGGTAGTGGAGAATGAATTTGGCCGCGTGGAAGAAATAACCCTGACCTATGTGGTACTGCGCCTCTGGGACAACCGCCGACTGATACTGCCTCTTAATTACCTGATCGAAAAGCCTTTCCAGAACTGGACACGCACCAGTACCGAAATACTGGCTACCGTTTATTTTTACACCGACTACAATGTGCCAGTGGAAGAACTCCGCAAAGAGCTAAGCAGCATACTGTCCGCTTCAAAACTATGGAACGGGGAGGTAGCTGGCCTGCAGGTAACTGATATTCTGCCCGATACAGTGCAGCTACGCGCCTTGTTCAGTGCCTACAACTCCGGCGAAGCCTGGGATCTGCGTTGCCTGGTGCGTGAAAAGCTGCTTTACTTTATCCAGAAAAACTATCCCGGTTCGTTACCTAAAGTACGCGCCTCCGTAGACGGCGGTATAACTGCAAACAAATAGCTATACTTGCCTGTAGTTTAATTACGCTATACTTTCAACCGCACATGAATTTCTTCGACGCCCTCGACCCCACCCTTGTTAATTGGGTACTTATTCCGCTGCTAATTTTCCTGGCCCGCATTATGGACGTAACACTGGGCACCCTGCGCATCGTGTTCATCTCGAAAGGTGATAAAATGATTGCGCCGGCGCTGGGCTTTTTAGAAGTGCTGATCTGGCTGGTAGCTATAACGCAGGTAATGCAAAACCTGAACAACGTGGCTTCTTACCTGGCCTGGGCAGGTGGCTTTGCAACCGGTAACTTCCTGGGGCTGCGTATCGAGCAAAAACTGGCGCTGGGGCAAATGGTAGTGCGGGTCATTACCGTAGATTCGGCCCACAACCTGATAGAACGACTAAAAGGACACGGCTATAGATTGACCTGTGTGGATGCCCGTGGCACGCGCGGCAAAGTAAATCTGCTGTTCATGATCGTAAAGCGCAAAAAACTGAACCATGTGCTCGACATCATCCGGGAATATAATCCGCAGGCATTTTATACTATCGAAGATGTGCGTTCAGTATCAGACTATAGTTTGCCACAGGAAGAATCTAAAAGAGGCCTGAATTTCCGCCGCATCTTCCCGCTGCGGAAAGGAAAATGATTTATAGTTTAGGAGTTTGTGAGTTTGGGAGTTAAAGAGTTATTAATTCCTCAACTCCCAAACTCTTTAGCTCTCTAACTCCTAAACTTAAAATATACCACTGCCAAAGGCGGTAACTTCAGGGTAAGCGAATAATCACGGCCATGCGATGGCTCTTCTGCAGCCTGCAGCGATTCTTGGTTTTGCACGTTACTGCCACCGTACTGCTCATCGTCGGAGTTGAAAAGCTGTACCCACTCGCCTTTGTGTGGCACGCCTAACCTATAGTTCTCATGTACTACAGGGGTAAAATTGCAAACTATAAGTACATCGTTTTGGGGGTCGTTGCCTTTCCGTAAAAAGCTGATCACGCTGTTGTGCGCATCCTGAAAGTCTACCCATTCAAAGCCGCTGCTGTCGAAATTGTGCTCATAAAGTGCAGGTTCCTGCTGGTATAGTTTGTTAAGTTGCTGCAACAGCCGCTGCACCCCGCTATGGTAATGGTACTGTAGCAGGTGCCATTCCAGGCTGCTGTCGTGGTTCCATTCTGTGCTTTGGGCCAGCTCGCCTCCCATAAACATGAGTTTGGTGCCCGGGTGTGCATACATGTAACTATAGAGCATGCGCAGGTTGGCAAATTGCTGCCATTCATCACCCGGCATTTTACGGATAAGCGAGCCTTTGCCATGCACCACTTCGTCGTGCGACAGCGGCAGCATAAAGCGCTCCGAAAAGGCATAAATGATGCTGAACGTGATCTCGCCCTGGTGGTGTTTGCGGTAGATCGGGTCTCTGGAGAAATAGGCCAGCGTATCGTGCATCCAGCCCATCATCCACTTCATGTCAAAGCCAAGTCCGCCATCGTTTACTTTACCCGTTACCGCCGGCCATGCCGTTGATTCTTCGGCTATAGTTTGCACATCCGGATACTTTTCATGCACTGCCTGGTTAAAGTCTTTTATCAGCGAGATGGCTTCCAGGTTTTCGCGGCCGCCATGCTCGTTTGGTATCCATTCACCATCCTTGCGGCTATAGTCTAAGTACAGCATCGAAGCCACGGCATCCACACGCAGTCCGTCCACGTGGTACTTATCCAACCAGAAAAGTGCATTGCTGATCAGGAATGAACGGACTTCGTTGCGGCCATAGTTGAAGATGTAGCTGTTCCAGTCCGGGTGGTAGCCTTTGCGCGGGTCGGCGTGCTCGTACAAATGTGTGCCATCAAAATAAGCCAGCCCATGCTCATCCGACGGAAAATGCGACGGTACCCAATCCAGGATAACACCAATGCCATGTTGGTGCAGCACATCAATCAGGTGCATGAGTTCCTGCGGCGAACCATACACGCTGGCGGCAGCAAAATACCCGGTGATCTGGTAACCCCAACTGCCCATAAACGGGTGGTACATCACGGGCATAAACTCCACGTGCGTAAAGCCCATTTCCTTTACATATTGCGGCAGCTCCTCAGCCAGTTCGTGGTACGTCAACGGTCGGTTGTTATCTTCCGGCCGGCGGCGCCACGAACCTAAATGCACTTCGTACACGCTCATAGGCTGCGCCTGACCGGCTATAGTTTTGCGGCGCTCCATCCACTCGTGGTCCTGCCATTCGTATTTCAGGTCGCTGATGCGTGATGCGGTTTGTGGTGGCTTTTCGCGTGCAAAAGCAAACGGGTCACTTTTCTCGACGTGGTATAAATGGTAGTTCGATTTGATGTGATACTTGTATAGTTCGCCACCGGTCAGATCCGGAATAAAACCTTCCCAAATGCCGGATCCATCTTCCCTAACCTTCAAACTATGGCTGTCGCGGTTCCAATGGTTAAAGTCACCAATGACCGTAACGCGTTCCGCATTGGGCGCCCAAACCGCAAAACAAGTACCTTTCTGCCCGGCATGTTCCATGCAATGCGCACCCATTTTATCATACAAGGTAAAGTGGCGGCCTTCCTTAAACAGGTAAATATCAAATTCTGTAAAGCGACTGACGTCGTGGTAAACAGCTCTTTTCTCCTGCTGAACTATAGTTTGCGGTTCTGCTATAGTTGCAGCGCCTGCTGCTGCCTTTTTAGTAGCCCTTACTTTTGGAGCTGGTGTAAGATCAGTTGTCTCAACAGGTACTGCTTTGGTACGGGTTCTCTTTGATTTTACGGCTGGCGGCGTAGTTTCAGTAGCAGGAACTATAGTTACTGGTGCACCCATTTCTGCAGCCAGATCTGCCTTTTTGGGCCGACCACGCTTTGCTGCGGGCTTATTACTACCTGCATCAGTTAATGGTTTATTTAAGTTTGTTTCCGGTGTCTGCTCTAATTTCTTCTTAGCCATTCTGATACTTTTTCATGATGTACTTAATGCCACGGATCGGGATCAGTACCCAGTCCGGACGGTTGTTCAGTTCATATCCCAGTTCGTATATCGCTTTCTCCAGCAGGAAGGTCTCCATCAGGATCTCGAAGTCTTCTTCCTTATCAGGCACAATGCCGGTACCCATTGTTTTGTCGAGGTAACAGTGCATAAAGAAATTACTGGCATAATGGTACCATTGCTCTGCCCACTCTTCCAGGTAACCATCTTCTTTTAAGGTAGAGTCCCGCTGAAACAGGGCATTGTAGGCGGCATAATGGAAAGAGCGGATCATGCCGGCCACATCACGCAGCGGCGAACGTTTTAACCTGCGCTCACTGAACGAGCGTGCTGGCTCGCCTTCAAAATCGATGATGATGAAATCCTTGCCTGTGAACAGCACCTGCCCCAGGTGGTAATCGCCGTGCGTACGAATCTTCAGGGTATCTATCTTGCGGGAGAAGATGCGTTTTAAGCGCTCCAGAATCTGGGTACGCATGTTCAGTACTTCTTCGGCTTCGGCACGCACATTATCCGGTAGTTTGTTCAGGCGCTGTCGCAGCAAATCGAAATTACTGCGCACCAGTGAGGTTAGCGACGAGTAAAGCGAACGTTGGTAGTGCAGCGAGAAATCTTCCGGCGCAAAATCTTTTGAATCGCGGATAGAGGCCAGTGCCAGGTGCATTTCTGCCGTTCTTAAACCCAGCAGTTCTATCCTGTTCACCGATGCTCCACCCAACTGCATCTGTACCGGCTCCGGCGTATCCGAAAAAGCAACCGGCCGCGACAAGGTTCCTATAGTTGGAGCAGTCTTTACACGCTCGCTCTGCGTTTCGATGCGCTCAAAGAAACGTTTCAGCGAGTCCTCCATATTCTCCCAGGCATCTCCCTGATTAGGCACCAGTTCCTGCAGCATGGCCAGTACCATCGGCGAACCTGTGTCAGATTGTTGTTCAATCATTCCCATAAAGCGCGGCACCTGTGCAAATCCTACTCTGTCGGTAAGCGCCTGCACTACTTCCACATCCGGGTTCATGGCCCGATCTATTTTGCGGTAGATCTTCAGGAAAAACTGCCCGTCGTACACTATAGAGGTGTTGCTTTGCTCGGCGCTCAGAATTTTGGATGACAGATTACCGTTGTTCTCGCGCAGCACATTGCTCACGCGCTGGTGACTATGGCCAACAAGCTCGCCCTGTCCTGCCCGTAGGCGGCGACGCCTGGCTATCAGATGCAGCAGCATTTGCCGGAATTCCTCACTATACAAGGCATCGTATAAAATACCTTCCTGCCCGTTCAGGGTAACCCGTGCAATCACACTCGCCGGATGATGACTTATCAGGTCCTGCTCCTGCTCGCGAGGCATAAAGGCAACCGGCAACTGGTATAGCTCCGGCAAGCCTTCGTTATAGTTCACCTCTATCAGCAACCACGAAACACCCTGATTATTCAGCTGCAGCGGCATGTTATCGATGATCTGCATGCGCTGTATGGTGCGGGCTTTGCCCCCAAACCAGCGCCTGTTCAGGATGTATGCAGGCAGCACTTTAGCTTCCAGCTGGCGAACCATATTTTGTGGCATGCGCTGGTGTAACGGTGCTATTTCCATTACAGCGCGCTGCATGTCCAGTACCTTTTGTGCCGATACTTCCTGTGGCTGTAACTCAAACCAGTAATAGCCGTGCCCGCCAATGGTAAACAGGTAGGCATCGTCTTTTATAGTAGGGAATTTATTCTTGCTGAATACTTCGCGTGGTGTATAGCCTTTAAACTCCTGCATGTCCAGTTCCACAGCCTCCGGAAAGCGCGACAGGTTGGCAATGACCAGGATGTTCTCGTCTTCATAAGAGCGGATAAAGGCTAGCACTTTGGAGTTAGACGGGTTCAGGAATTTGATGCTGCCTCGGCCAAAAGCCTTGTAACGCTTACGCATGTTTATGATGCGGCGCATCCACCAGAGCAACGAACTGCTGTTCTGCTCCTGCGTGTCAACGTTAACCGACTCATACTTATATTCCGGATCGATGATGACCGGCAAGTATAGTTTCTGTGGGTTGGCTTCAGAGAATCCGGCATTTCGGTCGTCGCTCCACTGCATTGGGGTGCGCACGCCGTCGCGGTCGCCCAGGTAAAAGTTATCGCCCATGCCAATCTCATCGCCATAGTATACCACCGGGGTACCTTTCATCGAGAAGAGCAGCACGTTCATCAATTCAATTTTATTGCGGTCGTTGCCCAGCAGCGGCGCCAGGCGGTGACGAATACCCAGGTTAATTTTGGCCAGCGGATCGCGGGTGTATACTTTGTACATGTAATCGCGCTCTTCGTCGGTTACCATTTCCAGGGTAAGTTCGTCGTGGTTGCGAAGGAACATGGCCCACTGGCAGGTTTCCGGTATCTCGGGCGTCTGATCAAATATGTCGATGATCGGGTAGCGGTCTTCCATCTTCACCGACATAAACAAACGCGGCATGATCGGGAAGTGGTAGTTCATGTGGCACTCGTCGCCATTACCGAAGTAAGATGCCGAATCTTCGGGCCACATGTTCGCTTCCGCTAACAGCAGTTTACCAGTGTATTTCTGGTCCACGTGGGCGCGCAGCTTTTTCAGGAAATTGTGTGTTTCCGGCAGGTTTTCGCCGTTGGTCCCTTCGCGCTCGAACAGGTAAGGCACAGCATCCAAACGGAATCCATCTACTCCTAAATCCAGCCAGTAATCCAGCATCTTAAACACTTCCTTTTGCACGGCAGGGTTGTCGTAGTTCAGGTCAGGTTGGTGATGGAAGAAACGGTGCCAGTAGTATTGCTTGGCTACCGGATCCCAGGTCCAGTTGCTTGGCTCGTAGTCTGTAAAAATTATGCGGACATCCTTGTACTTGGTCGGGTCGTCGCTCCACACGTAAAAGTCGCGGTGGTTTGAGCCCGGTTTGGCATGGCGCGCGCGCTGGAACCACGGATGCTGATCCGAAGTATGGTTGATAACAAGTTCTGTAATTACCTTCAGGCCACGGCGGTGCGCTTCTTTTACAAAAAGCTTAAAATCGCGCATGTCGCCATAGTTCGGGTTGATGCTATAGTAGTCGGCAATATCATAGCCATCGTCGCGCAGCGGAGACGGATAAAAAGGCAGCAGCCAGATCGCTGTAACCCCCAGGCTCTCCAGGTAGTCCAGCTTCTGCATCAGTCCTTTAAAATCGCCTATGCCATCGCCGTTGCCATCTTTAAAGGCTTTGATGTGCAGCTCATAAATAATGGCGTCCTTGTACCAGTGAATGTTGTCGTCTAACAGATCTTTGTCCGCTGCCATAGTGTAGTTTTATCGTTTTATTCGTGGGTGGTATGTTCAGTCGGGAGCCAGGTATCGTCTAAATTATTGTGGCCCATTCCGGTATTAGCTTCTTCTATACGGAAAACATGCACCGGCATCTCATGTGGCCGCAGTTCTACGTAATTCCATTCGTTTTGCCAGGTATACTTGTGCTCGGTCAGCAGGTCGTGCACCATGTATTGCTCGCCTTCCGGTAGCTGTAGTTCTCGTATCGGCACCTGCACCCAACCAGACTGTGTGTTGTATGGGTCCATGTTGGCGACAACTATAATCTTGTTCCGTTTGGCGCTATCCCATTTGGCAAAGCACAGAATCTGCGGATTATCGGTATCGGCAAACGTGATGTTCCAGGTGGTTTGCAGGGCCGGGTTCACCTTGCGTATTTTATTAATGAGTGTGATGACTTCCGAGACCTTGGTCTTCTTGCCCCAGTCCCAGTGCTTCACTTCATACTTTTCAGAGTCGATGTATTCTTCCTTGCCCGGATACGGCGTGCCCATCGAGAATTCGTATACCGGACCATACAAGCCATAGTTTGATGATAGTGTAGCCGCCAATACAACGCGCATGATGTGGGCCGGTTCGCCGCCATGCTGCAGCACTTCCGGCAAAATATCAGGCGTGTTCGGCCAGAAATTCGGGCGGTAATATTCGCGCATGTCGGTTTTGGTAAGCTCGGTCAGATACTCACGAATTTCCTGCGGATTGTTGCGCCACGTAAAGTATGTATAGGACTGCGTGAAACCGATCTTACCCAAGCGCTCCATTACGCGCGGACGAGTAAAGGCTTCGGCCAGGAAAATAACCTGCGGATGCTTTACCCGCACTTCCCGGATCATCCACTCCCAGAAACCAAAGGTCTTGGTATGCGGATTATCTACCCGGAAGATATAAACGCCTTGGTCTATCCAGTGCAGCACAATGCTTTTCAACTCCTGCCACAGGTTCTGCCAGTCTTCGGTCTCAAAGTTTACCGGCAGCACATCCTGGTATTTTTTGGGTGGGTTCTCAGCATATTGCACGGTGCCATCGGGTCGCCATTTAAACCATTGCGGATGTTCTTTCACATACGGGTGGTCTGGCGAACACTGAATGGCAAAATCCAGCGCTACTTCGATGCCATGGTTGCGTGCTTCGTGCACAAAGTGCCGGAAATCATCTAATGTACCTAACTCGGGAAGTATGGATTTATGGCCACCTTCTTCCGCACCGATAGCCCACGGCGAGCCCGGTTCGCCCGGCTCCGATGTAGTGGAGTTATTTTTCCCTTTTCTGAAGGCACGGCCTATCGGGTGGATTGGTGGCAGGTAAATCGTATCGAAGCCCATTTCGGCAATGCGTGGCAGCAGGCGTACACAATCCTGAAACGTACCATGTCGGTTAGCTTCCTGGGCTGCAGACCGTGGAAAGAACTCGTACCAGGTGCTGAACAGGGCTTTCTGGCGCTCCACATCTACCCGCAGAATTTTAGAGTAGGTGGTCACGTTCTTCCGCTCGCAGCAGGCATTCATCTGGTCGGTTACATCGTGGCTGGTTGCCAGCTCCACTCCATCTGCCGCCGAAATATTGCCACGCAGCTGTTGGGCCCATTTGTGCAAACGTTTTTGCTGACCGGCTTTGGCGGTTGCAGCGGCTTCTTCCATCAGTTGCGCGCCTATCTGCAGCTCTACGCTTATGTCCTGGTTGGCTTCAAATTTCTTGCGCAGGCCTTTTTGCCAGGTATAAAAATGGTCTATCCAACCTTGTAAAGTATACTCGAACATGCCCATTGCATCGGGCACAAAAGTGGCCTGCCAGTGGTCGTTACCCAGGAACTTCATGGGCACCTCATTCCATTTTTTGCTTCGGTTGTGGCGGTATAGCAGTACTGCTTTTACTTCGTCGTGCCCGTCGCCAAAAATATCCGCCGTTACAGTCAGCTCTTCGCCTACCACCCGCTTTACCGGGTACTGGCCGCAATTAAGTTCAGGTTTTACGTTCTCTATAATGACTCTGTGGGTCCCGTCAAGTCCTTCCATGTATCGTGTATGCTTTGGTCTGTAGTTACTTGCCACCTGCACATCGGGTTACAGGTAAGTTTATAACATACGGCTAAGTTTCAGTAACGATATGCAGGAAGCGGAAGCACTTCGGTAAACTATAGTTTGCTTTCACCAAAAAGCTATAACCTTAACGCCTCAGGCACAGTTAATCCTGCTTAGTATACTTAAGTTGATGTATGGGAATAACTAGAGAGATAGGCGCACAATATGTACCCGAAACGGGCACGACATTTACGGTTTGGGCACCTGAAGCAGAGCAGGTAGATGTGGTAATACACGGAGAGAAGAAGCAAACTATAGCTATGCAACGGGAAGCTTTCGGCTATTGGGTAGGCTTGGTTGAAGATGCCAAACCCGGCACACGCTATAGTTTTAAACTCAACAATGACAAAGAGTTACCCGACCCCGCTTCCATGTCGCAGCCAGCTGGGGTGCACGAAGCTTCAGAAGTAGTAAACCCAAACTATAGCTGGACCGACCACAACTGGAAAAACTTACCCCTGGAAGAATACATTGTGTACGAGCTGCACGTGGGCACTTTTTCAGAAGAAGGCACTTTTGAAGGCATCATCAACAAACTTCCAGAACTACAGGATTTAGGCATAACAGCAATCGAGATCATGCCGATTGCGCAATTTCCGGGCAGCCGGAACTGGGGCTACGATGGCGTCTACCCTTTTGCCGCGCAGAATAGCTATGGCGGAGTTGAAGGTCTTAAAAAATTAGTGGATGCCTGCCACCAGGCTGGTATTGCGGTAGTACTGGATGTAGTCTATAACCATTTGGGACCGGAAGGAAATTACCTGAATGAATTTGGACCATACTTTACCGAAAAATATAGCACCCCTTGGGGTGCTGCCCTGAATTTTGATGATGCCCACTCCGACCATGTTCGTAATTTCTTTTTCCAGAATGCGCTCATGTGGCTGCGCGATTTCCATATAGATGCCTTGCGTTTAGATGCCGTGCATGCGATACTGGATACAGGTGCCAAACATTTTCTGCAGGAACTACAAGAGCACGTAAACCACCTGGCAGAGCAGCAAAACAAACCTTTCTATTTAATTGCAGAAAGCGACCTGAACGATGTGCGCCTGATCAACCCAATAGAACAAGGTGGCTACGGACTGGCAGCGCAATGGATGGACGATTACCACCATGCCATCCACACCATGGTCACCGGCGAAACGGAAGGCTACTATGCAGATTTCGGGAAGCCGGAGCACCTGGTGAAAACCCTGAAGCACTCCTTTATCTACAACGGCATGTACTCCGAAAACCGGAAACGCACCGTCGGCAGCGATGCGACTGCCAACCCGGCGAAACAGTTTGTGGTCTGCTCTCAAAACCACGACCAGGTGGGCAACCGCATGCTGGGCGAGCGCCTGACGCAGCTGGTATCCTTTGAAATGCTGAAACCGATTGCAGCCCTGGTGATACTTTCTCCTTACACACCCATGCTGTTTATGGGTGAAGAATACGGGGAAGAAAACCCGTTCCTGTTCTTTGTAAGCCATACCGATAAGGACTTGGTGGAAGCCGTACGAAAAGGGCGTAAAGAAGAGTTTAAAGCCTTTGCCTGGCAAGGCGAAGCTCCCGATCCGCAATCCGAAGAAACCTTCAACAACTCTAAACTACAGCACAACTATAAAAACAGCAAAAAGCATAACCAGTTGCGTGAGTTTTATAAAGCGCTCATCCAGCTCCGCAAATCTATAGTTACAAAACTTAGCAAAGAGCACCTGGAAGCAGCCTTGAACGAGCAGGAAACAGTACTGGACTTTACCCATACTTTTGCCGGGATCCGCTGCATCATCAATTTTAGTAAAGAGCCACAAACTATAGCTGCAGACCTAAAAGACTGGAAACTTATCCTTGACTCTGCTGAAGAAAAATGGGGCGGTCCGGGCAGTAACTATAGTTTTGAAAATACCATTCTGCAACCTGAGTCCGTAGTAGTACTTCAGGCAAGCAGATAGATATGGAGCGATACATTTGTATACACGGGCACTTTTACCAGCCACCGCGCGAAAACCCCTGGCTCAACGAAGTAGAGTTGCAGGAATCGGCGCGGCCGTACCACGACTGGAACGAGCGCATTACCGACGAATGCTACGCCCGCAACTCTGCCTCCCGCATCCTGGACAACGACGGAACTATAGTTGACATCCTGAACAACTATGCCTGGATGAGCTTCAACTTCGGGCCTACGCTGCTGGAATGGATGGAGAAAAAAGCTCCCGAGACCTATCAGGCTATACTGGCTGCGGATAAGGAAAGTCAGGACCGGTTTTCAGGGCACGGCTCGGCGCTGGCGCAGGTATACAACCACATGATCATGCCGCTGGCCAACGAGCGCGATAAGCATACGCAGGTAATATGGGGCATCTATGATTTTAAAAAGCGCTTCGGCCGCGACCCGGAAGGAATGTGGCTAGGTGAGACCGCTGCCGATACTTCTACCCTGGAAGTGCTGGCCGAGCATGGCATCAGGATTACGATACTATCGCCGTACCAGGCCAAAAGCTACTGCAGAATTGGGGAACATAATTGGCACGATGCTACCAATGCGCAGATAAACCCGAACCGGCCGTACCTCGTCAACCTGCCATCAGGTAAAACTATAGTTGTGTTCTTTTATCATGCTCCTGTTTCGCAGGGTGTGGCGTTTGAAGGGCTGTTGCACAACGGCGAGAAGTTTAAAAACCGCTTGCTGGGAGCCTTAGACTATAACGCCACCGAACCGCAGCTCCTGCACATTGCCACCGACGGCGAAACCTATGGCCACCACCACCGCTTCGGCGAAATGGCGCTGTCGTATACCCTGCATCATCTGTATCAGGAGCAGCAGGCAAAACTTACGATTTACGGGGAGTACCTGGAGAAATTTCCGCCGCAATACGAAGCACAGATCATTGAAAAAACATCCTGGAGTTGCTTTCATGGGGTAGAGCGCTGGCAAAGCGACTGTGGCTGCAACACGGGTGGTCACCCAACCTGGAACCAGAAATGGCGCAAACCTTTACGCCAAGCTTTCGATTGGCTGCGCGACGAACTGGAACCGCTTTATAGTTCTCAGATGCAACAACTCGGTGCAGATCCGTGGCAGAGCCGCAACGATTATATCCAGGTTATCTCCGACCGGTCAGAAGCCAATGTACAGGCATTTATCCGTGCTCATACTTCGCGGGAGCTAACTATAGACGAGCAGCGCACTTTTCTGCAGTTGCTTGAAATGCAGTACCACGCCATGCTGATGTATACCAGTTGCGGTTGGTTTTTTGATGAAGTGACCGGCATCGAAACCATGCAGGATATTTTGTATGCTGCCCGCGCCCTGCAACTGGCCGAGAGCATTAGCGGGCAAGACTATGAAACTACTTTTCTGCAGATTTTGGAGCAGGCTGAAAGCAACGAAGACGACTATAAAAATGCCGCAGAAGCTTACCGGGCCATTGCCAAAACCACTATGCTCGACCTCTTGCGCGTGGGTGCCCATTATGCGGTTTCGTCCCTGTTTTCAGACTATGCCAACGAAAGCAAACTATACTGCTATAGTGTAACCTCAGAGCAGCACGAAGCGGTAGAAGCCGGCCGGCAAAAGCTGGCGGTTGGCAGGGCCCGCATCCGTTCCAATATCACCTGGGACGAAGCAACTATAACCTATGGCGTGCTCCACATCGGCGATCATCAGTTACTGGGCGGCGTGCGCGATTTTCGGGGCGATTATGCTTTTCAGGAGATGTACAGCGAGATGGAAGATGCCTTCAGTAAGGGGATGATCAGTGAAGTGATCATGCTGCTGGACAAGCATTTTGAGTCGCACAACTACTCGTTCTGGCACCTGTTCCGCGACGACCAGAACCGGATACTGAACAAAGTATTGGGCTACACCATGCATGCCATTGAGGGCGATTTTGAGCAGGTATACTATAACAACTACCCGCTGATGGCCGCCATGCACACGCTGAACGTAACGCTGCCTCGCCCCTTAAAGGTGATAGTGGAGTACATGCTGAACAAAAAGATGCTGGACGAGGTGAACGCCGAAAAACCGGATCTGGAAGAAATGAAGCGCTTAAACGAACAGGCCAAACGCATGCAGATTACTTTCGACCGGGAACAACTCACTTTTGCCATTTCGCAGCGAATGGAGCGCTTTATGCACCAACTGGAGCAGCAACCCGACAACCTGCAGCTCATAAAGCAGCTAAATGAGCTGCTTCCTGCCCTGCATAACACCACACTGCAACCCGACTTCTGGCAGGCACAGAACATCGCCTTCCGGATAAAGCAGCAACACTATGCCAACCACCCTGCAGACTCCGAGTGGAGCCAACAGTTTACCAAGCTATACGACAACTTAAACCTGAAACTATAAATGACCTATATACCACTGGCCACTTACCGCCTGCAACTTTCTCCAAGCCTTAAATTAAAGGAAGTAAAGGCACTTATTCCGTACCTGCACGACTTGGGCATCAGCACCATTTACGCAGCCCCGTTTTTTACCGCCGCGCCCGGCAGCGAGCACGGCTATGATGTAGTAAATCCCCACCAGATAAACCCGGAAATAGGAACGCTGGAAGAACTGGAAGAGATTGCTGAAGAACTGCGAAAACGCAACATGGGCTGGCTGCAAGACATCGTGCCGAACCACATGGCCTACCACCCCACCAACGTGTGGTTGATGGATGTGCTGGAGAAAGGCCAGAAATCGAACTTCTATACTTTCTTCGACATCAACTTTACCCACCCCGAGTTTGAAGGAAAGTTAATGGTGCCGTTCCTGGGCGAGCCGCTGGAAAAAGTACTGGAGCAAGGTCAACTAAAACTTACCTATGATGAAACCGGCTTTCACATTGCTTATTTCGATAATGTGTACCCAGCAAGTATCAACTCCTACCCTTACCTGCTGCAGAAACTGGCTGATGAATCGGGTGATCAAACTATAGCAGAAAACCTGCAGCACTTAGAGCAAACTATAGCATCTGATAAAATTGACATTGCCCGCTGGCAACAGGCAAAACAGGCCCTGCACTCCACTATAAACGATAGCGCTGCTTTAGAGAAATTGCTGGAAACTATAAACGGCGATCAGAAGCAGTTGGAAGAGCTGCTGGAGTTGCAATTCTTTAAACTTTGCTTCTGGCAGGAGTCGCAGCAAAAGATGAATTACCGCCGCTTTTTTACGGTGAATGATCTGATCTGCCTGAGCATCGAAAAGCCGGAAGTTTTTGAAAAATACCATCAGTTCATCAAGCAGCTTTGTAATCAGGGCCTGGTGCAAGGGCTGCGCGTAGACCACGTAGATGGCCTTTTTGATCCGGATAAATACCTGGTACAACTTCGCGAAATGGCCGGAGATGACAAGTACATTGTGGTAGAGAAAATTCTGGAAGGTGAAGAAGTGATCCCCGACTACTGGCCAATACAAGGCAATTCTGGTTACGACTTTTTAGCGTGGGCAAGTAATGTAATGACCGACCCCGCAGGTAAAGAAAAGCTGACTGAAATATACCAACATATAGTACCTACCGCTACTACCGACTACGAAAAACTGGTGTTCGACAAGAAGCTGTACATACTGGAGAAGCGCATGCAGGGCGAACTACAGAACCTGCTGCGCCTGCTGCAACACCTGCAGATCGTGCCGGAAGAAGCGGAAGAGACATGGTACCATGCGCTGGCGGTTTGGCTGGCATCCTTCCCGGTTTACCGCGTGTACGGCAACAGCTTTCCGCTGCCCGATGTAGCCCATGAAGAGATTGAAAAAGCGTATGCGACTGCACTGGAAAAAGCACCCGAACGACAGGAACAGCTCGAAGCCATCCGTAAGATTTACCAACCGGATTTAAGTGAACCGGAAGATGTGCTGCGTGACAAATTATACTTTGTGATGCGGAGCCAGCAGTTCACGGGCCCGTTGGCTGCGAAAGGGGTAGAAGATACCACCTTTTACAACTATAACCGCCTGCTCTCGCTCAACGAAGTGGGCAACAGTCCGGAGATATTTAACCTGCCGCCAGAGCGTTTCCACGAGCATATGCAGGGCCGGCAGCAGCACTTCCCGCACTCCATAAACGGTACTGCCACCCACGACACCAAACGCGGCGAAGATGCCCGCATGCGTATCAACGTCATCAGCGAACTGCCTGAAGAATGGAAAGAGAATGTGCAGCAGTGGATAGATTTTGCGGTGGATGTAGCGCCGGGCATGGTGCCGCGCCGCAACGACCTGTACTTTATTTTCCAGGCACTGCTGGGTGTAATGCCAATGGATGAGAATGTTGACGATACGCTGATTGAACGCGTGCAGGAGTACATTACCAAAGCCCTGCGCGAAACCAAAGCCCGCACCAACTGGACCAACCCGAACGAAGAGTACGAAGAAGCCACCAAAGAACTGGCCAGCAAACTGCTCAAAAGCAAGCGCTTTCTGGATATGTTTCTGCCGGTCTTCCGCAAGTTATCGCACTATGGCTGGCTCTATAGCTTAAACCAGTTGCTGCTAAAACTTACCTGCCCCGGAGTACCAGATATTTACCAAGGCTGCGAGTTCTGGGACCTAAGCTTGGTAGACCCTGATAACCGCCGGAAAGTAGACTATAGTTTGCGGCAGGACGCACTCAACAAACTACAGGCTGCTGCTACAGGCAACCAGGCAAAACTACACCAGCAACTACTGCAGCAACCCGAAAATGGCAAGGTAAAATTATACCTGCTGTTCAGAACGTTGGCTGTGCGCAACAACTTCCGCGAGGTATTTGAGCAAGGTGATTACGTACCATTAGAAGCAACCGGAAAGTATAAAAACCACGTGTTGGCTTTTGCCCGGAAGTATAAAAACCAATGGGCTATAGTTGCTGTGCCGTTGCTACTCACAAAACTGACAGATGAAAAAGGCCTGCCGTTGGGTGAGCAGATTTGGGGCGATACAGCACTTGTATTACCCGATGGCGCACCACAACAGTGGCAGGACGAACTGGGCAACCGACAGGTCACCGGCAACCTAAGATTAGCTGATCTCACAGAAACTTTCCCAGTAGTACTTTTAACCGGAACAAACTTATGATCATACCACTTCGCAGCTGCGGCATTTTACTGCACATCACTTCGCTTCCATCTAAGTACGGTATCGGTGATCTGGGGCCGGAAGCCTATAAATTTGCCGACCAATTGGAAGCTGCCGGACAGCGCTACTGGCAGATTCTTCCGCTTAACCCAACTGAGACAGGCATGGGCAACTCGCCTTACAGCAGCCACTCTGCTTTTGCCGGTAACCCATTGCTACTGAGCCCCGAACTATTGGTGGATGATGGCCTGCTGGAGAAAAAAGATTTGAAGCACGACTATAGTTTCCCGGATGATAAGGTAGATTATGAAGCGGCTACTTTGTTCAAAAAAGAGATCTGGCTGAAGGCTTATCTGAATTATGAATCCCAAAAACCAAAGGCCCTAAAGAAGGAATTCGATGCTTTTCTAGAAGAGCACAAAGACTGGATTATCGACTATAGTTACTTTGTTGTTTTCAAGGAACACTACGGGCTTAAGAGCTGGGTGGAATGGGACAAGGATATCCGGACAAGAAAGGAAAGTGCTATGCTGAAGCTTGCCGAAGAACAAGCTTTGAAGATAGAACAGCAACAGTTTCTGCAGTTCCTGTTTTACCGCCAGTGGAACAACCTGAAAGCTTACTGCGAACAGAAAGATATTCATTTTATAGGCGACATGCCTTTTTATGTGAGTCACGACAGCGCCGATGTGTGGGCCAACCCGCAGTACTTTAAGCTTGATAAAGACGAACGACCAAGCGCCGTGTCAGGCGTGCCACCAGATTTTTTCAGTGAGACCGGGCAACTTTGGGGTACACCGGTTTACAACTGGAGAGCGCTGGCCAAGCATAACTACGACTGGTGGCTCCGGCGCATCGACCACAACCTGCAACTGTTCAGCCTGCTGCGCCTGGACCACTTTCGGGCTTTCTCTGCCTACTGGGAAGTACCGGCTGGGGAAGAAACCGCCATCAATGGGAAGTGGGTAAAATCCCCGGGGCATGAGCTACTTTCACTCATCAAACAGCACCACCCCGAAATGCCGATCATCGCCGAAGACTTGGGTGAGATTGACCAGCCGGTGCGCGACCTGATCCATGCGTTCGACCTGCCAGGAATGCTGGTTTTGTTGTTTGCTTTCGAAAGTAACGAGCATGCTTTTGAGAGTTCCTTTCTGCCGCACAACCACACGCAGAACAGTGTGGTCTACACCGGCACCCACGACAACGCCACGGTAAAAGCCTGGTTTAAAGATGCCAAAGCCGCCGACCGCAAGATGTTCAGCAACTATGTACACCAGGAAGTTACTCAGGAGAATGCCAATGAAGTGATGTTGCAGTTAGCCTATAGTTCGGTATCTCAGCTGGCAGTAGTTCCGGTACAGGATGTGCTGGGATTGGGTCATGAAGGTATTATGAACAAACCCTCTACTTCCAATGGTAACTGGCAATGGCGGCTGCAGAAAAATCAGTTTGCAGCAAAGTATGTGAAATGGTTGAGGCAACAGACCGATACGTATGGCAGGGTTGTGAACCAGTGATTAAAGGGATTTATCTGATTTATCAGGATTGGGGCTTTTGCTATAGTTGCCAGCTATAGTTTTATAGTTGCTGCTTTAACACCCCTGTAGTCCCCTCAAGGGGACACTCCTGCTACTGCTATAGTTTGAACTATAGTTCTATTGTTACAGACTGAGAGCAGGCAGGCGCAGCCTGACACAAGTAACTACAACCACGAAAAAATCCGATCTGCATTAACTAAAAGCAAATACAGAAACTATAGCTAAGGAAGCTGCTATCGAACTGATCTCAGTCTTTGGGTTGAGCGCCTTGTAGATTTCCGGTGCTGAAAGCATTGCGAGGCACGAGCAAAGGAAATGTACACCGCGCGATGCCCGAAGACGGGGCCTCCCGGCCCGGGAGGGAGCCAAGCAAACTATAAAGCTGTAGGCTCTTAGAGCTCCCAGGATTGGGTTAACTATAGAACAACGGCTTGGTTCCAGTTGCAATTGGCTTCAACTATAGCATCAGGCGCTAGCAGGAGCTGCGCACGCTGCTAGGTCTTTACAAACTATAAGCCGAGATAGATTTCTCACTGCGTTCGAAATGACAAACGTGAAGAAATATAGATCTATGATATCCTAACTATAGCCAACGACAACAACAGACACAATCAACTTTCAAAGCCATCACCAGAAAACGCTATCAACTATACCTCAAAACGACAACAATCCCCAGCTACATAATTTGTTATGTCAGATAATAAAGCTATTTTAGAAGGGCCTGCGAGTAACATCCATGGCGCATCCTTCACCTCTAACCCTGAAACTATGGCTTACGCGACAACCGACATTGCTTTGGGTACCAAGGCTCCTGACTTTGCACTGCTGGATACGATTACCGGAAAACTATTCTCGCTGCGGGATGTGGCTGGCACTAAAGCTACCGTGGTCATGTTTAGCTGCAACCAGTGCCCCTATGTGCTGCACGTGCTGGATAAGGTGACAGTAGTAGCAAAAGCCTATCAGCAGAAAGGCGTAGGCTTTGTAGCCATCAGTTCCAACGATGCCGCTACACACCCGCAGGACGGACCGGAACACATGAAAGCACTGGCCCAACAGTATGGCTTTACCTTCCCTTACCTCTACGACCAGACCCAACAGGTGGCCCGCACCTACCAGGCATTATGCACGCCAGAGTTTTTTGTTTTCGATGCAAACCTTAACCTTGCCTACCATGGGCAGTTCGATAGCTCCAGACCAAAATCCGATATCCCTGTTACCGGCGAAGACCTGACAATGGTACTCGATGCGTTGCTGCAAGGAAAACAACCATCCGGAGAACAACAGCCTGCCGTTGGGTGCAGCATTAAATGGAAGTATCCGTACTAACCGGCACCTTTTCGGAACTCTCCTGAATAAGTTCGGCCATAGCTGTGGCGTGGTCCAGGTAGTCTGAGGTATACGAGGCGTCGGCAGCATGAATGTACATGGCCGTTTTGTCTTTCACGGTATTGATGATATCCTTATGCTCCTGCATGGGCAGTGCCGGACAACCCAGGCTGCGGCCAAGCCTGCCGGTTTGCGCTATAATGTCCGGGCTGGCATACTCGGCGCCATGTATCACAATGCAGCGGTCCAGGGCATTAGTATTAAAACCTTCGTCCACCCCGTCCAGCCTGAGCGACAGGCCGTGCTTGCCGTGGTAAATACCCTGGGTCACATAAAACCCGATACTGCTCATATAGGATTTATCCTCGTTCGAAAAATTCTCGGCAAACTCTACCCCCGAGTTTCGGCCATGCGCTACATACGTGTGGTGCAGCAGTTTTTTGTTCTCCACATCCACTACCCACAAGCGTTTTTTAGATGATGACTTAGTGAAATCCACCATCGTAAGCACCGGTTTCTCCGACAGCAGGCCATCGTGTTTCATGTTAAAGTAGCCCGTCAGCGCTTTTCTAAAGATCTCATATTTCAGTCCCTTCTGGGCCAGTTTCATCTCGTTATACAGGTTAAAAGCTACCTGGTCGAACTGCATTATTTTGTACCCCGACACATTGGTTTTGGAAGAGGTTTTGGTATTGGCTTTGGCCGTGCCCGGGCTCAGCGAGGAGGCGACCGGCGTAAGTATGAACGGGGCAAACAAAGGCAGTAACCTTCTGGCAACTTTTCGTTTACGCATCTGTAATTTCAGCCTTTTCTTCATCATTCTGTCTCCTTAAGCTTTACTGCATCTATTAGTGTACGCCTGCCTGTTGGCTATAGTTTGTTGATGCCCTGCTTCCGTTCTACCTGTCTGCGCCGTATCCGGGAGCCTATCTGCTATCTTTTTGTGTTTTATGAAATGCTGTTTTCTGCCTATCTTTGACTGTTGCGCACCGCATGTTTTACTTTAAAAGACCTACATAGTTGAAGTTAGCAGCCATCGATATAGGATCCAACGCCGTCAGATGTCAGATTTCCAGTGCCCTTAAGCACGAAGAGCAGGTTATATTCAAACGCATCGAGTATATCCGCTATGCGATCCGTTTCGGTGAGGATGTCTTTAACTCGGGCTACATCAGCGACCTGAAGATCCAGAAATTTGTAAAGCTGCTGCATGCCTTTCAGTTGCTGCTGGATGTGCACGATGTCGATCATTTTATGGTGTGCGCCACATCGGCGATGCGTAACTCCCAGAATGCCCCGCAGATATTACAATTAGTGCAGGATACGCTGGGCATGGGCATTCAGGTGATAGATGGCGCTGCCGAAGCTGACCTGATCAACAAAGTAATTGTTAACTTCCTGGACGAGCGCAATTACCTGCACATTGATGTGGGCGGCGGCAGCACCGAGTTCAATATTTATGTGAACCGCGAAAAGGTAGCCTCACGCTCGTTTGAGCAGGGTTCAATACGCCACATGCACGGCCGCGACTCCGAGGAGCTCTGGAACAACATGCGCCTCTGGATCGAAGAAAACTCCCGTAAGTACCATCTTTCGCGGGCCATCGGCACCGGCGGCAACATCAACAAGATCCACGACTTAGCGGGTAAAGCGCCGGGCAAGCCGATCTTCCGGAAGCAGATTGAAGAAGTAGTAGCCCTGGTTTCGAGCATGACGATGGAGGAACGCCTGACCAAACTGCTCCTGAACCCCGACCGCGCCGACGTAATTCTGCCAGCTGCTGAAATTTACCTCTCTGCCATGAAATGGGCCAAACTGGAAACGATGATGGTACCGAACGTTGGTCTGAAGGACGGGATGATTCACGCCCTTTACGAGCAGTTCCATCCAGAGAGGTTTGTGATCAGTGGGATTAGTTAAGAGCTAACTATAGTTTCTCTTTTGTCATCCCAAGCATTAGTCAAGGGATCTTATTTGTCCTATAGTTTCTACTATTGTCATTTCGAACAGAGTGAGAAATCTATCTCAAACTATAGTTTGTAGTTCTATAGTTGGTTTTGCCTACTGCTGGAAACAAGCCATCATTCTATAGTTTCCTCCAACCCTGGGAGCTCTAAGAGCCTATAGTGCTATAGTTTACTTGGCTCCCTCCCGGGCCGGGAGGCCCCGTCTTCGGGCATCGCGCGGTGTACATTTCCTTTGCTCCTACGTCGCAATGCCCTGCAGGCACCGGAAATCTACAAGGCGCTCAACCCAAAGACTGAGTTCAGTTTGATAGATTATGCCTTAGCTGTAGTTTATTTATTTGCTTTTGGTGGGAGCAGATCTGCTTTTCTCGTGGTTATAGTTTCAAAGGGACAGGTAAACCTGCCCTGTTCGTGATCTGTAACTATAGAACTATAGCTGAACTATAGCAAAGACGGAGACTGTCCCCTTGAGGGGACTACAGGGGTGTTAAAGTAGCAACTATAAAACTATAGTCTTAATTATAGCAAAAAGCACGGATCCTGAAAATCCTTTCATCCTGAAAATCCTTGGGGTAGGGGCCCTATTTAGAGATTTAGACAAAAACTCCGGAGATTACCCCAGGAGTTTACACCAGTTCTATATCCGTGTTTTCGTAAATGTGGCGGTTGTAGAAGATCTTGTGCACATCGATTACTTCTTCGCCGGCAGCAGGACGTTTTTTCACGTAGGTGCCATCTTCGCGCATGATGTAGGAGTTCTGGTTATCCAGCAGGTTATAGTGCAGGATCGTCATGGCTTCGCGGCGCAACTCGTCGTTCAGGAGCAGGAACAGGGCTTCAATTCTTCTGTCGAAACTGCGCACCATAATGTCGGCGCTGCCACTGTATACTTTCGGGTCGCCGGAGTTGTGGAAGTAATAAATACGGCTGTGCTCCAGGTACTCACCAACTATAGACTTCACGAAAATATTCTCGCTCAGGTCCTCGCGGCCTGGACGCAGGCAGCAGATACCACGCACAATAAGTTTGATAGGCACACCGGCTTTCGAGGCTTTGTAAAACTCGTCCATCACCTCTTTGTCCTCCAGGGAGTTGATCTTGATCACGATGCCGCTTTTATACCCTTTTTTGGCATTTTTAGCTTCGTTACGTATCAGTTCGATCAGTTGGCTGCGCAGGCCTTTCGGCGAGGTCATCAGCGATTTATATTCGTTCGGGCGCGAGTGGCCGGTAATTACATTAAAGAACTCTGATACGTCGTGGGCATATACTTCATCCGTAGTCAGCAGGCTTACGTCAGAATACAGGCGGGCGGTTTGCTCGTTATAGTTACCGCTGCCAATGTGTACGTAACGTGTTACCTTCTCCCCTTCCTTCCGGATGATCATCAGCATTTTAGTATGCGTTTTATACTTGCTGATACCATAAATCACAAAGCAGCCTGCCTTCTCCAGGCGGTCGCCTTCTTTCAGGTTACGCTCTTCATCAAAACGGGCCTTTACCTCAAACAACACCGATACGTGCTTCCCGTTCTCTGCAGCTTTGTGCAGGGCAGCTGTTACGCGGCTCTGGTCGGCGAGGCGGTAAATGGTTTGCTTAATTCCCAGCACATACGGGTCTTCGGCGGCGCGCTCCAGTAACTGTACCACCGGCTCCATGCTGTTGTAGGGGTGGTGCAGCAGCACATCGTGCTCTTTCAGGTACTGGAAAAGGTCTACCCCATCGCCGGGCAGGCTGCGCGGCATAACCGACGATGGCTGCTTAAAGCAACGGTCTTTGAACTGGCGGTGGTTGATGATCTGCCACAAGCCACGCAAATCCATTAAACTATTGATCGTAAAAACGTTGGCATTGTCTATTGTCCAGCGCTCTTTCAGGATCTTCATCATAAACGCCGACGGGTTGCGCTCCACTTCGAGGCGCACCACACGACCCTTCTTGCGCGTTTTCAATTTCGACTTGATCTCCTGTACAAAATCCGCATCAATATCATCCGACTCTTCCAGGGTAAAGTCGCCGTTACGGGTAATACGGAACAGGTTTATGGATACGATCTCGACGTTACGGAACAGCTTTTTGATCTTCCAGCGCACGATCTCTTCGATGGGCACAAATACAATTTTGTCCTTTCGGTTGATCTCGTAAAAACGGGCCAGGTTCTGAGGTATCTGCACAAATGTCAGGCGGTCCTGCGACTTGCCTTCGTCTTCGGTACGGGTTACCACGCCAAACGTAAGCAGCTGGTTCATCAGCAGCGGGAAGCCGTGGTAATTGTCGAACACCATGGGCGTGAGCAGCGGGAAAATGGTATTCTTAAAGTAAGAGTCTACTTTTTTCTGCTCAATTTCGGTCAGCTCGCCAACCATCAGCACATCAAAACCACTCTTCTCAAAAAGCGGCTTCAGCTCGTTGTTGTAAGTAAGGTACTGGTCGTTTACAAAGCGGTGCGAGTAGTCTAACAGCTTTTTGCGGAATGGCAGCTCGCGCAACCCCGAATAGTCCAGGCGCTCTTTGCCGTAGTCGATGTAATTGTACAAACTGCCTACCCGGATCATGAAAAACTCATCCAGGTTAGAAGACGTGATGGCTAAAAACTTCAGCCTGTCGAAAATAGAGCGGTTGGTATCGCGGGCCTGATCGAGTACGCGGTAATTAAAGCGCAGCCAGCTCAGGTCGCGGCTAATGTATTTACTTTTCTTTATCTGGTCAGAAACCTTATTTACAAGCATGCTTTCAGGGCGATTAAAAAGGGCCTTTTAACTATAAACGGCCGTACAAACGGGAATGTATGATCCTTAATGCTAATATATAGCTTGTAACGGATATTAAACAGTTTTGGCGCACCAAACCGCAAGAATATTCGCTGTTCTAACGCAGAGCCTATTCCTGAGGAATTTTATCCCAGTCCATTACAAAAGCAATGCCCGCCCCTACGGTAAAAGAAGTGATAAGCGACCGTTTTGTGAATTCACGCACATTGCGGCCCTGGTTCACGGCCTGGTTAAAGGCTTCCGGCGTCAGGTAGCGCGAATTGGTGCCGGTCAGGTATTCTATAGTTGTCTCGAAGCGCCAGTTGTTTTTGCCTATTTGCACGCCGGCTTTGCCGCCAAGCCCAAGCGACACAGAAGTAAATTTGGAATCGGTGTCTGTAGGTGCATTCAGGTTGGTATAGTTCATAAAGCGCATGCCCACCATGGCGTAGGCAAACGGGTGAAAGTGCGTGGCAACCGTACCTTTAACACCTGAATGCAGGTTAAACAAATGCATATCAGCTTCCATATCAGAGGTAGCGTCGAAGTTCAGCATGCTTTTGGAATAGCTCAGGCCAATGGCAGCACGCGGCATGGATTGTGGCCGTATCGTTAAAGCTGGCTCCACGCCTATAGCCGAATACGTTTCGCCGAACCGGCCCTGGAACCCCGAAACCCGCGCCTTCAGCGACAACTCGGCACCACCACTTTGGGCCTTAACCGCAGCAGGAAATAAAACAAGACAGCAAAAAACAGGCAGCAGTGCTTTTAACAACTTCATGAACAGAGACTAAACTATAAAACGGGTGCAATGCTACTGAAAATTTGTGTGCCAGATATACCGCAACTATAGATTTATTTTTCATCTAATCAGGTGCTGTAGAGGTGGAGTTCTTCCTGCGTTTCGGGGTAAATAAGGGGTTGGCTATAGTTTAGACCAAGCTTATGCGGCAGCTCTACGGACCTATAGTTATTCGGTAACGTTAATGACAACTATAGTTGGCAGGTCTAGTTCCTGTTTAGCATAGGCCGGTGTGCGGCAGCTGCCTCGTAAGAAATGATACTAAAAATTGATAATGTTTGATGTAATGTCTCTTAATATTAGAGATAAAATTAAACCCACTGGCAAAGGACAGAAAAGCAAAATAAATGACAAAAAGTGGTCAATGAACGTCCCTTTTACAAAATCTCCATTCAGAATAAACAAAAAGTTTTTACTGTAATGGTGTATGTACGCTTTGTTTATAGTTAGGGCCAGCAGGATGAAACTTAACGGCATTGCAGAGAAAGGTACAGAAGTTAAAGCAAGCAAACCCGAAACGATTAGATTCACTGTCAGGTATTTCTTGTCTTTATATAACTTAAAATAATTCCGCCGTAAGGGCCGCCGCTTAAAACCGTCTATTAATTAGATCCAGTAGAGGAATGCTACAACAACAATGATGATTGTAAAAGTCATTATTTAGGAATGATTCAATGTTAGCAACCTGAATATCAACTTAGTCACAATTCATACTTTACCAAGTATCAAACCAGTAAATGAGTATTCCACTCTGTTTATTTATGGCAACCCCTTTGGTAAATCCATGCTCCCACTCAGATGGAGTAAGTTTACCATTGGGTATACTGTCATTTGATAGAAACTTCCCTTTTTGTGCATCTACAATATAGAGTTTATACCCAGGAGCTAGGCCAAGAGCAGAAGCTTTTCTTTCTACAAAATATTCATTCCAAAATTTAGGCACTGGTAATTTGCTGGTAGTACATTCTCGCTCATTGCCATATAGATTGGGTAAATATTGAGAAGCTTTGTCATAGTCAATCCAATTATCTTCTGTTAAATGCTTATCAATTATGAGTAAGCAACTATCATTTGATTCATAAATGGCTTTAGCTTCAATTGATAATTTAGCTACTAACGAATCTATATGTTCTTGGGAAGGACTATATTTTAGCCAAACTTTAGGATGAGATTCTGTAATATTTTCAGAAACTAGTGTAGTAAAGTCTGAGGTATAAAGTTTTTTAGGGAAATGAGTTACAAAGCCTGCTCCAAACTTTTCTATATCCCTCCTATATTCCGCATTGGCTTCTTCAATTCTTTTATTTTGAGAACTGCAGCTTACATGCACTAGTAGTGTCAAGTAGATAAATAGAGTCTGGCAATTATAATTTCTCATGCTTTTTATGTTTGCCTACTATTAGATAAAAGTAAACATACACTTATCTGCACTATACATAGTAGTTGATTGCTAATTTCACATACCAATATACAAACTATAGCTAACACCACACCACCAGCAAAAAAGCCGGCTGTACTTTGCAGTACAGCCGGCTTTTAATTTATAGCTAAACTATGGTTTATACGTCTACACGGGCGTATTTCGAGTTACGCTCGATAAAGTCGCGGCGTGGGCCAACTTCGTCGCCCATCAGCATCGAGAACAGGTGATCGGCTTCGGCAGCAGATTCTATCGTTACCTGCTTCAGGCTTCGTACTTCCGGGTCCATGGTAGTAGTCCAGAGCTGTTCCGGGTTCATCTCACCCAGACCTTTGTAACGCTGCACGTTCACGCTGTCTTCCTTGCCTTTACCAAGGTCGGCAATGGCATCTATACGGTCCTGCTCGCTCCAGCAGTAGCGCTCTTCCTTGCCTTTCTTCACCAGGTAAAGCGGTGGCAATGCAATGTATATGTAACCGTTCTCGATCAGCTCGCGCATGTAGCGGAAGAAGAACGTCAGGATAAGCGTACGAATGTGAGAACCGTCCACGTCAGCATCCGTCATGATGATGATTTTGTGGTAGCGCAGTTTCTCCATGTTCAGAGCTTTTTCGCCATCAGCTGTTCCAAAGCTCACACCAAACGCCGTGATCATGTTCTTGATCTCTTCGTTCTCGTAAATGCGGTGCTCCTGGGCTTTTTCTACGTTCAGGATCTTACCACGAAGTGGCAGAATGGCCTGGAACATACGGTTACGGCCCTGCTTGGCCGATCCACCCGCCGAGTCACCCTCTACCAGGTAAATTTCGCAGTTCTCAGGGTTGTTGTCAGAGCAGTCGGCCAGTTTACCCGGCAGGCTGGTGCTGGACAGAACGTTCTTGCGCTGTACCATTTCGCGGGCCTTGCGGGCTGCGTTACGGGCCTGAGCAGCCAATATCACTTTCTGAACAATGATGCGGGCTTCCTTCGGGTTCTCTTCCAGGAACTCGTTCAGCATTTCACCAACAGCCACGTCCACCGCACCCGATACTTCGGAGTTACCCAGCTTGGTTTTGGTCTGTCCTTCGAACTGCGGCTCTGCTACTTTCACCGAGATAACGGCTGTTAAACCTTCTCTGAAGTCATCACCGGCAATATCGATCTTCAGCTTATCCAGCATCCCTGATTTCTCGGCATAGGCCTTCAGCGTACGGGTAAGCGCACGACGGAAACCGGCTACGTGGGTACCACCTTCAATGGTGTTAATGTTGTTTACGTAAGAGAAGATGTTCTCGGCATACGACGTGTTGTACTGCAGCGCAATCTCAACTGGCACACCGTTCTTCTCGCTTTCTACGTGTATCGGCTCCGGAATAAGGTTCTCACGCGTCTCGTCCAGGTAAGCCACAAACTCTTTCAGACCACCTTCTGAGTAAAAGGTATCACTCAGTGGCTCGCCTTGCTCGTTCATTTCGCGCAGGTCCTTCAGGTTAATGCGGATGCCTTTGTTCAGGAAGGCAAGCTCGCGCATACGGCTGGCAATGGTGTCGTACTTGTACTCGGTAACCGTGAAAATGGAAGCATCCGGCTTAAACGTTACCGTTGTACCAGTTCTTTCAGTCGTACCGATCTCGCGAACCGGGAACGCCGGAATACCAATATTATAGTGCTGTTCAAACACTTTGCCGTTGCGGTGCACAGTCACGTGCATGTCAGTAGAGAGTGCGTTAACGCAACTCACACCTACCCCGTGCAAACCACCGGAAACCTTGTATGTGTCTTTATCAAATTTACCACCGGCGTGCAGCACCGTCATTACTACCTCCAGGGCAGAACGGCCTTCCTTCTGGTGAAAATCTGTAGGGATACCACGGCCGTTGTCCGACACCGTGATCGAGTTATCTTCGTTGATGGTTACATTGATCTCATCGCAATGGCCGGCAAGGGCTTCGTCGATGGAGTTATCTACTACTTCCCAAACCAGGTGGTGTAGCCCTTTAATACCAATGTCACCGATGTACATGGCCGGACGTTTACGAACTGCTTCCAGTCCTTCCAGCACCTGTATGCTATCTGCGGAATAATTATTTGCTTTAGTTGCTTCTACTTCACTCATGTGTGTCAATAAGGTAGATTAATAGGTAAAATTACCACTTTTATTTCGTTTATGCTATACTTTGCGCGGCTAAAAACACCGGCTTACAGTACCATGCCGGATCAGTGCGCGGGAGGCGAAAGGCCCAACCTTATATCAACAATCCTGCACCCGAATTAGTGCCTGTTTTACAACCATTTACCCTATAAAAACACATCGGGCTACCCACTTGCGCAGGTAGCCCGACGGCACTATAAAAACAGGAAAAAATTAATCGTTCAGGCGGGCTCTTACTTTTACCCGCGACAGCATGCGGCGGTTATACTCGTAGTATTCGGGGCCATAGGGCGCTACATTGTCCAGTTCCTCAATGCTGATGATTTCATAGCTCTGGCTGCCATCGCCTTTCAGGAAGTTGAGCTTGGTTTTAGCATTCTCTATAGCCTTGCCCAGCATCTGCTGTTGTATCTCAGCTTTTTTGGCCGGATCTATAAACGTCCCCATCATGTTCAGGCTGAACGGGATGTTGCGCTTCAGCAACTGGTCTGCAATGCGCTGGTAGGTGGCGCTGTCGGCTACGTTCACCATGTAAGTAACGCCTACCTGGTACATATTTGGTGTTACACGCTTGCCCATTTGCTCCGGCATATAGTTCAGGTAAATGTTGTCGTTGGTCTTTACCATTGTTGGCAATTCCTGCTGCAGCGAGTCTACCCACTTCTGGAACTTCTGGCGCAACTCCATCGGCCCGTTATACGACAGGTTCAGTTTATACCCGGCATCCGGCGTAACCTGCTCGTACTCTCCTATTACTTCCAGGTAGCGCTCATCATCGTCGTCCATGTCGCGCTGCTGGCAACCGGCTAAAAGTGTGGCGCTACCGGCAAGAACAAGCAACCACAAGTGCATTTTTTTCATAGTTGTATAGTTGTTTTATATATAGTACGCTGATAGCGATAACCGTGCCACATACAGTTTGCAATGAACAGTAAATACTTAATTGCAAACTGAAAATAGATTCCTGTATTTTAGACTATAGTTTATAACGTATGAAAACCGTAATTCTGCTGCTTATCTCCAACATCTTCATGACGTTTGCGTGGTATGGCCACCTCAAGTTCAAAGATGTATCGCTTTGGAAAGTCATCCTGATCAGTTGGCTGATCGCCTTTTTTGAATATTGCTTTCAGGTACCGGCCAACCGCATCGGGCATGGGCAGTTCACCGCTTTCCAGCTCAAAACCATTCAGGAAGTTATTACATTGGTCGTTTTCATCGGCTTCTCGGTGTTTTACCTGCGCGAGGAAGTGAAATGGAATTACATAGTCGGGTTTGTCCTGATCCTGGCTGCCGTGTTTTTCGTGTTCAAAGAATGGGATTAACATTACAGTAAACAGTTAGCAGCAAACAGTTAGCAGTAAACATTAATTTGGCTGAGTTAGCAGAATAAGCGCTGCATTTGATGCTATAGTTTGCAGGGAAAGATCAGTTTGGAGTAATGCTGTTCCAGAGGCTGGCTTTGCCGGAGCCTCTTTGCTTTTGGTGGCTGCAAACCTGCTTTCCGGCAGCTGATAGCTAATTTAAAGGCGTTCATGCTTTTACATTCCTGCCAATGGGCGTACCTTTGCAACAAAATTGCAAACATTTACCACAGGCCTCATGAAAAAGCCCCTCCTGCTGTTGTCGCTCTCGGTTGCCCTGCTTACGGGCTGCAACACAGGCCCCACTGAAGCAGAACAGAAAGCCCAGCTGGAGCAACACGTAATGGCCGTACACGACAGCGCCATGGCCGATATGGGCCAGATCTTTAAGCTCCGTAAAAACCTGCGTACTCTGCGCGACACCCTGGCTACCCAGCAAACCGACACCACTGTGCTGCTGCAACTACAGGAAAACATTACCAGCCTCAGCAAAGCCGACGAAGCCATGATGGACTGGATGCGGAACTATAAAGCGCCGGACTCCCTGCAGCACCAACAGGCCATGGACTACCTGAACCAGGAACTTCAGAAAATTGAGAAAGTAAAAACAACTATGGACAGCTCGATAAACGCTGCCCGACAAGTTTACCAGCAACATGAACTATAGCCTTAAGCAAAGCCTACTTGCCGTTTCAGTTATACTTACAGCAGCCTTTACCTATAGTTGCCAGAGCAACCCATCCGAAAAAACGCTGCCCATTTTAGGCTCCCGCGAGCCCGTAGAGCGCGTGGTGAATGGAGAAACTATAGTTGATACCGTGTACCACCAGATCCCGGATTTCGCTTTTGTGGACCAGGACAGCCAGCAGGTAACACAGGAGACCGTAGCCGGAAAAATCTATGTGACTGACTTCTTTTTTACGACCTGCCCGAGCATCTGCCCTAAAATGAAAAGCCAGATGCTGCGCGTGTACGAGAAATATAAAGACAACCCGAACGTAGTGCTGCTTTCGCATACCATAGACCCCGCCCACGACACGGTAGCTGTACTGAAAGACTATGCCGAGCGTATGAACGTAACATCGGGAAAGTGGCACTTTTTAACCGGCGACCGCGACAAGATATATGATATGGCGCTGCAGTATTTTGTTGGTGTACAGGAAGATGCCCAGGCTGAAGGTGGTTTTGCGCACAGCGGCGATTTTATGCTGATCGATCAGAACCGTCATATACGGGGGCACTACCACGGCACCGAAGCCGCCGATGTTGACCGCCTGATGCAGGACATGGACATTTTGCTGAAAGAAGTACAGCATGAGAAAAAATAGGTTTGTAACAGGTGTATTAGGGCTGATGGCGCTCACCACGCTTACGCAATGCTTTACCGATAAGCAGAACCAGGGCCAGAAACTATACGCGCAGCACTGCCAGAGCTGCCACATGGAAGACGGATCGGGGCTGCGCGGGCTTATACCGCCAATTGCCAAAGCCGATTACCTGCAGACCCACCGCGATGAGCTGGCCTGCCTGATACGCCACGGCGCAGACGGACCGATGGTGGTAAACGGCATAGAATATAACAAGGAAATGCCCGGTGTGCACACGCTCCGCCCCGACGAAATAACCAACCTGCTCAACTATATCCAGACTAACTTTGGCAACAAGAACGAGCGCTACACTTTAACCGAGGTGAAAGGAATGCTGGAAACCTGTCCGGTTCCGTATGAGTAGATTCTGACACCTTACACTGTTAAATGTATGAGAAAAGTAATCTTAGACTTAGCTGTAACATTAGACGGATTCATTGAAGGCCCGAATGGCGAAATTGACTGGTGCGTGCTGGATGAAGACATGGATTTCCCCGATTTCCTTTCCGGCATCGATACCATCATCTACGGTCGGGTGAGCTACGATATGTGGGGAAATTATCAGCCGGACCAGCATGCCTCTGAAGCTGAAAAATTACTCTGGGCGGCGGTGCATAGCAAGCAAAAAGTAGTTTTCTCCAGCCAACTGCGACAAGATGAAAGCAGAGCTCTATTTGTTACATCTGATCTGCCGCAACAAGTAGCCGAACTAAAGCAGCTTCCAGGGAAAGATATCTGGCTTTACGGAGGTGCAAAACTGATCACATCCTTTCTCCACCACAACTTAATCGACATTTTCCGCCTGGCAGTGCACCCAACTGTATTAGGGAGCGGTAACCCTTTGTTCCCGGATCTGAAGGAGAGAATTAACCTGAATCTGATTGAGGTCAGTAAATTTAAATCAGGAGTAGTACAGCTCGTTTATGAGAAGAATAAATAGTTAACAGTAATTGCCCGCTGTTAATCAACTATAGTTTTTAATCACTGGTTTTAGTACGACTTTGTGCGCTTTGTCTCTGCACAAACTATAGTTAACTTAATACAAGTGGCATAAAAACAAAAAAGCCTTGCAAATCAACGACTTACAAGGCTTTAAAGTGATCCCGTTTGGATTCGAACCAAAGACCTACTGCTTAGAAGCGACAAATAATAGCATTTTTCTAATTTAATATACTTTTATATTTTTTACAATTAGCTGATTTACAGATTTTTGTATAAAAATTAATTTTAAGTAATTATTGCTATTTTGGCCCTTTGTGTGCAAATTGTGTGCACAGAACCTCTACGAAAACAGCTATGATTACCGCATCAACCTCTATCATGTTGGACACCAGACGACCGCTAAAAGACGGGACGTTCCGGGTAAAATTAAGGATTACCTTCCAAAGGCAGCGAAAATATTATGGCACTCAATACGCCCTTTCTGAGGAAGACTTTTCTAAGGTACAAGGGGAAAAGCCAAGGGGTAGATATAAAGAAATCCAGTTGTCTCTGCAGGCTTTGGAACAAAAGGCGGTCCGTATTCTTGAGAAGATGCCCTTCTTCACGTTTGAGGCCTTTGACAGAAAGTTTCTTGAATTACATGCAAGAAAGGATGTGTTTGCCGCTTATGAGCAGTGTATTAAGCAGATGAGCGAGAATGGACAGGCCGCAAATGCTAACTTCTACGAAAACGCCTATATCTCCCTCATCTCTTTTATGCTTAAGGAACCTCCCATCAACCGAAGGAGACTCTCTATTCAAAAATCTAAGGAAAGGAAACAAGACCTGGTGAGGAGAAAAAAGCCGCTGCCCTTTACCGATGTTACCGTAGACTTTCTCAACAGCTATGAAAAGTGGATGCTCAGCCGTAAAAAAACGCTCACCACTGTTAGCATGTACCTGCGCACACTTCGCACCCTCTTTAATGATCTTATAGATGCAGGCGATTTAAGCAGGGATCTATACCCCTTCGGGCGAAGGAAGTATAGGATGCCGGCCAGCAAGAATGTTAAAAAAGCCCTGACCCTTGCTGATGTTGAGAAAATATACAACTACCATCCCGAGCACGATAGCCAGGCGAAGGCCCGTGATTATTGGATCTTCTCCTACCTGTGCAACGGCATCAATGTCAAGGATATCGCCCGATTAAAGTACAAGCAGCTGAGCCGGGAGAGCATCACTTTTATCCGGGCGAAGACAGAACGCACCACCCGTCATGCCCTGAAGCCTATTGTGGCTATGCGCACACCAGAGATAAACCGCATCATCAAAAGGTGGGGCAATAAACCAACCTCTCCGGACACGTATGTCTTTCCTATTCTGAGGGAGGATATAACTCCTGAGCAGGAGCTGGCCTATGTCAGGCAGACAGTCAAAACCATTAACCTTTACATCAAGCGTGTCGCCGCTGCAGTGGGCATTGAGCACAATGTGACCACCTATACCGCCAGGCACACCTTCTCCACCGTCCTCAAGCGCGCTGGTGCACCAACTGAATTCATATCAGAGTCACTGGGTCACAGCAACCTTAAAACTACTGAATACTACCTCGACAGTTTTGAAGATGATGTAAAGCGACAGTATGCAGCCCATCTGACCGCATTTAAAAAGCAAGCAGATAAAAAGAGATCAGGACAGAAGCACATAAAAAGGCCTAGAGCTCAGCAAAAGATTAAAACGGCTTACCCACTTTATAAGGAGAGCCTTTCAGTTCCTATAGATAATAGCCCGCTTAACCTCCAAAGCTTAACAAGATCCTATACCTCATCGGGTATAAGCAATGCCTCATATGTTATTTTTATACCCGATAAGGTATAGGACATGCAGTTAAATGAATTTGTAAAGGAAAGACGCAAGCAAGCAAGCAAACCTGACACAACCAGAGCTGGCTGCAAAGGCAGGGGTTGGTCTTCGGTTTTTAAGAGACTTGGAGCAGGGAAAGGAGACCCTGCGCCTGGATAAGGTAAACCAGGTGCTGCAGCTCTTTGGACACCAGGTTGGCCCTGTACCGCTTCCTCGCCACATGCTTGTATAGTGGGTGTTGGCAAGGTGCCATTTACATAAATATTAATTAACTCATTTTTACCACCTATTCTGTCACTAAAGCTTTATTCGTTATACAACCCCCATTTAACTTTCTTTATGCGATCGCTTAAAGTCTGTAGTGATTTTATTACCGCTTCTTCCCTCGGCAGCACTCCTGTAACAAACTCTTTAAATGATGTTTGATAAGTTACCTTTATACTTTCCCAGGTTTTTTCTGGCTCTGCGAAAATTATGGCTTCAGAAGGATGGGTATACACCCAATCATTATTATTTTTAAAACTAACAATATCATCCTTTCCTACTTGTACTAACATTGCCTCAAATTCATCCCCCTCTATAAAGTTTGCTATTGCCTCGTTATTTAACATCAAATGCAAATCATACACATGCCTTATTTTCTTTTTCAGATCCTCAATAGCCGTTTCGGTTCTGGAGAAACGAACTAAACTCATTATTTTTTCGCAAAAAGTTCTTTCTTCGCTAAGTACTTGAACTTCGAAAGGAGCCATTTGATATTCTGCTATTACATCCTCTTCCCCTCTGCTCTTCAGCATTTCGGTTATATAGCAACTGACGGGCTTATTCGTATAGGGATCAGCGTTTCCTAACCAAGTTGCCTCCAAGACAATATGCTCCCGGGCCTGTCCGAAATCACCATCAAATATTTTATCATATCGATGCACCGTTTTACGGATCTGCCCTAATTTATTAGTAAGCCCATCAACCTGGATTTCCGGCAGTATTTTTTCAACCGATTTACTTACGGAGCGAATTTTCCTTTTTAGTTGATTATCTGTTTCACCTTGGTTCTTTAATACAACCAGATCGATATCTTCTGAAAAGCGTTCAACTAACTTATGGCATTTGGATAGCGCTGTTCCACCTTTAAAAACAGCTTGACTGGCAACTTCTGAGTGAAAGACATGATATAAGGCTACAGTTACCCAATAATCCTTTTCTACATATATCTCTCTTATTTCAAATTGTTGTGCTGCCGCCTGGATGGCGTCCTGCAGTAGTTCTTTGTTTTCGTGAAGTCTCATTTATTCAATAAACCATTGGGAAGCTGTTGGCAGCATATTATCATTTATGCCTAAAGTATAGGATGTTAATGGATTTAGGCTTTCCTTCAAAGGTAATATGTCCTCTTCTTTTGAATTAACACTTATTATTGCCCCAAGAAATGCTCGAACGCGGGGAGGATACTCCAGCGCATACTTAATCAGCGTCTTTTTCTCTTTAGGGTCCAGTTTCTGAATTTTGCTTTGCATGAGTTTAACACCCGACTTCTTATCTAAATCAGGTATGATTCTGAAATCCTTTAGTGCGTCAAGAATTTCTAATAAATAATAATTTTTATCATTTATATCTACATAACTCTTTAAAGGCTTTACTTCGACTTTCCCCAGCTTAGTTGATATTCTTTTTGATCTACTGGCAATTTTTATGGTGTTTGACACTTGTGTAGTCAAACCCATTCGATTGTACAGGCTGTTACCCGTGATATAACCTACACGCTTGTTACCTTCGAACAGGTAGGGTTTAAGCAACTCCTCTTCCCGGGGTTTGAGTTCACCAAAGCGGGATTTCTTAGGCTTATAAAACACTCCTTTGGATACCCTTTTAATAAGCCCCTTGCGAATAAGCCTTTCTGTTGCTTTGGTGGCAGCGCTATACTCTTCTTTGGAGATACCGAGTTGTTCATACTTAAAAGTAAGTCCTTCCTCCATTCTACCTATTTTCTTCTCTATCTTCTCTGCAACATTCATAAAGCAATGAATTACAATTAGTACACCACAAATAAAGTTCTAAAACTATTAAATGTCAAGTTTTGTGTACGAAAAACTTGACATTTCGATTATAAATATGTCAAGTTTATTGCGCAATAAACTTGACATATTTATAATCAACCTATTGGTAATTATTAGCAAGGGTGGCTTAACGTACTAAAGCTGCTGAAGCAGGTGCAGGGGCCTGGGAGCCCCCAGTTCCAGCCATATTTCCACGTGCCAAGCCTGCCTGCTGATGTGCAGCACACTATCAGATAATATATTGTTGGGTTGTGATTCTACCCTAATTGTATTTCCAAGAGCAGGTATTTTCTCCAGTTTTCTGATAATAGCATGAAACAACTCCCTTCCATGTTCGCAAATAGACGGTGTTCGCAAAAAACGAACAAGAATAAAAAGCGAACAGAAAACACATTAGTAAATCAATAAACTACGCCTGCAATAAGAAAACAACCTCTCTTCACTTATCCGCAACAATTCAACCAGGGATTTTCTTATCAGGACTAGACAAGTATAGAGGAGATACAGTTTGTTAGTTACATATACCTTTTAGCAAAACATGTAATACAACCATACACATAACCATAATAGGTTTTCAATACTCCTGCAACACAAGAGCGCTGTCGAGATATGGAAAACACCTCCGGGTTTCCCACATCTCAACAGCATAACAGTAATGGTGATAGTTAAAGCATAGCCTGACCACAGTGAGCAGCACCATACAGGCCACTTCAAAGCAAAAATCCAACGTCATTCATTTCGGGGCAAAGGTAGCCTTGCGGGCCGGACACGGGACAAGGTAGTCCAAACAAAATGGGTATCCACCTTGGGGCGGACCCTCCACATTTTCTTTGGCTCCACCTATGCCCTTAGTCCGGCACCGAAGGCAGACGGGGCACCATAATCAATTTCCTCACACTAAAAGATCAAGATTATGGAAAAGACAACTAAATCCCCAGCAATCTACCGCGTAGCCGAAGTAAAGCTCACCTACCGCAACCGCGTCAAGCCCTCTGAAAGACCGCAGGTTACCTGTTCGACAGATTCATACAAGGTGCTGAAGGGGAGCTGGGATACCGGCAAAATAGAGTTTGTCGAACAGTTCAAGGTTCTGCTGCTAAACCGCGCCAACAGAGTACTGGGCATCTTCGAAGTATCCACAGGCGGCGTAGCAGGAACGGTAGCAGACCCGAAGCTCATCTTCGTAGCCGCATTGAAAGCCTGCGCCAGCGGCATCATCCTCTGCCATAACCACCCCTCCGGTAACCTTAAGCCCAGTACAGCAGACCTGCAGCTGACCCAGAAGATGAAAAAAGGTGCCGGGCTGCTGGACATAGCCTTGTTGGACCACCTAATCCTGACGAGCGATACATATTATTCCATGGCAGATGAGGGGCTTTTATAGCCCCTTTATGTTCATACACATGCGATTCTTTTCTGTACACATAATTCATGTGGAGAAACTACAGCAGGATGCACCCCCTGGGCATATCTTGTCGTGTGAATGGATTATATATTTGCAATAAATACTCTATTTATAATAATGTTAAATATAATTTACAAAAAGGTGTATATTTGTAAATTATATTTAACATTATGGCCAAAAAGAAAATAATAATATTACCTAAAACAAAGCGTATTCTAACTGAAATGGGTGAAAATATAAAACTCGCCCGATTGAGAAGAAAACTTAGTTCGGAACAAGTGGCAGAACGGGCAAATATCAGCCGACCAACCTTGGTAGCAATTGAGAAAGGCTCTCCAACTGTTAGCATTGGTTCTTATTTACTCGTGTTACAGGTGTTAGGTTTGGAAAAGGATTTGCTTTCAGTTGCAAAGGATGATTTATTAGGAAGAAAGTTACAGGATGCTGAAATCATCACTAGCGAGCGAGCCCCTAAAAGAACAGATAAGTAATGGCAAAGCAGGAAAACAAAAGGTCACTATTTGTATATGCCCACTGGCAAGGATTGAACGACCCCATGCTGATGGGAATGCTACATTCTGAAAGATTGAAGGGAAAGGAGATATTCTCTTTCGAATATGATAAAGACTGGCTAAAGAACGGCCCTTCACAGCTACTGGATCCGAACCTGCAAATGTATGCGGGTCTTCATTATTTAAATGAGGAACAGGAAAACTTCGGGATGTTTCTAGACTCTTCTCCGGACAGATGGGGCCGGATATTGATGCGCAGACGTGAGGCAGCAATGGCTAGAAAAGAAAGAAGACCCGAACAGAAGCTGTTTGAAACAGACTATCTTTTAGGTGTTTTTGATGGCCACAGGATGGGTGCGCTCAGATTTAAATTAGCTGAAGATGGTCCATTTATGAGCAACAACAGAGAAATGGCCAGTCCTCCCTGGACCTCTCTTCGCGAGTTAGAACAAATCAGCTTACGATTGGAAGAAGATGACGTGATCGAGGATCCAGAATATCTAAAATGGCTGAGTATATTGGTGGCGCCAGGAGCATCGCTAGGTGGAGCCCGGCCAAAAGCAAGCATTATAGATAAGGACGGAGGCTTATGGATAGCAAAATTCCCAAGTCGAAACGATCAAGAAGATATTGGAGGGTGGGAAATTGTCACCTATGAACTGGCCATTGCAGCCGGTATAGACATGGCCGAGTCCAAAGCTCAAAAATTCTCTTCTGAAAACTACACATTTTTAACGAAGAGATTCGACCGAACAAGTAACGGGGAAAGAATACATTTTGCTTCGGCTATCACATTGTTAGGGTACAAAGACGGCCAGGACCATGAGGATGGGGCAAGCTATCTGGAAATGGTTGAATTCCTTATAGCAAATGGCGCAAACGTAGATCGGGATCTTGAGGAGCTCTGGCGCAGAATAGTCTTTCATATATGTGTCTCCAATACGGATGATCACCTTCGGAATCATGGATTTATGTTAACAGAGGGAGGTTGGGTACTGTCACCAGCATACGATATAAACCCAGTTGAAAATGGTAGCGGGTTGAAATTAAACATATCTGATAATGACAATGCGCTGGACCTTGACCTTGCAATGGAAGTAAGCGAGTACTTTCGATTGACGGAAGAAAGAGCCAAAAAAGTTAAGGAAGAAGTAAAAGCTGCTGTCAGATGCTGGAGGAATATTGCAACCAAGTACGGGATCCCAAAAGCACAGCAGGAATTGAAAGCTCTCGCATTTCAGCGAGCAGAAGATGTTTAATTCGATTTTAATGAGACAGTTGGCTATTACTATTAAACTGAAAACCGGCTAAATAAGGTAGAGGTATTATTATTAGCGACCGTAGTCATCCCTGATCAAGAGGTTTTAAACAAAATTCTGATAAACATTAGTTTACACACAACAGATCTGCGTTACCTGTTGCACCGATCATGTTACTACCCACTATGTCTTTCAATTCTATTCAGTTCCTAACTGGAAAATCAACGAATGCACTGAGGCAAAAAACGGTAACCATAGTTACTACTTTAGATAACCATAAAATGAATCATTCTATTTTGAGGAGACAATGCAAGCAGTAATAATTGCATTTCCAACCTTATATATTTATATTCATAAGCAATACTACAGGAATCACTTGAACGCCTGCTTTAATTGATTAGCAGAAGCTCAGGCTAAGCAGGTAAACGTGTGATGCACACCGCAAAGCCCTGGCACTATGAAACACCTGAAAAAGTTCATCACCCACCTCCAAACATTTAACCTGAAGGTAGTACCGAAAAAGATTTACTGTCCCAAAAGCGCTGGCCGGGAAGAGGTGAAGGTTTATGAGATTACACATGAAACCAGCTACGGGGACGTTTCCTTTGAGAATGAGCTCAAGCTTCTTACAGAAACGGCATTAGTAGACATACTTGTCCTGGATGACAGACGGCTTCCGGCCATTTTGGAACAACTTGATTTGCTCGAAAAACGCTTTCAGGCATTTTGGGTCAACTTCCATAGCTGCCGGTTTGATCTTGACTTTAACTATCCTCCTGATTTCCTGTTTCAAATCAGTCTGCCTAAGCTGTTTCCTGTCCCTGCGCTACAACCAGTATGTACTGGCATTGTGATTGATGAGCAATTTGTGGATGATCTTACCGAATCCGTCAGGCTAAGGGAAGCCTTCCTGGCCGATTTCATCAGGCAGGCCAGGCGCTTGCTCACTCCGGAAGAGGAATGTGGCAAATCTGTACAGCCTGTAGCAGGCAAGCCTGTATTGAGCTACCCGCATTTTACGGATGGCGTGGCCGAAAAATTCACGGAGGTATTGAAGGGGTATTTCACCCAGGCAGACCAGGGTCAATTGTTACCCCTCTTCCTCCACAACCAGGCACCTGCTTCTCCCCTGCTCTTCCACGGAAATGGCAAGCAACTGGCCGATGCCTTTAAGCAGCTCTACGAGGCTAACCTGATCGTGGGCTGCCTCAAAGGGGAAATGGAGACGTGGATCGCTACGCACTTTGCCTACGTATACCGCGGCCAGCAAAAATCTTTGCCACCCAATTATCTGGGAGCCATTATCTCCTCCAACGCCAAACCATGTCAGTCGCCTATCCTGGATGTGCGAAAGCAGGCGGACGGCAGCTTCACCATCGTCCAGGTGCTTCGCACGCAAAAAAACTATAGTTCTTACTAAGAAACAGGGAGGAAGCAGTACCGCCTGCTTGTATCCCACTCAAACAAACACCTACCATTGCAGCACAAACCAAAAGAAAAGCTGTTATGGAAAACTTCACTTTTGAGCAACTGCCCCAGGCCATGCGTCTGCTCTTCGAAAAAATGGAACACCTGGAGTTGCGTCTGTCAGAGCATCTCCAACCACAGGACACGGAGGTAATCTTCAATGTCACCCAGGCCGCTGCTTTTTTGCACCTTTCCGTCGCCACTGTCTACGTGAAAACCTGTCGTCGGGAAATTCCCTTCAACAAGAAGGGTAAGCGCCTATACTTCTATAAAAATGAGTTAGCTGAGTGGATCCGGCAGGGAAGAAAAAAGACAATACCAGAAATCCAGCAGGAAACCAGCCAGCACATGCTAATCAAACGCAAAATCTGATCATGGCGGCGGTGCAGGCGGCAAGGCCTTCAACCTGGCCCTGCACCTGCACCGGACAGCTTCGGTCCAAGATGAGATTCAGCTCCTCTCCTAGCAGGCCTTCACTGCTGCGACAACGCCTACGGTCTATTCAGTGAATACGAGTGCTCACCTAGGGCAATAGTCGGGCAAGGACAGTGAGGGATTCGAACCAACCTGATTACAAACTGGCCATCAATACTTTACGGCAACCCCTCTCATCTACTCACCTGATCACTCACTTCTTTTGTGACAAGAATAACTGCAAATCTCACAATAAAGATATGCATTCATCATTGAGTTTACAACTTTCGTCCGGGTGTTCCATACTTACAATTACAAAGCTCAAGGTATAAGGCTATAGTCTAGCGGCAACATGTCGCCAATCTTCTCGAAACCCCAATAGCCTTCCAATAACAGATCAAGCGGAGGCGAAACAGTACCGTTCTCCTCTACCAGCACGAAAGCAGACTGCAGGGAGATAACAGAAGTCTGGTACATAGGGTGCCTTTTCCGGAAGGGGTGTTGTAGGTAAACATAGACCTGTTCTTCCTTTTCGCCGGTATACACGATTTGCAGGTAGTCCCTGAAGCGCAGCAACACACTATCCTGGCTTACCTGCAGGTATTCCTGATAAGGAACCTTACGGGCATCTAACTGCTCAATGTGCTTTGGCAGCCCTGCCCGCTGCAGCACACTGCGCACCGAGTCATGTACATAGGCAGGACCCCCCGCTAACCGGCTCAATTCACGGGCCGCAGCAATTTCATTTTCACTTGGCCTGTTGGGATTTGGCATGCGGTAGAGCCGGCGCAGGTTAAACCCCTGCTCTTCCAGTTTTTTTGCACGCAGTGCCCGTATGAAATGCATGGCTGAACCGTTATAAGCCACAGCTCTTTTCTTTGCCCACCGCTTTTGCTTGCTTCTCCCCCCTTCTAAGGGAATGTAGCGCGGGTACCCCATGAAATAGCAATAGCCTCCCCGGGTGTAAAGCTTGAATTCCTCGAGCAAGTACTCTATTTTATACCCCAAAGCCTGGTTCTCGATCTGTAGCAATTCATCCGATGCGACATCCAATATCCCTGTGTTAGGGTCAAAGACGATAGTTAGCACTTCTGGGTTTAACAGCCGACATTGCCCACCCAAGGCGCTTCTTCCCAGGAAGTTTTGCTTGAATACTTCCAGGTTGATGTACCACTCTTCATCCCTCTTTCCAAGCACGACAGATTCCTGCAAGCCTATCACCTTTTTGCTCATTTTAAAAAGCAGGTCTGGCAGTGGCAGCCTAGTGTCAAGCGAGTAAATTATAGGCTCATAGCCCAGGTAGGTAACAATGAGCTCGAATTTACCTGCAGACAGTGTGAGCGAAAACTTTCCGTGCTCGTCAGTGGCAGTCCCCCGGGTAGTGGTGTTTATATAAACCGACACAAACTCCAGCGGCTCTCCGGAAGCTTCGTCTATTACCCTCCCGGATAAGGTATGCTGGGCCTGTGATGGAAAACTTAAGAACAGGAACAACAGAAGTAACAGGTGGATTTTCATAAAAGCTTCATTGATTATTACAGCTAAAAAAGCGAAGATTTAAAGCAAACACTTTTGAAGCCTTTATTATTACGAACATGTCGTAATTCTACGAAATTATCGTAACAATAGAAATAGATTTATCTTTTTATGTTCCGTCTTTAAGGTTCCAGGGCATTTGTAATGCTACCATTTGCCATAAGTAGTTTCACAACTTCCTGCGCTGCTATGGCACAGGTACAATAATGGATTAATAGGAAGCAGATGCATTGTTATTTCTGAAAAACCACAGATGCAACCGCTCAGATTTCAGGGATTTATTTTCCCGCGGGGCAGTAGGGAAACGCGATGTCCGCGTGCTTGCTAATAACCTGGGCAATGAATTTATAGCTTTTGAAGTCACTCTTTCCAATCCTGCGCTACCTGATACCACCCGAAATCGTCATAGTTTACGCTTCCACTTTCGTCAAACCCAAAGAAATTATGCTCTCTTTCGACATAAGGTCTGAAGTTAAAGTTTTTCTTTTTGTCACGGATAGCCTCGATGCGCATGAAATCAAAAAAAGGGCAACGATGTCTTCTGTACCATAAGCCTCTAGCACAGGAATCTTTAACTTGCGCAATGAGCTTATTGGAGGCTGTGAGAAGTTATAGATAGATTTAAAGGTTGTCTCTCTCTGTACCTGGTTATTCTCCGGATCGTTTACCAGATCCTGCCAGAACTGAAACTGCTTCTCTGTGACCGTACCCAATGAGTCGTCCTGCTGCCTTATCTGTGAAACCATAGTCATCATTCTTCCGGAAGGGTTAGCGCCGGAAAAGACAAGCCGGTTAACATCTTTGGATCACTCCGCCAGTTTAGCCGCTACAGCCGCTCCTTCCGAATGACCAGCGACGACCATGTCCCTGTTACCTACCAGCTTTGCTTCTACAGTAACTTTATTACTTCTTTGTTTCTGCCGGCATAGTATTCCAGTTGATCCCGCTCGATATATTTTGAAGGAAAACCGCCTGTCTGTGGGTTAATATAGGCTATGTCTCTTCGCAACTCAGCCGTTTTTTTGATAAGCGGCACAAAAGGTTTGCTGATTATAGCAAGGTGATAGCTGTCTAGCAGGATTTCAGCATACATGGAAAGACGCTGTAGGACTCCCCATTTTCTTTGAGCAGGATGAGTGGTACCGGAAGCGACCCTTGCACAAAAAGGAACAGAGGCTTCTCTATTTTCTCTTCTCCCTGTCTTGACATCACCAGTATCTCCACTGTGTCCCGCTTGTAAAGAGTCTGTAAATACCTGAGTCCAAAATCAGCTGGTTTCTTAGCTTGGGCCGCTGCTTGTGTTTACATCACTAAAAGCAGGAGAAAGAGCAGTAGAATTTGTTTCATTTATCTTTTTAATTTTATGCCCGCATGCCTTCCAACTGCTTCTCACCCTTAACCGAAGGCATAGATGTCATACTTGACGGGATAGTTCTTATATGTATTTTTAAAGATACACTATTCTTACTTTGCTTTCACTACTTTCTTCACCACCTGCTGTCTATTCTCAAAAGTGAAAATAAACAGGTACAGACCAGCGGCATAACCCGATAGGTCTACCTCGTCCTCAAAACTCAACCTTTTTAGATCTTCCCGCACAACTTGCCCAATCGCATTTACAATGTGAAGGCTAAAATTCTGCTTCCCACCACAGGCAAGGAGGTTAAACTTTACGACACCTGTGGCAGGATTCGGATACAGATCGAACACTGAGAATGTACATTCATCGGCTGCAGGGCAGGACACAGGTTCTAAGCCGTTGAAGTAAGACTGTATGAAGTTGGGCAGACCGGCATCAATTGGCTGCCCGCTGAAGGTAAGTGTACTATAGCTTGGCCTACTGTCAAATCCCTTTTTATTAGGGGCATGAAGCACAACCACATTATTGTTGCCTAAGCTCGGATCAAGCACCATCCAGTTATTCCCAATCATGTAGATCTTGCCATCAGGCGCAAGTTGCATGTCATTAAATCCGCCCCCGATTCCACCCTGGGGCGGTCTGTTAAACAACGGGTTGTCCATGATAACGCTCTGGGCAGAGGTAATGATCGCCTCTGTGTCACCAGCCAGCAAATCAAACTGCACAATATTATCAGGGTAGTACTCTCCGTCCCGCATCCTGCTTATGTCTACGTTTGATACATAAAGCTTCGAGTTATCGGGCGAGAAGGATACACCAAACTGTTCATGTAGATTTCCAAGGTTCACATAATTCGATAAGATACCTGTAGCTGCATCGAAGTCAAACAGGTCGAAAGGGCGTGCTCCCCCATTCACGGCAACAGCCAGTTTCTTCCCATCAGGAGAAGCTTTCATCATGCCCCTGATCTCGCTATTGTCGTGGTTAGGCTTTTGCCTGTGAACAGAGCCAATGCGCTGCACAAACGGGGATGAAATACCAGCTGGAGTGATGAGGTGAACGACAAAAGCATCGCTATCCCACTCGTGCGTTACAAGCCAGTAGTCTCTGCCGTTGCTGTGCGGTACAGCGGTGAGTTTCTCGGTTGCCTTGGTTTGCAGTAGCATGTCCTTTTGCATAGCTACCACATCGCCTAATCCGTTATTTAACCGCATGTCCACCACTGAATACAGCACGTCCATGCTGTAGGCCAAGGCAGGCACGGTCGTACAAATCTGATATAGTTTATCTCCTTCCGGGTAGGTTCTGAAATTTTGGTGAAAAACGTAGTAGAGATCTTCGTTCCCGGGCATCGGCACGATCAGGGCAGGTTGCCCGATTCCGTTGGCACAATCTAAAGGGGAATAGTGCCCGTTTGGCATTGGCTGGTGCATACTGTTCCGGATGGTTCTTCCATTGGTATAAAAAAGCAGCGCACCTGAATCTTTATCAGACATGACGGCACTACCCCCGAATGTCACCATATCACCCACTGTAAAATGGACAGGACAACCGCTTTTAAAGTTCATGGCAAGTTTATTCCCGAAATGCCAATTGGTAGCCTCTCGCTGCGCAAAGCCCGCTACCTGCTGCAGCACAAGCAGTAAAAAAAGAAGCCATTTCATTCTCATCGCTGTGTTCGGGTTTCGTGTCTGCATCTAATGCATCCAGTGTTTCTTGTTTTTGGAATCAACTATTGGTGGTCCACCACTATACACTTTAGTCTTATATACTTTGTTACATTTTCAAAAATCATATTTATCATAAAGTAAGCCGAAAACGAAACAGTCAGGTTCTGGTCCTTTTGTGATGTGAAGGAGGTGGTGAAAAAACCAGGAATACCATAAGCGTGGATTGCACATTTATATGCTCCTGGGAGCTTTTATTTACGTTTAATTCTATAGCGTGACCTATCTTATTTATTTAATATCTTGTCTAACGCTTCACCATATACATCCATTCCTACGATGGTTCCACTAGCATCAATTATGACATTGGATGGTAATGAAACTATGTTTAAGAATCGGGCTACGGGCGAATGACTTGCCTGTAAATCTGATACCTGCAACCAACCTGTATTATCTTGTGCTACCGCTTTTTTCCATTTCGTGGCATCTGTATCCAGCGAAAAGCCTATTACCTCAAGCCCCTTTTTTTTGTACTCAGGATAACTCGCCCGCATATCTATATTTACTTTACGGCATGGGCCGCACCAACTAGCCCAGAACTCTATAAGTGTGTACTTACTTTTGTAGTTTTCAAGACCCAGTCTTACACGCTTTCCAGTTTCATCTACCCCCACTATTTCTGGCATCTTCTGTCCAATATATTTCTTGCTGATTGGATTGACAGGAACAGCATCTGCTTCAGATAGATTTCTCACAGCAGTCAGTTTACTGAGTAGTCGCTGGCCTAACTGGCTACGTTTTACATCCTCTTTTAAAGCAGAATAAACAGGCATATAGTTTTTATAGGAAAAGTCAGGCGCATCGCCCATAAAATAAGCTACTGCATAGTTGTCTGAATTTTCCAATGCAACCGTTTTATAACTTTCTGCAATTTCTAAATCCAGTAACACCAACTCCCGTTGCAGAGAAGTCATCTGCTGTTTATCCTGGCTCAGATCTATTTCATCGAGAAGTTCTAATTTGCGCCTTGTCTGGGCTCTGTTATTTTTATAGAATTCGCGCCACACATTATGGAACGGTGAGGTAGTAATCACGCTATCTTTGTAGATAAAGTAATTTGCCTCTTTCACTGCCGTCAAATTCAGAGTATACTTATTTCCGTCAAGTAAAATTTTGACGCCGCCGCTCTTATAGTTTAGCATAGCAACGGTGGGTTCAGCAAGGGTACCAGTAAAGGTAGCTTTACCATCTTTTACTACTGATTGTTGTACCCTATCGTGAAAGGAGAATTCCAACTTTATCACCTCCCCGTCTACTACCCCTCCTTTAGTATTGTAAGGATCTGAGAAGGACACATCAACATGATAGGTTAATTGCGCATAACTGCTACAGCAGCAAAAACCAAGAAGTAATAGTAAGATAAGGTGTCTCATGTATGTAAAGTTTAGGTTGTATTGGATTTTATTGCTCGATACAGTTTACGTTTTGGGTTTTATGCACTATAGGTGATGTTATCAGATATTTGGATTCCTGATTCTGTGCATTACATTAAGACTTTATGTTTAGACTCTTTCCACATCCAGATTAAAGTAAATCATTCCTTAATATACCTATCGAGAAGCTTTACTAATTCAGGGCTATCCGGACCGGGGGCATTCTCATGTAATAAGGCACCAGATTTTCCGAAAATAAGGTAACGAGGCAATGTTCTTAAACTGATCTGCTTCGTAAGACCGGCATCTCTAGGATTTAGCAGTAAAAAGTTATCCTCAGAAGACACCAGGCCCACTTTTTCGGCTGCTTTTTCCCAAGCAGTAAATTTATCGTCGATAGATAGGTATATAAATACTATCGGTTCCCCCTTATACTGCTCCCGTAGCAGATGTGACGCAGGCATGACTGACAAACAGGGTTTGCACCAGCTTGCCCATAAGTCCACATAAATTACTCTTCCCTTGTTTTCATCAATTAACTTATTAAACTCAACTTTTCTCGTATTAAACAAATTTGTTAACGTGGAGGAGCCTGGTGGGCTATTCGGCTTATTATTAAAATTCTTGTCTAGATAGGCTATATAAGCTGTATCTCGCACATCTACCTTAAATTGTTTCAGGTAAGCATTAAAGATGGCTTTAGGTTCTTCATCCTGAATCATCTGAAGACAGTAGAAGAGCAGGAGATTCTTTACATTGTGATTTCCTATCTTCGCTTTAACTTTTTCATACCCTTCCTTGTAGTCAAGTGAAATACCTTGTGAATGCCTCACTTTTCTAATCCCCATCAGATCACTCCACAAATATTTGTATTTTAAAAACCTGTGAAAAAAATCATCAAAGATCAGACGATCATTATTTACTAATTCTGACAAAGGGAAACTGACTGACTCATCAGTTCTATAGGGTGCTAAGGTTGGGTCAAGCAATGCTTCCCATAGCTTATATACCTGTTGCTGAGTAGCAACTTGCCAAATGGAATGTGTTAATAAACCATTAGATTGTAAGGAATCAAGAAATCCCTGCTCCTGCTGATATTTCGCCTTGATGATTTCAAATCTTTCTGCAACTGTAGCTTTATCTGCGGAAAGTCTCATTATACCACTTTCTTTTAGGGGCTGATTGAATCGCTTTCTCAAAACAAGTGATAGATTAGTATCATAAGTTTTCGTCTCTCTGTTGATCAGTTGAACATAGGGTATATCATCTCGAAAAGAAAATACGGCGGTATCTCCTTTTTGAAAATAGTAGTTAAATGTCACGTAATTGTGGAACAGGTCAACTGACTGTAATTTCCTGTCAGTTATTACCACTATGGTATCCTCCTGCTCTTTATTCTGCAACTCAACATCAATCCTATCAATCACGTTTTCATAATAACGAACGTTATTCGCAGTATAAAAAGAACTTTTCTTATTACTGTTGGCTTGATCATTCCTGGAAAAAATAAGAACAATGTTATTGACTTCTCTTGGTATAATTCTTTCTACACCATAAGACTGTTCCGCTTCAGTAGTGGCTCGCTTAGTATCACATGAGGCTACAGCAAAAGGTATAGCAACTGACAGTAGAAACTTATCTATCTTCATATTTTTGAATGAGTAAGCAATCTTTTTTATAAATATGCGATTAGCACCAACGCTTCATTTCCTGAAATATCTCTCAACTGTGGCGGTGATTTCATTGCAGGTAACCTTTAAAGTTATCTGCCCTATTCTGCATCAGAAGTCCCGCCTCTTCCTCGCTATATGCATGTTCCACATATTAACAATGATATGGGAAGTCCCACCTGTTTACTTCCCGGAGATATCTCGGCACTTTTTGGATGAACTGCTTTCTTTGTGGATTTGAGCAGAGATCTTGCGCCACACCTTCCCAGAAGGGACATGGATATTGAACTTCTCTTTGTTAGCTTGTATAAGCTTAATCAACTTCTTGGACATCGGTAAATTGTTAAATCTTGTTTCATTCAAAATTTCATGTTTCCTTTCCTGCAGGTGACACGCTATTTCTTCAGGAAAGGCTTTTAGGCAGGATATTATCATGAAAAACTCCCTGATACGACACATGGAGCCAGGGATCAGCCAGCAGGGTGAATCCCAGGGTACTCCGGTCCAGACAGGCAGTATGGTCTCAGGCCCACATACCGCAGAGACTTCAATAGCAGCTGCAGGTGAATCCTGCTGGTGTACGTGCCAGCAAAAGGTCAAAAAACATACCGCTTCCCGGATGTGGGTATAACAGGAGACTACACTACAAAGAGTGAACCGCAGTGATCTCCCAGGAGACTCGAGCAAAATGCCTGCGCCTCCGCATCAGAATCAAAGTCATTCATCCCCACACGGACAACTACCGGGAACCTGTCAGGGAGTTGTTTCGGGGCAATCCTGCACCTTTCGCACTGGCATCAAGTGTCAAGACTGTATGATCCCACGTCCCCGCCTACTCCTCCGCTGTCACCCTCTTGATTTCCCCGCAATCAGTTAATAGGGCGATTTTGGCATCTTTGATGTTTTCAATTACAGCGAAGTCTCCATCGTGTTCCTTTAGAGCAATAAGGAGGGGCCTGGTAAATTTTCCCAGCAGTGTGTCCATGTCTTTATGAATGGCCTGGTGCACCACCCCCAGTCCTGCCAGCCCATCGCTGACTTACAAAAGAGTTTGAAAATCAGGATGGATATAAAGTTTTTCTTCGGGATGCCCGGTTCACGGGAATGTCATTTCTGCTTAGCAACTTCCCAACTATAAATAAAATAGACCGGTGTGTGCACCCCCGGTTAAGAGCAGGAAGAGCAAGAGAAATATTCATACAGATACGTTGGTTTTCATACGGATTGCTTTGGATGCCTGCTTGCTGGCCCACCTTCCAGTGGTTGTACCGGAAGCAATTCCTGAAGCAGGCGCCCATCAGCGGATAATTTCTGGAAGCATCCCTGCTTATTCCCATCAGCCAGTGTTTTCCCCATTCGATAACTATACCTTACCTGAATGAAACTATTAAATCTGAGATAGTATCAGAAATTTATTACACCAACACCCTGCCTGGGAGGACAAACAGGTGCGTCTGACCTGAAAAACCCTGTTGCAGGGGGGCCGCCTGATGCATTCCCTTGCCTGGGACCCTGCAATTATTTTTTATATTGTATATTTGTTTTACATGGTGACACAGGCAACGACCGCTATGCAGTATGATAAGAACCTGGCTCTGTATTGAAATACCTGTATTCACCCCACAGGAATAGCCAGTATTTGTAGCCTGCTCCTTTTTACATGGGAAAACTGGTAGATACCAACCTATTATTTCTTAATTGATCTACGAAAACAAACTCGTACTTACATGAACGAAACCCATCAGTATCGGTGTGTGGTGATAGACGACGAGAGCCACGCCGTTGAGTTACTTTCTGACTATATCGAATCCGTACCTCAACTCCAGCTTGCCGGAACATACCAGGACCCGGTAAGAGCCCTTATGGACTTCCATGGCGATATAATGTACGATTTCATTTTCCTGGACATTGACATGCCACGGATCTCCGGGATTGAACTGGCGAAAACCCTGCGGTCCCATGCTGCATTTTTGATATTCACTACGGCGCATTCTAAATATGCGCTGGAAGCATTTGATGTTCAGGCGGATCATTTTTTACTTAAGCCAATTTCCTTCAATAAATTCCTGGCAGCAGTTAAGTGCGTCTTCAAAAGGCAGTCCGGAAGCCATCCGGCAATCCCTCAGCAGACTGACGAGGGTTTTTTTATTAAGAGCGACAAGAAAAGTAGACTGATACGGGTACGTACAGGAGAGATCATCGCAGTAGAGGGGTTAAAAAACTATGTAATCATTCATACAGCCAGCCACAAACATATTACTTACCTGACGATGAAGGAAGTGGAAGAGGCTCTGTCTCCTTCGAACGGATTTATCCGTGTGCATAGATCCTTCATCATTGCAAAGAAGAGCGTCGAACAGATTGAAGGAAGCACTATCACACTTGTCAATAACCTGGAAGTACCCATCGGGGATACCTACCGGCAGCAGTTCCTCCAGTATGTTACCGGCAACGTATTAATTTCCGGCCGGTTAGGATCCGCCGGAAATTAATATGCCCGCATTACTTTTTAAACATCTACGCCCGGAAAGACGCCAGTTGTCAAGGTAATCGGTGTGGTAGCAGGTTCGGTACTGAAGATTCCTCCAGAGAAACTGGTTGGCCGAAAGGAAAAACTTGTTTTCAATTTCAGATTAAGACGGATATTCGTATGTTTTTTCATAGCTTTTATGAAAAATTTATGACCTACGCCTTTACAGCCTAAATTTATTCCACCACCGGACCGAGCCGTTATACATTAGCCATAAAACCAAAGATAATGCAATTGTACTCGATTATTAAGGGCTATAAAACCCATTTTCTTGTCTGGGTAAGCTTCATCGCCTACGAGGTATTGGTAGTTGGTCTTGTTACCGGCTCATTCGGTTCCTTGCTGGATTATTCCGTGCATTACATTCTCAACATCCTTCTATTTTACCTGTTTGCGACAGTCATTCTTCCCCGTACACTTCTGGGGACCGCCAAGCCGGTACTGGTACTCCCCTTCCTGGTCTTCCTGGTACTTGCGTGCTACGTCTTTGTTGTTTATGGGGCAGAACTGCTGCTGACCCGGTATCTGGGTGTCACCATGCTACGCCCTGTCGCGCTCGACTATAACTACATCCTGCGATCTACCTGGCGCGCCATTTATTTTATGGGATTTGCAACAGGCTACTACTTTCTCATCAAGTCTTTAAAAGAAAAACTACGTGCAGAACAGGCAGAAAGACAGCACCTGCTCCAGATAATTGAGAAGCAAACCCTTCAACATGAACTGATCAAGTCCCAGAATGCTTTTCTGAAGGCACAAATTAATCCCCATTTTCTGTTTAACACCCTTAGCTTTGTGTACAACAGTGTCCGGAAGACTTCCGCTCAGGCTGCCGAAACCATCCTGTCGCTTTCCGAAATGATGCGTTATTCACTCCAGCGCGAAGAAGAGCACATGGAAGCAGATCTTCTAAAAGAAATAGAACAGGTGGAGCACCTGATACGCATATACCAATTACGGAACGACCATAAGCTTCATATCGAACTGGTGTACAGCCCTAACCTGGCAGGGGTACGGTTCATCCCCCTTGTTCTCCTGACCCTTGTGGAAAATATATTCAAACATGGGAATCTCACGCAAAAGGGGCAAGGCGCTATCATCAATGTTCTACTTGATGAAGAGGGCCTCCAGATCAGGACATCCAACCTGCGGTGCTCCACCCGCCCATCGGGCCACAGGATTGGACTAGATAATATTCGCAGAAGACTCCGACATAGCTACCAGGACAATTTCCTTCTCGAAAGCCGCTCTGACAAGAAAGGCTATTTCCATACCTTCCTGCAGGTTCCTTCTGCCCTCGTCACTGCTGCAGCTGATCACGTGGGACCTGGTACCTGGGAGCGGCAGGCAACTGGGCCTGCTCTGCCGAGATCTCTTCATGCCAGCTGAGGACCAATACGTCAGAAGATCCCTCTTCACATGATAATCGGTACCAGTTCCCCTGTCATCTTCATGTCTATTTTATCATCGTGTTGCCTTAGCCCCCGGTTTGGCTAATTAAGGCCGATTCTGCAAATAAGGAGAACCTCCCGGGCCCCCTCAAAATTCACTACAGCCTGCCAGAGACTTATTGAAATTGTATTCGCTCTCTGCAGGTGCCCGGAACCCAAATGAATTGATCAGGCAAATACAAGACCACCCGGATGAGATTAAACCTGTGAAATGGGAGAAAAAACACAGGTACATCCCCTTCTGATTCCTGAATTAAGTCTCTAATCTTGTGCTCTTTTACCGTAAACCGGTCTATCATAACAAGCAAATCTAAATATGGCGAAATTCAGAATTTCAGGGGTTTGGAAAGACTCTAACGACGTTATCACCCATTATGCCTTCCACACGGAAGGGGACAGCAGCACGACACGGGCTGAGAAAGTATCCAAAGCACTGGCAATACAACTACTTGAAACACGGGGAAACTCCGCCACAACCTGGATGTGGAACTACAGCAGGGCTCAATGGGCTACAGGGGAGAATGTCACCGTCGTGAACGGAGCTTCGGGCAAGTACCTGAGGACAGACCCCGATAACCGGTTAACTGATAACCTGGCACACCTGATTGACTTTGACTGGATAGCACCATGAAGTAACTTAAGGTAGCAGGAAGGATATGCTTTATAAATTCCCTTCCGGCCTGGTTCTCTGTTGCTGCACGATGTAGCTGCAGGGCAAAACAAGTGCAGTCAGCTTATTCAACACGAACTGAAAAGAGGCTGACATAGACAGTGGATCCAGAACAGCTGCAGGCTGCCGAGAGTTGAATGCACCCTGACGGGCCCGGAAGCCACTGAGCAGGCCGGGCAATCAGCTACTGCAACGGCAGGATGTTACTGCCAATTACTATTACGGCTTAAACACTGAATCATCTGGCCAGGTAAGGTAAATTGCCGTTGCAGGACATGGTATCCTCCGACCTGAGGTAAACCCTGACAATTTGTTCTACAAAAGCCTGATACACTTCAGGCTTTTGTAGAATATAAACAAATCCCAGGGCAGGGCTCCGGCCTCCCCACCCCTCTTTGGCCATCTTCATATGCAAGCACCTTACGGGTCCAGCTCCTGATCTCTACCTGGCAGGTTTGCCTGCGCTGACCGGGAAGGGATTCGGGGAAAAAAGTATGCCGCATGCCGGACCTGCCGAATGAAATCAGCCTCAAGTACTCATGCCCGGATGGACGTCGTAAACCGACCTTCATTCCAGGGGCGTTTACACTAACAAAACCAGGATAAAACCAATTACACTGGTGGTGTGATTAGTCCCACTTCGGTGCCGTTATTTTCATCCTGTCACCCGTATCAAATCCCTTTATTCAAAGCCCGTTTTACACATGTTTCAGGTAAATATTCACGCCCATAGCATGCATCACAAAACACAAACAACACATTACCAAGACATTACAACACTCCCCTTTTTACTACCTGTTTGAAAGGCGGTTGAGTCTAAAGAATAGGCTGCCCTACTTAGGCATACAGATAAAATGTCTCACTTAAATAAAAATGTATGCCAACCTTAATCACAAGAAAGACAGATGGCCTGCAGGAGCAAACACAACCCTGCAATTTCAGCGATGTGAACCAGAATGAATTCGTAGAACTGGACGTTACCCACGAGGAGCTTCGCCAACGGTGTGCCCGCTACAAGGCTTATCTTGCCGCCTTACAGCCCCCCCAGGACAATACGATGATCCGCGCTGCCAATTTCACCACTGATTCGGTCCTGCAAATGATACAACAGAGTCCGGGAAGTGCCTTCATTCGGGTTTACTACGGGATTGAAGAAAACGGGGAACACCGTCTCTTTATGGCCCCGGTAAACGATGCGAATAGCCTTACCACGGAGACTGACCTCACCTACGTGGATGATTGCTGCCGTTGTCCGCCACTTTTGAACTGCCCTGCAGACGATCTGATGGAACCTTAAAACAGGGAAGGCTTGGTATCTACCGGGCCTTCTTCCTATCTTTCAGAACTATGTGGGAATTATATGTTCATTTCAGTTTATTGGCGCTGAACCTGGCAGTTTGGCTGGTCCTGTATAAAAAGCTGGACTCCCCATTCCGGCTGTTGGGCTGGACGCTGCTTTTAACGGCACTTTTTGAAGCTTACGCGGCTTACCTGCTCCTCAACAAGACACGAAATCTGCATCTCTATCACCTGCTCACCCCCTTACAGTATGTGCTCTACTCCCTTGTATTTTACAAGGTATTGGAAGGCACCATCTACAGGCGTGCTGTAATCCTGACCATCCCGGCGTACCTGCTCGTCTCAGGTATTATTACGTTCTTTTTCCAGGGCTTGTCAGAATATAATTCCTATGCGCTGTCATTGAAGAATGTTTTACTGACCCTTTGGGTATTACTTTATTACCGGGAGATTTTCACCAGCTTAAAAGTAGTCGAGTTAACAAAAGATGCTATGTTCTGGACCAGTACAGGCCTCCTGTTCTATTCACTGGGGAGCTTTTTTGTCGACGGCCTGATGCACTACATGCTGGGTAAATCTTTTGAAATGGCCAATGCCTTTTTTTATATCAGTATCTTTCTCGGATATTTGCTGCACGGTACTTTTCTTATCGCTTTCCTCCTCGAATGGAAAAAGACCCCCTATGCTTTAGAACGAGCGAAACTGTAAGCTTATCTTCCCTATGCCGGACGTTGTGTTGATTGTTGCCGTTGGTACCGCCCTGTTACTCCTGTTAGGCATGTTCATTACTTTTATGACCCTGACCTACCAGAAAAAGCGACTCCTGCACCAGCAGGAGGTAACGGAACTGGTAGACTCCTACCAGAAAGAAATGCTGAAGGCTCAACTTGAGATGCAGGAACAAACATTCCTCTCCATTTCACAGGAAATTCATGACAATGTAGGCCAGGTCCTCTCATTGGCCCGGCTTAATATCAGCACCCTGGAGAACACGATAACACAGGCTGGTGCTTCGAAACTTGCCACCAGCAAGGAGCTGATTGACCAGGCCATCCAGGATTTAAGAGATCTGTCGAAGAGGCTGAACAGTAAATATGTTACACAACAGCCCCTATCGGCCCTCCTGAAATTTCAGCTTGAATTGATCGGCAAAACCGGGGTTATCGACACCAGCTTTGACCTGATCGGGCAGGAACTCCCCGTTGCCCCGGATAAAAAGCTGATTCTCTTCCGTATAGCACAGGAGGCGATCAACAACATCCTCAGGCACGCACAGGCTGATGCCATTGCCGTACGCGTCAGTTTCCGGGCAGACGGGATGACCCTCAATATTTCAGATAATGGCAGGGGCTTTGACCAGGCTGACCCGGCACCGGCACTCCTGCACATGGCAGGTGGTACCGGCATCACCAACATGCATTCCCGCGCGGCCATGATAGGTGCAAAGTTCAGCATAGAAAGCACCCCGGGGGCAGGCACGCTTGTTCATCTTGAGCTTCCGATCCGATTCATTTAAATACTTTTTAATTATGCATACCACACAAACGGCGGTTACCAGGGTAGCACTTGTTGACGACCACAAGCTTTTCCGGAAAGGGCTCCTGGAGTTGATCAATGGTTTCAGTGGATACACCGTGATACTTGAAGCAGAAAACGGCAGGGACTTTATACGGAAGCTGTTCCCGGAAAAGGTTCCCGCTATCGTACTCCTGGATATTAGCATGCCGGTCATGGATGGCTTTGAAACGGCAAAGTGGCTGCAGGAACACCACCCGGACATCAAGATCCTGGCCTTATCTATGAGCAACGATGAGGAAACCGTACTCCGTATGCTGAAATGCGGGGTAGACGGGTATATCCTGAAGAATGCGGACCCCTCCGAACTCAGGATGGCCTTAGAGGCCCTTGAGGTGGATGGCAGTTATTACTCCAGCAGTGTGAGCGAGATTCTGAAACGGGGACTTGTTAGTGGCACCCAGCTCCAGACAGAACTTACGGAAAGGGAAATAGAATTTCTGAAACTTGCCTGTACGGAATTACCCTATAAATCCTTCTCCCCGTTCCTGAAAGTTTCTCCGCGCGTAGTGGAATCCATCAGGGAGACATTGTTCAAGAAGCTGGATGTCGCTTCCAGGGTAGGTCTTGTAATCTATGCTATCCGCAACGGCATCTATAAAGTTGAATAGTTTCCGACCCGTGAACTAAAGAGCTACGGGTATCCCGGTCTTTTCACTTTTGCCCCGCCTCCACTGAACCGGGAGCAAAAGTGATAGGTTTTCATATCCTGGAAAAGACTGTCTGAGTATTTGCTGCATTGACGGTTTCCAGCTCCCGGGAACTGACCGCTTGGCTTTTGGCCACGCAGTCCACTGCATACCCCGGGAAGCATTGCATTACCGCATTGGTACCGTGCCCCTTCTTACGATCATACGTCCTGCAGGCACAAATACCCCACCCCCGGCCGGCTGATTCTGCTCATAGCGCCAGGTGCTTTAACGTCTGCAATTAAGGCAAAACAGGCGGTTTTGGCAGCAAGGTAGGCATGGGAAAAATCACAGGGAAAATTAACCTCCATCCTATGACCGGTACATTAGGCATGGTACAAAGCATAGCTACCTAAATCCTGTAATCGCATGCGCATACAAAATGACCGGAGCAGCATCTTCCCAAAGCCCTTCCGGCAATACAGCCTTTTACGTGAAAATAAACGGGTGTAAAGATGGACCCGCCTTTCTCTCTTTTTACCCGGAAGGCCTTTAGACATTATACAGGGCTTCTCTTTAGCCACCGCCTGATACCCGGCACTCCATGTGAATTTTACCTGTGAATAAACACGGAAGAGGCTGCTTCTCATTACGATTTATGTCGAAGCAGGCAGTTAAACTGAAGACCTCTGCTTAATTGAGAAAAAGTAAAGCTGACAGAAGAGGGGCTTAACAAAAAAAGTAGCTATTGCAGAATGCTTGGATTCCGGTTGACAATAAGAGCAGTCCTTGGGAAAAGTTTTTTCGTCTGACTGTCCTTATGCTTTCCTTCGGCGGAAGCAGCCATCTGTTTCCCGGAATCACCTGCCATCGTTACTAAGCTCCGTGCTAAAGACCATCATACCTTGACGAACCGGAAGCCTGGTATCAGTTTCCTGCTTTAGCACTACACAAACAAATCTTATATTTGATACAAGGTGAGGTAGTACAAATATATTACACCTGATCAACCGTTTATTTAATCACTTTACTTATGCGTTCTACAGAAGCTACCCCGGACCCCGTACCTGTTTTTATCGAAAAGATTGAGAAAGGATCAGGTTATATCCTATTAGATTTTCCGAATGAAAAGCATCACGGAAGTTTTCTTGAGAAAGTAAGGGCTAATGTAGGGGAAGAACACCCTATTCTAAACGATAAGCGGAGCATGATCGAGTTAACAGGCGTTCATTTTGGAAAGATGCGTGTCCCTCGCGAGGGATGTTATTATTACCTGCCCGATAATATCTTAAGCCTTATCGATCAGGGTGAGCCTTATCAAGGTATAGACGACGCTGGTGGCCACTCCAATATTATTGCTTTCAGATTAGATCTCTCAGGCAGCAATCTGCCATTCAGCTTTGGCAGAGCATTATCCAAAAAGGCTGTTTTTGGGAAAGAATATGAAGAAAGGGAAGCGGAACCGGGAATGATACCAATTGATGAGTTTGATGCTATCAAAAGCTGGGCAGAGGGTACAACGTTGGTAGCTATGAATGTTGGGCAGGGCAACTGGAACGAAGTGCACTTTAAGGATGGGAATGTTATCCTTTACGACATTGGTGCGTCTGTACGCTTCACGGCAAAGTGCATAGACAGTGTCATCAGGCGAAGTAAAATTATCAGGGTGTTAAACGAAGGCGAAGCTGCCATCAAGTGCACACTAATAATCAGCCACTGGGATATAGACCACTACCAGGCTATTTTTCAGGTTGATGATGCCTGGATCAGGCTCCTTCATAAAGTTATCTATATGGCTCACCCTCCAACCCGAACCAGCGAAAGGGCACTTGAAAAGATTGTAGCAAACACGCACTTCAGGCAGAGGATCGAGGTCGCACCCTGCTCGAGAGAGCCAGGAAGAGGTAAAAGCAGTGTACTGCATACCCTTTATAAAATAATGGCATATACCTATTAAGAGGCACAAAATCATCTAATAGAAACAAATCAGGGCTCTCGTTGGGAGTCTGGACTAAGAGTGCTGCAGCTATATTGCCTGCAGATCATCATTATGATCAGGTGCATCAGTACATTTTACCTGAGCTTGGAAAAAACAGACGTGTATATTTTGTGGTGCCTCACCATGGCGGGCATGCCGGCGACTACAAATTGATAAAAAAGATTGACCTGCCCGGGGAGGCCATTCTGTCAGTTGGGCCCAATAAATGGAATCATCCTTATAAGTTTATCCGGCAGACCCTAAAGGATGTTTTCGATAAAGATATATTTGAGACAGCAAGTGACCATGATTATGAAAAGGTCCTTGAGTAAGATTATAACCTGGCGTCACTTTGGTTTGATAGAGCCCTCTTGCTATTATACTTGAATGAAAGACGGGTTCTATGTCAGACATTATGCTTATCTCTTTCCGTATCAGAACTTAACCCGTATTTAGCTACTGTAACAGGCTCTGTAATGAAGTCGGGGCCTCAACTATTATTTTGATGTATTTCAAAGCTGTTTAATTATACACCATGCGTGCAGAGAGCGGGAAATTGATAGAATATCATGAGCATAAATTTGTTATAAAGATTCTCAAAACATATGTTGAAGGAATTGAAAAAGGGATAACCCCCATAAGCTCTGTCACACGGGAACCTTACGCTTATGTGAGCCGAATCAATACCCAACTAATCAGAATTCAGCATACACTCAAGAGCCTACGGTTGGCCCGGGTGTTTATAGCTGAAAGGCACCCCTTTAATTATAATGAGAAAAAAGAAAAATCTACCATACAAACAGGAGAATACCTCAGGTATCATATAGAAAACTATTTTCTTAGGGTAACAACTTACAAGGACCAGATTCTACAATTATTTAACCTGGTGCACGCCCTGGAAATAAAAAGTGGATTAGGCTTTGAGAAAAAACTTCGCAAAAAAGCTTTGGAGCACAACATCCACGCCTTCGATCTGATAGTAAGTTCCGTGGAAACGCTCATCGCCAAAGTAAAGCCCATCCGAAACAAAATCGCCCACGAAGGATACCATAGTGACCCAGATCTGGTTTTATCGGAAGTTGGTTTTCAGTTTACTGATGATAAAAATGCTAATGAATCAGGCCTTGACAGAGACATATTGATTGATATTCTCAAGAGGACCATCATAGATAATGTCAGGGAAATGATGCATAATGAAAAAGAGATTGGCGCAAATTTCTTCTGGATATTAGATGTACTGTATGGAACTCTGGTTGAAATGATAGAATCGGCTTCAGTCCAGGGAAGCTTGGGTAGTTCAATACCTTCTTAACTTACGTACATTATAGCACTTACTGTTTGATAGGTAAACTTGTTAAGGTTAGTCTTTTCCGCAGGATCAGGGTTCGTAAGCAGGAAGGCAGACGATCTGTAAAATGGTTGCCCTGAACTAATGGCAATTGCTTCAGGTCGTTCAGTCCCTGATTTCAGTCTGACCTAAAGCCATATCATAATCCTGTCCGATAGGGTTGGTAGAGCATACACTTGTGAACAAGGTTTATTACACATTTATTGTATATGGGATGTGCTTAACTTCTAATTACATTCACCTATGAGCCGATGTCTGCACATCGTACCCACCGAAACTGCATTGAATGGTAGTAATCAGAAAATCAACATGATCTGTTGAGTATGACAGGAGTTAAAATAATTCATCTGTTTTTCCGAATCAATTATATAGTTACGGACTGTAAACCAGTACCCGCGGAAAACTTTATGAACAATTGAATATAGTATCTGACTATGCCTCCAGAGTTGTAAATTATTGATTTGTTTTAAACATAAAGCATACGTTATCTTAAATCTTCCTCAAAGTATTCCACCCCATCAATAAAGAACCGCAACAGTTGCCCCCTCACCTTCATTTTAAAAAGCGTACAAGCAATTGTATAGGCGCTTCTTTCAGAAACGGCCTCTATACGTAGCTCTTCATGCTCGAAAGGATAAAATTCGCCAGTCAGGGGATCAGGGCCTGGCTCCCTTACAATATTGATTTTATATTCTCTGATCATAGCAAATTGTTAAGGCTACTAATTTAGATATTTTATAAAGCAGAAACTATGGCAGATGTACATTCAAAAGAAACAAGGAGCTATAACATGAGCCGTATAAAGGGAAAGGATACAAAGCCTGAACTTATGGTCCGGAAATTTTTACATAGCAAAGGATACAGATATAAACTACATGATAAGACACTACCAGGAAAACCAGACATTGTCCTACCTAAACACAGAACAGTTATTCATGTACATGGATGTTTCTGGCATGGGCATGAACATTGCAGATATTATGTCATTCCTAAAACACGAACGGAGTGGTGGCAGCAGAAAATCAACAGAAATAAGGAGCTGGATGAACAGAATTTTCAGAAATTAACCCAGGAAGGATGGAAAGTTTTGACGATATTTGAGTGTGAGTTGAAAGCCAGCAGCAGGGACCTTACCTACGACAGAATTCTAACATTTATACATAGTGGCAATACCGGTAATTGACATCTTTGCAGGGCCAGGGGGCCTTGGAGAAGGTTTTAGCGCCTTATCAGGAGGAAAAAAGCAGAGAAAATTCAAAATAGCCCTTTCCATAGAAAAGGATGGGGAAGCTCATAAAACGTTAATGCTAAGAAGCTTTTTCAGGCAATTCCCGGCAGGAGAAGCACCTGATGATTATTATGCTTTTGTCCGTGGTGAAATAAGTATCGGCCAGCTTTATAAAAACCATCCGGAGCAGGCAGAAACGGCCCGGGAAGAAGCATGGCAGGCTACCTTAGGGGAAATACCCAATGCTGAAGTTGACAGGAGAATCATCTCAGCCCTTCAGGGAGAGCGGAACTGGCTGCTGATCGGGGGGCCTCCATGTCAGGCATACTCAGTTGTTGGAAGATCCCGAAGACAGGAAACAGTACTGGATGCTTCCAAAGACCACAGAGTAGAGCTATACAAGCAGTACCTCAGAATTCTTGCAGTCCACAGCCCTGCCGTATTCGTAATGGAAAATGTAAAAGGAATTCTGTCAGCAAAGACAAAAGAGAGCCCTATCTTTTCCCGTATCCTGAAAGATCTTTCTGACCCGGCTGAAGCATTTCTGGAAGAGGAAGACTTTCCGGATGTTGAACTGCGGTGCCCCGGTTATAAAATATATTCCCTCGTGAATCATCCCCAGAGCCTGGAGCTGGATGGAAAACGTTTCTACAGCCACAGGGATTTTATAATTTATGCTGAAAAGCACGGAATTCCCCAGACACGGCACAGGGTAATACTCCTGGGCATCAGAAACGATATTGCCTTTACCCCTGATGTTCTGGAGCAGGCTGATCAGGTTCCTCTACAGCATGTGATACAGGATCTGCCCCGGTTAAGGAGCGGGCTTTCCAAAGAAAAGGACACGTATGAAAGATGGGCTAAGTTAATAAGGGAGATCGATATCAATCCGGCTGAACTTCCTCAGAACGCTGATGTATTTGATGAAATCCGGAAACAGTTAAAAAAAATAAATCCGTCTGAATTTGGTGTTGGGGATAACTATATCCCCTGGTCCCATGCTGCATGCCAGTATGAAAAGGGCTGGTTTCATGACCCGAGGCTACAGGGCGTCCTGAATCATTCCTCCAGAGGGCATATGCCGTCTGATCTGCACAGGTATTTCTATGCGGCCTGTTTTGGTAAGGTCAGGGAAACATCTCCGAAAATTATAGACTTCCCGAAGCGGTTATACCCCCTGCACCGGAATATTGAGGAGGCCGTAACAACGAAGAAATTTGCTGACAGATTCAGGGTGCAGGTTGCAGGTCAGCCTTCAAAAACCATTACAAGTCATATTTCCAAGGACGGGCATTACTATATTCATCCGGATCCTGAGCAATGCAGGAGCCTGACAGTCAGGGAAGCTGCCCGGATTCAGACATTTCCTGACAACTACTTCTTCTGCGGCTCGAGGACAGCTCAGTTCATTCAGGTAGGAAATGCAGTGCCACCCCTTCTGGCAAATAAAATTGCACGCCTTGTACTGCCGGCCTTCGAAGCAGACCCTGTGACCACTGTGCAGGAAAGCACAGCTTTAGCAGAAGCCTGAGCCACAGACTATTAAAGAGCCTGCAACTATCTTCAGGGAATGTTATGCCCGGCTACCGTTCCTCCTCCCCTGCCGCCCTGTCCGCCGGCATATAAATTTCGGTTTAATGATAAGCAGAATTGTATATCATTAAATCGAAATTTTCATATATTAGCGTTACGTACCCTGTGAAATTATCTGAATTACCGGCCTCACCAAAGCACCTGATGACTGAAAACAAAACTGATCATGCATGTTATGAAAATGCGGATCCTGATCCCGAATATTTAATAAAGTCTATTGCAGAGCAGGGGTACAGCCTGGAAACATCACTGACAGATCTGATGGACAACTCCGTTTCTGCCGGTGCTGACAGGATTGAGGTCCTTATCAGGATGGATCAGGAACCTTTCACTTTGTTTCTGGCTGACAATGGCAGTGGGATGGACAGGGAAACACTCAGACAGAGCATGCACTTTCCCAGCAGCTCTCCGGAAAGCAACCGGAAAGTGTCTGACCTGGGCAGGTTTGGGCTGGGTATGAAGACAGCTTCCTTTGCCCAGACGAGGTGTTTTACGGTGCTCTCAAGGAAAAAGGGCGGATCAGCTTACCATGGCAGAACATGGGATGTGGATTATCTGAAGCAGAAGAAAAAGTGGCGTATTTTAATAAACACGGAAGAAGAGATTACAGCACTTCTTGCTTCCTATCAGTCCCTGAGCTCCGGATACCAGAACAGCTTTGAGAAATTTGAAGCAAATACCATCATTGTCTGGAAAGGGCTTTACAAGTTTGAAGATTACCTGGAAGAGACCAACAGGCAGGACAGTCTCAAAAAAGAGATTACGGAAGTGACCTCCGACTACCTCTCGCTGGTATTTCACCGGTTTATGGAAAGAAAGGCAAACCCTCTCAGGATCAGGATTAACAATACAGTCATAAAGCCTTTTAACCCGTTTCCAATCCATGAAACAGATGTAAGGCCTATTGAATACAGGCACAGAAACTTCCGGACGGATACCATTAAGATTGAAGGTTTTGTGCTGCCCTCCAGAAGCATCGATGAGAGTAAGCAGGGGCTGACCCAGTGGACTACCCGTAACCGGGGCCTGATGGATATGGAAGGGATGTATATCTACAGGGCAGACAGAATAATTCTGTTCGGAGGCTGGAACGGGATTATCAAAAAATCCCCAAAGCTTCAGTTAGCCCGCCTGAGAGTTGAAGTAGGCAACAGTGTGGATCACCTGCTGCATCTGAACGTTGCAAAATCCCAGATTGTAATCCCCTATGAGTTACGGCAGGCATTTCTGCGATATATCAGTATATTAAAAGGAGAAGCTGAAAAAGAGTTTTTTAACCGGGGAATCAGAAAATTCTCCGGCCAGAAGAAAGCCGGAAGTATACAGCTTTTTGAAAGAAGATCATCCAGCAAGGGGGTGGTTCTGGAACTGAATGCAGATTTCCCAATTTTAAAGGAGCTCAGAAACGAACTGACCGGTAACCAGCTTTCAAAGCTCAACTGGATACTCCGGATGATCACCACCTCAATTAATAAAATCAGGCATGTACACGAGGATGTGGCCTATAACAGCACTGGGGAAGAAGATGGATTATCAGCCGACAGTATCATTTCCGGTATTGTGCTGCTCAGGGAGAACGGAATGACACCGGAGCAGATTAAAAAAGACATACTCCCCAGCCTTGGCTTTTCTGAAGCCTCACTTCCTGAAGAAATCAAACAGTTATTAAAAACAGACTTACATGGATACCAGTAAATACATTGATGTTATCAAAAAGCTTATCACAAGCAAAGCCAGAAGCTATGCAGTTGATAACAAACTGAATACAGCCTACTTCGACAGCCTTCTGCCGGAAATCAAAGCCCCTGTGCGTACGATAGCTGACATGTATGATTATCCTGAAGTTGATGATATCTCCCTGGAAAACTACTATAACATCGCTGTCAGGGAATTTCTTTCAGTGCACCCGATTGATATTGATCCGAGCAGTTCACTGACAAAAGAAGGGTTTCAGACCTGGCTTACAGCTGACCGCAGGAATGCAACAGACTGGAATTACAGTGACAGGTATTTTACATACCTTGGAAACACAGGCCGGCCGGAGAAAGTAGTGGAAGAAACCAGGGTCTCCAGCCTGGAGATTCTGGAAAAAATCGGGGACCCGGAATCCAGGGAACCCTTTTACATAAAAGGACTGGTAGTAGGCAGCGTGCAGTCAGGTAAGACAGGAAACTTCAATGCCGTTATCAACAGGGCAATAGATGCCGGCTATGGGCTGATTATAGTTCTTTCCGGTATCATGGAAGACCTGAGAAGCCAGACACAGCTGAGGATTGAAAATGATGTGGTGGGTTCAGGGATTACCGATCTGTCCGCAGAAACAAAAGGGCCCAAGGGCGTTGGAAGAATCAGGCGCTTCGGCCTTCAGGGCGACAAGTCTGTAGATCAGGTAGTAGCGGTAACATCGTTCAAATCAGACTTTAACAAACCTCTTGCAGATGCCGACTTTTCACTTGACAAGACCAATATCCTGGTATGTAAAAAGAATGTAAGCGTGCTGAGGAATCTTATTGTCTGGCTGCACGATTACCTGGAGGAGTTCAAAGATAAACATAACATTCCCTTACTTATACTGGATGATGAAGCCGATAATGCCTCTCTGAATAATGCAGGGGCGAAAGGCCGGGAATATGCTTCCAAAACAAACGGACATATACGGGCGCTGCTGGACCTCTTTAAAAGAAAAACCTACCTGGGATACACTGCGACCCCTTTTGCCAATGTTCTGCAGGACCGCAACGAGGCACCTGAAAATGACTGGGTTGTAAAATACAAACTGAAAGGGGAGTCCGGCGAAAAATCCCTGTCCCAGGTTTCCAATATCTTCCCGGATGACTTTATTGTGCTGCTGAACCCTCCGTCAAATTATATAGGTGCAAAACAGATATTTGAAACACTGCAGCCAATTGACAACATTGCCGGAGAAAAGATCCCACTGATAGAAGTTGTCAGAGACCATACAGAAAGTTTTCCGACAAGGGTTTACAGGCAGGAAGATGGCAGCCTGATCGGGGTGGAAAATTTTGAAAATAAAGAGGAATGGGAAGAAAGATTTGGTCCCTTTGGCGGCTATCTGGATTTTACCAGCTACCAGGAGTACAGAAAATCCACAAGAGCCAGTAAATCCACTGATTCCTTCCCTGCAGCCCTGCCCAATTCTGTCAGGGAAAGTATCAGGTGCTTTGTTCTTTCGGTGGCCATCAGGGACAGCCGGAAATCAAGCATGCTTTACTCGGCATTGTATAACCCGCACCATACCATGCTGGTGCACATTTCAAGATATACCAGCTGGCAGAATGCTACCAAGAAGCTGGTAGAGGAATATATCAGGAAGCTTCAGACCGATCTGCCAAATGATTTTCCGGGTAACCCTGATTCAGTCTATGCTGTTTTTGAAAAGACCTGGTACAGGTATTATGCGGGGATCATAGAGAACATCAGCAGCTATCTTCCCAAAGGGTATCAGGACGAATTCCTGACGCCTATTACCTTTGAAGCCCTAAAAAACTATCTGCCTGATGCTATTCAGGACATCGAGGTAAAAGCGATCAACAGTGTTACAAACGATAAACTGGAGTATTCTAAAAAGTCCCCTAAAAAAATTATAGCAATCGGTGGTAACAGGCTGTCCCGCGGGTTCACCCTTGAAGGGCTGACCATCAACTATTTTGTGCGGTCAACCAATTATTCGGATACCCTACTCCAAATGGGAAGATGGTTTGGATACAGGCCCGGCTACCTGGACTGCTGCAAACTGTTCACTACTCAGGACTCTATTGACAAATTCGATGCGACTACCCGTACCATCGAAGAACTGGAAGCGGAGTTCAGGAAAATGGAGGCTAAAAATAAAACGCCGGAGAATTTTGTCCTTCGCGTCAGGAAGCACCCGGGAACCCTTAAAATCACGAGGCCATCCATTTTAAAAAATGCCAAAGAGGTAAAATGGTCCTACCAGGACCAGCTGGAACAGACAACACGGTTTGATGTAAGAAAGGAAAAGATCCTGAAAGTCTGGACTGATTTCAAAAATGGTATAGCCGGTTCCCTTGCGTTCAGTGCCGAAAGGGAAGGCTTCCTAACCTGCTCAACGGATATCCCCGGCATCCTTAGAATCTTACAGCTGGAGAATAACTTTGATGAGGATGTCCGGAACGGATTAATCAGGTTCATTGAACTGTGCCGGGAAAAAGGAAAACTATCGAAATGGACGATAGCTGTAAAAACCAGAGGAAACGCAACGGCAGTGACAGGAAAGGGAACTCTGAAAGCAGGCGAATCCAATCTTCCGGTGGATGTAAACCTGTCTGTAAGGAAAGGCCCTTCAAAGGATAACAGCAGCCAGAGCAGGTACAGGGATATATTCCTGTACAAAAAGAGCTTCAGTGCTTCAGGCAGATCTGCCAACATTATCTCGGGGGGGAAAGACCTTTCCCTGCTGCTGAGTAAAAGCCAGATCAGCGAAGCTGAAGCTGAATTCATACAGGAGAAAAAAACCAGCATACTGAGAAAAGATCCCACGCTCAGTGAGGCTGCGGCACTGGCGAAGGCTGAAAAGACCACAGTACCTGAAAGGGTGTACCGGGAAAGAATGACAGAACAGGAAGGGCTGCTGGTCATCTATCTGTTCGATGCCCATTATGTGTTTCTGCAGGAAAAAGGCAGTGAGGATCCGGAGTTCAGAAAGATGGTGGAAGATGAAGGGTATGACCTGGATATTCCCCTGGTAGGATATGCTATTGGTTTTCCACCGATCAAGGATGATCCGGGAGGTATATATATGCAGGGAGATTATGACCTTGATACGGATGACGAATCCGGGGAAGAAGAAGCGGAGACCGACAGCGAGGTACCTGATGACATTAAGGAGCTGATATGAACGTAGCTCAGCTGGAACAGAAATGGCAGAGACTTTCCCTGGAAAATGTCAGCCGCGGGTATAAGTCACTGCGGGTTTCACCCGAATGCCTGCCTGATCTGTACATAGGCATCAGTAAAGAACTCAGACGCTGCCTGATCCTGGCCGTCCCCCGCTTACATAAGGTTAACGTTGTTAATGTTATCAGAGAGAATTTAACAGTAGAGCATTTCCCGGACGACAATTTTATTGTGCTGCAGCTGACGGACAACAGTTTTAATGACCTGTTCAACGACCTGATCCTGTCCCTGCATCACCGGATCAGAGGTATTGCTGCTGTGGAGGCATATACAGGGGAATTTATCAGTGCGCTTTACAGATGGAGTGAGTTCTTTGAGAACAGAAGATCTGACAGGTTATCAGGAGAGCAGATAAAAGGGGTCTTCGGTGAACTTCTTTTCCTGCAGTCCCTGCTGTCAGCCTCCCCGGCACATGAAGTAAACGCTGTACTTGACATGTGGAAAGGGCCCTTCCATACCCCCCATGATTTTGTTCTGGGTCAGAAGGATGTTGAAGTGAAGACAAAGGAAATTTCAAAAGGCGAAATCCGCATTTCCAGTGAGTTTCAGCTACAGCCTGACCCAGGCAGGGATCTGGAGCTTCTGGTAATTTCAGTCCGGACTAACCCTGCGGATGGCGTCTCCTTAAAAGAGCTGTCGGATGCCATAAGGGGTATGATAAGGGAAAAACAGGGTGATTTCTCAATCCTGCTGAAAGCGTTATCAGCGGCAGGTCTTTCATACCATGCCCTGGAGGAGTATGATACTTACCGGTTTACCCCTGTACAGGAGACAGTTTATGATTGCATGCACCGGGATTTCCCGAAACTCACTGCTTCTGAAATTCCTGAGGCAGTGCAAAATGTCAGGTATGACATTCAGTTAAGTTTATTAAGCAATTTTATTCTCTCAGAAAAGGAGTATTCCTATGGTAGTTGATGAGTATTTAAAGTACAGAAGGGATTTACTGGAAGAATCCAAAGACGAGGATGGTTTCATTTCAGAATCCGCTTTTCTCAGCATTGTGCTGCCCTCCATGCTTGAAGTAAAGCTGGTGGATTCCGAAGATTCCCATGACTCCTATTATACGCATGAAGCCGAGAAGCTGAAAATAAATGCCTACGCCGTAAATGAATCCGGGGAAAGGCTCCAGCTCTTTATCGTAAATGAAGATTCGGTTAATCCCGGAACCCCGGAAAGCGCTTTACTGATTTCCCAGAAAGCATACTATGAAAATCACTTCAGCCGGGCAACCCGGTTCGTGAACAGAGCGGTCAAGGGCTACCTTAATGATGAGATCCAGGATTCCAGTCCTGTCAAGGCACTCATTTCCCATCTGGCCACTTCAGAAGGTGCGGACCAGTTTGATGTTGTGGAGATATTCCTGTTGTCCGCGACACCTACGGTCTCTTTCAGAGGTTCCGAACCGGAACCCAGGCGTATGGAATTTGAGGATGACAAAATCACATTCTCCTACACAAAAGGCAGGGAGAAATTCAAAAAGGAGCTCCTGGTCATCAGGCGCCTCATTGACCTTAACTTCCTTTATAATGTCTTAATCTCCCAGGGGAACAGGGAAGAGCTGGTTATTGATTTCAAAGAGACCTTTGACTACAGGATAGAGGCCATCAAAGCAGCAGATGAGAATAATTTTGAATCTTATCTGTGTGTCCTGCCCGCAGCCATTCTGGCTGACCTTTACAAAAGGTACAGCAGTCGCCTTCTGGAAAAAAACGTCAGGTCCTTCCTGCAGTTCAGGGGAGTCAACAAAGGGATTAAGGAAACTATCCGGAAAAATCCCGAAAAGTTTATTGCCTATAACAACGGGTTGACTATTACCTCCACTGGAAAGGAAATCATCGAAGAGAACGGCAAAACCTACATTAAGTCCCTGTCCAATTTCCAGATTGTAAATGGTGGCCAGACTACCGCTACCATCTATTTTTCCAGAAAAGAAGGGCTGGATGTTTCCAAGGTGCGGGTCATGGCAAAGATCAATGTTGCCAAAGAAGCAACGGAGGATGAACTGGAAGATCTCATATCAAACATCAGTACCTTCTCCAATGCGCAGTCACGGGTATCGAAAGTGGATCTGAGATCACGCAGTACGCAGCTCGTAAAATTAAAGGCGCTCTCAGACAGTATTGTTACTCCCAAGGGAAATAAGTGGTTCTTTGAGAGGGCAAAGGGTGAATTCAACACAATACTCAGAATTGCCGGATCCAACCATAACCGCATCCGAAAGGAATATCCGCCTGAAAGAAGATTTTCCAAAGAGCAGCTCGCCAAGTATTACTCTACCTGGGGAGATCAGCCTTATATGGTGAAAAAGGGGGGCGAAAAGGTATTCAGGTATTTTATTGAGCAGATAACAGGGGAAGGCAGGAATAAGAAAGCTGCTGAGATAGACAGGGAATTTTACGAAGACCTTATCTCCAGGATTATCCTGTTCAGAAGACTGGAGCAACTATATGGCCAGGGACCAAACTCCATGGGACAGCTCCGGTCGGCGGTTATCCCCTATTCTGTTTCTGTCCTGTTCCAGTACTCCGGGCAGCACAGGAAAGGTACACGGTTTAATCTCAGTAAAATATGGTCTCAGGAAGGACTGGGAGACAACCTGGAAAGCTTCATGAAGGAACTGATGGTGCTCATGAATGGCCTTATCAAGCGTTATTCGAAGAGTGATGATTTTGGTGAATACTCCAAAAAGCAGGAACTGTGGGACTCCATAAAAAACTGCGCCGAGATAAAAACTTTCATGGCCTCAGACAATGCTTCAAAAATCCTGGAAGAATTCGCCATTGCGGATAAAATTCCGGTATCCAGAAAAAAGGAAGCCGCAGACATTGATTTCACCTTACTCATTGAATCTGTCAGAATTCACAGGAATACAGCTGATTTTTACAGGGCAATCAGAAGTAAAATCGGGGATGGTCTGAAGCCGGGTGAGGCAAACAGATTGAGTTCTATAATCTCAAAACTGGAGAATGCCCGGGATCTGGAGGAAGAAGAAATTCTGTTCGAATCCCGGTTACTGAACAGGCTCAGAAAAGAGACTCCTGAGATTTTTGACCAGGTAGCTTATCAGCCGTCTGATGATTTTAAAGTAACGCTTGATTTTATAATCCGGGAATATAACAAGGCCGTTTCTGCTTCTAAAAGGCTGGATGACCACTTTAATAACATAGCCGAACTCGCCCAGGCAAGGAAAGCCAGTTACTATTCATCCTTTAGGGAGATTGGCAAAATCCTGACGAACCGTAATCTCCCGACAATAGAACTGATCAGTGCAGCATCTGACTATGTCATGAGAATAACGTCAGCCAAATGAACAAAACTATTTAAAGTATACCAGGTGCTCAGTAGCAGATAGTTTAGAGAGTGAGTTCATCACTGGCCTTTAGAGAGACAGACCACAGCAAAGGAATGTCCGGACTATTCAGGAAAAATGCCGCTATCTGGCCTGACACTACTGCTAATTTTTAAACCGGAATGCTTAAAAATTTATTCTTTTTCGTAACCCTCTGTGGTTTAAAGAGGCATTAAGAAAGAAGTATGGTTTATGTAGCAGGCAGGAAAAATTGCTTCAATGCCTGCAGGCGGGTGCGGCGGTACTCGCATCAAACCTTTTTTCACGTCTTATAGTATGAGTATCCGATAGAGTTATCACATGACCATCACATAAGATTTAATCACACGAAAGCTACCTAATTAGCAATAGGGGCTATCTTAGAAATAAGATTGTGGATAACTTATTAAGCTATCACATAACCATCACATAAATTTATACGCAAAGACTTGAACCCAGACAGGATCATACTAAGCGTGCTTATTACCTGAAAATGATTTTCTCAGTAACACGGGTTCGTAGCTTTAAGAAGCAATTTTAAAAATTCAACTGGTGTTATTTTCTTGAAGAATAATTAATACAGCTATCACTGCTCTGTACTATTTAAATTCGCAGCTGGTAAGACAATCATTCATTACTTGAAATTAATTGAGGTCGTACTATAGAACGATGGGTGATAACTGTACATATAGGAGCTAATTGTTAACTGTATGATATTAGTACACTTATCTTTAATAACAACTAGAGTAGAAACGCTGTCGAAAGCTATCGTCTGTAAGAGTAAAATTTAGGGAGAAACCAAGTACGAGCTTCAGGCTCCCGCCATCATAAGGAATAGATATATAAGTGGTAAACCTATACTGGTTAAATCTCAACCAGTAGCTCTTCATCAAGCTTTGCCTTCAGCTGTTCCTCATTATACTTCACATAATTAACTACCATACCCGTATAGCCAATATGCTTCAGGATTAGCTTATTAACAAGGAAATTCAAGCGAAGGGCAACATGAAAGACATCAAGATAGTACTCTCCTTCACTTCCCCCGGAATTTATCCTTCTCCCATGCAGAAAGTCATTCCTGTAGTCAATGGCCTCAACGTCCGAGGGGCTTAAAGTTATACCGTAAATCCTGAATGGTTTTGTTAGTTTATCCCGGTTGGTAGGGTTGTTTATTTTCTCAATGTTCCTGCGCAGGATCTGTAGGGAATCTGTCTGTCCGTTTGCTTCAATTGCTTCTGCATACTTATCCAACACCCCGTATAGTTCTTTACGAAATTGTTTGGCCAGCTTTTTATCAAGTATGGGTTTTAACCCGTTGTCTTCTTCAGCGATCATGGTCGTCAGATGCTCCAGGGTCACTGCATATCCGGCTGGTCTCAGAATCAATGATGCGGAATTTGCTTCCAGCATAAGGATAAGTAACGCGGCATATTCATCCTCTTCAAAAATCCTGGAGCATAACTTCGAGAAGAGTTCCGGTGAAAAAACTTTATTCAGATGCCCCACTTTACCAATTACTCCTTCGTCTTTTGTATAGCCATAAGGGTTGAAGTAAATCGGGTTGAAAACACTCGTCAACGAATCCCGGAGTGTGTGGTAAGACAGGCCTTCAATGTGATTAAAGTCTTCTTCATTTGAAGAAAGACAATAGGCCTCTCCCTGATAAAACCTGGCTGATAGCAGCCCGAAGCCAAGCATCACGGCCAAGCACAGGTTCATAAAAAGATCCTTGTCGATCGGTGCAGCAGAATCTATCAGAAAATATGTCTTCCCATCGTGCTTTCTCTCATAGAGTGTTAACTCGTTACCAGACACGAGTAACGGCACCCTGCTATACTTATCAAGAGTAGCTTCATCTCTTGACATCCCTGCTTCCAGATAATGGTACAGTTCTGCTCTTGGAGCATCAATCACATAACGGAGATACTTATCCTCAAAGGCAGAAGCAGGACTTGAGAATGAATATATCTGCCCTTCCAGCGAAGACTCCCCGGAAAAATATTTGCTACCGGGCACCCTTTCAAGCTTCATACCTGACATTCCTAAGAACAAGCTCTCCACTTGATACCTTTTTTTATCTATAAACAACTCAGCGTCAAATGGATCAGACATTCTGGTAAAAGCATTATCAATCCTGATGCGAAATCCGCCGGTAGCAAGCTTTTGTAAAGAAACCTGCCGCTCAAGTAAATTATGGCTGGGTATGCTGAGAAAGGCTTCCTTCTCCTCTTCCAGTCTTTCTATTCTGTCGAAAGTTGGAATAACTTTTATTGCAGGAATAGCTTCCAGGGTCTCCTGAAGTTCCCTTTTTATTTCTTCATTTGAACTCATCAATATATATCGTGAGAGTTGTGTAGCTGATCTTTAGAGAAAGAAGCAGTTACTTAAATTAATCATTCAGGATTTATGGTGACGGTGTAACTGCCTATAGCAGTATTATGCTTGTGGTAGCCATTGACCTGTAAGGAATTGTCATCCATAAATTGAAAATCCTGCCATTTGGCATCGAAATCCTCAGGGAAATAACTTGAGTTGATTTCATTTCCCTCATCCAGAAGTGTTACCTTTCCTGGGTTGTTGTACCCGTCGAAGGTAATCATTACTTTCATTCGTGTTTAGAGCTGTCTTTTGGCAATTACAATTCCTACCCGGGCGTTGAAGAAATATCTGATCACTAACCTGAGTAAGAATTTGTAACATGGCTTGGCTTAGATAATTAAGCTAAAGTAATATACCCATAAATGGTGCCTCTATCTTATAAGCTTTCTTATATATGCTACTATTCTTGACAATTTACCTTTAGGAGAAGTCTCTAGGCTCTCATCTAAATTATTGTTCGACTTTCTTCTACTTCTTGCTTCTTCAGCTACGGGATGTACGTCAACATAAGGTTTAAAAGCTAAATCACCTTGTCCAATATATGAATCAGTAATACAACTTTGTTTACAGCTTCCGCCTTCCCTTTCTAAAGTTGCGGAAACAAAATGGTAGTTCAATGATCCAACATCAGAGACACCAGCAGGAGACACTACCATCATAATAAAGTGCTGCATCTCAAACGCAGCAAGGCTTAAGCTAAATGGAAAAATGTTCTGGTTATTGTGAAGAAAATGATCCGATGGAAGATTAGCAATATAACTTAGCTTGTCGAAATCACCGCTCATTTCAAGTGCAACTGCTTCTGGTGTGTATTGTCCTATACACTCAAGGCATTTTTTTCCAGGGCCTACTACATGAGAACGCCAATTCCCCCGCTTCATCTGGGTATTTAATTTATTAGTTTCGATATATATCCCACCGTCTATCACGGGTATAAAGTGGGCATAAGCGATCTGATTGAGTACAAATCTTGGCCAAGGCCTGTCAACACAGCTAAATAGGATGTCGCAATCCAATGCAGCACGGTAGCCATGTTCTTCGCAAATACTATATTCAACTGGTAAGACAGTATACGATGAGGATGTGGCACTTTTAGATGTAGCTTTACTGATAACTTCAACCTTTGACTTTTCAATATCGACACCACTACTATGCAAGACACGATCAAGGTTTACTCGCTCAATCGCGTCAAAATCTAGGTGCAATACCGTTGAAACGCCTATCCTTGCTAGCGACTCTGCAACGATACTACCAACACTCCCTAACCCAACAACCCCCACTGTCAGCCTTGCAGTCTTAGCTTGTGCATCACTACCCCATGCCGATACTGTTCTAAGTAGCTCTTCCCTTATATTTGGCACTGGCAGTAGCTCATCATTAAATGTAACATCTAAGCTGTGCCCAACAACTCTTACAGACTCGCACCACTTTCTTTGATAAACTCTTTGTGCTTCGCGTTTCCAGAAGCGTCCGCTCCAGGCACCGTCATCTCCAACAGTCATGCCTATAAAAGGCAAACCGGTAGCTCCAAAGCAGGAAGGCGCTGTTCGCTCTTCGGCCAGGATGTCATCATCGCTCATATCTTGCCAACCAGACGATGGATGACTATGCAATAAGGCGATTCCAGCATTGGCTCGTGTAGCCTCTTTCTGCACACGCTCTAAATAGCACGAATTAAAACTTACATTCCAGTGAACATTTCGCTCACCCTCCCTTGGAATGATTAATTTGTTGATGATCCCAGTGTACCTTGTGTTACCACTACTGGGATACCATAATGCAAAACACAAATCTTCCTGGCCATCTTCTCGGACAAGATGTCTAACAGCCTGCTCGTGAATTCTAGTTGATAGCGCTATACTGTACTTCATAATGTTTCTAATAAGTTATGAATGTGCGCCATGTAAACACGAGCTGTCCTGTCTGTTTGCTCCCAACCTTGAAAAGGCCTGCTCCAATACTGCCAACCCTGCCCAAAACTCTTGCTGTGGTTAACACTAGGATGAATTCCACCTGTTGGATGTGTGCCACCAGCCTGAAGTGGTAGTATCTGTTGATTAAAATGTGGACCAGGAGGGGGAATATGCGGAAATGAAGGCCCCACGTCAATTCCTATTTGAACCTCATTACCCTTGAGTCTACCAACCGGTATAACAAAGGGGAACTGCACCCCCGTGGTACCAACCATCTGTGGTTGGTACCCTAGGGCCTCTAGTTGTTGGATGAATAAGGATCTACCCATAACTTATGATACTGTAGTTGCACCACGATAATTTGCCAAGAACTTCATGTTGTTATGAAGTTTAACAACAGCCAAGGGATTATCTTTAAATACAACATTACCTTCATCCTTCTGTAACACAAGGTAATATTTAGCGGGATCAACACCACCGACTCGCAGTATCTGCTCAGCTGTCATTTCTCGCTCAGTTGTAGTTTGTGGTTCTCCGTCCAGAGTGTAGCGAATCTCTCTCTCTTGTTTTCCTTTGTTTGGCCCCTTAGAGCCATCTGATGACGCTCTGCCCTCATTAGTGTTTGTAAAAATGTTCATAAATTTTCCATGCCCCCATTGTTACCTCTTCAGTCCGTTCTAAAGCAGGATGGATGACGCATCAAAGGTAAGGGAATCATTTTTACAGTTGCAATTTTTATTCGTAAATATTTTTGTATATTTTTACAAACACAAGGACTCATATTGCTCCCTATGGGGATGCCTTAAATACATACTGTAGTATAATGTTGCAGTATTTCTTAACTTGCACAGTCAATTGGATATCCAATGTTGCATAACGACCAAATAAATTCATTATATATTTCCTTGGGCAGCCGTATAAAAGAAGAGCGGGAGAAGGCTAAACTCAAGCAGACGAAATTTGCAGAACTATTGAATATTAGTCGCGCATCACTTGTCAACATTGAGAAAGGAAGGCAAAGGGCACCTCTTCATGTACTCTATGAAATTGCCAGACTTCTGAAACTCTCAATTATTGATTTACTCCCTGTCTTTGAATTCATTGATCAGAATATTGACAAGAATATTCAGAAGGAAATCGAAAAGAAAAGTGCGGGGAAAGAAGAGTTGCAACAAAAGCTATTGGATTTTGTAAAGTCAAACATCAAACCCACAAAACCTTAACCTAATGAAAAGGATTGAGAATCAAGTAAATGAACTCTTGACTGATCTAAAAATTACTCAAGCCCCAGTTCCGGTTAGAAAAATTGCAAAAGCCTTGGGTTTATCCATCAAAGCATATGACCTTGGAGACGGGGTATCTGGTGCTCTCCTGCTTGACAATGACAAAGCTATCATAGGAGTAAACCCCTCCGAATCAAGGGAAAGGACTAGATTCACCATTGCGCATGAAATAGGTCACTATTCCCTTCATAAGTCCTCAAGTGCCTTATTTGTAGACAAGGATGGGCTGATTCAGAAAATAGAGGAAGATGGGGTTAGGGTACTGTTTAGGGATGGAAAATCATCATCTGGCGAGGTGAAGATCGAAAGGGAAGCGAACGCCTTTGCAGCTGCTCTCCTCATGCCTGTCAATCTTCTAAAAAAAGAAATCAATTCTTTGGATTTAGATAATTACAAACATGACGAAGAAATCATTAATGAATTAGCTAGAAGATTTAAAGTCAGCACAATTGCCATGACCTACCGATTGACGAACCTGGGTGTTCTCCAATAATCAAGAAGTTATTTTAAATAGAAAAGGGGGCATTAATCCCTTTTCTATTTACTGAGGCTGCAAAAAAAACTGTGTCAAAGAATTAGTAGTATTACCTTTAACACAGTCAACATGGAATAGAAAAACGAGCTGGATCTAGAGAAATAATTACCGCTTTAGCTGGTTCAGGAGCCATATTAATTGCGTTCTTGCCTCGCTAATTAGTTCTGTAAATGAAATAAGTTTAACGTTTTGATTTTGATTATGAGAAGTGATTTTTGGATCTACTTTACCACCAATCACCCAAATATCTATCGGCTTATCATGTATATAGACTCTTAAATCATCACGATATTTAATAGCCTGGCTCTCGTGATCTCTATTTATTGTGATGCTAGGGCGTTTAAACTCTAATAGTAGATATCTATTAGTAATATCCTGAGTAAGGAGAAGATCTGGACGCTTATTAGCTCTGTTACCAGTGTATTTTTGGGTAACCTTTTCTTCAATGATTCTTTTTAAACTTTGATTTGAATTTAAAAAAGTGAAGTGACTACCGAACAGCCATAGATTTGTCTCAATAGCTTTATGAATGGTCATTTCATCAGTAGAAGCATCTGCAATTATTTGCTCCAGATAGTCAATATACCGTAACCTATTCTGCGCTTGCTTGCTGATCATAATCATATCGACTATACCAAATTCTGAAAGTGCGTCAGCAAATAAATGTATATCTGAGTAACTCGCTTCTTCAATACTCTTTAAAACAGTCCAATACTCGTCTTTCTCCAAACCGTCTAATAGCAAAGAGATTATTGCTTCTACTCGATCAGCTTTTTCAGTATAAAGCTTTCTAAGGATACCATCTAAAGCCAGTTCAGCATATTTTCTCCTATGCTCAGGAAGGTTCCTTAACTTTTTGTTTATTAATTTTTGAATTCTAGCCTTTTGTAAGTTTATTATCGCCTTAAATTTATCCTTTAATCTATCATCCAAGGCAGTTGCTATAAACTCCTTAATTTCAGCATATGCTAGGCTATTCTCAATTATATTGTTCCAGTTAGCTGTTACATTTTCCTCACTGAGTTCATCGGCAATTACTTCACCATAAACTCTCTTTAACAGCTTTTGAGGGATCTCTTCAGAATCTTCAAGACCAAAGTAAAAAGGTTTGCCAACTACCTTTCCTTGCACTCTTATTATAAGTCCGGGGTACTTTAGAGATTTTTTTTCGTCAGTAATTATAAATCTATATCTCACAAATCCTGCATTAGGCAGATGAGCACTTTCTTCAAAAACTTCTCCCGTTAGACTTTCAATTTCAATTGGTTCTCCGTTGACGAGTAATTTAAAGTCGTTTTCACGACTATACTCGACAAAAAGTATTTGCTTCAACTTCTCAGGATCAGGGAAGGCTAAATTTTGATTTAAATTATATAGGGTAATGGTAGTGCCGTTTTCATTCTCATTGCAGTCTGAAAAACTTAAAGGTAAGTCTGCTACTTCTAAATCAGTAAACTTTTTAAGTTCGTCCCTATTTATAGAGACTTTAGTTAGTTTACCTTCTTTTTTAGTTTCTAGTATCATAGAATTTGCAGCAACTAAACCTGCAAATTTCCCAATGCCCTTTCTTCCTTTTACTAACCGATTCTTCTTTTCAGTTCTGCTTCCTTTTTGAAGAACCCTGTCTCTTGCAACTTTCAGATAATCTTCCTCTACTTCTTTTGTAGTCATACCATTTCCATTATCGCTAATGATTATGGGTTGATCTGCCTTATTAAAGGGATCAGGTAAAGTAATTTCTACAATACTAGCTTCAGCATCCCAAGCATTATCAACTAACTCTTTCAAGGCGTGCTCAGTTGAACGATAATTTTCACCTAGTAAAGAGGCTAGCCTTGTATCAACTTTAAAATTGGCCATAAAGAGATTTTAAGTTAAATGATCCCTGTTTAAGTCTTTGAGAATATTAGTATAAGCCTAGAAGCGATAGAGCTACAGAATGCTACTAAATAAAGAAAGTAATTTTAATTCACTTCAACAAAGACTAATTCAGATGATTAAGCAAACTATCATTGGTTGATGACAATACTTCTTCCAGTTTTTGCTTCAATTCTTCAATTGTTTCCCACTCAGTACACTTGTTGGGCACCGGAGCTTCATGATTGATCAAAGCCTGGAGCAGACACTCAATAATCGCAAACTTTTCAGGATCTTCAGAAATAGTTTTTAATGCATTATATGGTTTCTCTGTTGATATAGCTTCACCAAAGTATGCTTCTTCTAAATTTGGAAGAGATGCCAATAACCTAGCTTTTGTTCCTGAAGGTTTAGCTTGTATAGCAGCAAGAATATTAGGGTTATTCCCCCAAGCAGGATTAGCCTTATCCCCCTTCTTTGTTAAAGGGGTATCACTATCGTGAAGCACTGAATAGCTTGTTCCAAAGTGATTAAGAATTTTAATCAATGAAACGATTGTCGCTTTACCTCTGGCTCTAATTATATGTACATCCCGATACTCTTCTGGCTTACTAGCTTTGATATAATTAAAAGCTGTGTACTCTGTGTCACCTTCAACGATTATTACTTTCCCCCCGAAGAAAAACTCAGCTACATAAGGATCACATAAATTTAGAAGCTTAAGGTTCTTTTTATCATCATCATCTAGTTTAGCCTTTGAAGGCCTAAATACAGTTGTACCTTGTATTTCACCATCTTCATCCTTGTTCACTCTTACAATTGTTGTATTATCTCTCGAAAAGTCGATAAATATTGGTGAATGTGTAGTAACCATCACCTGCCAATTACCAGATGTAGGGAGCTCGTATAATACGTTGCAAGCTTCCCTTATTGCATTAGGATGAAGACAAATCTCAGGCTCATCAAGAAGCAAAAGGTGCGGTCTCACAGGGGATCCATCGCTCTGCATTTTCTGGTTACTTTCAGAGATATACTTCAGTGCTGTCCACAATAGGGTTCTTCTTGCTCCGCTACCTTGCTTATCAATCGTGCTCAAATGTCCACTTGATGGCCCCATCAAGAGGTCTGGGTCAGCTTTAAACAGGTTTAAAGTCTTTTCAATGTCATTTTCGGGCTTTGCGTCAAAATTGATCTGATAGCCGGGAAATACTTTTGCTATAAGTCCTGAAAGTTCAGTATTAGCAGTATCTATTTGCTCTTGAGCTTCATCAACTATTTGCTTTTGTAAATCCTTCACTTTATCCAAAAGTTGATGATATTCATTTTTATCTTCAGAGCTAGCAGCTTGCAGATTTTTAACTCTTTCTGTAATTGCGGCCATCAGCAATTTCTTTATTGCATTAGCTTGATCATCTGGATTATCAAAAGCATTTACTTTATGAGGCTCAGGTCTTCTCTGGTTAGCAATATTCGCTGGCCCAAATGGAAAGCTTTTAGAGTCCCAATCTCCTAAGGTTACATTCCATCCTCTACGTACTGGCTTACCAGTACTTTCCCATGTCCACTTTTCTTTTACCAGCCACTCCGCTTCAGCTGTCTTTTCTAACCATTGGGTGCCTACCCGCTCATCAAACACAATTGTATGTAATTCTATCTGAGGTAGATTATCAGGATCTACTCTATTATTAGGAAAATCGTAAATTGTTAACTCGCCGTTCTTAGAACCTTCAGACATGACCACTTCGTAAGCCTTCAACAAAGAACTCTTTCCTGCATTATTAGGTCCAACTAGCACGACTATTTCATCTAAATCTATTTCTACCCCTTTGGAACCTATACATCTAAAATTCTTAACTATAAGCTTTACTAATCTAGGTTTGGGCATTGTAAGAATTATTGCCTCGTTACTTTCTGCTTTCTCTGTACTCTTTGTGCTTTTCGCCATCTGTAGATTTATAAATTGCTTTACTTAATTTAAGGACTAGTTATATATTTTAAGCAATATATATAAATCATACCATAGAAAGCAGAAATTCAAAGTCTTCAGTTCAAGTGATTTTTCACATCATACAATTCATTAATTTTTCTTAATTTATAAACAACCGGTAGGAGAAGAGAGCTATTCCTGCATATTGATAGATTTCCGCTCAAATCGGTATATTTTTATACCACCCTACATTATAGCAAATGAAATCATCATAATATCTTCTAGTAGAAGACTTTTAGAACTTTTATTTCTCCTTATAATTATTACTCCATCACGCCAAACTATAAAAGATGAAATCACAAGCTGAATGGTACGACTGATTCTGGATAATTCCTGTACTGCTGCTTGCAATGCTAGGCTACTCTAAAATCTTAGAATCAAGCTTCGGCAAGTATATAATCTCAAGAAAAAGAAAGGGAGGTTAATAGCCTCCCTTCAATACAATTAAATTTACTAAGTGTTTCTTTGTTTCTCTTCTCTAAAGGTTTTCACGGTTAGATTTTCTCATTTCACACCAGGCGTTTATCGACATCTTTCCAAAGCTAATAAGTAGAAGAACTATTACAGGCGCTATAAAAGCTCCAGCAACACCTAGATAACTCCCTATTGCAGCAGACATTGAACTTATAAAAAATTTACTAGAAGTGTCGGCTGTATTATTTAGCTTTTTTCTATCTTCTTCATAACGTTCATCACCGCACAAGAACTTTTCTATTTCCTCTAATAATTTCTCTTGGTATAGCTTAGATGTGCTAGGCTGACTTCCAAATTTTGCAGTATTACTTGGAGTAGCATTTAGCCATTTATTAGCACTCTCAATGTAATCACCATTTGTCTGCTCTAAAAAATTATTAATAATATCAAGTTGATACTGTTCTAAAACTCCTAGAAGCTCCTTTTCATCCTTAGATAAAATGTGATTATATTTCTCCATACGTTAAATCATATTTTTAATATATTCAGCTGATACAGCATGTGTTGTTTGGTGCAGTGTCTGAGGATCAATACCACCTAAAGAAATTCCACCTTCCTCTTCAGGAGCATATGAGCCAATTAATATACCAACTAACTGGGAATTAGAAAGATTAAATATTGGGCTACCAGACTGGCCAGGCCTTGTTTGTATATTAAGGACCAAATGCTTCGTTTTTATACCAGAAGATTCAATAAGTATTTTTGCTCCTACAACTGTTGTTTGAAAAGTTAATACCTGCCTCCCATAATTACTATGTGGATAACCAACAATAGCTAAGCTGTCACTAACTTTAACTGAATCTGCCCCAGCTATTGTTATATTACTGAAAATACTATTTGTAACTCTTAAAATACATATATCTCTCACTGGATCTACTTTAAAAATAGATGCATCGATAGTTTGTACTCTATTGTTTGAAGTATCTTGGTACTGTAATAGGTCAGTTGTTGGAGATAAAACAATTACTAAATTAGTATTGTCATTATTCGTAACATGCGATGCCGTTGCAAATAGCCCATCCTTATTTAATAAAACACACGTTCCTAATAAGTTAACGCCTTGGGGTGTTATTCGACCCACTGTAAAAACAATTTGATGAAGGTTAGTAATATCCATAATAGAACTTAATCAGTTATTTTTGAGCGATAATTTTACACCTGCAATATACGTCAGGCAAAATGTCTTATCTCCTGTTTTACACCAAACACAGTTGTGAAAAATCCCATCAATTTCATTTCTGAACTATAAAGCGTATTTTTATACCACCCTATGTTACAGAAATGAAAACATCCTTAGATCACCTCCCGGAAGACAAGAAAAACCAGGTCCTCGAATTAAAGAACCTGATTCTGAAGAAAGTGCCGAATGCGGATAAAATCATCTTATTCGGCAGCTATGCCAGTGGCAATTGGGTAGAAGATAAGTATACTGAAAATGGTATCCAGTATGAGTATATAAGTGACTTTGATGTGCTTATAGTTACTACCTCCCGTGAAGAAAAAGAATATGTTTCTCAGGATAAAATTGTAAACAGCTGGCATTATCACACTCCTGTCAATCCTATAGTTCATACTATAGATTATGTGAACGAAGGACTAGAGAATGGGCAGTACTTCTTTACTGATATTATTAAGGATGGTATATTACTTTATGATGCAGGTGCTTTCGGATTTTCAGATCCCAAAGTATTAACGTGTGAAGAATCGAAACAAACAGCTACTGAAAAATTTAATAAGTGGTACAAGAGTGCCTCAAGGCTTTTAAAGTACGCAAAGCTTGGATTTAAAGAATCATTAGAAGAAAAAGAAAGCCTGAATGAAGTTGCTTTTCTTCTACATCAAGCAGCAGAGAGGTTCTATAATACAACCCTTTTAGTTTTCACTAACTATAAACCTAAAGTTCATAATCTTGATAAGCTCCGGGATTTAGTAAAACCCTATTCCAAAGAACTTTATTTTATCTTTTCACCCTTGCCACAGAACGAGCACGAGGTGTATCTATTTGATCTACTTAAAAAGGGATATATTGATGCAAGGTATAAATCTGAATATACTATTGCTGCAAGTGAAATTTATGACCTTATAGATAGAATAGAGCAAATGCAGAAAATCGTTTATGAGCTATGCTCACAAAAGGTCTTATCAATAGGAATTGAGTAATTTTTATAGATGTTTTTGGTAAAGAAAATCACCTTTCTTTGGTGCTGGTAGACGGTGAACCAACCCTTTTTCTGCAAGTCTCTTCAAAGCTCCTGAAATAGAACCACTTCTCAAGGCAACATTTAATTCTGATTCGCAATACTCTACTATCTCCTTAATAGATCTAGGAGTAAGCAAGAAATCAGACGCTAAAACTTTTCTTAGAGTTGGAGTAATAGGCAATCTCTTTATTAAAGATAGCTTCTTCCCTTTATCGAACTCGAGCTTTACATCAACTTTGATGAGCTCGCTCGGATCACAACCCAACGCTGCGGCTATAGAAATTAGTGAATAAACAGTAACACCCCCTTTAGCATTCTCTAATCTCGAAATTTGGTTTTGAGACACACCTGCAAGATAACCAAGCTCCCCTTGTGAAAGCTTTTTGTCTTCTCTCAGCAGCTTGATCTTTTTACCTAAGGCTTTTTCGTATTCCCGATGTCTCTTCACGATGCTAATGTGTAGAGTTCAGTCGATTACAGAAATATCATTTTGTTGTAATCATTTTAATTATTATATTTGTTCAGGTTAAGGTCACAAACCTTTACTCTCCCTTACTAAGCTTGAGAACCTTAGTGAACGGGACGATGAATACAGGTTTACCATATGTTACAGCATTAAGTGCGGGCGCCCTACTGGCATGGACCGGCAGGTTCTCAAGCCTTAGTAATGTCCGGCGGGGCCCCGCGCTTACCTTTTTGTTTCCCTGCTTCCCGGCAGTGCCTCTTATCGCGCTGCCCTGCTTTCTGGTGCAGATCTTTCCTGCTATTATATCCTTGCACAATTATACCCTGATCAACAGCACCACTGCTTGCACGCTCGATTGGGTGCTCCTGATCTCCCCTCCCGAGTGAGATAACACCCCCACCGTTGCCGCCAGCAGCCACGCTGCCTTTCCGCGGCCATTTCCCAAACCCTTTGTGTTACCGGCTTTGCCCTGCAAAAGCTGGCCGGGACTGTATTGCCAACTATTCCCATTTAGTACCATGAACACCGCACAATTACTATTGCCCCCTTCCCTGCACGCCGAAAGCCCGCAGGAGACCATCACTGCCTTTAAAAGAGCTTATCCCCTGCAGGAAGTGCAGGATGAACTCTGGCGCTGCCTGCAGCCCCGCCTGCTGGACAGCTTCAAGGAAATGAACCCCGACACTACCAACAAACTGGCCGCTTTCTATGAAAACATTGAAATTCTTGTTTCGGCTGTATACCAGCTGCCTGACCTTCCGGCCCCGCCGGCAACAGTACCCGCAGTAAACCCTGATCCCGCAGGAGACACCGGCCATGGCTAAGCACCACTTCCCTGGCCATGCCCTGCCCGTGGCACCACCCGGGTTGGACAGCTCCTGCAACCCCTGCTGGCCGGCCCGTGCATCACGGGCCGTGACAGCCCCTTTTATTGGTAGAATTTAAAACTATACTGTTATGATCCTGAAAAAATGGCTCTATGGGCTGCCTATGCCCTTATATTTCCTGTTACTGGTGTTGCTGCTCTACCTGCTGCCCGGGCTTTGGCTGTCTGTGTGCCGGGCGCAGGGCAGCACACCACCCGGCACCGCGCTGGCAACCGGCCAGCCCGTGCCGGACGTCTTTATCCCCGAAATCCTGAACCATGCCAGGACCAATGCAAAACTATCCGATTACCGCGGGAAGCTGGTGCTGCTGGACTTTTTTGCCTCCTGGTGCCTGGATTCCCGCCGTCCCCTGCCCCTGCTGGACTCACTCCAGCACGCTTACGGGGACAGGCTGCAGGTACTGTTGGTAAACGCCACAAGCGCGCAGGATCCGCTTCCTCAGATAAAGGCCCTGCTGCAGAGCACGCCGCACCTGCCTGTCGTGGCAGGTGACACCACCCTTATCAAGCTTTTCCCGCACCACGCAGTGCCCCATTTCGCTTGGATCACCCCCGAAGGCACGGTAGGCGCGATCACAAGAGCGGAGCGGGTGACCGCGGCCAATATACAGCAGGCCCTGGAGCACGGCCGCATGCCGGTATCGCTGCTGCCCGACCGCGATCTGTCCGTTCCTCTCTTTACCGGTGTCGCCCTTCCGGAAACCTCCCTTGTGCATGCATCCTTCCTGGTACGGGGCAAAATAGACGATGGCCCCGGGCGTACGGTACTGCGCCACGAGGGAGACATCCTCACCGGCATGACACTGGCAAACCTGTCCGTCCTGGAGCTGTTCCAGGCAGCAAAGCGGCAGCTCTACCCGGCCCTGGGCTCCCGCGGGCTCCTGCTCGCAGGCGTAGACTCTGCCGAGCTCTTCCAGGAAAACTCGGGCCTGCCGCCAACAGAGTGGAAAGCCACCCGCACCTACACCTACGACCTGTCCCGGCGTGCAGCGCAACCGGCCCCCCTGTTCCGCACCCTCCTGCAGGACCTGAACACCCATACCGGGTACCAGGCCCTGTTCGAGCCCAGGAAGATAGATTGCTTCCTGCTCGTGCGGCATGGGAATACCGGCAGGTACAAAAGCAAGGGGGGCAAACCCGCCAACAGGCTGTTCCACCCCCACGCGCCTTCCATGCAGAACAAGCCCCTGGAAGTTTTGATCGCCCGCCTGAACAGCAACAATACCCTCCCACGGCTTGTGCTTGACCATACCGGCTACGCCGGGACTGCAGACATCACTCTTCCGTCCGGTTTTGCGGACCTGGCCACCCTGCGGCGGGAACTGCGGGCACAGGGGCTTGACCTGGTACCACGGCGCAGGAAAGTGCCCGTCCTCGTTTTGCGGAAACTTACACAACCAACTGATCTATAACCATTAATTCACCACGTTTATGAAAAAGAGCATACTCCTCTTACAATTATGGTGCTGCCTGGCGCTCACGGCCGTAGCCCAGCAGCCTCTTACCGGGCTCGTCCGGTCGGCTACCGACAAGGCTCCCCTGCCGGGAGCCTCCGTTGTACTGAAAGGAACCACCACCGGTACCACAACAGGCGAAGACGGTACCTTTAGCTTCACTCCGTCCCTGCAAAGCAGCACCCTCGTCATCAGCTTCCTGGGCTTCAAAACGCGGGAGGTACCTTTCTCCCTGCCCTCAAGGGAACCCCTGGTTATCGAACTGGAAGAAGATGATCATACCCTGCAGACCGTGCAGGTAGTTTCAACCGGCTACCAGGACATCCCCCGGGAGCGGGCCACCGGGTCCTTTTCCACGGTAAGCAGCGCGGAGCTCCAGCAACAGGCCGGCCCCGACATCCTGAGCCGCCTGGAGGCGGTAGCCAATGGGTTGACAGTGGACCGTAATACCTTCGGCGGGGGCGGCCTCCTGTTGCGAGGGCTGAGTACCATCCAGGGCCCGAAGGCCCCGCTTATTGTCGTGGACAATTTCCCATACGAAGGGGATATCCGCAACATCAACCCCAATGACGTGGCAAGCGTTACCCTCCTGAAAGATGCCGCCGCTGCCTCCATCTGGGGCACCCGTGCAGGCAACGGGGTGATTGTGATCACCACCAAAAGCGGCAGTTTCCGGCAACCCCTGTCTGTTGATTTCCATGCCGGCATGATCCTCACGCCGGAACCGGACCTGTCTTACATCAAACAGATGTCAGCCGGTGATTTTATTGACGTAGAGCGTATGCTGTTTGGAAAGGGATACTACAATTCCACGATCAATTCCTCCGGCAGGCGTGTCATCTCCCCTGCAGTGGAGATCCTGCTGAAAGAACGTAAAGGTGAGCTGACGCCCGAACAGGCAGGGGCGCAACTGGCGGCCCTGAGGCAGGAGGATGTGCGTCAGGCATACCGAAGGCACATGTACCAGCAGGGGCTGCAGCAGCAATACAGCATAGGGCTCCGCGCTGGCAGCGACCGCTATGCATGGCATTTTTCCGCCGGGTATGATAAAGCGACCGACAACCTGGACAGCCATTCCTCCCGGATTAATGCACACCTCCGGCAGACGGTGCGCCTCCTGCCCCGGCTGGACCTGAATACAAGCCTGTACTACACGCAGCGCCTTCAGAAAAGCGGCAGGACCGGCTATGGGGAAGGCACCTCCGCTAATGCCCCCCTTTATCCCTACACGCGCTTCCTTGACGAAGAAGGCAACCCGGTACCCGGCGTCAGGGACCTCCGGCAGTCGTGGAAGGAAGCTATTGAAGACGACAGGCTGCTGGACTGGAATTATTATCCGTTAGAAGACTACAGGCACGACCATACCAGGACAGACCTGCAGGATGTGACAGGACAGATCGGCCTGGACTACCGGCTTCCCTTCGGGCTGGAGGCCACGGCCCGTTACCAGTACCAGCGCCAGCACAGCCAGGCAGAGCACCTGCAGGATGAGCAGAGCTACGCCGCCCGCCACCTGGTCAACCTCTATACGTCATTGGACCCCGTTACCGGCACGCTGACATACGCCATTCCTCCGGGCGGTATTCTTAACCGACAGCAGCAACAGCTGGAGGCACACAATGCCCGGGGGCAGCTTACTTATACAAAAGCATGGGGACCGCATGACCTTACAGCCCTGGTGGGTGGCGAGGTTCGCCAGAACCGTTCATCCGGATCCAGCCGGCGCCTGTATGGCTACGATGACCAGACGCTCTCCTTCGCCCAGGTAGACTACCGGAACCGCTACCCTACTTATGTAAATGGCAGTACGGCCCAGATACCCAACGGGGACGGGCTTAACGAACGCCTCAGCCGCTTCGTGTCGCTTTTTGGGAATGCCGCCTATACCTTCCGGCAGCGGTACACGGCCTCAGCCAGCGCACGGCAGGATGGTTCCAACCTCTTCGGGGTAGCGGCCAACGACCGCTGGAACCCGCTGTGGTCCGTGGGGGCCGGCTGGGACCTCTCCACGGAACCCTTTTACAAGGTGGGTTTCCTCCCGTACCTGAAGCTACGGGCTACCTATGGTTTCAGCGGCAATGCCGACCTGAGCCGGACCGCTGTAACCACCATGCTGTATTCCTTCATGTCTTATTATACCCAGAACACCCTGGCGGTTTACGACCAGTATGCCAACCCGGACCTGCAGTGGGAGAAGTCCCGCATGCTGAATTTCGGCGCAGATTTCCGCCTGAAAGGCAACCGCCTGACAGGCAGCGTGGAATACTACCAAAAGAAAGGCACGGACCTTTTCGGGAGAAAGCTGCTGGAAAGTACGGCCGGGATCGGCTCCACGATCATTAAAAACGTTGCCACCATGGAAGGAAGGGGCATTGACGTGGAACTCAACAGCATCAACCTGGAGGCAGGCGCTTTTACCTGGTCTACGGACCTGAATGCCAGCTTTGCCCGGGATGAAGTAACGGAATACTATCTCAGCAACCTGAACGGAAGCAGTTTTGTAAATACGGTCCCGACCATATCTGCGGTAGTGGGGCACCCGGTGTATGCCATTTATTCCTATAAGTGGGCAGGCCTGGATCCACAGACCGGTGACCCGCGTGGCTTCCTGGATGGAGAGCCCAGCACGGACTACGCCGCGCTGACAGGCTCGGATGTACAGGTAGACGATTTGCAGTTCCATGGTTCGGCCCTGCCGCAGTGGTTCGGTTCGCTGGGCAATACGTTCCGTTACGGCCCACTTTCCCTGACCGCCAGGCTGACTTATAAGCTGGGCTATTATTTCAGGAGACGCTCTATCAACTATAACAACCTGTACCGCAACGGCGACGGGCATGCCGATTACGCCGGAAGGTGGCAGCAGCCGGGAGATGAAGCCCATACGGATGTACCCTCACAGGTATACCCGGCGAACTCACGCCGGGATGCCTTCTACCAGGGATCGGCAGCCCTCGTGGAGCCGGGAGACCACGTCCGCCTGGCCTATATAACCTGCAGTTACGAGCTTGTTCCGGACGGCACCGGCCAGCTGCCTTTCAGGCGCCTGCAGGGCTATGCCACCCTGCAGAACCTTGGTATTCTCTGGAAAGCCACCTCACAGGACATTGACCCGGACTATAACCTGGGGAGCTACACCATGCCACCAGCCAGGAGCTTTGCCCTTGGCCTGAAAGCCTTCTTTTAATCCATCATTAAAATAAATATCATGACACGATCCCATATAAGCCGAAGCTTTTTGATATTATGCTTTTTAAGCCTTGTAGCCGGCTGCGAAAGTTTCCTTGACGAGAAACCGGATAAGCAGCAGGTTATACCCTCCACCCTCAGGGACTTCCAGGCCCTGCTCGACGATTTTTCTCAGCTAAACGACAACGACCCTGCGGCGGGGGAGGTAAGCACCGATGACTATTACCTGGAGGACGCCACCTGGGCAAGCCTCTCCGAAACCGAACGCCTGCAGTATACCTGGTCCCGGGAGAACTTCTTTACTTCGCCCTACAATGACTGGGCTACATCCTATACCCCGGTTTATACGGCAAACACTGTCCTGGAAGGCTTAACAAAAGTGGCCATGACGCCGGCAAACCAGGATGACTGGCGCAATGTCAAAGGACAGGCACACTTTATCCGGGGCAAGTCGTTCCTGCAGGTAGCCATCCTGTGGGCTCCTGCCTACACAAAAGGGAACGCAACCGGTGCCTGGGGCATTCCCTTGCGCCTCTCGACCGATTTCGAGGAAAAGTCGCGCCGGAGCAATTTGCAGGAAAGCTTTGACCAGGTGCTGTCCGACCTGCAGCAGGCGGCGAAACTCCTTCCACCTACCCAGGTACACCCTGTCCGGCCCTCGAAAGCAGCCGCCTATGCCCTGCTTGCACGTACACACCTGTACATGGGCAATTACCCTGCCGTGGCGGCATATGCAGATTCGGCACTACAACTTCACAGCAGCCTGCTTGATTTTAATTCCCTTTCTGCAGAGGCCGATTTTCCTTTCAGCCAGCCAAATGAAGAAATCATTTACCGGAGCATCATCCCTGTCCCCAATGCGCTCTATATTTCCAACGCCAGGATCGATCCGGAACTGTACGCTTCCTACCAGCCCGGGGACCTGCGCCACAAGTTATTCTTCAAAAGCAATGGAGATGGCACCTACGGGTTTAAAGGAAGCTATGAAGGAAATGCCAACCTGTTCAGCGGGATCTCTACCGCCGAGCTGTACCTGATGAAAGCCGAAGCCCTGGCCGGACAGGGAGATGCAGCCGGGGCGATGGACGCACTCAACACCCTGCTGGTTACGCGCTGGGAAACAGGAACTTTCCTCCCGTTGGAAGCGGCCAATGCTGCGGAAGCCCTCGAGATCATCCGGCAGGACCGCCGCAGGGAGCTGCTGATGCGGGGCATTCGCTGGTTGGATATCAAAAGGCTGAATGCCTCCGGGGCCGCTATCACCATGTCCAGGTCGCTGGAGGGGCGGACCTACACGCTCCCGCCCAATGACCCGCGGTATGCACTGCCCATCCCGGAAGATGTTATCCGCCTGTCCGGCATGCCCCAGAACCCTCGCTGATAAAAAGGCCCGCTCAATTTCTTGAGCGGGCCTTTTTTATTCCATCACCAGTTACAGGTTAATTCTTCTTGGAAGTAGCATCTTTCAGTATCCTGGCATGGTCGCGCTCGGCCAGCCATTCTTCCAGGGTTCCGCTTTGCACCGTGACGACACAAGGCAGGTTGCTGCCGGAACAGGATGGAAGCGTACCCGTAACTTCGGTCCACTCATCCAGTTCATACACTTCGCTCATGGAGCTTCCCCCGAACTGGTACTGTACGATAGTTGAGGCTTCACTGGATAGCGGAGCCCCGGTAAAGGCTGCGGCAGCTGAAGCGATAGCGGCCATAGCCCCGATGATCATATACTTTTTCATAACCTGGAGTGCTTTTGTAGATCAAAAAGCAAGCGAAAAACTTTGGTTCAACATGTATGTGGCCTACTCTGTTTGCAGGTTTTCAGCCTTCCCTGTGGCGTACCTGTATGCCCCGCATCCGGGAACGCCGGTTATTCAATCTGTTTTCCGGGCACCTCCTCTCCTTTTGGTTAGGGTAAAGGTAGGTGCTCCCCGGTTTGACAATTCTGTTTCATAACAGGAAGGCGGCCTGGTTTCATGTAACACCCTGATCTGTAATCCGTAGCCGGCGCGGGTTATCTTTCTCCCCGTAGTCGGCTTAATGTATCCGGGTACATGCCCAGGAAGGATGCGATGTCTTTAACCGGCGCGACTTGAAAGAGCCAGGGCTGTTCCCCCATAAGCTTTTCAAAACGGGCTTTGGCCGGCAGGTGTGCCCGGGCATGGTAATGCCGGTAGAGCCGGTGCAGGCATGCTTCCATAATGGAACGCTCTATATGGCGGAAAGCAGGGAATCGTTCCGCTGTCTCTTCCAGCTGGCTATAACTCAGCGACAGCAGGGTGGAGTCTTCCAGCAACTCTATGTAAAAGGAGGTAGGCAGCTGGCGGCAAAAGCTATCCAAGGCCAGCATGAAATCTCCGCCCGTCCAGAACCAGACAGAGACCTGCTCCCCTTTCCGGTCATCAAAAACGTATGCCCTGGCTGCTCCATCCTGGATAAACCAGGCCTGGGCAGGCACCCGTCCCGGCCGGAGCAGTACCTGCCCCTTTTTGAGGGTTCTGGATAGAAGAACCTTGTTCAGGTGTTCCCGTAGCTCCCTGCTTACCGGGTGAAAAGCTGCCAGCACATCAAATATGTTAGGTTCATCCTCCATCCTTTACCTCCACTCTTTGATTTCCGACCGTTGTAATCGGCCTTTAAACAAGCCTGCTGTTAACAAATTTGGCCAATACTTTACTGGTTGGCAATGACCTTCCTCCCCAAAGGAGCATGGGTTTTTCCCATACAATATGTGTTACGAACCTTCCGGAATAAGGCATTTAAGTCAGGGACATGAAGATAGTGCCGGCCAATAGAATAGCCATTCAATGTATAAGCTTATGTTTTGATACTTGATTTACCCTCATTTTCAGCGACTACAGCCTCAATCAAGGCCCGAACAGTATACACAACACCTGCAACTTTACCCATGGACAAGCTGATGGAAGTTTGGAGGAGAACAAGAAACTGTATGAACGTTTGCTGGAAAGCGAGCGTGAGAAGGTTGAGCTCCTGAAAGGTATTCGCGAAGATTTCAATGCCACTCAGGTATTAAGTATAAAGCCCGGCCCTAACAGGTCGGGCTTCTTTGTGTCTATACCTTAGCTAACAAGCAAGGTATAACGCGGGGATGGCTGGGGCGCATGCCCCGGACAGCCACGGCAAGGCTACTGGGGTGGAAAGGGCCGGAATAGCCCCTTGGCCTTTGTGCGGCTGGCGGATCTGCTGCCTTCAGGTATAGCGCCAACCATAAAGTATAGCTCCAACTATAAGCCCCGGCATCAACCCGGGGCTGGAGGCAAGATACCAGGCGCGGAGCCGCTGCGAGCGGAAGCCAGAGCCAGCCGGGAAGAGCCCGAGGCACGAGGGCGACTGGCTGAGCAGCGGCTGACCCGAAGGCGAGCATAATATGGGCTGTGGGCTTTGCTTTTGGCTTTCCTGCCGGAGACACTTTACAACATCAAAAGAAAACAGCAACAGATGTGAACAGTACCACAGGCTGGCAGGCGAAGGCAAACCAGGACCGACCAAAGGGAGTTCATACAGCCTTGCTTTTGCCGTAGCGCAGTCCTGCCGAGGACACGGACGAACTTAACTCTGTCTGCCAATGGAATGTCAAATGTTAGTGGCCTAACTCTCTGGAGGAGCAGGAGATAGTAAAGCAAAATCCACCCTAAAGATTTATCTTACTGCTAAAGCAAGGTATGGGAACAACATGCTGCAAGCCTAGTTCTATAGCCTGACGATCTGTTCCATCTTTTCAACCAGTAGTTGCAGTCGACTTGGCTCACCTAAATGAGCTGACAGGGTCTCATCCCTGTAACGACTGTCTAAGATTTGCCTGTATTCCTGCTGTAAATACTTCCTCACCTCTATTGGCGCACCGGCAATCTCCGCTTTGAGGTGCAACCTGTTATCTGTTATATAAATTACATCTTCAAAGTCGTGGCTGGTAAGCGGATTACCGCCCCGGCTGTGATACGCAGAAAACTTGGTAGCAAGGAAGTATGCCACAGGCAGTAAACGAATTCTCAGGTTTGGTGTCAAGGAAATTGAACTCGACTGGTTCAGCCCTGGTTGGTACCACGGGTTTGAGAACCCGAGAATCTGCGGATCGTCCGGCATGACGTCTATTGTGATCCCTTCAAAGGTAAAGCGGCAAATCACAGGACTTGCAGGGTCTGGGTAAAACCCAAGCTCCTGAAGGCGTTCTTGAAGCTTGTTCCAGGCTCCATAGCCTGCAAGCGAAACGCTTAAATCAATGTCACTGGTAGGGCGCACGGCATCAGCCGCCGGGTCGTCTGCATACAGGCTCAGGGTAGCTCCTCCCACAAACACCATCTCCTGCCGCAGCTCCTGCAGGCCTTCAGCTACCTTTATAATGACTTCTCTGTTGACTTGGTTACCATTCATATAAAACCCTTTTTTCTAATTCAACCGCCGCCAACTCCCGTTCCCTCACCCTGCCCACACGCAGTGCGTCAACCAGTGCGAGCAGCTCATACAGCTTTGGGTTTTGCTGTGCTGATTCCACCACAGTAGGGTAAAGCGGCTCCACGCTCTGGCCTCTCTCCTCGCCTTTCGGGTAAGGCCACACCAGCTTATCGCCGCTCATGATCATGTCTCGCAACGGTGGCGCGCTGTAAGCTGTAGGTACCCCCCGCGCAACGGCCCCCGGGGTTTGGGGAAACACGTAACGCAGCCCATGCTTCAGGAACTCCAGCAAGGCATTCCGCATTACGTTCTTCTTGGAACCGTCTATCAGCCCGGCCATACAAGACCGTTGGAGCGACTCTGAAACCTCTGAGCCACTAATATTCAATCCGCGGGAGATGTCCTTCATCGTCCACTCCTCTTCCCTTGTAATGATGTCCAGCAGTATCACGATATCCTGAGGACGCATCCCGTTATGTTTCTTCATACCGTATACTGTCTCCTATAATTTGCAATTCGCGATTCGCGAATTGCAAATTACTAAAATAATCTAACCAAAAAAAGTATCATAAGCTTTTGTACTTCGGGGGCAAAAGAAGATATGGCAGTAAACTGGCAAAACAAGGCGGAAGAGGGAGAACTGCAGTGAATCCTTGCTTTGTTAGCTCGTGTAACTAAGTGAGCAGTACACGAACCCACCTGTCCTACCCGAGTCAATCTCCGATCCATACGGGCTGCCGATGATATCACTCTTCAACTATCCTTAGGTTTAGTCTCAAGTCTTAAACCAACAAGATCTTTCGCATCAAAAATCTCGAAGTAAGATTTCATGCTTCCAATGTTGATTTTCAAAGGCTCGTTCTTTTCGTTATCAACATAAAACCTGAACTCCTTCTGATAATCAAATGCTCTAGGTTTTTATGGAACGGTGTCATATTTCTAATCTGTACCTGCTCGTCATAGTAGTTCACAAAGCCGCGATCGAATCTGTAGCCTATCTTTTTCAGCTCAGTTTCTAATCGTTCCATAAAAATACCTGGTTGCTTAATCATCAGGCACAGTGAGCTGAACTTAAGGCTGCGCGGATTAAATTTGAAGTCTCGGGGATCGGGGAACCAGTTGGAAGAGATGGAGAACAAGCAGTACGCATAGACGATCAATAAATTCGGTAAAACCACGGCCACTGAAGAGCTGCAACAACTTGCTGAAATGGCCGTGCTTTCCCACACAGGCGTGGGGCGTGGCTCCAGGTACCAATTAGCCGGAATTGGTTGAAATTGTCCGGAATTGGCCGGAAGTATGGTTTAGGTAAAATACTGTAATGTGTTAACCTTAAAACTTTATTAAGGTTAACACATTCAGATAAATTGTGAATTTAGCCTAAAGCTTCTCTTGCTGAATATATTCCTGAGTCCGCTTTGCCGGAATGTTCGGAACAGCTATTACTGGCAGAGCATCCGGAGCAGAAATGACAGTTGCAAAATTCCCATGATAGTAATCATAAGAAGGTGCATAGCGGATATACCCGTAGCGGTGTAACTCCCGGATACAACGATGGTATGTGACCCGCGAGCTGATTTTAGCCAATCGCATCAACTCCTGCCGCCGAACCGGGAACGGTGACACAAATCCGTGCCTGCTCCAGGCCTGGCAAAGCGCCAGGTACAGCAGCAGGTGGGATGGAAGTAAACGTGCATCCTGTGCAGCCCTTGCCCAGCATCTTTCAATTTCTGGAAGAGACCCCATGTCATTATTCCTTTCCCGCCAGCAACTTGTGAATATCCTCCATCCGATAATATAGCGTGCCTCCTACTTTCGTGTAGGGAAGCGTGCCATTGATGCGCAGGGTCTGGAGCGTTGCCGGGGAGATCTTCAGCAACCGGCGTACCTCGGCGGACCGGAGTACTTCCCGTACCGGGTCAGGCTGTTTGCTTTGAAGTAATTGACGGAAGTCTTCGAGTAACTCCCTGCGGAACTGTTGCAGGTCTTCTTTGGTGATAATTTCTACAGCCATCTTCTGGGACATTTGGTTCTTGGCCAAAGGTAGAACAATGCCTGTCCCCATGTTCACAAGGCTTACCCAACGAAGGAATTTTAATCACTGGCTGCTTCTGTTGCCATTCAACTAAGCAAAAGGGTCATGCCTGCCCCCGGGAACAGCACCTGCTGGCAGTCAGCCTCCACTAACTCCTGCTAAAACCTGCCTTAAAATATGTCCCCACTGGGGAAGGCCTTGTGAAAAACAGCGCTTTTACCGAATGAAATTTGTCGCTCAGCTCCCGTAACAGGGCCGGCGCTTCACCATGTAAAGCTTCATACCTATGCTGGATTCTAAAAACAGAAGTACTGCCTTTCCCTCCATTCCCTCCCGTCAGGGACAACAGGGCCTTCTTGTCAGGCAAGGGAAGGAGACACAGGCCTGCTGTGGAGCGCAGGCAGCAAGATGTATTTTTGTAAACAAAAAAGGCTGCCTCCCGCCTGGTCAGGACCGGCTGACGCCTGCCTCGGAACTCGGCTTTCCTTTTAAATTCCAAAGGAGGTAGCATGGCACGACGTAAGCACCCCCACCCGGACCAGCTGCTCACCAGGCTCCTTTCAATCCGCCTGCCCGAAAGCGAATACATGCGCCTGGAAAAGCTTGCCTCGCAGAGCGACTGCCGCTCCATAGGCGAACTCATCCGCCGGCACCTGGCTGGGAAGCCCGTCCGGGTATATTACCGGGATACCACCCGGGACAACTTCCTGGAAGAACTCGCCGCCATCCGGCAGGAACTGCACCTGATCGGGATCAACATCAACCAGCTCACCCGCTACTTTAACGGCAGCACGCAACCCGCCAGACGGGTAGTGCTGGCCCACCAGACGCTGGAGGCCTACCAGCAGGTGGACCGTAGGGTAGGCCTGTTACTCTCACTCATTGCAAAGCTGGCACAGCCATGGTAGCCCGCATCGCCACCGGCAAGAGCATCCACGGGGTGCTGCACTACAACGAACAGAAAGTGCAGGAAGGGAAAGCGGAGCTTATACTGGCTTCCCGCTTCCTGCAATCACCGGCTGACCTGACTTTCCAGCAGAAGCTTCGCCGCTTCCGGAGGCTGCAGGAGATGGCGCCCCGCGTAAAGACCAACGTGCTGCATATTTCCCTCAACTTTCATCCCACCGAACAGCTGACTGACATACAGTACAGCCAGATAGCTGCCAGCTACATGCAGCGCATCGGCTTTGGGGAACAGCCATACCTGGTCTACCGCCACCACGATGCAGGGCACCCCCATCTCCATTTAGTGACCACCAATATCACGCGCGACGGGAAAAGAATAAACACCCACAACATCGGGCGGGAAAAATCCGAACAGGCCCGGAAGGCAATCGAACAGGAGTTCGGCCTCCTGCCCGCCCAGGGTAACGCCATCGTTGCTGCGCTTCCCAGGTCCCTGGACCAGCTGGAAAAGGTATGGTACGGGCAGGAAGAGACCCGGCAGGGCATTGCCCGGGTCGTCCATACCATCCTGAAACATTTCAATGTGACCAGCCTGCCGGAACTGAACGTGGTTCTCCGCCAATATAACATTACAGCTGACCAGGGCTCAGCCAACTCCCTTATGCACCGGCGGAAAGGCCTGGTGTACAGCATCCTGGGCCAGGACGGGCAGAAGGCAGGCGTCCCCCTGAAAGCCAGCAGCCTGCCCGGCAGGCCGACCCTTGCCAAACTTGAAAAACAGTTCAGCTACAACAGGCAGCACCGTCCCTTTCTGTGCAATGTCCTTCGCACGCATGTCACGCAGGCCCTGCACCAGGCTGATCGCGATGGCCCGCCCGCCTTCCTGCAGCACCTGAACCGGGCAGGCATCCAGGTGCTGTTCCGGGAGAGCGCCCGGGGCCAGGTTTACGGCGCCACCTTCCTGGACTACCGGAACCGGGCTGTCATCAACGGCAGGGAACTTGGCAAAGCATACGGTGCCCGGCAGCTGCTTGCGCGTCTTTCCCGCAGCCAGCAAGGCGAAGGGGTGGTCGGTACTCCCCGTACAGGGGAAATAACCCCAGCAATAAAACCCCGTGGGGTTGCACCTACTTCCCGGGGCATTTTGCCGCCGGCCACCCAGCCGGAGAATGTCATCCGGGAGTTGCTGGAAGCCCGCCAGGAGCCGGCCTACCTGCCGGCAGCACTGAAACGGAAAAAGCGAAAACGAAAGAAACGTTACCAAACCCTCTGAGAAGTGTAAGTTATGAACACCGGGGAAAACCAACAGGGGCTACGCAACATCCTGGACTTCACACGGCTGCTGAGCATCGTGGTATTGCTGCTCCATTTTTATCTTAGCTGCCGGGAATCCTTCCAGGCGTGGGGCCTTGTGCTGCCCTTCCAGGAGCGGGTGCTGGGCCCGCTCCACCAGATGCTGCTGTTCCGTAATGTGTGGCATGCCAAGGGGGCCGCGCTGCTGCTGCTGGGCGTCTCCCTGCTGGGAAACAGGGGAAGGAAGGATGAGCAGCTGCGGGCCGGCAGCCTGGCAGCCTACCTCCTTGCCGGGGGAATTCTATACTTCGGCAGCAGCTATGTGCTCCTGCGTTTCCCGGTCACGCCTGCCACTTCACTCCTGTACATGGCACTCACAGGAGCAGGCTATCTGCTTATCCTCACGGGCGGCACGCGGATTTCGCGCCTGCTGCTCCCCCCTTTCCGCCCGGATATCTTTAACCGGTCGAACGAATCCTTCCCCCAGGAAGAACGCCTGCTGGATAACGACGTTTCCATTAACCTGCCGGCCCGGTACACGTTGCGGGGGGAGACGCGGCGGAGCTGGATCAACATAATCAACCCTTTCCGGGCGCTGCTGGTACTGGGTACACCCGGGGCCGGGAAGTCCTACTTCGTCATCCGCCATGTGCTTACCCAGCACATACGCAAGGGCTTTGCCATCTTCCTGTACGACTTCAAGTACGATGACCTGACCCGCATTGCCTATAATACCCTGCTCCGGTACCGGCACCAGTACCCGGTACCGCCCCGCTTCTATCTGGTCAACTTTGATGACCTGGCCCGGAGCCACCGGTGCAACCCCCTGCACCCGGAAAGCATGGCCGATATCACGGATGCAGCAGAAGCCTCCCGCACCATCATGCTGGGGCTGAACCGGGAATGGATCCGCCGGCAGGGGGACTTTTTCGTGGAGTCCCCCATCAACTTCGTGACAGCCATCATCTGGTTTCTCCGCAAGTACCGGAACGGGCGCTACTGCACCCTGCCCCACGTCATTGAGCTGATGCAGGTGGAGTACCGGGAACTGTTTGACCTGCTGCGTACGGAACCTGAAATTGAAGTGCTGATCAATCCCTTTGTCTCGGCATTCGAACAGCAAGCCGTGGACCAGCTGGAAGGGCAGGTAGCCAGCGCCAAGATCAGCATGGCCCGGTTGTCGTCGCCACAGCTTTACTATGTACTCTCCGGCCATGACTTCACGCTGGACCTGAACAACCCCCGGGACCCAAAGGTGGTCTGCCTGGGAAACAACCCGCAGAAACTGCAGGTCTATGGTGCCGTGCTCTCCCTGTTCGTTTCACGCGCCGTACGCCTGATCAACCGGAAAGGGCAGCTCAAATGCAGCCTCATCTTTGATGAGTTTCCCACCCTGTATTTCAACGGGATCGATAGCCTCATGGCCACGGCCCGCTCCAACCGGGTGGCCACGACACTGGGCGTGCAGGATTACAGCCAGCTGAAAAAAGACTATGGCCGGGAGCAGGCGGAAGTCATCCTGAACATCCCGGGCAATATTATCAGCGGGCAGGTAACCGGGGAAACGGCGCGGCTGCTGTCCGAGCGCTTTGGCAAGATCCTGCAGCCGCGCCAGAGTATATCGCTGAATGCCGGCGATACATCCGTCAGCCGCTCTACCCAACTGGAGGCAGCTATTCCGCCCGGTACCCTGGCCACGCTTTCCTCCGGGGAATTTGCCGGGCTGGTGGCAGATAACCCCGGGCAGGAAATCCGGCATAAGGTCTTTCATGCCACTATCGTGAACGACCATGCCGCCCTGGCCCGGGAAGAGGAACAGTACGTCCCCATACCGGCCATCCGGCAACTGACTGCTGAAACGGTTCAGGCAAACTACCAGCGGATACGGGAAGATATTAACCAAATGATCGGGGAAAACAAGGGGAATTCTCCCATGGGATATGAGGGAAAATAAACAAATCCCTTACTTACTGAAACACAACCGGTTACTTTAAAAACAACCGGATAAACGATATAGAAAGCCACTCCATGCAACATTCTTCGTTTTTATCAGCTATAAGCTATATATAATTATTTGATTATTAGCAAACTATCCATTATGCCCGTTTTACAGGGCATACTGCAGGAATGCCCGGCAAGCTGACTCAACCAGAAAAACCATGGAAACTTTTTAAGATGCGCCAGACAGACCCTTAGCCGCATGACGGCCGCTTTCCATTCTTCCGGCAGCTTCTGCCCGGGAAATCAAGCCAGGGTGGTCCGGTATGCCAGTTCATCACATGTACATCAACTTTTATGACATATGATACACCACGCAGAAAGACGCTATGAACAGCTGGTGGAAACACTCCGGGACACTGAAATCCAGCACACCGGAACACCGGCCCAGCTTCGTGAAACAAACTTAACATACATCAACGAAGCGATCCAGGAACTGAAGGAAATGGTCATCCACCACACCTTCCGGGATGAACAGGAAGAAATCTATTTCTTCAAACATGTCAAACCCAAATTCACCAGCCTCCTGATCTTCCATGCCCGCCTGGCCCTGATCGAGCTCAAACGGCCGGCCGGCAGCCTGAAAGATATCCGCCGCCACTACGAACGGGAGCTGCTGCTCATCCGCATTTTCCACGACCACCATGTACAGCTCTACCAGTACCTGCGCGCTGAAGCCACCTTCCTCGATGCCAAGCTCTTCGTGCGCGGCTCCTGTGACCTTCCTTACCATTACGCCACGACCGCTGTGGATTCTGACACGCGCTTTACGACCTACTACGACTACGTCATCGCCCGGATCCAGGCAAACGAGCAGCTACGTGCTTACCTGATCCGTGCCTTACAGGAACTCGAAACGGGCAACCTGCCTGCGGATGTGCCCGAGGAGCGCAAGGACCTTCACTGGACCGGCTCTAAGGTGCACCTGATTGAACTGGCCTACGGTCTTTATGAGTCCGGCCACATCAACAACGGGACGGCCGGTGTACTTGAAATTGCTTCCCGGCTCGAAGCGCTCTTCCAGGTCAGCCTCGGTAACGTATACCGCACCTTCCAGGAAATCCGCCAGCGGAAAAAAGACAGCCGCACCAAATTCCTGGACCTGATGCGGCAAAAGCTCGAGGCCCGCATGGATGAGCTGGACGCCGTCTGAGCACCCAGGGCAGGGAGGCCGGGAATCATATGAAGGGGCTGGTGTTACACCTGCCCCCTGGCCCTCAGTCCGACCTGCTACCGGACTTTTCTTCTCCTGCCTCCATTGCCATATCCTCAAAACTATTTTTCCCACCTACGGATGACCTTGTGAAAACAGGGTAGCCGTGATCTCCACCTTTGCTCTCACCAGGCCCGCCGCACGGAGCGGCCCGGCTTCAGGTGAAAAAGCTATGTTTACATCCGTTACCTGGTTTCAGTTCCTACTCTATGCAGCATTTGCCCTGGCTTTATACTATACAGGCGTGCTGGTCTATCTCTACCGGGCTAAGCTTGTGCGCCGCATGTCCGGGGCACAACGAAATGATCACATCCAGCCGGCATCCCCGCTCATGGGACCCGTTGCGGAAGAGGACATGGCAGTCACTTCCACAGCCGACCTGCAGGTAGCCCCGCCCAGGGCCGAAGCGAACACCGGGATAGCCCCCTCCTGCCTGGGGGTACCTGGAGAGCTGGGTCCCTTCCTGGCAGAAGCCGAACTCCTGCTTGCCGATGCAACTGTCCTCGGCGACAAGGAAGAGCTGCTTTCCCTGCTCCGGCTCCTGGCAGGCCGGTACAGCACCCTTTCGCCGGACCACTACCGGCAGGCAGCCAGCCACCTGCTGCTGGCACGCTGCGCCGATACACTGCCTTACCCTGTCCGGCTGGAAGACCTGCTGTCCTTGTGGGAATCCGCTGCCCCGCACCCTGAAAACAACTTATCATAACCTACATATCCATTACCCCATGAAAAAGAAGAACACTTATTTCCCTATCGCCCCTGCAGCGCTACGGCTGGCGATCTGCTGCCTGGCCCTGCTTCCAGGCCAGGTCCTGGCACAGGCAGCCGACGGCAACGCCGGCATTCAGGAAGCTACCAATATGGTCAGCAGCTACTTCGACACCGGCACGAGCCTGATGTATGCCATCGGGGCCGTCGTCGGGCTGGTCGGTGCCGTGAAGGTATACCAGAAATGGAACGGCGGCGAGCCGGATACCGGCAAGGTGGCCGCCGCCTGGTTTGGCAGCTGCATTTTCCTCGTCGTTGTGGCCACGGTACTTAAATCATTCTTTGGCATATAGCCTGCTGCATATGGCTACCAGTGTCTACCAACTCAACAAAGGAATCAACCAGCCGATCCTCTTCCGCGGGCTGAAAGCGCAGTACATCGGCTACCTGGCTGCCGGCCTGGTAGCACTGCTGCTGCTCTTCGCCGGGATGTACCTGGCCGGCGTGCCCATCCCCATCGGCCTCGGCACCATCCTCGTGTCAGGGGCCGGGCTGTTCACCGGGGTATATCGCCTAAGCCATACCTATGGGGAACACGGGCTGCTGAAACGCATGGCCCGGTACCGTGTGCCGGCAACCCTCCGCATCCGGTCCAGGCGGCCCTTCCTGAACCTTACTGACAACACAAAACAAACGACACATGACAAAGACAACTGATATCGAGGCCATCCTGCCGGTCTACAAAGTGGAGCACGACTGCATCCTCTCCCGCCAGGGCGACATGACCATCGCCTACCAGGTAATGCTGCCAGAGCTTTTCACCCTCTCGGATTACGAATACGAAGCCCTGCACCAAACCTTTACCAAGGCGTTGCGGCTCCTGTCACCCGGTACTGTCTTTCACAAGCAGGACTGGTTCCTGGACAGTGCCTACCAGGCCCGCTTTGAACAGGAGCACCATACGTTCCTGTCCAGGTCCAGCGAACGCTTTTTCCATGAGCGCCCCTACCTGGCACACCAGTGCTATATCCTGCTTACCCGGAAAGCGGAAAGCAGGCGCCCGGGGAGCTCCCTGCTTTCTTCGCTCCTGCGCCTGTCCCCGCCCCCTCTGACACCTGTCTCCCCGCAGCGTTTCCTGGACTTCCAGGACCAGGCCGGGCAGTTTGAGCGTGTCCTCCAGGATAGCGGCTTTCTGCAGCTTCGCCGCCTGAACGATGAAGAACTTGCCGGAACGCACCGGTCAGCCGGCCTGCTCGAGCGTTACTGCGGACTCCTTCCCGCCGAAGGCCCGCCCCTCCTGCAGGATATCCACTTCGGGGATGAAATCCGCATCGGCAACCAGCATTGCCAGCTCTTCACGCTCGCCGATGCCACACACCTGCCGGCTTTATGCGGCTCACGGGTAAACTACGACCGCTATTCAACGGACCGGACAAAATTCAGTATCGGGTTCGCCTCCCCGCTCGGCCAGTTACTGCCCTGTAACCACGTATATAACCAGTATATTTTCCTCGAAGATGTACCTGAAACACTCCAGCGGCTTGAAAGCAAGCGCCTGCGCCTGCAATCCCTGGCCGCGTATTCCCGCGAGAATGCCCTTGCCCGGGATGCCATCCACACCTTTCTGAACGAAGCGATCGGCCAGCAACGCCTCCCGGTCAAAGCGCACTTTAACATCCTGGCCTGGACGGACCGGAAAGGCCGGCAGAAAGAGATCCGAAACCTCGTGTCCACGGCCCTGGCCCAGCTGGATGTGGTGCCGCACCTGGAAACAGCTGGCGCCCCGCAGGTCTTCTGGGCCGGGTTGCCCGGCAATGAGGCCGACTTCCCCATGAACGATACGTTTGATACCTTCCTCGAGCAGGCCTGCTGCTTCTTCAACCTGGAAACCAACTACCGCTCTTCCCTCAGCCCGGTAGGCATCCGCCTGGGGGACCGGCTGACGGGTATGCCCGTGCACGTGGATATTTCCGATGAGCCCGTCAAAAAAGGGATCTGCACCAACCGGAACAAGTTCATCCTCGGCCCCTCCGGCAGCGGCAAATCGTTCTTCACCAACCACCTGCTCCGCACCTACTATGAACAGGGCAGCCACATCGTACTCGTGGATGTCGGCCACTCCTACAAGGGCCTCTGCGAACTGGTGCAGGGCTACTACTTCACCTACGATGAAAAACACCCGATCCGGTTCAACCCTTTTTACATTGCCGCAGGCGACACGCTGGACACGGAGAAGAAGGAAAGCATCAAAACCCTCCTCCTTGCCCTCTGGAAAAAGGACAGCGAGCCCTTTACACGGGCAGAGTACGTGGCCCTCTCCAACGCCCTGGAAATGTACTACCACCTGCTGCGGGCCAGGCCGGAAATTTTCCCCTGCTTTGACACATTTTATGAATTCGTGCGGGACACCTTTACCCGGAAACTCCAGGCAGAAGGGGTAAAAGAGAAGGACGTGGATATCGCCAATTTCCTTTTTGTGCTGCGCCCCTATTACCGGGACGGGGAGTTCGCCTACCTGCTCAATGCCCGTGAAAACCTGGACCTGCTGCAGGAACGCTTTATCGTTTTTGAGCTTGACACCATCAAGGACCACCCTATCCTGTTTCCTGTCGTCACCATCATCATCATGGAGGTTTTCATTTCGAAGATGCGCAAACTCAAAGGAATCAGGAAGGTCATCCTCATCGAAGAAGCCTGGAAAGCCATCGCCAGGGAGGGGATGGCAGAATATATTAAATACCTGTTCAAGACCGTGCGCAAATTCTACGGGGAAGCCATCGTCGTCACGCAGGAAGTCGAGGACATCATCTCGTCCCCGGTGGTCAAGGAAGCCATTGTCAATAACTCCGACTGCAAGATCCTGCTCGACCAGGGCAAGTACCTCCACAAGTTCGACAGTATCCAGCAGCTGCTGGGCCTCACAGAAAAGGAAAAGACCCTGGTCCTGTCCCTTAACAAGGCAAATGACCCCGCCCGTCGCTACAAGGAAGTTTTTATCAGCCTGGGCGGCACCCATTCCCGGGTGTACCGCACGGAAGTGTCGCTGGAAGAATACCTGGCCTACACCACCGAGGAAACCGAAAAACTGAAAGTAGAAACATACGCCGCCCGGTATGGGGGCGATGTACGCAAAGGCATTGCCGCCCTGGCGCAGGCCATGCGGGAAGGAACTGTATGATGTGACCAGTCACTGTAAAACCCAACGAATGAAAACACTATACAAAATACTGCCTGTTCTCCTGCTCCTCTATCTCGGGACAGGCCTGCCCGCGCAGGCGCAGGACCCGATCCTGGCTGTCATCAAGGCGGGCATCACCAAGGCCATCGTCGCCATGGATCTGAAGATACAACGCCTGCAGAACAAAACCATCTGGTTGCAACAGGCCCAGAAAGTGCTGGAGAACAAGCTGACGGACCTGCGCCTGACAGAAATTGCCGACTGGACGGAGCGACAGCGCCAGCTTTATGCCACCTACTACGAAGAACTCTGGCAAGTGAAAGCGGCGATCACCTACTACCAGCGGGCACGCGAACTTGCCCAAAAGCAGGAAGCCCTGGTCAACGCGTACCGGCGCACTTACCGCCTGCTCCGGGAGCACGGAAACTTTGCCCCGGCCGAAATGGACTACATCCGGCAGGTGTACGGCGGGCTGCTGGAGGCGAGCCTCAAAGACCTCGACGGGCTCCTGCTGATCCTCAACGCCTTCTCCACCCAGATGAGCGACGGCGACCGGCTGGCCTTGATCCACGAACTGGGCGGGCGCATGGACCGCCACTATACCGCCTTGCGGAAGTTTAACGACAGCAACATCCGCCTGGCCCTCCGGCGCGCCGGTGAGCGAAACGACCTGGAGGGAATACGACAGTTATATGACCATCTAACAGAAAATCAATGAAGACCCGCTATCTCCTGTTGCCCCTCTTCCTGTTGCTGACGCTACCGGTAAACGGGCAGACCTTTGACGAGTGGTTCCGGCAAAAGCGGACAAAAGAAAAATACCTGGTGCAGCAGATCGCAGCCTTACAGGCTTACTCCGGTACCCTTCGCCAGGGCATTGCCCTGGCCCATGAAGGGATCAGTACCGTGCGCAACATCAAAAACGGCGACCTCGGCCTGCACCAGGTTTTCTTTCGCTCTCTCCGGGAAGTCAACCCCCGATTAAAGCGTGCTCCCCTGGTCCGGGACATCCTGGACCGGCAGGCAGCAATCATCCGGGCCTTCGGGACGCACGGCCTGTTGCCGGCGCAGCAGGAATTCCTGACCACAGCCGAGCGGGCTTACCTGCAACAGGTGAAAGCCAACGTCCTGCAGCGGTGCAGGATGGACCTGGACGAGCTTTGGCTGCTCCTAACTGACGACAGGCTGGAAATGACCGATGGCAGCCGCCTCCGACAGCTACAGGCACTGCTCGCTCGCAGTGCCACCACCTACGCCTTTACCAATTCCTTCCTGGAGCAGGTCCGGCGGCTGGCCCGGGACCGGGCCATGGAAACACACCATCTCCAGAAAATGCGCAACCTATATCCTACCCGATGACCATATGAAAAAGAAAACCATCACACGCTCCCTACTCCTTGCCTGGCTGCTGGTGCTGCCTGTCTTCGCGTACACCCCGGCCAACGCCCAGGCGCCCGAAATCAGGCAACTGCTGCTCAACGTCGAAAAGCTACGGCAGCTTCGCGCCATCCTCTCGGATATGCAGCAGGGATATGAAATCCTGCAACGGGGATACGGTGCCATCCGGGATATCTCCCAGGGCAGCTTCAACCTGCACGAGACATTCCTCGACGGTTTATGGGCTGTCAATCCTGCCCTGCGGCAGTACAGCCAGGTAGCCGACATCATCGCCCTGCAACAGGCCCTACTACAGGAGCACCGGGAGGCCTTCCGCCGATTCCGCCAGTCCGGGCATTTTACCCCGGAAGAAGTGGAATATATCGGGCAGGTCTACGCGCACCTGGCAAACCGGAGCCTGCAGCACCTCGATGAACTTACCCTCGTGCTAACCAGCGGCGCCCTGCGCATGAGCGATGACGAACGCCTGGAACTGATCCACCGCATTTACCGGGACACGCGGGACAACCTGGACTTCCTCCGGCACTTTAACCGGGAAGCCACCCTCCTGGCCCTCCGAAGGGAACGGGAGCGCATCAGCATCCGTGGCATCCGTCCGCACTACCCTCCCCTCGAGCATTTGAAATAGTGAATCCTAAAGCGAAAACCCATGAAAAAAGCACTTATTCCCTTCCTGGCTACCGCAGCAATCCTCCTGTTGCCCCGCCTGGCACAGGCACAGGGCGGGACCACCCAAACGGAAAACCTGCACACAATCCTCCAGCAGCTTTACGACCAGATGCTGCCCCTCTGCACCCAGCTCATCGGCGTCGGCCGGGCACTGGGTGGCTTCGCCGCCCTGACCTACATTGCTTCCCGTGTCTGGCAGCACATTGCCCAAGCTGAGCCCGTCGATTTCTATCCGTTGCTCCGCCCCTTTGCGCTGGGCATGGCCATCCTGCTCTACCCGGCGGTACTGGCCCTGCTCAATGGGGTACTACAGCCTACCGTCACCGCCACCACAGCCATGGCAGGGAACACGAACCAGGCAGTTGCGGTCCTGTTACAGCAAAAAGAAGCCGCTATCCAACAGTCCGATAACTGGCAGATGTACGTAGGCCCGGACGGAAACGGCGACAGGGAAAAGTGGTATGAATATACGCATCCCGGAGCAGTGGCAGGAGAGGGGGAAGGCCTGCTGGAGTCCATCGGCAATGATGTCAAATTTGCCGTGGCCAGGGCTTCCTATAATTTCCGGCTCTCCATTAAGCAGTGGATGGCGGAAGTGCTGGAGCTCCTCTTCCTGGCAGCCAGCCTCTGTATTGATACCGTCCGTACTTTTTACCTGGTCATTCTCTCGGTCCTGGGGCCGCTTGTCCTTGCCTTTTCCATCCTGGACGGGTTCCGGCATACCCTCACCGTCTGGCTCGCCCGCTACATCAATGTGTTCCTCTGGCTCCCCATCGCCAACATTTTCGGGAGCATCATCGGGAAAGTGCAGGAAGGCATGCTCCGCCTCGATATCAGCCAGGTGGAAAGCCATGGGAATACCTTTTTCAGTTCCACCGACACGGCGTACCTGATCTTCCTGCTGATGGGGATCGTGGGCTACTTTACCGTGCCCAGCGTGGCCGGCTACATCGTTCATGCCGGCGGGGGGAACGCGCTTCTTTACAAAATAACGAACCTGTTCAGTGCAGCCACCCACACCTCGCTGACCGCCCTGCGGGCAGGAAGCACCATCCCGGTAACGGTGGCGGGCACCCTGCTCCGCCGCTCTCCCGGTGAAGGGGAACATCCGCCAACCTCAACCGGCAGCACCTTTCAGCACGACCGGCTCTCCGGCAATTCCTGACCCTAAACGCTTCAGCCCATGTTCAAGCAATTACGCAACATCGACTCTGCCTTCCGGCACATCCGTACCTTCAGCCTGCTTTTCCTGCTGGCCTGTACGCTCGTATGTGGCCTGGTGCTCTACTTCAGCCACCGCCAGGTACAGGACGCACAGGAGCGTGTTTACGTGCTGGCTGCCGGCAAAGCCCTGGAAGCCTTCGCCTCCAGCCGAAGTGCCAACCTGGCTGTAGAAGCCAGGGATCATATACGGTCTTTTCACTATTACTTTTTTACCCTGGCCCCGGATAAAAGCGTCATTGAAGCACACCTGTCCAAAGCCATGCACCTGGCGGATGCATCTGCCAGGCGGGTATATGATAATCTCCGGGAAAGTGGCTACTACTCCGACCTGGTCGCAGGTACTATCAGCCAGGAAATTTTTATCGACAGCATCCAGGTCAACCTGGACCAGGTCCCTTTTTACTTCCGCTGCTATGCCCGCCAGAAACTGACCCGCTCCACTTCCGTGCTGACCCGAAGCCTCCTGACGGAAGGCACTCTCCGGCCGGTGCCCCGCTCTGACCATAACCCCCATGGGTTCCTCATAGAGCGCTGGTCGACCATCGAGAACAGAGATCTAAACACAACAAGCCGCTAAACCTATGGATCCCACCCGCAAACCGTCTTCAGAGCAGGAAGCTGCCCCCCGCCATAAAACGCTTCAGACTGCCTTTACCCGGTGGATAAGCCACCGTTTCCACAACCTATCAGTTCCTGCCCGGAAGCGATGCCTGCTGGCATTCTGCCTGCTGTTCGGGAGCGCCTGCAGCTGGATCCTCGCCGATGCCTTCAGGGTTCACAGACCAGGTGCCGGCCCCCTGCAACACCTCCCCCGGAGTATCCGGGAACCGCCTTTAAAGTACCGGGTGGACACGAACACCTTACAGGCACCGCCATGGGGAAATACCAGGATAATACCTGACACGACCCGGCAACATAACCCGATTAATCCATCTTATTAATCCCTGTAACCATGATACAACATTCCTCCAACATCCGTCAACGACGCAGGCTCCTTTTGGCACTGCCCCTTCTCATCCTCCCGTTCCTGGCCATGGCTTTCTGGGCGCTGGGCGGGGGGAAAGGCCAACCATCTCCTGCTCCACGCGGTCTCCGCCTGGAACTGCCGGCTCCGCACCTGGAGAATCAAAAGGTAACTGCCAGAAAGGAACTTCATCGAAAGTCTGCCCCATCGTTACCGCCTGAAGGGGCTAGCAGCATACGCGGACTGCTGAATGATCCGCAGCTGACCCCAACCCTTCATGAGGTAGTACCGGGGGGCCTTTCAACTCCCGGAAGCGATACCCCAGGACAAAACAGCTTACCTGTGCCCGAATCCCGGGAAGCCAGCATCCGGCAGCGGCTGACACAGTTAGCACAGTTGGTGGAACCCCGGCCGGCACGTGCCGGGGTAGCGGCTCCCCCCGTCATGCATACCCGCCGGCAGCCTGCGGCCGACATTGACCGGCTGGAGGGGTTGCTGCAACATGCCACAACACAGGGCAGCGCTCCCGACCCTGAAATGCAGCAGCTCCAGGGTATGCTGGACCAGATACTTGATATCCAGCACCCGGAGCGGGTAACCCGGAGGCTGCAGCAACAGTCATCGGAAAACGAGCGCCAGGTGTTCCCGCTCCACCGCCGGCAGGAACTGCCTGCGGTAACCCTTCTGCAGGATGGAGCCCATGGGAACGGTTCCCTGATTTCCGGCGGCTCCACCCTGTCCGGCACTTCCCCATACGAAGGGGAGCCGTCCCAGGCATTTCACGGACTTAACACTCACGCTTTTTCTCCTCCCCTTCCTGCTAACACCCTGGCTGCAGACATCCGGGAATCCCAACGGCTTTCGACGGGCGCAACCGTACGGATCACGCTGCGCCAGGATGCTTACCTGGCGGGCAGGCTCCTGCCACGGGGCACCGCTGTGTTTGGCACATGCCGTATCCGGGACGAACGGCTTTATATCACTGTGCATACAATACGGGATGGGGAGACTGTCCTGCCTGTAGCCTTATCAGCCTACGACCTGGACGGGATGGAAGGATTATTCGTCCCGGGCCTGCTTCGCCAGCAGGCCACCACACACGGAACAGATCGCCTTATATCACAGAACATGCCCCCGTCCCCACTTGCCCCTACCTTTGGCGGGCAGGCTGTGGCGGCAGGTATGGAAACGGCTAAACGCCTGCTCAGCGGCAGGATAAAACGGCAACACGTCACATTACCGGCAGGGCATCGGCTGCTCCTGCTGGACCGGAACGCTATCCATTAATTTTCCTCACTCCAAACCTATCTGATCATGAAAAAGTATCTAATGCTATCCCTCTTCTCCCTGTTTGCCCTGAACCTCGTAGCCGTTGCCCAACAGCAGCAACCGGAGCCTCTGCAGCTTTCTGAAAACAAGACTACCAGCCTTGTATTTCCTTTCGCTATCAAAAGTGTGGATCGCGGGAGTGCCGATGTCCTGGTCCAGGTCCCCCGGGAAACACAGAATGTACTGCAGCTAAAAGCTGCCCGGCGTAATTTCCCGGTAACCAATCTCACCGTCATCACGTCGGGAGGTCACCTCTACAGCTTTCCGGTCGTATATGCCCCGCACCCGGCCCGTACCGTTCTTCACCTTCCAGACGCCCCGCCAGATCTCCTTCCTGTTCAGCTCACCGGCATGCCCCTCAGCGAGGCCAGTCTCCAGGTCATTAGCCGCCACCTCGAAGGCGACCAAAGGAGGCATTACGGTATCCGGGATAAAAACAGTGGCCTGAAGGCAACGCTGGAAGGCATATACACCTACCAGGACCTGCTCTTCTGCCGCATCGTGCTTACCAATAAGTCCGCCCTCCCCTATTCCCCGGGCCTGGTACAAGGTCACATCCGGGATCGCAGGCACCTGAAGCGGATAGCTTACCAGCAACAGGAAATCCGCCCGGTCCATGTCCATGGGCCTGACGCAGAAAGCCTGCCGGAAGGTGCCAGCCATGTCCTTATGGTTACCATGCCGAAAACCAGCTTATCGTCCCGCAAACTCCTTGTGCTGTCCCTGTCCGAACAGCAGGGGGACCGCCACCTGGAACTGCAGGTGCGTGGGCGGCACATCCGCCAGGCTGTTCCCCTGCAGCTCGACCGGCTTTTCTAATATCTATCACCTAAACAACTGTCCTATGAATACGCAAAACTTAGATTATCTCAAAGAAGGGCTCAGGTACCTGGGCTTTGGGAACAGCCTCTACGAAGAACTGGAGAAAAACATCACTGCCCAGGCACGGGAGTTTGAGCTGAAGGCCCACATCCCCTACTACAAAAGCGCGGTGGATTATACCCTCCACTTCCGGAAATCAGATCAGTCGGAGATGTACTTCTTTAATAAGTATGAAGCGCTTTACAGGAACATGGATCCCGCCCAGGACAAACGACAGACATTTTACATTCATAAGAACAACGGGATTACGGCCAGGGAAGCCTATAATTTGCTGAACGGGCGTGCCGTATTTAAGGAACTGGTCAATGCGGAAGGGCAGCCCTACAAAGCCTGGGTGCAGCTGGATATGCGTGCAAAGGACCAGTCAGGAAACTACAAGGTCAGACAGTTCCATGAAAACTATGGCTACGACCTGGAAAAAACGCTGAAACAGTTCTACATCATGGAAATACTGGACCCGGAACAGAAAGCACAACTCCTGCGCTCCCTCCAGAAAGGCAACCGGCAGCAGGTTACTGCCCTGGAAGGAGGCAACGAAGTGAAGCGACTGATAGAAGCCAACCCCCGGTTCAAAACCATCAACGTGTACAACGAACAGCACCACCAGGTGATGCGTGAAACCATTACCCGCTACGGGGTGAAGCTGGAAAACAATCTAAAGCAGCAGGAACCCAGACAAGAGCCTACACTGGAAAAACAACTCGCTAAAAGGCAATCCCGTCCAAAGGGGCTGAGCCTGTAAGCTATACTCAGCAGGATACAACATTCCCTTCCCTTGGTATCCTGTTTTCCCGGATGACCGATACATCGTCCCTGTACCCATGGTGCAGGGACGTATTGTTTCCGGATCTCTCCCCCCGCCAGCCAGTATCCTCCAGGAGAGTTGTCAACTCCCTTCCTTATCAATTCTCTCCGGCTCAAAGGTAGCCTGTTGCCGCGACATGGGTCTGCTTACGCCAAGGTAGTATGGACAAATAGGGTATCCGCCAGGCGGACCCTCCGCTATTTGTCCAGCTCCACCTCCTATGTTGAATTCTCCTATGTTGAATTCTTATGGGGGGAGAACAGCGCGTTCCAGTAAAAGGGTCTGATACCTACATAAGCCTATACGTTATTTCCCATGCTCCAGTCTTGCCAATC
>NZ_JACKZC010000007.1 GCF_014212495.1 Pontibacter sp. Tf4
TCCACCTCAGCCACTACCTGGAGCTTAAAGCCTAAGGTATAATCGCGCTGACTACGCTTGCTTTTTTTCTCTGCTACTTTTTCCATAATAGGTTAATTTTAATGTCAACCTATTTTAGGACGGGACAATTTAAGCTTAAAAGCCGCTCGAACTATAGTTTGAGCGGCTTTTTGTTTGTCTGAATCAGGATTTACAGGATGAAAGGATTTTTAGGATTGGAGTTTAGCTATAAGTTCACAACTATAGTTTCATAGTTGCTGTAGATCAAACCACCCCTGCCCCTCCTTATCCAAGGAGGGGAACCCTAATATTGCTATAGGCTCAGCTACAGTTCTATAGTTTAAGACCACAAGCAGGACAGGTTTACCTGTTCCTTTGCGACTACAACCACGAGAAAAGCAGATCTGCTTTGACTAAGAGCAAGTAAAGCAATTATAGTTGCTGCCGTAGCTATCGAATGTATTATCAGTCTTTGGGTTGAGCGCCTTTGACTTGTTGCGGTGCCGCAGGCAATCCGAGGCACGAGGATAGCAAGAAGGCAGCAGCGCGATGCCCGAAGACGGGGCCTCCCGGCCCAGGAGGGAGCCAACGAAACTATAGCACTGTAGGTATGTAGAGCTCCCAGGAATAAAAGAAGCTATGGAATTGATGGCTTGTTTCGGTTAGTAGGCAAGGCAAACTATAGAGCTATAGCCTTTGAGTATCAACTATATTCTGAAATAGATTTCTCACTTTGTTCGAAATGACAGAAGAGTAGAAATGAGCTATCAGACATATAAGATGTCACGGCTGCGCTCGACATGACAAAGCTGAAACTTTAGCACAAGTATATTCCACTGACTTCGCTTGGGATAACGTGCAAAACGCCAAATCCATAATATTTATAAACTTTCTGAATCGCTTGTAGTTGTTATAAATTGTAACCAATAGCTCAATAAAGAATGGCCAATTTGTTCACTCCATTAACTATAAAAAACATCATCCTTAAAAATAGAATTGCTGTATCACCGATGTGCCAGTATTCCAGCGAAGATGGCTTTGCGAACGACTGGCATTTGGTGCATTTAGGAAGCCGCGCCGTAGGTGGTGCCGGGTTGGTAATTGCGGAAGCAACTGCTGTGTCGCCGGAAGGCAGGATTACACCAGATGATATTGGTCTTTGGAAGGATGAACATATTCCGATGTGGCAGCGCATTAATGCTTTTCTGGAAGAACATGGTGCTGTTCCGGGTGTACAGTTAGCGCACGCAGGCAGAAAAGCAAGCCATAAAAGCCCATGGAAAGGTGGGAAAGCATTAACTCCTGAGGAAGGTGCCTGGCAAACAGTTGCCCCAAGTGCCATCCCTTTTACAGACGCAGAGCCAGCCCCACTGGACTTAGACAAAGCAGGTATTCAGAAAGTGATCTCTGATTTCAGGGCGGCGGCAGTAAGATCCCTGGAAGCCGGCTTTAAAGTAATTGAGATCCACGCGGCCCATGGTTATTTACTCCACGAATTTTATTCTCCGCTCAGTAACAAACGTACCGATGAATACGGAGGCTCTTTTGAGAATCGTATACGCTTGCTGTTGGAAGTAACCGAAAGTGTAAAGGAAGTTTGGCCTACTGATTACCCGCTATTTGTGCGCATTTCAGCAACCGACTGGACCGAAGGCGGCTGGACTGGTGAAGACTCTGTAGCGCTGGCAAGAATTCTAAAAGAGAAGGGTGTTGACCTGATCGATTGCTCTACTGGAGGTAATGTACCGGCTGCCAAAATTCCGGTGGGTCCACTGTACCAGGTGGCGTTTGCAGAGAACATCAGAAAAGAAGCAGGTATTATGACCGGAGCAGTCGGCATGATTACGACAGCGCAGGAAGCGGAAACTATAGTTACAACCGGCCAGGCAGACATCGTGTTACTGGCCCGAGAACTTCTTCGCGACCCGTACTTCCCGATGCATGCTGCCCTGGAACTTGGCTACGACCATACCTGGCCATCGCAGTACGAGCGGGCAAAGCCACGGAAGTCATAATTGTCTGAACCGGGATTAATAGGGATTTAGTGAATTAGACAGATATTGTAGAGACGCAATACTTTGCGTCTCCACTTTGAAACTATAGGTCTGAATGAGGAATGGCCCTGTTTTGATATACAGGATGAGCCAGAAAATAGCGTCTTCCTGAAAATCTATTCACCCCCCTAATCCCAAGTTTCATTTTGTAAATAATAGTAACTATAGCGCGAGCGTCATCGCTCGTGTCGAACTATAGTTTGGGCCTCCGGCCCAGTTGGATCACAGATCCAACAATAACAGATAAGTCACGGATCACAGATCCGCGCCAGCAAGAGATAATTCCTATTAATCCATCTAATCCACATTAATCCCGGTTCAGACAAAATTAACCAAGTTTCTCCAAGCATTGCTGCAAATCAATACCTTTGCCTAGTACTCCTTTAAACAAATCGCCTTTTTCCTTAATCCGTGCCGGTACATTTCTGATGGTGAATGCTTCCGGAGTTAAGCCTGGTTTTACTTCATCCCAACCGAGCGGTGTGGAAACAGAGGCTCCAGGCTTTGGCCGAACGGTATAGGCTGTAGCTATAGTTTGGCCAATTGAATTCTGCAGAAAATCCAGGTACACTTGCTTTCTTCGCTCTTTCGGACTGCGCTCCAGGCTGGTGAGTTTCGGCAGTTTTTTGTGTATCAGTTGCGCTACCAAATGGGCAAAATCACGTGCCTGATCGAAACTATAGTTTGCGCCGAGCGGTACGAAAATATGCATACCTGTTGCGCCAGATGTTTTGCAATAAGCTTCTGCTCCTGCCCTATCCAGCACTTCTTTCGTAGCCAGCGCCACTTCTACCACATCATCATAGGTATTTTCCCCCGGATCTAAATCTATCACCATGTAATCCGGTCTTTCTAAATCTGATATTCGGGAGTTCCAGGGATTAAGCTGAATGCAACCCAGGTTGTTCATATAGGCCAACGTGGCTTTATCATCGCAAACAAGATATTCCACATCTTCCCCAGTGCTTTCAGCACGTAGTTTTATAGTTCGTACCCAATCCGGTGCATTTGTTACGTCCTTCTGGAAAAAGCCGGGTTTTACAATGCCTTCCGGGTTGCGGAAAAGGGACTGTGGTCTGTCCTTCAGGTAAGGCAAAATGACGTCGGCTATAGTTTGATAATAGTCTATGATATCGCCTTTTGTAATCTGCTCATCGGGCCAGTATAGTTTATCCAGGCTGCTGAACTGTACTTCCTGACCGGCTATAGTTTGAGTCGTCCGGTTTTTGTCTTTTGCTGTCGCCACTTTCTTCGTCTCCGTCTCTTTTGCTTTAGGTTGATGTTCTGCTTCTTCTACTGCTTCAGTGGTATGGATAGCTTTTTCGCGCACTACATCAGTAGCTTTTTTGTCTTCGCGCAATCCTTCATAGATCGCCTGTCGCATGATGCCTTCCTTTGTCCATTCGGCAAAGGTTATTTCTGCAACCAACTCTGGCTTAACCCAGGTGGCAGGGGCATTTGGCTTTACCTTGCCCACAAACGGCGATTCAGGCTGTACCAGTTTATCAAGTTTAGCTTTCAGCGCTTCCAGCGATTTAGTGTTAAAGCCGCTCCCGCTCTGTCCAACATAGGTAAGCTTTCCATCTTCATACACCCCGAGCAACAACGCGCCGATGTGTTTGCGTTTGCCCTTTGGTTCTGTAAAACCGGCGATTACGGCTTCCTGGCGCATGTGTGTTTTGATCTTGAGCCATTCTGGGCTACGCTTGCCGGTGCGGTATGGACTGTCGGCTTTTTTAGCCATAATACCTTCCACATTATTTCGCTGTGCTTCTTTAAAGAAAGCTACCCCATTTCCTACCACATGGTCAGAGTAACGCACTGCCGGCAACTCATCAACTAACAATTCTTCTAAACGTTTTTTACGCTCCAGCAAAGGCAGGTCTCGCAGGTCTTCTCCATTTAAGTACAGCAGGTCAAATACATAAAAGTAAAGATGCTCCGATGGCGTATTCTGGTAATTTTGCAGCTGCTGAAACGTCGCATATCCCTTATCATTTAGCACCACAATTTCACCATCCAGCACCGCATCCTGCCCCAGCTGTTTTAAACCATCCAGTATGGGTTTATAAGTTTCGCCATAGGATTTACCGTTGCGCGAGTATAGTTCAACGTTGTCACCCTGCACTTCGGCCACTGCCCTGAAACCATCCCACTTTATTTCATAAATCCAGTCATCGCCATCAAAAGGACCGTCGGTGAGTTTCGCCATCATGGGCACAATATGGTGCGGCATCTTTGCCTTTTTAGCGGTTGGCTTCGTCTTGGTTGATTTAGCAGAAGCACTTTTAGAAACCGACTTTGCAGGTGTTGTTTTAGGGATTCTGCCTAAGTGCTCTTCGCTGTCATAAGCATCTGCAACGGCATGATCGTCTTTCTTCTTCACCAGCAACCAGGCACCTTCCTGCCGGCCTTTCATTTTTATCAGTGAGAAAGCTCCCTGTAGTTTATCTCCATCCAGCACAAAACTAATGCTTCCGTTTTCCAGCCCCTGCAACAGCAGCTTCTCCCCTTCTTGCGGATTGTCGGTTTCAACAGAACTATAAAAGCCTTCGTCCCAGATATCCACATGCCCGGCGCCATAGTTGCCTTCCGGTATATCACCTTCAAAGGTGCGGTATGAGTACGGATGGTCTTCTACCTGCATAGCTAGGCGCTTGTCTGCCGGGTTCATAGACGGACCTTTAGGCACTGCCCAGCTTTTGAGCACGCCTTCCATCTCCAGCCTGAAATCGTAATGCAGTGTGGATGCCTGGTGGCGCTGCACCACAAATCGCAGCTGGCCTTTATGTTTCTGCTGCTTTCCTTCCGGCTCGGGTGTCTCGCCGAAATTACGCTTCTGGTTATATTGCAGTAAAGCCATGGTTTGGTTGCTGGTTGTTAGTTGTTGGTTGTTAGAATTAAGGGAGTCAATGATTTTATGTTGTTTATAGTTTGCTATAGTATTACCAGTTGCAGCATAAAAGTCAGTTTAACCATTCTAAAAAGACCTAATAACTAACAACCAGCAACCAATAACTATACTAAGATGCCCGCATGCGTGGCTGCCCAGAACTCAGGCTGGCCTTGAGCTGAGCCATCAGGTCTTTTGTTTTGGTTGGGATGGTTTCCACCTTTTTAGCTGTTGGTTTCTTTTTGCCTTTTGCTTTGGCCTCAATGGTCTTCATAAGCTTTTCGGTATAGGTATCGCGGTAGTCGCGTATGTCGAAATCGGTAGTAAACTGGTTGATGAGTTCTACGGCCATATCTAACTGCGCGCCGCCGATGTCTACTTTATGTGGTAGGTCCAGGTCTTCGGTTTTGTTCACTTCTTCTACAAAGCGTAGTTTCTGCAACACCAACGCATCGCCCAGCGGCCTGATCACCGCCAGATCTTCTTTGCCACGCATTACCACAGTAGCAATACCTACCTTGCCGGTTTTGCGCATGGCATCGCGCAGCAAACCATAGCCGGTTTTGTTGCCTTTTTCAGGAGTCAGGTAATAAGGCTTTTTAAAGTAGATCTCGTCTATGTCTTCTTCCTCTACAAAAGAATCCATTTGTATGATGGTGTTTTTTTCCTGTTCGGCGCGTTCCAGTTCTTCATCGGTCAGCTCTACGTATTTGCCTTCGTATTTATAAGCTTTCACGATCTCGTTATAAGGCACTTCTTCGCCGGTTTTCTCGTTCACACGTTTGTTGCGCACACGGGCATGGTTACGGCGGTCAATCAGGTCGAAGTCCAGGCGACGATCTTTGGTGGCGCTATACATTTTTACCGGGATATTTACCAGGCCAAAGCCCAGCGATCCCTTCCAGATTGTTCTCATAGTTTTATAGTTTGTGTTGTTTATAGTTAGCTTCGGGTGTCAAGGTTTTTGCCCATATCCGGCACTTGCCGCATAAAGGCCTCTACCTGAGAATCTGAATAGGGACCATAGGCGTCTGAAATGGTACCTTTCTCACCGGTATTGGTTTCCAGCACATAAAGTATAGCCATGTCATCGGGGTTGCTTTCGCCTTCAAACCGGTAAAAATTCACGATCTTTAGCTGGTCCGGACCGAACTTCAGCTTGCTGTCCATAGTGTGCATCAGGCCATCGTCACCAACCATAAAATCGGTAGTGTACCCTTCCTTACGTACGTGGGCAAGTACATTTATAAGTGTTTTTAACTGTTCTTTATCCTGCATTTCCGGGGTTGTTTATATGTTTAATAGACTTTAACGCTATAAGTTGCTATAGGTATAGCATTTAGCTTTTTTATGCTTTGCTAAGGCGTATTTTTAATACTTTTGCGGGATTACCGTAAGGAGTTTATAGTTGCCAAACCTGCGTTACCTATGCCTGACTTTTTCGAACTGAAGAAAAATAACACCACGTTGCAGACCGAGCTGTTTGCCGGAATTGCATCCTTCCTGGCCGCATCCTATATCATTGTCGTTAACCCGGGCATACTCAGCGAAGCCGGGCTGCCATTTTCGGGCGTGCTCACGGCTACCGTGCTGGTATGTTTTATAAGTAGCGTGGCGATGGGCCTTTATGCCCGGAACCCTGTACTGATCGCGCCTGGCATGGGCCTGAATGCTTTCTTTACTTACTCCGCTGTTATCGGCATGAACATACCGTGGACTGTTGCGCTGGGAGCAGTGTTCTGGTCTGGCATTGTGTTTCTGCTGCTGTCGGTGTTCAACATCCGCACTTACATTATTAAAGCTATTCCAAAGCCGCTACGTTATGCCATTGCCGCCGGTATCGGTTTATTTGTTACCCTGATCGGGTTGGCAAATGCACGCTTTATAGTTCAGGCTCCCGGAACTATAGTTGGCGTAAACGAGCTGAGCCCTGCTATCATCACCTTCCTGGTGGGTTTACTGATTACAGCGGTGCTTCTGGTTAAAAATGTAAAAGGTGGAATCCTGATCGGGATCATCGTCACTACCTTCCTGGCTTACCCCCTAGGCCGCTGGTGGGGTACCGAAACGATCGTTAATTTCCAGGGCATCTTTTCGGCACCGGATTTCAGCCTGCTCCTGAAACTCGACCTTGTAAATTCGCTGCAGTTTGCGTTGTGGCCCGTAATTTTCGCCTTTGTTTTTACCGATCTGTTTGATAGCCTGTCGACATTTGTAGGATTGGCCGAAGCCGCTAACATGGTGGATGAACATGGCGAACCGCTCAACATTAAACGTTCGCTGTTTGTGGATGCCGTGGCTACTACCATTTCGGGCTTGCTGGGTTCCAGTCCGGCTACAGCCTACGTGGAGTCAGCGGTAGGAATTGAAGCGGGCGGCCGCACAGGACTGACTGCGGTAGTGGCTGGCATGTTGTTTCTGCCTTTTCTGTTTCTGGCTCCTCTTTTATCAATGATTCCCGCGATTGCCACGGCTCCGGCGCTGGTGCTGGTTGGGGCGTTTATGATCCGCCCGGTTATACGGATTAACTGGCTGCACCTTAGCGATGCGATACCGGCTTTCCTGGCGATGGTGCTGATTCCCTTTACTTATTCTATTACGCAGGGCATTATTTGGGGCTTCCTTAGCTATACCTTGCTAAAAGTAGTTGATGGCGAGTACCGCAAAATTCCGATCACACTCTGGATCATCGATGTGTTCTGCGTGCTTGCCTTATTTGTGCACTAAGCCAAGTTATTGATAAACTGCTGCATGCGCTCGTAATGGGAGCCTTTCCAGTAAACGCGCCGGCAGTGCTGGCACTGGTAAAATTCGTGAAAGTATAGTTTGGTTTTAGGTGGAAGAAGCTCCTGAACCTGCTCTTTAGGCACCTGAACTATAGTTCCGTTGCAAACCATGCAGCGTGTAAAAACACTAAACTCACCAGCTAAACTATAGTAGCGGATCACTTCCAGTAACTGCTCTTCCGGTTGCTGTGAACGGAGCCAATAGCCATGAACTATAGTTTTGTATTTCAGGATGTTTACGCCACGGCTCAGCAAGATCCGGTTTTCTTCTACAGCTATCCTTACCAGTTCTTTTTCAGAGAGTTCGGGATCGAAAAAGGTATCAAAACCCAGCAGCCTAAGAAACCGCACCAGCTTGCCTAAGTGTACATCCAGCACAAACCGGTAAGGCAGACTATAGGTTGGGGTCAGGTTTATAGTTGCCGGAAAGCCTTTTGGGTAAACCTCTACTTCATCGCTGGGCTGTAATTTATAGGTAAAGTCTACTTTATTGCCATTTACAACTATAGCATTTACTTCAGGATGCGGCACGCCCATAGCTTCAATGGCATCTTTTACAACCGGGTTTTCCGGGAAACTATAGTTGATCCAGCTTTCCTGTTCCTGTTTAGGTAGAAAATCATTCAGCGAAGCATAAAATTTAAAATGCGCCGTACCTGCCATAATTAGGTTATAGTTAAACTATAGATACGTAACCTACCCACGGAATTTAAACTATAATTGCACAATTTTACCGGCATTTACGTTACTAACCGGACCCGGAAGTGGCGCAGTATTTGTGCAACACCTACCAACTGCCTCAGCTTAAAACTATAGTTGCGGGCAGCGAATTTAACAGCATACATGAAGCGAGCGCTTTTAAAATTAATCAGACTTATCGTTATCGGCATCCTGGAGCCACTGGCCAGGTTTATGAAGGTAGAATGGTCGGCCTTTTTCAGGAGTCAGAAACCGAAACTAACTATAGCTTACTGGGAACAGAAATGGGCTCGGCTGCGCACCTTTAATTGGCAGCGCGACCGCAGATCAGTACTGCGTATTGCTTACCGAACAGGCCTGTACCTGGTGCTGCTTTTCACGTTTTTTTACCTGCTGGTATACATGGGTGCGATGGGTGCCATGCCCTCGCGTAACGAGCTGAAATCGGTGCAGAACAACACGGCTTCGGAAGTATATGCTGCCGGTGGTGAACTGCTGGGCCGCTATTACATACAGGACCGTACCAACGTGAAGTACAGCGACATTGCCCCTGCTGCCATTCATGCGCTGGTTGCCACCGAAGATGCCCGTTTTTACGAACATGCCGGTGTAGATGTACGCAGCCTGGGCCGGGTTATAGTTAAGTCGATATTAATGCAGGACCAGAGTGCCGGCGGTGGCAGTACGCTTAGCCAGCAGCTGGCCAAAAACCTGTATCCTCGCAAAAATTTCTGGTTCTGGGATATGCCGGTAAACAAGCTCCGCGAGATCATTATTGCCCGTAAACTGGAAGGCATCTATAGCAAAGAAGAGCTGCTGGAACTATACCTGAATACGGTGCCGATGGGTGGAAACCTATACGGCATCGAGCGGGCATCCAGCCGTTTCTTTAACAAATCAGCAGCAGACCTGAAAATTGAAGAAGCAGCCGTGTTGATTGGCATGCTGAAAGCTACCACCACCTATAACCCACGTCTTAACCCCGAAAAGTCGAAAACAAGACGTAATGTGGTGTTGAACCAGATGGTGAAATATGGCTACCTGGAAGCTGACAAAGCCGAAGAACTGAAGAAGAAGCCCCTGAAACTGGACTATAATGTAACCAACCACAACGATGGCATAGCACCTTATTTCAGGGAGCAACTTCGCCTGGAACTGGTAGAATGGGTGGCAACCAAAAAAAATAAAAACGGCGACCCTTATAACCTGTATACTGATGGTCTGAAGATCTACACCACGATTGATGCCGGTATGCAGGCACACGCCGAAAAAGCTGTTCGCAATAAAATGGCGGCCTTGCAACTCACGTTCGATGCCCACTGGAAAGGCCGTAATCCGTGGGGCCGCGATGCAAACTTTTTACAGGAAGCCATGCGCCGAACCGACCGCTACAAAAAAGCCAAAGCCAACGGAAAAACCGATACCGAGATAATGGAAGCTTTCCGGAAAGAGCGGCCGATGAACGTTTTCAGCTGGCAGGGTAACAAGCAACGCACCATGTCGCCGATGGATTCGCTGGCCTATTACCAGAAATTTCTGAATGCTGGTTTACTATCGATGGACCCGTACACCGGCGAAATAAAAGCCTGGATAGGCGGCATCAACCATCATGTTTTCAAGTACGACCATGTGCGTTCTCGTCGCCAGGTAGGCTCTACGTTTAAACCTATAGTTTATGCCGCAGCCTTAGAGCGTGGCGTAGCGCCGTGTACCTGGTTCCCGAATGAGCGGGTGGTATATTCGGAATACGATGACTGGTCGCCCAGAAATGCGAATGAGCAGTATGGAGGTGAGTATACCATGCGTGGCGGACTGGCCCATTCTGTAAACACGGTCTCTGCGCAGGTAATGATGAAGGCCGGTGTGAACAAAGTAGTAGATGTGGCACATCGGTTAGGAATAAAAAGTGATATCCCCGAAGTGCCATCTCTTGCGCTGGGCGTGGCAGATCTGTCGCTTTATGAAATGGTAAATGCCTATGCAACTATAGCAAACCAGGGGTATAAAATAGAGCCTATTTATATCAGTAAGATAGAAGACCGAAGCGGTAAAGTACTTTTAAAGAATGACCTGGACAGGCCTGTGCGAAGGGCTATCTCAGAGTCTAATGCGGCCATTATGTTGTATTTGATGCAAGGTGTGGTAGAAGAAGGAAGTGCGGCAAAACTACGTTCCCAGTTTGGCTTGCAGATGGATATTGCAGGCAAAACGGGTACGACGCAGGATCATGCCGATGGCTGGTTCATCGGCATTACGCCGAACCTGGTTACCGGTGTGTGGGTAGGCGCCGAAAGCCCGAAAGTCCGTTTCCGAACCTTAGCATTAGGCCAGGGTTCCAATACAGCCTTGCCTATCTGGGGCGATTTTACCAGACGTGTTGCCATTGATCCTGGCTATGAAGGTTATTACAGAAGCCAGTTCCCGGAGTTGTCGCCTTACCTGCAAACCCTGGTAGATTGCGCCTCTTTCCGGGAAGAGCCGCCACACAAAGGCTTTTTAGACAGGCTGTTCGATACGTTGGGTGAAAAAGTGAAAGATACTTTTAAAGACTGGAAAGAAGAGCGTAAAAAGCGTCGCGAGGAACGCAAGCGCGAGCGGGAAGAGCGGCGTAACCGGGATTAAGGTTGTTTGAATCTTTAAATAGGGCCCCTACCCTAGATGAATGGATTTTCAGGATCTGGGCTTTTGCTATAGTTATAGTTACAGTTCTATAGTTGCTTTAGGTCCAACCACCCCTACCCCTCCTTATCCAAGGAGGGGAACTCTGTCTTCGCTATAGTTTGAACTATAGTTCTATAGTTACAGACCACGAACAGGACAGGTTTACCTGTCCCCTCAAAATTATAGACACGAGAAAAACCGGTCTGCTATAACTACAAGCAGGTAAACCAACTATAGCTAAGGCAAAAGCTATCGAATGTGATATCAGTCTTTGGGTTGAGCGCCTTTGACTTGTTGCGGTGTCGCAGGCAATCCGAGGTACGAGGATAGCAAGAAGGCAGCAGCGCGATGCCTGAAGACGCGGCCTCCCGGCCCCAGAGGGAGCCAAATAAACAATAAAACAGTAGGCTCTTAGAGCTCCCAGGATTAGAGGTAACTATAAACAATGACTTGGTTCAAGTAGTAGGCAAAGCAAACTATAGAACTATAGCTTTTCAGCATCAACTATAAACAGAGATAGATTTCTCACTCTGTTCGAAATGACAATAGTGGAAGTATAAGACATATAAGATGTCTCGGCTGCGCTCAACATGACAAAAATGCTCTTACTTCAACGCTTCAAAACTATACTTTGCATCGCTCCAGAACTCATCCAACGCCAGAATACGTGGCTTAAAGAATGATATCAGTTCGGGCCAGTCATCCTTATTGAAAACATTAACCGGAGATATTTCCCTGTAAATGCGGCTTATCGTCCTGCCTTCTTCATCCAAACTGTGCATTTCCCACTCCCACTCTTCTCCAAGCGTTTCGTGGAGCAGGGTTTTCAGCTCCAGGAACTGCTCGCAGTACAGTTCCTGAATTTCCGGGTCCGGGTGGGTGAGCTCGATGCCAATGTAGGCAGTTTTCTTTTCGGCGCGCATCCGAAAGTACACATGTTTAAAACCGGTCTTATAGTTAGACCAGTTGGTACGGTAACCATCTGCCGATAAATGCGGAGCGATATACTGCCCAAAGGTTGTCCAGAAAGCCTGCCGTAGTTGTGATGCCTGTTCGCGGGTATACATGCTGCAATTTGGTGATATCTCCGTAAAAACAGAACATACGGCCCTACATCTTTATAGCTTCTTTATGGGCCTGCGCTGCTACCTTAGGGAGTTTTTTGGTCTGAGAATGCAACAATACCACCGACCGGGGCCCTACTACAATGGTTTTGCCGGCGCTGTATAATTTGTCGTTTCCATTAACGTGTCCGGTGGTTGTATCTATCAGTTTGCTCCACTGCGTACCGTACTTTTTGGGTGGTAACTTATACTTCAGCGCTTCGTGGTGGGCATTAAAGATCACATAAAAATCATCGTCCATAATGGCTTCACCAGTCGGGCCGACACTACGCAGCCCGTGGCCATTCATGTACACAGCCAGCGACTTGGCAAAATCGTTGTTCCAGTGCTGTTCGTCCATTTCGGTGCCTTCCGGTAAAAACCAGGCAATATCTTCCACACCCAGGCCTTTAATTGGCACGCCCTGAAACCAGCGGCGGCGGCAGAAAACCGGGTGCTCTTTGCGCAACTTTATCAGTTGGCGGGTAAACTCCAGCAGTTCTTTGTCTGCCTGCTCCCAATGTAACCAGGAGACTTCGTTGTCCTGACAATAGGCGTTGTTGTTGCCTTGCTGTGTGCGGCTTATCTCGTCTCCGGCCACCAGCATAGGCACGCCCTGCGATAAGAACAAGGTGGTCAGGAAATTGCGTTTCTGGCGCTGGCGCAGTTCAACTATAGCTTTGTCGTCAGTCGGGCCTTCCACTCCACAGTTCCAGGAACGGTTATGGCTTTCGCCGTCCTGGTTGTTCTCCCCGTTGGCTTCGTTGTGCTTTTCGTTGTAAGATACCAGGTCGTTCAGTGTGAACCCATCGTGCGCTGTCACAAAATTGATACTGGCAGTCGGTCGTCTGTAATCGTCCTGATACAGGTCGGAGCTACCAGTAAAACGCTCAGCAAATTCAGCCAGCATGCTATCGGCGCCACGCCAGTAGTCCCGGATGCAGTCTCTGTACTTGCCGTTCCACTCCGTCCAGCCAGGCGGGAAATTACCAACCTGGTAGCCGCCCTCTCCTACATCCCAGGGCTCTGCAATTAGCTTTACCTGCGAGATAACCGGGTCCTGGTGAATGATATCGAAAAAAGAACCCAGCCGGTCTACTTCGTGAAGTTCGCGTGCCAGTGTGGCAGCCAGGTCGAAACGGAAGCCATCCACGTGCATCTCCAGTATCCAGTAGCGCAGACTGTCCATGATCAGGCGAAGCACGCTGGGCAGCATCACGTTCAGTGTATTGCCGGTGCCGGTGTAGTCCATATAATAGCGCGGGTCCTCGGTCAGGCGGTAATAGGCCGTATTGTCTACCCCTCTAAAGCACAGCGTAGGCCCCAGGTGGTTGCCTTCGGCGGTATGGTTGTACACGACGTCCAGTATCACTTCTATGCCCGCCTTGTGCAGTGCCCGCACCATTTCCTTAAACTCCCGCACCTGCTCCCCTAACTGCCCTGAGCTGGAATAACGCCCATCCGGCGCAAAAAATCCGATCGTATTATAGCCCCAGTAATTGGTCAGGCCTTTTTCTACCAGGTGGCGATCCTTTATAAAATGGTGTACCGGCATCAGTTCAATGGCAGTTATACCCAGATCCTGCAGGTATTTTATAATAACCGGGTGTGCCAGCGCCGCATACGTGCCCCGTATCTCCTCCGGAATTTCGGGATGCAGATAGGTCAGGCCTTTTACATGCGCTTCGTAAATAATGGTTTTGTGGTACGGGATCTTCGGCGCTTTGTCGCCCTGCCAGTCAAAGTTCGGATCAATCACTACAGACTTGGGTAGGAACGGGGCACTGTCGGATTCGCTGAAGCTCAGGTCCTCGGCCTGATCGCCGACTTTGTAGCCAAACAGCGAGTCGTGCCACTCTACGGCACCGGAAATAGCTTTGGCATAAGGGTCGAGCAACAGTTTATTGCTGTTAAAACGATGTCCTTTGGCAGGGTCGTAGGGTCCGTGCACGCGGTAACCGTATAATTGGCCTGGTTCTATGCCTGGCAGGTAAGTATGCCAGATCTGGTGGGTGCGCTCCACCATCGTTATCTTCATCGATTCTTCTTCACTGGTCACATCGTTGAACAGGCACAGCTCAACGCCAGTAGCATTCTCGGCAAACAAGGCAAAGTTTACACCTTCACCATCCCAGGTGGCGCCCAGCGGGTACGGTTGGCCCGGATATACAGGTAGACTCATACAGTAGCAACGTATTGGTTATTGCCTTTAAAATGAGATAAAAGCATCCTTGGTATACTTTATTGCTTTCAAATAGTTAGCACTTCTGCCTGGCAAAAGCTCTGTATTTTATCCGCTGTAAACCTTTGGCAACTACAAGCAACTATAGTTCAGGCAAAATCAATTACAGTATTTTGCAGATATATTTTTTACTTTTTTTTTATTATGTTCGTATATAACCTTAAAATATTCAAATTAACTTATTTACGGAAGGGGGAAGTATGGGCACCGTAAGATGCATTCTGCAGAAAAAACAGGGCGATGTTATCTCTGTAAGTCCGGACACAACCGTTTACAGTGCGCTCGAAAAAATGGAAGAGAATCATATCGGTTCTCTGCTGGTAATGGATAACGGCCGGTTTTGCGGCATCCTTACCGAACGCGATTATGCCCGCAAAGTGATCCTGAAAGGGAAGTCGTCTAAAGAAACACTGGTCAAAGAGATCATGACTGCGCATCCCGCCACCGTATCTCCCGACACAACCATGGAGCAATGCATGGCCCTCATGACAAGCAAGTACATCCGGCACCTGCCGGTTTTTGATAATTACAATCTGGTTGGTATTGTCTCTATCGGTGATATTGTAAAATACATGATAGAAGAACAGCAGTTTATTATAGAAGAGCTGGAACATTACATTACCGGCCACCAGGAGTAAGTATTTTATAGTTTGGCGTGCAGTAAAAAACCAGAAACGTTATGGACGCTTCGGAAGTGAATAATGTGCCTTTGTGGCCCCTGCTGGTATATGGTGCTATAGTTCTAAGCCTTGTTGGAGCTATACTTGGCATTTCGTATGTGCTGGGCCAGCGAGGCAAAGGCCGCGCCATGACAGAGCCTTACGAAGGCGGTATTGTTAGTGAAGGTTCTGCCCGTATCCGTTTCTCCTCGCAGTTTTACATGGTAGCTATGCTATTCGTGATCTTTGACGTGGAAACCGTCTTTATACTTTCCTGGGCAATTGCTTTCAGAGATTTAGGCTGGTATGGGTATGCCGGCGTAGCCATATTTATGGTGATGCTGGTAGTTGTACTGGTTTACGAATGGCGCATGGGCGCCCTGGACTTTGGCCCGGATGGCAAAAAGATACTGGCAGCCTACAAACGCCTGTCGCAAAAACCGGTGATTTAGAAGTTAGATACTAGATTTGAGACAATAGCCTTATACTTCGAATAACGAGCAACGAATAACGAACAACGACACTCCTCACCCTAATGCACTGACGAAACACGACATACGAAACACCAAACACGAAAAAGCCTATGAAATGGTGGCTTAGTAAACCGGACGAACCTGCCAACGCCGTAAAGGGCACCAGCTCTTACGAAGAAACCGTGCAGCAAAGTATTATGCTCACCACCGTGCAGGATCTGATAGCCTGGGGACGCAAGAATTCTATGTGGCCATTCCACTTTGGCTTGAGTTGTTGTTTTGTTGAGATGGCTACTTCCATGACGCCCAAATATGATGTGGCCCGTTTTGGAGCAGAAGTAATCCGCGGCACTCCCCGCGAAGCAGATATCATGATCATTGCCGGTACCGTTTTCATCAAAATGGCCCCGATCATCAAGCGATTGCACGAACAGATGATGGAACCGAAATGGGTGATCTCGATGGGCTCCTGTGCCAACTCCGGCGGTATGTACGATATCTATAGTGTGGTGCAGGGCGTGGATAAATTCCTGCCTGTAGATGTGTACGTACCTGGCTGCCCTCCCCGCCCCGATGCGTTTATGGAAGGGCTGATGTTACTGGCAGAAAGTGTAGGTAAAGAACGACGCCCACTCAGCTGGACCATTGGCGAACAAGGTGTAATAAAACCTGAAAAGATAGATGTGAAAGCACGCAAACGCGAACGCTGGGACCAAATGACGGAGTTTCGGTCGCCGGATGAACTATAGGTAGTTTGGGAGTTTAGGAGTTTAGGAGTTATAGAGTTTAAGAGTTTGGAAATGTAGAGACGAAATATCCTGCGACTCCGCTATGAAACTATAATTCTGCAGTAAGAAGCAAAAGTATAAAACCGACCTCACAGCGTCTTCCAGATCTGTGAGCGTCTGATAAACTATAAAAGTAAAAGCTATGCCTAAATATGTAATCGAGCGCGCTATTCCGGGTGCAGGTAACTTATCTGCCGAAGAATTAAAAAAGATTTCTCAGACCTCTAACAGTGTGCTTCAGGACATGGGGCCGCAGATACAATGGGTGCAGAGCTATGTAACCGGTGATAAAATTTACTGCATTTACAATGCGCCCAACGAAGAGATGGTACGCGAACATGCCCGCAAAGGTGGGTTTCCAGCAGACTCAGTAAGCGAAGTGAAAACGATCATAGATCCGGTTACAGCAGAATAAGTAGCTATAACAACGAATATATTTACCATAATAAAGCAAATTTAGAATTAGCATGAGTTAACAATTTACTGGTCCCCTCAATTAAAGAACCTGGCCATGGAAAACAACAGCAGCACATTACTACAGCTACAGGCACGCTTCGGCGAAGATACTTTTACGCAGCAGACAACCAAAGATGAAATGCTCACGCTTTGGATGCCGATGGATAAAATTGTGGACGTGCTGACTTTCCTGAAAAAAGAAGTTACCGAGCCGTTTAAGTTGTTGTTTGACCTGACCGCTATAGATGAGCGGACCAAAAACCATGGCGCCAACCACGTTCCAAAATCCAGCTTCATATTAGTTTACCATTTATTTTCTTTCCCCCGAAATGAGTTTATTCGCTTAAAAGTAGCCTTGGTGGGCGATTTCCCGACAGCACCAAGTATAAGCAGCCTGTGGGCTAATGCCAATTGGTACGAGCGCGAAGTATACGACATGTTTGGCATCCGTTTTTCCGGTCATCCGCACTTGTCGCGTATACTTATGCCACGCACGTGGGTAGGCCATCCGCTCCGTAAAGAACACCCGGCCCGCGCCACTGAAATGGGCCCTTTCCAGTTGTATGACGACAAAGTTGATCTAGAGCAGGCAGCACTGAAATTCCACCCGGAAGAATGGGGATTACAGCGCCAGAGCGACGACAGCGACTTTATGTTTCTGAACATTGGTCCGCAGCACCCTGGCACGCACGGCGTTCTAAGAATTATACTTCAGTTGGATGGTGAAGACATTGTAGATGCCATACCTGATATTGGTTTCCACCACCGTGGGGCCGAGAAAATGGGTGAGCGCCAGTCGTGGCATACCTATATTCCTTATACTGACCGCGTGGATTACCTGGGTGGCGTGATGAACAACCTGGCTTATTTACAGGGCGTGGAAAAACTGGCGGGGATAGAAGTACCGGAACGGGTTAAGTATATCCGTGTCATGCTCTGCGAACTCTTCCGGATTGCCAGCCACCTGGTGTGGTACGGCACCTTTGCCCAGGACGTAGGCCAGCTCTCCCCTGTGTTTTACATGTTTACCGACCGCGAAAAGATCTTCGATATCATAGAAGGCATCTGTGGTGGGCGTATGCACCCGAACTGGTTCCGGATTGGTGGCGTAGCACAAGACTTGCCAATAGGCTGGGAAAAGTTGGTGCAAAGTTTTATTGATTACTTCCCGAAACGGCTGAAGGAATACGATGCCATGGTAATGAAGAACAGCATCTTCAAAGCCCGCACCGTTGGCATCGGCATTTTTACCGCTGAAGAAGCCATTGAATGGGGCGTGACGGGGCCAAACCTGCGCGCCTGCGGTATGGACTGGGATTTCCGTAAGAAGCGTCCATACTCTGGATACGAACTATTTGATTTTGAAGTGCCAGTTGCCAGTAACGGCGATTGCTACGACCGGGCTATAGTTCGTGTAGCTGAAATGCGTCAGAGCCTGAGAATAGTTGAGCAGTGCCTGAAGAACATGCCAGCAGGCCCGTTCAAATCAGATCATCCGCTCACCACGCCGCCAGTCAAAAAGAATACTATGCATGATATTGAAACACTCATCACGCACTTTTTAGGTGTGAGCTGGGGACCAGTTATACCTGCCGGCGAAGCCATGAGCTGCATAGAAGCTACCAAAGGAGCCAACGGCTACTACCTGACCAGTGATGGCAATACATCGCCGTACCGGGTGCGCATCCGCACTCCATCGTTCCCGCACATGCAGATGCTCCCCTACATCAGCAAAGGCTACACCGTCGCCGACCTGCTGTCTATACTCGGAGCCATGGATTACGTGCTGGCAGACATTGATAGGTAAGAGTTAAAGAGTTTAGGAGTTAGAGAGTTATAAATTAGTCATTAGTCATTATTAATTCATCATTAAAAGCCATGCTTACTGCTGAAGAGAAACATCAGATTGACCATGAAATAAGCCTGGTGCCGGCACCTAAAAATGCCTGCATTGAAGCGCTGAAGATCGTGCAGCAAAACCATGGCTGGATCTCAGATGAAAGTCTGAAAGACGTGGCCGATTATGTGGGGATGTCTTCAGCTGAACTTGACAGTGTGGCTACGTTTTATAACCTGATCTTCCGCAGGCCGGTTGGTCGGCATGTGATCCTGCTCTGCGATAGCATTAGTTGCTATGTAATGGGCTACGAAGGAATAAAAGAAGCACTGCACGAAAAATTAAACATACAGTATGGCCAAACAACAGCAGATGGCCGTTTTACTTTGCTCCCGAACTGCTGCCTTGGTACCTGCGACTGTGCCCCCGCCCTTATGATTGACAACGACCTGTACCGTAACCTGACGGTGGAACAACTGGATGAGATCCTGAACAAGTATACTTAACCCAAACAAGCGGGCCTATGGAGAAGCCGCTTACCCAACACATTGTACCCGGTCGCGCACCACTCAGCTTAAAGGAGTATGAGAAGGTGGGCGGTTACCAGTCTGTGCGTAAAATTCTGAAGAAAATGACACCCCAGGAAGTACAGGCACTGGTAAAGGAATCGGACCTGAAAGGCCGTGGCGGAGCTGGTTTTAACACCGGCTTAAAGTGGAGCTTTGTGCCGATGGGACCCGATACAGCCACACCAAAATACTTGGTAGCCAACGCCGACGAAATGGAGCCCGGCACCTTCAAAGACCGCGTACTTTTAGAAGGAAATCCGCACCAACTGATTGAAGGCATGATCGTGGCTGCTTATGCAATACAAGCAAGTATAAGTTACGTTTTTTTGCGTTGGGCTTATAAAGTAGCTGCCCGCGAGATCACCAAAGCCATTCAGGAAGCATACGACGCAGGTTACTTAGGTCAGAATATATTGGGTTCCGGCTTTAACCTGGACATGCACCTGCACACCGGTGTTGGTCGCTACATGTGCGGCGAAGAAACGGCTTTGCTTAATGCATTGGAAGGCAAACGGGCTAACCCAAGAGCCAAGCCACCTTTCCCGCAGGTGAGCGGTTTGTTTGGCAAGCCTACTATAGTTAACAACGTGGAGACGCTGTGCTGTTTGCCGCATATTGTAAACAATGGCGCGGAGTGGTTTAAAGGATTGGGATTAACAGCTGATGCAGGGACCAAGCTTTTTGGCGTGAGCGGAAGAGTTAAAACACCCGGCTGCTGGGAGCTGCCGATGGGCACCACGATACGGGAGATTTTGGAAGATTATGCCGGCGGCATGCAGGACGGTTACCTGTTCCGAGGACTATTACCTGGCGGCGCATCAACCGACTTTTTAGTGGAAGAACACCTGGACCTGCCGATGGATTACTCTTCGATACAAGCCGCTGGAAGTCGTATGGGTACAGGCACTATGATCATCATGGACGACCAGACCTGCCCGGTTGGCTTTACACTGAACCTACAGCATTTCTTTGCACAGGAGTCGTGTGGGTTCTGTACACCTTGCCGCGAAGGGCTGCCCTGGGTAGAGAAAATTTTACTGGCCATAGACAAAGGCGAAGGCAAACCGGAACACCTGCTGACACTTGATTTCCATACAAAATACCTTGGTCCCGGCAACACGTTTTGCGCGTTGGCACCCGGCGCCATGGAACCCCTGCAGAGTGCTCTGAAATATTTCAGAGAAGATTTTGAACGGCACATTCACGAACACCACTGTCCCTGGAGCAAAGCAAAAGCATGGCAACCATCTATATAGATAACACCCCCTTCGAAGTACCGACCGGAAAGAACCTATTGGAGACTTGCCTAACACTGGGCCAGGATGTACCCTATTTCTGCTGGCACCCGGCCATGGGCTCTATCGGCGCCTGCCGCCAGTGCGCGGTAAAGGTGTATAAAGATGAAAATGATACCAACGGCAAGCTCTTTATGTCGTGTATGGAGCAGGTGCGCGACGGTATGCGCATCTCCATAGCTGATCCCGAAGCTAAGGAATTTAGAGCACATGTTATTGGCTGGTTAATGACCAACCATCCCCACGATTGCGCCGTGTGCGACGAAGGCGGCGCCTGTCACTTGCAGGACATGACCGTGATGACCGGCCATAACTATAGAAACTATACATTTGATAAGCGCACCTACATAAACCAGTACCTAGGCCCGTTCCTGAACCATGAGATGAACCGCTGCATACAGTGCTACCGCTGCGTGCGCTACTATAAAGACTATGCCGGCGGCAAAGACCTGGATGTATTTGCAGCCCATAACCATTTATACTTTGGCCGTGCTGAAGATGGTGTGCTGGAAAGTGAGTTCAGCGGAAACCTGGCAGAAGTTTGCCCGACCGGAGTATTTACTGACAAAACCTTAAAGCAACACTATACACGCAAATGGGACCTGACCATGGCCGCATCAGTGTGCCACCACTGCAGCTTGGGCTGTAACATTACGGCTGGTGAACGCTACGGAACCTTACGCAACATCACCAACCGCTATAACGGCGAAGTGAATGGATACTTCCTGTGCGACCGTGGTCGCTTTGGCTATGAGCACGTGAACAGCGTAAGCCGCATCCGCAAATCCTTGGTCCGCAGTAACCTACCAGAAGCTACCGATAAACTAACCGCTTTGCAGGCAGCAGCACAGGCCATGCGCCAGGGCAGTGTTATAGGCATTGGTTCACCACGCGCATCGCTGGAGTCTAACTTTATGCTGAAGACTTTGGTAGGAGAAGATAATTTCCACCATGGCGTATCCGACACAGAACACGACCTGACAGAACTCTCGCTGAAGATACTCCGTGAAAGCAACGCCCCTACTCCAAGTATGCGCGAAGTTGAGAAAGCGGATGCCGTATTTATACTTGGCGAAGACCTGACCAACACCGCTCCTATGCTGGCACTTGCTGTACGGCAGGCAGTTAGGCAGGAACCGTTGCTGGAGCAGGTATCCAAAGCCAACATACCGGTTTGGCAGGATGCAGCTGTGCGCGAACTAGTACAAACAGAAAAAGGTCCCTTGTTCATTGCCGCACCAACTATAACCAAACTGGACGCACTGGCAACCCAAACATATTTCTCTGACCCTGATGCTATTGCCCGTTTAGGCTTTGCGGTTGCCAACATCATTTACCCCAAATCGCCGGGCGTGCGTGGCTTAAAGAACGATGACATGCACCTGGCGCAGCAGATTGCTGATGCCTTGATGAAAGCTAAAAACCCGGTTGTAATTTCTGGTACATCATCTGGTAGCGAAGCTATACTTAAAGCAGCCGCAAACATCGCCAATGCCTTAATCGCCAAAGAGAAAGAAGCAGGTATAGTGCTTACCTTACCAGCCAGCAACAGCATGAGTTTAGCCATGTTAGGCGGCCACCGATTACAATCTGCTTTTGAAGCGGTAGAGAATGGCTATGCTGATACAGTTATTATACTTGAGAACGACCTGTACCGACAAGCCAGCGAAGGCGCAGTTACCAACTTCCTGAAATCCTGTAAAAAAGTGATCGTGCTGGATTACCTGCACAACCAAACTACCGAACATGCCGATGTGTTGCTGGCTGCCGGAGCATTTTCAGAAGCAGACGGCACACTCATTAACAACGAAGGACGGGCACAGCGCTTTTACCAGGTACACCCAACTATAGAAGACATACAGGAAAGCTGGCGCTGGCTTGGTGAACTCGGAACTATAGTTGCCCACGACCAGATTAGTTGGTGGCACGGCTACGACGATATTCTGAGTGCTATAGTTAAAGAACACCCGGAAATGAAGGGAATAGAAATGGTAACGCCACCTTCTGATTTCCGCATTGCAGGCCAAAAGATACCGCGTGCGCCGCATCGTTTCAGTGGCCGTACTGCTATGCGGGCAAACATCAATGTAAGTGAACCAAAACCTGCCGAAGACCCGGATTCTCCGCTATCCTATACCATGGAAGGCTACCGGGGCCAACCACCTTCTGCTATGATTCCGTTCTTCTGGGCACCGGGCTGGAACTCAAACCAATCTGTGAACAAATACCAGCAGGAAGTAGGCGGACATCTGAAAGGCGGTGACCCGGGAATCAGATTGATAGAGCCAAATCCGGAACACAAGTTCTCGTACTCGGCAGCTGTTCCTGAAAAGTTCGAGCCAATGGACGGGCACCTGTTTATACTTCCGATGCACCACATTTTCGGGTCTGAAGAATTGAGTGCACAAGCTGCTGCCATACAGGAGCGCATACCTGAACCATACATTGCAATTAACACCGACGATGCGCTACGCATGAAGCTGGACGAAGGCCAGTTGATGCCATTTGCCATTGACGGAAATCTCTACCAGTTGCCAGTAAAATTAAGCCCAACTATAGCCAGCGGCACCGCCGGTTTACCTGTGGGCTTGCCTGGAGTAAAATTTGCCGAATTACCTGCCTGGGCCATCCTAAACCGAGAACTGCAATGGAAACAGCAGCACCAAACTACTTACTGATCATCGGCGGCGTACTCTTCGTAATGCTGAATGTGGCAGCCGCCCTTATCTGGGTGGAGCGCCGCATGCTGGCCCTCTGGCAAGACCGCTATGGCCCGAACCGTGCTGGTCCGTTTGGCTTACTCATCATAGCCGCCGACTCCATCAAGCTGTTCTTTAAACAGGACTGGGTTCCGCCTTTCTCGGATAAACCGGTGTTTGTACTGGCCCCGGCTATAGTTGTGATCAGCGTGCTGCTAAGCTTTGTAGTGATACCATTTGCACCCGGAATTGTAGTGGCCGACCTGAATATCGGGTTGCTTTTCTTCCTGGCAATGTCATCGATGGGTGCTTATAGTATCATCCTGGGTGGCTGGGCTTCTAATAACAAGTATAGTTTGCTGGGTGCCATGCGCGGCGCGGCGCAGATGATCTCCTACGAAGTTTTTATGGGACTCGCGCTGATGGGCGTGGTGCTGATGGCTGGCTCTTTTAACCTGCGAGAGATCGTGGAAGCGCAACGTGGTCTATGGTTCTTTATTCCACAGATACTAGGCTTTGTGATCTTTTTTATCGCCGGCATCGCCGAAACGCACCGCCTGCCCTTTGATATTCCGGAAGCGGAAAGTGAGCTGATCGCCGGTTTCCACTCGGAGTATTCGGGCATGAAGTTCGGGATGTTCTTTATTGGAGAATACATGGGCATCACGCTCATTTCCTGCATGCTGGTAACGCTATACTTCGGCGGCTGGCTTGGCCCTGATTTTCTGCCGCCTATCGTGTGGTTCATCATCAAAGTAGTCGCCTTCCTGATGATCTTCATCCTGCTGAGAGCATCTATGCCAAGACCAAGATATGACCAGTTGATGGAATACGGCTGGAAGATATTGCTACCACTGACATTGGTTAATCTGATGATTACTGCTGCTGTGGTGCTGTGGATGGAAGGGTAATAATTAATTAAGAATTAAGAATGACGAATTACGAATGACGAATTATGAATGATTACACATTGTCATTTCGAGCCTCCTACCGTCGAGATGACAAAGAATAAAATGTCAATACACAAAGTATAAAGAAAGGAGCAGCTATGTTTAGTTTGTTGCGCAGTATGTGGCTCACATTTCTGCATGCATTTCACAAGCGGGACACCATACAGTACCCCGAGCAGAAAGCTATACTTCCTACCCGTTGGCGCGGCCGCATTGTGCTCTCCCGCGACCCGGATGGTGGAGAGCGCTGCGTAGCCTGCAACCTGTGTGCTGCTGCCTGCCCCGTAGATTGTATCTCGCTGCAAGCTACCGAAGACGAAACCGGCCGCCGTTACCCGGAATTTTTCCGCATTAACTTTTCGCGATGCATTTTCTGTGGCTACTGCGAAGAAGCCTGCCCTACCTACGCCATTCAACTTGTCCCTGATTTTGAAATGGGAGAATATAACCGCCAGAACCTGGTGTATGAGAAAAAAGACCTGCTGATAAACGGGCAGGGCAAGTACCACGGCTACAACTACTATAAAGTAGCGGGCATGGCCATCGGCGGAAAAGACAAAGGCGAAGCTGAAAATGAGCGGCCGCCGGTTGATGTTAAAAGCTTAATCCCTTAAGTCCATGGAACTGACATTTTACATCGCGGCAGCAGTTGCCACACTTGCTACCATCCTAACGATAACCCGCTACAACATCATCCACGCGCTGCTATACTTAGTGGTTTCTTTCCTGGCAGTGGCGGTGGTGTTTTTCACGCTTGGTGCTCCGTTTATGGCTGCGCTCGAGATCATCATTTACGCCGGTGCTATAGTTGTACTCATCATTTTCGTGATCATGATGCTGAACCTGACGCACGAAGATGTAGACAAGGAAAAAGAATGGCTGACACCAAGGGTTTGGGTTGGTCCGGCTATACTTTCGCTTGTGCTACTAGCCGAGCTGGCCTACATTATTTTAGCCCCTGATACACAACCTACCGAAGCCTTGGTGGCCGTAGATGCCAGGTTAGTGGGCATGTCGTTGTATGGGCCTTATATGTTGGGTGTGCAGTTGTGCGGTATATTGTTGATGGCCGGTATAGTTGGCGCATACCACCTGGGCCGCCAGAAGAAAAAAGTGGTGCACCGGTTCTTACAACCAAAAGAAGAAAGGAGCGCAGCCATATGACACCTGCACACATGGAAGCCGCACTTATGCTGGCAGGCGTACTTTTTATGCTGGGCCTGATCAGCGTTCTCATCCGCCGCAACATCATCTTTATGCTCATTTCTGTCGAAATCATGCTCAACGCTGCCGGGCTGGCTTTTATAGTTGCCGGCTCTAAATGGGTGCAACCCGACGGGCAGGTGATGTTTATTTTTATACTCACTATGGCTGCTGCCGAAGTGTCGGTGGGGCTCGCGCTTATACTTCAGATCTATCACCAGCTCAAAACCCTGGACAGTGATGCCGCTAACTTAATGAAAGGATAACCAACTATGGAAAATCTACTCTGGCTTATACCTGCGCTGCCGTTTTTGGGAGCACTGCTGCTGATACTTCTCGGCACCCGTTTGTCGCGCATGTTAGTAGCTATACTTGGTGTGGGAAGCGTGGCGGTTTCAGCTATCATCACTATACTTCTGGGAATCGAATTCCTGAGCAACCGGCCGGAGTTTTACCACCAGGAAGTATGGCAATGGTTTAGTGTGGCTGGCTTCACGCCTTCCATCGCTTTTCATGTAGATGCCCTTTCTATAGTCTTTGTTTTTGTGATCACGTTTGTAGGCGCGCTAATCCATTTTTACGCCACTGCCTACATGGCCGACGACCAGGATTATTCCCGCTTTTTTGCCTGCATGAATCTGTTTGTAGGCTCCATGCTGGTGCTGGTAATGGCCGATAACCTGCTGCTTTTATACTTAGGCTGGGAAGGTGTAGGTCTGTGCTCGTACCTGCTCATCGGGTTCTGGTACAAAGAGCCTGAAAATGGTTACGCTGCCCGAAAAGCTTTCCTCATTACCCGTGTCGGCGATACCGCCATGGCCATTGGTTTGTTCATGCTGTTCCAGGCTTTTGGAACGCTGCACATCCAGACTATACTTAATCAAGCACCTGAAGCGTGGAGCGTTGGCTCACAGATGGCCGTTATAGTTGCGCTGCTGCTGTTAGGTGGCGCAGTAGGTAAATCGGGTCAGTTGCCGTTGCAAACCTGGTTACCTGACGCGATGGCTGGCCCTACGCCGGTGTCTGCACTGATACACGCAGCTACCATGGTGACGGCTGGTGTGTACCTGATCGCGCGCATGTACGTCATCTTTGAACTGGCTCCGCTGGCCCAAACGATTGTGGCTATAGTTGGCGCTGTTACCTTGCTGCTGGCTGGCTTCTCGGCCCTTACCCAATACGACTTGAAACGCGTGCTCGCCTACTCTACTATCAGTCAGATCGGGTATATGTTCTTAGCGTTAGGAGTTGGTGCCTGGTCGGCGGGTATTTTTCATTTCATGATTCATGGCTTCTTTAAAGCGCTGCTTTTCCTCTGTGCCGGGGCAATCATCATGGCGCTGCACCACGAGCAGGACATGCGCAAAATGGGCGGTCTGCGACACAAAATGCCCGTCGTGTACTGGACCTTCCTGATCGGCGCTGCATCGCTGGCGGCCTTGCCACTTATCACTGCGGGTTTCTATAGTAAAGACCAGATTTTGTGGTATGCGCTGGCCGGGGAGAATGGTAGCATCTGGCTATACTTAGCGGGATTGTTTGGTGCGTTTATCACATCCATTTATACGTTCCGGATGGTGTTTATTACCTTCTTCGGGGAAAGCAAAACACACCTTGAGTATCCCCCTGGCAAAGTCATTACTATTCCACTTATCATACTGGCTATTCTTTCGCTGGTGAGTGGCTTTATAGAATTACCGCACAATTTCGGTCACGTTACTTTATTTTCTAACCTGATGGCGCCGGTACTGCCGGGTATAGTTGCTAATGAAAGTCTGGCCGCAAACGAATGGTTGTTTCAGTTAGTGGCGGCTATAGTTTCGCTGGGTGGTGTGTTTGTGGCGTACCTATTTTACATCAAGAGTCCGCAGTTCCTGGGAAGCATAGAACGGTCTGAGTTTGCTATGGCACTGCACCGCTTCTGGCATTCTGGCTGGGGCTTCGACGCGCTGTATGATGCCCTGATCGTGCGGCCGTACGTGTTCATCTCCAAGCTCAACAAACGTGATTTCATTGACAGCTTCTACACCGGACTTGCCCGACTGGCCGAAGGCTTCCATGTGATGTTCTCGGAAACGCAGAACGGGGTGCTTCGCAACTATGTGGCCGGCATTGTGGTCGGCGCGATCATGATTCTAACTATAAGCCTGTTCCTATGATACTCGTCTGGCTGATTGTGATACTGATGGCTGGCGGACTGCTGGCCTGGCTCTCTAAAAAAGTTAGCCCGGAACTTCCAAGATGGGTAGCGTTGGGCGCCGTTTTGCTCGATCTTATACTTATAGTTTATCTATGGATCAGCACGGAAGCAACAACTGGTTCTGCCTGGCTGCTGCGCTACGATATACCCTGGATTCCGCAATGGGGAGTGAGCTTTAGTTTGGCGTTGGATGGATTAAGTCTGCTGATGTTATTACTGACCTTCTTTCTCGGATTGCTGTCGGTGCTCATCTCCTGGAAAGAGATCAAAACCAAAGTCGGCTTCTTCCATTTTAATTTGCTCTGGGTGTTGGCCGGTATTGCGGGTGTATTCCTGACCATGGACCTGTTCCTGTTCTACTTTTTCTGGGAAGTAATGCTGATTCCGATGTACTTCCTGATCGGGGTTTGGGGACATGAGAACCGCACCTACGCAGCTTTCAAATTCTTCCTCTTCACCCAGGCAAGCGGCCTGTTCATGTTGCTGGCGATCCTTGGTCTGTATTTCATCCACGGCTCCGAAACGGGCAACTATACATTTAACTACTTTCAACTCCTTAACACACCGCTTGCCCCGGATGCTGCACGCCTGCTGATGTTTGGTTTCCTGGCTGCGTTCCTGGTGAAATTGCCGGTGGTACCCTTCCATTCGTGGCTGCCCGATGCACACTCACAGGCTCCCACTGCAGGCAGTGTTATACTAGCAGGGCTGTTGCTTAAAACCGGGGCTTATGGTCTGCTCAGATTCGTCGTGCCACTCTTCCCGACTGCTGCTGTCGAATTTGCGCCTTGGGCCATGCTGTTAGGTGGGATCGGCATACTATACGGAGCCATAGTGGCTTACTCACAAACTGACCTAAAACGATTGGTAGCCTATACTTCGGTGAGCCACATGGGTTTTGTGATACTGGGTGTTTTTGCCTTTAACGAATGGGCGCTGCAGGGCGTAGTGATGCAGATGATCGCACACGGACTAAGTACCGGTGCGCTGTTCATTTTGGCCGGCTTCCTGTACGAGCGCCTGCATACCCGCGATCTGGCACAGATGGGCGGCTTCTGGTCAAAAGCTCCGAAAATGGGCGTTGTGGCATTAGTTTTTGTCATGGCAACGCTGGGCCTTCCCGGGCTCGGCAATTTTATAGCTGAATTTCTGACCCTGGTTGGCTCGTGGCAGGCAGCTAACTGGCTTACTGTTTTCGCAACAATAGGCATTGTACTGGCAACTGCTTACTCGCTGCGCATCATGCAAAAAGTATTTTACGAACCCGGTCCGCAACAGGAATCATTCCACGACCTGAACTTCCGTGAAATGCTGATCGCTGTACCCATGGTGCTTGGTTTGCTCTGGCTGGGGCTGTATCCGCAACCCATCATCGACATGGCCAGACCTTCCATTAAAGAACAACTTCAGGCTTACAATATGGAGGGCCCAACTATAGCTGAACCCAAAACTGCGGTTGTACAGCCGCAACCTGGAGCAACTATAGACGCAGAGCAACTGGCCATAAATCAGCGAGCATTTTCAAATCTCCAGATCTTCCAATCACCAAAATAAAAGAACATGAGCCAGACAGATTTTTTATACCTGATGCCGCTGTTGATCCTCACATTTGCAGTACTTGTCTCGATGCTGGTCATTGCCGCATGGCGCAACCATAAAATCATTTATGTCATTACGGCACTGTCTTTTATTGCAGCTTTTGGTTCGCTGTTTGAGTTAAGAACTACTACAGCTTATGTCATTGAACCCATGTTTGTGATCGATGGCTTTGGTGTGTTTTATATCGGGATGATCCTGCTTACTTCGCTGCTCGTGAGCATGCTGTCGTACGCTTATTTTGAGCAGCGCGAAGAACGGAAAGAAGAGTACTACCTGCTGCTGGTGCTTGCTACATTGGGCGCCTGCGTACTTGTCATCAGTACACACTTTGCTTCGCTGTTCCTGGGCCTGGAGATTCTCAGCATTTCCCTTTATGCGCTCATCCCCTACCTGCGCACCCGTCCCCGCTCCGACGAAGCTGGGATCAAATACCTGATTTTAGCTGCTTTCTCATCTGCCTTTATGCTGTTCGGGATGGCGCTAGTATATTTTAGTACAGGAACCATGATGTTCTCCGGATTGGCTCAAAGTATAGCCGGTATGCAGGAGTTGCCGCTGTTGCTACTCACAGGTATCGGCATGATCTTGATAGGAGTTGGTTTTAAACTGGGCATCGTACCCTTCCATATGTGGACCCCGGACGTGTATGAAGGTGCGCCTGCTCCTGTTACAGCTTTTATTGCTACCGTTTCTAAAGGTGGTGTGTTAGGTCTGCTGGTGCGTTTCTTTATGGAAGTAGATGGTTTCCGTTACCCGGTACTGATAACGATTTTTACTGTTGTTGCCATTACATCTATGTTCGCCGGAAACCTGCTGGCCCTGATACAGAAAAACGTAAAACGCATCTTAGCTTATTCATCTATTTCGCACCTAGGCTATATTTTAGTCGCGTTTATGGCTGGAAACCAGATGGGTGTAGAAGCGATAACTTTTTACCTGGTAGCTTATTTTATTACCAGCGTCGGGGCATTTGGTGTAGTTGCCATGCTCTCAGACAAAGACAGCGACGCTGAGTTACTGGACGATTACAAAGGCCTGCTCTGGCGCCGCCCCTGGACAGCAGCTGTATTCTCTGCTATGTTGTTATCGCTGGCCGGCATTCCATTAACGGCTGGTTTTGTGGGTAAATTCTATATCATCGCCGCTGGTATAAATGACCAATTATGGCTGCTGGTGGTGATGCTGGTACTCAACAGTGTGATAGGATTATACTACTACATCAAGATCATCGCCGTTATGTTCCAGCAACCGGAAACAGAACGTGAACCAGGTACACGTTTGCGCCCATCAATTTATGTAGCCAGTGCCGGGACATTGGCTGTGTTAGCGCTGTTGCTGGTGTATGTAGGAGTTTATCCAACTGGGCTGGTGCAGTTGATTCAGAATGTGCTGGTGAGTGTGCCGGAGATAGTAGCCAAGTAGGATTTGAGCTTGTCTGAATCAGGATTTCCAGGATTTTAGGATTGAGGCTTTTGCTATAGTTGGGGCTATAGTTCTATAGCTGCGGTAATCCAACCACCTCTGCCCCTCCTTATCTAAGGAGGGGAACCTTGCTGACTTATCATTTCATAGACTATAGTTTCATAGTTACAGCCTGAGAGCAGGACAGGTTTACCTGTCCCTTTGAAATTACAACCGCGAGTAAAACCGATCTGCTCTAACTAAGAGCAAGCACAGAAACTATAGCTAAGGCAGTTACTATCGAACTGATCTCAGTCTTTGGGTTGAGCGCCTTGTAGATTTCTGGTGGCGTAGCCATTGCGAGGAACGATCAAAGGAAATGTACACCGCGCGATGCCCGAAGGCGGGGCCTCCCGGCCCTAGAGGGAGCCAACGAAACTATAAAACTATAGGTTCTTAAAGCTCCAAGGATCAGAAGGAGCTATAGAACAACGGCTTGGTTCCAGCATTAGGCAAAGTAAACTATAGCAGGATAACTTGTAAACTTCAACTATAGGTTGAGATAGATTTCTCACTGCGTTCGAAATGACAAAAAAGGACAATTGAGTTCCTTCAACTTCGCTCAGGATGACAAAAAATCATAACAACAAAAAAGGCTCTTGAAACAAGAGCCTTTTTATATTCACCTATACTAAACTTCTAAACTTTATCTTTCTCTAAACTAAACAACGCAGCTAAACCCTCTACCAGCGCTTCCGACTCACCACGCATGCAGGCGGCTTTCAGCTCTAAGGCTGGCAATTTTACGATCTTATTCAGAATACCCAGTGTTAACTTTTCTACTACTTCACGCTCCGCTTCGCCCAGGTTTTTAAGGTAACGGTTCATTTCCTGCTGACGGATCTCTTCCAGCTTGCTTTTGAACTGCTGCAGCGCCGGCGACATGGCCATCTCACGGGTCCAGGTGCTGAACTCAACTATAGCTTCTGCAATGATCTGCTGTACCTGCGGAATGGCAGCCATACGCATTTCCAGAGCTTCTGAAGCGCGGTTTTTAATGGTATCTACATTGTAAACTTCTACACCTGCCAGTTCTTCCAGGGTACTATCGATGCTGCGTGGCATGGAAAGGTCCAGGAAGAATTTTGGAGTAGTGACGCCCTGCTTCTCCACCATCTCTTTGTATATGTAAAAGCAGTCGCCTGGCACAGAAGAGATCACCACATCGGCTTTCGCAATCTCTTCCCACACATTTTCCCAGTACACAGCGGTAGCGTTTGTTTTCTCGGCTAAGGCTTGTGCTTTATGGTGCGTGCGGTTAACTATAGTTACATTCTTAACAGCAGATTTCTGGAAGTTATCGCACACGTTGGCTCCTATCTCACCCACACCGATCATTAGCACACGCGGGTTTACCAGGTCTGTGATCAACTCTTCTACCAACTCTACTGTGGCATAAGATACCGATGCAGCGCCATCAAAGAAGGCAGTTTCGTTGAAAACCTGTTTGTTGGTAGCGAAAATGGTGTGCAGTAAACGGTGCAGAAACGGGCCAGCCATGTTCGCATCTGCCGACCACTGGTAGGCTTTCTTTACCTGGTTCAGTATCTGCATATCGCCTACTACCTGCGACTCCAGCCCAAGGCCAACATAAAATAAGTGCTGAACAGCTAAGGCAGGATCAGTGATGTGCTTGAAATAGGGCGTAATATTTTTGGTGGCTACAAAACCGCGCTCCATCGCAATAAGTTTAATAATTGCCTGGTCCAGCTCTGTTTCAGCGCTATAGTATACTTCGGTGCGGTTGCAGGTCGAAAGCACCAGCACATCCTGGGCATCAGTAAATTCCTTTATTTTATCCAGCAAATTACGGCAGCCGATCTCGTTCAGGGCCACAGCTTCGCGCACATTTATCGGTGCATGCTTGTATGATAAAGTAAGGGCTTTAAAGTTGTTCTGCATCTTGGTCTTTCAGATTACGTTGCAAATTTCCGAAATGCAACGCAGCAGAAACATGACATAAGTCAATAACTGCTATTGATTGATGTCAGCTTTGGTGTTTTTTGTGATTGATGTTTTGAGTTTCGAAGTATTGTAAAAAACTATAGCCCGAACTTCATTTCAGAAGCCCGGGCTATAGTTTAATTTTTGCAATATAGAACTTAAATCACATATAAATTTTATCGCTTTGTGGCAGGTTTTTCACTTTATCTTTGCTTTGAAGAATCTCCCACAATGTATCAGTGATTAAGTCAAATCTCTCCTCTATAGCCTTATCTTTTACATCACAATATATTAAGTCATAAACTCTTTTCTCCTTAGAACCAATTCTCACTTTCACTTCCATTGTAAAAGCAGGCAACATGCATGTGCCACCCCCCCTCTCAATAGTGTCAGGCAAGCTTAAAAAATCTACCTTCTTTACTACCTCAAAAATTTTCTGCTTTTCTTCAGCAGTTAGCTCTACTTTAACTTTTCTAGTTTCATTAACATAATCCCGAGCATAAATCGAATCAATAGAAGAAAAATAATTATCCCCCCTATTTACATCATATTCAATATCGAAATCTGAAAAGCCTTCAGGATCAGACAGCATATAATCACTCTTTTCTCCTGAATCAGTTCGATTATTACAGGATATAAGTAATGCCAAAAAGCAAAAGATGAAGTATTTCATTATGTTGCTATAAATTTATATGCAAGCAGTTAATTCCGCATTTTGGCCAGCTTCTCCGAGTTGAGTATAAAGATACGGCTGCCCTGGCTGTCGATCAGTTTTTCGTCTTTAAAATCAGCAAGGGTACGGATAACAGTTTCTTTGGACGCACCAACTATACTGGCCAGGTCTTCGCGGGTAATACTGATCTGGGTTTTGTCGCCGGCCTGTTGCTGGTATTGTTTTTCTACTAAAAGCAGAGCTTCGGCTACACGCTTGCGCACCGAATTGTAAGCCAGTTTCAGCAGGCGCTCTTCGCGGTCGGCCAGGTTATCAGATAGCAGCCTGATAAATTTGTTGGCAACGTCGCGGTTATGGTTCAGCAGTGTAAAAAAGTCCTCTCTCGGGATGATGTATACTTCAGAATCTTCCAGCGCTACCGCCGATTCTCTATAGTTAGAATCTTCCAGCAGATCGAGGTAACCAATAAAGTCGCCGTCTTTAAACAGGTTGGTAATGTACTCGCGGCCTTCTTCGTTGGCTTTAAATGTTTTTATCTTACCCTTGTTCAGAAAGTACAGAGCTGTAGGGCGGTAGCCTTCCATAAACAGGTGCTGCTTCTTTTTAAACACCGTTACTTTGCGCTTATCCGAAAGCAGTTTGTTCAGGTCTTCGTAGCCGCGTGCTTCCTGTATAAAGTTGTCGATGCCTTCCACGCTTTTCTTGAACTCGGCTTTCAGGATCTCGTTCTTTTTCAGGCGCATTTCTACAGCATCCAGCAACTCCAGGTCGTCGAAAGGCTTGGTCAGGTAATCATCGGCACCCAGGTTCATGCCTTTCCGGAAGTCGTCTTTCTCTGATTTGGCTGTCAGGAAAATAAAGGGAATGCTGGAGGTAGCCGGGTTTTTGCTTAGCATGTGCAGTACACCATAGCCGTCCAGTTGGGGCATCATAATGTCGCAGATGATCAGGTCCGGATGCTCGTTTTTGGCAAGCTCCACCCCTACTTTTCCGTTCTCTGCCTCCAGCACCTTATAGTTGGCCAGCGAGAGTATTTCGGCGGTGTTTTCCCTGATTTCCTGGTTGTCTTCAATCAGCAATATCTTTTTCATGCGTCGGGTGTTGTGTTTGGCAAGGTTATGTAAAAGGTCGTGCCTTCGTTCAGTTCACTTTCATAATTCAATGTTCCGCCCATAATATCTACGTAGCGGTTCACAATATTAAGCCCAAGGCCGGTACCCTGTATGTTGGTTACGTTCTGAGCCCTGAAAAACGGTGTAAATAAATGTACCTTATCCGCATCCGGAATACCGATGCCCTGGTCTTTTACGGTCAGGTTTATAGTTGTATTTACCTCTGTGTCTATGTAAATCTGTTTCCCCTCGCCGGAATACTTGCTGGCGTTGGAGAGCAGGTTCAGCATAATATTCTTGAGCAACTGCTTATCCAGGGTAACTATAGTTTCGGGGCCCGAGTGGGTGTAATGTATCTTCTGACCGATCTTTACAAGTCCCTGCATCTCATCTACTATTTCGGCTGTGAAATCTTTCAGATCGAAGGTAGTGGGCACGTTGTAGATCTTGCCTTCCTCGATGCGGCTGATCGATAGGAAATCGTTGAGAATATTGGTCAGGTGACTGACAGCGGACTTGATGCGCTCCACGTGTTTCTGGCGCTTCTCGTCGTCTTCGGTGGTTTTGTATTTGCCTATCAAAGATGCAGAGGAAAGCACCGTGCTAAGCGGCGTTCTGAACTCGTGCGAGGCAATTGTTACAAACCTGGATTTAAGTTCGTGCAGCTCTTTCTCTTTTTGCAACGCCTTCCGGATCTCGACCTGTGCCTGGTAAAGGGTGCGGTTGGTGTCCTCAAGTTTGCGGATGGCTTCGCCCAGTTCGCGGGTACGTTCGTCCACACGCTGCTCCAGCTCGGTGTTCAGCTTCTGTATCTCGGCCAGGTTTTTGGCGTGCTCTATGCTATACCTCACCGACCGCTCCAGGCTGAACGGGTCGAAGGTACCTTTTACCAGGTAATCCGAAGCCCCGACACGCATGGCCTTTTCGTCGGTTTCGCAGTCGCTCTGGCCGGTTAAAAGGATAAACGGGGCATGGCTGCCGGCCTCTACAGCCTGCGATATCAGCTCCAGCCCGTCGTGTGCTCCCAGCCTGAAATCCACCAGGTACACATCGTGCTGCTCCCGGCTGATCAGCTCCAGTGCTTCGCTGAAAGAAGCCGTCCAGTCGAGCGCATAGTTCCGCCCGGGGATATCGTCCATAATATCCTTGGTAATGATGAAGTCATCCTCATCATCATCAATCAGCAGCACACGAATCTTATTGCTATCAGGCATATTTATAGTTTGTGAGTTTAGGAAGTATGAGGTAAGAGTTTGAGAAGTAAAAAGTGTTTTGATTAATATAGTCAGACAATTCCCTGACACTTTTCAACTATAAACTTCTCACTTCTCTAACTCTTACTTCCTAAACTATTTAACTCTTTAACTTTTCGGCAGTTCTACTATTTCGAACCAGTATTTGCTGAGGGTTTTCATCACATCTACCAGCGAGCTGAAGGTTACCGGTTTGGTGATGAACGAGCTCACGCCCAGGTCATAGGTTCTCAGAATATCTTCTTCGGCTTTGGAAGTGGTAAGCACTACCACCGGAATCATGCGCAGGTGATCCTGTGCTTTGATGTCTTTCAACGCTTCGCGGCCATCTTTTTTAGGCATGTTCAGGTCCAACAGTATCAGGCCCGGCGTCGGGTACTGGTGTTTGTCTGCAAATTTGCCTTTGTTGTTCAGGTAGTCCAGCAGCTCTTCGCCGTTCTCTACAAACTCGATGTGGTTGTTCAGGCGGCTTTCTTCCAGCGCTTCCTTCACCAGCATACGGTCTTCGGCATCATCGTCGGCAATAAGTATAACTATAGATTTGGGGTTCGGACTCATGGGTTCTTATTTTATTCCTGAAGGTGTTTTTTTGCTAAGGTAATGATAAAACGGGTGCCTTCGCCGGCTTTGCTTTTCGCGGTAATGTCGCCGCCGTGGCGCACGGCTATTTTACGACAAACGGCCAGGCCAATGCCAGAGCCTTCGTACTTCTGCCCCTCCAGACGCTGGAAGATGTTGAAGATACGGTCCAGGTACTTTTCATCGAAGCCAATGCCATTATCTTCTATGCTTATCTCCACCAGTTCGTCGCCTGGTGTCGAGGTCATATGGGCCTGGCGCTGCACGGCTCTCGCAGAAATGGAAACAACCGGCGTTACGCCCTCTTTCCGGAACTTAATGGCATTGCTGATCAGGTTCTGGAAGAGCTGTCGCATCTGGGTTGGTTCGGCTTCAATAACCGGCAACGGCGACCGTACAATCCGGGCACCCGTCTGTTCTATAGTTACCTCCAGGTCCGAAAGCACTTCCGACAGAATATGGTCAAGGTCTACCTTCACAAAAGCCTTGGATTTGCTGGTAACTCTCGAGAAATCAAGCAGGTCGTTTATCAGGTTCTGCATACGCATGGCAGCGTTCAGCATCCTGTCTACGTAATCTTTACCCTGTACACTCAGTTTATCGTATTCCTTGGTTTTCAGGCGGTCGCCGAAGGCCTGTATCTTGCGCAGCGGTTCCTGCAGGTCATGCGACGACACGTAGGCAAAGTCCTGCAGCTCGCGGTTACTGCGCTCCAGTTCGGCAGCATAGCGGCGCAGGCGTTCCTCGTGTACCTTTTGCTGGGAGATGTCGTGCACAAAGCCGGTGTAAACCTTGCGGTCTGCCAGCTGTACTTCACTGATACTTAAGAAGAACGGAAACGTTGTACCGTCCTTTCGCAGGCCTGATACTTCGCGCCCGATGCCGATGATGTGCGGAATACCGGTCTGGTGGTAACGCTCCATGTAGCCATCGTGCAGGCTGCTGTCCGGCTCCGGCATCAGCATACTGATGTTACGCCCTAACAACTCACTTTCGCTGTAACCAAAAAGCTTCTGAGCCGCCGGGTTTACCATCTCCATCAGCCCGTGCGTATCAATAGTGATAATACCGTCTACTGCCGTCTGTATAATCGAGTTGAATTTGTTCTCGCTTTCGCGCAGGGCGGTTTCCGTTTTCTTTAGCTCCGTAATGTCGTGCACAATGCCGGTAAAGATCTGCTTATCCTGCAGGCGCACTTCGCTTATACTCAACAGAAACGGAAAAATAGTACCATCCTTCTTTTTGCCCAGCACCTCTCGCCCTATCCCGATGATCTGCCCCACTCCGGTGCGGTGGTAGTTATCAATGTACACATCGTGCAGGCTTTTATCGGGCTCCGGCATCAGCATTTTTATATTGTGGCCGATCACCTCTTCGGGCTCATACCCAAAAATGCGGGCGGCTGCCGGGTTCATGGTCTCTACAAGGCCCCTGTTATCGATGGTGATAATGCCGTCGATGGCTGTATCAATAATGGCCCGCAACCTGGACTGCGAATCGGTGCTATAGTTGTTTTGTTTCTCTTCCAACGCTTCAGTATTTTACTAAATATAAGTGTTCTGCTTTAAATGGCAAACTATACCTATACGTCCAAATTTAACTATAATACCAGTATGTGCCACCATGCAGCTTGTCTATGAATGGTATCCGGTTAAGCTTCAGCTACAATAATGAACAGCTCCGCCCCCAACTATAGCTCAGAATTATAATCCTGAAAGTATAACAAACTATAGATTCTACCGGGCAGGCACAGACACAAGCGCCGGTACTGAAACGAACTATAAAAGCACCAGCAGGCGGTTTAGGCCGGCTGCTGCAACCAATCATAACTATACTCGTTGCAATTACAATATAGGTTTTTAAAGATTATAGTGATCGTACAAAAACCGTAGACTAAAAATTAAGAGACAATGAAGAGATTACAGATAACCGTGTTTATTACAAGTCTGCTGTTGCTCTTTAACTCCTGTTCTACCAACCCGGTAACAGGTAAAAAAGATGTGATCCTGATGTCGGAGGGCCAGGAGCTGGCCATGGGCCAGGAAGCAGACCCGCAGATTGTTGCGCAGTTCGGATTGTATGAGAACCCTGCTGTGCAGCGCTTTATAGATGAGAAAGGACAGAAAATGGCTGCCATCTCGCACCGCAGCAACATTAAGTACAATTTTAAAGTGCTTGACTCTCCTGTTATAAACGCTTTTGCCGTGCCGGGCGGCTACGTTTACTTTACGCGTGGCATTATGGCGCATTTTAACAACGAAGCGCAGTTTGCCGGTGTACTTGGCCACGAGATTGGCCACATTGCGGCACGCCACTCGGCGCAGCAGCAAAGCAAAGCCGTGCTGAGTCAGGTTGGCCTTATTGCCGGTATGATACTGGTGCCCGAGCTGGCGCAGTTCGGTAACGAGGCTATGCAGGGCCTGAGCCTGCTATTCTTAAAATTCGGGCGGGACGATGAGCGCGAATCGGACAGGCTGGGCGTGGAATACTCTACTAAAATTGGCTACGATGCCGACGAAATGGCCGACTTCTTTCTGACCCTGAAACGCAAGCAGGAAGAAAGCGGCCAGGCCATTCCGGAGTTTATGAGCACCCACCCCGACCCGGGCAACCGTTATACCACCGTGCACGAACTGGCCGCCGAATGGCAGAAAAAGCTTAACGCCACCAACCTGCAGGTTGGCCGTAACTCTTACCTGCGCATGATAGACGGCATGGTGTATGGCGAAGATCCGAAGCAGGGTTTTGTGGAGGACTTTGTATTTTACCACCCTGTACTGAAATTCCAGTTCCCGATACCAAACGGCTGGAAGTACCTGAACTCGCCACAAAGTTTCCAGATGGCCCACCCCGAAGGCAAAGCCATCATTAACCTGACACTTGCGCCCGGTACCTCGCTGGAAGATGCTGCCCGCCAGACCCTGGAAGGCTATCAGCTTACGCTGGTAGAATCGAAGAATACCACCGTGAACGGCAATAATGCGCTGGCTGTAGTGGCCGACCAGAAGCAGGAACAAGGCGTGATCCGGACGCTGACTTATTTTATACAGTATGGTGGCAACATCTATAGTATCATGGGCATCACGTCGGGCAACGATTTCAACAACTACTTCAACACCTTCTCTGGCACCATGACCAATTTCAGGCAGCTGACCGACCAGAGCAAACTGAACAAAAAGCCAGAGATAATACGCATTAAAACAGTAGCCCAGAACACCACCCTGGCGCAGGCCCTGCAATCGAATGGCATGCCAAGCGCCCGTATGGAAGAACTGGCCGTACTGAACGGGATGCAGCTAAGCGACCGCGTAGAAAAAGGCATGTTGATAAAAGTGATCACACAATAGCAACTTCTGCCGGAACCCTGGTTTTTACTGAGAGCAAGCCGGTCAGGAACTATAGCAATATAAAACAGGAGCGCCAGGTAAAGTTTACCTGGCGCTCCTGTTTTATAGTTTAAATTACTAACAATATTCTCTCTCGTGTTTTGCCCTGTTTTAAACTATAGCACTATAGTTGAGGTGCCGCCTGAACTATAGCTCAAACTATAGCTATAGCAACCGGAGTCTGGTTGTTAGATCACACTCGCGTGCCACAGGCGAGGGGGTTAACTATAGATTCTAACTAAAGCTATAGTTTACGTACGTTTTAGCCCAGCTTACTTTCCAGCTCTTCCACTTCCAGCATCTGTTCTTCCCATTGGTTGTTGGCCTGTTCCAGCTCTTTCTGTACGGCTTCAAACTTACGGGATGTTTCCTGCAGCAAATCTACGTTTCCGTATACTTTCGGGTCGGCCAGTTCGGTCTCATATGTTGCCAGTTCCTGCTCCAGTTGCTGTACTTTTTTCTCCATCTCTGCCAGCTTTTTGTTGGCCTGTTTCAACTGGTTGTTCAGCTGGTTAAATTCGGAGTTGTTACGGTTCTGCTTGGGCTCCTCTTTTTTGGGAGCGGGCGCTGCGGCTGCCTGTAGTTTTGCTTCCTTCTCGCGCTTCTCCTGAAAAGCCTCAAATTCGTGGTAAGTGCCCGGGTATTCTTTCAGCTGATAATCTTCGATGTACCAGATCTTGGTCGCTACATTTTCCACAAAATAACGGTCGTGCGAGATGATGACGAACGTACCTTCGTACTGCTCCAGCGCCTGTATCAGGATGTTCACCGATTGCATGTCCAGGTGGTTGGTAGGCTCATCCAGCATCAGGAAATTAGCCTCAGAGATCAGTGTTTTGGCCAGCGCCACGCGGCTTTTCTCGCCACCCGACAGCACCTTTATCTTCTTGAACACATCGTCGCCGGTGAACAGGAAAGAACCCAGCAGCGTGCGCAACTCAACCTCTGTTTTTTTGGAGCCGGCCTGCTGTAGTTCCTGCAGTATCTCGTTCTCCACGTTAAGGGCTTCAAGCTGGTGCTGCGCGTAAAACGACATGATGACGTTATGGCCCAGTTCACGCTTGCCCTGTATCGGTTCGGTGCCGGCAATAATGCGTAGCAGCGTGGATTTACCCTTACCATTGGCACCTATCAGCGCAATTTTATCGCCACGCTCAATGTGCACGTTGGTATCCCGGAAAATGACCTTGTTGCCAAAGGCTTTGCTCATGTGTTCGAGGCGAAGGATGTGGCGGCCGGGCTGTGTACTGAACCGGAAACTGAAGTTCACTTTCGCTGCTTCCGGGGCAACCTCCTCAATGCGCTCCATCCGCTCCAGCTGCTTCATGCGGCTCTGGGCCTGCTTGGCTTTGGTGGCTTTGGCTTTAAAGCGCTCAATAAACCGTTCTGCCTGTCGTATCTGGGCTTGCTGGTTTTCGTAGGCACCTTTCTGTATCTCGTTGCGCAGCGCTTTTTCTTCTACATAAAAACTATAGTTGCCGGGGTAATAATTCAGCTTGGCACCCGATACCTCTACCGTAATATTGGTGGTTCTGTCCAGAAACTCGCGGTCGTGCGACACGATCACTACTGCTCCTTCGAAGCGCTCCAGGTAACTCTCCAGCCACTTAATGGAAGGCAGGTCCAGGTGGTTGGTAGGCTCATCCAGCAGCAGCAGCGAGGGTTTCTGCAAGAGTATTTTGGCCAGCATCACGCGCATGCGCCATCCACCCGAAAACGACTCCAGCGGCTGCTTCAGTTCTTCGGTCGTAAAGCCCAGTCCTTCCAGTATCGCTTCGGCTTCGGCCTGCATGGTGTAACCGCCTAAAGTTTCAAAGCGCTCCTGCAGGTCGGCTAATTTGCCCACCAGGTCATCATGGAAATTATTTTCGAACTCCACCAGCACTTTATCTATCTCGGCCTGCAGGTAAATCGCCTCTTCAAAGGCCTGCATCGCCACCGACAAAATACTTTCGTGGGTCTGGTAGCTGAGCAGGTCCTGGTTCAGGAAACCAATGGTTGTTTCCTTGCTCATCTGTATACTGCCGCTGTCGGGTTTGTATTCGCCAACTATAATGCGCAGCAACGTAGACTTGCCCGTACCATTTAACCCGATCAGACCAATTTTATCTTTTGGCCGAATGTGCAGGTTGGCATCGTCGTACATGGGGCGGCTGCCGAAATGAAAGCTAAGGTTGTTTATGGAGATCATGTATCCGTATCAAGCTGTAAAGTGCAAAGTTACTTAAAATCGTAAGAACTGCGCAGGTTTAGCAAAGTGTAAGAGCGCTACAGCAGGCATGTTTTAGCCGGTTTTACTAAACAAAAGCCCGTCGCAGCCGTTTCAACTTCTGTTATCGTACACAATTGCTTACCTTTGCCGTTTGGCAAACCATACTTTACCAGGTAACTATGATCGCGATCACTTCGCTTTTAGATAAAAAACATTCAGACCGGGTTTCGGAGCTTACTGAGCATCTTGAAAAAAGATTTGGACTGAGCGGAGTAAAAGTGACCCCTTACCCCCACCTGACCCTGCTTACCGCCGAAGTGCCCGACATGGAAGAGCTGAAGCAATACCTGGAGCTTACCTGTTTTGAAATGCCTGACTTTACCATTCGCACGACCGGACTGGGTATTTTTCCGGGTCCTACGCCAGTGGTTTACATACCTGTTCTGCGTACCACCCAGCTAAACCAGCTGCACGCCAAACTGCACCGCGATATATCCGAAATGAGCAGCGAAATGGGCCTGTACTATAACCCCAACATGTGGCTGCCCCATATCTCGCTTGCCCTCGGCGATACCACACCCAAAATGCTCGGCCCTGTGCTTGCTTTCCTGAGCAACTTTAATTTTACCTGGGAGATAACCCTCGATAACATTACGATCCTGCAGAAAAGCGGTGATTACTTCCTGAAGGAAGAAGAGTTCCGGTTCGGAAGACGCGAGCTGATCAGTTAGACCGGCAACTATAGTTTGGAACCTTTTACCAGGCTATAGCTTAAGCTCCTGATAACTGCGAATAACGAGCACCTAAAAACTGAAAACGAAAAGCTATAGTTGCCTGAAACAGAAGCGGCTGCCGGGTTTTTCCTGCAGCTGCTTCTGTTTATAGTCCAGCTAATCGTCAGTTTAATTAAAACTATAACCGACCAGCAGATTGAACGAATTGCGGGCAGTGCTTACTTCTGTAAATGCCGACATGCCATTGCTTGTTTCGATCCGTGCTTCTGCCCGCAGTCTGCGCAGTTCTATACCGGCACCAATCAGCAGGCCCTGCTCATACTTCCGGATCGGGTCCAGCATGGGGGCGGTTGTGGTTCGCTCCATTGTAAACACGCGCGAAAAGGTTTCGATGGTATTGTTGTTTACGATGTTATAGTTGTTAGCCATACCAACACTCACAAAAGGCTTCCAGGAAAGGAGCGAGAACTGGTAACGCACCATCGTATTCAGGCCGATGTAGCCCATGTCAAAATCTAATTTCTCGTGTCTGAACTCTCCGTAAATCCTGCGCTCCTGCTCGCCTTTTACCTGGTAGGCTTTCCAGGCCAGCTCGTTATAGATAGACCATTTTCCGTTTCCGCGTGGCAAAACCGCATTCATCGAAATGCCTGCTGTATAGTTACGGCTCAAATCTCCGCTGCTCAGATCGTACTCTGTTCCGCTCCTGTTTATCTTCAGCTGAGATGGCATCAGGCCACCAACTACGCCAAATTTGAACGTTACTTTTTCGGTGCTGGCAACATACTGTTTTTCGGTATCTGCAAAGCAGGAATTATAGTTGGTAAAAAGCTTAACAAGTGGCTGTGTCTGTAGTTGGGTACTTCTGATCTGTTTCAGGGCTTCCGGGCAGTCCTGCATGTTAAGCTTCAGTATTTCCTGGTACACATTTACTCTGCTGACAGCTTTCGTACCGTCCAAGGCCACCATTCGTTTCCGGATAATTAGTTCACTCGGCTGTTCTCCGGCTTTCTGCAGGAAAAAGTGTTTCTTGGAGTTCTCGTCTTCCATATAAAGCAGGGTAAGCTTTCCGCTTGCCAGCACACGCAGTAAAACGGTATCCGTTACAATAAGGGGCAAATCATCTACTTTCATCTGGTTCAGGTTTTCCGGCGACTTGTCTATCTGCACTATTTCGCTTTTAAAAATATCGCCGGTGGTCAGGCCAAAGCCTTTTATCTGGGCTGCTGATAAGGTGGTGAAGGAGGAACTTTCAGGGGAAGAAGCTACGCGGATATGGTCCGGGCTTTTGATCCAGTTGCGGTCGTCGATATAACTTTTTACGGTGTCGCCGCTGGTGGTAAGGTAATAACCGGGCACAAAGTTCTTCTGTGCTGCGGCTGCAAAGGTTAGCAGGCAGCAAAATGCGGTAAAGATTGCTTTCATTTAAAATTGGTTGGAAATAATGCTCAAAGATACACTTAAGTATCTGAAAATAAAGAGGGCTGCAAGTGATTTACCTGCAGCCCTCTTGCTTATAGTTCAGCCTTACGGCCTGTGTTACATATCCAGTACAATGGCAAAAATAAGTGGCGCTACTATAGTTGCATCCGACTCAATTACGAACTTAGGCGTTTCTTTGCCCAGCTTACCCCAGGTAATCTTCTCGTTAGGCACGGCACCTGAATAAGAACCGTAGCTGGTTGTAGAATCAGAGATCTGTGCAAAATAACCCCACAACGGAACGTTGGTGCGACGCAGGTCCTGGTGCAGCATTGGTACCACGCAAATAGGGAAGTCGCCGGCAATACCGCCACCGATCTGGAAGAAACCTACAGTAGAATCGTCCTGTGCATTCTGCGTATACCAGTCGGCCAGGTACATCATGTACTGGATACCGGTTCGCATGGTGTGCACGTTTTTGATGTCGCCGCTGATCACGTGGCCTGCGTAGATGTTACCCAGCGTTGAATCTTCCCAACCCGGGCAGATGATAGGCAGGTTCTTTTTAGCAGCTTCCAGCATCCAGCTGTTTTTCGGATCGATCTGGTAGTACTGCTCCAGCTCACCTGATAACAGAATCTGGTAGAAGAACTCGTGCGGGAAGTAAGATTTGCCTTCCTGGTCTGCTTTTTCCCAGAACTTAAGCACCGTATGCTCAATGCGGCGCATCGCTTCTTCTTCCGGAATACAGGTGTCGGTCACGCGGTTCATGTGGCGCTCCAGCAGGGCTTCTTCATCAGCTGCCGATAGTTCGCGGTAATGCGGTACGCGCTCATAAAAATCATGCGCCACCAGGTTAAAGATGTCTTCTTCCAGGTTAGCGCCTGTACACGAAATGGCATGCACCTTGTCCTGACGGATCATTTCGGCCAGAATAATGCCCAGCTCTGCTGTAGACATAGCACCCGCCAGCGTGATCATCATTTTACCACCGTTGTTCAGGTGTGTCTTGTATCCTTCGGCAGCGTCTATCACAGAGGCCGCATTAAAATGCTTGTAGTGCTTCTTTAAAAAGTTGGTTACGTTCATCTTTCTGTTATTCAGTTCTTTTGCTATTCGTGTTTATACTCTAATTAAACTCCGGGAGTTCAGTAAGTTGTATTTCGGGCAAAGATAAGCCTAATAAATGTATTTTGCCTGCCCGTTGCAGCTATAAGGTTCACCCCGCCTTTTTCCTTATTTCGATACCAGTTTAAGTCCGATAATGGAGCCGATCAGCAGGAAAATGAAGAACAGTCTCCAGAAATCGGCTGGCTCCTTATACAGGATCATGCCAACTACAACGGTACCCACCGCTCCTATTCCGGTCCAGACGGCATAAGCTGTTCCCATTGGGATAGTGGCGATCGCTTTGTTGCGCAGGAAGAAACTGGCAGAGATGCAGATAAAGAACCCTACCGACCACTTTAACTGAGTAAAGTTATCAGAGAGTTTCAGGCAGGTTGTGAAACCGATCTCGAACAGTCCGGCTACGATAAGATATATCCAGGCCATTGCTTTAAGTTTGTTTATGCAAAGATCCGGACAATAGGGCAAAAGAAATTTAACAAATGTTAAAAAGTTACCTTACCTCGGCCCGTATGCGGCTAAGTGTAACCTGCGTAACACCAAGGTAGGATGCGATCTGGCTGAGCTGCACGCGTTGCACCAGTTGCGGGTTGTGCTCAAGCAGGCTTTTATACCGCTCAGTAGCCGACTGAAACTGGAAAGCCATAAACCGCTCTTCCGTTTTGATCAGCTCGTATTCGGCCAGCTTACGCCCCCAGTTTGCCAGCTCAATGTTAGTAAGATATAGTTCCTGCAGGCGGTTCAGGTCCATTACGTAAACTTCCGATTTCTCCAGCAGTTCTATGGTTTCGTAGCCGGGTTTATTGGCTATGTAACTATAGTATGAAAAGATAAGGTCGCCTTCGGCCCCGAACCAGAAAGTAACTTCCTGGTCGTTGCGGTAACAGAAAGCCCGAGCAATGCCCTGCTCAATAAAGAAAACCTTGTTGGTGATCTCCCCCTCCCGGAATAGGATATGCCCTTTGGGCAGCTCCAGCTTCTCCATTAAAGCTGCGAGCTGCCTAAAAGTACTGTCTGAGATCGGGTAAAGCTGCCTGATGGCCCGGGCGATAGTTTGCACAGGTTTATAGTTTACTTGGCCGGTTTCTCGATGATGAGATTGTGGTTGGTGTAGATGCAGATGTCGGCTGCAATGTTCAGGGCTTCGCGCACCATTTCTTCTGCCGTTAAATGTGGGGCATGCTTCTTAAGAGCCAGGGCAGCCGAATGGGCAAACATACTTCCGGAGCCAATCGCTGCAATCTGATGATCCGGTTCCAACACGTCGCCGGTACCCGATATGATCAGCAGCTCGTCTTTGTTGGCCACTACCATCATGGCTTCGAGTTTGCGAAGGTACTGATCTTTGCGCCAGTCTTTGGCCAGCTCTATGGCAGCGCGTTTCATGTTATGCTGGTAGGCATTCAGTTTTTCTTCAAATCGCTCCAGCAGCGTAAATGCATCAGCGGTTGAGCCTGCAAATCCGGTCACCACTTTGCCATCCAGCAGTTTGCGGATCTTTTTCACGTTGCTTTTAGCAATGTGCTTGTCCATCGTGGCCTGTCCGTCGGCGCCCAGAGCTACCTCACCGTTATGGTAAATGCCTAAAACGGTGGTTGATCTTATCTTGGTCATGTGTATGCTTTGTTGGTTATAGTTTGCTGCAACTATTGTTTACAGCAGTTATCAGTAAAACTACGGTATCTTCAAACAAAAAGCCAACTCTATAGTTTGCGCCAAATTGTCGGTATCGCTTATAGTTGTTTTGTGGAATCTATAGTCTGAAACAGGCATAAGCTATAGTTGCTATAGTTTCTTTTTGTTCTCGTGGCCTTCCAGGATGTCATTTATGGTCAGGGCGGCGCTTATCAGGCCCAGGTGCGTAAAGGCCTGCGGAAAATTACCGAGGTGGTTACCTTTCAGGCCCAGCATTTCGGCGTACAGGCCCATGTGGTTGGCATAGCCCAGCATCTTATCGAAATATAACCGTGCCTTGTCTATCTGTCCTGCCTTGGCCAGACACTCCACATACCAGAACGTACACATCGAGAAAGTACCTTCATTCCCTTTCAGTCCATCGAATCCTTCGCTGTTACGGTAACGGAAAACCAGTGCATCAGACACCAATCGCTCTTCTATCCGTTTCAGTGTAGACAGCCAGCGCGGGTCCTTTGGGCTGATAAACCGGATCAGTGGCATCAGCAGCGTAGCGGCGTCTACAGTTTCGGCGCCCTTGTACTGCACAAAGCTTTGCAGTTCTTCGTTCCAGAACTCATGGTGTATCGAAAAAAAGATCTTGTCGCGCTCCACGCGCCAACGGGCAGGAAGCGGATACGAATGGTTTTCAGCAATTTTCATGGCCCGGTCTATGGCTACCCAGCACATCATGCGCGAGTACAGGAACTGCCTTTTGCCGCCACGCACTTCCCAGATGCCTTCATCCTCGCGGTGCCAGTTGTCGCAAACCCATTCCACCTGTTGCCGCAGGTCGTTCCAGAATTCAAAAGCGATGGGCGCGCCATACTTGTCGTAGAGGTACACTGCATCCAGCAGCTCGCCGTAAATGTCCAGCTGCACCTGGTCGTAAGCAGCATTGCCGATACGTACCGGCCTCGAGCCCTTGTAGCCTTCCAGGTGGTTCAGTGCGATCTCGTCCAGTTCCAGTTCACCACTCAAGGTATACATCAGCCTGAGCCTGCCGGCACTGTGTATGGCATCGCACTGGCGGTCTACCCAATCCACAAAGTTTTTGGCTTCCTGCTTGTAGCCCAGCCGCAGCAAGGTGTACACAGTAAACGAAGCATCCCGGATCCAGGTGTAGCGGTAATCCCAGTTACGTTCTCCGCCTAATTCTTCAGGTAAACCAAAAGTGGGCGCTGCCACCAGCGAGCCGTATTTGTTCGATACCATCAGTTTCAGCACCAGCGCCGAACGGTTCACCATTTCCATCCAGCGGCCTTTGTAATGGCAGCGGGCAACCCAGTTCTTCCAGTAAGCTATAGTTTCGTACAGACTTTTGGTCACAAAGTTTTCAAGTTCCTGTGTAGGTGGCTGCTCGTCAGCGGCGCGTTCCAATAGCAGATCTACTTTTTCGCCGGTTTTCAGGGTAAAGGTAGCCGTGGCATCGGCATTGGTAATCTGCAGTGGTGATGTGCTTTTTAACCTTACAGCCAGGCCATTGGTTTCTGTACAGGTAAATACGATTTCGTACTCGTTTACCTGGGTAACGGTGTGGGGAGAGCGGGCATAGTTAAAACGCGGGCTGCACTGCATCCGAAACGTCATATCGCCGTGCACGCATGACACGCGGCGAATGAGCCGGCTGCCTTTGGTCTGCTCTTCTACCGGCATAAAATCGGTCACTTCCCCTATCCCTTCATCCGACAAATAACGCGTAAGCAGCACATTGGTATCCGGCAGATACATCTGCTTATGCTTCATGTCATTGTGCGTAGGCTCTATCGTAAAATTGCCCCCTTTCTTTTCATCCAGCAATGACGCAAAAATGGAGGGTGAGTCGAAATCAGGAAAGCACATGAAGTCGATGGAGCCGTTGAGACCGACTAGCGCCACTGTGTTCAGGTCGCCGATCACGCCATGATCTTCGATGGGTAAGTATGCCATAGTGCCGTGTAGGTGTGTGATAAAACTGGTACGGCTGCTGTAGGTATGGGTTTATATGGTTTGCCGGTTAAGGGCATTGCCAGTTGCTTCTTTGGTGGTGGCTTATAACTGGCGTGGTGCTTAAACTATGCCCGACAGCTCAAATTAAATCTGAATCCCCCAGACACCAATTTCACACTTGGCCCGTTTTATGCTTTATAGAATGCAGTACAAAACAAAACTATACATGAAACGGACTTTTCTGCTCTTTTTGGGTTTGCTGCTGGGGCTGCAGGGTTTTGCGCAGGACTATAATGTGCTGGCTTACGAAACAGGCCGCAAACTAACGTGGCAGGACTTTAAAGGCACACCTAAACCTTCGGATGCGCACAAAGGCGCTGAGATCACGGTCAGTATTTTCCTGAAGATACGGGATACTAGTTTCTGGTCGGGCAGGATTACGTACGATGCGTATGCGGTGGCTTTTAAAGATGAATCGTGGGTAAAACCGGCTTACCGGGAGAACTACTCGTTGCAACACGAGCAGCTGCATTTTGATATTGCGCACCTGTACGCCGAGACCCTGGAAGTAAAACTAAACAGCCTGGACAGCAAAACATCGAAAAACGAAGCCGAGGTAGAAAAGATCCTGAAAAACCACCTGGCAGAAATGCGCCAGTTCCAGGACAAATATGACCGCGAAACCAACGGCGGCAACAACTATAAACAACAAATGCGCTGGGCCAGAAAGATCAGCAAAGCGCTCGGAATTATCAGTACACCGGTAGAAGTGTAACTATAGTTAAGCAAGCGATAAGTCTGAACCGGGATTAATGATGATTTAAATGATTTGCGGGACACATGCCGCAAGTTTAGCGACAGCGCAACTTGTGGCTGAGCATGGCAGCCAGTTTGTAACTGGCTTTGCTTTGCAAAAGCAATAACGGCGATGGCTGCAACTACTGATCTATAGTTTGATGCTGAGTTATAGTTCCTGCAAACTATAGTTCTAAGCTGGCGCGGATCTGCGATCCGTGACCTATTTATAAAGTTGGATCTGTGATCCAAATGGGCGGGACGCCCAACTATAGTTCGACACGAGCGAGGACGCTCGCGCCATATTACTCATCGCAACTATAGCTCTTTCAAACTATAGTTTTCTGCTTGTTAAGGAAGCCAGTTACAAACTGGCGCCAAGTTAAACCACAAGTTGCGCATCCGCTAAACCTGCGGTATTTCAACAAAAAAGCCTTTCCGTTTCCGGAAAGGCTTTTTCTATAGTTAAGCTTAGAGTTATACCAGTATTCTAACCGGGTTCTCCAGCAGGTTCTTGAATGTCTGCAGGAAGGCTGAACCAACAGCACCATCCACTACGCGGTGGTCGCAAGATAACGTAACTTTCATCACGTTACCGATCTGGATGTTACCATTTTTCACAACAGGTGTCTGCTTGATAGCGCCAACGGCCATAATGCATGCATCTGGTGGGTTGATGATAGCTGTAAATTCTTCGATACCGAACATGCCCAGGTTAGAGATAGTAAACGTGTTACCTTCCCAGTCTGATGGCTGTAATTTCTTGGATTTCGCTTTGCCACCCAGGTCTTTCACTTCAGCAGCTATAGTTGAAAGCGATTTATAGTCTGCGTTGCGCACAACCGGTACCAGCAGGCCTTCTTCTACCGCTACGGCTACACCAATGTTGATGTGCTTGTTGTAACGGATCTTATCGCCTAACCACGAAGAGTTAACCGCAGGGTGCTGACGTAATGCCGCAGCGGCCGCTTTAATTACTAAGTCGTTGAACGATACCTTAACCGGAGATACTTCGTTGATGCTGGCACGCGCTTCCATGGCCTTGTCCATGTCAATTTCCATGGTCAGGTAGAAGTGCGGTGCAGAGAACTTGCTTTCTGCCAGACGACGGGCAATTACTTTGCGCATCTGCGATACAGCAACTTCTTCGTACTCTTCTCCCGAAGCACCAGGTATAGTTGCCGGTGCAGCGGCAGGTTTGGCAGCCGGAGCAGCAGCAGCCTGAGGTGCAGGGGCAGCGCCTGGCTTATAGTTCTCGATGTCGCGCAATACAATGCGGCCACCTTCGCCGGAACCTTTAACCTGTGCTAAGTTAATGCCTTTTTCTTTGGCCAGTTTCTTAGCAAGCGGAGATGCTTTTACACGACCACCTTCTGTAGTTGCGCCTTCGGTTGCAGCGCCTTGTGCAGGCACAGCAGTAGTTTCTACTTTATCTGAAGTAATGGCATCAACACCAGCTTCAATAGCTTCGTCAGTCTGCGCGTTTTCCTGGCGCTCCTGCTTGTCGGCAGTGCCTTTATTGTCAGATGCATCACCTTCCAGCAGCGCTTTATAGTCTGCGCCTTCTTCGCCAATAATCGCGATGATCGCATCAATGGCAACAGCATCACCGGCATTTACGCCAGTGTAAAGCAGTGTACCGTCTTCGTAAGACTCCAGCTCCATGGTTGCTTTATCAGTCTCTACTTCGGCCAGCACATCACCTGATTTTACTTTATCACCTACTTTTTTCAGCCAGCTAACCAGTACACCTTCCGTCATGGTATCGCTCATCTTCGGCATTCTGATAACAGATGCTTTAATGTTGCTTGTATCGACAGAGGTTTTAGCGGCAGGGGCTTCCTGTTTGGCTGCAGCAGGTTTTGCTTCTTCTTTTTTCTCTTCTTTCGGAGCTTCGGTTTTGGCAGGAGCAGCGGGCTGAGCGCTTCCGCCTGCTTCGTTCAGCAAACCAGATATGTCTTCGCCTTCTTTACCGATAATCGCTATAACAGCATCAATCGGCACAGCTTCACCTTTTTTAGGTCCAATGTAAAGCAGCGTACCGTCGTTGTACGATTCCAGCTCCATGGTTGCCTTATCGGTCTCCACTTCGGCCAGCACATCGCCGGAACTTACTTTATCACCAACCTTTACAAGCCAAGATGCGATCACCCCTTCGGTCATCGTGTCACTCATCTTTGGCATTCTTATCACTTCAGCCATAATTTCGTATCGTTTAATCGCCCTGTCCCGGGCATCTCATAATCCGCCCAAAATTAGATTTAAAAATATTTTATTCAAACTATACTACCTAAATTGTTCGTGAGCACCCTGCGCGGCAATGTCGGGCAATTTGGTAACGTGCAGATGCTCTGTGTCGCAGTAGCGTTTTACGGTGAACATGCTGCCCGTGTAATCGAGCTGGTACAGGCACAGGTTGCGGTGCTCGAACTGGTCCATGCAGCGGAGCGGGTACTTTAAAAGCTGACACAGCAGAATGCGCATAGCGCGGCCGTGCATGCAGATCAGAATCGTTTCTTCTTCAGGGCGGCTTAGGATAGTTTCTATTACCGATACCTGTCGGGCCGCTACCAGGTCGGGACTCTCGCCGCCTTCAATGCAAACGCCGGTTTCACCGTCGCACCAGGTCTGCAGCAGGCCGTGGTAGTAGGCATCTTCTTCGGGCGTGATGCGTGTGCCTTCGCGGGTTCCCCAGTTTATCTCGTTCAGGCCTGCGTGTGTTTCGTGCGGGATGCCCAGATCCAGAAAACCCTGCACCGACTGAATGCTGCGCTGCAACGTGGAAGTATAAACTTTATTAAAAGGAACGTGTTTGTAATGCTGGAAGAACAGGTTTGCCTGCCTGCGGCCTTCATCGTTGAGGTGCGCATCTACGCCGCTGCCCTGCACAATGCCCTGCACGTTGTAATCGGTTTGCCCGTGGCGGATCAGGTATACTTTCTTAATACTCAAAATTCTTCTACTTTTGCTTTCAGCGTTAATTTTAGCGCGAAAATAGCCATCGCAGCCCATGGATAAAAATATTAGTACGTTAGAGCGCGTAAAGGAGTGGAATAAAAATACCATGGTAGAGCACCTGGGTATTGAAGTGACCGAAGTTGGTGAAGGCTTTCTGGCCGGTAAAATGCCTGTCGATTTCCGTACGCACCAGCCCATGGGCCTGCTGCACGGTGGCGCATCGGTGGTGCTGGCCGAAACGCTGGCAAGCATAGGTGCAGCCCTGCAGGTTGATCTAACAAAAAAAGCCTGTGTTGGTTTAGAGATAAACGCAAACCATATACGCGGTGTAAAAGAAGGCTGGGTTTACGGCAAAGCAACTGTTTTGCACAACGGCCGCAGCACGCAGGTATGGGAAACTAAAATTACAAACGAAGCTGGCGACCTGGTATGCATTAGCCGCATGACGGTGGCCGTTATCGACAAGAAAGTATAGTTGTTGGTTGTTGGTTATTAGTTGTTAGAGTACTATACTTTACCTCACCCCTATCCTCTCCGAGGAGAAGAATGTTTCGTAAAGGGAATTCTCCCCTTGAGGGGAGCCCAGAGGGGTGTTTACGCAAGCTGAGTTAATACAAATTTATGGGCCGCTAAAACTTATGTAAACCGGCTTAAATCAGAAATTAAATAATGGGTACAGATACCCCGCATTATACTACAAAACAAATTATTAACGCTGCTCTGGCATTGGGCCTTCCGGTTGCTGCCTGGCGCTTGCCGTTAACAAACGTTACACATGTCTGCATTTCATTAGAAAAGGCTCTCCAAATCGAACATCCAGAGCTTGAGAACAGCCCTTACGGGTTCCTTTTCAGCCCGTTTGTTACAGGTGAGCAGCCCTCTGTTTTTATTAAAGCCGACATAACCTATAGTTCCGAAACAGGGCTTTTGCAGTTTTCAGAAACAGTAGCGCAGGCACAACAACAGGAATTTATAGTTGCCCTGGAGAAAGCCCGGACCGCAAACTATAGCTGGCATCTGCACACCTCCGAAACCATCCATCAGCAGACTGAAACCGGTTTTAAAAACGCCGTAACAGAGGCCGTTAAAACTATAACTGACGGGCAGATGGAAAAAGTGGTGCTCTCACGCACTGCTGCAAAACCATTGCCTGAAAAGTTTGACCTGGTTGATGCCTATAGTTTGATGCTGGAGGCTTACCCGCGCGCATTTGCTACGCTGGTTTCTGTTCCCGGAACCGGAACCTGGATGGGTGCCTCGCCGGAGATTCTGGTAACTATAGATCCGGAACAGATTTTCAGAACGGTGGCGCTGGCCGGTACACAACCAGCCATAAACGGCGAACCGGTAGGCAACGCGATCTGGCGGCAGAAAGAAATTGAAGAACAGGGCATGGTGGAGCGCTATGTGCTGAGCTGTTTTAAAAAACTGCGTTTGCGTGAATATACCGAAGTAGGCCCAAGAACTATAGTTGCCGGTAACCTGATGCACCTGCGCACCGATTTTAGTGTGGATTTAAAAGAAGTGGATTTCCCGACGCTGGGCACCGATATGCTGCATCTGCTCCACCCTACATCTGCTGTTTGTGGCCTGCCAAAAGAGCCGGCCCTAAACTTTATACTTGCCCACGAAGGCTACAACCGAAGCTACTACAGCGGCTACCTGGGTCCCGTAAACTCACCTGATGGCACGCATTTGTACGTAAACCTGCGCTGCATGCAGTTGCAGAAAGAACAGGCCATTCTGTACGCCGGCGCCGGCATTACCGGAGAATCTGACGCAGATAAAGAATGGCAGGAAACCCAGCACAAAATGCAAACCATGCTTAAAATTCTTGCTGAATTTTAAGCAAATTTGAAGATGTGGAGATTTGAAAATCTGGAGATGAAACTATAGTTGTAAATTTCCTTAATTTCAGATTTCTACTTTTATCAAAACAGTAAGACCGTAGAGTTGAAGAAATTAATTTTCACATCTTCAAATCTTCAAATTTTCAAATCTACAAAATGATCATCCAGCCAGTTGTAAATATAGCCGAGATCTGTGCCCGTAAGGGAGTGGAAAATGTGGTGTTGTCGCCGGGCTCGCGTTGTGCACCTTTAACGATCGCGTTTGCGCGTCACCCCAAGCTGAAGGTAAAAACGGTGAGCGATGAGCGTGCAGCGGCCTTTATTGCACTGGGCATGGCACTTACAACCGGCAAACCAACCGTACTGGTCTGCACATCAGGCACAGCCGCTTTAAACTATGCGCCTGCCGTAGCCGAAGCCTTCTTTCAGCAGGTGCCGCTACTGATCCTCACTGCCGATCGTCCGCCCGAATGGATTGATCAACTGGACGGACAAACGATAAGGCAACAAAATGTATATGGACAGCACATTAAACAGAGCTATAGTTTCCCGGTAGATTTCTCGCATAAAGACAGTGTGTGGCACAGCGAGCGCATGGTTTCGGAAGCATTGAATGAAACGATGAGTTACCCTGCAGGTCCGGTGCACATCAACATTCCGCTGCGTGAGCCCTTCTACCCTGCTCCGGGTGAGGAACTGGTTTTTGATGCTAATGTAAAGATTATAGAAGAAGAACAACCAGACTATAGTTTAAGCGTAGCGCAGGCGCAGCAGCTGCAGCAGGAGATCAGCAACTATAAACGCGTACTGGTTGTAGCCGGTCAACAGAACCATACAGCAGAATTACAGCCTGTTTTACAGCAATTTGCAAAGCAAACCGGCGCCGTTATAGTTGGCGACCTGATCGCAAATGTGCACGAGTTACCGGAGATCATCCGACATCAGGATGCCATGCTTGCCTGTCCTGATCCGGAAAAACTGGCCGCTTTGCAACCAGATCTGTTGATTACGTTCGGGAAATCAGTTATCTCCAAAGCCCTGAAACTATATCTGCGCAAATACAAACCCAAGGCGCATTGGCACATACAGCCAGCTGGCCAGGTAGCAGATACATATCAGTCGCTGACTAAAATTGTGCGCTGTACGCCAAAGGCCTTTTTCTCCACTATAAAAGCTGATTCAGATAAAAACTATAGCTCCGCCTGGTCTGCTTTAGAAACAAAAGCTACCGGTTTTCTGAAGAGTCATACTTGTGAAGCAGCATTCAGCGAACTAACCGCTGTAGCACGTATTTTTGAAAACCTGCCTGCCCAAAGCAACCTGCATTTAGCCAATAGCATGGCCGTACGCTACGCCAATATTGTAAGTCTGGGTGCCGGAAAAAACATAGAAGTGTTTGCCAACCGTGGCACCAGCGGCATAGATGGCAGTAACAGTACAACTGTCGGCTGCGCCCTTGCAAGCAACAATATCACCACGCTGCTCACCGGCGATATGGCTTTCTTCTACGACCGCAACGGCTTGTGGCACAATTACCTTCCCCAGAACCTACGTATCATCATCCTGAATAACCATGCTGGTGGTATTTTCCGGTTGATTGATGGCCCCAAACAGCAACCAGAACTGGAAGAGTTCTTCGAAACAAGACAGACCCTGGATGCCGCCAACACGGCCAAAGATTTTGGAATGAGCTATAGTTCGTGTAGTTCGCTGGAAGAGTTAGAGACCATCCTTCCCTCCTTTTTTGCTGCAGATGCCGGTGCTGGTATTCTGGAGATCTTCACCGACAGTAAAGCCAACGCCACCGCCTTTGCCAACTATAAGCAGGAGCTGCTGAAAGCGTTGTAGTCTGAATCAGGATTTACAGGATTAAAGGATTTTCAGGATTGGGCTTTTGCTATAGTGGAACAGCTATAGCTTTATAGTTAGCAAACACACCCCTACCCCTCTCAAGAGGGGAATCTTGGCTATAGTTATAGTTTGAGTTATAGTTCTATAGTTGCTGTAATCAAACCACCCCTACCCCTCCTTATCCAAGGAGGGGAGCCTTGCTGCCCTACCATTTCACAGACTATAGTTTTATAGTTACAGTCCACGAGCAGGCAGGCGTAGCCTGACACAAGAAACTATAGCCACGAGAAAAACTGATCTACTTTTACCAAGAGCAAGCACAGCAACTATAGCTAAGGCAGGAGCTATCGAATGCGTTATCAGTCTTTGGGTTGAGCGCCTTGTAGATTTCCGGTGCCTGCAGGGCATTGCGAGGAACGAGCAAAGGAAATGTACACCGCACGATGCCCGAAGACGAGGCCCCGCGGCCGTGAGCGCACCAAAGCAAACTATAAAACGATAGGCTCTTAGAGCTCCCAGGGTTAAAGGTGGCTATGAAATAAACGGCTTGGTTCGAATGGTAGGCAAAGGCAGCTATAGCACTATAGCTCTTGAGCATCAACTTTAGTCTGAGATAGATTTCTCGCAACACTCGAAATGACAAGAAAAGGACACATAAGATGTCTCGGCTGCGCTCGACATGACAATAGTGGAAGTATTTGATATAAAAGATCTTCGGTTATCGCTCTGGATGATGATTAAGAAATCATAAAACCATAGCCAAACTATAACCTGTTACCAACTTATCCAAAATCTTGCAATAAACGTTTAAATAATTGTATATCAATTGTTTCATTAAATACTTTAGCCATGAACTTAACACACGACATGCACCGCGTAGAGCATTGGGCAGATTCCCACCATCCGGCCTGGCTCGATTTCCTGAGAATGGCGCTTGGCATTTTCCTGATGATCAAAGGCTTCATGTTTGTGCAGGACACAGAGGCGTTGTTCCGCATACTGCATAAGAGCCAGTTTCCGTGGGTTTCGGTAGGTCTGGCACATTATGTAGCGTTTGCGCACCTGGTTGGCGGCTTCTTTATTGCCATCGGCCTGATCACACGGATTGCCATTCTTTTCCAGATACCGATCCTGCTGGGGGCTGTTTTCTTTATAAACCCAAACCACGGCTTTTATTCTGAGAACACAGAGCTTTGGTCCTCCATCATCGTACTACTGCTACTTATCGCATTCCTGATCTTCGGTTCGGGCCGCTTTTCAGTAGACTACCTGATCCGGAAGCCAAAACGCGACTGGCTTTATTAATGAATGATTAATAATGAGTAATTATTGAGAAAATAATTATTCATTCCTGATTATTAATTAGTCATTATAATCCGCTTTTTCCCATTTTTGCAGATGCACGTACCGTAGTAAGTAGTGGCCTGATCTGGTGCTGTAACAGAAATAAAAAATTCCTGTTTACTACTTACTGTTAACTGATAACTGCAAAATGGCTGAGAGATACCTGCTGCTGAACGGCAAAAAATTTTATTACGACGAAATCGCGGAATATTCCTTCCGGAACAGCATTCCGCTGGATGGTTATGAATCAAAAACACTGGAATTCTGCCGCAGCTGGCTGACCGGTGTACAGGAATTCCCGATACAGACGTCAGGCTCAACAGGCACACCTAAAACCATACAGCTCACGCGGCAGCAACTCGAAGCCAGCGCCCGCAAAACGATAAACATCCTGAACCTGCAGCCCGGCGACACGGAACTGGTGTGCCTGAATACCGAATATATTGCCGGTATGATGATGCTGGCACGCGGATTTATGGCCGAAATGCAGATGATCGTGGTAGACCCTATCTCGAACCCGCTGAAACTGGTACCGGAAAATACGCCCATCGCCTTCGCCTCGTTTGTGCCCATGCAGTTGCAGAAGATACTGCAGGATACTCCGGAATTCATTCCGCAGCTTAACCATATGAAAGGCATTTTGCTGGGCGGCGCCCCGGTAAACTTTACACTGCAGCGCGAGCTTCAGAAATTAACTGTACCGGTTTACCACACCTATGGAATGACCGAAACAGCATCGCATGTGGCGCTGCGCCTGCTCAACGGCCCCGATGCTGCCGCCTATTATGATGTGCTGGATAACATTTCCTTAGGCTTTGATAACCGTGGTTGCCTGACCATACAGGGCGACGTGACCAACAACGAGCTCATCGTTACCAACGACCTGGTGGAAATGCTCACTCCTACCCGCTTCCGCTGGATCGGGCGCGTAGACAATACCATCAACTCCGGTGGTGTAAAAGTGCAGAGCGAGGTGGTAGAGGTAGCTGTGGCCGAAGCCCTGGCCGACCTGGACCCGATGCCGCGCTTCTTTATTACCTCGCAACCCGACGAGCTGCTTGGAGAGCGGGTAGTGCTGATACTGGAAACAGAACCGTTTACCGAAGACCAGGAGAAAGAACTGAAAGCGAGGTTAAAACAGCTACTCAAAAAATTTGAGCGCCCTAAAAAATATTACTACAGCCCTGCTTTCTCTGAGACACCAACCGGTAAAGTTTCGAAGCAGCGTACCCTGCGTAAACTTGGGCTGGAAGTACACTAAACAAACTGTTGCCCCGCCAAAGCGTAGGTAAGAGGTATAAACCAACAGATAAAATCATGCGGCTTATACTTCGCTATACTTTTGTGGGGCTTTTACTTGCTACGCTGCATAGTTGCGGCTCCATTTTCACGCCCAAAGGCCCCGTAGAACTTAAACAGGTCTGGGCTTCCGACAACACGCTGCGCACCCCGGAATCGGTAGTTTACGACCCGGACCGCGAGGTGCTGTATGCCTCCAACATCAACCAGAGCAACGACCGCAGAGATGGTGACGGCTTTATTTCGAAGCTTAACCCAAACGGCGAGATTGAAGAACTATACTGGGTTACCGGCCTGAACAACCCCAAAGGCATGGCCCTGCATAACAATGTGCTGTATGTGGCCGATGTAGATGAAGTGGTAGCCATCTCGATCCAAACCGGCGCCATATTAGGCAAATACGAGGCCCCGAAAGCACGCGAACTGAACGACGTTACGGTTGATGATGCGGGTACAGTTTATATTTCTGACATGGACAGAAGGGCTATTTACCAGATGCGCAATGGCCGCATTACAGAGTGGTTCGATAAAACCAGGCGCCAACGCCCGAATGGCCTTTACTGGGACAATGAACAGTTGGTAGTCGCCTTTTTCAGCAATGGTGATATACAGTTGTTGGATACAGAAACAAAAGAATTAAAAGATCTTACTGATAAGATAAAGAACGCGGATGGCATTACTAAGGCTGGCACAGACGGGTATTTTGTATCGAACTGGGAAGGCGAAGTATTTTATGTGAACCAGGAAGGTAAAAAATGGAAAGTGCTTGACACAAAAGGTAAAAACATGAACGCTGCCGACATTTATTACTCCGATAAAACACAGCTGCTTTATATTCCAACTTTTAAAGACAATAGAATCGTAGCTTATTCCGTTACTTTCTAGAGAGTCTATTTTCATGATGAAGGGCAGTTGACGTATGGCGGCTGCCCTTTGTTTTTGCCCGTCTTCCAACCTGCCTGAAAAAATTTTATCTCAGTAGAGAACTCAAGGCGAATTCTGGCCTTAAAAATGCAGTAGCCCTTGCTGAACGGTACTTTTAACTACGAGAAGTTTATGAAGACAAAACAAACCTATGCCTGGCTGATAGCTGTAACAGCGCTGATTGTAATGCAGACAGCTCCTGCAAAAGCCCAGAAACACGAGACAGAGGAACACGAACTGCATACCGCCTGCACCAATTACTCCGAAACCCTGTCTGGCATTTATCTGAAGCCGGATAAAAAGGGCACTTTTAAGCTTGATTTTGAGCAGGCGCTGAAAGAAGATGCGGTGCTGGAGATAACCAATACCGCCGGGCAGAAAGTGTTTCAAAAACCGGTTAACAATACCAAAACCCAGCACGCCTGGAGCTACAACGTAGGCAAACTAAAACCCGACACTTATCTGGTAGAGGTAAAAACATCCGATACTACTTACTGGACCAGATTCAAGGTCGGGAGGTAAAATAAAAAGGCCTTGCAAAATGACTGCAAGGCCTTTTTATATACCGCAAGTTTAGCGTTAGCGTAACTTGTGGTTATCAATGACGCCAGTTTGCAACTGGCTTTCTACACGAGCAGAAAACTATAGTTTTGCGGAAGCCTATAGTTGGGAAGAGCTATAGTTGGAATAATGACCATGGTACGAACGTCCACGCTCGTGTCGAACTATAGTTTGGGCCTCTGGCCCAGTTGGATTGCAAATCCAACATGATAGGTAAGGCACGGATCACAGATCCGCGCCAGCGTGAAATTATGGAGTTTGGCAAACTATAGTTCTATAGTTGCAGCTATAGTTTGCCTTGCTTATCCAAAACAAAGCCAGTTGCAAACTGGCACCAACGTTAACCACAAGTTACCGCTGCGCTCAAACTTGCGGTATGATACTTTTACACCTGACTCCATTGTTGTACCACATGGTAAAGCAGGGAGGCTCCCAATTTTGCTGTGCGGTTATCAATGTCGAGTTTTGGGTTGAGCTCAACAATATCCAGTGATAATAATTTGCCGCTTGCGATGATCTCCTGCAACAGGATAAGCACAATTTCGGGGTGGATGCCTAATGCAGCGGGGGCGCTTACACCGGGTGCATAAGCGGCTGCAAACACGTCCATGTCGATACTCACATACAATACATCTACCAGTTCCGTGAACTGCTGTAGTTTTTCGCGCAGCTGCTCGTAGTTGTACACCTGCATGGCTGGGGCAAATACATAGTTTACACCGTAGCTTTCGGCTGTATTAAACAGTTTATGCGTATTTCCGGATTGCTGAATACCCAGGCACAGGTAATTGAATTCTTTTCCATCTGCTACAAGCTCATCGGCAATCTGAAGAAAAGGTGTGCCCGAACTGGGTTGCTTCTCATAACTACGCAGATCAAAATGTGCGTCGAAATTAATGATGCCCAGTTGCTGCCCTTCCGGTAAGGCCTGTTTTATACCTAAAAAGTGTCCGTAAGCGGTTTCGTGCCCGCCGCCAAGAACTATAGTTTTATAGGTGTTTGAAAGCAGGGTATTCACTTTTTTGCCGAGCTGCTTCTGCGCTTCTTCCAGGTTCTGGTTGGTGCAGTACACATCGCCGGCGTCAAACAGCGCCACATCATCATCCAGGTGCCAGGCAAACGAGCCCATTGCCTGACGTAGCGCAGCGGGCCCTTCCACTGCTCCTTCCCTGCCCTGGTTACGGCGTACCCCTTCATCGCAGCAAAACCCCAGAAAAGCGATTGCCTGACTTACATCTGCCGGTTCGGTCTCTTCAGTCAGGTTCAGCTGCTTTACGCCCTGGTGCCAGCGTTTGCCTTCTTCGCCGTCGTGTGTGTCTATTCTGCCTTTCCAGGTGCTGGGTGCTGTGGGTTTATACATTTTAATTGCTGGTTGTTAGTTGTTGATTGTTGTTCTACTGTCGCGGATCTGTGATCCGCGACTTAGGTATAACGTTGGATTTGTAATCCAACTGGGCCAGAGGCCCAAACTATAGTTCGTCACGAGCGAGGACGCCCGCGCCATAATATATTTCAGGTTTTTCCTAATCTATACTCTTCTCCCCTGCTTCCAAACTATAGTTGGTTTCAGCTTACCCTGGAAGTAAAGTATCTCTTTATAGTTTGATGATTCAAATGCGATCATGTCGGCCTGGGTACCTTTTGCCAGGCAACCGCGGTCGGTCAGGTTAAGGGCTTTGGCGGCACGGGTGGTAATGGCAGCAAGTGTCTCGGCTATAGTGAGCTTTTCCGCTGCCCCGATCAGCGCTGCCTGCATAATCAGGTCGCCCATTGGCGCTGAACCGGGGTTCCAGTCGGTGGCAATGGCAACACAAAGTCCGCCATCCAGCATTCTACGGGCCGGCGCATAATGCATACCCAATCCCAATGATGCACCCGGCAACACAGTCGCAACCACACCTGCCTCTTTTAGTAAAGCAATTTCTTCATCGCCGCTGGCTTCCAGGTGGTCAGCGCTCACGGCACCTACTTCGGCAGCTACTCTGCTCCCATCGGTACTAAACTGATCGGCATGTACGGTTATATCAAAGCCTAACTCCTTTGCAGCTGTTAAATACTCCAAAGATTCCTGCTCGGTAAAGGCTGTGTCTTCTATAAAAATGTCCACCCGGTCGGCCAGTCCCTGTTCTTTCACCTGAGGCAACAGTTCTTCCAAAATGTGCTGTAAGTAAACGTTGGAATCGGTGTGCTCCGGTGGGCGCATGTGAGCAGCCAGGCAGGTCGGAACCAGGTCCAGCTCGTGATGCTTGTTTACCAGCCTGATCGCTTCCAGCATTTTCAGCTCTTCTTCTACCGTCAGGCCATAGCCGCTTTTTACTTCGCAGGTAGTTACGCCTTCATTCAGGTGTCTGTCGCAGCGTTTTTTCAGCAGGTCAACCAGCTCCACAACGGTTGCTTCGCGTGTTTTACGTACGCTGTCCAGTATACCGCCGCCGCTACGGGCAATCTCCAGGTAAGATTTTCCGGCCACACGCATGGCGTAGTCGTTGGCGCGAGAGCCTGCAAAGCATATATGTGTATGTGAATCGATCAAACCAGGCATGAGCACCATAGGTTCGCTTATTTTCTCGAGTTTGTAATGCTCTTCCTGCGCTACTTTCAGCAGTACATTATACTTGCCGATAAGTTTTATCTTTCCATCACAAACCACAACACCACCCTCTTCAATTACTTCCAGTTCTTCATCGGTAATCGGTCCGGCTTCCGGCAAATTAGCCATGGTCAGGATCTGGGTAAAAGGACCGATTAAAGTGTAGTTTTCGTGGTTCATAGTTTATAGTTGTAATTAGAAAGTTTTATACTGATGTTATCGGATTTATAGTTGAATTTTCTTGTCATTTCGAACACTCTTGAGGCGGAGCCGAAGAGAGCCAGCGTAGCTGTAGAAATCTATCTCAAACTAAAGTTTATATTCAGTCATGTCGAGCGATAGCCGAGACATCTTATAAGTCCTATAGCTAACTATAGTTGCCATTTGCCACAAGCAGTCTATTCTATAGTTATTGCTTATCCTGGGAGCTCTACTCACCTATTGTGCTATAGTTAGCTTTGGTGCGCTCCCGGCCGCGGAGCCCCGTCTTCGGGCATCGCGCGGTGTATATTTCTTTTGCTCCTACGTCGCAATGCCTGACGGCGCCAAAAATCTACAAGGCGCTCAACCCAAAGACTGTGATCACTCGATAGCTACAGCTCTTATAGTTTGATAGGTTATAGTTGCTTGGCGTTTCCGCGGTATTAGTTCCATGGGGACAGGTAAACCTGTCCTATTCGTGGTTTGAAACTATAGCACCATTGTTTAAACTATAGCAATAGCCGAAATTGTCCCCTTGAGGGGACTATAGGGGTGTTAAAGCAGCAACTATAGAACTATGGCTCAACTACTACAATGCACCAAAACTCCCTCTCCTGTTTTTAGGAGAGGGCTGGGGTGAGGTTAAATCTTCAACCCAAATTTTTCTGCATTATCCTGCGCGGTTTCATAGCCGGCGTCGGCGTGGCGGAAAATACCCATGGCCGGATCGTTGTGCAGTACGCGGCTCAGGCAACGGTCGGCACGTTCGGTACCATCTGCCAGAATTACCATACCCGCATGCTGCGAATAACCGATACCTACGCCACCGCCGTGGTGGAACGATACCCAGGTAGCACCACTCGCCGTATTCGACATTAGGTTAAGCAATGGCCAATCCGACACGGCATCAGAGCCATCCAGCATTCCTTCGGTTTCGCGGTACGGCGATGCAACAGAACCGCAGTCCAGGTGGTCACGACCGATCACGATTGGAGCTTTTACTTTACCTTCGCGTACCAGTTGGTTGAACAGCAAGCCAGCTTTTTCACGCTCGCCCATGCCCAGCCAGCAAATGCGGCAAGGCAGTCCCTGGAACGCTACTTTCTCTTCCGCTTCGTCCAGCCACTTGATCATGTGCTCATTTTCCGGGAACAGCTCTTTCAGGGCTGCATCGGTTACTTTTATGTCTTCCGGGTCGCCAGACAAGGCAGCCCAACGGAAAGGTCCTTTGCCTTCGCAGAACAGCGGACGCATGTATTCCGGCACGAAGCCCGGTATGTTAAAGGCATTTTTCTCGCCGCCCTGCTGTGCAAACTCGCGCAGGTTATTTCCATAATCAAAGGTGCGACTCCCGCGCTTCTGTAATTCCAGCATAAAGCCCACGTGGCGCGCCATGCTCTTCAGAGAGCGGGCTTTGTATTCCTGCGGATCGCTTTCGCGCAGTGCCTTTGCTTCTTCTAACGTCAGGCCGTTTGGTACATAACCGTTAATCGGGTCGTGTGCCGAAGTCTGGTCTGTTAAAATCTCCGGGGTAATGTTATCCTGAATCAGTCTTTCCAGCACATCGCCGATATCGCCAACCAGACCAATTGAGATCGCTTCGCCTTTTTCCTTGGCTTCTAAGGCCCAGCGCTTGGCTTCCTCGTAGTCGTAGGTCATTTTGTCGATGTAGCGGGTTTCGAGGCGTTTTTTGATGCGCTCCGGATCGATATCAACACCCAGGAAAGTAGCGCCGGCTATAGTTGCCGCCAGTGGTTGTGCGCCACCCATACCGCCTAAACCGCCGGTTACCAGCAGTTTGTGACGCAGGTCGCCGTTAAAGTGTATTCTTCCGCAGGCAGCAAAGGTCTCGTACGTACCCTGCAAAATACCCTGCGTACCAATGTAAATCCAGCTGCCGGCTGTCATCTGCCCGTACATCATCAGGCCACGCTCGCGCAACTCGTTAAAGTGCTCCCAGGTAGCCCAATGCGGTACCAAGTTTGAGTTGGCAATTAGCACACGTGGCGCTTCGGCATGGGTTCTTACTTTACCAACCGGCTTGCCCGACTGCACCAGCAAACTCTCGTCTTCTTCCAGGTTCAGCAGCACTTCAATTATCTTCTGCGCGTCCTGTACCGTGCGCGCCGCTTGCCCAATACCACCATACACAACCAGCCTCGAAGGGTCTTCAGCTACTTCGTCGGTCAGGTTGTTGAGGAACATGCGCAGGGCTGCCTCCGATTGCCAGTTTTTGGCGTTCAGTTCCGGGCCGGTTGGCGGAATATAAGTCGGATGATTGGCGTATTTCTGTATAAACTCGCTAACCGATAAGCCGGAGCGTTGAATCGTTTCTGTTACTGGTGCAGTATTCATAGTTTGTCTTAAAATATATGCTACTTCAATATTCTTAAAAATAAAGCAAAAAGGATAGCAAAATCGTCTTAATTTAGGGTAAATGCTTCCTCGCTGAAGTTATCTGTAACTATAAACGCCATGTTCCATCTGCCCATTACTTCTTTAAAAGCACAATTCGGCGATATCGATATTTACCTGTTCGACCAGCTGTTGAAAGGACGGATACAGAAAGGCATGAAGCTGCTTGATGCTGGTTGTGGCAACGGCAGAAACGTGTATTACCTGATGCAGGCCGGCGTAAAAGTGTACGGAGCCGATGTTTCAGAAACAGCTATCGAAAAGGTAAAGCAACTGGCAAGAGAGTTGGCTCCTACCCTGCCTGCACGCAATTATTTAGTTGCTGACTTGGAGAATTTACCTTTTGAGAACGCTGCTTTTGATGTTGTGATCTGCAGTGCCGTACTCCATTTTGCCAGAAGTGAGGAACACTTTAAAACTATAGTTTCCGAGCTATGGCGTGTGCTGAAACCGGGCGGCATGCTGTTTTGCAGGTTCAGTACAACGATAGGTTTGGAAGGGAAATTACAGCATCTGGAGGGCCGCTTCTACCGCATGGCACACGGGCCAGTCTGGTTTTTAGCAGACGAGCAGATGTTAATAGAACTGGAAAAGCAACTTGGCGCAGAACGCCTTGATCCACTGAAAACAACTATAGTTGAACAAGATAGAAGCATGACGACGTGGGTGCTTAAGAAATAGTAGTTTCATGGCGCGAGTGTCTTCGCTCGTGTCGAACTATAGTTGGGCGTCCCGCCCAGTTAAAGTACGCTCAATTAACTATAGTTATAAAAAAGGGGCCAGAGGCCCCACTATAAAAAGTCACGAGCGAGGACGCTCGCGCCATGCTTATTTACTCCATCTCCTCAAAATCAGCGCTTCGTTTGATCTGCATAAAGTGTTCTGCCAGTTCGTCTGGTAAGGCGGTTAGTTTGCGTTTCAGTACATCCATCCAGGCGCCATCCACCACTATAACAGCGGCTTTAACGCCATCTTTCTTAAAAATTTCGTGCCGGATGGACCAGCGGGAGCCGTCTTTCCGGGCTTTGCTCAACTCGGTGGTCACAGTTATCGTTTCGTTTGCGCCTATCTCGCGCAGGTAAGTAGTCTCTTCTCTGAAAAGGATCGGGCCGATGTGCAGTTTCTGAAAAACCCTCATGTCTAAGCCCATTTCTTCTAAAATCTCTAAACGGGCTTGTGCAGCAAAATCGGCGTAGGCAGAGTGGCGCATGTGCATGTTGGCATCCAGGTGCGACCACATTACTTTGCCTGTGTAGGTATGGTTCATGGTTATGTTTATAGTTGGAAAATGATCAAATAAAACGGCTTCCACTATAGTAGCAGAAGCCGCCTTCAATATAGTTTATAGTTCTTACAAAGTCGCCATGTCAATCACGAACCTGTACTTCACATCGCTGCGCAACATGCGTTCGTAGGCCGTGTTAATTTCAGCAATCGGAATCAGTTCGATGTCGGACATGATGTTGTGTTCGGCGCAGAAATCGAGCATTTCCTGCGTTTCCTGAATACCCCCGATCATAGAACCCACCAGGCGCTTACGACGGGCAATCAGGCTGAAACCTGCAACCGGAGATGGCTCCGGTGGCGCACCCAGCAGGATCATGGTTCCATCACGCTTCAGCATCGAGAGGTATAGGTTATAGTCGTGCGGTGCTGAAACTGTATCGATGATAAAGTCGAAGGAATTGCGCAGGCTCTTCAGCGTTTCCGGGTCTTTGGTAACGGCAAAGTTGTGAGCTCCCAAGTCGCGGGCATCCTGCTCTTTGTTTGGGGATGTGCTCAGCACGGTTACTTCGGCACCTTTGGCAGCAGCAATTTTAACCGCCATGTGGCCCAGTCCGCCCAAACCAACTATACCTACTCTGTGGCCTTTACCAATCTCCCATTGCATAATAGGCGAATAGGTCGTGATGCCGGCACAAAGCAACGGCGCCGTACGGGCCAGGTCCAGGTTTTTCGGCACTTTAAGGGTATAGTTCTCATCCACCACAATGTGCGACGAATAGCCACCGTAGGTAATAGTTTTGCCATCGCGTTCATAGCTGCTGTACGTACCTACATTGTGCACTTCGCAATATTGCTCTAAGCCTTCCTTGCAACTATGGCACTCACGGCACGAGTCTACAAAACAGCCCACGCCAGCCAGGTCGCCTGCTTTAAACTTCTTTACTTTACTGCCTACTTTAGTTACCACACCCACAATTTCGTGACCGGGAACCAACGGGTACATGGCGCCGCCCCACTCGTTGCGCACCTGGTGCAGGTCGGAGTGGCAAACCCCACAGTACTTTATCTCGATCTGCACATCGTGTTCCCCAACTTCGCGGCGCTCAAAATCCCATGGGCCCAGCGGGCTGGTCGGGTCGAAGGCGGCGTATGCTTTAGCTTTACTCATAGTTTATAGTTTGTTTTAATGGTTTCTGATGAACAGGATGAAGGTTTATTTGTTCAGGCTGATATCCTATAGTTTGATCTTACAGAAATGAGCCGGAACACCTTTAACTCCCGGTTTTACGGCAAATATACCACCGCTCGCCGGATACTTTTTTAAGTCTTTCTCAGAAAGACCTTCGGTTCCGGTTGTAATGTAGAGCGTATCCAGGTTTTTGCCGCCAAAGGCGCAGGCGGTAGTTTGCGGTACCGGCACGGTTATTTTTTGCAGCAACTCTCCTGATTTCGGGTTATAGTTTAAAACAGCTCCTCCGCCGTGCAAAACTATCCAGATGTTATCATTTTCATCAATGGCCATACCATCCGGCGAACCTTCCGATTTTTCGATCTTCACTACTACCCTACCGTTGTTGATCTCGCCACTTTCGAGGTCAAAATCAAATGCCTGCACCTGTTGCGAGCGGGTGTCGATGAAGTACATGGTCTTGTTATCCGCTGTCCAGACAATGCCATTGGAGATGGTCAGGTTATCCAGCATCTGAACTATAGTTTTGTCCAGATCCATCCGGTAAAGTACAGCAGTGCCTTTGCGTTTATCCAGCGCCATGGTTCCCACCCAAAACCTGCCGGCAGCATCGCATTTGCCATCATTAAAACGGATATCATTTTCCTGTATGGGATGTGCTACAAAACTAAGCTCGCCGGTTTGGGTGTCGATCCTGTGGATTCCATTCTGCAAAGCGACCACTGCACCGCCCCGCTCCAGCGGAACTATAGTTCCGACCCGCTCTTTCACGTCAAAGGTTTTGTTTTCGCCGGTTTCCGGGTTAAAGATGTGGAGTTTCCGGCCTTCTATATCTACCCAATAAAGCACATTTTCTGTCGGGTGCCAGATCGGCCCCTCTGCCAAGGTAGCTTTGGCATCCAGTACCAGTTCAGCTTTTTTAGTCTGTATTCCTGAATTGAAGTTCATACCCAACAAAAACGGAATTGCAAAAGAAAAGGCTGAAAACTGCCGCACCGGACAATTTTCAGCCTTTACATTAGTAGCAGACCTGCGCTTATTTGTTCAGAGACAGCACGTAACGGGCAATGTTCTGCGCGTCTTCTTTCTTCATATCTGCGTGCGGAGGCATTGGGATCTCACCCCAGACGCCGGAGCCACCCTTAATGATCTTCTCAGCCAGGTAATCTACGTTCTTGTCGTTAAACTCATATTTAGCAGCTACATCGTTGTAAGATGGCCCCACCACTTTCTGTTCTACTTTATGGCAGGCAAGGCAGTCTGATTTGGCCATCAGGGCCGTAGCTACTTCTTCGTACTGGTTCTTCGGTTCGGCTGGTGCTGTAGCAGCAGAGTCCGTCATTTCGTTGGTGGCAGCTGTTGCACCGGTTTTGGTCTGCGGCGCGTTCTTCATAGCAGTAGCTACAGAGTCGCGGTAATCCTGCTCATAATAACGGTCGTATTCCGATTTTTTATCGCTACCACAGGCTGCGAGCACCGCACAGCAGGTTACGGTGAATAATAGCTTTTTCATGCGTTTGGTATTTATGTTTTGCAATGTGAGTACGTACTACAGGCACAAAATTAGCCTTTAACTATAGCCAAGCAAATTATATTACAAAAAGCGCATATTCCTGCTACCGGCTACTGTAACCGATACCGGTTTTGCTGCTGTTTTGTTGTGAAACGGCATCTTTTAGCTCCCTACTACTTTGTTCTGTTGCAGACTGCATGCGTGCCTGACCAGCTTCCGGATGCGGTTAACCAGGGCCTGCTGCTACCTTTCCAGCTCACCTATATTCACCTCATTTAGGTAGGGCTCAAAAATAGCTATTTTGCTGGCGGCCTCTTTAAACGTACTGAACACCTGCGCCTGCTCGCCGCTCCATAGTTCCACAAAACGGTCGTTCAGGGCAAACAGCGTTACATGCCATTGCCCGTATCGCCGGCTGGCAACTATAGTTCCGGTTTTGGCAATCACTTCGGCCTGGCTCCGGAATGGCAGCCGCTCAAACATCGAATATTCCAGCATCTATCGTTCTCCCTGGTATGCTTATGTAAGTACGAATACGGGCAATTAGTTTCTGTAAAACTATAAAAATACAGGCGCAGGCAGCATTAAACCAACAATTGACCCATGTTATAACTGCAATTCAGAATATTCAGGTTTTCAGATTAAACCTTTATGCCTAACTTGACTCTAAACCCTGAACAAAATAAACTATCATTGCTAATCACCCTTATCTTACCTGTATGAAGAAGAAATTACAATCCTTCGTAGTACTGCTGTTTCTGGCCGGCGGCCTTGCCCACGCACAGGCGCCCAAAGACCCGGTAGTTGAAAACATTGTAAAAGAAGCCACCGAAAACTCGCAGCTCGAGACACTGGCCCACGAACTGTTAGACGGTATTGGCCCACGCCTGGTGGGTACTCCGCAAATGCAGCAGGCCAACGACTGGGCAGTAGCCAAGTACAAAAGCTGGGGCATAGATGCCCGCAACGAAAAATGGGGCGAGTGGCGCGGCTGGGAACGCGGCATTACGCACATCGACATGGTGCACCCGCGCCTGCAGACCCTGGATGGCATACAACTGGCCTGGAACCCAGGCACAAAAGGCAAAGGCGTAACAGCGGAACTGATCATCTTACCGGACCTGGCCGACTCGATCGCTTTCCAGAAGTGGTTGCCGAGCGTAAAAGGGAAACTGGTAATGATCTCGATGATGCAGCCAAGCGGCCGTCCGGAGTATAACTGGAAAGAGTTTGCTACTGAAGAGTCGCTGAAGAAGATGCAGGAAGAGCGCAAAAAAGCGACTGACAACTGGAACGAGCGCATCAAAAAAACCGGCCTGAACACCCGCACCCTGCCTGTAGCCCTGGAGAAAGCCGGCGCTGCTGGTGTGGTTACCTCTAACTGGTCCGGCGGTTTTGGCGTGAACAAAATTTTCGGTGCTTATACTAAAAAGATCCCGACTGTAGATATTGAGCTGGAAGACTATGGCATGCTGTATCGCTTGGTGGAGTCTGGCAGAAAACCACAGATCCGCATCCAGGCCGAATCTAAGAACCTGAAAAATGCCCCTGCTTTCAACACGATCGCCGAAATTAAAGGCACCGAGAAACCAGATGAGTACGTGATCCTGTCGGCCCACTTCGACTCTTGGGATGGCGGAACCGGCGCAACCGACAATGGTACCGGAACTATAGTGATGATGGAAGCCATGCGCATCCTGAAAAAAATGTATCCTAACCCGAAACGCACTATCCTTGCTGGCCACTGGGGCAGCGAAGAGCAGGGCCTGAACGGCTCGCGTGCTTTTGTGGCAGATAACCCGCAGATTGTAGCTAAAACCATGGCTGTTTTTAACCAGGATAACGGTACCGGCCGTGTGGCGAACATCTCTGGCCAGGGGTTCCTACATGCCTATGATTACCTGGGCCGCTGGCTGAGCGCTGCTCCGCGCGAGATCACAAGCGGTATCGAGACGCAGTTTCCGGGCTTCCCGGGTGGTGGTGGCTCCGACCATGCCTCGTTTGTGGCAGCCGGTGCTCCGGGCTTTATGCTGAGCTCGCTTAACTGGTCGTACGGCAACTATACCTGGCACACCAACCGCGATACTTATGATAAGATCGTGTTTGATGATGTGCGCAGCAATGCCATACTGGTAGCTATACTTGCCTACAAAGCCAGCGAAGAGCCGGAACTGTTTAACCGTGAGCGCATTAAATTACCAAACAACCCACGCACCGGCGAGCCAATGACCTGGCCTGCCCAGCGCGAGCCTACCCGTAAAGGTGGCTTAGACTAATATTTTTCCTGTTTACGATTGCTGAAAAGGCTGCCTACCGGCAGCCTTTTTGGTTTTAAAGCTGATATATCTCATACTCCACTACTGACATTAAGCAACGTTTCCGGCAGCGGAAGGCAGTACTTTTACAGTATAGTTGTTCCTTAACAGGCGAACTGAACCTAACCCGACAGCAGCCATGAAAAATATAATAGTACCCGTCGATTACTCCGAAAACTCCCGCAACGCCCTGACCTATGCTTTTGAGATAGCACAGCTGGCAGGTGCCAGGATCATTCTTTTCCACGCTTTTTACCCGATTATGTCGCCCCCGGCTGCCTACGATGCCATGGATGTGATAAAGGCCCTGGAAGAAGGCAAAACCAAAGCCCTGCTGGAATTTGGAGTACTAACCAAGCAGGACCTGAACACCCGTAGCAGTGAGGAGGGCAAATTTGATACAGTACCCCTGAAAGCTGTTGCCCGCATGGGCGGCTCTTATGAGAAAATACTGGAAGCGATTGCTACCTTTGAGGCGGACCTGGTGATTATGGGGATGCAGGGCGGCGATGCCATTGCGCAGGCGCTGCTTGGCAGTACTACCATTTCGGTGATGCAGGCGAGCCAGGTGCCCGTGCTGGCCGTACCAAAAGGAGTACACTTCGATAAGTTTGCAACTATAGTTTTCGCGGTTAACCTGAGCAAACTGCACGCCCAGGCTGATCTCCACTTCCTGAGCCATTTTGTACAGACCTTTAAGGCAAACCTACAGGTGCTGCACCTTTACAAGAACGAAGCCCAGCGCGATACTTTCGACACGACACAGCCACTTCAGCACCTGACAGAACAGTTTAAGGCTATTCCTTACACCATCAATTTTGATGTGCAGGAAGATGTGGCACGGGGCATCCAGAACTTTATCCGGACCGAGAAAGCTGACCTGCTGGTACTGATACCGCAACCCCATAACATGGTAGCACGGCTGCTGGACAAAAGTGTGACCGGCCGGATAACCGCACGCCCGCGTGTGCCGCTGCTGGCCTTGCCGGCTTCTACCCTGCAACCAGGGAAACCCGACACCTTAAAACAGGAAAGCGAGGTAAAACTATAGTTACAGAGGGCACAGTTCTTGCTACAATTCTATTTTAGAAATTTACAATTTCTATAGTGCAGCGGTGTTCTTACAGGCAATAGCACTTAGCTAAAACCCGAAATATGTGTAGGATTTTGAAAATTAGAGTGTTTACTTGCAGAACGATTATTTAACAGTACCAATTCAGCAGTCTTGAAAAATACCAATCTCTCCGTTAAAGAAACCATTACTATTGGTTTTATGCTATTTGCTGTTTTCTTCGGCGCAGGCAATCTTATCTTTCCGTTATCACTTGGTCAGGCTTCCGGCACCAACCTTTTACCCGCTATTATCGGGTTTCTGCTAACAGGTGTAGGCATGCCGTTGTTGGGTGTCATTGCCATCGGGGTCTCCAGGAACGAAGACATTCAGGCTATTTCGGCCAGGGTACATCCGCTGTTTGGTTTGCTGTTCCCGATCATTATTTACCTGACCATAGGCCCCCTGTTTGCAGTACCCAGAACGGCTACAGTTTCTTATGAAATAGGTGTTTCGCCTTTCCTGCCTGAGGCCTTGAAGACCTCTGCCTGGGGCATGGTGCTGTATTCTATCGTATTTTTTGCTGTTACCTACTGGCTCTCGCTTAACCCGGGCAAGGTGGTGGATCGCATCGGCATGATCCTGACCCCGATTCTTTTGTTTGTGTTGCTGGTGCTGCTGGTTGCCACCTTCGTTAATCCGTTGGGTGTTATACAAACCCCGCTGGCCGCTTACGAGAGCGCTCCGTTCTTTAAAGGCTTTAAGGAAGGCTACCTGACCATGGATACCATCTGTGCTGTTATATTTGGCATGATCGTGATCGAGGCTATCCGGGCAAAGGGCGTGGAAAGCAGCCGCAGCATTGCTAAAGTCTGTACAAAGGCCGGGTTAATTGCAGCAACCGGTCTGGCTGTAGTTTATGTAGGTCTTTCTTATGCAGGTGCAACCAGCGTTATTCCATTAGGCCACCTCGATAACGGCGGACAGATCATTACCGGTGTTTCGCAGTTACAGTTTGGGGTATACGGCAGCTTTGTGCTGGGTATTGCGGTGCTGTTTGCCTGTTTTACAACCAGCATCGGGTTGGTTGTGGCCTGCTCGGCTTATTTTAACAGGATCTATCCAGCCATTTCCTACAAAACCTATGTGGCCATCTTAACTATAGTTAGTACGCTGATCTCGAATGTAGGCCTTACCCAGATCATCTCTTTTTCGGTACCGGTACTGGCAGCCATTTACCCGATCGTGATCGTGCTCATAGCTTTAACCTTGCTGGGTGCTGTACTGGGCAAACGAAACAGTGTATATACCTGGTCGGTACTTTTTACAGGAATTGTAAGTTTTGTAGATGGCTTCAACGCGGCCGGTATCGAGCTTACGATCAGCAAGATATTCGCCGAATACCTGCCGCTCTATAGTTTGGGCATGGGCTGGTTGCTTCCGGCTATAGTAGGCGCGCTGGTAGGCTACCTACTCTCTATCAGGCAGCAAAAATTAGCTGTAATTGAAGTAGAAGTAAAAGAAAAGACAGCCGCTTAAAGCTGGAACATATACAGAATCAAAAAAGGCAGCCCTGCGAGGTTGCCTTTTTGCTTTACTTCGGCCCATTTTTGTTCAGAAAACACCCGGGCAGGTATTTTACTGTTCGTTTTCCGTAACTTTGAATTTTAATTCAGGATAAATCAGCTGCGCCAAGGCTGCCTGCTCAACTATGGAACCGATCAGATTAAACAAGATTATAAGCGAAACCGGCATTTGCTCGCGCCGCGAAGCCGACAAAATGATTGAACAGGGCCGCGTTACCGTAAATGGCAAGCAACCCGAAATTGGAGCCAAAGTAACCGCCCGCGACAAAGTACGGGTAGATGGCCGCTTACTGGAAGTAGACGCCGTAGAGCCTGTATACCTGCTGCTTAATAAACCTGTGGGTATCGAAACCACCACCGACCAATCGCAGCGCGACAATATCATTAGCTTTGTAAATTACCCCGAGCGCATTTTTCCGGTAGGCCGACTGGATAAAGATTCGGAAGGCCTGATCATCCTGACAAACAACGGCGACATTGTAAACAAGATTCTCCGGGCCGGAAACAACCACGAAAAGGAATACATTGTAACCGTAGACAAGCCTATAAACCAGAGCTTTGTAGAGCGCATGAGCAATGGCGTTTCTATACTTGGCGTGAATACCAAAAAGTGTTTTGTAGAACAGCTTGGTCCAAACAAATTCCGCATCATCCTTACCCAGGGCATGAACCGCCAAATCCGCCGCATGACAGAGGCGTTAGGTTACGAAGTACAAACCCTGCAGCGTATCCGTATCATGCACCTGTCGCTGAACAAGATTCCGCTGGGCCAGTGGCGCGAAATGACCGAAGCCGAACTGACCGAATTGATGCGTCTTGTTTCCGGATCAGTGAAAACAGCAGAAGGATCGACCCCTAATAAGAGCAGTAACGCAGGAAAAAACAGCGGCCACAGCAACAGAGCAAACACCCGTAATACAGGTGCTGCTTCCGGCAAGTCTTCCCGCCCGGGCGGTGCCTCTAAAACCGGCGGCAAAAAAACAGCCTCCGCCAAGCGCGACAAACCCAAAACCTCGTCCGGCAACCGCGGCTCCCGTGGCGCTGCCAAAAGCAATACCAGCGGCCGGTCGGGTGGCAGAAGTGGTGGTAAACGAAGGTAGTCTAATTTGAATCAGGATTTACAGGATTACCTCACCCCAGCCCTCTCCTTTTATCGAGGGCCCCTACCCCTAAAACAGGAGAGGGAGACTATTCTAGTCGCTGTAGTTAGGTTATAGTTGCAGTGGTTCAAACCACCCCTGCCCCTCCTTAACCAAGGAGGGGAATTTTGGCTATAGCTATAGTTGAACTTATAGTTTTATAGTTACTGCTTTAACACCCCTGTAGTCCCCTCAAGGGGACAGTCTCCGTCTTTGCTATAGTTTGAATTTTAGTTCTATAGTTACAGGCCATGAGCGGACAGGTCGCGACCTGTCCCTACAGAATTATGACCACGAGAAAAACCGATCTACTTTAACCAAGAGCAGGTACAGCAACAATAGCTAAGGCAGCAGCTATCGAATGTGCTATCAGTCTTTGGGTTGAGCGCCTTTGACTTGTTGCGGTGCCGCAGGCAATCCGAGGCACGAGGATAGCAAGAAGGCAGCAGCGCGATGCCCGAAGACGGGGCCTCCCGGCCCAGGAGGGAGCCAAATGAACTATAAAACTATAGGTAAGTAGAGCTCCCAGGATTAAAGGTAACTATAGAACTATGGCTTGTGTCGAATAGTAGGCAAAGTCAACTATAGAACTATAGCCTTTGTACTTCAACTATAGGCTGAGATAGATTTCTCACTCTGTTCGAAATGACAGAAGAGTAGAAAAGAGTTATCAGACACATAAGATGTCTCGGCTGCGCTCGACAATACTAACTATAGCCTACAGAAGATAAAACAGACTATCGCTCAGCTTGCCAGAAGAGAAATCATAATTAAAAAAGGGAAAGCCAGCCTTTTCCTGTAATTTTACAGCAGGAATAAAACTGGCGTGCACGGAACATAGTAACAGGACCATACGCTACCCATACCATGGAACCAAAGAGACTGAATAAATTTATAAGCGACAGCGGCTTTTGCTCGCGTCGTGAGGCAGACCGGCTGATAGAAGAAGAACGTGTAACCGTAAATGGCAGACTGCCGGAGCCGGGCATGCTGGTAACACCCAAAGACAAGGTGCGGATAGACGACGAGATACTGCGCGTGCGGGAGGAGAAACCTGCTTTCCTGGTAGTGAACAAACCTGTGGGGATGTCGGCTAAGTCGGACCCGGCGATACGCGATAACGTGGTGCGCGCTATTAATTACCCGGCTTCGCTGGAGCCGGCCGGCTATATGGAACGCGACCACGAAGGCCTGGTTATCCTGAGCAACGATACAGAACTGGTGCGGCAGATCACACGCCTCGATAACCGGTTCGAGAAGGAATTTATTGTAACGGTTGATAAGATTATCACGCCGGAATTTATTGCGAAACTGATCGGGGGTGGCGAAGATGAAAAAGGCGAAAAGCTGCAGAAGACCTTTATTGCCAAAGAAGCATCTACCCGCTTCAGGATTGTACTGACACCAGGCACCAACCACAACCTGAAAATGCTCTGCGAAAACCTGGGCTACAAAGTAGTGCACCTGCAGCGCGTCCGGATAGAGAACATTACGCTGGCCAAACTGGCAAGCGGTCATTGGCGCACCTTAACCGGCTCCGAAGTACAGCACCTGCGCGACATAGTAACCGGAAAAGCCAGCAGAGTTGAAAGCAGCAGAGAACGCGGCGCTACCTATAGTTCGGATCGTGGTGGCAGGAAAGAAGGTGCAAAACAGAACCCGGGTATAAAAGTAGCCAAAGTAGGCAGCACACCACGCATTGGTAAAAGCAGACCCAAAGAGAGCGGCCCCAAAAAAGGCGGGGCCGGCAGTGCAAAAGGCGCTCGTGGCAGCAGCAGAACTACCAAACCTGCCTCAAGGCCAACCGGGCAAAGCTCCCGCAAAAGTACATCCGGCCCGAAACGCAGTAGGTAAGCTTTGTGTGTCGTGTTTGGTGTTTCGTAATTCGTAGATAGTAGTTTTTTCTGCCTTACAATCTAAATACGACACACAAAACACCATTCTGACACCTACTTCCACACGCCCATTTTGCCTTGCTGGTAATCGCGGAAGGCCTGGTGAATTTCTTCTTCGGTGTTCATTACGAATGGCCCATGCGACACAACCGGCTCGTTAAACGGTTTGGCGTGGCCGAGCAGGATGTAACTGTCTTCAAGGGCTTCTACCGTCAGTTCATCGCCTTCGTTGGTGAACTCTACGAGGTGCAGTTTTTCAGCAGTTTTGCCGTTGATGGTTACCGTGCCTCGCACTACGTAAAAAAAGATGTTGTGCGCCTCTTCTATAGTTGTGGTTAAGCGGCCGCCTGCTTTCAGCTCGATGCTGGCCATATGAATGTCGCTGATGGAAGGGATCGGGCCTTTGGTATCGCGCCAGTTGCCGGAGATCACGTTCACTTTTACTTTGCCGCCGTCTTCTTCTACCACCGGTATGGCTTCTTTCTGTAAACCGATATAGTTTGGTTTCGCCATTTTGTGACTGGCCGGCAGGTTAAACCATAGTTGCAGAATTTCCAGCGGCCCTCCCTCCTGCTTAAACTTTTCTGATGATACCTCGGCATGGATCAGGCCGGAGCCAGCGGTCATCCATTGTACCCCGCCAGCTTCTATCACATCTTTGCCGCCACCGGTGTCCTGGTGCATGATATCGCCTTCCAGAATAAACGTAAGCGTCTCGAAACCACGGTGCGGATGCGGGCCAAATGGCAGTCCATAGTTGTTCGGCTTATAGATCTGTGGCCCGTGGTGGTTCAGGAACAGGAACGGGTCGATGTACTCTACGGAGTTGGTGGGCAGCGCGCGGTAGGTTACCAGGTCGCCCATGGGAGCGTAAACCGCTTTGTGTATTTTTCGGATGCTTCTGTTCATGTAGGTAGAAATCGGGTTATAGTGTAGGTACCTGAAACTACACAAATTGTTCAACTATAGTTAAAATGACAAAGTCCCGCCACAGCTTTTGCCGGACAGGGCTTTATCATGCTATCATTTAAATTTCAGATCAGGCTGTCTGGCGTTCTTTCCGCAGCATTTTCAGCAAGGCTTCGGCCGCGGGTTCCGATGATGCCGGGTTTTGCCCTGTGATCAGCAAACCATCAGTTACCACGTAAGGTTGCCAGTCTGCCGCTTTGCTATAGTTGCCGCCCAGTTCCTTCAGCTTATCTTCCACTAAAAACGGTACAATGTTGGTCAGTTGCACGGCTTCTTCTTCGGAGTTGGTAAAGCCAGCTACTTTTTTTCCTTTTACCAGCGGCTCACCGTTTTCGGTTTTGGCCTGGGTTAATACGGCCGGACCATGGCACACGGCCGCCACCGGTTTTTTCGCGCTGTAAAATGCTTCAATCAGCCTGATGGAGTCTTTGTCGGTAGCCAGGTCCCAGAGCGGCCCGTGCCCGCCGGGGTAAAATACAGCATCATAGTCTTCGGCCCGCACCTCGCTCAGCTTTTTAGTTCTGGAGAGTTTGTGCTGCAGGTCTTCGTCTTCGTAAAACCGTTTGGTTGCCGGCGTCTGCGCATCGGGTTCCGTACTTTTCGGGTCGATGGGTGGCTGTCCGCCTTTCGGGGAGGCCAGTTCTATGTTCACGCCTTCGTCGGCCAGGGTATAGTAGGGCGCGGCAAATTCTTCTACCCAAAAACCGGTCTTTTTGCCGGTATCACCCAGTTTGTCATGCGATGTTAGCACAAATAATACGTTCATAGCTTGTAGTTTATAGTTATCCTTTATCTAACTATAGCATTGCAGATTTGTTCAGGGTGACTATGGAATTAGAAATTAGAAATTAAAAATGCGGATTTTGAGAGGGAACCAAACTATAGTTACCAGAAAGCCTGTTGTCCTACGGCTGCTATTGTAATGTCTTCTTCAAATTTACCCTAACACAAACTGAACATGGAAGCCGCAAAGCCCAATGTTCAGTTTGGTATTCTGCAATATGAACAATTGACTATTGCTCGTCAGGTGATTGTTTAGAAGTTATGCATCAAAAGATGTTTTGGAAGCAATGCTTTCCCAGGCCTGCACATCCTGCTCCACCTGTTCCAGCTTTTTACGGACAGCCGTGATGGCCGTGCTACCCAACGGCAGGCGCAACGGTGGATTCTCAGCATTCACAACCTGCACAATAACCTGCGCTGCTTTTACCGGATCGCCTTCCTGCTGGCCGGCATAGCCTAAAATGGTGTTTTTAAAGACGCGGGCTGTTTGTTCGTAGGCAGGCAGTTCCTGTTTTGCAGCTCGTATGCTGGAGCCCGCAAAATTGGTCCGGAACGGTCCCGGTTCCACTATGATCACATGAATGCCCAGCGGTTTCACTTCCAGCGCAAGTGCCTCGCTCATCCCTTCCAAAGCAAATTTGCAGGCATTGTACACGCCAAAGCCCTGCGTGCTCCGGAAACCGGCTGCCGACGACATCTGCAGTATATGCCCGCTGCCCCGCTCGCGCATGTGCGGCAGTACAGCTTTGGTAACCTGCAGTGCCCCAAAGAAATTGGCCTCCATCACCTCTCTGAAATCAGCTATAGTTGCCTCCTCCACGGCTCCCAGAAAACCGAAACCGGCATTATTTACCAGCACATCAATCCGGCCCATGTGCTTTATGGCGGCCTCTACCGTAGCTTTTACCCCATCGGCATTGGTCACATCCATCAGGTAAGCAAAGGTATTGCCCGGCGATATGGCGTTAAATTCTTCGAGTTGCCGGTGTTGCCGCACTGTACCGATCACTTTGTCGCCCTGTCTGGCAACTTCTTCGGCCAGCGCTCGGCCAAAGCCACCCGATACACCGGTAATAAACCAAACTTTATTGCTCATAGCTTCCGATTTAGTAGTTTCTGCAAAGTAAAACTATACGGAAGCTATGGCAACAAGTGATGGTATTATTTACCACAGCACTACCCTGCGCGAGTACATACCCTCTTTAGTTGTAAACTGCAGGATGTAAAGGCCGCGGGCTGCCTGCCCCAGTTGTAAGGTTTCAGTAAAGGCTCCTGCCTGGCCGGTATATACTTTTTCGAGGATGATGCGGCCGCGGGCATCCACCAGGCGCAGCGTGGCATCGGTGCGTTGCGGCAGATCCACTTCCAGGTACAGCTTATCTTTTGCCGGGTTCGGGAACATCACAAACTTATGCGGCGGCTCTTCGTCTTCCACGCCAGTCGGGGTGCAGGTTGCTTCTACAACTATAGTTTGCGTAGCTGTGGCCGTGCAGTTGCTGGCATTGGTGTAACTATAGGTAATAGTGTGAGTACCCTCTCCTGCTGTTGCCGGGTTAAAAATGCCGTTGCTCACGCCCGGACCACTATAGGTACCGCCGGCCGGTTGTCCGCCGGTCAGGGTTATCGTCGTTCCTCCCACACAGGTCTTATCAAAAGCACTCAGGCTTACGGTTGGTGCTGGTGCGAGAGTAATTTTCACGGCTTCGCTGGTGCTGCTGCAACTGCCCGATGTAACAACTCTTCTGAACCAGGTAGTAGCGTTCAGGGTGCCCGGGCTATAGTTCTGAGTGGTGGCTCCCTGTATGTTGGTGTAACTGGTACCGTCTGTGCTTTGCTGCCACTGGTAACTATAGGTGCCGGCTCCACCGGTCGGGGTGCTTCCCTGCAGCATTTCAGCGGCTGCTCCGCCACAAAGGGTCTGGTTACCGGTGGCAATGCTGTTACTGCGGACGTTGCTGCTTACATTTACAGCCACCGCCTGCGCAGTAGCCTGACAGGAACCACTGCTTATGGTAACGGTGTAGTTGCCACTTTGAGTAGCATTGTAGGTTGCCGCCGTAGCCCCCGATATAGCTGTACCATTGCGCTGCCATTGATAACTATAGTTGTCTCCGGTACTGGCTTGTAGGGTTACCGAGCCGCCTTCGCAGAAAGTGGTGTTGCCGGTTGTGGTTATAGTGGCGGTTGGCGCCGCATTTACGGTTACAGTTACCTGGTCGGTAGCAGTGCAGCCATTGGAGTTGCTTACAGTTACGGTATAAGTGGTTGTCTGGCCCGGCGTTGCTGTCGGGTTAGCCACATTGGTAGCAGACAAGCCCGTTGCCGGCGACCAACTATAGGTAGTACCTCCGGATACCTGCAACTGTACACTTCCGCCAGCACATATCGTTTTATCTTCTCCTGCCGAAGCCGTTACAGCTGCCGCTACTGTTACCCTGACTGCGGTAGAGGTAGCCGGGCAACCTCCTGCATTTTGTATCACTACGGCATAATCGCCGGCGGTAGTGGCAGTGTAAGTGCTGCCGGTAGCGTTGCTGATGGCGCTGCCGTTACGGAGCCACTGGTAGGTCAGTCCGGTACCTGTTGTGGCAGTGAGCTTAACTGACCCGCCTGCACAAAGGGCAGTGCTGCCATCTGGCGTTATAGTTGCCGCTGGCACTGCCGATACATTCACAGCCATAGTTGCGGGTTCTGAGCTTCCGCAGCTGTTCTGCGCTTTTACAGAAATGCTGCCGCTTGCCGTGCCTGCCGTTACGGTTATAGTTCGTGAGCCCTGTCCGCCTGTTATGGTAAAACCAGCAGGTACCGACCAGGTGTAGGAAGTTGCGCCTGTTACTGCTGATATACTATAGGTAAGACCAGTTGCGCCGGCACAAACGGTGGCATCGCCGGTTATGGTTCCGGCAGCAGCCACGGCCGGGGTTACGGTTATAGTTTTGGTTGATCTGACGGTACAGCTGTTCTGGGTAATGGTGTACGTTAACGTATGCGTCCCCACGCCTGCAGTAGCTGGATTAAACAAGCCATTCGCACTCACACCCGGCCCGGACCACGTACCTCCAGCCGGACTGAATCCTGACAAAGTAAGTGCACTTGCATTCTCGCAGATACTTTGGTTTTCGCCGGCATTTACGGTTGGTGGTGTCGTAACCGTTACTTTTGTTACGGCCGATGTGGTGGTACAGCCAGAACTGTTGGAGACGCGCACAGCATACGCTCCGCTGGCCTGTGTGGTAAAGGAGCTGCCGGTTGCGTTGTTAATCACGTTTCCGTCTTTCAGCCACTGGTAAGTAAGGCCGGAGCCTGTGTTGGCTGTTAAGGTTACCGAACTGCCTTCGCAGAAAGTGGTAGCGCCGCTGGCAGTTATAGTTGCCGCCGGTGCCGGGTTTACAGTTACAGTTACCTGGTCGGTATCGGTACAGCCATTAGCGTTGCTCACTGTAACGGTGTAGGTTGTAGTTTGCGCTGGCGAGGCTGTAGGGTTAGCTACATTGGTTGCAGACAAGCCTGTTGCTGGTGTCCAACTATAGGTAGTTCCTCCGGATGCCTGGAGCTGCACGTTTGCACCGGCACAGATCACTTTATCTTCACCAGCCGATGCTGTTACGCCAGTGGTTACATTTACTGCTATGGCCGCTGATGTAGCAGAACAGTTACCGGCATTCACTACTACTGTATAGTTGCCTGCGGTTGTAGCCGTATAGGTTGCTGTAGTAGCACCGTTTATTGCCGAGCCATTGCGCAGCCACTGGTAACTATAGCCTGTTCCGGAATCAGCAGTTAAAACTACAGAACCTCCTGTACAGAAGGTAGTCGCGCCGCCAGCTGTAATTTTTGCTACAGGTGCCGGGTTAACAGTAACTACTACCTGGTCGGTGGCAGTGCAGCCTTCGGCGTTGGTAACAGTAACGGTGTAATTAGTGGTTTGCGCTGGTGATGCAGTGGGATTCGCCACGTTGGTAGCAGACAAGCCTGTAGCCGGAGACCAACTATAGGTTGTACCGCCTGTTGCCTGGAGCTGCACATTTCCGCCTGCGCATATTTGTTTATCTGAGCCGGCGCTGGCTGTGAAACCGGAGCAGTCCTGGTAGCGTGCAGTTATCAGGTTTACAAGTGTATTAAAGGAAGGCAAAGTAGAGATAGCTCCTGTAAAGTATAAACTTGTATCATTTATAAAACTGACGCCGGCATTTCCCTCCCGAGAAGTGGTATGCTCCATTACCTGACGCCATGTTTCTTTTCCATCCTTATTGAAGGTCGCTAAAATCAGCTTCGGGTATTCTGTATAAACTTCTGCCATACCCAATTGTGTAACCCTGAGGAATGAATAACTACCTGCAATGGCTATACTTCCATCTGCCTTCACGGCCATGCCATTCTTTGAAGAGGGCGCAAAGTAACGCACCATATTATCGGCTTCGTACACATTAAAAGTATGGTACCAGATATGGTCGGCATTTGGGTTTACCCGCGTCATGAAATGGTCCCAGGTGATGCGGTATTTCAGCAGCCGACCTAACACTATAATATCTTCATTTGCAGCGAAAACAGCATCAAACAATACTGCTTCATCAGTTTTACCTATTCCCTTTTTGTAGATCAGTGTACCAGTTGGGGTCGTTTTATAAAAGAAAACCTGCTTTTCGGAGCCATTATAGCCCCCTTCTTTATTCACGAGTATATAAATCTCGCCAGCTTTGGTGATCATTATCTTTTCAGCGGTCTCACCATAACCAGGGATGCGAGGTGTATTGAATACCTGTTGCATTTGCTCTTCGCCTGTTGCCGCATCAAATTTTAACAGAATAATACTTTCGTTACCAACATTTAAAGAGGAGGAGGAGGTAGCCACGAATACACCTCCTTTATTGTCGACAGCTATTGTTTCTCCTGCCCCTAACCCTGCTACTTTGCTAGTCCAGAGCGCTGTACCTGCTGCAGAAAGCTTTTGTGTGCTCAATACACTTGTACCGTTGTCACTGATCAAACCTGTCAGGTAAATATTTCCAGCTGCATCCAGCTCCATAGTTGCTATACTAAATATAGTCCCCGGTGCACCGTCAAAAGTCTTGTTCCAGATTAAATTTCCGGATGGTCCATACTTAAGGAGCTGATTTCCCCATAGGGCATAAATGTTATTTGCGTTATCTAAATGTAGAGCACGGTTTGATGGGAAATTGTCATTTGTTTCCTGCCTGGCTGTCCAGAGTTGCTTGCCTGTTGCATCGTATTTAAATAAGGTAAGACCCGACCCTAAAATAACCAGATTACCAGCTCCATCAACTTGCTGCTCGACAAAACCATTGCCCGAACCCGAACTATGCTTATAAGGTGGCGTTTCCCAGACCTTGGTGAGCTGGGCGGCAGCCGGAGCAGTAACCAGGAAGAACATAAAAAAAGCCGGTAACATATAGTAAAGGCAACTATAGTTCCGGCCAGAAGTGCTGGTAACAGAGGATTGCGGGAAGATGTACTTTCTGCGTAAAATTTGTTTCATAGCGGTGATTTAGAGGGTTCAGAAAATAAAGGTGCATCAGCATCTGCAGCTTAATACGCAGATTATCAGCACCGGACAGGCCAAAACACGTTGAGAAGAACTTTACCTTATATAATACTCTATTTTATTACCAAAGTTATATAACATGAAAATTTCATCAGAAGTGAGTATGACAGGATGTGTTATAGTAGCCAGGTTTCAGAAGCATACAACTATGAGCACCTGAAACAGCTGATCTATAGTTTGATAACGGTAACACGCCCTGATGCAACCTGTAATTTCTAAACTTGCTCACTCCCAAACTCTCTTCCCTTTAAACTTCCAAACTTTCGTAAATTTGCAGTTCTAAACCAGCCATCACGTGAGCCAGCCTATCCGTAAGATCATCCACATTGATATGGACGCCTTTTTTGCGTCGGTGGAGCAGCGTGATAACACGGAACTGCGCGGCAAACCAGTAGCAGTTGGTGGCTCCCGGGCGCGGGGTGTGGTGGCAGCTGCCAGTTATGAGGCCCGTAAATATGGTGTACATTCGGCGCTGGCCTCTAAAATTGCAGCCCAACGTTGTCCGCACCTCATTTTCGTGAAAGCCCGGTTTGATGTCTATAGTGCTGTGTCGCGGCAGATACGGGAGATATTCTATAGTTACACCGACCTGGTAGAGCCCCTTTCGCTGGACGAAGCTTACCTGGATGTGACTGAGAACAAGGTCGGGATGCCCTCGGCTACTATTATTGCCAACCAGATAAGGCAGCGTATTTTTGAGGAGACCGGTCTTACGGCTTCGGCGGGGGTATCGTACAATAAATTTCTGGCCAAGATAGCCTCGGACATGAACAAGCCGAATGGTTTTACGCTCATCACCCCGGACAAAGCCGAAGAACTGGTAGCAGGCCTGGAGATTGGCAAGTTTTATGGGATCGGCAAGGTGACGGCGACCAAGATGCAAAGCATGGGTATCCTGACGGGTGCCGACCTGCGCCAGCGCTCCGAAGAAGAGCTTGTGCGTGTTTTTGGCAAAGTGGGCCGCTATTATTACCGCATTGCCCGCGCCCAGGACGACCGCGACGTGCAGCCGCACCGTATCCGCAAATCCATTGGCTCGGAGCGCACCTTTGAAACCGACCTGGCCGAAGAAGAAGCGATGCTGGAGCAGTTGCAACACCTTGCAAAAGAAGTAGCACACGACCTGGAACGCCTGAAAGCCACCGCCAAAACTATCACACTCAAGATCAAATACTTCGATTTCACCCTGAACACCCGCAGCAAGACCTTCCTGAGCGAAATAAGCTCTGCCGATGCCATTTTCACAGTAGCCAGGGACCTGCTCCGCACACCGCATCTGCCCCCACAGCCGGTACGCCTGCTCGGCATTTCTACCAGCTCGCTCCTCTACCAGCACGACCGCCTGCAGGAAGGCTACCAGCTTACCCTGGAGCTTTGAAATAGATTAGGGCTTTACCTCACCCCAGCCCTCCCTTTTTATCGAGGGCCCCTACCCCCAGAACAGGAGAGGATGTTTGTGCTTTAGTTATAGTTGAGGCCATAGTTCTATAGTTTACTGGTTTCAAACCACCCCTGCCCCTCCTTATCCAAGGAGGGGAACTTTGATACTGCTATAGTTGAACTTATAGTTCTATAGTTGCTGCTTTAACACCCCTGTGAGCTGCGCTCGCAAGTTTCGAACTCTCGTTCTCACTTGTCCTAAAGGGGACAGTCTGCGTCTTTGCTATAGTTTATGCTATAGTTTCATAATTACAAACCAAGAGCGGACAGGTCGCGACCTGTCCCTTTGGATCTACAACCACGAGAAAAGATGATCTGCTCTAACCAAGAGCAAATAAATAAACTATAGTTATGGCATGAGCTATCGAACTGTTATCAGTCTTTGGGTTGAGCGCCTTTGACTTGTTGCGGTGCCGTCAGGCAACACGAGCTTTAGCGAGGGTAGCAAGAAGGCAGCAGCGCGATGCCCGAAGACGGGGCCTCCCGGCCCGGGAGGGAGCCAAAGTAACTATAAAACTGTAGGCTCTTAGAGCTCCCAGGATTGGTATAAACTATACAACTATGGCTTGGTTCAATTAGTAGGCAATGTCAACTATAGTACTATACACTAGCAGGAGCTGCGCACGCTGCTAGGTCTTTAGCAACTATAGGCTAAGATAGATTTCTCACTCTGTTCGAAATGACAATAGTTACTATAGGATACATAAGATATCTCACAGCTACGCTTGCTCTCTTCGACTTCACGTCTCAAGAATGCTTGACATGACAATATTCATTGATCCCTCAATTAACGATCAACGATACAAAAGAGAAAACTTTGATTAAACCATTACACCAAGTTCCAGTCTTAACAACAGCCACAGGTACTATTGCCATTCTCTAAGACTTTCCTATCTTTAAGAAAAACACAGCTCCTGAGCTACTAACCTAATCTAACTAACACATTTCTAACACATGAGTAAAAATTTACGTTTTGCTCCGGTGGTGGCCTTATTACTGGCGGGTGCCGTTATAGCACCTCCTGCTTCCGCCCAAAAAAGCAAAAAGAAAAAGAAAGCCCAGCAAGAGGTAACTGTCCCGCAGCAGGCTCCTAAAAAGGACGACGGCCAGCCGAAGCCTTATGCGCAGGTGATCACCGACAAGGCCCTGACCGACGAAGGTCTGTTTAAAGTGCACCGCCTGGACGACAAGTATTATTACGAAATTCCGGATACGCTGCTGGGCCGCGACATGCTGATGGTAAGCCGCATCGCTAAAACTGCTGCCAACATTGGCTATGGTGGCGAGGAACTGAACACCCAGATGCTGCGCTGGGAGAAAAAAGGAAACCGCATTTTGCTGCGCGTGATCTCTTACGAAAACGTGGCCGCCGACTCGCTGGAAGTATATCACTCGGTACAAAACTCCAACCTGGCTCCTGTCATTCAGGCGTTTGATATAAAAGCGTTTAACAATGGTGCTTCTGTAGTAGAGGTAACCGATTTCTTCTCGAAAGATGTGCCGGCTCTGGGCCTGGACCAGCGCAACCGCGATACCTATAAAGTAAGACGTCTGGACGACAAACGCTCTTTTATCGAGAGCATCAAAAGCTTCCCGACCAACATCGAGGCCCGCTCTCTGATGACCTATGAGGCCGGAAACGCACCTTCCAACTCCAGCACCGGAACCATCTCTTTAGAGCTGAACCACTCGATGGTGTTGTTGCCTAAAACGCCAATGCCTGCCCGTACCTACGATCAGCGTGTTGGGTTCTTCACCATTTCGCAGACAGACTATGGCACCGATGAGCAGCGTGCTGCCAAGCGCCGCTACATTGTGCGCTGGAAACTGGAGCCAAAAGACAAAGAGGCCTATGCCCGCGGCGAACTGGTTGAGCCTGTAAAACCTATTGTTTATTACATAGACCCAGCCACCCCAATGAAGTGGCGCCCTTACCTGAAACAAGGTGTAGAGGACTGGAACAAGGCATTTGAAGCGGCCGGTTTCAAAAACGCGATCATTGCCAAAGATCCACCCACCTTTGAAGAAGATCCTGAATTCAGCACAGAAGATGCTCGTTATTCGGTAATCCGCTATTTTTCTTCTGAAACACAGAACGCTTACGGACCAAACGTACACGACCCGCGCTCTGGCGAAATTCTGGAAAGCCACATTGGCTGGTACCACAACGTAATGAATCTGTTGCGCAACTGGTACTTTGTACAGACAGCGGCCGTTAACCCGGATGCGCGCAGCATACAGTTCTCTGATGAAGTAATGGGCGAACTGATCCGTTTTGTATCATCTCACGAAGTGGGCCATACCCTGGGCCTGCCACACAACATGGGCTCCAGCGCAGCTTACCCGGTTGAGAAACTCCGTGATGCAGAATTCACTAAGAAAATGGGTACTGCACCGTCTATTATGGACTATGCCCGCTTTAACTATGTGGCGCAGCCCGGAGACAAAGACGTAGCACTGATGCCGGGCATTGGTGTGTACGATAAGCATGCCGTTAAATGGGGCTATAGTTACTTCCCGGAAACCCACGGCTACGATAATAAAACGAAGCTGAATGCCTGGATCAAAGCCCACGAGAACGACCCGATGTACCGCTTTGGTCGTCAGCAGTTCGGTACCATAGACCCTTCGTCGCAGACCGAGGATTTGGGAGATGATGCGATGCTGGCCAGTACCTATGGTATTGCCAACCTGAAGCGTATTATGCCAAACCTGATAAAATGGACCGCCGAGGATAACAAGAACTACGACGACCTGGAGGAAATGTACATGCAGGTACTGGGCCAGTGGAACCGCTATATGGGCCACGTAACGGCTAACGTAGGCGGTGTGTACGAAACCTATAAAACCTACGACCAGGCCGGTAACGTGTACGAGCCGGTTGCCAAAGAAAAGCAGCAACGCGCCATGAAGTTCCTCAACGAGCAGGGCCTTGCCACGCCAACCTGGATGCTGGATGATAACATTCTGCGCAAAATAGAATCGGCTGGAACTATAGACAGAGTGCGCAATGCACAGGTAAGCATTGTGAACAACCTGCTGGAGCCGGGCCGCATGGCACGCCTGATAGAGGGACAGGCCACACTGGGTAACAAAGCCTACACCCTTCCGGAAATGATGGCCGACCTGCGCAAAGGCGTTTGGTCTGAGATCACGACTGGTAAATCAATAGATGTGTATCGCCGCAACCTGCAGCGTGGTTACCTGGAGCGCATGGAGTTCCTGATGACAGACCAGAAAGATGCCCCATCGGCAGCATCGCGTTTCAGAGCGGGCACGCCGGTGAATGTATCGCAGTCTGATATCCGCCCGCTGGTACGTGGCGAACTGACAACACTGCGCAACCAGATCAGAACATCTATTGCCAAAACCAACGATACCATGACCAAATACCACCTGCAGGATGCTCTGGTGCGTATTGATAACATCCTGAACCCGAAAAGTTAATGAAGTAACTATAGATCAGTTTGTAGAAAACACCGGCCCCACAAGGGCCGGTGTTTTTTTATGCCGCTATCGTTTGCGTCCTGCTTTTAAGCTGCCCGGTTTTGCGCTCCTGATCATAGCTTAGGTTATTTTCCTGTGCTTGAGCTTTGATCTTCTCAACTACCCCATCATAAATTCAAAAACAAAAACTAACTTATTTAGCAAAACTAATTAACTTAGCACAAGTATTGATAACTATGAAAGCAGAAGATTACCTGAAAGGCCGCGGTGCACAATATAATCCGGCTAATGTTTACCTGAAGCAGGAATATGTAGCAGCGCACATAGAAGGCCTGGACGAGCCAATGATGAACAACGCTAAAACTGAATTTATAACAGGGTATCCGAAAACTATAGTTAACAAAATTGATAGCCCGGATCTGGGCATGGGCTATTCGCTGAACCCGTACCAAGGCTGTGAGCATGGTTGTGTGTACTGCTATGCCCGCAACACGCATCAGTACTGGGGCTATAGTGCCGGGCTGGATTTTGAGCGCAAAGTGATAGTAAAGGAAAATGCGCCGGAACTGCTTATAAAACAGCTCGAAAGCAAAAACTGGCAGGTAATGCCCATCATGCTGGCTGGCAACACCGACTGCTACCAGCCCATCGAAGCCAAAAAACTATTGACCCGCCGCATCCTCGAAATACTCCTGCAATACAAACACCCGGTCAGTATCATCACCAAAAACGCGCTGATCCTCCGCGACCTCGACCTGCTGACCAAACTGAACAAGTTGGACCTGGTGCACGTGAACATCAGCATTACGACCCTCGACGAGAAACTACGCCAGAAACAGGAACCACGCACTGCCTCGGCCCTGAAAAGGCTGGAAGTAGTACGCCAGTTAAGTGCCGCTGGCATCCCTGTAAACGTAATGGTGGCGCCCATTATCCCCGGCCTCAATGATTCAGAAATTCCGCAGATCATAAAACAGGCTGCCGATGCCGGTGCCTGCAACGCCGCTTATACCATCGTCAGGCTGAACGGCGAGGTAGGGCCCCTTTTTGCTGACTGGGTAACACAGGCCTACCCGGACCGCGCACAAAAAATTCTGAACCAGGTAGCAGACTGCCACGGCGGACAACTAAACGACAGCCGGTTTGGCACCCGCATGCGCGGCGAAGGCAAATTTGCCGAAACCATAGCCAGGCTGTTCAATATAAGTAAGCACAAATACATGTCCGGCCGGGCAACTAAGCCCTACAACTATAGCCACTTCTGCACCAGCAAAGGCAAGCAACTGGGTCTGTTTTAAATTTGACCAGTGATTAGAGGGATTTGACTGATTTTTATGATTGGGGTTATAGTTCTATAGTTGGAGCTATAGTTTATAGTTAATGATTAACACACCTAAGTTATACCTCACCCCATCCCTCTCCTAAAAACAGGAGAGGGAGTTTGTCTGAATCAGGATTTACAGGATTTAGGGATTTTCAGGATGAGGGCTTTTGCTATAGTTTGAGTTACAGTTCTATGGTTACGGTTGGTCATCCCCCTACCCCCTTCAAAGGGGGACTTTTCTGCCCTTGCTATAGTTGGAACAGCTATAGTTTTATAGTTGCTGCTTTAACACCCCTGTAGTCCCCTCAAGGGGACAGTCTCTGTCTTACTATAGTTGAAGCCATAGTTCAGTTACAGACCATGAGCAGGCCAAGTTCACTTGGCCCCACGGAACTATAGCCATGAGTAAAACAGATCTGCATTGACTAAGAGCATGTACAAGCAACTATAACTTACCTATCAAACTGATATCAGTCTTTAGGTTGAGCGCCTCGAGAGGTTCCGGTGCCGTCAGGCATGGCGACGCAGGGGCCAAGGAAGCGAAAGCAGCGCGATGCCCGAAGACGGGGCCTCCCGGCCCAGGAGGGAGCCAACGAAACTATAGAACTATAGGCTCTTAGAGCTCCCAGGATTGGAGGAAACTATAAAACAACGGCTTGGTCCAAATTGCAACTAACGTCAACTATAGCGCCAGACGCTAGCAGGAGCTGCGCACGCTGCGAGGTCATTATCATTAACTATAGCCAGCGCTAAAGGCAAGCCTATCCCTGCCGGATCAGTTTAGCCGGGAGACTTGACACCATACAAAGTCACGAGCGGGGACGCTTGCGCCAGCAATTGACAACTATAGCAAAATTAACACAATGCCGCACCTCGCTGCCGGATAATCAAATAAAAGATGTAACTTTGCAGCCCATACAGTTAAACCTAACTTATGGCTACTAAATATATATTTGTTACCGGTGGTGTAACATCCTCCCTTGGTAAAGGCATTATTTCCGCTTCACTCGCTAAACTGCTGCAGGCAAGAGGGTTCTCTGTAACCATCCAGAAATTCGATCCTTACATTAACATAGATCCGGGTACCCTGAACCCGTATGAGCACGGCGAATGCTATGTAACCGAAGATGGCGCCGAGACTGACCTGGACCTGGGCCACTACGAGCGTTTCCTGAATGTGCCTACCTCCCAGGCAAACAACGTAACCACCGGCCGCATTTACTATAACGTAATTATGCAGGAGCGCGAGGGCGCCTACCTGGGCAAGACCGTGCAGGTTATTCCGCATATTACTGATGAGATAAAGCGCCGCATGCTGCTGTTAGGCCAGACCGGCGAGTATGATATTGTCATTACCGAAATTGGCGGCTGTGTAGGCGATATTGAGTCGTTGCCGTTTATTGAGGCCGTACGCCAGCTGCGCTGGGAGCTGGGTGTGAACGAAACCTGCGTGATACACTTGACTCTGGTACCTTACCTGAAAGCTGCCGGCGAATTGAAAACAAAACCAACCCAACATTCTGTCCGCGACCTGTCGGAAGCCGGTGTGCAGCCCGATATTCTGGTTTGCCGCTCGGAACACCACATTCCGGTAGAGCTACGCAAAAAAATAGCCCTTTTCTGTAACGTAAAGCAAAATTCGGTAATTGAGTCGCTGGATGCGGAAACGATCTACGATGTGCCGCTGATGATGCGCAAGGAAAAGCTGGACGAACGTGTGATCAGCAAACTGAAGCTGCCGCAGCGTGCCGAGCCGGAACTGGAACGATGGAAAGAATTCCTGGGTCGCCTTAAAAACCCGACTGCGGAGGTAAATATCGGCTTGGTGGGCAAGTACGTAGAGCTGCCGGATGCTTATAAATCTATAGTAGAGGCGTTTGTACACGCGGGTGCTGCCAACGAGTGTAAGGTAAACCTGAAGTGGTTCCAGTCAGAAACTATAAACGACGAGAACGTGGTGGCGACGCTGCAGGGCCTGGATGGTATTTTAGTAGCTCCTGGCTTTGGCGAGCGTGGTTTTAAAGGTAAACTGGAGGCTATCCGCTTTGCCCGCGAAAATAATGTGCCGTTCTTTGGCATTTGCCTTGGTATGCAGTGCGCAGCCGTGGAGTTTGCCCGCAACGTGCTGGGCCTGGAAGGCGCCAACTCTACCGAAATGGACGAGAATACCTCTCACCCGGTGATCGACCTGATGGAAGGCCAGAAAGAAATTACGCAGAAAGGGGGCACCATGCGCTTAGGTGCTTACAGCTGTGAACTTAAAAAGGGCTCAAAAGCTTTCTCTATTTACGGGAAGTCTAAAATTTCGGAACGCCACCGCCACCGCTATGAATTTAACAATGAGTATATTGCCGCTTTTGAAGAGGCCGGTATGATGGCAACCGGTATAAACCCGGACACCGGGCTGGTAGAAGTGATAGAGCTGCAGAGCCACCCGTGGTTTGTAGCGGCTCAGTACCATCCGGAGTTAAAAAGCACTGTTGTAAACCCGCACCCATTGTTCACTAAATTTGTGAAAGCGGCCATGAACTATACAAAATCTAAATAACACCTATAACACATTACACTTTTATTAAATGGATAGAAATCAAGCTATTGGCTTCGGACTGATTGCCCTGCTGCTACTCGCCTACTCGTTCTTTTTTGCGGGTACCGATGAGCAGGCCACTACGCCACAGGCAACAGAGCAGGTAGCCAATGTAGAACAGGCGCCTCTTACCACTACAGCCCCCGACGACTCGCTGGCGCAGGCGAAACGCGCAGCTACCCTGGGCTCTTTTGCTACGGCAGCCACCGGCCAGGCCACTACTACCACCCTCGAGAACCAGAACATCCGTGTTACGCTTACCTCTAAAGGCGGGCAGGTAGAAGAAGTATTGCTGAAGAACTATAAGACCTACCAGGGCGAGCCACTGGTGCTTTTTGACAAGGAAAGTAACAAGACCGATGTAGCCTTTACTACCAAAGATGGTAAGGTTATCAAATTGTCGGACCTGTACTTCACCGCTTCTGAGGTAAAAAAAGGTACGGATAAGGATGTAAGCACGCAGGTAATTACGTTCCGTGCCGATGTGGGCAATGGCCAGTACATTGAGCAGACGTATACCCTGTATGATGAGACCTTCCAGGTGGGTTATGCCCTGCACTTTGAAGGCCTGCAAAGCCAGCTGAGCGGCAAAAACCTGACCTTTACCTGGACAGACCGCATTAAGCAGCTGGAGCGCGACATTAAGCAGAACCGTGCCAAAACAACGCTTAACTATGCTACTGTTGAGGACGGTTACGACCACCTGTCTATCTCCGAAGAGAAAGAAACCCTTGACCTGAACGAGCCGGTAAAATGGGTGGCCAACAAGCAGAACTTCTTTACAGCCGGTATTATAGCCGACGAGGCTTTTGCCGGTGCCAAGCTGCAGTCCGAAACCAACCCTGCCGATACCACTATAGTTAAAACGCTGGCCACGCAGGCACTCATCCCAGCCGACGATGTGCTGAAAGGCGGCGCGGAGTTTATGTACTACTTCGGCCCGAACGACTATAAGATACTAAAGAACATAGGCGATAATTTTGAGAAGAACCTGGACCTGGGCTGGGGTATTTTTGCCTGGGTAAACAAGTGGCTCATCATCCCGGCATTCGACTTCCTGGAGAACTACATCGGCAACTATGGTATCATCATTATCCTGCTGGTACTTTATATTAAAACGCTGCTGTTCCCGCTTACTTACAAGTCGTTCTACTCTATGGCAAAAATGAAGGTGCTGAAACCTGAAATTGATGCTATTAAAGAGCGTAACGACGGCGACATGCAGAAAACGCAGATGGAGACCATGAAGCTCTACAACGAAATGGGCGTGAACCCGCTGAGCGGCTGTATCCCGATGCTGTTGCAGATCCCGATCCTGTTTGCGATGTTCAACTTCTTCCCGAACTCGATCGAACTGCGCCAGGAGCCCTTCCTGTGGGCAACCGACCTTTCGACCTACGACGTATTTGCCAAACTGCCGTTCACCATTCCGTTTTATGGCGACCACGTGAGTATGTTTACCTTGCTGATGACGGCTTCCACGATCCTGTACACTTGGTCTAACAACCAGATGAACGCCCAGATGCAGGGTGCCATGAAGTTCTATAGTTACCTGATGCCGGTTATCTTTATGTTCGTACTGAACTCGTTCCCGGCAGGTCTGTCGTTCTACTACTTTGTTTCCAACATGGTAACATTTGGTCAGCAGGCCATTATCCGCCGTTTTGTGGATGAAGGCAAAGTGCGCGCTAAACTGGAAGACAACAAAGAGAAACGCAAAGACAAAAAGAAAACAGGTGGCCCGTCGTTTACCGAGCGTATGCAGGAAGCAATGCGCTTAGCCGCTGAAAAAGAACAGCAGAAAAAGAACAAAGGCGCTAAAAAATAAGCCTCAGGTTTTCTGATTTATACACAAAAAGCCCGCCTGCACTTGCAGACGGGCTTTTTGTTTGACTATACTTGCCGCAGTATCGTATGTAGGACTACAAACTATAAAACTATGCATCAGAACCTGAAATATGCCCTTTTGCTGCTTTCAGCAACTATAGCCGTTGCCTGCAACTCCAACTCCGACGAAGACAAAGGCCTGGCAAGCACACACCCCAAACTGGAAAAACAACTTCACCGCGACTCTGTCAACGCAGCCACACATCCCAAAGAAGACCTTGACCAATACGAGCACTACCGCATCACTACCGAAGAATATATGAACAGTGGCAACTATAACGTGCCCAATATGTTCCGGGGTAAGCTGGCCCCTATTGATGAGGAAAGCCACAAAGATGCCCGTAGCTTTAAAATTGCCCTGCGCGAAGGCATGGCCAAAGGCGTAAATTTTGCCGGGAAATATACAGTGGTAAGCGTTGGGTGCGGCACCACCTGCCAGCAGCATTTTATAGTTGACCGCGAAACAGGCAAGATCGTGGAGAAGATACAAAGCAGCGTAGGTGCCAAGTTCAGTGAGAACAGCCGCATTTTTATAGTTAACCCACCCGACTCTACCCTAAACTACAAGGAATGCAACTACTGCACACCCGAAGTGTACGAAATGCAAAACGGCAAACTGGTAAAAGTAAAAAAGTGAAGACATTTAGAAAGATTGAAAGTTAGAAAGTTAGAAAATCTGGCTTCGTAGTGTGCTATACTTTATAACTCCGCCGCTAAAATATAGTTTGAGCCGGGACAAACGAGGGTTCACAGCTGAACCTGATATTATAACTATAGCTCTATAGTTGCCCGGCTCAACATTTCTAATTTCTAATTTTTAATTTCTAATTCATAATTGGTAAAGATGCTCCATACCTTACTTAATATAACAAAACAACTGATCACTCTAACTATAGTTGTGTTGAGTATGGCTTTGCTGGGTTGCAAAAGCGCTGAAACTATAGGCACAGTTACGGAAGCTGAAGAGCCGCTGTTGGTTTACCGGAAATCGCCGTGCTATGGTCCCTGCCCTGCCTACGAGGCTACCATCTATAGCACAGGCAAGGTGCTGTTTGCTCCCTTTAAATACACACCTGTTACAGACACCATCACTTTCCAGCTTTCGGAAAAAGAACTGAAGAAACTGCAGACCAACCTCGATAAATTAAACTATAGCAAGCTCCAAAAGCTGTACAAAACCAGCTGGACCGACATGCCGGCCACACACCTGTATTTTTACCAGTCAGGCAAAGAAGTAAAACACATCAAACATCAGGAAGGCGGCCCAGAGGAATTGATCCGGTTTATAGATGAGGTGCATGCACTGCTCTGGAAGCATGTGCAAGGTAAATGAAAACAGCTTCGAAAGAATTTGTACAGTTGGTGAATGGTACTAAAGCCTTTCCGTGTTATACGGGTACAACACGGATAACCTCACCGCACAAAAAGGCTTTACACGCCAGGTTCACATTTCAGGCTACTATCTACGCTTCCTGAAAGGCTATTTGGTTTACATTGCTAACCTATTCCAACCGATGCAATTATTTTTCACCAAACAGGATAACTAAATAGTAAAATGCAGATACATTTTTTATATTTATATAGGGTGGTTCGGGATATAATACATCTTGTGGGCTATAGTGAATCAGTAGCTTAAAACAACACCACACATAGTGCAGATTAACAGGAGTAGTACTCCTGTTATACCATAGTTGTGTCAAATAAGAAGCATGAAAACACTCTTAGCCATACTTAGTTTAACGGCTCTTTTTTCTTGTAGCTACGTTTCAGAAAAGGAAACAGAAAGTACAACTACCAATCAAACTTCAGAAATACCTCTGCCAGTTACAGCAGAAGAAGATACATTAAGGATACCATCACATCAGTATTATTTAGCAGACTTAAGCCAACAGGAGATAGTAAGGCTTATATTAAAAGACAGCCTTCAGCCAGCGGACAACCATGTGACGTTTGCCCTAATGGATTCGTTAAGCTCTTCCAATAAAGCAACCAGAGATTCAGTATTTCCTGCCTTCAAAGTTGTTGTAGAAAAGTCAGACGGTGCTTTATCTGAAGTTGTAGGACTTTACGCAATGAAATATGTGGAAGCTTACCCGAAAGAGTTCGCTGAAAGATACTCGTGCTGTCCTGTTGAGCTATCTCAACTGACCAACTATATTGGGTACGAAATTATGATGTCAGAAGAGCCAACATCTGAATACAAGCAGCTCTTTGAGAAAATAAATCAGAAGTATCCGAAGTACGAGCAAGAAAAAAGTATACAAGCCTTTAAAGAGAAGCTTGTAGCATACATGCAGGAATTTGAAGAATAAAGAATTACTTAACACAACACGAGCTTCACGGTAGCTGCGCCACCGCAAAGCCTAATCCGCTGTAACTAATTAAAATTATAAATTAAGGTGGCTAATGATAGTACACAAAAGACCGTGCTATCAATGTATAATCTTAAAGTTTAACACCTTATAACCCATAAAGAAGAAAGTAAATACTGATGCAGGTAGTGTATTCATTAGTTTCATTTTTAGTAGGCTTTGTAATTCTTTACATAACTTATAAAGATGAAAAGGCTCGTAAACCCTCACTATCAGTAAGCTATATTATGCATTTAAAAGGGTATATAGGCGGTATAGCATTTATACTAATTGGCATTATGCTTTTGAAAGAAGGGGTAGAATAATTTCTTACAACACTATATAAAATACACATCAGCGTATTTTATACCAATCCGTTAAAAACACTAACTATACAGCATCAAAAATGCCGGACCAAACTTTGCCCGGCATTTTTGATTTCACGGTGTTCTGCGTACCTTAAGTGCATGGCGCACAACGAAAAATCGGCACATCAGCTGTTCTCTAAGTTTCAGGAGTACCTTGCCCAGTTTGTGTATGGCGGCATAGATGGCTGCGTTACCACGTTTGCAGTTGTGGCTGGTGCTGTAGGCGCTAACCTCGAGAGCTCTGTTATCATTATTCTCGGGTTTGCCAACCTGCTTGCCGATGGTTTCTCGATGTCGGTAGGTGCTTATTTGTCGGCCAAATCGGAGCGCGACAACTACGACAAGCACAAACGCACCGAGTATTTCGAGATTGAGAACTACCCCGCTATTGAGAAGGAAGAGGTACGGGATATTTACCGCGCCAAAGGCTTTGAGGGAGAGCTGCTGGAGCAGGTGGTAGCCGTTATTACCCAGGATAAAGAACGCTGGGCCAACGAAATGATGGCCAATGAGCTGGAGCTTATCCGAGACAGCAAATCCCCGTTTGCCATTGGGGTCGTCACCTATAGTTCATTTCTGCTGATCGGGTTCATTCCGCTGCTGGTCTATCTGTGGGATTACGTGTTGGGCTTTCCCGGCGATGTGTTTCTGTGGGCCTGTACGCTTACCTTCCTCGGTTTCGGCGTTATTGGTTTCCTGAAGAGCTACGTGACAGGCGTAAACCGTTGGCGCGGCATTCTGGAGACGGTTACACTGGGTGCCCTGGCTGCCGGCGTCGCTTTTATAGTTGGCGATCTGTTGGAGCGCTGGATCACGGGAAGTTAAGCGGTTTAAGCGTTTCAGAGTTTGGAAGTTGCACTTTGTACTAACTCCGGAACACAAAACTATCGTTATTGCCTGGCTATAGTTCGTTCAGTTCCGATGCAGCCTGCCTCCTTTTTCAGGGACTTTTGCTAAAAAATAGCGCCATTCCTACTCTATCCTGCCGCTCATCAAATTGCAGTTCAAATAACTCCTCCACCCTACGGTCGTAGAACTATAGGGCAGTATCATTTATTTTACTGTCTTCAAAAAAGCTATTACACTATATCATATTTATCAGATATGAGCAAAAAGGATAAAAAAGTACAATTATCAGAATTCGAGGAAAAGCTACGGGAAAGTGCCCGAAACCCTGATACCACCATACCTACGGCAGATTATGCTCCGGGAGAAACCGAAGAGAAAGTAATTCCGGTGATAGAAGAACAGGCACACATCACGAAGCAGACCGTAGAGTCGGGCAGGGTGCGCATTTCTAAAAATGTACGCGAAGATGAAGTGCTGATAGACATGCCGGTGGTGCACGAGGAAGTAGACGTGCAGCGCGTGCCGGTTGACCAGTACGTAGACGAGGCCCCGCCAGCTGTGCGTTACGAAGGCAATAAAATGATAGTGCCGGTGCTGCGCGAAGAGCTGGTGCTGGTAAAACGCATAAAGGTGGTGGAAGAGCTGCACATAACCAGGCGCCGCACCGAAGAACACCGGACCGAACCGGTACTGCTGCGACGGGAGGAAATAAACGTAGACCGGGAACAGAACGACAACCTAAACAACCCTGCCCAATGATACACAGCTACTGATCTTTCAACCCATGTACAACCTAAAAACAGTATAAAACTATGGCACAAACAGTGATTGGAATTTTTGAGAAGGGTATTGATGCGCAAGCTGCTGTGCAAAAACTGGAAAGTAACAGAATACCATCGGATCATATTGATATATCGGACCAGACCACGAGCGATAAAGTAGGGGGCACCACTGCCCGGCACGATAAAGACCGGGTAAGCAATTTTTTCGGCTCCCTGTTCGGAAGCGATAAAGAGGAAACCAGAAAGTATAGCGATGTTGCCCGCAAAGGCTGGGTAGTCACCGTACACGCAGACTCGCGGAAGGAAGCAGAAGCAGCTGCCAGAACGCTGGACCAGTGTGGAGCTGTGGATGTGGATGAGCGTGCAAGCCAGTTCAGAAGTGGTACAAATACCACCACCAGCGACATCCATGAACGAAGAGACCTAAACACCAACCAGTCGGTTCCGATCGTGGAAGAGCGCATGAACGTTGGTAAACGCGATGTAGAGACAGGCGGCGTGCACATGCGTAGCCGCATCATCGAAAAGCCGGTGGAAGAGCACCTGCGCCTGCGCGAAGAGCATGTACACGTGGAGCGCAGACCAGTTAACCGGCCAGCCACCGAGCGCGACTTCCAGAATTTTAAAGAGGGCAGTATTGAAATGACAGAGCATAAAGAAGTGCCTGTTGTGAACAAAGAAGCCCGTGTGGTAGAAGAAGTACGCCTGAGCAAAGAACAGACCCAGCGCGACGAAATTATCCGCGACAAGGTCCGCAAAACCGACGTAGAGGTAGACCGCCTCAATCCGAAAAACAGAAACATCAGACCGGAAGATGACCCGAACTGGAATGACCCGACCAGACGCGACCCTTCGGATCGTGAGCTGTAAGTAAAAATAAACCTGAATAAAAAAGCCCGGCTAACGCATTAGCCGGGCATTTCTGTTATAATACTCCAATTCTATAGTTGTCCAAAGAAATTCCTAATTCCTAATTCCTAATTCCTAATTCCTAATTCCTAATTCCTAATTCCTAATTCCTAATTCCTAATTCCTAATTCCTAATTCCTAATTAAATCTTCCGCACCCGCTCCAGTTTTAACATGTTCATCGGGTTTGGCTCCAGGCCTTTGATGTTGTTCTGAGTTAATCTAAGCACTTCGTCGTAGTACAGCACAATAACCGGGCATTCTTCTACCACTATCCTATCCATAGCCTGGTATAGTTCCCAGCGTTTTTTCACGTCTCGCTCCAGTTTTGCCTGCTCGTATAGTTTGTCGAAGTCCTTGTTTACGAAGTGGGTTTTGTTAGGCCCGGCTGGTGAGAAGTTTTTGCTATAGAACAGCGCCAGGTAGTTTTCGGCATCCGGGTAGTCGCCCAGCCACGATTTCATCCAGAACTCTGAGCGACCGTTGTCTACCATTTCCTGGTGGGCCGGTCCCTGGTTGATGTCAATCTCAACCTGCACGCCTACCTCGGCCCACTTTTTTTGCATGTACTCTGCCAGTTCTTTGTGCTCGGCTACAGTGCCCAGGCGCATTTTAAGCGGTTTCTGTAAACTATAGCCGGCAGCAGTTAGTAATTCGCGTGCCTTTTTAGGGTTGTAACTATAGCCGGGCACTTTCTCCTGGCTGAAAGATGGCAGCGACGGTGGCACCATGCCCGAATGCCCCGGTATACCGATGTTGTTCCGGAAGTAAGCGATCATCTCTTTTTTATTGATGGCATAGTTCAGCGCCTGTCGCACACGTTTATCCTGTATCGCCGGGCTTGGGTTTTTCAGGTTTTTAGGATCCAGCTGAAAGCCAATGTACTCTGTGTTCAGGTAAGGCTCTTTTCGTACCGTAAATTTGCCTTTGAAATCGTCCTGCACCGTTCCATCGTTGTTCAATATCAAATCCCGCGAGCCTTCTCTCACCCCGGAAAGGAAATCCAGTTTGCCCTGCATAAAGGTCAGAAACTCCGATTTACGGTCGGTAATAAACGAGATTTGCACGGCATCCAGGTAAGGCAATTGCACTCCTTTTTCATCCTTCTTCCAGTAGTTCGGGTTCTTGTGCATCACAATGGCATTGCCTTCGTCCCACTGCTTAAACACAAAAGGGCCTGTACCTACCGGGTTTGCCCGGAAGTCTTTGCCATACTTGGCTACGGCTTCCTGTGGAACCACAAACGCATACGGCATTGTCAGTATCTCCAGGAAAGCAATAAAAGGCTCATTTAAGTAGATCTTGAAAGTAGAATCGTTCACCGCCAGGAAAGCCGTATCTGAAATTGCACCGTTTATATCAGTTAACACCTTGTCGTTAAAGATCCATGCGCCGGTGCTGGCGGTAGCGGGGTCAATAATACGTTTGAAACTATAGGCTACGTCCTGTGCCGTTACTTTGCGGCCTTTACCGCCTTTAAAAACTTCGTGGTCGTGAAAGTAAACATCATCCCGAAGGATAAAACTATAGGTTCGGCCATCTTCCGATACTTCCCAGCTTTTGGCAATGCCAGGCCCAATTTTCAGTTCTTGGTCCAGTTCTACCAGCCCGTTATACAATTGTGTGGTGGCCCAGATATTAGCCTGGTTGCGGGCAAAAGCAGGGTCCAGCGACGATAAAGCTTCGGGTTGATTATACCTGAAAACAGTTTTGTTCGTTCCATTTTTTCCGGCCTCAGTGCAAGACTGGCTCACGAGCAAAACGGTGGATAACAGGGCAAAAACGGTGGATAAATAAAGGCGTTTTGTTGTGATTTGCATCCGGATAAAGTGGTCAAAAAAATGTATCTTTGTGCAAGATAAAAATAACTAACGTAGATAAGTAAGCACTAATCAGTAAATCATGGAAATAACATACTACGGACAGTCTTGCTTTTTAATTAAGATCGGGGATCACAACGTTTTGTTCGATCCGTTCATTTCGCCTAACGAACTGGCAAAGGATATTGATGTAGACAGCATCAAAGCTGATTACATACTGTTGTCGCATGGCCACCAGGACCACGTGCACGATGCCGAGCGCATTGCCAAGAACAACGAGGCAACTATAGTTTCTACATTCGAGATAGCGACCTGGTACGGCGAGAAAGGGATTGAGAAAACGCACCCGATGAACATTGGCGGTAAGGTTACATTGCCTTTCGGAACAGTGAAGATGGTAACTGCTGTACATTCAAGCTCCTTACCTGATGGTACGTATGCTGGTGTAGCTTCTGGGTTTGTGGTAGAAACAGAAGATAAAGCTTTCTATTTTGCCGGCGATACCGCCTTAACTTACGATATGAAACTGATACCGGAGCAGTTCGACCTTGATTTTGCACTGTTGCCGATCGGTGATAACTTTACAATGGATATACACGATGCCCTTATCGCTGCCGATTTTGTGCAGGTAGATAAGTTCATCGGAATGCATTACGACACGTTTCCATACATTGCCATAGACCACGAAGAGGTGAAGGAAGTAGCGCAGATGGCTGGCAAAGAGTTAATTCTGATGGAGATAGGTCAAACTATAAACCTATAAGTATAGCATGGGAAAAATAATAGCGGTTGCCAATCAAAAAGGGGGCGTAGGTAAAACCACCACAGCCATAAACCTGGCGGCAAGCCTGGCAGCCTTGGAATATAAAACACTGCTGGTTGATGCCGACCCGCAGGCCAACGCCACATCTGGCCTTGGCTTCGACCCGGCGAGCATCACATCCAGCATCTACGAGTGCATGGTTGAGGATGTAAAAGTGGAAGACATCATCCTGAATGCGCCAAATATTGAGTTTCTGGACCTGATCCCGTCGCACATCGACCTGGTTGGTGCCGAGGTGGAGATGATCAACCTGGACAACCGTGAAGAGAAAATGCGCCAGGTACTTAACCCGCTGCGCAGTAAATATGATTTCATCATCATCGACTGCTCTCCTTCGCTGGGTCTGATCACAGTTAATTCGCTTACTGCTGCTGATTCGGTAGTAATTCCGGTACAGTGCGAGTATTTCGCTTTGGAAGGCTTAGGCAAGTTGCTGAACACGATCAAGATCATTCAGTCGCGTTTGAATACGGAACTGGCTATAGAAGGCATACTTTTAACCATGTATGATGTGCGCCTGCGCCTGAGCAACCAGGTGGTGGAAGAAGTGAAAACACACTTCCAGCAAATGGTTTTTGATACGATCATTCCAAGAAATGTGAAGTTGAGTGAGTCGCCAAGCTTTGGTTTACCGGCTATTTTGCACGATGCTGAAAGTAAAGGAGCTTTGAGTTACCTGAACCTGGCCCGTGAAATTGCGGAGAAAAACAGCGTGGCACTGGAGAAATAACCCTACCCTTACATGTCTGATAACACAAATAAAGCACCTAAACGCACAGGAGGCCTCGGCAGAGGCCTTGGCTCTCTTCTGGAGGGTAACAAGTACACAGGTAAAATTGATTCGAACACCATTAATGAAGTCAATACTATCGCAGATATAGCCATAGACCAGATACAGACGAACCCATACCAGCCGCGTACCCACTTCGATCAGGGCGCACTGGAAGAACTGGCGGAGTCTATCAAGATACAGGGCATTATTCAGCCTATTACCGTTCGTCAGCTCGACCAGAAAAGCTACCAGCTTATTTCGGGGGAGCGCCGTTACCAGGCGGCTAAAATGGCTGGCCTTACCACTATACCAGCCTACATTCGCAAGGCCGACGACCAGCAGATGCTGGAAATGGCCCTGATCGAGAACATTCAGCGTGAAAACCTGAACGCGATCGAGATTGCACTCTCCTACCAGCGCTTACTTTCGGAGTGTAGCCTGAAGCAGGAAGAACTGGGCGACCGTGTAGGTAAAAAGCGTACAACTGTAACAAACTACCTGCGCCTGCTCAAACTGCCACCAGATATCCAGATCGCCCTGCGCGATAACGTGATCTCGATGGGCCACGCGCGTGCGCTTATTAACATCGATACGGTTGAGAACCAGCTGGAAGTGTTCAAGAAAGTGGTTGCTGAAGAACTTTCGGTTCGTAAGGTGGAAGAGCTGGTGCGTAACCTGCAAAACGCTAACAAAAAGCCGGATCCGCAGCAGAAACTGCAGTTCAATAAATACGAGGATGAAATAAAGCAGGTAGAGACCCGTTTGTCTTCGCAGTTTGGTACTAAAATACAGGTGAAAGCAAACAACGACGGTAAAGGCGAGATCAAGATCCCGTTTGTATCTGTTGATGAGCTGAACCGTATTTTAGAGTTACTTAACTACTAACCCATCCGCATGAGGCTACTTGTCGGTATCGTTCTATTACTCAGCATGTTTTTACCTGGTGCTCCTGCCCGGGCGCAGGTAATTACGGCTGGTCCCGACTCAGTTATAGTTCCGGTACCCGATACAGCTGCCAGCGACAACAACTTTTTCCTGAGTAAGTGGAACAAGCCTGCCAAAGCGGCTTTATTCTCTGCTGTGGTGCCGGGCATGGGCCAGGCTTATAACAAAGCTTACTGGAAAATGCCGATCGTTTATGCCACCGGAGCGGTTTTAGCCTACTTCTGGATAGACAACCACACCAAATACAAGGATTTTGAGCAGGCGCTGCTTATACGCCTGGATGGTGATTCGACGACGGTAGATAAATTTGTAAACGAAGGGTACTACAGTGAGTCCCGGTCGAATGGAACGGCAAACCTGAAACGCGCCAAAGATTATTACCGCCGTAACCGCGACCTGACCATCCTCCTGTCAGTAGCTGCCTATGGCTTGCAGATCGCCGAAGCCTATGTGCACGCCCACATGAAGGAATTTGACATCAGCGATAACCTGGCTTTAAAAGTTCAGCCCAAAGTGATGTCCGTACCCACACAACTATCCTATACGCCGGGATTAAGCTTAACGCTATACACCAAAAAATAATGAGAATACTTTTGATCGGCTATGGCAAAATGGGTAAAACCATTGAGCAGATGGCCCTGGCCAAAGGCCATGAGATTGCCGGAACCGTAGACCACACCAACTCCGAAACCCTGCAAAACTATAGCGCTGCCAATGTAGATGTGGCCATTGAGTTTACGCACCCGGAGGCTGCTTTCGGAAATATTGCTTACTGCCTCAGCAACGGCATACCGGTTGTTTCGGGCTCTACAGGCTGGCTCGATAAGTTTGATGATGCCAGACAGCTTTGCGCAGACAACGATGGTGCCTTCTTTTATGCCTCCAACTTTAGCGTGGGCGTTAATTTGTTTTTCCACTTTAACGAGTATATTGCAGCTAAAATGCAGGCTTACAAGGCTTACAATGTAGGCATTCGCGAGATACATCACCTGCAGAAAGTGGACAAGCCAAGCGGCACCGGCATTACCACCGCCGAAGGTATACTGGCGCATTTCCCGGCACTGAGCGGCTGGGTGGCCGACCAGGAAACCGAAGGAAAACTGAACATTATTTCGGAACGTGAGCCCGATGTTGTTGGTACCCATATTGTTACCTATAGTTCAGAGGTTGATAAAATTGAACTGTCGCATGTAGCGCACAGCCGTGCCGGTTTTGCCGAAGGCGCCCTGATGGCCGCCGAATGGCTGAAAGACAAAAAAGGCGTTTACGGCATGAAAGACATGCTGAACCTGTAAAATATCATCATAGCTAACCCTGCATGAAAGTTAAGTTCTGGGAGAAAAAACCTGCTGCCAAGGCACCTAAAAAGAAGAAAAGCTTTGCCCGCGAGTGGGGCGATGCCATCCTGTTTGCCGTTGTGGCAGCCAGCCTTATCCGCTGGGCTACTTTTGAAGCTTATACCATCCCTACCCCATCCATGGAAAAGTCGTTGCTTGTCGGCGATTTCCTGTTTGTGAGCAAGCTGCATTATGGTCCGCGCACGCCTATTACGCCGCTGCAGGTTCCGCTTACCCACCAAACCATCTGGGGCACCAATATTCCGTCTTACTCTGATGCCATCCAGCTGAAATCGTACCGCTTACCGGGCTTTTCGGAAGTGAAGCGTGGCGATGTGGTAGTATTTAACTATCCGCCGGAAGAGCAGCACCCTGCTGACCTGCGCACCAACTATATCAAACGTTGCGTAGCCATTGCCGGCGATTCCATTGAAGTGCGCGACATGCAGGTACTTGTAAACGGCAAACCGATGGAGAACCCGGAAATGCTGCAGTATGAGTATTTTATGGCTACCTCCAAAGTACTGACGCAGGATTTCTTTCTGGACCGCGATATTACAGACGTGAGTGGCTGGGAAGGTGGTTTCAGGCTGCACACTACCCCGGAACGTGCCGCAGAGCTTGCCAAACTGGATTTTGTAAAAGAAGTAACGCTTGTAAAAGAACCAAAAGGCACTGAAAACACGCAGATCTTCCCGCATGTGCCGAGCCTGTATAAATGGAACATGGACTTTTTCGGGCCGCTTTATGTGCCGAAGGAAGGTGCTACTGTAGCTATAACACCAGAAACACTGCCACTTTACGAGACCGTGATCCTGAAATACGAGCACAACGATAATGCACGCGTAGAGGATGGCAAACTATACCTGGATGGCAAAGAAGTAAACCAGTATACCTTTAAGCAGAATTACTACTTTATGATGGGCGATAACCGCCACAACTCCGCCGACTCGCGTTTCTGGGGCTTTGTGCCCGAAGACCACATTGTTGGTAAAGCAGTAATGATCTGGATGTCGACAGACCCGTATGGCAGCTTCCTGAACAAAATACGCTGGAGCCGCATCTTCAATATCATCGAGTAAACAAACTATAGTTCCACTCCCCAAAAGCCAGGCCTCACCGTCTGGCTTTTGTTTTTTCACTGCCTCTCAGCTACTCTTCTACGCTACTGATAAACGGACACAAGCCTTAAGTCAGGCAGCTATAGTTCCTTTCATGGCTGAACGCAGCCCTGTCCCTGAATACTCGTATAGAGAGGCAAACGAAAAAGAAGCGAACCCTGCGTTATGGAAATAGTGCGTACCTACATCGAATATGTCGTCGCGATTATAGAGGCCATTGGTGTTATGATCATATCAGTGGGAGCTGCCATTGCGTTGGTCAGGTACCTGCTCCCCATGATGACCGGTAAAAAATACTACAAGGAACTGCGCCAGGACCTGGGCAAAGCTATTCTGCTGGGCCTGGAAATACTGGTGGCAGCCGACATCATTGCAACGGTATCTACCAAACCAGACCTGCAGGGCGTACTGATACTGGGCATGATCATTCTGATCAGAACGTTCCTGAGCATTTCGCTGCAGGTAGAGCTGGAAGGTAAGTTCCCGTGGAAAAACAAAGACCCCGAACTATAGCCGGTATAAAACATTACCAACTATAGCCCGGGGCCTCACCAAACTATAGGTTACCAGTCTATCGGTTCTTTGCCATGTGCCACCAGATAGGCATTAGCTTTACTGAAGTGCCGATTCCCGAAAAAGCCACGGTCGGCGGCAAACGGCGATGGATGCGCCGACTCTAATATTAAGTGTTTGCTGGCATCTATAAAAGCGCCCTTTTTCTGGGCATAGGCTCCCCAAAGCATAAATACCACATGTTCCTTCAGGTCGTTCACTTTCTGTACTACGGCATCGGTAAACTGCTCCCAGCCTTTTTTCTGGTGCGAGCCCGCCTGCCCTGCCCGTACGGTAAGTGTTGCATTTAATAGCAGAACCCCCTGCTCCGCCCAACGCTCCAGGTTGCCTGTCGGGGGCAGGTCTTTGCCCAAGTCGCTTTTAATCTCCTTAAAAATGTTTTGCAGCGAAGGCGGCGTGCGCACATGGTCGCTTACCGAAAAAGCCAGTCCGTTTGCCTGGTTCGGGCCATGGTACGGGTCCTGACCAAGTATCACTACTTTCACTTCATCGAAGGGGCACATTTTAAAAGCATTAAAGATCTGGTTCCCCGGTGGATAAACTTTTTGGGAATTGTATTCGTCTTTAACAAAAGCGACAAGGTTTTTGAAATATGGCTTTTCAAATTCATCTTGCAGCACATTTTGCCAGCTTTCTTCTATCTTTACATTCATATTGATGGAGTGAAGGAGTGTGAATTTTACCGGAAACTTAGCTAAAAGCAATAACTCTTTTACGCTTCAGCAGTTTCTAATATACAATAATCTCTGTAACATGGATACAAAAACGACAGAAGGAGTGAAAGTAACAGTCACCACCAACTACCTTCCAGATTATTCCAGTCCGGTACAGCAGCACTATGTATTTGCCTATAAGATTACCATAGAAAATAACAGCGAGTTTACCGTTAAATTACTGCGCCGCCACTGGTACATACACGATGCCACCGGCTCGGTGCGCGAAGTGGAAGGAGAAGGCGTAGTAGGCCAGCAACCTACACTGGAGCCCGGCGAATCGCATGAGTACGTATCGGGGTGCAACCTGAAAACCGGGGTAGGCAAAATGCACGGCACCTACCTGATGGAACGCCTGGTAGATGGCAAGCAATTCCATGCTACTATACCTGAATTCACCCTGATCGTGCCTTATAAGTTAAATTGATTGTTAAATTGTTTGATGGTTAAATGATTAAATTGCTGACGAACTTATTCTTTAAATCCTCTGTGATCGCTTAGTCCAAAAGATTTACTATACAGTATTTAAACTACATTACTGTACAACTAACAATACAACCATTTAGCAATTCAACAATTAAATCGTGTCCCTCATTCGCCAGGCTATAGATTACCTGCTTTACAGAGCAAGAGCGTTTAAGCTGCATGGCGTGCACTCCCCTTTCGTGTTCGACCTGTACCATCAGGTCATCCTGCACGACGGCACTTATTATGCTTTTCCGCGGGTAGAGGCTATACGGCAGGAGCTGCTGGCAGACACCACAACTATAGCCGTAACAGATTTTGGCGCCGGCTCTAAAAAGCTGAACTATAGCACCCGGAAAGTAGCCGATATTGCCCGTACCTCGCTTAAACCGGCAAAATATGGACAGTTACTCTTCAGGCTTGTCAACCATTTTCAGCCGAAGGTTGTGTTTGAGCTGGGCACCTCGCTTGGCATTACCACAGCCTATTTAGCTGAGGCTGCTAAAAATGCGCGGGTTTATACTTTTGAAGGATGCCCTAACATTGCAAAGATGGCAGCGCAGAACTTTGAAAGCCTGCAATTGCAGAACATTACCCAGATAACGGGCAACCTGGACGAAACCCTGCAGTCACAACTACAGCACATCCCGCAACTTGACTTCGCCTTTCTGGACGGCAATCACCGCTACGAACCAACAATGCGCTACTTTGAGCAATGCCTGGCAAAAGCACATGAGCACAGCGTATTCGTAGTGGATGATATATACTGGTCTGCAGAGATGAAACGCGCCTGGCAGGAAATCAAAAAGCACCCGCAGGTAGGGCAAACGGTCGATCTGTACTTTGTAGGCCTGGTCTTTTTCCGGACAAAGCAGCCAAAAGAGCATTTTACGCTGAAGTTTTAGACGAAGGAGATTTCTGACAAAGGACAAAGAACTATAGTTTTATAGTTAGCCAACACACCCCTAACCCTCTCAAGAGGGGAATTGCTGCTGTTGCTATAGTTCTATTACAGTTTTATAGTTACAGTTGGTCCAACCACCCCTACCCCTCCTTATCCAAGGAGGGGAACTCTGATACTGCTATAGTTGAACTTATAGTTCTATAGTTGCTGCTTTAACACCCCTGAAGTCCCCTCAAGGGGACAGTCTCCGTCTTGCTATAGTTTGATTCATAGTTCTATAGTTACAGACTAAGAACAGGACAGGTTTACCTGTTCCCTACGGAAATACAACCACGAGAAAAGATGATCTGCCCTAACCAAGAGCAAATACAGCAACTATAGCTAATACTATGGCTATCGAACTGTTATCAGTCTTTGGGTTGAGCGCCTTGTAGATTTCTGGTGCTGAAAGCATTGCGAGGCACGAGCAAAGGAAATGTACACCGCGCGATGCCCGAAGACGGGGCCTCCCGGCCTCAGAGGGAGCCAACGAGACTATAAAACTATAGGCTCTTAAAGCTCCCAGGATTACATGTAGCTATGAAAGAAAAGGCTTGGTTCCAGCAGTAGGCAATGTCAACTATAGCATCAGACACTAGCAGGAGCTGCGCACGCTGCTAGGTCTTCACAAACTATAGTTTGAGATAGATTTCTCGCTATACTCGAGATGACAACAGGGAAGGGATGGCCTTTTGACAACTTCAGCAAGCGCTATTAGAAAGCCTGTTCCTCTCGGGCCAGTTGAGTCTGGAGACTCGACAACAACTTTAGACACGAGCGGGACACTCGCACCGGCAACGGCCGGGAATTAACAACTATAGCGAATGAAACGATGCCATGAACCCTCTCAAAAAGAAAATCTGAACTCTAACTATAAAACAAAAAGGACAAAAAACCGAAGCCTTTTGTCCTTTGTCAGTAAGTCTATAGTCCAGCTTAGCTTACCGCCTGTCTGATCCTGATCAGTTTCTGCATCAGTGCTTCCAGTTGGTCTAAAGGCAGCATGTTGGCTCCGTCAGATTTAGCGATGCTTGGTTGTGGATGTGTTTCGATGAACAGGCCGTCGGCTCCTACCGCAATGGCTGCTTTAGCTATTGTTTCGATTAGTGCTGGCTTCCCACCAGTAACACCGGAGCTTTGGTTCGGCTGCTGCAGCGAGTGCGTCACGTCCATTACCACCGGTACGCCGGTTGCCTGCATTTCAGGCAGGTTACGGAAATCCACTACCAGGTCAGAATAGCCGAAGCTGTTGCCGCGGTCGGTCAGTATCACCTTCTCGTTTCCGGATTCGCGCACTTTATCAACAGCAAAACGCATGGCTTCCCCAGACAGGAACTGGCCTTTTTTAATGTTCACCACTTTTCCGGTTTTGGCAGCTGCCACTAACAGATCTGTCTGGCGGCACAGGAAGGCCGGAATCTGTAGCACGTCCACGTACTCGGCGGCCATAGCGGCTTCGTTGGCTTCGTGTATATCGGTAACAGTAGGCACATCAAAGGCCTGGCTTACTTTCTGTAAGATGCGCAGCGCTTTTTCGTCGCCGATGCCGGTAAAGGAGTCCAGGCGGGAACGGTTAGCTTTGCGGTAAGAACCCTTAAATATCCACGGAATCTGCAGCCGGTCGGTAATGTCTTTCAGACGCTCAGCAATCTGCATGGCCATTTCTTCGCCTTCTATCGCGCAGGGGCCGGCCATCAAAAAGAAGTTTCTGCTATCGGTATGTTTTAATTTTGGTATCTCGAACATGGTATCTATAGTTTATAGTTGCCTTCGGCACAACAAAGGTAGGCGAACTATAGTTAATTATGAATTAGGAATTAGGAATTATGAATGGGCATGTAGATTATAGGGCTGATTTATAGTTTGTAACCTACTTCTTCTGCAGGTTAATGAACAGCTCCCGTCCCTGTCTTGGCGGAATAGAATTATAGGCCCGCTCAAAATGGCGGAAATGGAAATAAGGCGCAAAATAAGCCCGGTACTCTTCTGCCGACCCACCAAACGGCGGGCCGTCGTGCTCAAAAGTAGTATCGAAAAGCAGGCCGACCAACCGGCCGCCCGGCACTAACAGTTCGGCACACTTGCGGGCGTAGGCGGCGCGCAGGTCCGGGTTCAGGGCACAGAAAAAGGTCTGTTCCACTATCAGATCGTACTGCCCCTGCAGGTCGAAGAAGTTTTGCAGCAACAGGTGGTCCTTCGGGAAATCCTTCACCCTTTCCGAGAAATTCTCCAGCGGGGCGGGCGCCACATCGGCTACATACACTTGCGTAAAGCCCTGGTTAAAGAGGTATTCGGCTTCGTAAGCGTTGCCACAACCCGGTATCAGTATGCGCAGGTCTTTGTTTTGCAGCTGGTCAAAATAAGCTTTTAACGGTGTCGTTATGCCTTGTGTATCCCAGCCGGTCTGGTTGCTGAGGTAGCGCTCCTGCCAGTACGCTGCGTTAAAATCTTGTTTCATGAGATTGAGAAATATAATGCAAAAGTCTTATATTTGATTCTTATACGTGCACACCCTTCGTGCAAAATCTGCTTTAAAATAACTATAACATACGTATGTCAACGAACACACCTGAGAACAGAGGCAACAAAAAGCTTTTAATTGTAGGTTTCATCGTTATCCTGACCAGTATAAACGGTATTCTGCTTTACATGAACTATCAGAAAAAAGAGAAGAACGAGGAGCAGGAAGAGATCATCAGGGTTAAGGATGTAGAACTGGAAAACCAGATAAAAGTTTACGAAGCCCTGAAAGCTGATTTCGAGCGCCAGAGCCAGGAACTACAGGCCATGGGCCTCGAGAACGACTCGCTGGAGTCTCAGATTGCCGCCATAAACGCCGACCTGAATAAGCTGCGTGGTTTCCGGACGAGCAGCTACAGCCTGGCCGACCAGCGCAAATTCCGTGACAGAGCACAGGCTTTTGAGAAGCAACTGATCGAGAAAGACCGTGAAATTGCCAAACTGAAAGAAGACAACGAAGTGCTGTTTACCGAGAACACGACGCTTAAAACTACGCAGAACAAACTATCGGACAGCCTGACCACCATGAAGTCCAGCAACCAGGACCTGACCGAGAAAGTGAAACTGGCCTCCCGCCTCGAAGCCAAGAACATCAGCGTAAACATTATTAACCAGCGCGGCAAAGAGAAAGACGACAACGACAATGAGTACCGCGCCAAAACAGTTGATAAGATAAAGGTCGGCTTTAACCTGGGCCAGAACGATGTGGCGCCGAAAGAGCCTAAAACTATTTACATGCGCCTGATAGAGCCGGATGGCGCTGCGCTGTACAACCTGGCTATGGGTTCTGGTACGTTCCAGATAGATGGTGAAGACATGTACTATACCGCCAAGCGTGACATCGTATTCGACAACACCCAGCAGCAGGTAAGCTTTACTTATGATAAGAACGCGGCTTACAAAAAAGGCCAGCATACGATAGAACTATACGCCGATGGCTTCCTGATCGGGAGAACGAGCTTTGTTCTGAAATAACAAATAACCTATAGTTACCGAAGGAGCCTCTGCTTATGCAGGGGCTTTTTTATGCCTTCCTTTCTGTATGGCTTTGCAACTATAGTTTATAGTCTGGCCATAAAAAAGCCCTTCCTCTACGGAAAGGGCCTTAGTCCATCGTTCACAAGTAAAAGTCTGAGGTAATGCTATCATTACTCGACCAGCATTTTGCGGTCCTGTATCACTTTAAAATGCTCCACCATCTTCACCGATTCGGTTATGTCTTCGGTAAATACGGCTATAAAAGAGTCGGGCTTCGCATGTTCCAGGGCATAGGCAATGGCCCGCATTTCTTCCGGTATCAGGCTCACTTTCCTGGAGGAGTCGGCATCTTCGATGCCCTGCAGGATAGGCCCCGTAATTTCGTCCGGCTTTTTGCCGCGCAGGTCGCTGTCCAGCCGCACAATGATCTCGTCAAATATGTGTGCAGCGGCAAAGCCTAAGTCGTAAAAATCCTCGGTGCGGCGGTCGCCTACCCCGGCAATGATGCCTACCTTCCAGCTGCTTTCCTGGCTGTTTATAAAGTCACCTACTGCTTTCAGGCCACCCACGTTATGGGCATAATCTACCAGCACCTCAAAATGCGGAAACCTGAACAGGTTCATACGGCCCGGTGTTTTGGCCGGCGAAGGAATGAAGGTGCGCAGCGCCGTTTTAATATCCTCGATCTCGAAATGCGAAATATAGCCAGCCAGTGTAGCGGCCAGTATGTTCTCGATGTTGAACCTGGCACGGCCCCCAAAGGTAAGCGGCACATCGCCAACGCGGTCAACACGCAGTTTATAGCTGTTTTTAAAGATGGAGATGTAGCCGTTCTCGAACACGGCAGCCAGGCCACCTTTGGCAATATGCTTCAGAATGCGCGGGTTGCTCTCATCCATACTGAATAAGGCTACCTTGCACTGCAGGCCATCTGCCATGGCATACACCAGATCGTCGTCCGCATTTAATACCGCATAGCCGTCAGGCCTTACACTTTTCGGGATAACGGCTTTTACCTGGGCCAGTTCTTCCAGCGTATGAATATCGCGCAGCCCTAAGTGGTCGGCACTTACGTTGGTAACAATTCCTATATCGCATTGCTGGAAACCTAAGCCGGAACGCAACAAGCCTCCGCGGGCGCATTCCAGCACAGCAAAGTTTACAGTCGGGTCTTTCAGCACAAACTCGGCACTATAGCTGCCTGTAGTATCGCCTTTCACCAATAGTTTATCCTGTATATAAATGCCATCGGTGGTGGTATAACCCACCTGGTACCCTTTGTGCTTCACCATGTGCGCTATCAGGCGGGTGGTAGTGGTTTTACCGTTAGTGCCCGTAACAGCAATGATCGGGATGCGGGCCGGCTGCCCGTGCGGGAACAGCATATCAACTACCGGCTCGGCCACGTTGCGCGGCAAACCAAAAGTTGGCGAAATGTGCATCCTGAAACCAGGCGCCGCATTTACTTCCAGCACTGCACCGCGGGCCTCGTTCAGCGGAATGGCAATATCGGTGGTCATCACATCTATACCGCAAACATCCAGCCCTACAATGCCTGCAATACGCTCTGCCATCAGGATATTGTAAGGATCTACCAGGTCGGTTACGTCGGTAGCGGTGCCGCCGGTGCTGATGTTGGCTGTGCTTTTCAGGTATATCTCCTGCCCTGCCGGCACCACTGACTGCGTTGTGAGGCCCATTTGTTTCAGCAGCGCTTTGGTATGGCTGTCAATCTTTATTTTGGTAAGCACTTTTTCGTGCCCGATGCCACGGCGCGGATCCTTGTTCTCTTTATCGATGAGCTGCTTTATAGTTGATACGCCATCGCCTACCACCATGGCCGGTGTGCGTTTGGCGGCGGCCACAAACTTGCCGTTTATAACCAGCAGCCTGAAGTCGTAGCCGGTAATGTACTGCTCTACAATAACGCCCGACGAGTATTTTTGAGCCTCTGTAAAGCCTTTTCTGGCATCGTTGAGGTTTGTGATGTTGATGGATGCGCCTTTGCCGTGGTGTCCGTCCAGGGGCTTTGTAACGATCGGGAAGCCCAGCCAGGTAATAGCCCGCCGTAGTTCCTCCTGCGAATAAACAGTCGTGCCCTGCGGCACTGGTATTCCGGCATCTTTCAGCAGGTCTTTTGTAGCATTTTTATCACCGGCAATCTCTACTGCAAAACACGCTGTGCGGCACGTCAGGGTGGCCTGTATGCGCTTCTGGTGCTTGCCATACCCCAGCTGTATCAGCGAATGCCTGTCGAGACGGATGTAGGGAATGCCCCGGCTAACCGCCTCCGAAACTATAGCATAGGTGCTTGGCCCGAAGTATTCGTCTTCGCGTATCTGGTGCAGACGGTCCAGGTCATCCCACAGGCGATACTTTTCTCCTTTCACCAGGGCTTCGGTAATGCGCACGGCGGCATAGGCGGCATACTCACCGGCACGCTCTTCCTGGTACGAAAAAATAACGTATAGTTCATCCTCTTCGCGGGTAGGGTAACAACGGCCAAAACCGCTGTCCATGCCAGCCATTGTCTGCAGTTCCAGGGCGATGTGCTGTACTACATGCCCAAAGCTGGTGCCCTCTTCTACGGACCTGAAAAAGCCCCCTTCCACGCCCTCGGATGCCCGGTGGCTGATCATGCCCGGAAACATGCGCTGAAGGCGGTTATAAAAGTTCGGAATATCGCTGGTAAGTTTCTGGCTCAGATCTTCCAGGGCCAGTTTCAATACAATAATTTTCGGATGCTTTACAGACCAGTAATTTGGTCCGCGCATTACGCGCAGGTCTACTATTTTCATATAATGGTACTCGTAAGCTTATTGTTTGTTCTGATGGTAGAGGATACAGGGTTTAACTATTTATACATTACGGTGAACTGCAGGAGCTTCTGTTGTTAAGAAGTAGCGGTTCCGGTTTTTTTGGTACATGTAGTCTGTTGTTGTTGGCAGGAATGCCGGTTTCAGGGATATGCTGAGTACGCAATCGGGGTGCAAAAGATTAGCACTTGTGCAAAATCTGAGATCCATTTTTGCTATATAAAGGTAAGTAACAGAGTATGAGCGGCATATTTATACAGGATGCTATAGTTGCCGGAAGTGCCTGCGCAAAACTACAGACCAAGCTATAGTTTTATAGTTGGTGTTATCCTGTTGGGTCGGGTTGGTGTTTGGTAGCTTGGGAAGGTATGGCTGGTAAAGCAAAAGCCCCGGCTGCTGGTGGCAACCGGGGCTTTAGTAAGAGGTAACGAGCGGATTCGAACCGCTGTAGCAGCTTTTGCAGAGCTGAGCCTAGCCACTCGGCCACGTTACCGTGATTGGGAGTGCAAATATACAAAGCTGTGTATACTTGTCAAACTATAGAAGGTTATTTTTTGGCGACAAATAATTTACAAACCATAACTACCTGTGTATGAACTATACTTTTTTGGTCTGCGTCGGGATTATAGTTTATAGTTTGTTAGGATGGGGGACGACGAACTGATGTAGACGATGTGCGATGCATATCTGAGTATGAGGGCTGCACGTGGTTGGGCAATGTATTTTAATGCACACTTTCTTTCAATACTTTTCTATGGCCATTTGAAATGTAGCTGTAAAAGTTTCTGTCTATTTCTTTTAACTTATGCAGTTGAGTCGGAATAGTATGTTTTGGGTGTGGGCCACCGAATAGAAAATAGAAAAATGATTCTATCTCCTTGGGTTTCTTTGCCTTTAACATTTGGTAAGTTAAATCCACGTTTTCCATGACAAGAGGCTCCAAGCTGTGTTGCAGTTGACTAACTGCGTCAGCTTCCTATTTCCCGTTTATCCCTATTTTTATTGCCTTATTTATTTTCTCTTTCTTTGATACCTTGTCAAGAGCAAAGAATCTGGATATGTAGTCAAACGATTCTTCATACAACGGGCCAGGCTTATCTTCAACATAACCAAATATACTTTCAAATGTCCGAAAGTCGCTTGGGAAAAGGTTTAGGTATAGAATCTGGTTTTCTTTAGTATCAGCTCTTTTTAAGTTATTGAAGGATGACTCCAGTTTTTGAGTGTTTGAACCTTGAAAAAGTAAAACTGTTGACAATAACAATAAGAGAGTTTTCATAATTTATATTTTGACCAACGTTTCGTATATAGCTTGTGCGAGGCGTAACCGAAGCATAGGGTATAAACTGTGTTGAGTAGAGTTATTTTTATTTCATTCTATACTTCTTTGACCACTCATCCACGCTTAGCGGCTTTGATTCGTTATTCGGGAAAGTGGCTTTTATGTATTGGTACTGTTCCTGTGTCAGGAAAACAGCTTCTCCGTCGTTACCGCCAGACATCAGGTATAGCCGTTCTGGTGATTTGCTTCTGCTTAATATGTCATTCACCATTTCAGCGTACCGTTTCGCTGCTACACCCCAAGAGATTGCACTTCCTTGGTCGTTTCTGAAGATGACATACTCTTTGCCGTTCAACCAAATAATGTGGTTCAGTCCACCGCTTTGAGAGTATTCTTCTATTTCATTTTCTACCTTCAGATTTACATTCAGCTTCTTAAAGGTCCTTTCCATATCGGAGAGGTAACTTCTAAAACCACCTTCTTCATACAAGGTCTCTCCGTCAAGCCCATATAGCCTGTAATCTGCTGATTGATACTTAGGCATTTCATAAGTCGTCACAAGTGCGCCATGTGTGGCGTAGCCTTCGGCAAGTGCTTTTTTTAATTCAGCTACTTTGCTTGATTGAGCATACTTGAAGTAACCAAGCGACTCAAGTTTTTGAACAACTTCTTTGCCTGAAGGCTTTTTCTGAAAAATGCTTTTGAAACTAAACAGCATGACTATTGAAGAAAGGCATAGGGTGAATAGTAGGACCTTTTTCATTGATTACAATTTTACTCAACTATATTATAAACCAAAACATAAGTTTATCTGCACTATGTACGTAATACTTGCTGCATGCTTTCGCGAATAGATACTGTATAGTTGTCAGCTAATATAACTATAAATCGGATAGTGTTCTGTAATCCACAGAAGAAACTATAACACTTATAAATCCATTAAACTATAGCCAAAACAAAAAGGCCCCGGATTGCTCCGGGGCCTTTCGTTATGTAACAAGCCTATTACTAAGCGTTGTTCTCTTCTTCAGAAGCTTCTTCGTCAGAACCTTTTGCTTTTTTAGCAGCAGCTTCTAACTTTTTAACGCCAGCTTCTTTCTCGTTCTCCATCATCTGCTCTTTCAGGGCAGAAAGGGCATCCAGGTCACCAAGCGTTGACTTGTTCTCGGCTTCTTTCGGAGCCTTAGGAGCTTTCTCTTTCTTCTCACCGGCAGCAGCTGGAGCTTTTTTGGTAGCTTTAGCTACACGGGCAGCATCTGCGCTCTCAGTGTGCGTAGCAGTATGAGAAAGGATGATCTTACGATCGTCTTTAGAGAACTCAGTTACTTTGAAATCAAGCGTTTCGCCAGCTTCAACCTGAGAACCATCTTCTTTTGCTAAGCCTTTAGGGAAAGCGAAACCTTCGATACCGTATGGTAACTCAAGTACAGCACCACGCTCAGATTTCTCCAGCACAGTAGCTTTGTGTACTGAACCTACGTTGAATACAGACTCAAACGTATCCCAAGGGTTCTCCTCAAGCTGCTTGTGACCCAGCGCAAGTCTTCTGTTAGGAACATCCAGCTCCAGAACAACTACATCCAGGTTATCACCAACTTTTACGAACTCAGATGGGTGCTTAATCTTCTTAGTCCAGGAAAGATCAGAAACGTGTACCAGACCGTCAACACCTTCTTCCAGCTCCAGGAACAGACCGAAGTTTGTCAGGTTACGAACTACGCCAGTGTGCTTAGTGCCTACTGCATATTTCGTTAACACATCTTCTTTTGTCCAAGGATCTTCAGTAAGCTGCTTAATGCCCAGAGACATTTTGCGCTCTTCTCTGTCCAGAGTCAATACAACTGCCTCAACCTCGTCGCCTTGCTTAATGAAGTCTTGTGGGTTGCGCAGGTGCTGAGACCATGACATTTCAGAAACGTGGATAAGACCTTCAACACCTGGCATAAGCTCCAGGAACGCGCCGTAATCAGCTACGTTAACGATCTTACCTTTAACTCTTGAACCAACTTCAACCTCAGCAGGAAGTGCATCCCACGGATGTGGCGTAAGCTGCTTCATACCCAGAGAGATACGCTTCTTATCTTCATCAAAGTCAAGAACTACAATCTGTACTTTCTGGTCAAGCTGCAATACTTCTTCCGGGTGGTTGATACGGCCCCATGAAATATCTGTAATGTGAAGCAGGCCGTCTACGCCACCAAGGTCGATGAACACACCGAAGTTTGTCATGTTCTTGATAACGCCTTCCAGAACCTGACCTTTTTCCAGGTTGTTCAGGATGGCTGCACGCTGCTGCTCCAGGTCTTTCTCGATAAGTACTTTGTGAGATACAACCACGTTGTCGAAAGCGGCGTTGATTTTCACAACTTTCACTTCCATTTTCTTACCTACAAACACATCGAAGTCGCGGATAGGCTTAACGTCGATCTGAGAACCTGGCAAGAACGCTTCAACACCGTAAAGGTCCATGATAAGACCACCTTTGGTTCTTCTCTTAACGATACCTTCCAGAATGTTGTCATTCTCAAGTGCATCGTAGATTTTAGCCCAGGCAGAAACGATTTTCGCCTTCTTGCGAGACAAGATAAGCTGACCGTTTGGATCTTCCTGGTCTTCGATAAATACTTCAACTTCGTCACCGATTTTCAGATCAGGCATGTCTCTGAATTCTGAAGTAGCAACCAAGCCGTCAGATTTGAAACCGATGTTCAGGATCACATCACGATCAGTGATACCAACCACAGTTCCTTTAACAACCTCCTGCTCCTGTACGGTAGTCAGGGTGTCGTCATACATTTTTTCCATTTCGGCTTTCTCTTCTTTGCTGTAGCCGCCGCCGAAACCTTGAGACTCAAACTTGTCCCAATCGAAATTTTCTGGAGAATTACTCATATTGTTCTGTTGCTCTGGAGAAGCCACCGGCTTAGAGCAATGGGCCGGTTTGGTTTAGTTTTACATTTCCCTGTAGTTCAGGGCTCATCCACCCGGATGAAAGCGCAAAAGTAAAACTTTTTCAGTTGAAAAACCAATGCTTACAAGGGAAAGTGTAAAGTAATGTAGCAAAGGGGGTTAAGTGTTTAGTTGATGGTTGTTGGTTGTTGGTTGTTGGTTGGAGGTTGTTGGATTGTTGTCTGAATCAGGATTTGCAGGATTAGTGGATTTTTAGGATTTGGGTTTTGCTCTAGTTTGAGCCATAGTTTTATAGTTGCTGCAGTACATTTCAATGTTAAATTTCACTGGCGCGAGTCTCCAGACTCGTGACTTTTTATGACGTTGAGTCTCCCGACTCAACTGGCCCGACAGGGACAGGAATGGCAAAGGCGGTCGCTATAGTTTCATGTTTACGGTCAGTCATCCCCCTGCCCCCTTCAAAGGGGGACTTTTCTGCTACTGCTATAGTTAGCAGCTATAGTTTTATAGTTTCCGTGGTCCAACCACCCCAACCCCTCAGAGCTACGCTCGCTACTTACGAAATCGCTTCTAAGTAGTCTAAGGCGGGGAGCTTTTCTGTTCCTGCTATAGTTTAGCCGCTATAGTTGGTGGCTATAGTTCCGATCAGCATTAACCACTTCGCTGTTTCGGACATCCGTGTACGAAACCCACCTGCTGCGGACGTCCACGTCTGCGTAATACCCGTAGCTATAGTTGGGAAAACAGGTAATCTCTGGTAGCCTTAAATCCGGAAACGGAAGTCAGTCTGAGCAAACTATAGTTGCGGTTATAAGGCTATAGTTGCAGCTATAGTTCGGACTGGTTTTATAGTTTGGGGTCCGTATAACAGGCACATAACAAGCACCTCGTCAGTCTCAATCTCAAAACCCCTGTTTATACTTTTTACTTATAGCTACACTTTAGTTAATCAAACTATAACTGCTGATTAACTGTAGTTTATATAGTAGAAACTAAATATTTTAGCACAGCTATAGTTACACTATTCCTTCACACCAAGGTACATTCCCCAGTCCTGGTTGGCTGGTGTTAGCTGCATTTTCAGGAAATACTGGAGCGAGGGCCTGATGGGTTTTCGAAGTAGTTTAAGACCAGCCTCCTCGGGGGTGCGGTCGCCTTTGCGGGTGTTGCAGCGCGAGCAGGCCGTCACCAGATTCAGCCAGTTGGTCTCCCCTCCCCTGCTTCGGGGCAGCAGGTGGTCCAGGGTCAGGTTGCGGGCGTTGCCACAATACTGGCAGGTATAGTTGTCGCGGCGCATAATGTTATGGCGGCTCAGGGCAATGCCGTGGTAAGGCACATGCACATAGCGCTGCAACCGGATAACCGACGGCACAGGAAACGTTGTAGAAACGGTACGGAGAGATTCAATTTCCGACTTCGTTACCATCTCGGCTTTGTCGAGGTAAACGAGCAGGAAAGCTTTGTAAATAGAACAGACAGCAATGGCACTGAAGTCCTGGTTCAGGATGAGAACTTTATCTTTCATGGGGAGCACAGTAAACTATAACATAAGCTTCTACGGAAAAAACCGGTCGCCTACGGTGCCAGCACCCAGAAAATTAAGTTCTAAGCTGCAAAAATACGCTTGATAATGCGGAGCTTATGGGAATAACGCTTGCGGGCTGCGTTGTAAATGCCGTTGTGGTCCAGGGTATCAATGCGCACTTCGCCGCTGGCATGCATGATCTTCTGGTCCTCCAACACAATGCCTACATGGATGATACGACCTTCCTCATTATCGAAAAAGGCCAGATCGCCGGGCTGTGTCTGGTTCACAAAATGTACCTCCTGGCCAGCTGAAACCTGCTGATAGGCATCGCGCGGCAGCTGCACGCCGCAAATACCATATACCTGCTGCGCAAAACCAGAGCAATCAATCCCGAACACTGATTTACCGCCCCACAGGTAAGGCGCTTTCATAAAGTTATGGGCTACTTTTACCAGCTGCGCTATAGTTGCTTCGGTTTCCGGATTAGAGGCGCGACCGCTATAGTGGTACACCTGCTCCCCGATACGCACATTCATGCCATCAAAAAACGGCAGATACGCGCCAATGCCTACCGGAATACGCTCGTCAGCATTACTGATAACCTGCACCAGGTCCATCGTACGCGGGTGTTGCGCCTGCTTCCATTCTTGGTAGTACTCTCTCGAAATCGGTGTATGCTGGTTCTGGTCTATCCAAGCCTGGTAGCCATCGGTAGCCAACTGTATGCGCACCCATTTCTCCTGGCGGCTGATGATCTCATAGCACTCCCCAAAAAGCACCTGCGTTACCAGTTCGGCTCTGTTAGATGGTTCGGCGCGCATCGGCACCAGGCTCAGCATACTTATTCCGTAGTCCACGACTTTTGAATTATGAATTAAAAATTATGAATTATGAATGGGAGGTAATTTATAGTTTATCCCTTCTAAAAGGCTACTAATTCACTATGATTTATACTTTAATACAGAATTATTAACTCGAAATTACATTCATAATTCGAAATTCATAATTCATAATTGCGCGCTGACGCGCTTAGTATCCGCTTCTGTCCAGTTCGCGTTTTATGTCTTTTGCTTTGATGTCTTCGCGCTTGTCGTGTAGCTTTTTACCGCGGGCCAGGGCAATCTCTACCTTGGCAAAGCCACGGTCGTTTATGAACACGCGCGTCGGGATGATGGTGACACCCTGCTCCTGCGCCCCTTTTTCAAGTTTAGCGAGTTCGCGTTTATTTAGCAGCAGTTTGCGGGCGCGCATAGGTTCGTGGTTATAGTGCGTACCTTCGGTGTAGGTAGAAATGTGCATGTTGTGCAGCCATAGTTCACCTTTCTGAAACACACAATACCCGTCCTGCATGTTCACCTTGCCTTCGCGTATCGATTTGATCTCGGTACCCATCAGCATGATGCCGGCGGTGTACTTATCCAGGAACTGGTACTCGAAGGAGGCCCTGCGGTTAACGATGTTTACGTGTTTCTGTATTCTGTCCTTGTCTTTGGCCATTTATGCTTGCTTAGGTGCCAAAACTTTGGCTAATTTTTCTTTTTTCAAAATTTTCTGACCTGTTTCTCCGTCGGCCACTAATCTGTCGCCTACGCGGGCTTCGTAACTGCAGATCACTTCGTGGCCGTTTACTGCTTTTAGGGTGGCAACTATAGCTATAGTTTCACTTTCAAAAGCAGGGCCTTTATGACTGATCGTCAGAAATGTACCCACCCCTTCTTCATCCTTTTCTTTCATCTCCAAAACGAACAACCTGCCGGCCCACTCCGCCGCCTGCGCCAGCGCAAACGTAGAGCAAACCGCATGCACCAGGCCATCCTCAAAACGCGCAAAGTCCGCAGCAGTTACAAGCTTCTGGTATAGTTTAGTATCTCCGATCTGGAATGGGTTATTCATTGGACCAGTGATTAAGGGGATTATACTTATTGATTATGATTTAGGTCTGAATATGAACTTTCGGGATTATCAGATTTACAGGACTTTGATTATCACTTCTCTTTTTTAGTCTCCTTTTCAATAATCCTGTTAAATCAGAAAAATCGGGTTAATCACTGGTCAGATTTTCATCCTCGGATCGGGGCTGGCGTATTGGTCGGCGAAGTCGCCGGCCAGGTACTGGTAGTGCGCAGCCATGGCGATCATGCCGGCGTTGTCGGTGCAGTACTGGAAGGCCGGGATGTACACGTTCCAACTGTAGCGTTTGGCGTAATCCTGCAGGGCAGCACGCAAACCGGAGTTGGCCGATACACCACCAGCTATAGCAACTTCTTTTATGCCCAGGTCTTTTGTCGCCTGCACCACTTTCTTCAGCAAGGTCTTGATCAACGTATGCTGCACACTGGCACAAATATCATTGATGTTCTCCTGTACAAAATCCGGGTTTTCCTTCGTTCTATCACGCAGGAAGTAAAGTACTGAAGTTTTGATACCGCTGAACGAATAGTCGTAGCCGGGCATGTTGCCAACCGGGAATTCGAAAGCTTTCGGGTTTCCTTGTGCGGCAGCTTTATCCAGCATCGGGCCACCCGGGTAAGGCAGTCCCAGCATTTTGGCTGTTTTGTCGAAGGCTTCGCCCACGGCGTCGTCCGTTGTCTGGCCGATCACTTCCATATCCAGGTGGCTTTTTACGAGCACGATCTGGGTATGGCCGCCACTCACAGTCAGGCACAGGAACGGGAAATTTGGCTTCGGGTCGTCTATAAAATGCGCTAAAATGTGTGCCTGCATGTGGTTTACATCAATCAGCGGGATGTTAAGCCCCAGCGCCAGCGACTTGGCAAAAGAGCTGCCTACCAGCAGGGCTCCTAAAAGTCCGGGGCCGCGGGTAAAAGCCACTGCACTTAACTCATTTTTAGTTACATTTGCTTTGTTTAATGCTTCGGTTACAACAGGAATTATATTTTGCTGATGCGCTCTGGAAGCAAGTTCTGGTACTACGCCGCCATATTTTTCGTGAACGGCCTGAGTAGCAATTATATTCGACAATACCTCACCGCCACGTATAACGGCAGCCGAGGTTTCGTCGCAGGAAGATTCAATAGCTAAAATTGTAGGTTCGGTCATCTTTTGGAAAAAGAACAGTCCATAAATTACTTCAAAGTTATAGGAAAAACGCTACTTCACACAGTTGTAGAGCTTATCCTGTTGCTTTTGCTGCTATTTATAGCTGTTTTCTTTGCTATCCGGATACCTGCCGTACAAACCCATATCGCCCAGCGGGCCGCCCAATGGCTCTCCGAAGCCACAAAGCATGATGTGTCAGTTGGCCGGGTAGATATCGAGTTTTTCAGCAATGTGGTTCTGGAGCAGGTGCAGGTACGCGACTATAAAAAGAACGAGCTCTTTTACGTAGGCCGCATCGTAGCCGATATTGCCACCTTCTCGCTACTCCACCCCAACACCCTTACAATAGCCACCCTGGAGCTGGAGCAGCCCCGCGCCAACTTAGTATACTACCAGGGCTCTGATACCCTGAATGCCGGCGCTTTCTTTAATGCCTTAGGCGATCTGTTCGTAAAGGACACCACCAAACCATCCGAGCCTTTTAACTTCGAGCTGCAGGAGCTGATCATCAGGAACGGGCGCTTCACGTACGACGACTTCAACAAACCGCTCGCCGGGCATGGCATGGATTACGCCCACCTGACCGTGGACAGCATCTATGGCAATTTTGATGAGCTGGTGCTGGCCGATACCTTAAAAGCCAACATCACTAATTTCAGGGCTATCGAGACGCGCAGCAATACCAACCTGAAACATTTAGATACCCGCATGACCTACTCCAGTACGTTCTGGGAATGGGATGCGCTCGATCTGAAGGTGCAGGACAGCCATGTGCAGAACTATGTACGCTTCGACTATAACCGCTTCGGCAACTTTGTGGATTTTAACGACAGCGTAACCATGACCGCCAGGCTTTACGATTCTTATGCGCACGCCAGAGACATCTCCAAATTCACTACGCTGCTGCAAGATTATGAGAACGAAGAGATACACGTTAATTCCATAAACTATAAGGGCAAGGTATCTAACTTTAAAGCCGACAGTGTAGACCTGAAATATGGCCGGAACACACATATAGTAGGCAGCATAAGCGCCGACGGGTTGCCAAACGTAAGAGAGACCTTTGCCAACCTGAAACTGAAGCCATCAACTATAGATGCAGACGATATCAAACAGTTTCTGCCGCAGGATGCCTATGTGGTTGCCGACCGCCTGGGTACTGTAAAGTTAGAAGGCCGCTTTCTGGGCTTTTACAACGACTTTGTAGCCAACGGAAGTTTTGCCACCGCGCTGGGTAACGTAAAATCCGACATCAACCTGAAAATAGACGACGACAAGCGCACCTCTTCCTACAAAGGCTATATCAGCACCAACAGCTTTAACCTGGGCAAGCTCATTAACCGCACCGACCTGCTCACCACCATCTCGATGAGTGGCAAAGTGGCCGGCTCGGGTTTTACTCTGGAAGATGCCAACGTGGACATGGATGCCACCATCAACCAGCTGTACTTTAAAGACTATAACTACCGCAACATTGTAGCCAACGGCAACCTGAGCCGTCAGAAGTTTGTGGGGCAGGTCAGCATAAACGACCCCAACCTGGTTTTATCAGCAGATGGCGAAGTATTCCTGAACGGCGACGAACAGGCCTTTAATATGGTAGCCGACCTGGGCAAGGTTGACCTGCAGGCGCTCCGCTTATCGAAAGAGCCGTTTACCATCAGCGCCAATGCCAACCTCGACTTTAAAGGCCTGCGCCTCGACGACTTTGTGGGCATCGCCAGTTTTGCGAACGCTACTATAAACTATAAAGGCAAAGAACTGGCTCTGGACTCGCTTTACATTAACTCTGCTATAGTAGAAGGACAGCGCGCCCTTAACCTCGTATCGGACCCGCTTACCCTGCAGATTGACGGAGACTTTGACTACTCCACCCTGATCGCTGACCTGTCGCAGTTAGCTGAAGAGTATAAACTGAACTTTGAGAGTAACGATGCTGCCACGCAGGCCTACTATAGCCGCAAACCCAAAAGCCCGGTGAATGAGTATGCCCTGAACTATAGTTTGCAGTTAAAAGATGCTACGCCGCTCCTGCAACTACTGGTGCCCGAACTCACCATTTCCGACAACACAACTATAGAAGGCTCTTTCAGGCATGGCAATACCGTTATAGTGGAAATGGTGGGCGATGTGGATACGCTTACTTACGCAGACTATAACCTGTACCGCAACCATTTCGAGGTTACATCCTCCAAGCTGCAGTTCACCCCCGATGTGCTGGCAAGTATCATCTATACTTCCGAGCAACAGCAACTGCCCACTGCCGGCCGCACACAGGATTTTTACCTCGAAGGTATCTGGAGCGAACGCAAGATAGATTTTGCTACCAGCGTACGCCAGCCCGAGTATAACAACCGCGCCACCATTACCGGCGACCTTAACTTCCTTGAGAACCAGGTACAGCTGGTTTTCGACAAATCGAACATCATTCTGCGCGATATGCCGTGGGCCTTTACACCGGGCAATACAATAGTTATTGGCGATGCCGGCAAGAGCATCCTGTTCCAGAACTTTGCCATTACCAACCAGGAGCAGGTGGTGCGCGCTGCAGGCCTGATATCCGAAGACCCGAACAGCACCCTGAACCTACATGTTGAGAACTTTGACCTGCGCAACCTGAACACCCTGATAACCGAGAAAATTGCCGGTAAGCTAAGCGGCGAGGTTGTTGCCCAGGATGTGTACGACCGTGCCCTGCTGAACATTACCGCCCGCGTCGATTCCTTTTACCTCGATGATTTCCTGATCGGTGACATAGCAGGCAAAGCTGACTGGAACAACACAGCTAAACAAATGGTGGTGGACGTAGGCATAGACCGGAACAACAAGAAAGTACTGAGCGTAACGGGTAACTATAACCCCAATGCCGAAGAAGACCAGTTAGACCTGCTAGCCGTTATGGACCAGGCACAGCTTAAACTGGTAGAGCCGCTCATCAAACCAATCCTCTCCGATTTGCAGGGCGACCTGGAAGGACGGGTGCGCATACTTGGCCGCCTTACTTCTCCTATATTAAAAGGATCGGTGATGGTAACCAACGGGCAGTTCCGGTTCGATTACCTGAACACCACCTACCGTTTTAACGACCGCGTATACCTTGGCCCGAACAGCATCAGTTTCCGGAATGCACAGATAAAGGACCTTTTTGGAAACACAGCAACAGTAACCGGCGGCATTGCACACGACGGCTTCGAGAACATGGTAATTGACCTCAGTGCCCGTTACCGCAATTTCATGATCCTGAACACCACGGCCGAGCAGAACGAACTATACTATGGAACAGCTTTTGGGACAGGCACTGCCAGCGTGCTGGGTCCGGTTGATAACCTGCGCATAAATGTAGATGCCCGCAGCGAAGAAAACACCCGTTTAGTTATTCCGCTGGATAACCAGGAAAGCGTAGCCCGCAAAGACTTCATCAAATTTGTGACACGCACCCCGGACAGCCTGGCCGTGGCTGTAGATAACGAGAAAGTAGACCTGTCTGGCATTAACATGAATTTTAACCTGGATGTGACCGACGATGCTTACTTTGAGATCATCATTGACCGTACAACCGGTGACGTGATCCGTGGATCAGGTTCCGGCGACATCCGGATGACCATCGACACACGCGGCGACTTTAACATGTTTGGTACATTCGAGATCTCTAAAGGTGCTTATAACCTGAACCTGCTGGAAGGTCTGGTAACCCGCGAGTTTAATGTGCAGCCGGGCAGCACCATTACCTGGAACGGCGATCCGCTGGGGGGCATTATGAACATTACCGGTAACTATACCCAGATGGCCTCGCTGCCGGTAACTGAAACCAGCACCATACAGGGCCGCTACCCTGTTACCGCCGTGATAGAGTTGGATGGCCCGCTGCTGACGCCACAGATTGAACTGGGACTGAACTTTGATGAAGTACCGCAGACCGCTGAAACCGAAGCCCTGATAAGCGCCATTAAAAACGATGAAGCCGAACTGAACCGCCAGGTATTCAGCCTGATGGTACTGGGCAGATTATCGCCGCAGGGCACATTCAGTACTGTGGATGCCGGAACTACGGCAGTGGGCGGTAGTTTGGGTAGCTTACTCTCTAACCAGCTCAGCAGCTTCCTCAACAGCATAGACAGCAACCTGGAGATCGACATCGGCTTAGGAAATATAGACCAGGATGCGCTTTCGTCGTTGCAGGTAAGGTTAAGCTATTCGTTTTTCCAGGGCAGGCTGCGCGTAACCAGCGAGGCCGGCCTGGGAGCAAGCAACGAAACCGGCACCACCCGCGACAATGGCTACCAGGGCGACTGGTCTTTGGAGTACTATATTACCAAGAGCGGTGAGCTGCGGGCGCGCATCGAGTACAACACCATTCCGCGGGGGCTGATAGACAGGCGTACCAACCGCCAGAGTTTCAGTTTGCTGCATACCAAGCGTTTCGATAACCTGCGCGAGCTGTTCAGGAGCAACCGCCGCCAGCGCCGCCTCGAGGAGCAGGAACGTCAGCAGATCATACTGGACTCTGACCCACGCTTGAATTTACCGGCCCGGGAGTAGCCCAGCGAGCTAAAAGAAGGGCTTTTTCTTTTAGATACCGCGGCTTTCCGTATTTTTAAAATATATTCCTAATTTTGTATGGAAGGAGTACCTATGGCAAAGCAGCACAAATCAGTAAAAAAGAAAAAGCTCGGTAATTACCCGCATACCATGGTGGTGTTCAGTATCTCGTTGGCCCTGTTCGTAATCGGGTTGTTCGGGTTGCTGCTCATCCATGCCCATAAATTATCGGAACAGGTAAAGGAGAGCATAGAAATGCAACTGTACCTGGACAAGAACCTGACCGGTGTGCAGCTTGCCAACATCCGCAAAAAATTAGCCGCTAAAGAATACGTAGCCATAAAAGCCGACACGGCCCAAGTGCGGTTTATATCAAAAGAAAAAGGCGCCGAAGCATTTATAGGAAAGACCGGCGAAGACTTTACCTCTTTTTTAGGTGAGAACCCGCTCCGCGATGCCTATGCCATTAATATAAAGGCCGAAAGCACCACCCCTGCCCAGATGAAAGGAATCAAAAACGACCTGGAAGGGATAGAAGGCGTGTTTGAAGTCCAGTATGTGGAGGTCGGCTTCATCGAATCCATTAACAACAACATCCAGAAAATAAGCATGATCCTGCTGGGTTTTGCGGCTATCCTGGTGCTGGTAGTAATTATCCTGATCAATAACACGATAAAACTGGCCCTGTACTCGCAGCGTTTTCTGATCCGGAGCATGCAGCTGGTGGGGGCTACGGGCTTTTTTATTCAGCGCCCTTTCCTGAACCGGGCTGCCTGGCAGGGTGTTATGAGCGGTATAATTGCCTCAGGGCTGCTTTTTGCTTTAATGCAATACGCTTATACCCAGATAGAAGAACTGAAAGAGCTGCGCAACGACGAACAAACCTACATCCTGATGGGGTCGCTGCTCGTAATTGGCTGCATTATCGGTTTTCTGAGCTCTTACCGGGCGGTGCGTAAATACCTGCGCCTTTCATTAGACGAACTATACTAACATGGAAAATAAAGACAGACTTGCCTTTGGCAGAAAAAATTACATCCTGATGCTGGTGGGCATTGTGGTACTGGTGATCGGCTTTATCATTATGACACTGGACACAGAACAGTACGGCCTTGGCTTTATGGGCATTACACTGGGTCCGCTAGTAGTTCTGGCCGGTTTCGTTATCGAATTTTTTGCCATCCTTGTTAAAGACAAAAATCACCAGTAAATGAGCGTATGGCAGGCTATCATTTTAGCCATTATTGAAGGACTTACCGAGTTTTTACCAATCTCCTCTACCGGGCACATGATCATTGCGTCGGCTTTGATGGGGATAAACGAATTACCGATCACCAAGATCCTGACCGTAAACATCCAGTTCGGGGCTATCCTTTCGGTGGTGGTGCTGTACTGGCGTCGTTTTCTGCAGAGCTTCGAGTTTTACCAGAAATTGCTGGTAGCTTTTATACCAGCTGTAGTTATCGGTTTTCTGCTGATGGACCTGGTGGATGCCATGCTGGAGAGTGTGGTGGTAACGGCCATTATGCTGGTAGTGGGTGGCGTGGTGCTGCTTTTTGTAGATAAGTGGTTCCGGAATGCCAACAGCGATAAGATCAGCTATAAAAATGCTTTTATGATTGGCTTGGCGCAGTGCGTGGCCATGATCCCGGGCGTATCGCGTTCGGCAGCCTCTATAGTTGGTGGTATGGCGCAGGGCATCGACCGTAAAACGGCAGCTGAGTTCTCGTTCTTCCTGGCGGTGCCTACCATGCTGGCCGCCTCTACTTACAAACTGATCACCGACCTGCTGCAGTTAGAGCTTTCCGACATCCTGAAATTTGATTTGCCCAAGATACAGAACAGCTTTGAGGTGATTAAGCCCGATGACCTGCAGTTGCTGCTGGTAGGTAATGTGGTGGCGTTTATAGTTGCAATGCTGGCGATCCGTTTCTTTATCAGCTTCCTGACCAAATATGGCTTTAAGATGTTCGGGTATTACCGGATAGGATTAGGCATACTGCTGCTGGCCCTTCTTGCATTAGGCGTGGACTTAAGAGTTTAAAATGACTTATAACTTTGAAGCAGGCGAGATACTGCTTATAGATAAACCGCTTACCTGGACGTCGTTTGACGTGGTGAAAAAAGTGCGCAATACGCTGCGTGTAAAAAAAATAGGCCACGCCGGTACCCTCGATCCGCTTGCTTCAGGCCTGCTGATATTGTGCACCGGTAAATTCACCAAACGCATTGACGAGATACAGGCGCAGGAAAAAGAGTACACCGGCACCATTATTTTAGGCCAGTACACCCCCTCCTACGACAAGGAAACAGAAGTAACCGAAACCAAAGACATCAGCCACCTTACGCCGGAAACTATAAAAGCTGCTGCCAATACGTTTGTGGGGACGATAGAACAGGTGCCTCCTATTTACTCGGCAGTGATGGTAGATGGCAAACGCGCCTACGACCTGGCCCGCCGTGGCAAAGCTGCCGAGCTGAAACCGCGCACTATAACTATAAAAGCCTTCGACATTACAAATATTGAAGGCGAAGTGGTAAGCTTTAAGGTAATTTGCACCAAAGGCACTTACATCCGTAGTCTGGCGCATGACCTGGGTGTGCAGTTAGGCGTTGGCGGGCATCTGGGCTCGCTGGTCCGTACGCGCATCGGCGACTATAAACTGGAAGATGCGTTAACTATAGAAGATATTCAGGCAATCAGAAAAGCACAGCTGGAAGCGAATGGAAGTAATTCGTGATATAGCCGATTTTCCGCAACTTAGTTACCCGGTGGTTACTAGCGGCACCTTTGACGGGGTGCACGTTGGTCATCAGAAAATACTGCAGCGCGTAATGGAGCGTGCCCGCCAGAACAATGGCCAGAGCGTGGTTATTACCTACTGGCCGCATCCGCGCCTGGTGCTTTTCCCGGAAGACAACGACCTGAAGCTCCTGACAACGATAGACGAGCGCATCGAACAGCTCCGCAGTTTCGGTATCGATTATCTGCTGATCATCCCGTTTACCAAAGAGTTTTCCCGCACCAGCTCCCGCACGTTCATTACCGACATACTGGTAAAAGCTCTGCATACCAAAGTACTGGTTATTGGCTACGACCATCGGTTTGGCAAAAACCGCGAAGGCAGTTTTGAGCACCTAAAAGCCCACAGCAGCAAGTATGGTTTTGAAGTAGAAGAGATTCCGCGCGAAGACGTGGATGATGTGGGCGTAAGCTCCACCAAAATACGAAAAGCCCTGGAAGTAGGCGACCTGGAAACGGCCACCAGCTACCTCAACCGTTACTATACCCTGACGTCTGTTGTAGTTGAGGGCAACAAACTGGGCCGGACCATCGGTTATCCCACCGCCAACCTCGCTATTCCGCATACCCACAAGCTGATTCCGGCCAACGGCGTGTATGCCGTATGGGCTACTATAAACGGCGAGCAGCATCCCGGCATGATGAACATTGGCATGCGACCTACCGTAGATGGCACCCACCTTACCCTGGAAGTACACCTGCTCAACTTTAACCAGGACATTTACGGCCAGTCCATGACCGTTGCCTTTGCAGCCTACCTCCGCGAAGAGCAGAAGTTCAACGGCCTCGATGCGCTGAAGGCACAATTGGCAAAAGACAGAGAAACAACTGCGAAAGTACTGGGGCTGTAGTCCGGACCAGTGATTAAAGGGATTTTCCTGATTTAGAGGATTGGGATTTACCTCACCCCAGCCCTCTCCTAAGAACAGGAGAGGGTGTTTGTGCTTTAGTTATAGTTGAGGCCATAGTTTCATCGTTGCCGGTTTCAAACCACCCCTACCCCTCAGAGCTACGCTCGCTACCTTCGAAATCGCTTCTCGGTAGTCCAAGGAGGGGAACTCTGACTTTACTATGGTTTGACTTGTAGTGCTATAGTTACGGTTAGTCATCCCCCTACCCCCTTCAAAGGGGGACTTGGTGATACTTTTAACTCACTAACTATAGTTTCATAGTTACATAGTTACATATCATAAACAGGCAGGCGCAGCCTGCCCCGAGGAACTATAACCACGAAAAAACCGATCTGCCACAGCCAAAAGACATCAAGCAAACTATAGCTAAAGTTCCTACTATCGAATTGCTATCAGTCTTTGGGTTGAGCGCCTTGTAGATTTCCGGTGCCTGCAGGGCATTGCGAGGCACGAGCAAAGGAAATGTACACCGCGCGATGCCCGAAGACGGGGCCTCCCGGCCCGGGAGGGAGCCAAACCAACTATAGCACTATAGGCAAGTAGAGCTCCTAGGATTGGTAGTGGCTATGGAACAATGGCTTGGTTCAAGTTGTAGAAAAGTAAACTATAGCACCAGACGCTAGCAGGAGCTGCGCACGCTGCTAGGTCTTTACAAACTATAAGCTGAGATAGATTTCTCACTGCGTTCGAAATGACAATAGTGGAAGTATAGGTCATATAAGATCCCTCACAGCTATACATCCTCTATCCCACCTATATTTCAAGCACTACCAGAAAACCAGAACCCAACTATAACCTATTCTATACTCCAAATCCAGACTTCACCTGACCTATAACCCATTTCACCTAAAAAACTAAAGTCATATTTCCATATGGCTTTTATTCTATATAACTTACCTACGTATAGGATCAAATTCATGAACTGTGTTCCGGGTAACGATTGCTTTGCCCGGGACCTCAGCATTTTAAATAACTATGATAAATAAAACTGTAAAGAACGTGCAGGAAGCGCTGCAGGGCGTAGAAAACGGCATGACCCTGATGCTGGGCGGCTTCGGTTTGTGCGGTATCCCGGAAAACTGTATTAATGAGCTACTACGTTTAGGTGTAACAGACCTGACCTGTATCTCGAATAACGCTGGCGTAGATGATTTTGGAATTGGACTGCTGTTGCAAAAGCGCCAGGTTAAGAAAATGATAGCCAGCTATGTAGGCGAAAATGCCGAGTTTGAGCGCCAACTGCTTACCGGAGAACTGGAAGTGGAACTGAACCCGCAGGGTACCCTGGCTGAGCGCATCCGGGCTGGTGGGGCCGGCATACCTGCTTTCTTTACCCCGGCCGGTTACGGCACCGAGGTAGGCGAAGGCAAAGAGAGCCGCGAGTTTAACGGCAAAATGTACCTGATGGAAACTTGGCTGAAGGCGGATTTTGCCTTTGTGAAAGCCTGGAAAGGCGATACAGCAGGCAACCTGATCTACAAAGGCACTGCCCGCAACTTTAACCCGATGATGGCCACTGCCGGAAAAATTACCGTTGCCGAAGTGGAAGAACTGGTGCCTGCCGGCGAGCTGGATCCAAACATGATCCATACTCCGGGCATTTTTGTACAGCGCATCTTCCAGGGCGAGAAGTACGAAAAACGTATCGAGCAGAGGACAGTGCGAAGCACCTGATTTGGAAATTTGAAGATGTGAAAATTTGAAAATGTGGATGCCCCGAAAGATAACATGATATTAACGTTAACCTTAGACTTTGCAGTAGACATAATTCTATATGCAGAAGAACTGGAAGCGCTGCGAAAATATGTTGTTGCAAACCAGTTGTTAAAAAGCGGGACATCTATAGGTGCCAACGTAAGAGAGGCTCAAAATGCAGAGAGTAAGGCTGATTTTATCCATAAATTCAAAATTGCAGCGAAAGAGGTAGAAGAAACAGAGTATTGGTTACTGCTATGTAATAGAGCACCTTCTTATCCTTCACCATCACACCTTCAGGAAAAATTAAAATCTATCAAAAGGATAATTTCTAAAATCATTATAAGCTCAAAATATAAAGGAAACCAGGAAGAATAATTTGTAGAACTACACATCTCCAAATCTTCAAATTTCCAAATCTCCTAATCTTCAAATCACGAATGAAATGAGTCTTGATAAAAATCAGATAGCGAAACGGATCGCACAGGAAGTAAAGAACGGGATGTATGTGAACCTGGGCATCGGGATACCGACGCTGGTGGCAAACTATATTCCGCATGGTATTGAAGTGGTGCTGCAGTCGGAGAACGGCTTGCTGGGCATGGGCCCCTTCCCTACCGAAGACCAGGTAGATGCCGACCTGATAAACGCCGGCAAACAAACCATCACCACACTGCCGGGATCGTCTATTTTCAGCTCTGCGGATAGCTTTGGCATGATTCGCGGCGAGCACGTGGACCTGACCATTCTGGGTGCCATGGAAGTATCGGAAAAAGGCGACATTGCCAACTGGAAAATACCGGGCAAAATGGTGAAGGGCATGGGCGGCGCCATGGACCTGGTGGCATCGGCCAAGAACATTATAGTTGCCATGCAGCACACCGCTCGCGACGGTTCTTCTAAACTTTTGAAGGAATGTACTTTGCCAATCACAGGCTTGAAATGTGTGAAAAAGATCGTGACGGATCTGTGCGTAATGGAAGTAACCGATAAAGGCTTTAAACTGCTGGAAAGAGCACCGGGCGTATCGGTAGAAGACATTCAAAAAGCTACCGAAGGCACGCTTATAGTGGAAGGCGACATTCCGGAAGTACAGCTATAGTTGGCATTGAGTAATCATCCCTCTGCACCTCCAAAGGGAGACTTTTCACAATCTTGTTTTGCTGGCGCGAATCTGTGATCCGTGACTTATTATAATTGTGGATCTGCGATCCACTGGGCCAGAGGCCCAACTATAGTTCGACACGAGCGAGGACGCTCGCGCCATGTACATTGATTCAGGATGGTGAAACTGCCCTATCCGTGTAAAGGGGGTAGAGGAATGATTTACAAACCACATACAAACTATAAAGCGTAGCTACACGGCTGCGCTTTCTTTTTTTACCCCGGCTTAAACTGCACATATCGTGTAATCCTATTAACTTGTATCGAAACTATAGTTGCTGCACGTATACCTGTAGCATAAAAGAGAAAAACTGACCCATGAGCGATAAGAACGAAGAAAGTACAGAACACACCGAACACAAATTATTACTGCGCCAGCTCGAGCTTAAAGACTATAATGAAGTAAAAGAGATCATGGATACGGTTTACCGTAACATTGATGGCGCCTGGAGCAGAAAGGAATTCTCGAACCTGCTCAAGAAGTTTCCGGAAGGCCAGATCTGTATTGAAGATAAAGGAAAAGTAGTAGCCGGCGCCCTCAGCCTTATAGTGGACTACGCGCAGTACGGCGACAAGCACACCTACGAGCAGATTGTAGACCGTGGCACTTTTAAAACCCACGACCCCGAAGGCGACACCCTGTACGGCATCGACGTGTTTGTGCACCCCGAGTACCGTAACCTGCGCCTGGGCCGCCGCCTCTACGATGCCCGCAAAGAGATGTGCGAAAACCTGAACCTGCGCGGTATTATTGCCGGTGGCCGCATACCTGGTTATAAAGATTACGCCAACAAGCTTACACCTGCCAAGTACATCGAGATGGTGCGCAACAAGGAGCTCTCGGACCCGGTGCTGTCGTTCCAGCTGAGTAACGAGTTCCATGTGCGCAAGATCATGAAGAACTACCTGCCCGACGATACCGATTCGCGCGCCTACGCTACCTTGCTGGAATGGGTGAACGTGTACTTTGAGGAGAAGGAAAAACTGATAGGCGGTAAGAAAACGATCGTGCGCATTGGCATTGTGCAGTGGCAGATGCGTGCCGTAAAATCGCTGGAAGACATGATGCAGCAGATCGAGTTTTTTGTGGACACGGTAAGCTCCTACAAGTCTGATATTGTGGTATTTCCGGAGTTTTTCAACGCGCCGCTGATGGCCTTAACCAAAGAAGATTCTCCGTCGGAAGCGATCCGAAGCATGGCCGAATATACCGATGAGATACGCGAGCGCATGATCCACCTGGCGCTGTCGTACAACATCAACATTATTGCCGGCAGCATGCCCGAATACTACGACAACAAACTATACAACGTAAGCTACCTTTGCCGCCGCGATGGTACGTATGACAAACAGTATAAGCTACACGTTACCCCGGACGAATCGCATTACTGGGGTATGCGCGGAGGCCATAAACTGAAGATCTTCGATACAGATATCGGCAAAATAGGCATCCTGATCTGTTACGATGTGGAGTTCCCGGAACTGGCGCGTATGCTGTCGGATATGGATATGAAGATCTTGTTCGTACCGTTCTGGACCGACACCAAAAACGCGTACCTGCGGGTGCGCCTTTGCTCGCAGGCCCGTGCCATCGAGAACGAGTGTTACGTAGCCATTACCGGCAGCGTAGGTAACTTACCGAAAGTAGAGAACATGGACATCCAGTACTCGCAGTCGGCCGTCTTCTCTCCTTCCGACTTCGCGTTCCCGCATGATGCGGTTATTGCCGAAGCAACGCCTAACACCGAGATGACCCTGATAGCTGACCTGGACCTGAACCTGCTGAAAGACCTGAACACCGCCGGCAGCGTTCGTAACCTGAAAGACCGCCGCAAGGACCTCTACAACCTGAGCTGGGTTACCCGCAAGGAAGATTAACAACTATAGTTTACAACTATAAAAAAGCCTTTCCTATAGTTTGGGAAAGGCTTTTTTTATTTTAGCTATAGTTTGCAGCAATCAGTTTATCCTTGCCTGAGGATCTTTTCCATTTTTCTGCCTTTGGCCAGTTCGTCTACCAGCTTATCCAGATACCTTACTTGCCTGGTAAGCGGGTTCTGTATTTCCTCAATACGGTAGCCACAGATCACGCCTGTAATCAAATGCGCATCAGGGTTTAAACTCGCTCTGGTGAAGAAGGCCTCAAATGTAACTTTCTCGTCGATCAGCTCCTGTAGTTTCTGGTCATCAAAACCTGTCAGCCATGTTATTACCTGGTGCAGTTCCTCTTTGGTGCGGCCCTTGCGCTCTGCCTTGGCTACATAATGCGGATACACTGATGCAAAGGTCATGTTGGCTATTCGGGCGTCGTGGTCGGGTGTGGTGCTCATGGCTATGGAATTGGTTATTGCTGGTAATGTTTAGGTAAAATATAAAAGATACATGTACCGCTGCAAGTTTGAAAGACATAGGAGAAGCTTTAATTGCCTGTCCTAATCGCGAAAGACCTGTATTGAAAGTGGTTTGCTTGTAGCATAACCGGCTTAGTTTTCTATCTCATCCAGGCCTTGCTCCCGCAGTTTGGCTAACCCGTCTTTCATAGCTTTAATTTGCTCTGGTGCATGTCCTTGCCAACCTGTAACCTCACCCACAACCTTTAATGGGTGTTGCGAGCGATAAGACATTGTCGGATTGCCGGGAAACTTCTTGTCAGTTAGATTCGGATCGTCTTCTATGCTGCCAGTTGGTTCAACAAGATAAATTCTTTCCTTTTCATCTCCAGCGGCAAGTTCGGCACCCCAGATAGCAGCGTCCAGAGTAGCCGTGAAATAAATATGGTTTAGCTGCCCGTATTGGCTATAGTTCGAGTTAAAACCAACTTTTAAAAGAGTACCTGTTTTCAGGTTGGCCTTCGTACCATGGAAATATGTCTGCGCAAAAGGACTTGGTGAAGAATTGTTCTCATTCTCGTTTGGTTTCATTGGCGTTGTTTTTCTTACTGGACATTGATTTTTTTTGCGTTTTAACGTTTCGTGCATAAGGTGAATAAGGCGTCGCTGCCGCTTGGCTTATGTGCAGGGTTAGGCTAAGTTATTTTACTTTTTCATATACCAGTCTCTTCCATTGGTTTGTATAAAGTCGAATTTTCACCTCATTCGATTCAATTCTTTTCCCATTGTAATCGAAGGCGACTTTGTATGGCACTTCCTCACTGCCTTTGTTTTGGTGGATTGAATTTACTTCTAGCGAGTAAAGCCCGGCAGGTTCAAGTCCAGAGTTATAATAACTGTTGCCACAATCTGACTTATAGTTTTGCCTAATTTGGTACCATTTACCTTTGATTTTTATGTAATCAGAGAAATTATTTATCGTAGCATCAATTCTTGGGATACTGGCAGTGTCACTTTTCAGGTTTATCATGTATAACTTCACATATGAATTCCCATTCTCCTTAACAACCTCCCATTCATTGGGTATTCTTAGGAGGAGACTATCGGCGTTTACTGGTTGAAACGTTTGCAGAAAGCTTTTATCTGCTTTTGTTTTCTGCTCTAACCAAACCTGAAGTTCACTCCCAAGTGAACCTGCCTCGATTAATAGGCTTTGATACCATTCTTCAGATGAAATCTTTTTTTGCTCATAGGATTCCCATAACAGCTTTTCCTTTTTTTGCCAATCAGTTTGGGCGTATGCGCTTGTAATAGATAAAAACAATAGATTAAATAGTGTTAATATAATCTTCATAATATTTATAGTTTAACGCTAACGTGTTCGTATATACCGTGTGCAAGGAGTAGCCGAAGCATAAGGTATAAACTGTGTTGAGTAGAGTTATTTTATTTCAGTCTATACTTCTTTGACCACTCTTCTACGCTTAACGGCTTTGACTCGCTATTCGGGAAAGTGTTTTTTATGTACTGGAATTGTTCCTGCGTCAGAAAAACAGCTTCTCCGTCATTACCGCCAGACATGAGGTAGAGCCGTTCTGGTGATTTACTTCTGCTTAATATGTCATTCACCATTTCAGCGTACCGTTTCGCTGCTACACCCCAAGAGTTTGCACTTCCTTGGTCGTTTCTGAAGATGACATACTCTTTGCCATTCACCCAAATGATGTGGTTCAGTCCACCGCTTTGAGAGTATTCTTCTATTTCATTTTCTATCTTCAGATTTACATTCAGCTTTTTAAAAGTCCTTTCCATATCAGAGAGGTAACTTTTAAAACCACCTTCTTCATACAATGTCTCTCCGTCAAGTCCATACAGCCTATAATCTGCTGATTGATACTTAGGCATTTCATAGGTCGTCACGAGTGCACCATGTGTGGCGTACCCTTCGGCAAGTGCTTTCTTTAATTCAGCTACTTTGCTTGACTGAGCATACTTGAAGTAACCAAGCGACTCAAGTTTTTGAACAACTTCTTTGCCTGAAGGCTTTTTTTGGAAAATGCTCCTGAAACTAAACAGCATAACTATCGAAGAAAGGCATAGGGTGAATAGTAGGACCTTTTTCATTGATTACAATTTTACTCAACGGTCTGGTGCAGCCGACGGGTGAGGCGTAGCCGAGTATGAAGGCTGCACGTGGCTGGGCAATGTATTTTTAATGCACACTTTCTTTCAATGCTTTTCTATGGCCATTTGAAATGTAGCTATAAAATTTTCTGTCTATTCCTTTTAACTTATGCAGCTGAGTTGGAATAGTATGTTTTGGGTGTGGGCCGCCGAATAGGAAATAGAAAAATGACTCTATCTCTTTTTGTTGCTTTCCCTTTAAGATTTGGTAAGTCAAATCCACGTTTTCCAGGACAAGTGGTTCTAAGGTTTGCTGCAGGTGGCTAATTGCGTCAGCTTCCCATTTCCCGTTAATCCCTATGTTTATTGCCTTACTTATTTTCTCTTTCTTTGATACCTTGTCAAGCTCAAAGAATCTGGAAATGTAGTCAAATGATTCTTCGTACAACGGGCCGGGCTTATCTTCCACATAACCAAATATTCTTTCAAATGTCCGAAAGTCGCTCGGGAAAAGGTTGAAGTATAGAATCTGGTTTTCTTTAGTGTCAGCCCCTTTTAAATTATTGAAGGATGACTCCAGTTTTTGAGTGCCCGAACCTTGAAAAAGTAAAACTGTTGACAACAACAATAAGAGAGTTTTCATAATTTATATTTTGCCCAACTATGGTATAGCAGGAGTACCTACTCCTGTAATCTGCACTATGTGTGGGGTTATTTTAGCTTATAAAGCGCTACCTTATACCTGATGTATAGTTGTATACCCCACTTTTAAAAATAAAGAAAGTATCTGAATATTACTATTATTTAGGATGCCTCTAAATAAATACTTAACACTTAAGCCATAACCTTTTCATAGTTTAATTCTAAAGCGAGATACGCAGGGGACAAAACTATAAGCTTCTACAAAAAGCCAGCTTCAGATTAGTTGTTACCCGTGTTTATACTCGAACATAAACGAGTATAAACACGGGTAAACTTTCTGTTCTAACCATAAACTATAGTTTTCCCGTGTCTTTTGTGGGCATAACTTAGTAACTTCGCCGGCAAAGTTTTTTAGCATGAGCAAAGAGAAACCAAGTTTACCAAAAGGAACCCGCGATTTTGGCCCTGCAGTAGTGGCCAAGCGTAACTATATATTCAACACCATCCGCAGCACTTTCCAGAAGTTTGGCTACCTGCCCCTCGAAACCCCGGCCATGGAACAGCTGTCGGTACTTACCGGCAAGTACGGCGACGAAGGCGACCAGCTGATCTTCAAGATCCTGAACTCCGGCGATTACCTGAGCAAAACCACACCTACCGATATAGAGCAGGGCTCCAAACATCTGATCCGTAAGATCTCGGAAAAAGCGCTGCGTTACGATCTGACCGTGCCATTTGCCCGTTTCGTGGTGATGAACCGCAACGAGATAACTTTCCCGTTCAAGCGTTACCAGATACAGCCGGTTTGGCGCGCCGACCGTCCGCAAAAAGGCCGCTACCGCGAGTTTTATCAGTGCGATGCCGATGTGGTGGGCACCAACTCGCTGCTTTGTGAAGCCGAAATTGTGCAGATGATCGATGAAGTGCTGACTACCCTTGGCCTGACCGATTTCACGATAAAGATAAACCACCGCGGTGTGCTGGCCGGCATTGCCGAAGCTATTGGAGAGAAAGGCCGTGAAGGCGATATTTGTGTGGCCATCGATAAGCTGGATAAGATTGGTGTAGAAGGCGTGCGCAAAGAGTTGCTGGAACGTGGCATTTCGGAGAGTGCGGTTAGCAAACTTGAGCCTCTCTATAGTTTGGAAGGCGACAACCAGAACCTGCTGCAGCAACTGCAAACGATATTAGGCAACACCGAAGAAGGCCAGCGCGGCCTGAAAGACCTGAACGATGTCTGGACCTACCTGGATAACTTGGGCAGCAACGCCTTATCAGCTGAAAACCCATCTGGTAACCCGCGCTTGCAACTGGATGTGACCCTGGCCCGTGGCCTCTCCTACTATACCGGCTGCATTTTCGAAGTGAAGGTGAACAATGTGAGCATGGGCAGCATTAGCGGCGGCGGCCGTTACGATAACCTGACGGGCATGTTCGGTTTGCCGGGTGTATCGGGTGTGGGCTTCTCGTTTGGTGTAGACCGCATTTACGATGTGCTGGAAGAACTAGACCTGTTTCCGGCCAATGCTCAGATGAGTACTAAGGTGCTGATCGTGCAGTTTGATAAGGAATCCGAACTATACGCGCTGCCGTTGCTGCAGAAACTACGCGATGCCGGTATCTCGTCGGAATTATACCCGGAAGCGGCCAAGCTGAAAAAGCAGATGGGCTACGCCGATCAGAAAAATATACCGTTCGTGCTGCTGGTTGGCTCCGAAGAAATGGCAAGCGGCAAACTGAAGCTCCGCGACATGCAGACTGGCGAACAGGACGAACTATACATCGACGATATTATTGCCCAGCTAAAAGACATAGCCTAACATGAGCAACGTACACCACATCTCCGGCGAGCACCTGAGCCTGGAGCGCATCCAGGAGATCATTTCCGGCAACTATAGTTTAGCCCTCTCCGCCGATGCCGAGCAGCGCATAAAAAAGTGCTACGACTACCTGCAGGACAAAATGAAACAGAACGAGCGCAGCATTTACGGAATCAACACCGGCTTTGGCTCGCTGTATAAAAACAAGATCTCGAACCACGATCTGGAGCAGTTACAGCGCAACCTGATGATGTCGCATGCGTGCGGCACGGGGCAGGAAGTACCGCAGGAAGTGGTGAAGCTGATGTTGCTGTTAAAAGTGCAGTCGTTGGCGTACGGGCATAGTGGTGTGCAGTTGCAAACCGTAAAACGGTTGATCGATTTTTATAACCGCGATATTTACCCTGTAGTTTACCAGCAGGGCTCGCTGGGTGCCAGCGGCGACCTTGCCCCTTTAGCGCACTTATGTTTGCCGCTTATCGGATTAGGTGAAGTGCATTACCAGGGCTACAAACTCGAAAGCCGCCATGTGCTGGAGATGTTCAGTTGGGAACCGATTGCCCTGAAAGCAAAAGAAGGACTAGCCCTGCTGAACGGCACGCAGTTTATGAGCGCTTACGGCGTTTACAACCTGTTGCAGGCCCGCCGCCTTTCCGCCCAGGCTGACTTAATTGGAGCCTTATCTTTAGATGGTTTTGATGGAAGAATCGAGCCTTTTAATGAGCTGATACACAAGGTCCGTCCGCATAAAGGGCAGCTGCAGACTGCTGAAACATTCCGCAATTTACTGGAAGACAGCGAGCTTATAGTTCAGCACAAAGTGCATGTGCAGGACCCCTATTCGTTCCGTTGCATTCCGCAGGTGCATGGCGCCAGTAAAGATGCGCTGCGCTACGCCGAAGACGTTTTCCTGACGGAGATAAATTCTGTAACCGACAACCCGAACATCTTCCCTGACGAAGACGAGATCATATCGGGTGGTAACTTCCATGGACAGCCCCTGGCGCTGGCACTAGACTTTACAGCTATTGCGCTGGCCGAACTGGGCAGTATATCGGAGCGTCGCAGCTACCTTTTAATTTCCGGCAACCGTGGTTTACCTGACTTCCTGGTGGCTGAACCTGGTTTGAATTCCGGTTTTATGATCACGCAGTATACGGCCGCCTCTATAGTTAGCCAGAACAAGCAACTATGCACGCCGGCTTCTATCGATACTATTCCGTCATCGAACGGCCAGGAAGACCACGTGAGCATGGGTGCCAACGCCTCGACCAAACTATACCAGGTAGTACAGAACGTAGAGCGCGTGTTGGCTATAGAACTGATGCATGCCGCCCAGGCCATAGATTTTCGCAGACCATTGAAGACATCACCAGTTCTGGAAGGACTTTATAGTTCTTTCCGTGAAACAGTGCCGTTTGTTTCTACAGATCGCGTGCTACACGACGATATTATGAAGAGCATTGCTTTCCTGAGAAACTATAGTCTGTCTTAGGATTGGGCAGGAGAAATTTGTCCTCCTGAAACCTCTGCGCACATAGCGTAAACCTTAGCGTACTTTGCGGTTAACTTTAAACGCAGAGGACGCAAAGGCCCGCGCGGAGAACGCAAAGCTATAGTTGCAAAATAACGCTGTACCGGTGTTAAAATGTGAGAAGCCGCCAACGCTCACAATCCGTCAGAACTTAGATAAGGTTCAGATATTTTTAGGTAAATTCGTAAAGTAACTTACACAACATTACCTGCCTTGGAAAAGCGTTTGCTCCTGTTTCTGCTCCTACTTTGTACCTGCCTGGCAGCGCAGGCACAGGCGCAGGACTGCAGGTGCTTCAAGGCTTACAATTCGAATAATGTAGAAATAACCACATTTTGCGTTGGGCAGGAAGTCTTCTTCCGGGACTGCACCGGCAATGCAAAGCCCGAAGAGGAATACTATGATTTTGACGACAGCGACGGGCTGCAGTTTACCGATTATCGCATTAAATCGCATGTATTTACTGAGGCGCGCACGTACACCGTAACCCAGGTGGCAAACGTAGCCAATTGCGGAAATACAGGGTACTACACCCGCACCTTCGAGGTAAAAGATATCAGCCCACCCCACTTCGAGATCACTTACTGCGCCAACAACACCGTTAAGATCGATATTGCTGAGTCCAGTTTTGATTCATTCCTGATCGACTACGACAATGAATATGAAGTGGAAGTGTTTGCTACCGGTGAGCAGGAACCTTATACCTTTACATCTGCCCCAGACCCGAATGACAGAAGAGCAATAACTGTACGCGGAAAACTGAAAGGCAACCCCGGCTGCCCCGCAGGAACAACCATTTATTTAACACCACTTTCACCCTACATCACCCCCACCATCAGCCAGGTACAGGTACTTCGGCAGGATGCCGCTACCGGCGAAGCAAAACTAACAATTGAAGGACTGGTTCAGGGTTATCAGTACACCTTAGAGCAGCGGATTGGCGGCACTTTTCAGCCTGTAAGGCCGGTTAGCGTTCCTTCCACTTCCATAACTATAGATAAGCTGAACACCAGTGTGCCGCAGCAGTTCCGGATAACCGGTACCGATGCCTGCAATCAAAATCTACCTGCCTCCAATATTATCACCACAATACCTATAGTTGCTGATGGCGGTAACGAACGGGCTACTGTAAACTGGCAAACTATAGCCGGCACTTTTCAGCAGTTTGATGTGTACCGGAACGGCGTACTGCAGCAAAGTTTTCCGGGCGCAACCACCGCGTATACCGATGCCAACGTGCGCTGCGGGCAGCAATATTGCTACGAGCTAAGAGGCAGATCCGCAGACGGTAAATCCGTATCTGTGTCGGCGCAGCCCTGCGTTTCGGTCACTTCTACCACTCCGCCACCGGCCCCTGACCTGCTGGCCAGCTTTAACCTGCAGAACGAGATCGAATTAAGCCTGCGACTGCCACCCGGCGATGCTGCCCAATCCATCACCTACGACCGCAGCCTGAACGGAACCCCTTACAAGAACCTGGCTACCACCCCGGACCTTACCCTGACCGACAAACTCACTACGATAGCACCGGTTTGTTACCGGGCTACTTTTACCAATGCCTGCAACCTTACCTCGGCGCCAAGCACATCCGCCTGCCCTGTAGTACTTACCGTAAAACAAAACCCGGACGAGACTGTGCTGCTTACCTGGACCAACTATAGCGGTTTTTCTGGTGGTGTAACCAACTATAGTTTAGAGTTACTGGATGAAAGCGGCAATGTAATCAGCAGCAAAACCGTGCAGGGCAACCGCCACACCGAGCAACTGGCCAACGAACAGGAACAGGTTTTCCGGTACCGCATTAAAGCTACTTCTGCCACCGGCGAAGTGACCTACTCCAACAACGAAACTATAAAACTCGAACTGGTCCTTTTTATACCAAGCGGCTTTACCCCAAACGGTGATGGCCTGAATGATGTGTTTGAGGTAAAAGGAAAGCGTTTCGAGCGTTTTGCTCTACGGGTGCTGAATGGTGCAGGCCAGGTAGTGTATACGTCAGCCGATCGAGCGCAGGGCTGGGACGGCACCTACAACGGGAAAGCCCAACCGGCCGGCAGTTATGCCTACGAGGTAACCGTTACCTTACAGGATGGCACTACTAAAAGGCGCACCGGCACGGTTACGCTGCTGCGCTAAAAAGAAAACAGGAACCTGTCTGGGCTCCTGTTCTCATTCAACTATCCATTTTACTTCTCTAACAGCATTTTTATAGTTTGCGTACCCGAGTCGCTGACCAGCCGGGCAACATAAAGGCCTTTGGGCAGGGCCGTGCCATCCAGCTCAAAACTATAGTTCTGCCCGGCCTGCGCTGTTCCCACACCCAGGCGTTTTACCAGCTTGCCGCGCAGATCATACACTTCCAGCACGTACTGCCCGGTTTGTCTGGTGCTGAAGGTAATGGTGGTCTTGTCGGTAAAGGTGTTGGGGTAATTGTAGAGCTGTGTCTGTAGTTCGTCAGATCGTGTGGCTTTGGCCAGCTGGTTGCGGCGGTGAATGATGATCTGTCCGCGCTCAATGGGTTGCAGCCCTGTGCTCATGTCGTAGATGTCGCCGGCCTGCTCAAAATTATCATACACAATGTTGTTGCCATCTTCCAGGTTCCAGATACGCACTCGTATCTGATCATCCCGGTCGTTGGCTCGGTTGCCACCCGCATCCTGCACCGAAACCAAAAAGCCATACCGGCCACGGCCCTGCAGGGTACCTTCGCCTTTAAACACGGCCCTGTCGCCGCTAACGACCAGCCAGTCCAGCTTGCGGGCCATGAACAGCTGCCGGTTGCCCAGGTGCAGCAACAGGCTGCCCTGAGGCTCATCTGCATTTTTGTTTTGATAGCGGATGCTGAACGCGAACTGTACCTGCCGCTGCTGCTGCATCAGCTCATAGTTACCTGCCGGCGAGTTGTACCAGCCAGCCCCGGTTACAAAGCCAGCCGAAGGGTCATAAACAGCGATCCATTCTTCGTAGTCGTTGTTGAGCGGGCGAAGGCAGCTTTCCTCGTAGTTCAGGCCCACGCGGTAAATGCCGGCCTGGCTGTAGCGGTGCTCCCCGGTTATGCGCGAAGTGCCAAAAGCGGTGTAAGAAACCGAAGGCTCGCTGCCATCGCCCCAGCTCCAGCGCACACCGGTATCCTCTACCAGTGTAAGTTCCCCGAAATCTGCCGTGGTGCGCACCTGTTCGTTTACTTTCACGCTGTGCGGCGGCAAACTCAGCGTTACCTGCACCGGCACATTGCAGGCATCTTCCTGGCTGTATTTGGCTATCACCACGTCCCGTGTCTGGTTCATGATTTCTCCTGCTACTATCACGTTCGCGGCGCTGTCCAATACTAACCGGGCAACGTTTGGAGCGGTATCGGCGTCTGTTGTTACTTCCCATAGTTTGGCACCATCGGCGGCGGCATATTTTGTGGTGATAATGTCTCCGTTCACTTCGTGGGTGGTATACACATTACCCGTGTCGTCAACCCTTAATTCAGATGGCTCATACTCAATAGCTGCATGCCAGGTCAAAGACAGGTCAGCTGAACTATATTTTAAGAGAACCGGTCCGGTTGCCGTGATGCCGTGCATGTTAATACTACCCGTAGGATCTAACCGTAAATCGGATACATATAACAGCAATTGTCCATCTATTTCTAACTGTCGGAAGTCGATCTGCTCCCCGGTGGCTGCATCGTATTTCAACAGAAAAGCGGTAGAGTCATGCAGGTTCTGGTTGCTTGTACCAACTATAAAAACTTCACCGGTAGCATTTACTTCCATGCCATTTACATGGTCTGCAGCACCGCCATCGTAGTGCTGTGTCCAGATGCGGCTGCCGGTTTCGCCGGATAGCTTCAGGATGGTGATGTTGCGGGTGGCAGTTACATTTCCGGAGTCGCCAGAAACGTACACATCCCCGGCCGCATCTAACTCAAATTCACTGAAACTGCTCAATTCTGAAATGGAAGGGGTAGTCGGGCTTGAGAAACTTCGGGCCCAAAGGTAAGTGCCCTCCGTTGCGTTTAGTTTATAAAGAAAGTATAACGTTCCGCTGGGTATACCAGGATTTGCCCGAGTGCCGCTTACAAACACACTGCCCTGGTTATCTACTTTAACACCAGTGCCCCTGTTGTAACCGCTGCTGATGACATAAGTCCATAGTCTGGAACCATCAGAACCGCTGTACTTTATTACATGCAGGTCATCCCTGTTATCACTACCTACCCTTACTCCCAGCACATAGGCATCTCCGCCAGCGTCTATAACCAGGTGGGTAAACCGGATATCCAGTTCGTGTACCCGCCAAAGCTCATTTCCGTCTGGAGCATATATTACCAAAAATCCATCTCCCTCTCTCGGGTCGCTGCTGCCCGAAACGCTTGCACCGGCTACCAGCACATTGTTATTAGCGTCAGTTTCAAGGCCTGCAACCGTATCGTTTGCCGGTGTAAGGCTTGTGCGAGGGTAAGTTTGCAGTAAAGTACCATCCGAAGCCCGCAGGTGTGTAATGCTATTCCTTCCGGACAGCACAAGGGTTCCGTTAGATAGCTCCTGCAATACAAGAAAATCAAAAATATCCTGGCTACTCCATAGTACCTGCCCACTTTGCGGATCTATTTTAAGCAAAGCGCTGGTCGGGAACGACACCAAAGCATAGACGCTACCCAAATTGCTGACCTGTAACCGGAGCACAGAGCTATTAACAGGCAACGCCCAACTCAATTCACCTGCAGAGGTAAAGCGCAGGATGTGCGCCTGTTGGTCCAGGTTACCTGCTACCAGCAAACCTCCGGCGTTATCTGATGTAAACTGAACAATTCCTGTCAGGTCAGTGCCGTTGTATTGCGGCGTAATGTTCCATCGTTCAGCGCCATCGTCAGCGGCATAGGCAACTATAAACTCGCCTTCGGTATTTGTGGCTGAGATGTACACCCCGGTAGCATCTATGGCAAAGCCATTTATAGTTTCGGATTGCGGCGTTGCGTGGATGTTACGCCATACCTGCTCACCGGCTGTATTGTATTTAAAGGTAACAATGTCTGTTTCTCCGTTTGTATGGGGTATTGTGCCGGTAAGGTAGGCGTTGCCCGCAGCATCGGCTTTCAGATCGAATACAGTTACCAGTAACGGCGTGGCAGCTCCTTCTTCAGGCCAGTTGATATCTCTTGTCCAGGAGTGCTCTCCGGTAGCTGCATCAAACCTTGACAGAAAGTGAATTCTGATAACAGATGCCCTGCCTATAGTGTAAACGCCGCCATTATTATCTACAGCAATTTGCAGACCGCGCTCGCCAGCATAAGGGCTTAAGGTGCTGAACCACTTTCTTTCGCCGGTAGTTCCGTCAATTTTAGCCACAAAAACATCACCTCGCGCATCCTGTATAGGGTCTATTGATCCAACCAGATATACATCGCCGTTAGCATCAAGAGTTATTTCGCTCAATTCGAGAACTTCGTAAAAAGCGCCGCTAAGAGCTGACGAAACCCACACCTGTTCACCAGTAACCGAAAATTTACTTACCTCAATGCGTACGTCTTCGGTGCGGTTATCTACTACACGGGCTATAAATGAGTTACCGGCAGCATCCATAACAGCATTTGCACTTACAAAATCTAAAGGAGTGCCAACGGCTCCATCAAAGTACCGCACCCATTCTTCCTTCACCTGCTGAGCAGATACGGTTTTAATAATAAAAAGCAGGAGAACTAACAGTAACAACACCCGTAACCACGTGCTGTTCTTAATAGATGGTAAAGAAGTTTTCATAACTGGTAAGTAAAAGTAGGTGCTTATCTAAGCTTTTGAATTTCACTAAAAATCAGTGGCCAAATACGCAACTATGCAAGTTGCCGAGCGAGAAAGGGTGCAGAAAAGATTTTATAGCCTGTATATACTTTATACTATAAAAATTATAATTTTATATCGAGACATAAGCTATATTTACAGGAAAACAAGTATAGCCACTTGCTATATTGGTGAATTATAGTTTAAAACAGGTATAAGAAGATAACCAGTAAGGTATTATACAATGCCAAGTTATGTTGCTACTTTTTCTGCAATCTGAGATTATGCTTGTATATTTGAGGTGCAGTTGCGTTATACCCTGAACGCGACATTTTTACTACAAAAAGCACACGACTATGTTTGATATGATGGGCATGATGGGCAAAATGAGAGAAGTCCAGGCCAAACTGAAAGAAGCACAGGAAAATTTACAGCACATAACCGTTACTGCCGAGGCTGGCGCCGGACTGGTAAAAGCTACCGTAAACGGCCAGCGCAAGCTCCTGAAGATTGAGATAGACGAATCGATCCTGAACGTGAACGACCGCGAAATGGTGAACGACTTGGTTGTAGCTGCTGTGAACAATGCCATGCTGACCGCCACCGAACGTGCGCAGGAAGAAATGAAAAAGAAAACGGACGGCTTGCTGCCTAATATCCCTGGTTTAGATCTCGGCAACTTTGGCTTATAGTACCAGCCGCACGGCTATTGTTATTCTTAACTGGAACGGGCAACGCTACCTGCAACAGTTTCTACCGTCGGTATTAGCCAACAGCCCCGGCTGCGAGGTTATAGTGGCTGATAATGCTTCTTCGGATGATTCTATAGTTTATGTAGAGCAGCATTTTCCGGGGGTACGCATTATCCGGCACGACCAGAACCACGGTTTTTGCGAAGGCTATAACCTGGCGCTACAACAAATTGAGGCAGATTACTATGTCTTACTGAACTCGGATGTGGAAGTGACGCCGGGGTGGGTAGAACCTATAGTTGCCATGCTGGATGCCGACCAAACTATAGCTGCGGTGCAACCCAAAATAAACGCACAGCAACACCCCGACTTCTTAGAGCATGCCGGAGCTGCCGGTGGTTTGATCGACACATTGGGTTACCCTTTTTGCCGGGGCCGTTTGTTTGAAACGATAGAAGAAGACCGCGGGCAGTATAACGATGTGCAGGAGATTTTCTGGGCGACCGGTGCCTGTATGTTTGTAAGAGCCAAACTATACCACCAGCTGGGCGGGCTGGAACCTGCTTTTTTTGCGCACATGGAAGAGATTGACCTGTGCTGGCGCGCCAAAAATGCAGGCTACAAAATTATGTATAATGGCCACAGCCAGGTATACCACGTAGGCGGCGGCACCCTGCACAAATCCAACCCGCGCAAAACGTACCTGAATTTCAGGAACGGGCTTGCCTTGCTTTACAAGAACTTACCCGGATCGGAGTTGATCCCAACTATAGTATTGCGCATACTGCTGGACTGGCTGGCAGCTTTCAGGATGTTACTGGCAGGACAAACAGCAGATGCACGCGCCGTGCTGGATGCCCACGCCGATGTACTGCGCCACAGCAGCTATTGGCGCAAACGCCGTAAAGCCCAGCAACCTAAAGGCAATTTTGCCCGTATGGCAGGCGTTTACAAAGGCAGTATTGTGTGGGAATATTTTGTGCGGCAAAAGCGAACCGTGCCGGAACTATAGGTCCCAGACGGTGCTACGCTCGCGACGAAGACTTTTCTGTACGTTCATCCAGAAGGCCAGCATCAGGTAAATGATCACCGGCGAGCCCATGGTCAGGAAAGAAACATAAATAAAAGACAGGCGAATGCTGCTGCTGGCGATGCCAAGCTTTTCGCCCAGCATCGCACACACGCCAAAGGCCTGGGATTCGATAAAGTACTGGATTCGTTTCATGCGCATTCTTTTAAGTCTATAAAATTACGGTATTTACTAATTTCATCAAAATAGCCGGGCCTTAATACATAGGTGTAACGGCAAAAACAGGTCCTGAGGTACTTTTACGAACAAACTTTATATCCAGCTATGCTCTGTTACAAAAAAAATTACGCTACGGCAGTAATCTATAGTCTGCTATTGCTGCTGTTGGCCAGTGGTTGTACCCTGCAAAAAATGACGCGCCTGGCAAAAAAACAGCACATAACCGTGCAGCCAAACCCGCTGGTAGCCAACGGACAGCTGGTAGAGTTTGAAGTAAAAGCCAGCATGCCACCCCAGATCGTAAAGGATGGCTACCGCTACAAACTGGACCTGTACTACGAATACGGCGAGCAGCAGCGCGAGCAGGTAGGCGCCCTAAATTTTGAGTTCGGAGAGTTTTTGTATGAGAACGGCTGGCCAACTATAACCAAACAATTCTCTTTCCCTTATTCGCCTAAAAAGAACAAAGGCACACTGTATGTGCAGGGCATGGCCATCAAAAAAGAAACCGACGATGTAAAATACAGCGAACCCAAAGCCATTGCCACCGGCCTGAACACCACGCCCCTGCTGATGGTGCGCAACAACGAGATTCTGTTTATACCGGACAGTTACGCCAAAGAAGCAGACCAGCCAGCCCAGCTTACCTTTTATTTTGAAGAAGACAACGCCAAACTGCGCAGCCACCTGGGCTCTAACCTCAGCGTGCTCGACCAGTACATTGCCGATAACGTTGCTACACAGGAAGTAACCGTTACAGCCTCACAGTCGCCGGACGAAGCGGGAGGCATGGCCCAGAAGCGCCTCGAAGCCCTGGAGAAATATTACCTTAGTAAAGCAGAAGCTTTAAACTATAACAACAAAAAGATCTCGCTTAAAAAGCTTCCGGTTAAAGATACCTGGGCGCAGGTAACAGAAAAGATAAAAGCCTCTGCCCTGCCCAAAGCACAGGTGCAGGAAGCACTGACTATAGTTAACAGCAACACATCAGACAAAGAAAAAGACGCAGCCCTGCATAAAACCGCTGCTTACGAATACCTGCAACTATACGTGTACCCGGGCCTGCGCTACGGTGGTGTAACTATAAACTATAACCGCAACCAGAAAGCCGATTACGAACTATACCTGCTGGCCAAACAGATTGCCGAAGAAAAGGCCCCGGCCGATGTACTGACCGAACAGGAACTACAGCATGCCGCTACCCTTACGCCACTGTTGGCCGAGAAGAAACAGATCTACGAGGCCGCTGTAAAGACCACCAACAAATGGCCGGCTTACCATAATTTAGGCAAGGTGTATGTAGAGATGGCCCGCAAAGAGTACCGCCCTAAAGCAAAACAGGCCCTGCTGGCAAAAGCTATCCATAATTTAACCTATGCCGGTTTCCGGAACCCTACTGCCCCGGTATACTATAGTTTGGCAAGCGCCTACCATGTGCGCGGCGATAAGCTGGAAGCCCTGCAGTACTACGATTATGCCATTAAATTAGGTGGCAATCCCGATGAGCTGAAACGCATTTTTGCAGACAAAGCTGCTTTGGAAATTGAGATTGGCCAGTTTGACGATGCCATTGAAAGCCTGAAATATGCCGGTAACACCTACCAGACACAGATGAACCTGGGACTGAGCTACCTGTTGAAAGAGAACTACGAAGGCGCCCGGGAGTTTTATAACAAAGCCCTGGAACTACAGCCAAACGATGCGCTGGCCAACTATAGTTTAGCTATTATTGCGGCCCGCACCAAAAACGAGGCGATGCTGACCACACACCTGCGCCAAAGCATAAAAGCCGATAACAACTATACCTTAAAGGCGATAGAAGATAAGGAATTTGATGCGTACCGCTCAGAGCAGGCTTATAAAGATGCTTTCCGGCCATAACTCAATATAAATGCCTTGTAAATTGGCAGGTTTATCTTAATTTTACCCGCTGAACGAGAATATAACATCTGATATGCGTACTATACAGTTTAGAGAAGCCCTGCGCGAAGCCATGTCGGAAGAAATGCGCCGCGATAAGAGCGTGTTTCTGATGGGTGAAGAAGTAGCAGAATACAATGGTGCTTACAAAGTTAGCCAGGGCATGCTGGACGAATTCGGTCCGGAACGAGTAATTGATACACCGATCGCCGAGCTTGGTTTTGCCGGTATAGGTGTGGGTGCTTCCATGAACGGCCTGCGCCCGATCATCGAGTTCATGACCTTTAACTTCTCGCTGGTTGCTATTGACCAGGTGATCAACTCTGCGGCTAAAATGATGTCGATGTCAGGTGGCCAGTATGGTTGCCCGATCGTATTCCGTGGCCCAACTGGTAGCGCCGGTATGTTGTCGTCGCAGCACTCGCAGAACTTCGAGAACTGGTATGCCAATACGCCGGGTCTGAAGGTTGTTGTGCCATCTAACCCTTACGATGCAAAAGGCCTCATGAAGTCTGCCATCCGCGATAACGACCCGGTTATCTTTATGGAGTCGGAGCAGATGTACGGCGACAAAGGCGAAGTGCCTGAAGAAGAATACCTGATCCCGATCGGTGTGGCTGATATCAAGCGCGAAGGTACGGACGTAACGATCGTTTCTTTCGGTAAGATGATGAAAGTGGCGCTTGCTGCTGCCGAAGAATTAGCTAAAGATGGCGTAAACGCCGAGGTTATCGATCTGCGCACTGTTCGCCCTATCGACTATAAAACATTGGTTGAGTCTGTGAAAAAGACAAACCGCATGGTGGTAGTGGAAGAAGCATGGCCACTTGCCTCTATCTCTTCTGAACTGGCTTACCACATCCAGAGCAACGCGTTCGATTACATGGATGCTCCGGTAAAACGTGTTACCTGCCGCGACGTTCCGCTTCCGTATGCGCCAACGCTTATCGAGGCATCGCTGCCAAACGTAGCGCGCACTATTGAAGCCGTAAAACAAGTAATGTATACAAAAGCTTAATTGCTTTAAACCCTAAATAAGAGAAGGCGACTTATAACGAGTCGCCTTTTTCTTTTTCCTTCACTTCTACTTTGCCGGTGTCGGTATCAATCTCCACTTCTTTTTTTTTAACCTTTACGGCGGTGTCTTCGGGTTCTATCGTTTTATCATGCGCTTTGGAGTATACCTGCGTAAACTCTGCCCCGAACAGGAAAATAACCGCCGTATAGTATACCCACACCAGTATCAGCACCAATGAACCGGCAGCGCCATAGGTATCGGCCAGCGGGTCGTGCTGAAAGTAAATGTTGAGAACGTATTTGCCCAACACAAACAGGATAGCCGTCACAAATGCCCCTACCCATACATTTTTCCAGCGAATTTTGGCATCAGGCAGCACGCGGTAAATAGCCGCAAAAATAACCGTACTGATCAGGATGGAAACCAGGATGTTGCCAATTGTTATAAGGTAAATAGCAACACCTGAGAATGCCTGGCGCAGGAAACCATACACGATCCCCAGCGCGACATCAATAGACAAAGAGACCAGCAACAGGAAGCCCATACTGATAACCATGGCCAGCGACAGTACCCGCCCTATCAGCAGTTTCAGCCAGCCTTTTTCAATCTTGGCCTTTACTTCCCACATGGCATTCAGTGAATCCTGGAGGGCTACGAAAACAGTAGTGGCCGAAAAGATCATGGTGGCTACCCCAACTATAGTTCCGATGGTACTGGCATCTGAAATAGCGGCGTTCTCGATAATGCTCTGGAACTGTTCGGCACTGCTGCGTCCCACAATGCCGCCCAACTGGTTCACGACTTCCCCTTTCACGGCTTCCTGCCCGAACACTGCCCCGGCAATACGAATGGTAATGATCAGCACCGCCGGCAGCGAGAAGATGGTGTAAAATCCAATAATGGCCGCATAATCCAGCGGATTGTCGTCTACAAACTCTTTAAAGGTCTGTTTGGTGATCTGCCACGTAGAGGCAACTCGTTTGTTCATTTACTTATAGCTATAGTTGCAACAACTGTAGTTTGGCCAAAACCAGCTATAGGTACGGAGAATTATAGTTTGTTGATGTGTTGAGATGGTGCTATAGTTGCCTTCATCCTCTTTGCTCCCCACTCTGCTCTTTCGGATTTGCAATTCGAAAGTATAGTTGCTGCGGATTTGTAATCCGCTTTACAGAGGCATTAGCTACTGGCAGGAAAGCGGATTACAAATCCGCGGGGTAAGGTAGTTCCGGATTGCAAATCCAGAACAGCAGGTTGTGGGAACTTTTGTGAAGGTAAACTATAGTTTGTGAACACGCCGATTACAAATTTTGCTCTTTTGGACTTCTTAGTTCGAAAGCCTTCAGCGGGGGATTTCCTAATCCCCCTGTTCCTGTATACGCGGATTAGGAAATCCGCATCAGAGATAGTTCCGGACAAGGATGTCCGGAACAGCTAAAGGGAACTATAGTTTCGCCAGTTACAAACTGGCCCCATTTACGGCCACAAGTTGTGCTGACACTAAACTTGCGGCTTATCTAAGCATTCAAGCGGCCAGAGGCCGTGTGTAGCTCACACTCGCGGGACGCGAGCGAGGGCAGAGATTAATTTACATTGATTTCAACGCTTTTAAACGATTCCATTCCTCCTGTTTTGAAAGACACAGAATATCAACTGTTTGGAGGTAGCTTATTTTATCGTTCAAGTAGTAGTGAAGAATAATATCTTCAATCTCTCTGAACTCGCAAGCGCTTAGCTGCAGGAATTTGGTTTTTATAGTTGTGCCATTGCTTAAAATCAGCTTCAACTTATTATCAACTCCCCTTGACAAGGTGTTCTCAAAGTAATTATCAAGTCCTCTATCCCATTTTTCAAGGCCAAGCCAGTCTCCAGCTTCAATCTCTATCTTACTTATCTCAGATAAAGCAAATTGCTGATCTGCTATCATAATCGCGTCCTTTTCAAATACTATAACTCCTTGTAGCTTTCCTTTAAGTGGTCTGAATTTATTTGTTACTAATACACTTTTACCAATAAAATAAATGTATGGTAGAAGAATAGCAAACGCTAAGGCCTGGAGCACCGGATCTGTTCCCGGAATAAGAAATACAAACTTCAGAACAAGTACCAAACAAATAACAGCTACTATAAAAGCATAGCTCATGTAGGTATTAGTCCAGTAAAAGGTAGCTGGTTTAAAAATAGAAAAGCTTTTTGCCACTTGTGAGCCCTTTAAACTATAGTTAACCCCTACCCTAACAACACCAGCTTGGCCAGGTAATTTCCATTTTCGCCTTCGTAGAGCACTTCAAAACTATAGCCGTGTTCTTCGGCGTATTGCTCCAGTAGGCCGGCATCTATAAACAGCCACTTAAATTTGCCGCTCTCGTGGGTTTTGTACTTCATGTTGTACTCCACTTCGCCATAGTACCCAGCGTTCAGGTCCAGCAGCACAGAGCCGTCTTCCTGCTCGTACATGTACAGGATATCCGACGACTCCAGCAGAATCTGGCCGCCCGGGTTCAGGATCGTTTTAGTGTGTACCAGGAACTTGTAAAGTCCGAACAGGTCGCCCACTATCCCAATGCCGTTCATCAGCATCAGTAGTGTATCATATTTCTGATCTTTCAGGGTATGTACATCAGCCAGCAGCACGTTTTCGACCCCACGCTGCTGCATGGCAGCCACAGCGCCCTCCGATATATCGATGGCCGTAACAGGCAGGCCGCGTTCCTGTAGCAGTAAACTATGGCAACCGGCACCGGCCCCCACATCCAGCACATGCCCACGACACTCCTGCAGGGCTATTGTTTCCAGTTCAGGCATTTCTTCTTCCTGCCTGAACAGGTAATCAACAGGTATCACATCGTCTTCAGCTATGTTGCAGGCCACCGTAATTGTTCCGTTCTTTTTGCCTTTCAGGTAATCCTGTATCGCCGCTCCGATTGGGTCGTTTTTGATCATAAGTAATTATTGCAAGATGCGAAGTTCGTAAGAATTTTGATTTTTAGAAACACTTTATTGAACATTCCTAATTATAGTTAGGCGCTAATACACTACTACACTTCTTAATATCAACCGTTTACCATTAAACAAGGCAGGTACGCTGTTGCATTTAACTAAAAAATATGTAGATTTAGAGCGCGCTACCAAATTTTACTTTTTATGAGTTCAGCAGTTTTTAGCCCCGTTCTGTTTATGAATCCGAAACTGGAAGTTAAGTATTTATACCTTGAGAAGTCGAGAAACAAGCTGTTAAAAGACCTGCAAAGTTTAGATGATACGTTGCTGAACACACCTCCGGCTGAAGGAAAATGGTCGATCGGCCAGATTGTGGCGCACCTGCTGCAGGTAGAACAGGCTACCATCAGCTACATTCAGCGCAAGATACAACAGGAAGAGGAACTGCACACGGCCTCGGTACGAAACAAACTATACGCCCTGTTGCTGAAACTGGCCCTGAACTCCGGCATGAAATTTAAAGCCCCGGCTGTGGTTGCCACTGTACCCGATGAGGTAGACCTGGGCAAACTGCACCAGCAATGGGACGACACCCGCTACAAACTCGAAGACCTGCTGACCGAACTCCCTCCTGCCCTGCTGTATAAATGCGTTTTCAGGCATCCGTATGCCGGTATGCTGAGCATCGGGCAAACCCTTACTTTCTTGCAGGACCATTTTAACCACCACCTGCACCAGATAAACCACATCCGGCATCACCTCGAAAAGTCAGCTTAACGCCACTAAACTACAGGCTGCCACGTAACAGCAATAGGTTAAACTATAGTTTGTTACAGATGCTTCCAGAAGATCTTCCGGTATTTATGGGTGTGGATTACGGCGCCAAGCTGGCCGGCACCACGGCAGCAGCCATGCTGCAACACGGCACTCTGCACCTGAAGCAAAGCCACCGCGGCCAGGATGCCGATGATTTTTTACTGCAGCTGATACAGGAACAAAAGCCTGCTATCGTTTTTATGGATGCGCCCCTCACACTACCAAAAGTTTACAGCCAGTCTCCTTACACATCCGGTTCCGATTTCTTTTACCGCACCTGCGACCGCGAAGTACAGGCCATGTCGCCACTGTTTATTGGAGGCCTTACAGCCCGGGCTATAAGGCTGCGCACTATAGCAGCGGAGCGCGGCATCAGCATGCTGGAAACTTACCCGAGCCAACTGGCGCATTTGCTGCTGCCTCATAACCGGGGCTACAAAAAAGACCCGGCCGCCTTACCGGAATTTACCCGGCTGTTGCAGCAACAGCTCCCGTTCGCTCTTGCCCGTCAGCCCGAAAACTGGCACCAGTTCGATGCGCTGCTGGCCTGGCTAAGCGGTTATCGCCATTTAAACGGACAAGCCATACTTTACGGCGACGCACACGAAGGCCGGATTATAGTTTAAAACTATAGTTCACGAACCTTTGCGCCTCTTGCGTAAACCTTGGCGTACATTGCGGTAAAACTTAAACGCTAAGGGCGCGAAGGTTTACGCAGAGATCTCAAGGGGAAACAAGTCTTAACTATAGTTTACTTATTCCCGCCAAGGTCGCCGGCTGTTTCCAGGGCCCGGAACTCCATCTGCAGGGCTTTTATCTTTACTTCGTCGTCGGTGTTCAGGCCGTCATCTATTTCGTCTTTACGCTCGTTCAGGGTGTTCATCACCATTTTTGCCATTTCCCAGTCTTCGTTTGTCCAGGTGCTGTGCTGGTTGCGCACATTTTCCAGCAACGTGATATACACCTGGCGTACGTTGGCCTGTGTTATAGTGGTGGCATCGGCGTAGTTACCTAACAGGCGTTGCTGCCATTCGGCCAGCCGGGCGGCGCGCAGGTTGCGGGCATGGGTCTCATCTGCTTCCCGGAACTCCTGCTTCAGGTTCTCATAATCCTGCTTCAGCTCATCAGAGAAGTTTTCCTGTTTCTGGTCCAGTTCCTGTGTTCGGGTCTCAAAGTCGGCTTTCGCGCGTTTCCAGTCTTCTTCGGTGCGTTGCGCAACATTGGCGGTGGTCTGGTTTACCCAGTTCCTGAAATCGCCGAGCTCATCGTTCACTTCCCGCTCTCGGCTGGTAGTGCAGCCTGCAGACAGGCACAGGCAGAGTATCACTATAAAATGAAAAATGTATCGTAGCATAAGGCATTGTTGTTAGATCGTTCTACCTGCATGTACGCAACTACATATCATAAGATGCTATCATTCAACACCTTTCATTTCAAAATAAAACTATAAATTTTAGGCTGATGATAAACCCATACTCTGTAACATCGTACATAAACTTAAACGAAATAAGTAATTATAGTACATTAATAAGAAAAACACCCGGCAATATGAAGCTCCGGTTGCGGAGCCCAAGACCGTACTAACCTATACTACGAGTATGCGCGTTTTGAATGCACAAGTGTAGTATAGGTTATTGTCTTTACGGGGCATAAAAAAGCGGCGGTAGCCTTTGCCACCGCCGCCTATAGTTTTAAGTTGTACTCCCGGCTATAGTTTGTTTATTTTCTGCAGCAACTCTTCGGTGCCGGTCACGTCCTCGCCGGAACGCTTACCTGCCGCAATTGCTTTTTCAGCCATTTCCTTTGCTTTCTGTTTCTGGCCGAGCTTGTACAGCAGGGCAGCCTGGGTATCCATGTTGGCGTAGCCCGGGGCAATGCTTACTGATTTGCCGGCCCACTGCTCGGCTTTCTGCAGCATAGCTTTGTCGTCAATGGTCTCATAATACTTCCAGGCAATGCTGTTCAGGCGCATCGCGTCGTTGCTGAAGTAGGTATCGTATAGTCTGGTGTTGGCGGCATGGTATTTTGGCAGGTCTTGTTTGCGCTCGTAGTAAATGGCTTCGGCAAACAACTGCTGCTTTTCCGCATCTTTCAGTTTCAGGTTGCTCAGGTCGGTTTTCAGTTTGCTATAGTTGGCATCGTTGCCTTCGTAAGCGGCGCGGTTCAGGGCGGTGCCATACACGCTCAGTATCTTCTGGTCCACCGAGTCGGCGGTATACTTTTTGGCAAAGGCATCGCGGTTCTTTACAAGGTGCGTAAACGTAGGCGACTCTACGGTGTTGATGTTGGTGTAGATCAGTTTCCAGTTGCCCGGCTCCAGCAGTTGCTCTGATTTCTGGGTAGCAAAATACGCTTCGGCTACTTTACCGGCATCCAGGGCAGCTTCATTAAGCACTTTCAGGTAGCCCATCATAAAGCCGGCGGAGCGCTCGCCGCCCTCAAACTTCTTCTGGTACGATGCAAAGTTCTGGGCAGGATCTTTGGCTATAGTTGCCACCTGCAAAAACATTTCGGCCGGGCGGGCGCCAACAGTGCGGTGCATTATGCCGCCATCGGCGTTGAGGAACAGGAAGCTTGGGTATGCCTGCACCTCGTATTTTTTGGCCATCTCAATGCCTTCGCCTTTCTCCATGTCCAGTTTATAGTTCACGAAGTTGGCGTTAAGGTAGTCGGCCACTTTTTCATCTACAAACACGTTCTTGTCCATCCATTTGCAGGGCCCGCACCAGGTGGTGTAAGCATCAATAAAAATGGGCTTTTTCTCTGTTTTGGCCTGTGCCAGTATTTCGGCTACGGTACCTTTCCGGAAGTTTATTTCTTTTGTTTGCGCCCAGGCGCCGCTGCATACCAGCAAAGCCAGCAGCCATAGTACAGATCTTTTCATATGGTTGGGTTAAGGTGTATGTGCTTGATTAGAGAACATTTACGTACAGCTATATAGCCTAACGGAAACTATAGTTTAAATTATACTTTTTTACCGAAAAAGTCATCAGAAAAATCACTTATTATCTGAACAGGAGGATTATAAAGACAAAAGACGTACATCTACAGACAAAACACCCGTACTGTGATATAGTTTAACCCCAGACCTATGAAACAGAAAGAAGATTTTATGCGCGAGGCCATCCGGCTGTCGGTAGAGAAAATGGAGGAAGGCTGCGGCGGTCCGTTTGGCTGCGTAATTGTGAGCAACGGCGAAATTGTGGCCCGCGGCTATAACAACGTGCTCGGCTCCAACGACCCCACTGCCCACGCAGAAGTAGAAGCCATCCGTAAAGCCTGTACCAGCCTGGGCACTCACCAGCTGAACGACTGCGAACTATACACCAGCTGCGAGCCCTGCCCCATGTGCATTGGCGCCATTTATTGGGCCCGCCCCAAAAAAGTATATTATGCCAACTCCCGCGAAGATGCCGAGCGCATCGGCTTCGACGATAAATTTATTTACCAGGAACTCGACAAACCCAAAGCAGAGCGCCGCATACCCATGGAACAGCTTTTAGCCGACGAAGCCAAAGAAGCCTTTGAGAAATGGGTTGCCAAAGAAGATAAAACAAGCTACTGATTGCGGACTACAATCCTATCGGAAACGAACTATAGACTATAGTTAACCGCTATAAACTATAAATGGCCGGGAACACGAAGCTCCCGGCCATTTATTATTTACAACGTGGCTGTTTTAGCGCACGCTTTCCATTTCCACGCGGTCTCTGCTTTGCAGGTCTAACAGGTGGCCGTTTTCTGGCAGGGCCAGCATCGGCAGTTTCAGCTTCTTCAGCAACTGCGATGTTACGCTGCTGTGAATGATCTTTTCGAAGAACATCCGGTTCAGGATGGTAAAGGCTACCAGGTCGGCATCGCTTTCATAGGCGTATTTCGCGATTCCCTCGGCTACATTTTCGGCATCGATCTCTACAAAGTTAATTTCCGCCTCCGGAAACTGTTTGATCAGCTCTGCTTTAATATATTCGTCGTCAATGTAGTCTGGCTGTTTTTTGCTATCAATGTGCAGGAACGTGAGCGAAGCATTCAGGAGTTGCTTTAGTTGCAGCAGCTGCATAGCGGTTACCTGGTCTCCGTTCTCAAAATCGGCAGCGTACACGATCTGTCGTATCGGTTTAATGTCGGCACCTTCCGGAATGGCTAATACAGGGCACAGGCCAAGTTTCGCGATAGCCTCGGTGGTAGTACCAAACATTTTTTTGGCGAAGTTTTTGGCGCCGCCTGTTCCCATTACCACCAGGGTCACATCCAGCTCTTTTATAGCCTTCCGGATATCGCCGGTGGTGTCGCCGCCTGTAACAATGTACCTTACCTGCGCCCCGCTTTGGTTCACCTGGCCTATAAGAGCAGAAAGCTTTTCACGGGCTTCGTCTGTCTCTCTGTTATGGTTCAGGGTAGGCAAGGTCGGGATGATTTCCAGAGAATGTAAAACTACAACTTCAGCATGGGCCTGTGTTGCCAGTTCAATGGCATACTGCAGGGCGCGCACTGAATTATCAGAAAAATCAACAGGTACGAGTAGTGTCTTCATGGTCTTTATACTTTTAATGAAACAAAAGGCAAATACTGCTTGCCTTCTACTAATAACTTAAAATTACAGCCTGTCTAAGGCTTAAACTATAAGCAATGGCATTCTATAAACTGATCTTTGTCATGCAACTACAGGCAGTAGCTACAAAGCAAGCATTTATCACTTAAAATACTGATTTTCGGCACTTTACAACAAAGCCTTTATAGTATAACTGTTTACATAGGCTTTAGTTCAAACCCGTGGCCGGGTTGTTGGGATGGAATTGTAAAGACACGATGAAGGGCAAACAAAAAAGGCTGAGCAATTGCCCAGCCTTCTGTTCTATAGTTTATAGTTCGCTTAGCGGCGACCCATCATTTTAGCAAGGTTACCCAGGCCGCCTTTGGTGCCGGCCATCTTGTTCATCGACTTCATCATTTTGCGCATGTCGTTGAACTGCTTCATCAGGTTGTTTACCTGCGTAATGTCGGTACCAGAGCCTTTTGCGATACGGGCACGGCGACTGCCATTTATCATATCCGGGTTCTCGCGCTCGGCCGGTGTCATCGATTTAATAATCGCTTCGATTGGTTTGAACGCGTTGTCGTCGATCTCTACATCTTTCAGGGCTTTGCCAACTCCAGGTATCATACCCACCAGGTCTTTGATGTCACCCATTTTCTTTATCTGCTCCAGCTGCGTCAGGAAGTCGTCGAAGTTGAACTGGTTCTTGCGGATCTTCTTGTTGATACGCTTTGCCTCGTCCTCGTCAAAGGCCTGCTGCGCGCGCTCTACCAGGGAGATCACGTCACCCATGCCCAGGATACGCTGTGCCATACGATCCGGGTAGAACAGGTCAAGCGCTTCCATCTTCTCACCGGTCGAGATGAACTTGATCGGCTTCTCAACTACAGCACGAATGGAAAGGGCCGCACCACCACGCGAGTCACCATCTAACTTAGTCAGAACGACACCGTCGAAGTTGATACGATCGTTGAAAGTCTTGGCTGTGTTCACCGCATCCTGACCAGTCATTGAGTCAACTACAAACAGCGTCTCTGTTGGCTTAACGGCAGCTTTGATCTCGGCTATCTCTTTCATCATCGCCTCGTCCACGGCCAAACGACCGGCGGTATCGATGATAACTACTTTCTTGTTTGTCTTTTTAGCATGCTCAATGGCATTCAGGGCTATCTGAACCGGGTTCTTGTTTTCCAGTTCGGTATAAGCTTCTACACCTACCTGCTCGGCCAGTACCTGCAGCTGGTTAATCGCTGCGGGGCGGTACACGTCGCAGGCAGCCACCATTACCGATTTGCCCTGCTTTTTAAGGTAGTTGGCCAGCTTACCAGTAAAGGTTGTTTTACCAGAACCTTGCAGACCTGCGATCAGGATGATAGCCGGATTGCCGCTGATGTTGATGTCCTGCTTTTCGCCGCCCATCAGCTGTGTCAGCTCTTCGTACACGATCTTCACCATCAACTGGCCCGGCGACACAGCGATTAATACATCGCGGCCCATGGCCTCGTCCTTGATCTTATCGGTTACAGTTTTGGCAACTTTATAGTTTACGTCGGCATCAACCAGGGCGCGGCGCACCTCTTTTATAGTTGCTGCAACGTTAATTTCGGTGATGCTTCCCTGGCCTTTAAGGGTTTTAAAGGCGCGGTCAAGTTTGTTACTTAAATTATCAAACATCTCTTTCTTCTGGATTTAGCTACAAAAATACACGTCTGAACCGTTGATTAAAAATGATTTGACTGATTTGTATGATTTTAATTAACCATCAAAACCGGAACGTACAGGTTCAGTTGTACGCCTGCGCCCGGCATAAAATCCTGCAAATCTAATTAATCCTGTTAATCTGTGGTTCAGACAATCCGTAAAGCCATATTTAGTATATATATTTCTTATATTTGAACGAACAGTTAAGCAATTTACCGCTTTGAAGAACACTGATCCTACAAACTTACTATATATCTCTTATTACTGGCCGCCATCCGGTGGACCAGGCGTGCAACGTGGCCTTAAATTCTGCAAGTACCTGCCCCAGTTCGGCGTGCAGCCCGGTGTGCTTACTGTTGATGAAAAACAGGCTTCGTATGCCCTCCTGGACCCTACTTTCGAAAAAGAGATACCGGAAGGCCTGGAAGTTTACCGCACCGCTACTTCAGAGCCTTTTGAGTACTATAAAAAGCTTTCGGGCAAAAAAGAAATACCATACAGCGGCTTTGCCAACCAGAAAACCAAAGACACTTTTCTGGACAAAGTATTTAAGTTTGTGCGCGGCAACATGTTTATACCCGATGCCCGCGTAGGCTGGAACAAACATGCCCTTAAAAAAGCGGAAGAACTTATAGATGCCGGCAAGTACAATGCCATCCTGACCACCAGTCCGCCGCATTCTACGCAGCTGATCGGCCTTAAGTTAAAGCAAAAGTACAATCTGCCCTGGGTAGCCGATTTACGAGACCCCTGGACAAACATCCATTACTACGACCAGTTGCTGCACACGCCGATAGCCAGGCGGCTGGATGAAAAATATGAGCGCCAGGTGCTGGAACATGCCGATGCTGTGATTGTTACCAGCGACGACACCAAGCGCCTGTTCCTGAACAAACCGGCCCGGATCAGCGATGAGAAGATCCATGTGATCCCGAACGGCTACGACGAAGATGATTTTGTTTTCCAGAGCAATCCGCCAACAGATACCTTCCTGATCACCTATACCGGCACTATAACCGAGCAGTACAACATTGATGTTTTCCTGAAGGTGATCGCTAATCTGCTATCCACGCACAGCGAGATCAACTATAAGCTTCGGTTTGTGGGCAAAGTGTCGGATGGGGTGAAGCAGCGGATCATGAAGGCTGGCCTGGAAGGAATAACAGAATACATTGCCTATGTGCCGCACCAGGAAGCCATTAAATACATGATGGAAAGTACTGTGCTGCTGCTCTCGATTGCGGAAGTAGACAGTGTGTACGCCAACGTGCCGGGCAAACTGTTCGAGTACCTGGCTTCCAACAAACCTATAGTAGCGCTTGGCCCGGTACACTCTGCCATGGACCAGATCATAGACGAATGTGGCGCTGGCCGCCTGTTCCACTACACCGCCTACGACCTGATGCTGGACCACATGACGCAAATGAGCAAAGCCTGGAAGATCAACCCGAACCTGGACCTGCCCTACATTAACCACGCCCGTTTCTCCAGAAGAGCTTTAACGGAAGAGCTGGCGAAGGTGATCAAGGGTTTGCGTTAGGTTTGGCGTTAGTTGGGTGTTGCTATAGGTTTACCTCACCCCGACCCTCTCCTAAAAACAGGAGAGGGAGTTTTGTACCAGGATTGCTATAATTGCTTACTTAACCCATCCCTCCCGAAAGGGAATTTGTCTGAATCAGGATTTGCAGGATTAAAGGATTTTCGGGATTTAGGCTTTCGGTATAGTTAAGGCTATAGTTTTATAGTTGCAGTGGTTCAAACCACCCCTACCCCTCCTTATCCAAGGAGGGGAACTTTCTGTCTTGCTATAGTTTGACATATAGTTCTATAGTTACACATCACGAACAGGACAGGTTTACCTGTCCCTTTGGAAATACAACCACGAGAAAAGCAGATCTGCCACAGCCAAGAGACATCAGGCAAACTATAGTTAAGTAGCAAGCTATCGAATGTGTTATCAGTCTTTGGGTTGAGCGCCTTGTAGATTTCCGGTGCCGCAAGGCATTGCGACGTTAGGAGCAAAGGAAATGTACACCGCGCGATGCCCGAAGACGGGGCCTCCCGGCCCGGGAGGGAGCCAGGCTAACTATAAAACGATAGGCTCATAGAGCTCCCAGGAATAAAAGAAGCTATGGAAGGAACGACGGCTCGTTTCCAGCATTAGGCAAAGTCAACTATAGCACCAGACACTAGCAGGAGCTGCGCACGCTGCTAGGTCTTACTAACTATAAACTGAGATAGATTTCTCACTGCGTTCGAAATGACAAATACCATTAACTAATAGGACAAATAAGATGTCTCGGCTGCGCTCAACATGACAGTCAGAATACTATAGCTTATAAACTATAGCAACTGCAGAACATTTTCTGGTGGACGACCGATCACGGCTTTATCCCCTTTCACAACTATAGGCCGTTCAATCAGCACCGGATTCTCAACCATCGCCTGGATCCATTCGTCATCGTTTAAATTTTTACCGGCGTAACGCTCTTTATAAACTGCTTCGCCTTTACGTACGAGTGCTTCGGGCTTCATTCCCAACTTCTGCAATAAGCCTTTCAGCTCTTCGGCAGAGGGTGTTTGCTTCAGGTATTCCACTACTTCTACTTCCTGGTTATGTTCTTTCAGCAGGTCGAGGGTGCAGCGGCTTTTGCTGCAACGGGTGTTATGGTAAATTCTGATCATAGGCATCGGTATTAGTGCATATAAAAGTATAAATTTCCTGTATCTTACACCTAACAACGTAACTGAAACCTGATGCGCTGTTTTCAGTAAGAACCACAAAACCCGACCCGATGATGCATGCAGGAACTGATATAGTTGTAAAGACATGGCTCGAGCTGCAGTCTGCGCTCTTCGACCACAGTTGGGACCCGCTGCTGGGCCGTTTCCGGTCGAGTTATGTGTACCGTGGCAGCTGGAACAAATCCTATGACCTGAGCACCAGCATTACCCGCATCGGACCTCAGTACGAGAAGCTGGAACCGCACATTCTGCGCAACTTCCGCAAATATGCCCACGCTACCGCGCCGCAGGGCGATACCATCTGGAACTGGCTGGCACTGGCGCAACACCATGGCCTGCCCACCCGCCTCCTCGACTGGAGCTATTCGCCTTACGTGGCCCTGCATTTTGTAACCGACCTGCTTGATAAGTATGAGGAAGATGGAGCAGTGTGGTGTGTGGACTATGTGAAATCGAAACAATATCTGCCCCCGGCCCTGCTGGATGCGGTGAACGAAGAAGGGGCCAGCGTATTTACTCCCGAAATTCTGGCACCTGTAAGCCCTACCCTGAAAAAACTGAGCAGTTTCCAGAAAGAAGAGTTTGTGCTTTTCCTGGAGCCGCCTTCCCTGGATGCCCGCATTGTGCAGCAGTACGCCCTGTTCTCGATGATGTCGGATGTAAAATCTGAGCTGAGCAAGTGGTTGCAGCAGCACCCCGAGCTGTATTTCCGGGTAATAATACCAGCCGAGCTTAAATGGGAAGTGCGCGATAAGCTGGACCAGGCCAACATAACCGAACGGGTACTTTTTCCGGGGCTGGCCGGCCTGAGCCAGTGGCTGAAGCGGCACTACACCCATACAAAATCAAGCTGAGGAGTTAAATTAAATTTATGCCATATACTATGTGCGGGTAACTATAAAATTGCTTAACTTAAGCTATCAATTTACCCTTATCGTTTACGTATGCTTACCCGCCAGTTTCCGGCCGCTTTTCCTGCCAAAAACCGCTTTGCCCTTTTACTTTGTACAACCACTTTATTTGCCAGCAGCTGCATGCAGGAGCGCGAAGCCCAGCAAGCCGCACAAGCCACCTCGCCCGAAACTATAGTTGTGCAGGACACCGTTGCCAGGACGGAGCCCGATACCACAACTATAGTTAACCCGGACACAGCAACTATAGCCCAACCAGATACGGCCTGGATCTATCCCGGCCCAAAACCATTGCCCGGCGCGATACTTCCCGAGAAACGCATTTTAGCATTTTACGGCAACCCGCTCTCGAAACGCATGGGCATTTTAGGCGAATTGCCACCTAAACAAATGCTCCAGAAACTCGACGAGGAAGTAGCCCTCTGGCAGGCTGCCGACCCAACCACGCCGGTACAGCCTGCCTTGCATGCTATAGTTGTAACGGCCCAGGGCAAACCCGGCCGCGGCAATAAGTACAGGCTCCGGATGACGGATAAAATGATAGAGGATGTACTGGAGATGGCGGCACAGCGCGATGCGATCGTTTTCCTGGATGTGCAGGTAGGCCAGAGCACTTTGCAGGAAGAGCTACCACACCTGGTAAAATATCTGCAGCTGCCAAATGTGCATTTAGGGATAGATGCGGAGTTTGCCATGAAGAACGGCGGCGTACCCGGCAGAAGGATCGGATCGTTTGATGCCGAAGACATTAACTATGCCACCGGCCTGCTTGCCAGCCTGGTAACCGAGCATAACTTACCACCCAAACTCCTGATCGTGCATCGCTTCACACAAGGCATGATCACCAATTCTCAGAACATCAAGCTGGACCCGCGCTACCAGGTAGTAATGCACATGGATGGCTGGGGCGGTCCCGCTCTTAAAAAAGACACCTACCGCCGCTACATCAAAAACGAACCGGTACAGTTTACAGGCTTTAAGCTCTTTTACAAAAACGACACCCGCGGCGGGCACCGCCTAATGACACCCGAAGGAGTGCTCGCCCTGACTCCAAAACCCATGTACATTCAGTATCAATAATTTTGATTGAGTGAGTTTTGAGTGAGTGAATTGGTTTCATGGTTCATTTTTCGAGGTTAGATTTTATACATTCCATCGATACAAGAAACACCAGTCACGATCTATAGTTGTTCAAGACAATGTAATTCGTAATTCGTAATTCGTAATTCGTAATTCGTAATTCGTAATTCGTAATTCTGCCTATAGTATAAATTTTATCCCTTTACTAAAATTATCTTTTTATAGTATAAATTTTTCCTTAACTTAAAAACAAGTCAGGTGTTCAGGGCTTTTTCAAAAAAGTTTGCACCTGCCGGGAGTAATAAGGCCCGGATTTTGCGTTAGGATAATACAAATGGAGAGGTGTGCAGGTATAACCTATAGTTGCAGCACCAACTTTTAGCGAGAGGGGAAATTTATGGCGCAGTTCTTACAACCTAAATTGGCAAAAGGTTTTGCCTTACGGTTCATCCAGATCATCATCGTGTTTCCGATGGCGGTGCTACTCAGCTTTTACATACCGCCCTACAAGTCTATGGACTATGAGCTGCACTTTTTGTTGTGGCTGATGGTTTCGGCGGCTGTTTCGGTTATCGTTACACGTATCAGCCCGAAACTTACGGTGCTGTCGTTCTTTACCATTATGGGTGTGTTCTTTTACAACAGCACGTTCCCAAACTATACGTTCGGCGATATTTACTCCGACTATAATGCCGCTTTGGTAAACATGACCAGCAACCCGCACAAGGTATCGTACTTTAAGCCGGTAAAAGGCACTTATTTTCAAGAGGAGCGCGTGAAGAACGCCATGCAGCCTACGCACCCGAAACTGCGCAACTTCGCCGTAGAGAACTCTACCCGCTACTTCCACGACGAGTACTACCGCAAGTACGGTAAGCTGGTGCGCTATTTTTCTCTGTTCAAGCACATCCGCCTGAACTGGAAATACGTGAACGACCCGGTAAACATGGACTACTACTCCCCTCCTGTGGAAAGTATGGAGCTGCTGGCCGGCGACTGCGACGATTACGCGATCCTGATGGCCTCATCGGTAATGGCAATTGGTGGCGAGGCCCGCGTAGTGATCTCGGAAAGCCACATGTATACCGAAGTGAAAGTGGGCGAATCCAAAGACATAGATGAAGTGAGCCATGTGGTGCGCACCCTGTTTCCGGATGAAGTGAACAGCGGCAAGATCCATTTCCATGAGACAAACGACGAGCTCTGGATCAATTTTGATTATACGGCACGCCACCCGGGCGGCTATTACCTGGAGCCGGAACTATACAGCGTGATCACATTTAAAAAATAAGCAGAGGTTGCTCTGAACCTATAGTTGGAAGCGAAAGGGTAATTTATCAGGTTCTGCCAAGACTCCTTTTGAGTGGCCTAACAGCGCTACGGCACGAAAAAGAGATGAAGTCAGGTTCCGAAGAAATTTTATTGGCAGCCCAGCAAATAAATTTAACGCAACCTCTACGCATAGCTAAATCAGTTTTAAACACGTACAAGTGCAGCAGCCACCCTTGCCGGTGGCTGTTTTATTAGTTAATTTAGCCTGATAACCTAAACTGATTCTACCTATGCCCAAAATTCTGATCATAGATGATGAGCGGGCCATCCGTAGTACCCTGAAGGAAATTCTGGAGTTTGAGAATTACACCGTTGACGAAGCCGAAGACGGCGAAAAGGGACTGCAGCACCTGAGCAAAAGCAAGTACGATGTAGTACTCTGCGACATAAAAATGCCTGGTATGGACGGCCTGGAAGTGCTGGAAAAAGCCATGGAGCTGACGCCGGACACCCCGTTCATCATGATATCGGCACACGGAACGATTGATACGGCCGTGGAAGCCACCAAAAAAGGTGCCTACGATTTTCTGCAGAAACCACCGGACCTGAACCGCCTGCTGGTAACCGTGCGAAATGCCCTGGATAAAGCCACTCTGGTCACCGAAACCAAGATCCTGAAGAAAAAGATCTCTAAAACCTACGAAATGGTGGGTGCTTCGGAAGCCTTAGGTCGTGTAAAACAGGCCATAGAAAAAGTTGCCCCAACCGATGCCCGCGTGCTGATAACCGGCCCCAACGGATCTGGAAAAGAACTGGTGGCCCGCTCCATACACGAGCACAGCAACCGCGCCAATGGCCCTCTGATAGAAGTGAACTGTGCAGCCATACCAAGCGAGCTGATCGAAAGCGAACTGTTTGGTCACGAGAAAGGCTCGTTTACGTCGGCTGTTAAACAGCGCATTGGTAAGTTTGAGCAGGCAAATGGCGGCACCTTGTTCTTAGATGAGGTGGGCGATATGAGCCTTTCGGCGCAGGCCAAAGTGCTGCGTGCTTTGCAGGAACATAAAATTACCCGCGTTGGCGGCGACAAGGATATACAGGTGGACGTACGCGTGATTGCTGCTACAAACAAAAACCTGCTGGAAGAGATTGAAGCCAGGAACTTCCGGGAAGATTTGTACCACCGCCTGGGTGTGATCCTGATACACGTGCCACCGCTGAACGAGCGCCGCGAGGACATTCCGGACCTGATAACCAAGTTCCTGAACGACATTGCCAACGACTATGGTAATAAGCCAAAAGGTATAACTCCTGATGCGCTGCAATACCTGCAAGGCTTAGACTGGCGTGGAAATGTGCGGGAGCTTCGTAACGTAGTAGAACGCCTGGTAATTATGAGCGGCCCGGAAATTACTGCCGAAGATGCTAAAGCCTACGCACGACCGGTTGTAGCTTAAACTATAGCTCGTAAACTATAAAACCGCAGTCCGAAAGTATAAATGCTTACGGACTGCGGTTTTTTATGCTGCCGACCTTTTGAGCAGACAGCAGTTCTTATATTTTTCCCCACTCCCACACGGGCAAGGCTCGTTGCGGCCTAAGCGTTTGCCATACGGGTTTAACAGCTCCCTGAAATTGACACGAAACCTGCGTTTGGGATTCTGATGGAATACTCTGGTCAGCAGCGCATATAGTTTCGGATGATTTTCGGCCAGTTTATCCGGTTTTTCAAAAAAGTACTCTGTTACCACAGCAAAAAACTCGGCTTCATTTGTGGCTCCATAATCATCTATATCCGACTCACCTCGCTTAATGCTCTGAATCTTGCGGTACATCAGTTCGCGCCACGGCGCTACCCATTCGTCAGGTAAATACGCTTCCGGCACGCCATCAATTTCACCGTCAGCCTGGTCAATCATGTGGGCAAACTCGTGAATGCCTACATTTTTGCGGTCGGCCATATCGTTAAAGCCCCGTTCCAGCGCCGGTTTCGATAAGGTGACGTAGTGGTCGTTCTGGAAAGGATTTACGCGCCCCAGCACTTCCGTTACCGCTTTGCTTTTCTCATCCTTATACTTCTTTATACTTCCTGGGAATACCAGCACTTCGCCCAGGTTATGATACTCCCAATCGCGGAAACCGAAAATCGGAATAATGGCGCTGCTCGCAACCAGAACCTTTGTCAGGTCATCAATTACTACATCTATACCTGTAATGCGCTTTTCAGAAATAAACAGTTGGATAAGTTTTTCGAAGCGGTGTTTTTCTTCTTCCGTCTTTAAAGTATGGTAAAAGCCAACACGGTCGGTTAAGATCCTGCGCCACTCAGCCGGAAATTCAGAGGCAAGCACCGCTTTTCTGCGGCGTGATTTGCGGGTAGCCCATCTATAAAATATAAATACCACAACGGCTACAAACACTATAAATACAACGTATCCCATGCAAGTCGATAACGCAGTTGTGGAAAGAAGGATGTTACACCACCAGCAGATTACAGCCGCGGATATCCGAGTTATCAAAACGGCCCAGCACTTCAAAAGTACCGTCGGTGTGCATTCTGCCTATATCCTTTGTCTCAATAAACGCGCAGGAATCCACGTTGGCCAGGTCGATGACGTTGATGCCGCCGGAGCGATGATGATTGCCGATATCAAACGGATCGTTGAGGTCGCGTAACAGGATGCGCATGGTCTGGCCCGGCCTAAAAATACCATCGCCTTTGGAGTAACCCTGTGATAGCAGTTCGGTCATGCCGTATTCTGAATGGATCTTATCAACGCCGAAACCCTGCTTCAGGAAGCTGTGCAGTTCTTCGCGCACCATTTCGCGGTGCCGTCCTTTCATACCACCGGTTTCCATGATGGTTACGCCTTCAAAACTATAGTTTCCCTGTAATTCCTCAGCCCAGTCCAGCAGGGCATAACTAACGCCTATAAGCAGCACCTTTTTACCACGCGCCCGTGCCAGATCTATAGTTTGCTGTAGTTCTTTGCGGTTATGTAAATAAAACCCTGCCTCGCGCTGGCCGGTCTGTTTTATAAAATAATCTGCCATGGCCACCAGACTGGAGCCGCCCTGCTCTAAATAAGATGGCAAAAGGGCAAGCACCACATACTGCTCCAGCGGCCCGTAAAAGTGCTCAAAAATGTACTTTGTAACCTGGTTGTACCACTGTAGGTCGGCCACATAATGCTTGCTGCGGGTTTGCTGCGTGGTGCCGCTACTATAGAATGTTACTTCCGGCTCAAACACTCCGGTTGCAACCTTTTGCTGCTTAAAGAACTCTATAGGTAAGAAGGGGATCTGTTCTAAGGTATTTATTTGATCTGGCTGAATGTGCAGGTTTTGCAGGTACGCTTTGTAAACAGGGTTATGTGCGGCCTGGTACCGGAAAAGCGAAAGCGCCATTTCGGTAAAATCAGCGGGCTGCCGGAGTAACTTTTGTTTGAACTGCGCCTTAAAATCCATCAAATAAACTTATAACAAATCCTATATCTAATCGTTTGATTTAGTAAATTTAGCTTCATTTTTCCGAATTCCCTGTATGAACTATATGCTAAAATACGGCCTTGGCTGCCTGTTGCTGGTGCTTGCCCTTGCATCGTGCCGCAAAGAGCCCAACTATCCCGACGAGCCTCACATCACGTTCAAACGCGTTGAACAGTTTGATCATGATGACCGCGGCCTGCAGATCGACAGCCTTTTCCTGGTTATTGGGTTTCAGGATGGAGATGGTAACCTCGGCCTGCGAACAATTGATACTGAAAACCCTGACCCGGACAGCCAGCCTCCTTTTAATCAGGGATCGCCTTACGAAAAGAACTTTATCGTGAAGCTCCTGAAGCAGGTACCAGACCCGAATAACCCCGATGAATATATATTTGAAGAGTTTCAGTTCCCTGTGGCGGGTTTTGACCTGAGCGGCCGTTTCCCGAGGATCAGCTCAGATGACAGGGAAGAACCTCTGGAAGGGGAAATACGGTATGGTCTGGAACTTACAAACGAAAACGAAGACTTTTTTGCGCCGGGAGATGTCATCAAGTTTGAAGTATTTATTTACGACCGCGAAACGCCTGTTCCGAACAAGAGCAATGTAGTAGTATCAGAACCGATCACACTGTTTGAGTAACAGTTTAAGGTAAATAAAAAAGCCCTGCAGCTATAGTTTAGTGCAGGGCTTTTTGCTTGGCTATAGTTTACTTAGTAGATCGTCGGGAAAGATTCCGGATCTGCTTCGTGCATAATGTCGTACACGGCTTCGAATACGTCTTCTGTGTTTGGTTTAGAGAAGTAGTCGCCATCAGAGCCATACGGTGGGCGGTGCGGCTGTGCGGCCAGGCACTGTGGCTTCGAATCCAGCCATCTCCAGGCGCCCTGCTCATCCACTACCTGCTGCATCATAAAGGCAGTTGCTCCGCCCGGTACATCCTCGTCGGTAAACAATACACGGTTTGTCTTTTTAATAGAGTCCGCAATTATATGCTCGATATCAAATGGTAACAGCGTCTGCACGTCTATCACTTCCGCTGATATACCGAACTCTTCCAGTTGGCGGGCAGCTTCCATGACAATGCGGCACATAGAGCCATAGGTAACTATAGTTACATCCGAACCTTCTTTCAATATCTCCGGCTTACCCAGTGGCACCGTAAATTCTGCAATATTATTCGGGATACGCTCTTTTAAGCGGTAACCGTTCAGGCACTCGATGATCAGTGCAGGCTCATCCGATTTCAGCATGGTGTTATAGAAACCTGCCGCCTGCGTCATGTCGCGCGGCACCAGCACGTGCATACCACGGATGCTGTTCAGGATCATACCGATCGGTGAACCGGAGTGCCAGATACCTTCCAGGCGGTGACCACGGGTACGAACTATAAGCGGCGCTTTCTGGCCGCCTTTGGTACGGTATTGCAAACAAGCCACATCATCGCTCAGGATCTGGATCGCATACAACAGGTAATCCAGGTACTGAATTTCTGTGATCGGACGAAGTCCACGCAGCGCAGCACCAATTCCCTGGCCAACTATAGTACACTCCCGGATACCGGTATCAGTCACGCGTAATTCACCATACTTTTCCTGTAGGCCGGCAAAAGCCTGGTTTACGTCGCCAATTCTTCCAACGTCTTCACCAATGGCAAACACGCGCGGGTCGCGGGCAAGTATGGCATCAAAGGCAGCCTGTAAAACTTCGCGGCCATCAACTACTGGTGAGTTCTCATCAAATTCAGGCTTCACTTCCTCTACCAGCAGCGCCGATTCTTCCGACTGGCTGTATAAATAAGAGTTAAAGCGATCTGCATTCTCGCCTATCGTTTGCTCCAGCCAGCCTACTAATTCGCGTTTAGCTGCGTTGCGCTCGTCGCGCACATAGCGCAGGGCTTTGCGCACTGCTCTAACAGCATCGCTGCGGATTGGCACCGTTACTTTGCGAAGTTCTTCGGTTATAGTTGCAATTTCGGTAATATGCTCGCTTGCAGCAGCCAGGTTATCCAGTAAACGAAGTGCTTCAGCATGGTCATCTTTAATTCCTGCCTCAAACGCGTTCCAGGCGTTGGTACGGGCTACTTTTACAGCATCTTTTGCCTCGTTCTCGATCTGGTCCAGTTGCTCGGTAGTGGCAATTCCATTTGACAGGATCCACTCGCGCATCTTTTTCAAGCAATCAAAGTCTGCTTCCCACTCCAGGCGCTCTTTAGACTTGTAGCGCTCGTGCGAGCCTGATGTAGAGTGGCCTTGAGGCTGTGTAACTTCTTCTACGTGCACCAGTACCGGCACATGCTGCTCGCGGCAAACACGTACGGCAGCTTCGTAGGTTTCGCAAAGGGCGGCATAATCCCAGCCTTTAACTTTAAATATCTCGTAGCCCTGCTCCCCTTCTGCATTGCGCTGGAAACCGGCTAAAATTTCAGAAATACTGCCTTTGGTTGTCTGGTACTCAGCCGGCACCGAAATACCGTAGCCATCATCCCAAACCGATACCAGCATAGGCACCTGCAGCACACCACCGGCGTTTATGGCTTCAAAGAACATCCCTTCTGAAGTAGAGGCATTACCTATAGTTCCGAAAGCGACTTCGTTACCGTTTACCGAGAACTGGGTCAAGTGCTGTAGTTCCGGGTTCTGGCGGTATAGTTTAGAGGCATAGGCCAGACCAACCAGGCGCGGCATCTGCGAGGCGGTAGGTGAAATATCAGAGCTGGAGTTTTTCTGCTCCATGATGTTCTTCCAGTTCCCTTCCTCATCCAGCAAACGCGTACCGAAGTGGCCGTTCATGGCACGGCCGGCCGTGGATGGCTCGGCTTCTACATCGGTGTGGGCGTATAGTTGGGCAAAATACTGCTGCAGTGTCAGCTCGCCAATGGCAAACATAAAGGTCTGGTCGCGGTAGTAACCCGAGCGGAAATCGCCGTTCTGGAAAAACTTAGCCATGGCCAGCTGCGCCACTTCTTTCCCATCTCCGAAAATACCGAACTTGGCTTTGCCCATAAACACTTCCTTGCGGCCTGCAAGACTTGCCTGGCGGCTCTCCCATCCTGTCCGGTAATCCTGTAGTATTTCTTCAGCTGTTAATTTTTGAGTTATAGATACTTCAGCAGTTTGCATGATATAGGGTTTATACTTGTGGTATAATTTACTTCAAAAGTACAGAAGATTAGCCTAAACTTCAAACGGAGGCTATTCTTCACTAAATTTGGCACGGTAGTAGCGCCTGTTTACTAAAAGATTCTTTATCTTTGTTTTGCTCCTGAAATAATGAGCCACTTTTTTACGTTTATTTGCTTCTCTGTTTGTTAAAATGAGAAAAAACTTTTACTTTATTGCGTTATTCTGCCTGTTGCTGGTTAGTTTTGGTGCAAGCGCCCAGGGCGAGCTCAGCTTCGAAAAAGGAACGCATGACTTTGGGACAATTGCAGAAGGCACGCAGGCAACTTATGAGTTTAAGGTAAAGAACGTGGGAGACCAACCGGTGGTTATTGCCAATGTGCAGCCATCGTGCGGGTGCACCACCCCCGACTGGACCAAAACGCCGATATTGCCCGGCAAAACAGGTGTTATAAAAGCCGTTTATAACAGTACTGGCCGTCCGGGTCCGTTCTATAAATCGATTGCGGTCACAACAAATGGTAAAACAACCGACCATACACTTTATATTAAAGGAGATGTTGGCGCAAAAGATCTGAAAAACAGTTATACTCAGGAACAAAAAATAATGTCGCCGCGTTTGGCTGTTGGGAACACCGGATACAACTTTGGCAAACTTGAAAAAGGACAAAAAGCAGTAGCGCGGTTCATCATCAAAAACACAGGTCGGCAGGACCTGGTGGTGCAGGGAGTACAGAGCAAATGCAAGTGTGTGAGCTATAAAGTATCCAAGCCGGCACTTAAAGCAGGAGAGCAGGCAGTTTTGGAACTTACCTACATCCCGCTTGTGTTAAAGGAGCAAATCGAGCAGGTAACTGTTCTTTCAAACGATATTGTAATGCCAAACCTCAGACTGACGCTTAAAGCAGATGTTGTAGAAGGCACGGCAACTAAAAATACGATAAGGGAAGGCAAATAGCCGGCACCTTACAGATAGTTTTTTTCATAGTTTTATTTTGTACTAACGGCAGTGATTTTATCGCTGCCTTTTTTCATTTTATACCTTCCGGTTTCGCTTTTCCGCTATAGTTTCCGGTGCAATTCCTGAGCAGTTCTTGGCCCAAACTTTCTGTTGTAAATGTTATTTTTATTACCTGAGTTAATGGTATATTTGCGCAGCTTAAACACAAGAATATCTTAAGCTTATCAAAAACTTAACATAGAACGACATGATTATTGGTGTTCCAAAGGAGATCAAAAATAATGAGAACCGCGTAGGTGCAACGCCTGCAGGTGTAAACGAGCTGGTACGCAACGGCCACACCGTATACGTACAGGCAACTGCCGGCGAAGGCAGCGGTTTTGCTGACGAAGAGTACGCAAACGCTGGTGCTACTATCCTGCCAACTATAGAGGAGGTGTACAGCATTGCAGAAATGATCATCAAAGTAAAGGAGCCGATCGAGTCTGAATATAACCTGATCAAGGAAAATCAGCTGCTTTTCACGTACTTCCACTTTGCATCGCACGAGCCGTTAACCAAGGCTATGATCGAGCGCAAGGCGGTTTGCCTGGCCTACGAAACAGTGGAACGCGCTGACAGAAGCCTTCCTTTGCTGGTACCAATGTCTGAAGTTGCCGGCCGTATGTCTATTCAGGAAGGCGCCAAATACCTGGAAAAACCCCTAAAAGGCCGTGGTATATTATTAGGTGGCGTACCAGGTGTGCGTCCTGCTCAGGTACTGATACTGGGTGGTGGTGTGGTTGGTACCAACGCTGCTAAAATGGCTGCCGGTATGGGTGCTGATGTTACCATCCTGGACACCAACCTGGCCCGCTTGCGTTACCTGGATGATGTACTTCCTGCCAACGTAAAAACACAGATGTCTAACAGCTATGTGATCAGTGAACTGGTGAAAACGCACGACCTGATCATTGGCGCTGTGTTGATACCAGGAGCCAAAGCCCCACACCTGATTACCCGCGACATGCTGAAGTTGATGAAGCCAGGCACTGTATTAGTTGACGTGGCCGTAGACCAGGGTGGTTGCATTGAGACCTGCAAGCCTACAACACACGAGAACCCTACGTTCATTATCGATGATGTGGTGCATTACTGCGTGGCCAACATGCCAGGTGCGGTTCCGTTCACATCTACACAGGCGCTTACAAACGCTACACTGCCTTATGCTGTGCAGGTTGCCAACAAAGGCTGGAAGAAAGCCTGCGCGGACAGCGAAGAGCTGAAAAAAGGCCTGAACGTAGTGAATGGTAAAGTAGTATACAAAGGTGTAGCCGATGCTTTTGGCTTAGAATATACTGATGTAGCTTCTGTGCTATAACTATAGCTGAACTATAGAAAACGCCTTCCGGACTCGATTCGGAAGGCGTTTTTTCTTTCTATGGTAGGGATACCTCACCCCTGCCCTTACGTTTCATCGAAGTCGCCTACCTCCAAAACAGGTGAGGGAGTTTTGTCTGAATCAAGATTTACGGGATTTGATGGATTTTCAGGATTCGGGCTTTTTGCTATAGTTTGAGCTATAGTTTCATAGTTACGTTTTGTCATCCCCCTTCGCCCCCTTCAAAGGGGGACTTTTCTGCCCTTGTTATAGTTGACACTGCTATAGTTTTATAGTTTCGGTTAGTCCAACCACCCCTGCCCCTCCTTATCCAAGGAGGAGAACTCTGTCTCTGCCGTTTCACAAACTATAGTTCTATAGTTACAGACCTTGAGCAGGCAGGCGCAGCCTGACACAAGGAACTATAGCCACGAGTAAAAGCCGGACTGCCTTGACCAAGTGACATGAAGGAAACTATAGCCAAAGCATCTACTATCGAGCTTGATATCAGTCTTTGGGTTGAGCGCCTTTGACTTGTTGCGGTGCCGTCAGGCAATCCGAGCGCAGCGAGGATAGCAAGAAGGCAGCAGCGCGATGCCCGAAGACGGGGCCTCCCGGCCCGGGAGGGAGCCAAAGAAACTATAGAACGATAGGCTCATAGAGCTCCCAGGATGAAGAGTGGCTATGAAACAGACTGCTTGTTTCCAGCAGTGGGCAAAGCAAACTATAGACCTATAGCCTTTGAGCATCAAATGAAAGACACATAAGATCCCTCACAGCTACGCTGGCTCTTTTCAACTCGCTCTCGACATGACTAATAGAGAAACTATAGACGTCTTTGCTCAGGATGACATAAAAACAAAACTATAGCTTATTAAAACCAGGAATCTCCTGTAAAGGCTGAAATTGTCGCGACTCGAAATCAACCTGCCAGCAGTAATGATCCAACCCATTGGTAATAACCACAAACTTTGCTTTTATCGTCTGGTTATACACCGACACCTGCTTTACCACATCCTGCGTAATAGGCACATAGGTTGCCTTGCATTCGATCAGCATTAAAGGACTGCCCGTAGTATCATATACACACAGATCTGTGCGTTTCTGCAGCTTGTTATAGTTGGTACCCCGCTCTATACTGATCAGGCTTTTGGGATAACCTAACTGGTTTATGAGGTAATGCAGGAAATGCTGGCGGACCCATTCTTCGGGGGTTAAAACTATATTCTTGCGGCGCAGTATATCAAAAATGAGATAATTTGCCCCGGATTTTGTAATTTTGTGTCCGAATGGTGGAAGATTAAGAGCATCCATGCTGCAATTTAACCATTTTCTGACGCTCCGCCCCCGTAGCACCAGCTGCCAAGGCGGATTTTTTATATCTAATTGATTATATTTATTTTATGAAGACCAAAGAAGAGATCGTAAACGACTGGCTTCCCCGGTACACCGGTGTGCCACTCCATGAGTTCGGAGAATATATCCTGCTTACCAATTTTATAAATTACGTGCGCATGTTCGCCGACCGCTTTGAGGTGGAGATTAACGGGCTGGACAAGCCCATGCAAACAGCCACAGCCAACAACATTACCATTATTAATTTTGGTATGGGTAGCGCCATGGCAGCAACGGTAATGGATTTGCTTTCAGCCATTAAACCAAAAGCAGCCCTGTTTTTGGGTAAATGCGGTGGCTTAAAACGCAAAACACAGATCGGCGACCTGATACTTCCGATTGCGGCAATCCGTGGCGAAGGTACTTCTGATGATTATCTGCCACCGGAAATTCCGGCCCTGCCATCTTTCCGTTTGCAGCGTGCGGTTTCGTCTATGATCAAGAAGCATGAACTGGATTACTGGACCGGCACCGTTTATACCACCAACCGCCGCGTGTGGGAGCACGACGAAGATTTTAAGGATTACCTGCGCCAGATACGAGCCATGGGCATTGACATGGAAACGGCCACTATTTTCACGGTAGGCTTTATCAATGAAATACCGCATGGTGCACTGTTGCTGGTGTCGGATAACCCGATGATACCGGAAGGTGTGAAGACATCGGAAAGCGACAAGTTGGTAACATCCTCTTTTGTTGAAAAGCACTTAAGTATAGGTATTGATTCATTGATTGAGCTTAAGAACTCAGGAGAATCGGTTAAACACATGCGCTTCGAATAACAGCACACATGAAAAGAACGCTACGCACCTTTGCTGCAGCTATGCTGCTTGGCTCTACCCTGCTAAGTAGTTGCACCAGCACCCAAAAAGCCACCGAAACGGCCGACCTTGTAGTTTACAACGGCACGGTTTATACGGTAAACGATAACTTCGATAAAGCTGAAGCCTTTGCCGTGAAAGACGGTAAGATTGTGGCTGTAGGCACTACCGAAGAGATCCGGAACAAGTACAAGGCAACCGAAGAACTGGATGCGCAAGGCAAAGCCATTTACCCTGGCTTTAACGATGCACACGCCCATTTCTACCGCTACGGCTTGTCGCTGCAGTCGGCTGATCTGGTAGGTACAGAGTCGTTTAAGGAAGTAGTGCAGAAGGTAACGGAGCAGCGCGAAAAGTACCCGGATGCAGACTGGATTACCGGCCGCGGCTGGGACCAGAACGACTGGGCTGTAAAGGAATTCCCGACAAAAGATACCCTGGATGCCCTTTTCCCTAACACGCCGATTATCCTTACCCGAATAGATGGGCACGCCGCTATCGTTAACCAGAAAGCGCTGGACTTGGCGGGCATTACGCCAAACACCAAAATGGTAGGTGGCCTGGTAGAAGTTAAGAACGGCAAAATGACCGGCATCCTGATTGACAATGCGATTGACCTGGTATCGGCCAAAATTCCGGAACCGGACGAGCAGGAACAGCGCCAGGCATTGATAAACGCACAGCAGAACTGTTTTGCAGTTGGTATTACCTCGCTGGCAGATGCCGGTTTAGACAAAAGTACAGCCGACCTGATGGATGCCATGCACAAAAGCGGCGACCTGCAGATGCGTGTGTACGTGATGCTGAACCCCACCAAAGCTAACCTGGACTATTACCTGAAAAACGGCATTTATAAGACCGACAGGTTGAATGTGCGCTCGTTCAAGATCTATGGCGATGGTGCGCTGGGCTCGCGTGGCGCTGCTTTGATCAAACCTTATCATGATAAAGCCGGACACTATGGTTTCCTGCTGGCTACTGAGAAAGAGTTCAGAGACATTGCTGCCCAGCTTGCCAAATCTGATTTCCAGATGAACACACACGCGATCGGTGACTCTACGAACCGCTTGTTGCTGGACATTTACGGGGAAGCTTTGGGTGGTAAAAATGATAAACGCTGGAGAATTGAGCACTCCCAGATCGTGAACCCGGCCGATATGCCAAAGTTTGGCAAGTATAACATTGTACCCTCTGTACAGCCAACACATGCCACATCAGATATGTATTGGGCCGGCGACAGATTAGGCAAAGAGCGTATACCACATGCTTATCCGTTTAAAGAACTATTGCAGCAAAACGGCTGGATTCCGTTGGGCAGCGATTTTCCGGTAGAGCACATTAACCCGCTTTATACGTTCCATGCAGCTGTTGCCCGTCAGGATGCAAAGAACTGGCCGAAAGGTGGCTTCCAGATGGAGAATGCCCTGACCCGTGAAGAAGCCCTGCGCGGCATGACAATTTGGGCAGCAAAAGCAGCTTTTGAGGAGAACGAAAAAGGAACTATAGCGCCAGGCATGTTTGCTGACTTTGTGATTCTGGAAGACGACCTGATGACCGTGGCCCCGGAAAAGATGCGAAACCTGCAGGTGTTGTATACTTACGTAAATGGCAAGCAGGTTTACAAGAAGTAAGTCCAACTATAAACTATAGAAAAGCCGCTGCAATAATCTGCAGCGGCTTTTTGTTTTACGTGCTATAGTTAAAGCTATAATTGCCAACAGCCATATAGGACTCGACGCTTTGCCCTCGCTCGCGTCCCGCGAGTGTTCATTACCCGCGGACTCAGGCCGCTTAAAACTATACTTTGTTCAGCATAGATTTTATATCCGCCTGCTAACTATAGTTGCACATTAACGTGGCGGGACGCCACTTGTAGCACACACTCGCGGGACGCGAGCGAGAGCTAAAGAAGAACTATAGTTTACGACGCTACATTAGCCTTTACTTCCTGCTCCGCTCCTATCGCTTTTTTCCAACGTACCATCGACAGGAAGATCAGCCCCAACGCAAAGAAAATGATAAGCGCCAGTATACTGTTTCGCATGGAGCCGGTTAGTTGCGCTACCAGTCCATAGGCCAGTGTTCCTAAAACGATCGATACTTTCTCAGTCACATCATAAAAGCTGAAAAAAGAAGCATGATCTATAGTTGTAGCCGGAATAAGCTTAGAATAAGTAGAACGGGAAAGCGACTGCACGCCGCCCATTACCGAGCCAACTATAGCTGCCAGCACATAAAAATCAAACTCTCCGCGAATAAAATACGCGCCGATGCATATCCCGATCCAGGTAATAACCGCAACTATAAGCGCCCTGATATTGCCGTATTTACCCGACAAAACCGCAAAGCCGTAAGCTCCGGCAATAGCCACCAGTTGTATGATCAGGATGGTTAAGATGAGGGCGCTGTCTTCGAGTTCCAGTTCTTCAATACCGAAAATGGTAGCTACGTACATCACGGTTTGCACCCCCATGTTGTAGAAGAAAAAAGCCAGCAGAAAACGCTTGAGCATAGGTAATTGCTTTACCTGGCTCCAGACTTTTTTCAGTTCTTTAAAGCCATTCAGCACCCAGCTGCCTTTGGGTTTCCGGTTGTAAACGTTGCCTGGCAAATGGTAAAACGAATACTGCGCAAAACCAAACCACCAAAGCCCTGTGGTTAAAAAAGCAATGCGTGGTGGCAGACTTTTGTTATCGGAAGCAATGCCAAACCACTCCGGCTGCTGTATCATGGCCAGGTTAAAAATGAGCAGCAGCACACTCCCCACGTACCCCATCGAAAAACCACGGGCACTCAGTTTATCAAACTGGTCTTCGGTAGCGATCTCGGGTAAGTAAGCATTGTAAAAAACGATGCTGCCACTAAAGCCAATGGAGGCCAGGACAAAAAGGATAACCGAAACGGTAAAGGTATCGCGGGTAAAGAAGAAAAGGCCAACACACGACAGCGAACCCAGGTAACAGAAAAGCTGCATAAACAGCTTCTTTCGCCCGCTATAGTCGGCAATGGCTGTTAAAAAGGGGCTAAGCAGCGCAATAATCAGAAACGCACCAGACACCGCATAAGAAAACAGCACCGAACTCTCCAGCTCAAACCCAAAGAAGTTAACTATAGTTGACTGCGTTTCGGGGTTTGTAGCAACAGCGCTGTAGTAAATAGGAAAAATGGTGGATGTAATAACCAGCGAGTAGACCGAGTTGGCCCAATCGTAAAAGCACCAGGCGTTGGTTATTTTAGGGTTGTTCTTTTGCATGCATCAAGATATTAAAAATCCGATTTATGCAACTATAAACTATAGATAACTATTTAGATGCATCCAGTTTCTGAAGTATAATTTCCCATAAGTCTTCATAAGGAATGATCTCAGTTTCGGCGTAAGCATAGCCGGGTACAGGGGCCTCTTGTAATTTACTGAACAGGTATTCGCTTTTCTTCCGGCAGCTGGCTGCGTCTATCGGGAATTCACGGCCTGCTACTACTAATAATTTAAGCATGTATTTTGATCGGGCATCTTCTTTGGCAGTCAGGTATCTGGCAATATACTTTTTCATGCGCTCTGCTTCGCTCGCGATCAGGTTTGTATGCCTGTTATCCAGTGCCGTCATAAAGTCGAGAATAACACACCATAAGTTAAACCCTTTCTTGTCCTGCTGCACAACAATCAGCTTTTTCCGCAGCTTTACAGGGATTGAAAAACCATAAGCACTCTGATACACCTGGTAAAAGATAGTCCAGCGCTCCTGAGCAAACTGGTTATTTTCTTTAAAATGCTTATTGTTGAAAGCTTCCAGTAATATTTTTTCTGCCAGTTCAAATTTTTGTGCGTGAACCGCAAGCAGAAAGTAATTTTCCAGGTGCGCAAACCAGTTTTTGGAACCCTCAGGCAACTTTTTCTTAAGCTGTTCCGCTTCCTGTATACCTAAGGCATAGTCCCCATTCTTCAGGTAGGCGTATACAAGCAGGTATTTGGTAAAGCTTTCTGAAAAATATGCTTTATGTATTTTTCCTGCCCGGTAGTCGTCAAAAGTCTGGTTCAGATAGTCGATATAGGCAGCAAAATCGCCATTCAGCTCAAAATAGAAGTTCATGAGCTGATGATATCGTCTGAAGACAGTATACAGATTAGTTTTATGCCAACTGGCCTTCAACTCATCCGTTACGTCCTTTAATGTATTAATAAGGCTGTTACCTGCATTAGCTCCTAACTTGTACTCAAATTTGATATTATGGAAGAGTTCATCGGCTCTTTTTTCATATTCTGCCAATGTATAGAGTTCAGCAAGCTTAGAAATACACTCCTCGTACTCTCGTCTGTTAAATCCATGAATGGTAAGTATAGCTCTTAAAGCCTTATAAGCTTCTATCTGGCAATCTATCAGCTGAACCTCTTCCGCAAGTACCATGGCCTTCTGAAGTTGTATTCTTGCCAGTGCAGTTTCACCGGTTACCCTGAACATGTTAGCTAATTGCAGGTAATGCCGGCATTCCAGTTCAGCACTATTCGATCCAAAACTGATCTCGAAACCAGAAAGATCGAGAAAAAGCAGTTGATTATAAAGTTTCTTCTTTACTCTGGTTTTAAGCATTTTAAATGCATTTGCCTTCGTAAAGTCTCCATACAGGTTTTGTATCAGCTCCGGCTCACTTTCGACTGCATTATCCTTTATAAGCTGGTATAAGCGTGTCTCAAGGCTTGAGCTATCAGCGTAATTGAGAAAAGCTGCAGTAGTAGATTTGCCTTTATTTTCTAATAACTCAACGAGTTTTGTAAGTTCTTCCATAATTACACCCCCGCTTTCGGCATTTCTTCCAAAATAAGCTCCCACAAGTGCTCATAAGGTACTATCTCAATCTCCGCGTAGGCATCACCCGGAGTCGGGGTCTCCATCAGCTTCTGATAATGCTTTGCTCCTTTAGCCCGACAGGAGGTAGCATCAAAACCTTCTGTTACGGTTAACATTAACAGTTTCAGGAAAAGCTTGCTCCGAAGACTAAAGGAGTCCTTCAGGTGCGTTAAAATGTATTTTTTAAGGCTTTCGATCCTGTATAACAGGCCTTCGGAGTCTCCTTTTTTCAGAAAATAAATAAACTGCAGTATAAGTATAGCTACGTTAAATCCTTGCTTGTCCTTGCTATACTCGGTGATAGAAGTTATAAAGCTTTGGTAATTAAAGTTTTTAAGAACCGGTGCTGCAGGGTTTATAAAGAACAGATACGCCGTATACAATTGCCACCTTTCCTTGGAATCGCTGGAAATTGTATTAAAATTAGTATTAGCCCGAACCCTGTGAAGCAGAATCACGGCCAATTCGTATTGCCTGGCATGTACAGCTAACAGGAAATAATTCTCCATGTAAGCAAACCAGTTTTTGGTTGTGATATCAAAAAGGTTGTAATAATCGCTTGCGTAAATTAACCCCTGCGTATAACTTTTGGCCCTTAAATGCGCATACACCAATATGTAAGCATTGTAGGCCATATCAAACCGCTCTTTGCTTATTTGTCCGCTGGCAATTTTATCGCTTGCTTCCTGGGTTACACTTATGATCTTAGAAAAATTACCGGTAAGCTCGTAATAAAGAATCGACGTTTTGTAATATGCCAGGAAGCTCTCAAAGGACTGTATTTCAGAAGCAATCTCAGTTAAGCGCTCAATAATCCGGGGCAGTTCTGCTAACAGCGCCTTTCTTACTTTAACGGTGCTCCTTAAGTGTGCTTTTGCTAACTGGTAAAAACTTAGGGCTTCTTTTTCTAAGGAAACAATCTTGAGCTGTTGCAGATAGGTGTTACGCTTACTGTTATATGTCTTCAGGGTTCCCTGATTGGTCAGCGTGGACAGCTCAAGTTCGTATGCACTTAGCAGAAGATCATTGAATTGGTATTCTTGCGAGATAGCGATTGCTTTGCTACAGAGCGTGAGCACTAAATTGTATTCGGTCTGTTTAGAGAGCAGTTTGGCAATAGTAAGCAAACGGGCACATTCTACTTCCTTTTGCAACTGTCCTTTGTTGTTATCTATCTCAACGGTTAACAGCGCATTATAAAGCTTCTTCTTTAACCTATGCTTCAGCATTTTATAGCGCACATCACCCTGATCAGTGCCATATAGCTGGTAAGCTGCATCGGAATCAGACAAGTATTTACCTTGTGTTACGCCCTGTATAAAAATACCTTCCAGGCCTTTCTGTTTATGCGAAATAGCAGTGGTCCCCGGCTTAGACGAAACATTATATAAAACTTTAAATAATTGTTGGATCTCCTGCATAGACAGTAAAAAGTTTAACTTTGAACTCAATATATGTCCGAATAAACTCAGAACCCAAACCAAGGCTGGTCTGAAAAAATTCAACTATAGGCATATGTTCAAAATAGGCGCAGCCACTAAATGTTACATTTCATAAAGTTGCTGCAGGCAAAATAGCTAAAATTAGCACAATATATAAATTTTAGGCCTGACTATAAAGTTATATATAATATTTACGGAGATAAATCATAGTTACTTTTACTGCTTAATATTCCTTGTCAAGCCAATGATATCCTTTAATATTTGTCCTGATCGTAATCTCATTTAAATAAAATCGCCATGATAGAAATTATTATTTCCATTATCCTGCAAATAACCACAATTTTAGGTGGTGGTGACGCCTCTAAGGATGCGCTGCAAGCAAGTGAAACAAAAGCAAAAGCTGAACAAACAAGCCAGCCTGAGAAACCAGAAGCAAGTGTTGATGGTGGAACTGGTCAGTGGAACGATTAATCTGATAAAGTTTTCCCTTTTCCTTATCTTGCTAAAGATTACTTTTAGCCAAAGGATTTTTTGAGATGAGGAAGCTTTACGCGATTTTTTTAAGTTTATTATTACTTCTTACTTATTGCTCGCAGCCTAAGCAACAACCTGGTCAGGTTAGTGTACGCCTTGCATCTGAGCCGCATACGCTAAACCCTGCCAACTATAACGACATGGCTGCTATGCAGATCCTGAACCTGGTTTTCCAGAGTTTATTAGGACCAGACCTGGAAGATGCACAGCTTAAACCTATTCTGGCTAAAAGCTTACCACTGATCGAGCAAAAAGACTCAGTAACATACATAACTTATGAAATCCGTGAGGAAGCAAGGTGGACAGACGGTTCGCCCGTAACATCGGATGACGTAGCTTTTACATTAAAAGTGCTGAAAGCTCCGCTGCTTCAGAATGAACAGATAAAACCGCAGGTAGCCTTTATACAGGATCTGGTAATTGACAAAGACAACAACAGAAAGTTTACGTTTGTCTGCAACCGCTTTACCCCCGAAATGGAGTTACTTTCCGGAGATTTTTTTATTCTGCCGGCATATTTATTCGATCCTGAAGACCTTCTTGCCAGTATTCCGGTAGCCGCATTGACAGATAGCCTTTCCAAGCTTGAAAACAATGAAAATTTAAAGGCTTTCGCGGCTCGTTTTAACACACCGGACTACAATAACAACGGAAAAATATTACAAGGTAGCGCCGGTTACTTGCTTCAAGAGTGGGTACCGGGGCAATCTATAGTTTTAACCCGTAAAGAGAACTGGTGGGGAAACAACACCTCTGCCAGCAATTTAACTGCCAACCCAAGCCGGATCGTACTGCACGTTATCCCGGAGAACACTACGGCCCTACTCGCCCTTAAAGCCCGCCAACTGGACGTGCTCAGCGATATTCCTGCACTGGAATTCGACGAACTGAAAACAAACAAGGATTTTCTGGAAGACTTTAACCTGCACACCCCGGATTCCTATGCCCTGGTGTATGCCGGCATTAATAGCAGACTGGCCAAGTTCGCTGATAAAAAGACGCGCCAGGCCATAGCGCACCTGATAGATGTTCCGAACATCATTAAAGTTACCCAGCAATCGTACGCTGTGCCATCGGTTGGTATTGTGCCGCCTTCGGTAAAAGAGTACTATAACACAGGACTTAAGCCCTATACCTATAACACTGGTGCCGCGGCACAACTGCTGCAACAAGCCGGCTGGCAACAACGCACAAACGGTTGGTTCCGGACTGCGAACGGCAAAGAAGAACAGCTAACTATAACTGTTACCTATAAGGCAGGCAGCACCATGCTCGAAACCACGGCCCTTATCTTTCAGGCGAGCGCAGCCAAAATAAATATACCTGTACAGGTAGAGGCACAGGAAAGCAGCTTATTCTCTAAAAATTCACGCAATCATAGTTTTGAGATCTTCTTCAGAACGCTGACGGGTAATCCGTTTAACTTTAACTTCGAGCCTATACTTCATACATCGTTCGCTGAGACGGGTGGCACCAACTATACCGGCTTCGGGAATGCAAAAACAGATGCGTTGATAGAAGCGATTAACCACGCTACCGATAAAGGACAGAAAGCGAAACTGCTGAAAGATTTCCAGAAGGTGATGCTTGAGGAAGCTACTTTCCTGACCTTGTACTACCAGAAAGAGCGACTGGCCATAAACAAGCGGTTCAGCAACACCAAAGTATCCGGCCTGAAACCAAATTACGATATAAGCGCCTTCCTGCTTCAAAAATAAGTTCTTTATGCTGCAGCAACCAGCCATAAAACGCTTATTGGTAGCCATCCCGGTTATATGGTTTATGGTTTCGGCTATCTTTTTATTAAGCAGGCTGCTGCCGGGCACTTACGGCGAAACACAGCTCCTGAGCCCCGAAGCCGGGTTTTATGGTAAAAGCCTGCAAACCGACAGAACAGCAGCCTACCAGCAACTGCTGCAGCGTACCGGCCAGGACCTGCCTTTATTTTATATAAGCATTGCCCCGCTTTCGGAAGTACATACTGCAACAACTTTCTCCTACCTGGTGCCGGACCTGGAATGGCATGGCACCCGCAACCAGTATCACCACTGGGCTGCCGCTTTGCTTACCGGCCATTTGGGCGTCTCGTTTACCAATTCCCAACCTGTGTCAGCTCTTATTGCGGATGCTGCCGGCAATACTTTTTTAATATTACTGGTGAGTATGGTGCTAACGTCTGTTCTCGCTTTTTATGCAGGTATAGCCATGGTGCAGGATACTGGCAAAAAATGGCGCAAACCAATGCTGGCCCTGCTGGTGCTGTTGGATAGTATTCCGCTCTTTGTGCTTTGCCTGTTATTGCTTCTGCTGCTGGCCAACCCTGATGCCTGGCAGCTTTTCCCGGTGTTTGGCTTAGGTTTAAATTTACACGATACCCAGAGTAATTGGGTTACTCAGGCCTCTTATATGGTATTACCTGTTGCCTGTCTGGTGCTGGCAAATCTCCCCTACCTTACCAATCAGGTCTATACTTCGCTGACAGGCACGTTGCAGGCTGGCTACATTAAAACCGCCCGGGCAAAGGGTCTGCCCCACGCAAAGGTTGTTACCCGGCACGCTCTCAGAAATGCCCTGCTACCCGTAATTACTACCTTATCGGATATGTTACCTGCCCTGTTTGCCGGGTCTGTAGTGATCGAAACTATATTTGCTATTCCGGGCGTGGGGCGTTTGCTGGTGAGCAGTGTCCTTTCCCGCGACTTTCCGGTTATCATTGGCATTGTTATAGTTGTAGCGCTCATAAAAATGGTATCCCATATAGTTGCGGATGTAGCCTATAGTGCTGCCGACCCACGCATAAGAGCCCGTACTGCATGAGAGCGTTCATCTCCGATATTGCTTATTTACTAAGGACAAAGTGGAGCTTTCGGTTGGCCATCGTGTACCTGGCGCTGTTAACCGGGCTTGTCCTTCTGCTTCCTTTGCTGCCTTTGCCTTTTAGCCCCAACGAGCTAAACCTGCAACATGCGTTTCAGAAGCCATTTACTAACCCTACCTATATATTGGGTACCGACCAGTTAGGGCGCGATGTGCTCTCGAATTTACTTTGGGGAGCTCGTAACGGGTTATTCATAGCTGTACCGGTTATGCTTTTATCGGCTGTACTTGGCACGGCAGTCGGGGCTGTAGCTGGATATTTCGGAAACAGCAAATGGAAACTGACCTACGCACAGGTTTTACTGATTCTGGTAACTATACCTATCGTTTGTTATTATCTGATCCATCTTCCGATGCAGGTAGTGCTTTATAGTTTGCCTGGTAAAGTTGCCGGCATGGCTATAGTTGCAGGCCTGGCACTTTCGGCTATTCTTTGGTTGATCATAAAACCGCTTTTAAACAACCTGATGAGATTAAGGCAAACGATAGCTATACCCGTTGATGGAATTGCCCTGCGCCTGATAGAACTCCTGACCAGCATACCCCGCCTTATACTCCTGATAAGTGTGGCGGCTTTTGCCGGGCCATCCCTCTGGCTGCTTTCCGTTATTCTTATCTGCACGTTCTGGACAGGTACAGCCCGCCTTGCCCGCGCCGAAATGTTACGCATTGTGCAACTGCCTTATATCGAAGCAGCTATAAGTACCGGCATGAAGCACCGTCGGGTTATTCTGAAAGAGGCGCTCCCAAATCTGCTGACTCCTGTCATTGTAGCCTTTGTGTTCGGGGTAGCCAGTCTGCTGGCTGTCGAATCTACGCTCTCTTTCCTGGGCATCGGGTTACCGGCAACGCACGCCAGCTGGGGAAGAACGATCTCCAGTATCCGTTTAAACTTATCGGCCTGGTGGCTGGTGGCCTTACCTGGGGGCTTTTTAGCGCTTACGGTACTTGCGCTGCAAACCTGTTCCTATCATTTGATACGGCTGTCGCAACAAAAATAACATAGCCTAAATGTTACTTTTTACCGTTCCGCAACTATAGTTTTTCCAATACCCGATTCACATGTTACTTTTAAGATAAAATGTATACTACATAATACTCTTAAAGTATATAAAATCCGCTATTCAGAACCACCAGCACAACGCTTTATAACTATAATACAAGTTACAAAGCAGCTATAGCTTTCCTGTTACAGCATATAGGGATTGGTTAATATTGTTACAGAAATCAAAATAACACGCTGTATGGACCAAACTTATAGTCTGACCAAGGAAGCAGGCCAACCGAAAGGGAAAGCCGCTGCAACGGCCAATAAGGCAAGCGAGCTGCCCGACGAGGCGCTGGAGTTTGCTACTATAGATGGTGGTGTAGTAGACTTTTATGCCTGCGAGCAGGCAGTTAGCAACGGTGCTGGTATTTTTATTGGAGGGTATTTTGTAGGGGTTACAGAGTTTACGCAGTGTTATACACAACAAACACTGATGCGTAAGTAACCCGGCGTAACTAAGAATAGTTGTTGGTTGTTTGTGTTATACATTTAGCCCTGTGGTAATAACTGCAGGGCTTTTGTATGCCTTATGCTGTGTAGATCCAGTCAAGGGCGCTTTCTCGGTCGGTAAAAGAGCGCAGGCTGCATCCGAAGTGTTGCTCCCATTGCATGTAACCAAGCAGACTCTCTAACACAGCCTGTGTGAACACGTCGGGCTCCATAATGCGGGCAAACTTTACGACCGATGACTGGCTGAGCGAAGGTAAAAAAGAATTCCTGATCCAGGACTGATCATCAGCGCCTAACGTGTTCAGCTTACGTGTATCGGCAAGCAGATACCATGGCTCCCGCTCATCAATTACCTGCAGCAGATGGGTAAGTGATTCCTGCAGTTCTTCGGGAGATGTTACCATATCCCAATGGATTTCAATAAGATTTAACGGTTCGCTATATCGGATGGTATAAAAGGCACTATCGGATGTAACTGTTTCAGAAATTAAGGCGCGGTTCAGGATCATAAGAAGCTATTACGTAACAATTATAGCTAAATAATTGTATTGCTACATGATAATTTATGCTTATGTAAAGTATTTTAAGTTTTTGTTACCTTTTGAAGCTTTTCTCTATTTAAAACTATAAGCAAATCCCTTGATTTCGGCCTTAACAGGATCAACAGTACTCTACGCTGGAATTAAACTTAGAAAGGGGCAGCAAGGTTTAAAAGGGATACAAGTGTAACTCTGAGAAGTGTTGAGCGGAAACAAAACAGGCCCTTACCTTGTGGGTAAAAGCCTGTCTGAACTATAGTTTGCAGAGAGTGAGGGATTCGAACCCTCGATACCCTTTTGGGGTATACACACTTTCCAGGCGTGCTCCTTCGACCACTCGGACAACTCTCTAATTGTGGCTGCAAAGATACGCTAATAAATTCTATAGTTGCAAACCGGCTTTAACTATAGTTTAACCACTTTACAAAGTAATTTCGCCACGCAGGTTCTCTGTCAGCAGCTTTATAGTTTGCTCTTTCGGCAAGTTAAGACCCAGCACAAACATCAGCTTGGTAATGGCCGCTTCGGTAGTTATGTCAGCTCCGCCAATTACGCCCATGTTTAACAGGTACTTGCTTGTTTCGTAGCGGCCCTGGTCTACGCGGCCTTCGTCGCACTGGCTTACGTTCAGGATATACACACCGCGGTCTATGGTTTCTTTCAGCAGATCCAAGAACCACGTTGTGGTAGGCGCATTGCCAGCTCCAAATGTTTCCAATACCACCCCTTTTATGTTCGGCAACTGCAGAATGCTGCGTACTACCTGCTCAGTAATACCCGGAAAAAGTTTCAATATCACTACATTGGGCTCCAGCTGGTGGTGTACCTTTAGTGGCTGCAGGGGGCATGGCAGAATATGTTCGTCGTAGAAATCGATATCAATTCCCGCTTCGGCCAGTGGGGGGTAGTTTTCGGATTTAAAGGCATCGAAATGGCTGCTCTCTACTTTTTTGGCCCGGTTACCGCGCAGCAACAGGTTATGGAAAAAGATGCTCACTTCCGGCACACGGCACTTAACATGTGCTTTGGTTCCGGCAATCTGCAAAGCTGTGATCAGGTTCTCACGTGCATCGGTTCGGATCAAACCTATTGGCACCTGGGCTCCGGTAAAGATCACCGGCTTCTGCAGGTTCTCAAGCAAATAACTCAGCGCAGACGCACTATAGCCCATGGTATCGGTGCCGTGCAACACCACAAAACCGTCGTAATCGTTATAGTTCTCTTCTATCAGTTTGGCCAGCATCAGCCAGTCGTCAATCGTGATGTTCGATGAGTCGATCACAGGCTCGATGCTTATGACCGTGAGCAGGTAGTTGAATTGCTTCAGTTCCGGCACTTTCTCCAGAACCTGATTAAAATTGAACGGCACCAGGTGCTGCGCTTTTTCATCGTACACCATCCCGATCGTTCCGCCGGTGTAAATGATGAGGATAGATGCTTCCGGGTCGTCGGGTGCGGCTGTATCGATGTGAACTTTTACCGTTTGCATAACTATAGTTTAAACAGATTCAGGGCGTTTTTTGTAGTTACTTCTGCTACTTCTTCTTCGGTTTTCTGCATCAGTTCAGCTACGCGTTTCAGTACCAGCGGAATGTAGGCAGGCTCGTTGCGTTTGCCACGATATGGTACCGGTGCCAGGTACGGGCAATCTGTTTCCAGCACCAGACTATCCAATGCCACATGCGGAAGTACTTTATCCAAACCCCCATTCTTAAAAGTAGCCACACCACCAATTCCCATCAGAAAGTTAAGTTCTTTTACTTTGGCCGCCTGCTCTACCGTACCCGAAAAGCAATGGAAAATACCGCGCAGGGTGCCATCCTGGGCAGCAGCAACTAACTCATACGTTTCGTCAAACGACTCGCGGGTGTGAAGGATAATAGGCAGGTTGTGTTTCTTCGCCAGTTCGAGCTGTACTTTCAGGGCTTCCTGCTGCTGCGGGAAATAAGTTTTGTCCCAGTACAAATCGATGCCGCACTCCCCTACTGCCGCAAACTTTCGCTTGTCCAGCCACTCTTCCACCAGGTATAGTTCGCGCTCAAAATCCTTTTTCACATACGCAGGGTGCAGTCCCATCATCGGGATGCATGTTCCTGGAAAAGCCACTTCCGTTTCCAGCATCGCATCAATAGAAGTATGGTCGATGTTGGGCATGTAGATCTTCTCTACTCCTGCTTCTGTGGCCTTTGCTACTGCGGCAGCCAGGTCATCCTTAAATTCTTCGGAGTAAATATGCGCGTGCGAATCAACTAATTTCAACATTCCAGTTAGCAGTTAATTGTAATCAGTAACCAAGGCGGTACTATAGTTTAAAGCTGCAAGTTCGAACTAAGATTTTTAGGATGAAAGGATTTTAGGATTTTGTATGAACTGGTATAAATGGGGATTAAATGATTTAGCGGGATTCAAAGAAACTATAGCTTCGTGGTAGCCAAGACGCAAAGTATTGCGTCTCTACATTTCCAATACCTTTCTAACTTCTAATAGCGCCTTCCCTTCCAGACGGTTTTAACTGGTATAAAGAAGAAGATAATGAGGATGACGGAGGAGACGACGAGGTATAGTTCGAAGAGGATGTAGTAATACCAGGGCACGGTCATGTTTACCCGGCGCAGGCACTCGCGCACAAAGATGCTCTGGAAGATAAGTTTGAGCACGAAAATACCCAGCATAATGGCCACCGAAGTATGAACCCAGAATGGGATAAGCACCGGATAATAGGCAGAATGCAGAATAAAAATAATAGCCATGTACCACGGCAGGTGCATCGAGCCGCTCATCCAGCGTTTGCGCTGGTACATATACTGCCAGAACGTGCCAGCCGGCAACGAAAGCGCCAGTGTATCCCGGTTATAGATATTCCGGAACTCCCAGCCTTTGCTTAGTATTTCGTTAAAAATGGCAATATCTTCTGTAATAGAGAACTTTATGCCTTCAAAGCCGCCTACACTCTCATAAGCCTGCCTGCGCAACAGCATGTTGTTGCCCATGGTAGTTACCGGCAACTTCACATCCGCCACCACCTGTATCAGCCCCAAAGCATAGAGCCAGTCCAGGGCCTGCATTTTATGGAAGAAGTGCTTACCGGTTATCGTGGTGATACCTGTAACGACTCCCACTTTTTCATCCAGGGCAGAGAGCATAGTTTGCACCCAGTTTTTAGGCACGGCAATGTCGGCATCGGTGTAAAAGAAATAGTCGGTGGTTGCGTGGTGGGCGAGTTGGGCCAGCACATTGGCTTTGCCGCGTGTGTTGCCAATCGTCTGGGTTATGGTGATGCATCTATAGTTCGGCTTGTCTTTGATAAAGTTGCTAACTATAGCCAATGTATTGTCTGTAGAGGCGTCGTTCCCGATGAGTACTTCAATTTTATCTTTCGGGTAGTTAAGGGCTTCTATAGCAGTAAGGCAGCGCAGGATGCTGTGTTCTTCGTTGCGGGCGGCTATTAGAATACTGATGCGGGGTTGCTTGGTGAAAGCAGAAGTATAGCTTTTACGGTTATAGAACAGCAGGTATACCAGCCCCAGAAAAATGGAAAAGTAAACTATAAAGTAGATGACCGATACGATCATAGGGTCTCGAAGGTATAGCCCAGCCCGGAGAAATGCTCCAGAAAACGTGGCAGGGCGTAGCGCATGTTTCGTTCCGCTTTCAGGCTGTCGTGGAATACGATGATGCTGCCGGGTTGGGTTTTATGTATGCTGTGCTTCAGACATTCTTCCGGGGCCAGTGTACCGTCATAATCGTTGGTCAGCACATCCCACATGATCAGCTCGTAGGTTGGCCTGAGCGCTTTTGCCTGTGCTGATGTAATGCGCCCGTAAGGTGGCCTGAACAGTAATTTATCCCCTGATTTATCCGGAGCTATAGTTTCCAGCGCATCCTGGCACTGCTGCACATTTTGCAGGTATAGTTCCAGTGATGTCTGCCAGCCTTTTAAATGGTTAAAGGTATGATTTGCCAGCTTATGTCCGCCAGCTAGCACCTGCTGCGCCACTTCCGGATGCTTTGCCACGTTGTCCCCAACACAAAAGAATGTGGCCTTTGCCTTATAGTTTGCAAGCTGCTCCAGCACCCATGGGGTTATTTCCGGAATCGGCCCGTCATCAAATGTCAGGAATAGTTTCTTGTCCGCTACATTACGGTGCCAGGTATAGCCGGGCAACAGCTTCTTCATCAGGTAAGGCGTTTTGTAGAGGCGAAACACTTAGTCGATTTGGGTATTTGAAAATTTGAAGATTTGGAGATGACTTAATAATAGAAATTCATAATCCTGAAAGGTGAATGAACTATAGACTGCTATCGTTACACTCTAATTTCATTTTCAAATTTCCACATCTTCAAATCTCCAAATCTAAAAATTATTTAAACCTGCATGAGAGCAGTGTAATGTCATCGTTCAGGGTGGCGTCTTCGTTGTAGAGGTTTATTTCGCGGAGCAGTTGCAGGTGCAGCATTTTGGAGCTCAGGAAACGGTGCGTCTGCAGGAAGTTTATAGTCCGCTCAATACCAAATTCCGAATCGTCTTCATCAAATACTTCGGTCAGGCCATCGGTGTAGCAAAGCAGCACAGCGTTTTTAGGCACCGTAATGCTGGTAACCGACATAAACGGCAGTACATCGAACACACCCAGCATGGTACAGCCTTCGTTCAGCAGTTGGTGCGTGTTGTTCTCGTGTAGCAAAATGGGCGAATTGTGGCCGGCATTTACATAGCACAGCTCGCGGGTTTTGCGGTTATACAGCGCCAGAAAAGTCGTGATAAACTTCTCAGCTATCGCATTTCTATAGATCAGGTTATTCAGCTCTGCTACTACGGTATTCAGGTCTGAAGTCTGCCGAAGGATGGTTCTTAGACCTGCCTGGAAATTCGACATCAGCAAAGAAGCCGGCACGCCTTTACCCGATACATCGGCCACGCAAAACAGGAATCGGTCCTGGTCTATTTCAATGTAATCGTAGTAGTCGCCGCCAATGGATGAATGCGGTATGTAGCTGGCGTGTATGGCAATGTCTTTGTCGTTTGGCAGGGCCTTCGGGAACAGCATATTCTGTACTTCGCGGGCAATTTCAATCTCGCGGCGGATAGACTCCTGCGCCAGTCGCTGGCGGGCCATTTTATGATTTTCGATGGCAACCAGCATAATGTTACTCACCGTTTGCACAAAGTTCAGGGCTTCCAGATTGGTATAAAACGGCTGCATCTTGCCTATCATCACAAAGGCCAGTACTTTGCCGTTGTGCAGTACCGGAATAACGATCTCAAAAGCGCGCCACTTTTTATCTACCTGTAGTTTGCTCATGTAGGTGATCTCTTTCAGCGAGGTAATGGCTTCCGGAAGGTCCTGTTTTTTGAAGTCCTGCTGCGTACCGAAATCGGCTTTGCACTCCCACTGCTCATCGTGCACGTACAGCACCAGCCTGCTAATGTGCAGCTGGGCAAGCAGTGTAAAACGGTAAATTTTATACAAAGCAGCTTCAGGCAGGTTATCGTTGATCGCCTGCGTAATCTCCAGTAGAGCAGATAGCTCCAGCTTTTTAAGGTTAAGCTCCTGTTGTATATTTGGTGTGCTACTTTCAGCCATTGGTCAACGGTATTTTTGGATCGTATGCATCGCGCAAGCCATTCCCCAGCAGGTTAAATGCCAGCACCAGCACACTAATGCACAAACTTGGTAATAGTACTAAATATAAACCAGCCTTCGCCCCTATCAGCTGAAAACCTTCGTTCACCATCATGCCCCAGCTTGGTGCCGGCGGTTGTACGCCAAGCCCCAAAAAACTTAGGCCCGCCTCTATCAGAATTGCCGATGCAAAGTTTGCTGTGGCAATAACGATTAAGGGCCCTATCATGTTTGGAAGCAGATGCCTTAAGATAATCAATCTTTCCGGAACTCCCAGAACCTGAGCCGCTTCGATGTACGTCTTTTCTTTTAAACCCAGTATCTGGCCACGCACCACACGGGCAACTTCTACCCACATGGTTAAGCCAACTGCCACAAAAGCCACCCAAACGCCTTTACTATCCAGGGCCAGACTAATGGCGATTACCAGCATAATGCTCGGCACCGACCACACCACCGTCATCAGGAAGGTCATCAGTTTATCTACCCAACCCCCAAAATAACCGCCTGCCGCGCCAACCGCAATACCTACTATTAACGATATAAGCACCGCCACAAAGCCAATGCCCAGCGAAATACGTGTGCCTAAAATCAAGCGGCTCAGTACATCGCGCCCGGCCTTATCGGTGCCCAGCCAGAAGGTTTTGTTCCGGATGTAGTCTTCTTCGATCAGTTTCTGAAGTTCGGCAGAACTATAGTTTCCGGGCTCAGCTACGATCTCATTGAGGCCGAAAGAGCGGGGCTGATCGGCCATGGCGTTGTTGCTGCGCAGTGGCTGCACCTGCAAACTATCGCCTTTAAAACTATAGTTCTCGATTGCAATTTCGCTATAGTCTTCAGGAGCGCCAAAAAGCACGAACTCCACAGGATTTACATCGGCAGCAGGATTTACTTTAGCGATGCGCAGTACCTGTGTTGAGAAACCGGGTGTTTTTTTCTGGATCTGCACCAGGCCGTTGTTCGCATTTGGCGTGCTGTCGGGCATAATAGCGTAACCAAGTATAGCTACAACTATAGCCAGAATGATAATGCCCAACCCGGCCATGGCAGGTTTGTTCTGCAACAGGCGCTGCCTGATGTAATAGGAAGGCGGCCGGTTAGCGGCTTTATCTTTTTGTAGTACAGCCATTTAAATTGAATTATGCACTACTAAGCCCGCTTTGGTGGCAAGGTAAAAATAGTCGTGGCAATGTTTCCCGAAGGTGTTCGGATCATAGGCGTGCTCGGTATCCTGGTCGGGGTACATGATGCGGATGTAGCCTTTGGCGAGCAGCGACTGCAACCCCTGGCAGAGCTCTTCATCACTTAAAGAAAGGGTGCTGCGCAGGTCCGGGTAAGACGCTACAAAGTATAGTTCATCGAGTATGTCGAATTCAATTTCTGTCATCGGTTCTGTATCGTTCTGCCTTTCCAGCGGTAGCGCCCGGTTAATCCTAAAACGGCGGTTACTACCACGTACGGAATGTACACCAGTTGCAGCGGAAGCATGTACCAGATGTACTGCTTTCGGCCTAAAAAACTGAGAATACGAGATAAAAATAAGAAATCTACGGCGAACTTGGCAACTATAGCGCTAATAAATACCGAAGCAGGCAGCACGCCAACTATAGCCATACCCAGGCCCACGAACAATAACAGGTTAACTGTAAACACAATAAGCGCCAGTAGTTTTACATGCCACTGCTGGTACGCCCGCCATTTGCTCGCCCACCTGATGCGCTGACTCAGGAAACTGCTGATGGTTTTGCGGGCTTCGGTGTAAACTATAGCTTGTTTGTGTTTCAGGAAAAGTATCTTCTCTGGGTGCTTCTGGCTGATCTTGTGCAGCAGAAATTCATCGTCGCCACTGGCTATTCCTTCGTTACCAATGAAGCCGTTCACTTCGTTGAAAGCCCGTTTGGTGTAAGCGAGGTTTGCACCGTTGCACATGTTTGGTTTGCCCATGCTTATCGATGCGCCGCCTATACCTATTAAACTGGCAAATTCCACCAGCTGCATGCGCTCGAGTAAACTATAGGTATTGCAAAAACTGACTGGTCCGCTGATGAATTTGGGTTGATGCGTTTGGAAGCTATAGGCGTATAGTTGCAGCCACTCGGGTTGTACACGGCAGTCGCCGTCGGTAAACACCAGCAACTCCCCTTCTGCCAGTTCTATTCCTTTCTGTACCGCTGCTTTTTTACCATTGCATTTAACATAACTTTTCAACTCAACATACTTTATAGTTAGCGTTGATGTTTTGGCAAAATCAGAAACTATAGTTTTGGTAGCATCTTCAGAATGATCATCCACCACAATCACTTCAAAAAGGTGTTTCGGATAGGTCTGGTTTTCCAGATCCTGAAGTAAATGCAGAATGTTAGCCGCTTCGTTGCGGACAGGGATGATGACAGAGAGTTTTATAGTTGGCTGCCAGCCGGTCGGTATAGTTGGTTCAGGCAATTTAGCCCAGGCAGCCCAGCGTCGAAGGATAACCCAACTATAGCTTGTTAAGAAAACAATAAGCAGCCACATCATGCAGGCACTCCTTTCCGGAAGAAGCGCAGGCGCAGCACGAAATACAAACCTACCAGGCTCGGTACGGCAATATTAAGAAACCACAAACTCAGGCTGGCGCTCAGCACCTGTAAGCGCTCCTGCCCAAGCAAACCAAACAAATACATCGCCGACAACTCCCGCACCCCCAGATCAGAAAGCAAACTAACCGATGGAACGATGGATTTGATAAAGAACGTACCCGCCACACCACACACATATTGCAAGGCACTCAGCTTTACATCAAACAGGATCAACAGGAATATAAACTGCAGCAGGAAAACTGTGTAGCGGCCCAGCGAAAGCAGTAACAGTTTTGAGATTTCAGCAGAACGATAGCGCGCCATAATGGCCACATACTGTACCAGTTTACGCAACGGTTTTATAGCTGAAATTACCGCCACCAGCGCCTGCGCATTATACAACAGCAGCAATGTTGCCGCAACTATAGTTATAAGCAGAAGTACTAAACTTATTGAGACACCGGGATAAGCCGCCCAGAAAAAGGTAACTATAAAATAGAGTAGCCCGAGAGAACCAACTATAACCGTAGCTACCAACTGGCAAAACCTACCAATAAAAATGGCTCCTATGGCTTCCAGACGCTGTTTGCTTTTCAGCTCCAGCACGCGGCCGACATAATCTCCTATTCGGTTTGGGGTAATAAAGCCTAAGGTTAAACCTACCATCACGGCACGATAGGCACGCCAATATGAGATCGGCTCCAGCTTTTGGCCCAGCAATTGCCATTTCTTAGCCTCAAAGCCCCAGTTGGCAGGTATAAGCAGTGTGGTAACTATAAACAGCCAGCGCGATGGGCTTTGCAGCGCATTCTCAACTATAGTTCTCCAGCTCAGGAAGGTGTCGGGGGCAGTGAAGATAGCCTGGTACAGCAGGTAAAGGGTAAGCGCCACCACCAGCAACTTAGCGGAGAGCAAAAGGAACCTTCTGTTAGCAGCAATGTTCAAGATATTGTCTTATTTTTGTAGCCTTATGGTTTACTCTTCTGCGCTTCCGCCTAATAAATTAATTCTTGGCATCGACCCTGGCACCCAGGTTATGGGCTACGGACTTATCGAAGTTACCGGTTCCAAGGTAAAGGTAGTGCAGTACGGCGTTATTCACCTGAAAAGCTACAGCAACCACGCCATCAAGTTAAAGAAAATTTTCGACCGCATGATACAGCTCATTGACGAGTATTTGCCCGACGAGCTGGCCATCGAATCGCCTTTCTTTGGAGTGAACGTGCAAAGCATGCTTAAACTGGGTCGTGCCCAGGGTGTTGCCATTGCCGCCGCCCTTTCCCGCGACATACCATACGTGGAATACGCTCCCAAAAAAGTAAAGCAATCGGTTACCGGTAATGGTAATGCCTCTAAAGAGCAGGTGGCCGCCATGCTGGTTCAGATCCTGAAAATACAGCCTGACCCCAAAATGTTTGATGCCACCGATGCTTTGTCGGTCGCACTTTGCCACCATTACCAGAAAGGAAACAATGCCAAGTCGGGTGCTAAGTCCTGGAAAGGTTTTTTAACGGAGAATCCGGATCGTTTAGCTACGAAGTAGTTCGGTTAAATTTTAGACTCTCTTTGGTCATCCCGAGCGTTAGCCGAGGGATCTTATTTGTCCTAAAGTAACTACTGTCATTTCGAACACAGTGAGAAATCCATCTCAAACTAAAGTTGAATCTCAAAGGCTATAGTTCTATAGTTGGCTTTGCCTACTGCTGGAAACAAGCCTTCTATTTCATAGCCACTCTTCATCCAGGGAGCTTTAAGAGCCTATCGTGCCATAGTTTCCTTGGCTCCCTCTGTGGCCGGGAGGCCCCGTCTTCGGGCATCGCACTGCTGCCTTCTTGCTATCCTCGTCCCTCGGATTGCCTGCGGCACCGCAACAAGTCAAAGGCGCTCAACCCAAAGACTGATATCGGTTTGATAGCTAAAGCTTAAACTATAGTTATCTGGACTTGCTCTTCGTTAAGGCAGATCAGTTTTCCTCATGGTCGTATTTCCGTAGGGACAGGTCGCGACCTGTCCTTTTCACAGGCTGTAACTATAGAACTATAGCTGAAACTATAGTATTGGCTCAGAGTTCCCCTCCTTAGATAAGGAGGGGCAGGGGTGGTTTGATTACCGCAACTATAGAGATATAGTCTCAACTACACAAAAACCCAAATCCTGAAAATCCTCTAATCCTGCAAATCCTGATTCAGACAAAAAGCTGAGTAAAAAGAATTCTTAATTCTTAATTCTTAATTCACCTCTAAACTTTACTTCATCCGAAATACACTATATAAGCGCTGTTACGTTAGGCTTAAAAAAGCTTTTGGGTTACCTTTGCCTTTTAGTCGGGACTACGTATGAGGAGTTAATTATTGAACAAGGGTCCCTTATTCGCTTTTTTATAGTAAACTTGAGCAAAAATTGGCCGCAGCAAATTAGCTAATGGATTCCAGCAACAGAGAAAAAAACAATACACCTCGCCACAAATACTTTATTACCAAAAGGTTAGACCGCCTTTTCCTGGAGCTGTACCAGATATACGCTTTCGTTAGCCGCTTTTTCCGCGAAGTTTTTGTACCACCCTACGAAGGCCGCGAAATTATCAGGCAGTGCTACGAAGTCGGCGTTAAATCATTGCCGCTTATTTCCATTACAGCCTTTATCATCGGTATCGTTTTCACCAACCAGTCGCGCCCGTCGCTGTCTGAGTTTGGGGCTACGTCGTGGTTGCCGGCCCTAATTTCGGTAGCTATTGTGCGTGCCATGGGGCCGCTGGTTACCGCTATTATTGCTTCCGGAAAAGTCGGATCGAGTATCGGCGCTGAGCTCGGGTCTATGCGCGTAACCGAGCAGATCGACGCCATGGAGGTTTCAGCCACAAATCCGTATAAGTTCCTGGTAGTAAGCCGTGTGCTGGCCACCACACTTATGATTCCGGCACTTACCATGTACACCACGCTGGTGGCTCTGCTGGGCGGGTACCTGAACGTACATCAGAACGAGCTCACTACCCTGCAAACCTTTTTTACGCAGGTATTTGATGCCATTACGTTCCTGGACATTATTGCGTCGGCGGTAAAATCAGTGCTGTTTGGCTTCACGATCGGGATGGTAGGCTGCTACAAAGGCTATCATTCCTCCAAAGGAACCGAGGGCGTGGGCAAAGCGGCCAACTCCTCGGTAGTTACGGCCATGTTCCTGATCTTTATCGAAGAGCTGCTGACCATGCAGGTCATCAACGCGATCAGGGTGATGTAATTGCTTTTACAGATGAAGAAACCAAACTCTAAAATAGATTATAACGACAAGGTCATCACCATCAGGGGCTTAACAAAAGCGTTTGATGATTTTGAGGTTTTAAAGGGCGTGGACCTGGACTTGTACAAAGGCGAAAACCTGGTAGTTTTGGGCCGTTCCGGAACTGGTAAGTCAGTACTGATCAAGATCATATCCGGCCTTTTGCGCCCCGATAAAGGCATGGTGAATGTACTGGGCCAGGAAGTAGATAAACTGACACCAAAACAACTGGACGCGCTGCGTCTCAAGATAGGTTTTTCGTTCCAGAACAGTGCCCTGTACGATAGTATGACGGTGAAGGAAAACCTGGAGTTTCCGCTGATCCGCCACTCTAAAGACATGACTGCCCGCGACCGGTCGCGTATTATTGATGTAGTGCTGGAAGCAGTGGGGCTGGCGCAAACAGTGAACCAGATGCCTTCGGAGTTATCCGGTGGTCAGCGCAAGCGTATAGGTATTGCCCGTACCCTTATTCTGCGCCCCGAAATTATGCTCTACGACGAGCCGACGGCAGGTCTGGACCCGATCACCAGTCAGGACATCAACACCTTAATAAATGAAGTACAACGACGCTTTAACACGTCATCCATCATCATTACCCACGACCTGACCTGCGCCAAAGCCGTAGGCGACCGCATTGTGATGCTCCTCGACGGGCAGTTCCAGCGGCAGGGGTCTTTTGAGGAAGTGTTTGATACGGAAGATGAACGCGTAAAAGCTTTTTATAACTACAATTTTACTGAATAACGCACATGGCAGATAATAAACGCGCTATCATAGTAGGCATTTTTGTGCTCCTTGCCCTCATCATTCTGATAGCAGGTATTTTTACGTTAGGCGGTCAGCAGAAACGCTTTATCGATACGATTTCGGTAAGGTCGGTTTTTGATGATGTGGCAGGTCTGAAAGCAGGAAACAACGTCTGGTTTTCCGGGGTAAAAATTGGTACCATCAAGTCCATTCAGCTCTATGGCGATTCGCAGGTAGAAGTGATCATGAACATTGAGGAAAGCGCCCAACAGTACATCCGCAAAGATGCCGTGGCCCGCATCAGTTCCGAAAGCTTTATCGGTAACAAGAACATCATCATCGAGAGCGGCAGCCCGCAATCGCCACCTGTGGAGGACGGTGACAGAATTACCGGCGTAAACCCGCTGAACACCGACGACCTGATGGAAACGCTGCAGCAGAATAACAAAAACCTGGTAGCCATTACCGGCGATTTCAAGCAGCTCTCCACCAAGTTAGTGAACGGCGAAGGTACTGTGGGTGCCCTGCTCACCGATACCATGATGGCTGAGAACTTCAGAACGATTGTTGCCAACCTGCAGCGCATGTCGCAGAACACGATGCGTGCCTCAAACGACCTGAACCGCTTTACTTCGCAGCTTAATACGCCCGGCAGCCTGGCCTCCGAGCTCCTGACCGATACAACAGTCTTCAACCAGTTACAGGCATCAATGGCGCAACTCAGGGAGGCATCCACATCGGCAGCAGTCCTCACACAAAACCTGCAGCAGGCCAGCACCAACCTCAACGACAAGAACAGCGCCCTGGGCGTACTGCTAACTGATCCGGAATTTGCCCGCAACCTGCAGAACACCATGCAGAACCTGGAAACCAGCACCCAGAAATTTGACCAGAACATGGAAGCCCTGCAAAGCAATTTCCTGTTACGTGGGTTCTTTAAGAAACAGGCAAAAGAGCAGGAGAAGCTAAAGCAGCAACCAGCAGATACAACCAAACTATAGGTTACTTATTAATTTACTGAAAGCGCAGCTGGTTTAATCTTGCTGCGCTTTTTGTTTTTGAGGTAGTTTATAGTTTGTTTAAAAGCTGATGCTTGCGCAAGCATCTGCGTTCGTTCCTAAAAATTGCAGGGGCAGGTTTACAATTATAGTTCGGTAAGCTACAGTTTCCCAATTTGTCATGTCGAGCGCAGCCGAGACATCTTATGTGTCCTATAGTTTCTTTTCTGTCATTTCGAGTGTAGCGAGAAATCTATCTCAGACTATAGTTTGGGCTCAAAGGCTATAGTTCTATAGTTTATTTTGCCTACTATTCGAACCAAGCCGTTGTTTCATAGCCACTCTTCATCCTGGGAGCTCTAATCACCCATCGTTTTATAGCTTGTTTGGCTCCCTCCCGGGCCGGGAGGACCCGTCTTCGGGCATCGCGCTGCTTTCGCTTCCTTGGCTCCTGACGTCGCCATGCCTGACGGCACCGGAACCTCTCGAGGCGCTCAACCCAAAGACTGAAATCAATTCGATAGTTTATGCTCTTGCTATAGTTGATGTATTTGCTCTTAGCTAAAGCAGATCGGTTTTACTCGTGTTTGTAGTTTCGTAGGGACAGGTCGCGACCTGTCCGCTCTTGGTCTGTAACTATGAAACTATAGCTGGCAACTATAGCAAAGGCAGAGATTGTCCCCTTGAGGGGACTACAGGGGTGTTAAAGCAGCTACTATAAAATAATAGCTCAAACTATAGCAAAAGCTCAATCCTGAAAATCCCTTAATCCTGCAAATCCTGATTCAGACAGAAACAAAACAGCCGGAACGAAGGTGAACTTCTTTCCGGCTGTTGCAATGATTTCCTACTTGTGAACTACCCGTTGTAGGCGGATCTTATCTTTTCAAGGGTTTCTTCAAACTCCTGCTGGCTGAACTGCTTTTTGTTGGCAAAGTTCATGTCCTGCATGCTGTATAACGGAATAAGGTGCACATGGGCGTGCGGTACTTCCAGGCCAACTACGGCTACGCCAACGCGCTTGCAAGGCACGGCTTTTTCTATAGCTGCCGCTACTTTCTTGGCAAAAGCCATAAGGCCCAGGTACAATTCGTCGTCCAGATCAAAAATGTAGTCGATCTGCTGCTTCGGTATTACCAGGGTATGCCCTTTGGTGGTCGGGAACACATCCAGAAAAGCAAGGAAGCGGTCGTCTTCTGCAATTTTATAGGCAGGTATCTCGCCATTTACAATTTTGGTAAAAATCGAAGCTTCCATAGGTTATCGGCTGATGTCTAAAATCTCGAACTGCAGTTTTCCGGCCGGCACGGTTATCTCAGCAATCTCCCCTACCGATTTGCCCAACAGGCCCTTCCCGATCGGGGATTTAACAGAGATTTTACCGGATGCCAGGTCCGCTTCTTCTTCAGCTACTAAAGTATAGTCTACTACCATATTGTTCTTCAGGTTTTTGATCTTTACTTTAGACAGAATAAGGGCTTTGCTGCTGTCCAGGTTCGACTCGTCAATCAGGCGGGCGTTGCCTACCACTTCTTCCATTTTAGCGATCTTCAGTTCCAGGTGGCCCTGCGCATCTTTGGCAGCGTCATACTCGGCGTTCTCGCTCAGGTCGCCTTTATCGCGTGCTTCGGCAAGCTGACGCGCTACTTCCGAGCGGCCTTTTGTTTTCAGTTCGTGTAACTCTTCTTTCAGTTTCTGTAAACCTTCGGCGGTGTAATACGATACTTTGCTCATACTATTGTTCTTTTGTTTAAAACACAAAAACAAAGAGAACGGTTATGCTGATCATAACCGTTCTCTTTGCCAACTATGTAAATTATATTCGTTCTTTTCTCAGGGCAGTACCACCTGTAGCGGCAATGCGTGTTTTACCATATGCTGGTAATAAGGTTTTACAATAGGCAAGCAGCTATTCTGCTTACGTGCTGTTTAGGCAAATATAATAAATTTTTAATTACAAGCGTCTGCCCTGTAGTTTTTAAATTTTTACCGGAATTAAACCTGCCGGGTAAGCAAAAGCGTTTTGTGCGGGTAAACCTGGTTGCACCATTCCCACTTTTGCAACACTTTAGGCGGCACCCGGCCCGGGTCTGCAACAGGCTTAAAACCACAGCTTTCGTAAAAGTGCTGCAGGTGCTCAAACGGCAGGCAGAAAAGTGTTTTTCCTGTTACCTGTGCCACCAGAAAAGTAACTATAGTTCGGGCAACGCCAAACCGCCGGAAGCTCTCCGGCACATACATACCGCCCAGTTCCAGCGTGTTCTCATCTACCGTTACCAGCCGGCCCACGCCTGCTTTTTCACCGTTTGCTTCGGCAATCACGATCAGCTCATTGCTATAGTTTGATAACTGGAAATGAACCTGCTGATACTGCGCATTTACCCAGGCTATGTCGTCGGGCTGCGCTTTACGGATAGTAAGTATCACTATAGTTTATCGTTGGATCAGGGCTTCTATTTTCTGTACCAGCACCTCATTTATCTTCACATACGACTCGTGAGTCCAGCCGCCAATGTGTGGGGTGAGCACTACGTTTCGGGCCTTCGCCAGGTAACTATAGTTGGCCAGTTGCTCCTCGGTCAGGGTGTGCAGTCTTTCGTTTTCCAGCACATCCAGCGCAGCACCTTTTAGAGTTCCTTTCTGCAGGTGTTTTACCAAAGCTGTCTGGTCTACCACTTCGCCACGCGAGGTATTCAGGAACCAGACCGGCTTTTTAAAACCACTAAAAAAAGCGTCATCTGCAAAGTTATAGTTCTCCGGGATGTACGGAATATGGAAGCTCACTACATCAGCTTCAGCCTGTATCACTTGCATCGGCACCTGTTCGGCCGGCACCGTTACTTTTTCGGGGGCAAACTTATCGTAAGCTAAAATGCGGCAGCCAAAGCCCTGCAGCACGCGCGCAAAGCTCTGCCCCATGTTGCCGTAGCCAAATATACCGATGGTTTTGCCGCCTATCTCTTCGCCACGGTTCTCTTCGCGCAGCCACACTTTTTGGCGCACTTCGCGGTCGCCGCGGGCAATGTTGCGGGTAAGCGAAAGCAGCAACCCCAGCGTAAACTCCCCTACCGCCTGCCGGTTTCCTTCGTTGGCAGCCAGCAAAGCTACGCCGCGTTCCTCCAGTGCACCCGCATCTATGTTATCGACGCCAGCTCCGGCGCGGGCTACAAATTTCAGCTTATCGGCATATTTTATAGTTTCAGCCGTGATGCGCATTTTGCTCCGAACAATAAGCCCGTCAAAACCAGCCAATGCTTCGCACACCTCTATCGGTTTTATAGTTGGCCTGTAGTCCGCTTCCACCCCAATACGCTCCAGCATCGGGAAAATACTCGGGTGCATCTCGTCGATTATCAGGACACGCATAATAGTTAGAAAGTTTGGAAGTTAAAAAGTTAGAAAGTTGACTAAGAGTTTAGGAGTTACGAAAACCGCAACACTAAAAACGACCCGCGAACTATAGTTGTTCAGAAAAACGTAATTCGTAATTCGTAATTCGTAATTCGTAATTCGTAATTCGTAATTCTTTACAGATTATACAGCAAATGCGCTACGCCGAAGTAAATGGCAAGGCCAAGTAAGTCGTTAGCGGTTGTAATGAACGGACCTGCGGCAACAGCCGGGTTGATGCCAAATTTATCGAGTACCATCGGGGTTATCGTTCCCATCAGCGAGGCCAGCATCACCACCGAAAACAATGCTACCGAAACAACCAGAGAAAGTGTAAGGTCTTGCCAAGACAAGTAAGTAAATGCAAAAACAAGGCTCGAGATAATAAGCGCATTCAGCAGCGCTACCAAAATCAGCTTAAACATACGCTGTGCAAATTTATCAAACATCACAGCGTTTGAAGATAATGTCTGGATAATGATGGAAGAAGACTGAATACCTACGTTACCACCCGTTGCTGTAATAAGTGGTACAAACAGTGCCAGGGCCGGAAGTATGGCAATGTCCTTCTCGAACAATCCCATAAACTTTGCTGCCAGCAAGCCCCCGATCATACCGATGATCAGCCACGGAATTCGCGAGCGCGAAATACGGAACACGCTGTCATCTTCCTCTACGTTCTCGGTAATACCCGTCATGAGCTGACGGCTTAACTCGGCCTGCTCCTGCATTACGTCTACCACGTCGTCGATGGTAATGCGGCCGAGCAAACGGCCCTGTATGTTCACCACCGGGATAGCTTCCAGGTCGTACTTTCGCATCACGCTCACCACTTCGTTTTCGTCGCGAAACGACTCGATCGAGATCACATCAGTACTATAGATATCCTTTACCAGCACATCGTCTTTAGAGAGCAGCAGCGCTTTTACGCTTACGCGTCCCACCAGCACATCCTTATTATCTACCACATACACGGTATAGATGCGCTCCACATCTTCGGCCTGCCTGCGGATCTCTTCAATACACTGCCTTACGCGCCAGTTCAGGTTTACTTTTATAAGCTCTTTTGCCATCAGACCACCCGCGCAATCTTCTTCGTAGTGCAGCAGGTCCAGTATGTCTTCGGCTTTTTCTTCGTTCTCAATTAAGGCAATAACTTCCTCGCGCGTCTGCACCGATTGCTCGTTCAATATATCCACGGCATCATCCGAGTGCATCAGGTTGATGTAGCGGGCAATCTCAGAAGAAGTGAAATACTGCAGAAAATCGGTCCGGATGTCGTAGTCCAGGTCGCTCAGGATCTCAGCTCCCACCTCAGGCGGCAGCAGGTCCATCACGTACTTCGATTCATTGGCATCCAGTTCGTAGAGCACCGTCGTTATATCGGCCGGGTACATATCGGCCATCGTACTCAGTATAAATTCCGAGTCTTTACGTTCAATGGCTTCCTCTACCTGGTTGATATACTCTCTTGTGATCTCTACCTGCATACGCTTATTGGTTCAGCTCTACCAGCTGGGTTAGTTCTATAAAATCCTGCACCGACAATTGCTCGGCACGCTTATCAAAAACGGGTTGTGCCTGCACTTCGGGCGGCAAGTTATAACTTTTGAGACAGTTACGCAGCGTCTTTCTTCGTGTTCCGAAACTCAGTTTAACCACTTCAAAAAAGAGCTTCTCGTTACATGGCAATTCTTTCACCTCATTCCGGATCAGGCTGATGACACCAGACTTTACTTTTGGCGGCGGATGGAACACATGCTCGTGCACCGTGAAGTTATACTCTATTCTGTAAAAGGCCTGCAACAGCACGCTTAAAATGCCATAGGTTTTAGAGCCCGGAGGCGCTGCAATACGTTCGGCCACTTCCTTTTGTATCATGCACACCACTTCCGGCACTACATCGCGGTGCTCCAGCACTTTAAAAAATATCTGGCTCGATATATTATAAGGAAAGTTACCGATGATAGCAAACTTACCGGGGAACAGCTTGCTCAGGTCCGTTTTCAGGAAGTCGGCAGAGATAATACGATCCTGCAGTGCGGGAAAATGCTCTTTTAGATAAGCTATAGATTCACGGTCGATATCCACCACAGTGGTTCTGTATTCCTGGTGCTGCAGCAGGTACTGCGTGAGCACACCCATGCCCGGGCCAATTTCCAGCACATCCTGCACGCCCTCGGGCATGGTCAGCTGGTCCACAATCTTCTGGGCTATGTTCTGATCTACCAGGAAGTGCTGGCCTAAATGTTTCTTCGGACTTACTTTGCTCACGATGTATACTTTATAGTTTGCAGGGCAGTAATATACTTTTCACCTGAAACCCGTTATAACTTTATTGTGCGATAAACGGCTATGGCTGCTCTTTTTCGCATTACGTTTTATAGTTACTATATTTACAGCCTTCAAAGATACGAACGACAAATGCCAACACAACTTAAATACGACACAAGCTTTACTAAAAATACTGATCTGGCACTGATTATTGCCGCCAACAAGGTTAACGAGCTCACAGAACTGCAGCCGGAAGAGCAAAACTATGTGCAGCAACAGGTAGCGCAGGAAGCCAAATTCATCTACCTGAACCGCTATTCGCACCGCGTGTATATTGTTGTAAGCCCGGATGCCAAAACCGAAGACCAGAAAAACGAAACACTTCGCGTGGCCGGCCATAGTTTGCTGAAGCAGCTGAGAACCGATAAATCCGAAGCCGTAACTATAGTTGATAAGACAGGCACCGACGCGAGTTTATACCTGGCCGAAGGCATTTACCTGAGCAACTACCAGTACTTTAAGCACAAGACCAAAGACACCAAGGAAACTACGCTTAAAACTATAACTATAGCCGACGAAACTATAGGTGAGCAGAAAGTAGCGGAACTGGCCAACCTACTGGAAGCCGTATACAAAACCCGCAGCCTGATCAACGAGCCACACAGCCACCAGTCGGCACCGCAGTTCAGCGAGCAGCTAACAGAACTGGCCAACGAAGCTGGTTTCAGCATTGATGTGCTGGATGAACTGAAGATACAGTCTTTGAAAATGGGTGGCTTGCTGGCCGTGAACCAGGGCAGCGAAGAACCCGCTACTTTTAATATATTAGAGTGGAAACCGGAAAACGCTAAAAACAGCAAACCTTATGTGCTGGTAGGCAAGGGTGTGGTATACGATACCGGTGGTCTCAGCTTAAAACCAACGCCTATGTCGATGGACTACATGAAGTCTGATATGGCGGGTGCTGCTGCGGTTACAGGGGTGCTATACGCTGCTGCTAAAAACAACCTGCCACTGCACATTATAGGCCTGATTCCGGCTACCGATAACCGCCCGGGCGGACAGGCTGTTGCCCCTGGCGACGTAATTACCATGCACAACGGCATGACCGTGGAAGTACTGAACACCGACGCCGAAGGCCGCCTGATACTTGCCGATGCCCTGAGCTTTGCTAAAAAGTATGACCCGGAACTGGTAATTGATCTGGCAACCCTCACCGGTGCCGCACAACGCGCCCTGGGCAAAGAAGCGATTGCTGCCATGGGTACTGCCGGCGATGAGGTGATGAACGAACTGAAGAAAGTTGGTAACAAAGTGCATGAGCGCATCGTGGATTTCCCGCTTTACCCGGAGTATGGTAAGCAACTGGAATCTGATATTGCCGACCTGAAAAACATTGGCGGAGCCGAAGCAGGCCACATCACCGCCGGTAAGTTCCTGGAAGCTTTTACCGATTACCCGTGGGTGCACTTTGATATTGCCGGTACCGCTTACCTGCACGCCGAAGACGCTTACCGCGGAAAACTGGCAACAGGTACAGGCGTACGCTTAGTGTATAACTTCCTTTGCACGAAGGCTAACTAACAGAAAATGGACAACAGATTTAAAGCCCGATTAGGCTTAACTATAGGCGACACCAACGGCATCGGTCCGGAAGTGATCATCAAAACCTTGTCAGACCAGCGTATCCTTAACTATTGTACGCCTGTTATCTATGCGTCTGCCAATGTGCTTAATAAGGTGCGTAAGGCGCTGAGTGCCGAGCATTTTCATTACCAGCAGGTATCCTCCATACAGGCTATAGTTCCTAAAAAGGTTAACCTGATCACCTGCCTCGACGAGAACCTGGAAGTAAACCTGGGCAACCCGACGCCGGAATCCGGAAAAGCATCGCTAGACTCCTTAATGGCAGCCTGCCAGGACCTGAAAGCCGGATTGCTGGATGGCATTGTGACAGCACCGATCGATAAGGAGAACATCCAGACAGACGAGTTTAAATTCCCGGGCCATACCGAGTTCCTGACCTCTTATTTTGATGCGCCGGAAAGCCTGATGCTGCTTGTGAGCGGCGACCTGCGGGTGGCAACTATAACCGGCCACATGCCTGTAAAGGAAGTAGCCGGCAAACTTAATTTCAACCTCATCATCCGGAAGGTAACGATCCTGTTAGAATCGCTGCGCAGGGATTTTGGTATCCTGAAACCACGTATTGCTTTGCTGGGCCTGAACCCACACGCCGGCGAAAACGGATTACTGGGCACCGAAGAACTGGAAATAATTCGCCCGGCAGTGATGCACCTGAAAGAGAAAGGCCACCTGGTATTTGGCCCCTACCCTGCCGATGGCTTTTTTGGCAAGCAACTATACAAGCAGGTAGATGCCGTTGTATCAATGTACCACGACCAGGGACTGATACCATTTAAAACACTGGCATTTGAGAGCGGCGTGAACTTTACGGCCGGTCTGCCAATCGTTCGCACCTCACCGGACCATGGTACAGCCTATGATATTGCCAGCAAACATACGGCAAGCGAAACCTCTTTCAGAGAAGCATTGTTTCTGGCCTGCGATGTAATAAAAAAGAGAACTGCAGAACAAATGCCTGTTGTTTAACGAACAGGTATTTTATTTCTCAGAATAATGTTCTAATTTTGCAACTTGCAATAAAAAACGGTAGTGAAGAAGCTAAAAGAATACGAGATCAACATTGCCAAACTCAGCAATAAAACGCACCAGTACGAGTTTGACATGGACGATTCATTCTTTGACCTTTTCAGCGGAGAGATCATCCATGGCGGCAAACTGCACGCCGATGTAGAACTGGAGAAGACCGAAAGCCTGCTGACACTGCATTTTGATATTAAAGGTACCGTACGCATTACCTGCGACAGAAGCCTGGAAGAGTTTGATCAGCCGGTAGATGTGCAGGAAACGTTCCGCATGAAGTTTGGTCCGGAAGATAAGGAACTGGACGAAGACCTGTGGCAGATAGCGTTCGAGACGCAGCAGATAAACGTAGCGCAGCACCTGTATGATTACATCGGGTTGTCGCTGCCAATGAAAAAGCTGCACCCGCGGTTCCTGGAAGAAGACGATGAAGAAAGCGATGACGACATCCTGATCTACTCTTCTAAAAACACCGGCGACGCAGATGCCGACAGCGATGATGACGATGATAACGACATTGATCCGCGCTGGGACGCACTGAAGAACCTGAATTAGTAGTAGCTTAACGAATCATAAACAACAGTAAATAAATTATTTAACTAAAAAATGGCACATCCTAAACGTAAGATTTCGAAGACCAGAAGAGATAAGAGAAGAACTCATTATAAACTTTCTGAGAAAGCCATTGCGATCTGCCCGACTACAGATACTCCGCACCTGTTTCACCACGCTTATGTAGTGGAAGGCGACCTGTATCACAAAGGCAAACTGGCAATCAAAAATTATACAACTAACGCCCAGTAAGCATTAGCTGCTCATAGTTTTAGTTCTGTATAGTTTAACACCAACCACTACATGAGGATCGCCTTAGACGCAATGGGTGGCGATTATGCACCGGAGGCAATTGTTAAAGGTGCCATACTTGCCGAAAAGCAACTTCCTGAACAATATGAGATCCTGCTGATAGGCAAGGAAGATGTTGTTAAGCAGCTGTTACAAGAATATGGGTACACCGGGAAAGGCATTAAAGTGGTTAATGCAACCCAGGTTATTGATATGGGCGAGCACCCTACCAAGGCGCTAACCCAGAAACCAGACTCCAGCATAGCCGTTGGGTACGGATTACTGAAAGCCGGGAAAGCAGATGCTTTCTGCAGCGCAGGAAATACCGGAGCCATGCTGGTTGGAGCCATGTTCAGCGTTAAAGCGATAGAAGGTATTTTAAGGCCATCTATTGCCGGGCTTGTGCCTAAACTTAATGGTGGTTACGGTATTATGCTGGATGTTGGGGCAAACGCAGATTGCAAACCGGAAGTACTGGAGCAGTTTGCTGAGCTTGGCTCTATTTACGCCAGGTACGTTCTCGACATCAAGAATCCTAAAGTAGGGTTGATGAACCTGGGCGAAGAAGAAGGCAAAGGTACTGTGAACACACAGGCTGCTCACCAGCGCTTAAAGGTAAATCAAACTATAAACTTTATCGGCAACATAGAAGGCCGCGACGTTTTCAATGATAAGGCAGACGTTATTGTTTGCGACGGGTATACCGGTAACATTATCCTGAAAATGGCAGAGTCTATCTACGACATATTGAACGAGAAGAAGATGCATGACCCTTTCTTCGACAAGTTTAACTATGAGGCCGAAGGTGGAAGCCCGATTTTAGGTATAAACGGCAACGCAGTTATCGGTCATGGAGTGTCTACTCCTACTGCTATCTGCAACATGGTGCTGCAAGCCCAGAAAATGGTAGCCACTAACCTCTCTGAGCGTTTCAGAAAGAACTACAACGAATAATATCCGCGGTGATTTCCGCAACTTGAACTTGGCACGAGCTGTTTCAGTTAACTTTTTATAGAACTGAGAGCGCGTGCCAAGTTTTTTTGTATCTTGCCCGCCTTAAACTAACAACCTAATACCTTTTAAAGATGAGTAAAATTACTGCCGCGATCACAGGTGTAGCAGGCTACGTACCCGAATACGTGCTTACCAACAAGGAGCTCGAAACAATGGTGGAAACCAATGACGAATGGATAACCTCCCGTACCGGCATTAAGGAAAGGCGCATTTTAAAAGGCGAAGGCAAAGGTACCTCCCACATAGCGGTACCAGCTGTATTAGAACTGCTTAAAAAAACCAATACAAAACCAGAAGAAGTTGACCTGCTGATCTGTGCCACTACTACCCCGGATATGGTTTTCCCGGCAACGGCCAACCTGATCACGGCTGAAGTAGGCGCGGTTAACGCATTTGGCTACGACCTGCAGGCTGCCTGCTCCGGTTTTCTGTATGCCCTTGTAACAGGTTCCAAGTTTGTGGAGTCGGGTCAGTATAAAAAAGTAATTGTAGTTGGTGCCGATAAAATGTCTTCTATCATAGACTATACCGACAGAGCTACCTGCATTATTTTTGGTGATGGCGGCGGCGCTGTAATGCTGGAACCAAACACCGAAGGCTACGGCATCATCGACTCTGTACTTAAATCAGATGGTACCGGTGCCCAGTACCTGCACATGAAAGCAGGCGGTAGCCGCAAGCCGGCAACTATAGAAACCGTACAGGCACGCGAGCATTATGCTTACCAGGAAGGTCAGCAGGTATTTAAGTTTGCTGTAAAGGGTATGGCTGATGTATCGGCTGAAGTAATGGAGCGCAACCACCTGACGGGTGAAGATGTGGCCTGGCTGGTGCCACACCAGGCAAACAAGCGTATTATAGAGGCAACTGCCAACCGCATGGGCCTGAGCAACGAGAAAGTGATGCTGAACATTCACAAATATGGCAACACAACCAGCGGCACTATTCCGCTTTGCCTGTGGGAGTATGAAAACCAGCTGAAAAAAGGTGATAACCTGGTATTGGCTGCTTTTGGTGGTGGTTTTACCTGGGGTGCCATTTACCTGAAGTGGGCCTACGATCCAAAATAATACATAGTGAAAAGAAAATATTAGTATATTTAAAAAGCGGTTCAGGCCGCTTTTTTTATGTCTGTTTATTTCCTGTGCACACCCTTAAAACAAGCGCTCCATGATCAAAATCTTTACTCCTATTTTACTCTTATTATCAGTCATCAGTCTGCAGGCAGCAGCACAGGCCAGTTCTTTCGAAAAAGGCTATGTTGTACAGGAAGGCGACACACTGCACGGCTTTATCAGAAATGTTCCGGAAACAGACCTCACAAAATCCATCGAGTTTAAAAAAGAGTTTACAGCCGAGAAAAGTACAGTTTACACGCCTCTTGAGATCAGTTCTTTCTCGTTTGGTAATTCAGGTATAGTATATAGCGCCGTAGAAGCCGAGATCCTAAAAGGTGCAACTATAAGCCGGGTGCAACGCTTTGCAAAACTAATGACCAGCGGCTACACCCAGCTTTATAAATTACCACTTCCGCAAGAAGAGCAGTCCATTGTTATAAATAAGTATAACACCAACCTGTACATCCTGAAAAAGGACGGTACTTATTACACCCTGGGACTGTACGAAACACTAAGTGAAGGCATTCTGAAGACAAATGCACGTTATAAAGGTACACTGCGTGCCATTTTCAGTGATTGCAAAGATTATAAGGATAACCTGGACAGGCTCGCGTTCAATGACAAGAGTATTATGGACGAAGTAGGGAAATACAATGCCTGCATGGCTCCCAAAACCCAGACGCAGATACACACCGTTAAAACTAAAGCAGTAGTGAAACATGGCTTAGAGGCATTCTATACAAAAGGCTCTAAACCTGATGATGATTCCAACTACGAAGGTGAAGGGTATGCCGTAGGCTACTTCTGGGATATCATCCACTCTGGTACAAGCAGACAGTTGTCCGGTAAGATTGGTTTAGGTGTAATGTCCTATAGTTATACATACTACCGGAATTCTTTTTTTTCGAACTATAACGATGAAAAAGTATCAGAGTCAGCCCTTTTTCTCCGTGTTCCGATTGTTGCCCAGTATAATTTTGGAGATGCGGTATATTCTAATGTCCTCCCTTTCCTAAGCTTTGGGGTTACAACGCTGCTCAACGTAAATTCTGATTCTAACGCAAGACCCGAACATCCGGGCTTAACCATTCTGAATAGTGTTGGCGCCGGCATGTACTATAACCGCATAAGGTTAGGGGTACAGCTCGAAAATCATAAACTCTCTACGGAAAACCTGACAACATTAAATTTCTCATTGGGTTTCAGGATAGACAATTAACATGACAGAAAGGCTGTAAACTATAGTTTAAAACAAACCGGTAGGCTGCCCAACTATAGGCTTTTCTGTTTGTAAAAACCTGGGCCAAACTATAGTTATTAGGCCCTCTAAAACGGCGTTATAATATGTTACGCATGCATAACATATAGTTTTATTGGATAAAAACCAAGACAAAATCACATCATTTTACAGCACAAATCAGGCAGATTGACTAACTTTGTTTGCAGAACATAGTTTTGCGCTATACTTTTATCGTTTCATTTAAGTACAACACGACTCAGAACACTATATGGCAACTACCGCTGACATAAAAAATGGCGTTGTAATTGAGTTCAACAACGACCTGTACCAGGTAATAGAATTCCAGCACGTAAAGCCAGGCAAAGGCCCGGCATTCGTAAGAACCAAACTAAGAAATATCAGAAGCGGTAAAGTATTAGATAACACCTTCTCTGCCGGCCATAAAATTACGACTGCCCGCGTAGAGCAGCGTCCGCACCAGTTTATCTACAAAGATGACATGGGATATAACTTTATGGACATGAACTCTTTTGAGCAGGTAACCCTGCCGGAAGAAATGGTGCCATTTGCAGACCTGATGAAAGAAGGCCAGGAAGTAACTGTACTGTTTCATGCTGAAACGGAAACCCCGCTTACCTGCGAGATCCCTCCTTTTGTAGAGTTAACTATAACTTACACAGAGCCAGGCCTGAAAGGTGATACTGCCACTAACGCATCAAAACCAGCCATTGTAGAAACAGGCGCTACCATACAGGTGCCATTGTTTATTGGCCAGGACGAAAAAATTAAAGTAGACACTCGTACTTATTCTTACGCAGAAAGAGTAAAATAACACATGAAAGCTAAAGAAATCCAGGACCTTATCGACTTCATCGCCAAATCCGGCCTGAACAAAGTCAACATCGAAACAGAAGAGTTTAAAATTTCGGTACAGCGCGAGCCAAACCAGAAAGTGAAGTATGTAAGCGAGCCGGCACCAGCCGCTCCTGCTGCTCCGGCTCCGGTTGCTGCACCACAGGCTGCTCCTGCTCCGGCAGCACCTGCTGCTCCTGCTGCCGCTCCTGCGCCAGCCTCCGACGACAGCAAGTATGTAGCCATTAAAGCACCGATGATTGGTACGTTCTACCGCGCTGCCAGCCCCGAATCTCCAATTTTCGTGAACGTAGGCGACGAAGTGAAAAAAGGCCAGGTGATCTGTATCATCGAAGCTATGAAGCTGTTCAACGAGATCGAGTCTGAAGTATCAGGTAAGATCGTGAAGGTGCTGGTAGATAACGCCACGCCAGTTGAATACGATCAGCCTCTGTTCCTGGTAGATCCAAGCTAATATTCAAATTTGAAAATTTGGAAATGAGAAAATTTGGAGATGGAGATGGTCTTATAAACCTCTCCATTTTCATTGTTCATAATTTTCAAATCTACAAATCTTCAAATCTACAAATCCGACATCATGTTTAAGAAAATATTAATTGCCAACCGGGGCGAGATCGCGCTGCGCATTATCCGTACGTGTAAAGAGATGGGCATTAAAACGGTGGCCGTTTACTCTACCGCCGATAAGGAAAGCCTGCACGTGCGCTTTGCCGACGAAGCTGTTTGCATCGGTCCGGCACCAAGCTCACAATCTTACCTGAATATCCCGCACATTATTGCTGCAGCCGAAATCACTAATGCCGACGCTATTCACCCGGGTTATGGTTTCCTGTCTGAGAACGCGGAGTTCTCGCGCATTTGTGCTGAAAATAACATCAAATTTATTGGTGCCTCTCCGGAGATGATCAACCAGATGGGTGACAAGGCCTCTGCGAAAGACACCATGAAAAAAGCTGGCGTACCAACTATACCAGGTTCTGAAGGACTTCTGAAGAACGTGGAAGAAGGTATGAAGCTTGCCAAGAAAATTAAGTACCCGGTAATCATCAAAGCTACAGCTGGTGGTGGTGGCCGTGGTATGCGTATCATCAAAGAAGAGGCTGAGTTTGAGAAAGCCTGGAACGATGCCCGTACAGAAGCTGCCGCAGCTTTCGGTAACGACGGTATTTACCTGGAGAAATACATCGAGGAACCACGCCACATTGAGATTCAGCTGATCGGTGACCAGTACGGAAATGCTGCCCACCTTTCAGAACGTGACTGCTCTATCCAGCGCCGTCACCAGAAACTGGTTGAGGAAACGCCATCGCCGTTCATTACAGATGAGCTTCGTGATAAAATGGGTCAGGCTGCCATTGCAGGTGCCAAAGCTATTAACTACGAAGGTGTTGGTACGATCGAGTTCCTGGTGGACAAGAACCGTGATTTCTACTTTATGGAGATGAACACGCGTATCCAGGTAGAGCACCCTATTACGGAAGAAGTAATTGATTACGACCTGATAAAGGAGCAGATTAAGGTAGCAGCCGGCGAGAAAATTACCGGTAAGAACTACTATCCTAAGATGCACGCCATCGAGTGCCGTATAAACGCCGAAGATCCGAAGAATGGTTTCCGTCCGAGCCCAGGCAAGATCACAAACCTGCACGTTCCAGGTGGCCATGGTGTTCGCGTTGACTCGCACGTTTATTCTGGGTATACTATTCCGGCAAACTACGACTCTATGATCGCAAAACTGATCGTAAGTGCTCAGACCCGTGAAGAAGCCCTGGTGAAAATGAAGCGCGCCCTGAGCGAGTTCGTAATTGAAGGTATCAAAACCACGATCCCTTTCCACCTGAAGCTGATGGATGACAAAGGCTTTAAAGAAGGTAACTTTACAACAGCTTACTTAGAGACATTCGATTTTAAAGCGCTTGACTAAGCTGCTCAAACTATAACTAAAAAAGCCGGTGCATCTGTACCGGCTTTTTTGTTTGAAATCCCTATACTTAACATATTAAAACAACTATAGATAACAAAAACAGCACGCATTTTTATAGCAGAGAATATATTAAATACTATATTTGAACTATATCTTAAAATTTAAAACAAACTTATTGAAACAGCTTCTACTTCGTGGTTTACTTATACTGTTTGTTATGGTAAGCATTACCTCCTGCAGCAAAGATGAACCAACACCAGATTCTGAAAAACTTCTAACATCTCAGGCTTGGGTAAAGGGCAGTGTAAGTGCCGACACGAAAGACCCTGAATTGCTTGACAGGTTACAAGGAGTTTACCTCGTCCTGAATTACACGCAGATAACCTTCTACGAAAATGGCACTTACGAAAGCGCTGAAGGGAAAGGCACCTGGCAGCTTTCAGCAGATAATAAAAAGCTTTTGTTTGACCAGAATAGCTACCGAAAAAAAGAATGGTCGATTCGTGAGTTAAAGTCAGGCTCACTGAAAGTAAACCTTCTGGCGCACCTTATTGATACTGAAAACAATGTCACAGAGGTCACAATATTCCTTGACCTGATACCCAAAAAATGAGGCCAAATAAAAAGGGGAGCAAATTTATATTCGCTCCCCTTTTTCATAGTCAGAAATGTTGCCTACACTTTCTCTTGCCCTTCTTCCATCAACTGTGTCAGCTCAGTATACCAGGCTTCGCCATACTTACGGATAAGCGGCTCTTTCAGGAACTGGTAAACTTTTACGCCTAAGTCCTGTCCGAAATTGCAGGCTGCGGCGCAAATGCTCCAACGGTCATAGTTCAGTGCTTCGAAGTCATCATACTTCGTGATACGGATCGGGTACAGGTGGCAGGAAATTGGTTTTTTCCAGCTGATCTTGCCATCATAGTACGCTTGTTCAATTGCACATTTCAGGATGCCTTTCTCGTCATACAATGCATAAGCACACTCGCGGTTTTCTATAGTTGGCGTGGAGTAGTCGCCTTCAAAATCGGTGATGTACAGTCCCTGCTCTTCCACGGCCAGCTTACCGGCACCGGTCATATAAGGCTTGATGTGCTCGTAGTTGTCGGCAAGTATTTTTAGCTCGTCTTCTTCCAGTGGGGCACCCAGGTCACCTTCTACGCAGCAGGCGCCTTTGCACTTCTCGAGGTTACAAACAAAGAAATTATCGCGGATATCGTCGCTGATAACGGTATTCTGAAGGACTATCATGATTCTACTATAAACGTGCTTTAGGTGCACTTAAGAGAGACAAAGGTAAAGAGAAAATAGTTTAGAAGGGTTCTATGTTATAATAGCTATAGTTGCATTTCCTGTCATGTCGAGCAAAGACGAGATATCTTATATGTCCTATAATTCCACTATCGTCATTTCGAACAACGTGAAAACTCTATCTCAGCCTATAGTCTGTAAAGACCTAGCAGCGTGCGCAGCTCCTGCTAGCGTCTGGTGCTATAGTTGACGTTAGTTGCAATTTGGACCAAGCCATTGTCCTATAGTTTCTACCAATCCTGGGAGCTCTAATAGCCTATCGTTTTATAGTTTCCTTGGCTCCCTCCCGGGCCGGGAGGCCCCGTCTTCGGGCATCGCGCTGCTGCCTTCCTGCTATCCTCGTACCTCGGATTGCCTGACGGCACCGCAACAAGTCAAAGGCGCTCAACCCAAAGACTGATATCAGTTCGATAGCTTATTGTTTGACTATAGTTGCAGTGCTTGCTCTTAGACAAAGCAGATCGGTTTTACTCGTGGCTATAGTTTCGCAGGGACAGGGAAACCTGTCCTGCTCGTGATCGATAACTATAGATCTATATTCCAAACTATAGTAACGGCAGATACTGTCCCCTTGAGGGGACTATAGGGGTGTTAAAGCAGCAACTATAGAACTATAGCTGTCAACACAGCAGTAAAATAAAATTCCCCTCCTTGGATAAGGAGGGGCAGGGGTGGTTGGACCAACCTTAACTATAGAACTATAGCTGTTCCAACTATAGTCAATCCAAATCCTGAAAATCCTTTAATTCTGTAAATCTTGATCCAGACATATCCCCCTCTCCTGTTCTTAGGCTAAGGTTAGAGAGAGGTAAACGCTACTGTTTCTTTGCCGGCGAACCTGCTGCCATCAGAATATTCTGCACGTTCTCGTGGGTAGTATAGTCGATGGCGGCTTTACCGGACTGGTCACGGAGTTTTGGGTCGGCGCCAGCCTGGATCAGTGCCAGGATGATCTCGAAATTGGAGTTCAACTCACAGGCGAGGATAAGCGGCGTTTTGCCTTCATTGTTCTGAATGTTAGGATTTGCCCCGGAAGTGAGTAATTTTTCCAGTTCCATAATACCCAGATGCTGCCCGCTGGTAGATTCCAGTGCTGCGGTAAGTGCAGTATTGCCTTTCTTATCTTTAACATTGAGGTCAGCTTTATACTTGATAAGGGTATCCAGCAATTGTACCTGCTCCTGCTCAAATAACTGCGAGTTACTGATGCGGGCACCAGCTACGGTATGGTGCAGCGCCGTGCGGCCATCGGCATCCTGGGCATTCACTTCAGCGCCTTTGCGTAGCAACATGCCCGCCATTACCGGCCGTACCTCGGGTTGGTAAATCACACCGTAGTCTTCCAGCAGAAGCGGAATATAGAGCGTGTTCATCAGCGGAGTGCGGCCGTGCAGTTCCTCCGCCTCGTAATCATCCGGAATAGCCGTGGTATTTACATTGGCCTTGTTGTTAAGGGCGCGCTCCATCATGTCCGGGTTGCGGGTAATAGAAGCAATTACCAGTTTCTGGTCTGCGGTCTGGTTCATGTAACGTAGCTGCTCATAGGCGCTTACACTACCTTTCGAGATCGCCTGGCGGTATAGTTTGCGGGCTTCTTCCAGGTTTGGGGTACCTACTGTTCCTTCTTCGTACAGTAACCCTAAAGTATAAAGAGCTTCGCGGTCGCCGGCTTCTGCTCCTTTTTTCAGCCAGAAAAGTGCTTTTTCCTTATTCGGCTCCACTCCTTCCCCATCCAGGTACAGGTTAGCCAGGTACGTATAAGCTACTACATCGCCTTTGTTGGCAGCGCGGTTCAGGTAATTAAAGGCATAACCCAGGTCCTTCATTTCGCCATAACCGGTATAGTACATACTGCCCAGCATACGGTTGCTGAAAGGGTCGCCTTCCACCGCCTTGGTCCGGATTACGACAGCCGCCTCACGCATTTTCTGAAGGAAGTTCTGCTTGTCTTCCTCGGTGCGCAGGATCATCAGCTCAGCCATCCCCAGGTGACCAAGCGGACTATTCTCCTGCAGGGCCAGCTCGTAATAATAACGGGCCGAATCGCTGTCGGCAGAAAAGTATTTTGTGCGGTTTTGTAGCTCTGCCAGGGTGTCAATCTGAACAGAATCGTATTTCAGCTGGCGATACTGGTGCATACGCCCCAGGAAATACAGGGCATCGGCCTCGCCCTGTGCTGCGGCTTCTCTAAACTTAGCCTGCGCTTCCTGAAACTGCAACGATGTATAATAATTCATGGCTTCCTGCATCTGAGGTGTCTGCCATCTCAGTTTTGCAGGTGCTTTTTCGGCGGGTTTTGGTGCGGCCGGTGTGGCTGCAGCTTGTGTTGCCGGTTTAGCAGCAGGTGCAGTTTGCTTGGTAGCCGCTGGTTTGGCAGCAGGTTTCCGGGTAGTGGTTTTGGCAGGAGCTTTGGTTTTGCTATTGCCGGATTTGCTTTGTGCAGGGCTTAACTGAGCGCTAAAAACGAACAGTGCAAGCAACAGGAGCTTTTTCATGGGAGCGTTAAAGGTGCGGTATAGTTGGTATGTCATCAAAAAGATACTTCTAAATCTGGTAAGCGGCCAGGACACAAAAATAGCCATAACCTGCTTCTAATTCAAAAACGGAAACTATAGGTATTGATTACCTGCAATTACCGGGCCTTTTTAAAGGGCCTGACATAAAACGCTTTTGCATCCTGTATTGTTCATCTAATGCCGCCAGCACCAATTTGCAATGGCGGTTCAGAATACGGATTACTATTCGTAAATTGCAGGATATTTTTAGCACGCCTAAGAGAACAAATGGATTATATTAGTTTATTGAACGAGTCGCAGCGCAAGGCAGTATTGCACATTGATGGCCCAGCCATGATTATTGCGGGTGCTGGCTCAGGCAAAACAAGAGTACTTACTTACCGGATCGCCCACCTGATCAGTCAGGGTGTGGACCCGTTCAACATACTGGCCCTTACCTTTACCAACAAGGCGGCCAAAGAAATGCGCCACCGTATCGAGAAAGTGATCGGCAACGAAGCCAAGAATATCTGGATGGGTACGTTTCACTCGGTTTTCTCGCGTATACTTCGCGCTGAAGCCGACAAAATTGGCTACCCGAAAAGCTTTACCATTTACGATACCGATGACTCCAAAACGCTCATTCGCAATATTGTGAAGGAGATGAACCTGGACGACAAACTATACAAGCCCAATGTGGTGCTGGGCCGCATTTCATCAGCCAAAAACAAACTGATCTCGCACAAACAGTACAACGCCGACCCGGTGATACAAGCCGACGACGAAGCGGCCATGCGCCCCAAGATTGGCAAGATATACGAGCAATATGCCAATCGCTGCTTTAAGGCTGGCGCCATGGACTTCGACGACCTGTTGTTCCAGACCAATGTGCTGTTCCGCGACCACCCGGATGCCCTGAACAAATACCAGAACATCTTTAAGTTTGTGATGGTGGATGAGTACCAGGATACCAACTACTCGCAGTACCTGATCACGCGTAAACTGGCAGCCCAGAACCGTAATATAGTTGTTGTGGGCGATGATGCACAGTCGATCTACGCGTTCCGTGGAGCCGATATTCAGAATATCCTGAACTTTGAGCGCGACTACCCGGAGCTGGAAGTATTTAAACTGGAGCAAAACTATAGATCAACCAAAAACATCGTAAACGCGGCCAACTCAGTTATTAAAAACAACTCGGCACAGCTGAAAAAGGATGTTTATACTGATAACGAGCAGGGCCCGCTGATTGAAGTAATAAAGGCCAACTCGGATAACGAAGAAGGCAAGCTGGTGGCTACAACCATTTTCGAAGAGAAAATGAACAACCACCTCTCCTACGACGATTTCGCCATCCTATACCGCACCAATGCGCAGTCAAGGGCCATGGAAGAAGCCCTGCGCCGAATGAATATCAAGTACAAAATTGTTGGTGGCCTGTCGTTCTATCAGCGTAAGGAAATTAAGGACCTGATCGCGTACCTGCGCCTGACAGTTAACCCGAACGACGAGCAGGCATTGCGCCGTGTGATCAACTACCCGAAACGTGGTATTGGCGAAACGACGGAATCAAAACTGTTTGTAACCGCCGATGAAATTAACCACAGTGTTTGGGAAGTGGTGCAGAACGCCACCGAGTTTTTAGGTAACCGTGTGGGTACCGCCATCGAGAACTTCTCGATGATGATCCGCGAGTTTGCCATTATGGCTGAGCAGAACGATGCGTTTGAAGTGGCCAAACACGTAGCCAAGCGCTCAGGCATCGTAGATGACCTGTACCAGGATAAGACCGTGGAAGGCCTGGCCCGCTACGAGAACATACAGGAATTGCTGAACGGTATTAAAGAGTATGTGGATGATCCGGAGAAGGATGATAAAAGCCTTTCGGCGTTCCTGCAGGACATTGCTCTTATTACCGACGCCGATACCAAAGCAGATGATCAAGGCGAGCATGTTACCCTGATGACCATTCACTCGGCCAAGGGCCTGGAGTTTAAGAACGTGTTTATAGTTGGCATGGAAGAAAACCTTTTCCCAAGCCAGATGATGCTGAACTCACGTGCCGACCTGGAAGAAGAACGCCGCCTGTTTTATGTAGCTATTACGCGTGCCGAAAAGAAACTATACCTAACTTACGCCACCAGCCGCTACCAGTGGGGCAACCTGCGTGCCTGCGAAAAGAGCCGCTTCCTGGATGAGATTGACCCGAAGTACCTGAATTTTAAGTATGGCGATAGCGGTAACACGGCAACCAATAGTGTGTTTGAGCGCGTACTACAGCGTAAGAGCAGCATCAGCAGTCTGGTGCAGCCGGCTCCGCGCAAACAAGCCGCAACCGCCTACACCGCCCCTGCCGACTTTACTCCAAGCGACACCAGCAACCTGGCCGCCGGCATGAAAGTAGAGCACCCTAAATTCGGTTTCGGCGTAGTAACCCTTGTAGATACCCAGGGCAACAGCGTAAAAGCAACTATAAACTTTGACGAAGTAGGCGAAAAAACCCTGCTCCTGAGCTTTGCCAAACTACGAATACATGAATAATTAGAAATTATGAATTAAAAATTAGAAATTGATGCCTTGAGTTTTGCATGCCCTATCTTTTATACTTGTCAGAACTCATAACTTCTACTTCGAATTCCGTAATTCATAGGTGCACCTGGTGCATTATTTACCATTTCTAATTTCTAATTCATAATTTTGAATTTATATAAAATCTAATGGAAGCAAGTACCTCCTTTAAACAAGAACTGCTGTTGCGCGAATATGGCCGCAATGTGCAGGATCTTGTAAACCATATACTGACCATACAGGACAGAGCCGAACGTACGCGCCTGTCGCAGTTGCTGATAAACCTGATGGCCAAGCTAAACCCACAGCTACGCGACACACAGGATTACCAGCAGAAACTGTGGAACCACCTGTTTGTGATGTCGGGCTCGCAGCTGGATGTGGATGCGCCTTACCCGCTGAGCGCGATGGAATACCTGAACGACAAGCCGCAGCGCATGACCTACCCATTGGAGACGCCAAAGTACAAACACTATGGCCAGAACGTGGAACTGCTGATCCAACGCGCGACCGAGCTGGAAGATGAAAAAGAACGCGAAGCTGCCATCATTTCCATCGGTAAACTGATGAAAACGCTGTACCGCTCTTATAACAAGGACAGCATAACCGACGATGTGATCCTGAACGACATCCGCCAGTTATCGAAAGGCAAACTGAACATGGACCTGGCTTACATTGAGAGCAACAACCTGTTCGAGTCGAATGTAGGTGGCGGCAGCAACCGTCAGGATAACCAGCAGCGCAACCAGCAGCAAAACCGCGGCGGCGACAACCGCAACCGCAACAAAAATACCCGATCATCCAACCAACGAAATAAATAGTACATGGCTTCTTTCGAAGTAATAGGTGGTAATAAATTAAAAGGCGAGATCATTCCGCAGGGAGCTAAAAACGAAGCATTACAGATACTTTGTGCTGTGTTGCTTACACCTGAAACCGTTACCATTTCCAATATCCCCGACATCCGGGACGTAAATAAACTCATTGAATTGCTGCAAGGCTTAGGTGTTACAGTAGAAAGACTTTCTGCGGATACCTATAGTTTTAAAGCGGATAACGTGGACCTGGATTACCTGGACACAGAAGCGTTTGTAGCGCAGGGCCGCGCCATCCGTGGTTCGGTGATGATCGTGGGTCCGATGCTGGCGCGTTTTGGTAAATCTAAAATGCCGAAGCCGGGTGGCGATAAAATTGGCCGCCGCCGACTGGACACACACTTTGAAGGCTTTGAAAAGCTGGGTGCCAAGTTTGCCTACAATGCTTCGGATAACTTCTTCAGCGTAACGGCTGATAAGCTGAAAGGTGCTTACATGCTCCTGGACGAAGCATCGGTAACAGGTACGGCTAACATTCTGATGGCTGCTGTGCTGGCCGAAGGTACGACCACCATTTACAATGCAGCCTGCGAGCCTTACGTGCAGCAGCTTTGCCGCATGCTGAACCGCATGGGCGCTAAAATAAGTGGCATTGGCTCTAACCTGCTGGTTATTGAAGGTGTGGAGAGCTTAGGTGGCACGGAGCACCGCATGTTGCCGGATATGATCGAGATCGGTTCGTTTATTGGCCTTGCTGCTATGACGGGCTCTGAGATTACGATAAAAGACTGCCAGATTCCGGAGCTTGGTCTGATACCAGATACCTTTAAGCGTTTGGGTATTAAAATGGAATTCCGCGGCGATGATATCTACATTCCGGCACAGGACCATTACGAGATCGACACTTATATAGATGGCAGCATCCTGAACATATCAGACCACACCTGGCCGGGCTTAACCCCCGACCTGCTAAGCGTGGCGCTGGTAGTGGCTACACAGGCAAAAGGTACGGCACTGATCCACCAGAAAATGTTTGAGAGCCGCCTATTCTTCGTCGATAAACTGATCGACATGGGAGCGCAGATCATTTTGTGCGACCCGCACCGTGCTACGGTAATCGGTCATAACAATAACATTCCGTTACGCGGCATCCGCATGACTTCCCCGGACATTCGCGCCGGTGTAGCTCTGTTAATTGCAGCCCTTTCCGCGGAAGGCACCAGCATTATCGATAACGTTGAGCAGATCGACCGTGGCTACCAGAACATCGATGGCCGCTTGAATGCCATTGGCGCACAGATAAGAAGAATATAGATCAACTATAAACTATAGTTTTAAGGAAGAGCACTCAGAAACGGGTGCTCTTTTTTTGGCTATAGTTCAGCACTACCCATTTTCTAATTCATCCCATGTTATCAGAATTAAATCATATATTTATAGCAATATCTGATATACCAACTTTTTATGAAAAACAACTTACTACTTCTTGCCCTGTTTACCCTGTTCACAACTGCTGCCTTCGGCCAGATACAATCTGCGCAGGGCAAGCTGCTACTTACAAACGGGCAGGAAGTGAGCGGCACCATCACACACTTTTATGATCAGCCCTCCGAAATTATATTGCTGGAGCCAGACAATACCAAACGCACCCTGCTGCCCGCCGAGGTTGCCGAAATACAACTTACCGACAGCAGACGCTTTGTACTACACGACCTGAATGCCCAACGTCTTGTGTTTCAATTGCTGATCTCTTCCGAAAAACTAAGCCTGCTGAAACGCGAAACCCCATCTCCTGTATTTTATATCGCAAAAGAGAAAGAACTACACCTGCTGGAAAACAATGAAGAGACCCTGCTGGTAAACGGCAAACGATATAAAAAGGAAGACCACCGTTATGTAGGCATCCTTACTGCCATGATGCAGGACAGAATTGACCTGACGCAGAGAATACAGAGAACAAAACTAAAGGAACAGGACCTGACAGCACTTTTACTGGCATATACTAACGGAAATGTAAGCTATTATTACCAGTCTGATGAAAAACTGGAACGAAAACCCTATTGGGCTGCCTATGCCCAGTACAGCAACCTCTATCAGAAAGACATAACTACGGCCCGCTCCTATGCCTACCAGGCTGGTGCACAGTATTACTTTACAGCCGCCAGCCGCAACTCGCTCCGCTTTGGGCTGGAGTATGCAAACTATACCCATTGGAATAGGTTCAATACCAAAACCTTCGAGTTAAATTTAGCTTACCAGTATGATTTTGTAAAAACAAGCAAAATGAATGCGTACGTGATGGCTACCTTTTTTGGGATAGGCCATGCTGAACTCTATGACCGGGAAACTAACGAAACATATTCCGATTTCGGGGCAGGTATCGCCGTGGTTCCGGGCATGGGTTTCGAATACAGAAGTAACCAGAACCTATCGTTTTATGGCGAGATAAACAAGCTTTTTGACATCGATAGCCTGCCGAAGAACTATAGCCTGGGCATTAAATACGCGTTTTTGAAGTAAGGCTGCTTAATGAAGCTAAAAGGAACAGGCAGTAAACAATAGGTAGTATACCAACGGGTTACCTAAACCACAGGAAAGTATAAACAGAAAACCACGCTCCCTGCCTATGAAACGCCCAGCCTTTTACTTCCTGATAGCTTTCCTTTCACTGAGTTTGCTGAGTTGCCAGACGGGTAACGATGCCGGAGAAGCTGAAGAGTCTTCTGCCATTCAGTCCGTTCTCTCTCCCGATGCAGCCATGCCGGCTCCCTCCGATCGTAAACTGATACGGGAGGCGCACCTACGGTTTCAGGTAAAGGATCTGAGTGAAAGCAGCACACGCGTAGAAGCAGTAGCAAAAAAGTATAAGGCCAGCATTATCCGTAGCCAGAGCAACAACGGTGAAGAAAGCATAGAAGCCAACTATACGATAAAGGTATTACCCGAAAATCTGGATGAGCTGTTAGCTGGCATACAAGCTGAAAGTATTTTTCTGGATAATAAAACGGTTACCGCCGACGACGTTACCCTGCACTATACAGATGTGGAAGCACGTGTAAAGGCAAAACAGGCCGCCAGAGCACGTTACCTGGAGTTACTGCAGCAGGCTAAAAAAGTAGAAGACGTACTGGCCATTGAAGTAGAGTTAAACAAAGTGCAGGAAGATCTGGAATCGGTGCAGGCACAGCTCATAGCACTTCAGCAACAAACCAGTTTCAGCACCATCCACCTGGCCATGTACCAGGTAGTGCCCGCTTCTTACACAGACCGCACCAGTTTCACTACCCGCGTTACATCTGCCGTAAGTGGTGGCTGGCAATTATTTAAAGATCTGCTGGTTGGAGTTGTGTATATCTGGCCGCTGATCATCGTAATTATAGGTGCTTTATTCCTGATACGGTGGTATAAAAGAAGACCAGGAACTATAGTTTAGCAATCGAAACTTAACAAAAAAGCCCGTCTATAGTTTATTGAGCAACTATAGCCGGGCTTTTCTATATCAGCTTTTCTTACTCCTTTCCTTCTCTCCTGCTGCCGCTGTATAGTTCATATTTCAGCAGACGGCAATCTATAGCACCATTGTAAAGCGGAATACGGCGCGAGGCGCGCAAACCTATAGTTTTGGCAGCTTCCAGGTTACCGGTAAATACAAACGCATCGTAGCCCTGGTAATTCTGTTTCAGCGTGTCGCCGATGTTCTTGTATAGTTCAAAAATGTCGTCTGACAGGATTCGTTCGTTGTAGGGCGGGTTCATGACTACCACACCTTGTTCGGATGGGGCTTTGGTTTTAAAGAAATCAGCTTCTTCTACTTTTATCACGTCTCCCAGTCCAGCATTGGCTATGTTGGTACGGGCGGCTGCCACGTAATCAGGGTCAATGTCGTAGCCAATAATTTCGGCTTGCGGCTCGCGTTTTTCTTTTGCTTCGGCAGTGCGCCATACCATTTCAAACAGTTCCTCGTTGTAGCCTTTCCATTTCTCGAAACCATACGGGTCGCGGCGGAAAAGGCCGGGAGCTATATTTTGTGCCATCATAGCTGCTTCGATCAGGAATGTACCCGAGCCAGCCATCGGGTCCACGAACGTAGATCTTTTGTCCCAGCCACTCAGCGAAATGATACCGGCAGCCAGCACTTCGTTCAGCGGGGCCACGTTGGTCTGCAATCTGTAACCACGGCGGTGCAGCGAATCTCCGGACGAATCCAGGGAGAGCGTCACCATGTTTTCGTGCATGTGCAGGTTCAGGCGCACATCCGGCCTTACTCTATCCACAGAAGGGCGCTCGCCGGTCTTTTTACGGAATTGGTCAACTATAGCATCTTTGGTTAGCTGGGCCACAAACAGCGAGTGCTCAAACGTAGAATGGCTAACTACGGCATCAATGGCAAAAGTCTGATCCAGATCAAAGTACTCGCCCCAGTTCGTTTTCTGTACCTGTTCGTACAGGTCATCTTCGTTGCGGGCCTTAAAATTCCGGATCGGCTTAAGGATGCGGATAGCGGTGCGGCACCACAGATTGGCTTCGTATAGTTGGCGTAAGTTACCCGAGCAGGTTACCACACGGTTACCGACTTTCACATATTCCATTTCCAGGGCACGAAGCTCTTCAGCCAGCACTTCCTCCAGTCCGGCCAGCGTGGTGGCAATAATGTTAAAGTTCTCGGTCGGTTTCTGTTTCGGTTTAAAACTCGGTTTCGCCATAATCTATAGTTGTAATCGTTTGCAAAGATACACATTGCAGTTAGAAAGTTTGGAAGTTAAAAAGTTAGAAAGTGAATGTTTAAACCGCAGATTAATGGAGATTAAGTGGATTAAAGGAATGACAGTCTACGTAATTGCGTTTTTTTGTCAGAATCTTTAAGTAGGGCCCCTACCCCAAGGATTTACAGAATTTTAGGATGAACAGGATTTCAAAAAGTACCTGTGATATAAGCTATAGTTTAATCTGGCGCCGGTATCCAACAGGTGCCGCAGAGTGGGTACGAGTCTCCAGACTCGCTTGGCTATAGTTGCAAAGTACTACCAAACTATAGTTTAGCCTATAGTTTCATAGCGTAGACGCAAGGTATTGCGTCTCTACAATCTGTTTAATACATAAAGTCTTCATTAATCCTGGTTCAGACATTAATTATCTATAGTTGAGACAACAATTTAACAATTCAACAATCAACAATTAAGACTTATCTTTACAGTCTAAGTCTAATTAATGCGCCTATGAAACTGCAGTCTGATTTTCCGCTTAAAGCTTATAATACGTTTGGCATTGATGTGAAAGCCAAGCTTTTTGCCCGCTTCGATAGTGTGCAGGAGCTGCAGGAGCTGTTGCAGATGCCGGAACTGAAGCAGGAGCAGAAGCTGATTTTAGGTGGTGGCAGCAACCTGCTGTTCACCAAAGATTTTGACGGCATTGTGCTGCAGAACGGTATAAAAGGCATCGAAATCATCCGGGAAGACGAGAACTATAGTTACGTAAAAGCTGGTGGCGGCGAAGTATGGCATGAGTTTGTACTGTACACACTGGAGCACAACCTGGGTGGCGTGGAGAACCTCTCGCTGATACCAGGCACAGTAGGCGCTGCGCCGTTGCAGAATATCGGCGCTTATGGCGTGGAGCTGAAAGATGTGTTTTACGAACTGGAAGCAGTGCACATCGAAACAGGCCAGACACAGGTATTCACAAACCAGGATTGCCGCTTTGGCTACCGCGAAAGCGTGTTTAAAAACGATCTGAAAGGCCAGTTCATTGTTACGTCTGTTATCTTCAGGCTACACAAAACCCATCAACTGAACACCAGCTACGGCGCTATCAAAACCACTTTGGAGGAGATGCACATCACGCAGCCAACGATACAGGACGTCAGCGCCGCCGTTTGCCACATCCGCCAGAGCAAACTACCAGACCCGAAACAGATCGGAAATGCAGGCAGTTTCTTTAAAAACCCGGAAATACCAGTGGTACTGTTTGATGTACTGAAAACCCAGTACTCGGAAATGCCGGCCTACCCCGTGTCGGAACTGACAGTGAAAGTACCGGCTGGCTGGCTGATTGAGCAGTGTGGCTGGAAAGGCAAAGTGATCGGCAACTATGGCGTGCACAAAAACCAGGCGCTGGTACTGGTAAACTATGGCGGTGCATCGGGCAACGACGTACGCCAGCTTGCCTACGACATCATTCAGTCGGTAGAAGAAAAATTCGGCATCAGGCTGCACCCTGAAGTAAATATCATGTAGGCTGCCGCGCTGTAGTTCCGGCTGTAGCCGCCTGGCGGAACATTTTAGGGACAAGCCCGTATTTCTGCAGCATATCGCCCTGGTCGTATTGCTGCACTATACTTCAGGCAGGGCCCCGGGCGTTAAGCTTTTGTGTCTCCTAAAATCTTTAAACATGAAAAAACTACAGTTCCTTAGCTATTTATTCGCGGCCTTGTTTATGGTAACCATGGTTAGCTGCGACGATGATGACGATGATACAACTAACCCGAACCCCGATAAGGAAACGCTGCTGACGGCAAAAGTCTGGAATGGCAGCAAGGTATACTACCAGAACGCTGACTTTACCGAGCAGGTGAAAGAACTCTTTGACATTTCAACTACAACTATAAAGTTTAACGCAGACGGGACCTATACTGCTTCCATGTCCGGTGAGGACGATGAGACCGGCACCTGGGAGTTTGCCAGCAACGATACCAAGATCGTGATGGACAGTGAGTCCTCGGACCCGATTACGGTTGATATAAACACCCTGACAGCTACTGAACTATGGGTAGAAGGCGACTTCCTGGAAACAGGAGGCCAGGAGACGATAGAGCTACGCTTTGTACACTAAGATCTTATAAACCGGATAAATAAAAGGCTCCTGCAAAGGAGCTTTTTTGTTTAAATACCGCTTGGTCTGCACATCAAAAACAAAGATTTAACAGTACATATCTTTACTCAGCTTATGCTGCAATCTCATTTTTTTAAACTAAACAGACCGGCTATGAACAAACTACATTTACGCTACCTGCTGTGCGCTGTGCTGCTACCACTCTTTCTGGTAAGCTGCGGCAACGACGATGACGACGACCCTGCCGATAATGTCTCTCCGAACGTAGCGCTGCTAACTGCCGGCGTATGGACGGGCGATGCCATTATTATTGAAGGAGAAGATGTGACGGATGAGATATTGGAAGACCAGGAATTTGACTTTAGGCTGTACACCACCGAATTTGAGCGCGACGGTACCTACAATGAAAGTTATGATGGCGATACCCAGGTTGATGGTAAATGGGAATTCCAGAACGATGAACGGATTATCGTGTTTGAAAAGGGCACAGCCACCGAGTATTATGTGGTAGTGGCTAAACTGGATGAAGACGAATTCTTTTACGTGCAGGAGGGAGTAGAATTCCGCTTTGTGCGCTAACCCAAACTATAGCTAACAAAAAAGGCTCCCTTTCAGGAGCCTTTTTTGTTAGCTATAGTTTATAGTTGCTATTTCAGCACGGCCAGCGTAGCGCCATCGCCGCCGCGTTCTTCGGCTTCGCTGCCCAGGCTGGCTACTTCCGGCACCGAGTACAGGTAATCGCGCACTACCTGCCGCAGTATACCATTCCCGCGGCCATGAATGATCTTGATCTCCGGGATGCCCAGCATAATGGCTTCGTCAGTAAAGTTCATCACTTTGGTCAAGGCATCTTCGGCATATTCTCCGCGAACATCCAGCGTGCTTCCGAAATCAGCCATGCGCTGCGTGATGTTCATGCCACGGGTATAACCTTCTTCTGCTTTCTTCTGCTTTTTGGTTTGGGCTTCGGCACGCTCCAGGTTATCAATTTTAACTATAGTTTTAAGTCCTCCGAAAAGTACCTCCGCAGTTTTGCCTTTTACACTTACGATCTGGCCTACGGAATCCTGCCCTACCAATGCTACTGTATCTCCTTCTTTTAGCGGGCCACCTGCAGCAAAACGCTTATGTGCCGGACGTGGCTCTTCTTTGCGCACCTGCTCGTTGGCAAAAGTTTCGAGTTCGCGGCGGGCTTCTTTGGTCTTTTCTTTCTCGGCCTGGCTTTGCTTTATCTGTTGTATAGTTGCTTCAATTTTCTGGTTGGCATCTTTTAACAGCAGCTTGGCTTTGCCTTTGGCTTCGCGCATCACGTCCTGCTTGCTTTCTTCCAGGAAATTCTTCAGGTCGTTGTACTCTTTTACATTGCGCTTCAGCTTCTGCTCCAGTTTGGTTGCCTCGGCCAGTTTTTTCTCCAGTTCCTGCTTTTCGGTTTCCAGCTCTTCCAGCAAGCGGTCGTAACGGATCTTGTCTTTACCAACCAGGCTGCTGGCCTTGTCAACTATAGCTTTCGGCAAACCAATTTTACGGGCAATTTCGATGGCAAACGACGAGCCTGGTTTACCAATCTCGAGCTGGTAAAGCGGCGCCAGGTTTTTGTGGTCGTAGCGCATGGCTCCGTTTACAATGCCCGGCGTCTTTTCGGCAAAGTTTTTCAGGTTGGTATAGTGCGTGGTTATCACACCGTATACTTTGCTGTTATTCAGCGTCTGCAACACGGCTTCGGCAATGGCACCACCCAGCACCGGCTCTGTACCTGTACCAAATTCGTCAATCAGCACCAGGCTTTTGCTGTCCGCAACCGTCACAAATTTTTTCATGTTGGTCAGGTGCGAACTATAGGTACTCAGGTCGTTCTCAATCGATTGCTCATCCCCGATATCAATAAAGATGTCATGAAAGATACCCGCTTCAGAGCCATCTTCTACCGGAATCAGCATACCCGTTTGCAGCATATATTGCACCAGGCCCACCGTTTTTAAGCTCACCGATTTACCACCAGCGTTTGGCCCTGATATCAGCAGAATACGCTGGTCACGGTTCAGTTCCAGGTCCATTGGCACGGTTGGCTTACCCAACTGCCGGTGCGACAAATAAAGTAATGGGTGCACGGCTTGTTTCCAGGCGATGTGCGGATGCTTATGCAGCGTTGGCATGGTAGCCTCAACACGGCGCGCAAAAGCTGCTTTGGCCCGGATAAAGTCCAGCAGACCCAAATACTGGTAAGCCTTACGCAGCTCCGGAATATGGTGGCGCAATGTGTTGGTCAGGCCAGTCAGAATACGAATAAGTTCACGGTGATAGGCGTTCTCCAGGTCTTTGATGTCGTTGTTCAGTCCGAAAATAGACTCCGGCTCGATGTAAACAGTTTGTCCGGTATTCGACTCGTCGTGAATCAGACCTTTAACCCGGCGCTTGTGCTCGGCTATAACCGGTATAACCAAACGGCCGCCGCGTATAGTTGGCTCTGCATCGTCGGGAGTCCAGCCTTCGTTTTTGGCGTGGCGGATGATGGAGCTGATGGTTTTACGAAGGGCACCCTGCTGTGCAATCAGGTCGCGTTTCAGGCGTTGTAGTTCGGGTGTGGCATCGTCGCGCACGGCACCGGCATCATCCACCACTTTATCCAGAGCAGCTATCAGTGCACGCTCTACGGTCACGTCGGCGCCTAAGGCTTTCAGGGCTTCAAACTTCCCTTCTTCGGTGCCCGAAATAAAACGCTGTGAATCGCGGATTGTACGCAACGACATCTTGATCTCGAAGAACTGCACCACATCCAGAAAAGTACCCGGAATAGCAGCTCTGTCGAGCGCAGCCGTTACGTCGAAATAATGGCTCAGCGGAATTTCGGCGTCGGATTCCAGCAGTTGTTTAAATTCATTTGTTTGTTGTAACAGTCGCTGCACCAGGTCGTGGCGGTTCAGGAACTGCATGCGGTTTACGAACTGGCGGCCCAGCGGACTTAAGCAAAGCTCAGACAGCATTTCACGCACTTGCGCAAACCCGATCTTTATTTCAAAATTTTCTGGATAGATCAATGGATATCTCTTAATTTAAGGCAAATTTAGCATTTTATAACAAGTATAAACGGGTGTTTCGTTCGCTGAAAGACAGAAGATTTCAGATGTTAGACAACAGGCTCTTTTTATCCTTGTTTCCAATACCATTCATAATTATTAATTCATAATTCGTAATTAAACCACCATGGTTCTCGATAAACTCTCCAACGCCGACCGTTACGTATGCATGCACCCGCTTTTTGCGCAGGCTTTTAAATTTTTACAGGAAACAGATTTGGCAACTATAGAAACCGGCGTGCACGAAATAGAAGGCAAAAAACTGTTTGCTATCGTCTCAGAAGCGGCTGGTGTAACCAAAGACAACTATAAACTGGAAGTGCACCGCAAGTACATCGACATACAGTACGTGATCTCGGGCACCGACCACATGGGCTGGAAAGACTTCGCTCTTTGCGACGAACCCAACGACCCTTATAACGAGGAACGCGAAGCCGCTTTTTTCCCGGACAAAACCGATAACTGGTTTGATGTGCCAGCTGGCTCCTTCACCATCTTTTACCCGGATGATGCCCACGCGGCCATGGTTACCGGCGAGCGTGTGGTAAGAAAGGTGGTGCTTAAGATTGCGGTGGAGGGATAGTTATACTCCGTACATAGTGCAGATAAACGTATGTTTACTGTTATCCAATAGTTATGTTCAATTTAAAGTATGAAGAGATACGAAACTTCTGAATTTCGAATTGATGAAACTGGAATTGCGCTTCTTCGAAGTAAGTTTCCCTACAGAAGGCTTTCTTTTCATGAGATTGAAGAGCTACAGATTCGAAAATCGAATGTGGTAAATAACCATATTGTAGTTCTCATTATGGGAATAGCCTTGATTGCAGCGGGACTTTACATCGGTGAGATTTTTGGTCCTATAAACATTTCCAGTCCCAAGTTAGGTTATAAAGGGGAAAGGCATTAGGCTACTTTATATTTATGATTGTAGGTTTCTTTTGCTTTGGTGGTATACTAATCTACAATTCATTGAGGAAGGATTTTGTACTTGTAATCAGAGCAGACATGTTCAAAAAATCGTACCCTCTTACGGAGTTAAGAAAAAGAAGAGAACTTGACAGCTTCTTGATGGAAATAAGGGAAGTAGTAGGGAATAAGCTAACAATGCTGACAAGAGAACTTATATAGAATAAAACTTAACATAACCACACCTTTACGGTAGCTGTGCCACCGCAAAACCAAGCCGTTAATAAAGAATCTCTGTCTTTTTCAACTATAGCCAATGCTCCCAATCATTAAACCTCAGCAACTGGTAGCCATTTATCCGGATAAAAACCTGATACTGATAGATGCCCGAACCGGCCCGCAGGCAAAGCAGAACTATAGTTCGGAACACCTGGCCGGGGCGCTCTTTGTTGACCTGGAAATTGACTTAGCACAGAAGTCAGCTGACCCAGCAAATGGTGGGCGTCACCCGCTACCACCTATCAGCGAATTTGCAAAGTTGTTGGGTGAGCTGGGCATAACGCCAGAGAGCCATGTAGTGGTGTATGATGATAAAAATGGGGCTAATGCTGCTGCGCGCTTCTGGTGGATGTTGCGTGCCATTGGGCATACAAATGTGCAGGTGCTGGATGGTGGTTACCAGGCTGCGCTGGCTGCCGGCGTGCCTGTAAACTCAGGTGAGGAGGCAACTATAAAACAACCCCCTTACCCCTATACTACCTGGCAACTACCCACAGCAACTATAGCCGAAGTAGCGCAGGCTGTTCAAAACCCCGATGCTGTGGTTATTGATGTACGCGAAGCCGCCCGCTACCGAGGCGAAACCGAACCTATAGATTTAATAGCCGGCCACATTCCCGGTGCGGTGAACATTCCGTTTGCAGGCAATCTTGCAGCTGACGGTACTTTTCTACCTTCTGAAGTCCTGCAACGCAACTATAAACAAGCACTTGGCAACCGCACCGCTACTGATGTGATAGTGCATTGTGGCTCCGGCGTTACGGCCTGTCATACCATACTGGCCATGGAGCAGGCTGGTCTGGGCATTCCAAAATTATACGTAGGCTCCTGGAGCGAATGGTCGAGAAATGACAGGCCAATTGCTACTGAACTATAGTTGAAATGAGTACAGAATTAAGAGAGCTTACCAGGCTTTTCCTGAAGCTGGGATTTATAGCCTTTGGCGGACCAGCAGCGCACATTGCCATGATGCAGGATGAAGTGGTGGTGAAACGAAAATGGATGAGCGAGCAGCACTTCCTGGACCTGATCGGCGCTACCAACCTCATTCCCGGCCCAAACAGTACCGAGCTTGCCATCCATATCGGCTACGACCGTGCCGGCTGGCGTGGTTTGCTGGTAGCTGGGCTTTGCTTTATCCTTCCGGCTGTTTTTATAACCGGTTGTTTTGCCTGGCTCTACAAAACGTATGGGCAGCTGCCGCAACTACAGCCTTACCTCTACGGCATTAAGCCCGCCATTATCGCCATTATATTGGCCGCTGTTTTCCCGCTGGCTAAAAAGTCGCTGAAGTCGGTTTGGCTGGGTGTGATTGGTGCGGCAGCCCTGGTGCTGGCTATAGTTGGCGTAAGCGAGATCTATGTGATGTTTGGAGCAGGTTTTGTCGCGCTGTTGTTGGCCTATTTCCGGAATAAAAACAAGTCGGTACCAATCCATAGTTTTTCACTTCTCTCTTTTGTTCAGGCGACTGGCACCGTGCTTCAGGCGGTAAGCAATACCAAGCTTTTCCTGATTTTCCTGAAGATCGGGGCGATACTTTATGGCAGCGGCTATGTGCTTTTTGCATTTCTGGATACCGAACTGGTTGCAACCGGCCTGTTAACAAGGCAGCAGCTGATCGACGCCATTGCGGTCGGGCAGTTTACACCGGGGCCAGTCTTCTCGTCGGTTACGTTTGTGGGATACCAGTTAAATGGCTGGGCAGGCGCAGCTGTGGCAACTATAGGTATCTTTTTGCCCTCGTTTGTGTTTGTAGCCTTACTCAAGCCCGTTGTAAAGTACATGCGAAATTCTGCACTGATGGCAGCTTTCCTGGATGCCGTAAATGTGGCTTCGGTGGCCGTTATAGTTGCCGTTTGCGTGGAGATGGGCCGAGAAACTATAACCGACTGGCGAACTATAGTTATCGCCATCCTCAGCATTGCCATCACCTTCGGCTTCCGGAAAGTGAACAGTGCATTGATTGTAATAGGTGGCGCCTTGCTGGGTTACCTGCTAACTTTAATCTGATTCAACTATAGCTCGATTACGAACAAGCCTCCTCTCATGCCGCCAGTTTGAGCGTAGCGGCAACTGGTGGGTAGGTTTGGCAGCCAGTTTGTAACTGGCGAAACTATAGTTCTACATTAAATACCGGTTACAAACTGGCTCTAGGTACAGCCAAAAGTTACGCTAACGCTAAACTTGCGGCATACTAACTATAGCGGCCAGAGGCCGCAGAATAACTCACACTCGCGGGACGCGAGCGAGGGCACTATGGTGAACTATAGTTTAGCTTCCCAACTATAGTATTTCGACGGGTTTATCAATCAGCAGTGCTGCATCCGTATAGTTATCATCCGGAAAGAATTCCCCGCTGATCTTAAGTATAGCAAACAGGTGATTTCGTAAAGATCCTTGTCTTATAGTTTCTCCTTTCAGTGCGTCCTGGGTCAGGTGCAGCGCCAGATCAGCGAGTAACAACCGGCGTTTCTCGGTCCACTCCGGCGTATCTTTGTAGACAGCTTCATTCGAGTAAAAGGATTCTACTTTTGCATGGGCTTCATCTACCAGCTTCAGCACTTCTTTGCGGTTCTCCAGGTTCATAGTTTATAGTTGGTAGAAGATTAAGCAGCTATTTCAGGGGTTGCCTTCAGTTGCATTTCACTTGGGGCCTCTGATGGCTTCCTGTTCCGGAGCAACAGGTAAACTATCGGGAAGATCAATGCCGTAGTACCAATGCTTACCCATTCGTAAACTACTCCGTCCTGCAGCTGCTCAACCTGCCACACGCCCTGCCCGTTAAAGCCGAACATGGCCCGGTACATCATGTTAGCGCCCCAGTGTATGCCAATTGCCATCCAGATTGTGCCAGTCTTTACCACCGTATAAGCCAGCGAAATTCCAAGTACGGCCGAGAAAATGAAATTGGTTATCGTTATGCCTTCGTTCCAGGAATCATCCAGCGCATAAACTATAGTTGTGAAAAGGATGTAGAAAGCCATCAGGTTGTTTTTCCTGAAATATGGTAGCCAGTAACCTCTGCAAATCACATCATTTATCGCCGAAGCCAGCAGCATCCCAAACAAGGCCTGCGCTAACATAGGCACAATGTAGCTGGCCTCCATCAGGCCGGTTACTTCAAATTTACCCATAAGGTAAAACGCCAGGTATTTGAGCGACCAGTTCAAAAAACCAATTACAAAACCGATCATCAGAAACGTAAACCAGCCCTTTTGCAACTGCAAACCAAAATCGGTCAGTCCTTTTAGTTTTAAAACATACCGGGCAAACAGGTGCGCCACCACGTAAAACCCAACAGCATAAGCCAGCCAGGGCAGCACATCCAGCGTAATCAGTCTGGGGATGAGATTGAAGTACAGATCGAGCAGCAGGAACCCGACGATCCAGAGCAGCAGATGGCCCTTATTTTTCATAGTGGTAGTGTTAGCTTTTGCAGCAAATGTAATGGTTTATAGTTGATCTCCAAGTAGTGCAAACCATAGCACTTAAACTATAAAACTATAGCGCATAAAAAAGTCCTTCCTGCACCAGGTCAGGAAGGACTTTTCAGATGATACTAAATTATAGTTTACTCTGCAGAGCTTACTTCAGCTGTGCGCTCGATCTTTTTCACCAGGCCTTGTAATACCTTGCCCGGGCCACATTCTACAAAATGCGTAGCGCCGTCGGCAATCATTTGCTGTACCGACTGTGTCCAGCGAACCGGGGCGGTTAATTGTTTGATCAGGTTTTCTTTGATCTCGGCCGGATCTGTGTGTGGCATGGCATCTACGTTCTGGTAAACCGGGCAGATACCTTTGCTGAACGTTGTTTCATTGATGGCTTTGGCCAGTTCTTCTTCAGCCGGCTTCATCAGTGGCGAGTGGAAGGCACCACCAACCGGCAGCGGCAACGCACGCTTCGCTCCTGCTTCCTTCATCTTCTCGCAGGCGATCTCAATACCTTTATTTGAGCCGGAAATTACCAACTGACCCGGGCAGTTATAGTTAGCTGCAACAACAATTTCATCAATTGAAGCGCAGATCTCTTCCACTTTCTCATCTTCCAGGCCAAGTATAGCGGCCATAGTTGACGGGTTTGCTTCGCAGGCTGCCTGCATGGCCAACGCTCTTTTAGATACCAGTCTCAGACCGTCTTCAAAGCTCAACACTTTGCTTGCCACCAGCGCCGAAAACTCACCCAGCGAGTGACCAGCCACCATATCCGGTGCAAAATCTTTGGCAACTGCTGCTTGTGCTACCGAGTGCAGGAAAATAGCCGGCTGGGTAACTTTGGTTTGCTTCAGCTCCTCGTCGGTACCGTTAAACATGATCTCGGTGATGTTGAACCCCAGGATCTCGTTTGCTTTGTCAAACAGTTGTTTTGCTACTTCGTGCTGTTCGTACAGGTCTTTGCCCATACCTACAAACTGAGAACCCTGTCCCGGGAAAACGTATGCCTTTTTCATTCTTAAATCGTTAATCGTTATTCGTTGATCGTTCTAAGGTTAAATTGTTAAAGGCTAAATTGTAAAATGGTGGTCTAAACTATAGTTTGTACTATACCAGAACAACAATTCGACAATCAACAATTTAACAATCTAATTTATAAACCTGGCCCGCTGGTGTGGCTCCGGAAACATACAGGCTTCGCGGCGGCCGGCAATTTTGTAGCGGTGCCGGGCTATAAAACTATAGATTTTATCGCGGAAAGATACTGGAATAAACCTGAAATAAGAAAACAGCGACCACGGAAACTTAAGATGGCGGGTAATACGGAGGGCTGCTTCGGAAGCGGAATATAGTTTACCATGCTCGTAAAACAAGACGGCGTCGGGTAGCGGATCCGGCACCTGGGCTGCTGGTACAAGCTGCTCCAACACGCCACTCTGCAGCGGGGCAAAGTACAGGTTCTGCTGCTTATTATACTTTAAAACCAGCTGCACGCTGGACTGGCAAAAGCCGCAGGAGCCATCATAAAACACGATCGCTTTGTCCTGCAGCTTTTCCCGGTCAGTTTGCATTAGCGTACAATCTCTACCCAGCCTTTATACTTTTTAGAGGCATTGGCCGGATCTATGGAGAAGAACTCAACCTGGGCTTCGTAATAATAGATACCATCCGTCAGGCGGTTGCCATCCGAGTCGGTGCCCGGCCAGTTTATATCCTTGTCGTTGCCTTCAAAAACCTTCACGCCCCAGCGGTTAAATACAGTGAACTTAACCGACCGGATGAACCTGGCCTTCTTGTCAGGACGGAACACATCGTTCAGGTTATCGCCATTCGGAGTGATGATGTTCGGCAGCATGAAGAAGAAGCAGTTGTCCTTGCACACTTCGTTGCTGAACTCACTTTCAATATCATTTACATCGGTGGCAGTAACCACATAGCAACCTGCAAACGACTCCAGCCCGGTATGGGTATAGGTCGTGATGTTGCCCGGAACCTGTGCCAGTTCGGTATAGTCTGTCTGGCCCGGCCCTTTAAAGTAAATGGTGTAATGCTTTATCTCATCACTGCAGTCGCCGGTTATCTGCGGCACCCAGTTCAGAACGTTCTGGTACGGCGGATCGGTCGGGTTCGCCAAAAAAGCATCGCAATTCAACTGGTCTATCGTCAGCTCCGGCGGACACACCAGCTTAGGCAACAGGGCACATACTTCCTGGCTCTTGTTCAGCAGTGGGTCCTTCACATCTGCCAGCTGGTACGTACCGCTGGTTTCCACATAATAGCAATAGGTTTTACCACGCTCCAGTGGCGCAGCCTGCGTTCCTGTATCTGTAAAGGTGCCGCTTGTTGTGGAGCCATTGGCTTCTGCAATTTTCACATACGCTCCGCCGGTACTCTCGCGCCTGAAGATGGCATGTGGCTGCAGATCGTTGCGCCAAGGCACATTGTAAGTCCAGTTCAGCGTAATGGCTTTGTTTTCACCTTCTAATGGCGTTACATTCAGGAACACACTCGATGCCGAGGTGCTGTCACGGAATACTGTAGGTGGTCCGGCTGTAGTAGCCGACTGGTAAAACTCCAGTTTATAGCGGTATGATTTTTCCAGCGTGTTCAGTCCCTGGTCTACATGCGTGGTATCGTTCAGGCCAAAGGATTTGATAAAGGTATAGGTACCATTTACCTGCTGCCCTTCCTTGCGGTACAGGCGGTACTGGAATGGCGGTATCAGCTTATCAGTTTTGCGCGGCTTGGTCCAGACAACCCGGATGCTGCCGTTGGTAGCGCTGGTGCTGAGTACGGTCACATTAGTCAGGTACGGAATATCCTGGTCAATTTTAATGCAGACCTCCTCGCTGGCAATGCTTTCGCCACGCCCCGGGGCCGGGAAACGGGCATAAATGATGTAGCAGTACTCCACACCTTCCTTCAGGCCGGCACCCTTGTTATTATCCGTAAAAGTTGTTGGCCAGCTTCCATCTTTTGCTTTGCCCACCTCCCCTATAAGTACATAGCCTGTGCTGGACGGAACACCTGTCTGGCATTCGTCAGGAACAAAGTTAGAAGGGCCTTCGCGCCTGTAAATGCGCATCACTTCGGCATTCTGGCATATATAAGGGTTCCAGGTCAGGGTAACAGAGCGGTCGCCGCCTTCGGCACGCAGGTTTTGTGGTGGCGGCCCCACTACCCGGATATTCCAGGGCTGCAGGTCAGCGAGTTTCACCTGATTGGATCCTTTCACGTCCTCTGCTTTAAAAATAACCTGGTATGGTCTCTCGCGCACATCGTTGCATTCTGTAGCCCACGTTAAGCGGCCAGTAGCAGAGCCGGGCTCATTTGTCAGTTTAGTAAAAACAGCAGGCGGTATGATACCACTGGTAGCTGTAAGGGTTATCCGGTCATTATCCGGGTCTGTAGCCCTTACTACACCGGTAAATGTTGTACCGGCAATTACGCAGGTATCCAGCGGTTCCAGCTTTGGCGGGTTGTTCGGCGTGTCCTTTACAATAATCTGCATGTCGCGTACTACTTCGCCAAGCTTTATGACACCGCCATTTCGGGCTACGCGCCACTCTTCTACTACAAAGGCCACGTTGTATTCCCCTGCCATACAGGGCGCATCCCACACCAGCTGTCCGTCTTCAATATCCAGGGTAAAAATGGAGGCTGTGGTGCCCTCCGAGTTATTACAGTTAAATGTACGGTTGGGCAAACTATAGCCTGGCACCGGCACAATGTTACCGGCAGCATCTTTCCGGAGCGGTACTCTCAATTTAAAGGCAAGGCTGTCACCGTCGCGGTCGTAGGCACCGGGGTTATGTACCCATACTTTGCCTACAGCGGCTATATCTATAGGCGCAACTGTAAGTACCGGCGTACTGTTAAAGCCGCGTAGCGAGCTGATATTTATAGTAGTGGTGATCAGAAAGGAATGCTGGTCGGTGGGTCCGGTCATGTTCAGGATACCGGCATTCCGGTTTATACCGTTCCATGATACAGTGTAAGTACCATCAGCGCTGTAAGTGTATTCCCATCTGTAAACGTTCTTGTCGGTGTTGTTCCCGATATTAGGACCACGGCTCGCGCCTGTTTCCCTGGTTACGGTCACCACATTTCCATCCCCCATCGACATTTCCACTTCAGGGTGGTCGGCCAGCGAGGTGGCATCCATGTAGATGATCATGGTAAAGAAGAAGCGGCGCGGATTAGGGTTAGCAGTCGTATCGCGCTTAGCCGTAATGTCTCCGGCTCTGATGTGTGTAGCCTGTGCCTCCGTAAGTGAACCCAACAGCAATATCAACACCCACAACAAACTACCCGGCAACAGGTACCTTAAGCGTAAAGAATTTGGCATATAGGTAGGGTTAGGCAGTAAACAAAGGTATAACTTTAACTTAAAATATCAGTTTTTGTTGCTTATTATACTACAATACTTCTGGCCGGAGGCCTGTCTGGAACACATCGTTGCGCCGCAAACAACTCCTGAAGCTGTGTGTTATTAATGGTACACTGCCACTTAGTACTCTTATACGGTTACAAATGCATTTCGCCGCACTGCTTTTGGAGCAATTTTCACCCGTAAAACCACCCCCGGGCTATTTATATGGCCAATTTACAGCCGGCAATTTAGATTAATTCAAAATTTGATATTAAATTGTTTTATACAGGGTGCGCGTGTACCTTTGAGAATTAAAAAGCTTCATTATTTAACCTATAACAAATACAGATGAATTGGTTTACTAAAACGTTTTCCAGTACAATCGGGCGCAAGATCATCATGTCGATCACGGGTCTTTTCCTCTGCTCTTTCCTGGTGGTGCACCTGGCTGGTAACCTCACGCTTTTTTACAAAGATGGTGGCGAGGCGTTTAATATTTACTCCCATTTTATGGCGAATAACATGCTTATCCGCATCATGGAGATCGTACTGGTGTTAGGGTTCGTGTTCCACATCTACGATGCGGTAGTACTGACTCGCCGCAACAAGGCTGCTCGCCCTGTAGGCTACTATAACAGCCACCCGGAGCAGAACAGCACCTGGTCTTCCCGTAACATGGGTCTGCTGGGCACGGTAATTCTGGTGTTTTTGCTGGTGCACCTGTGGAACTTCTTCGTTCCTGCCCGATTCGGCGAATTGGAAGGTGTTCCGAACGCAGACTACCTGAACCTGTACAGCGAAGTAGTGCTGGCCTTTAAAAACCCGATCTATGTGGCACTTTATGTGATCGCCATGGTGGCACTTGCTTACCACCTGATCCACGGTTTCCAGAGTGCTTTCCAGTCGCTGGGCCTTAATCACAAAAAGTATACGCCGTTTATCCAGAAGTTTGGCTACGCTTTCTCAGTGCTCATTTGCCTGGGCTTTGCCGCTATTCCGCTTTACTTCTTTTTCTTCGTGTAACATCCAGATTCTATAGTTTATATGATATTAGATTCTAAAATCCCGGAAGGCCCATTGGCCGAAAAATGGGACAAGCATAAATTTAATGTGAAGCTGGTAAACCCGGCCAACAAACGTAAATACGATATTATAGTAGTAGGAACCGGTCTTGCCGGTGCATCTGCTGCTGCAACCCTTGGCGAGCTGGGCTACAACGTAAAAGCATTCTGCTTCCAGGACTCTCCGCGCCGTGCGCACTCTATTGCAGCGCAGGGTGGTATAAACGCTGCTAAAAACTACCAGAACGACGGCGACTCTATTTTCCGCCTGTTCTACGATACTATTAAAGGTGGCGACTACCGTGCCCGTGAGGCCAACGTGTACCGCCTGGCGCAGGTATCTGTTAACATCATTGACCAGTGCGTGGCACAGGGTGTTCCTTTTGCGCGTGAGTACGGCGGCCTGCTGGCTAACCGCTCATTTGGTGGTGCTCAGGTGTCCCGTACGTTCTACGCCCGTGGCCAGACCGGACAGCAGCTGTTGTTAGGTGCTTATTCAGCGCTTAACCGCCAGATTGCTTATGGTAAAGTAAAAATGTACCCACGTACCGAAATGCTTGACCTGGTAATGGTAGATGGCAAGGCACGCGGTATAGTGGTACGTAACCTGATCACAGGTAAAATTGAATCGCACAGTGCGCACGCGGTTGTGCTGGCAACAGGTGGTTACGGTAACGTATTCTTCCTGTCAACTAACGCGATGGGTTCTAACGCAACAGCAGCCTGGAGAGCACACAAAAAAGGTGCTTTGTTCGCTAACCCTTGCTTTACCCAGATTCACCCGACCTGTATCCCGGTTTCCGGCGACTATCAGTCTAAACTGACGCTGATGTCAGAATCGCTGCGTAACGATGGCCGTGTGTGGGTACCTAAAACTGTTGAGATTGCCCAGCGCCTGCGTAAAGGCGAGATCACAGTAAACGACATTAAAGAAGAAGACCGCGATTACTACCTGGAGCGCAAATACCCTGCCTTTGGTAACCTAGTACCGCGCGACGTGGCATCACGTAACGCCAAACTGGTTTGCGACGAAGGACGTGGTGTAGGCTCTTCCGGCCTTGCCGTTTTCCTTGACTTTGCAGATGCTATCAAGCGTGATGGTCAGGCTACAGTGGCTGCCAAGTATGGTAACCTGTTCGAGATGTATGAGAAGATCACGGACGAGAACCCGTACGAAAGACCAATGCGTATTTACCCGGCTGTACACTATACCATGGGTGGCCTTTGGGTAGACTATAACCTGATGACAAACATCCCTGGCCTGTACGCTACCGGCGAGTGTAATTTCTCTGACCACGGTGCGAACCGCCTGGGTGCTTCTGCGTTGATGCAGGGCCTTGCTGACGGTTACTTCGTAATTCCTTACACAATCGGCGATTACCTGGCGCAGAACCCAACTACAAAAGTTACAACTGACCACCCTGCCTTTAAAGAGGCAGAGCAGGCTGTTATCGCGAAGAACAACCAGCTGCTTTCTATCAATGGTACCCGCACTGTTGATGATTTCCATAAAGCACTTGGCTTGCTGATGTGGGATTACTGCGGAATGGCCCGTACTGCGGAAGGCCTTCAGTTCGCGAAACAGGAGATCCGTAAGCTGCGCGATGAGTTCTGGAGAGATGTGAAAGTTGTTGGTGTAAACGAAGAACTGAACATCACTTTAGAGAAAGCGAACCGTGTAGCCGACTTCCTGGAACTTGGTGAACTGATGGTAGACGATGCGCTGCACAGAAACGAGTCGTGCGGTGGTCACTTCCGTGAAGAATACCAGACACCTGAGAACGAAGCCCTGCGTGACGATGAGAACTTTGCCTATGTTGCTGCCTGGGAGTTTACAGGCGTTGGCAACGAGCCGGTACTTCATAAAGAAGAACTGAAGTTCGAGAACGTGAAGCTAACACAGCGTAGCTATAAATAATGAATAATTAATAATTAAGAATGAATAGAGTCTGAAACAGACGATTCGTAATTCTTAATTCGTAATTCTTAATTCGTAATTAATAAAGAAATGGCTGGAAGTAATCCAAATGCTAAACCAATGGACCTGACACTAAAGGTTTGGCGCCAAAAAAATAGAGAAGCAGCAGGTGCTATGGTAACATACCCTGTTAAAGGTATCTCCCCGGATATGTCGTTCCTGGAGATGCTGGATGTACTGAACGAAGACCTGCTGCGCCGCGGCGAAGACCCGATCGCATTCGACCACGATTGCCGTGAAGGTATCTGCGGTATGTGCAGCCTGTATATCAATGGTCGCCCACATGGCCCGGAGCGCGGTACTACTACGTGCCAACTGCACATGCGCCACTTCAACGATGGAGATACTATATCGATAGAGCCTTGGAGAGCAGCTGCTTTCCCGGTGCATAAAGACCTTGTAGTGGATCGTTCAGCGTTCGACCGTATTCAGCAGGCGGGTGGTTATATCTCTGTAAACACAGGCGGTGTACCAGATGCAAATGCAATTCCTATTGGCAAATCAATTGCTGATAAGGCGTTTGACGCGGCTACCTGTATCGGTTGCGGTGCGTGCGTGGCGGCCTGTAAAAACTCATCAGCTATGCTGTTTGTGAGTGCGAAGGTATCGCAGCTGGCTATGTTGCCTCAGGGTAAAACAGAGCGCAAAACGCGTGCTGAGAACATGGTAAGCCAGATGGATGTTGAAGGCTTTGGTGCCTGCTCTAACACAGGAGCCTGCGCGGCAGAATGCCCGGTAGGTATCTCTTTGGAGAACATTGCCATCCTGAACAGAGAGTATCTGAGCGCAAAAGCTACATCAGAGCATGTTGCCTAAGGCTATCTGATAAATATGAAAAGCGGAGCAGCAATGTTCCGCTTTTTTGTTTTATAGCCATTACTTTCTAATATTGTTCCCTTAACTATTTTACAACTTTACATCCTTACGCCTGTTAAAGGGGTAAATCCACCTTCGCACCATGATCACATTAATTTCAGGCACCAACAGACCTGAATCCAACAGCATTGCTATCGTAAACCTATACGCTTCGCTTTTAGAACAGCATGGCGCAGCTTACCAAATCCTTGACCTGGCCCAGCTTCCGGCGGACTTTATATTCACGGCGTTGTACAAGAATACCGGTAAGAACGAGCAGTTTAATAAGCTGGCCTCTATGGTGGCAAATGCTGATAAGTTCGTGTTTGTGGTGCCGGAATATAACTCCTCTTTCCCGGGTGTGCTGAAAGCCTTTATTGACGGGCTGGAGTACCCCAACACCTTCCAGCATAAGAAAGGAGCGCTGATCGGGCTATCGTCGGGGATGCAGGGCAGCGGCCTGTCGTTAAGCCACTTGTCGGATGTACTGAACTACCTGGGTATGCATGTAATGGCCATGCGCCTGAAACTGGCTCATATCGAAAAGAATTTTGATGGAACACAGCTCACCAACAAACTATACCAAGAGCTGCTGGAGCAGCATGTAGAGCAGTTATTGAAGTTCTGACAGGTCTGCTATAGTTGCTATAGTTTTGCCCGCTATGGCTGTCTTACAACGCTCTCCAAACATTTATACAAGTTCTGAAATCATATCTTGTGAGGGCTAAACTATAGTTTAAAACAAAGGTATTACGGAGATATAGTAGTAGCATATTACGCCGTCAACTATAGTTCAACTATAGTTTATAAGTATTATACATTTTGCCAACTATAGCCCTATAAAGCAAAAAAGGCTGCCAAATTCGGCAGCCTTTTTTATAGCAGGGAAATGATATTAGTCTACGTTATCGTGCAGGAAGCTATTGTTTCCTAAGATCTCGTTGTCATCGTTCAGGTTGAAGCGGGAAATGCTGCGCTCTGAAGAATGTGTCACTGATTCCAACGCAACATTACGACGAAGGTAGGCCGGTACTTCCAGCTTCTCTTTTATCGCTTCTGAGGTGTTTTCAGTACTTAGTCTGCGCAGGCGCTCGCGGCGCTCTTCCTGCTTGCGTCTCATCAGTTCACGCTCTTCTGCTTCCTGAATAGCACGTTCATCTGCCTTAGGGGCAAAAAAGCTGTCAGTTGTATCAGCTGCATTCAGATCAAACACAATGCGGTTTGGCTGTTGTGGTTGCTCTACCGGTCTGCGCATTTCGTACTGAGGAGCAGGTGCTGGTGCCGGAGCTGGTGCAGGCATTGGAGCAGGAGCAGGTGCCTGTGCTACCGGAGCCGGCGCTACTACCTGCTTTGGAACAAATGTAGTTACTTCTACAACTTCTGGCTTGGCAGCTGCAACTTCAATTTTTTTTTCGCTTTCCAGATCAAAAACTGTCTTCTTTGGCTCCATCAGGTTATCGCTGTTGCTGGCAAAGCCTGTTGCAATAACGGTAACGCGGATGCTCTGGCCCAATGTAGAGTCGATGCCATGACCGAAGATCACTTCAGCTTCCTGGCCGGCTTTATCCTGGATGTATTCGGTGATCTCAGTCAGTTCGTCCATCTCCAGCTCAGCCTGCTCACCAGACATGATAGAAAGAAGGATCTTCTGAGCACCGTGAATATCTGTATTGTTCAATAAAGGAGAAGATAACGCTTCTTCAGCAGCACGCAGCGCACGGCCTTCGCCTTCGGTTATCGCAGAACCCATCACTGCGGCACCGGAGTCTTTCATAACCGTTTTCACGTCTTCAAAGTCAACGTTCACTTCAGCAGTAACTGTAATTATCTCCGCTATAGATTTAGCGGCAGTCGTTAACACGTTATCTGCTTTTGCAAAAGCCTCACGGATGGTCAGGTTACCAAACATCTCGCGCAGCTTGTCATTCAGGATCACCAGGATCGTGTCGCAGTTCTCGCTCAGCTCACGAACGCCGTCTTCAGCAGCCTGCTTTTTCTTGCGTCCTTCAAAACCAAAAGGAGCTGTAACGATACCTACGGTAAGGATACCAAGCTCTTTGGCAACTTTTGCAATAACAGGAGCAGCACCAGTACCAGTACCACCACCCATACCAGCCGTGATAAACACCATTTTAGTATCGGTGCTCAGCATTTCACGGATCTCTTCTTTGCTCTCTAAGGCAGCCTGACGGCCTTTTTCAGGGTTTGCTCCGGCACCTAAACCTTCTGTCAGGTTCTGGCCGATGGCAAGCTTGGTAGGAACGCCACTGCTTTTCAGGGCCTGTGCATCGGTGTTGCAGATAATGAACTCTACGTCTTTGATGCCCTGGCTATACATATGGTTTACAGCGTTGCTGCCACCGCCCCCTACGCCAATCACTTTGATGATGGACTTACTGCTTGACGGTAAGTCGAAAGTGTACATGCTCATGCTTATTTCTCCTGCTCTGTTATGGGTTAATAACTTTGTTTGTTGTTGTCTATGTCATCCGACAGCAGCCCCTTGATCATGCTGATCAGGCCGCCACCTTCCTTGTTGCCGGCTTTTGCGGCCGGTTTCTGGTATTCTTTTCGCTCCGGCACTTCTTCAATGCGTTCTGCACCGCGCTGGTCAATGGAATGATATCCTGCCAGCACCAAGCCTACGCTGGTAGCGTACATTGGGCTCTTTACTGCATCAATTTTCGATTTGCCCAGGTGCTCGTTCGGATAACCGATGCGGGTATCCATGCCGGAGATGTACTCCACTAACTGCACCAGATTCTGCAACTGAGCTCCACCACCTGTAATAACTATACCTGCTGCCAGGCTGCTGGCATAACCTGATCTCACGATCTCTGCATACACCAGTTCTACTATCTCTTCCATTCTTGCCTCAATAATATAGGCAAGGTTCTTCAAAGATATCTCTTTTGGTGTTCTGTCGCGCAGGCCAGGTATCGAAACTATTTCGTTTTCGGAGGCTTCGTCGGCAATGGCCTTGCCAAACTTTACTTTCAGCTGCTCTGCCTGGTTCTGCATTACCATGCAGCCTTGCTTGATATCGGAAGTGATGATATTACCACCGAAAGGTAGAACTGCTGTGTGACGAATAATATTGTCTTTAAAGATGGCAATATCAGTGGTGCCGCCGCCAATATCTACCAGTGCCACGCCTGCTTCTTTCTCTTCCTCGCTCAGTACCGACATGCATGATGCCAGCGGCTCCAGGATAAGCTGATCCATTACCAGACCGGCACGCTGAATGCACTTGCTGATGTTGTTGATGGCATTTGTCTGGGCAGTGATGATGTGGAAGTCACCTTCCAGACGAACACCGGACATCCCTACCGGGTCAACTATACCTTCTTCGTAGTCTACCTTGTATTCCTGCGGCATCACATGGATGATCTCGCTCCCAGGCGGTATCACCAGGCGGTACATGTCGTTGGTGAGACGCTTTACATCCTCTACTGTAATCTCGTTATCAGCTACCTGGCGCGTAATGCTACCATTGTGCTGCAGGCTTTTGATATGCTGACCGGCTATCCCAACGTTCACAATGCCGATGTTGATATCTGCCTGTGCCTCTGCCTGCTTCACTGCTTTCACGATCGCTTCCACCGTTTTATCGATGTTGCTTACCATGCCGCGTACCACACCTTCGGATGCGGCTTTACCCATACCCAGGATCTCCAGCTTACCAAACTCGTTTCTCCGACCTACAAGTGCGCAAACTTTGGTTGTGCCAATGTCCAAGCCTACTACTATTTTGTCGTTCTGCATATCTGTATATTTATTCGCAAATAATCTGTTCTTCGTACTCTACATTCACTCTTTTATATTTGTCCCAGCCCATTACAGGTAGCACTTCTTTATAAAAGATCATCAGTTTCCTGAACTTCTGCTCCAGGTTTACCGGCTTTCCAAACTCTATGGTATGGTCGCCTACCTGCGGCAGAAACGAAACTTTACCCTTGCCATCTATGTGCATCTGGGCTAACTGGGCTTTCCAGAACTGGTCGTTCTCAATGAACTGCAGTAAGGAAAGATAGGCCTGTCCGGTCGAATCCTGAAAAAACTCCTGGTTCAATGGTTTTAAATTCGCCGACCTGGTAATTGGGATCACACGAGCGGTGTATCTGTCGGAAAGAGGCAGGATATGCCCTTCTACATCAACGTATACGTCCTGATTTGCTTGTATAACTCTTGCTATAGGCCTGTTCTGTTTTACTTCTACTTTGATATTGCCCTGCAGGTCCCGGTACACATCCGCATCTGCCACAAATTTATGCGACTCGATCCGCTTTTCCAGGTTTTTCAGGTCAATGCTTTTATTGGGTAAGCCTTCCAAACCACGCTCTCCCTCACGGGTCAGCAGGGCTTTAATTTCCTTATCACCAATAAAGTAATTATTGTACTCATTACCAATATTTATTGACACTTTTTTACATACTTTTTCATTTTGCCTTGAAGCTGAAAAACCTGCGAGCGTGCCAATTGTAACGATGCTACAACCTGCAAAAATTAAAGATTTTATTTTACTATTCAAGCCCATACTACACTTTTTCTAAAATATTTTTGATAGGCTGCACTAAGGTATCAATATCTCCGGCTCCAACGGTTGCCAACACGTCAAAATCAAGGTTTAGAGCCAAATTATCCACAATTTCGGCTTTGGTTATCAACGATTTTGCCGGGCACGAAATCCGTTCCAACAGCATCTCTGAGGTTACTCCCGGTATAGGTTTCTCACGGGCCGGATAAATATCCAGCAATACCACTTCATCGGCCCTGCTCAGGCTCTCTGCAAACCCCTCTGCGAAGTCGCGGGTGCGCGTGAACAAGTGCGGCTGAAATATCACTTTAATCCGTTTGTCCGGGTAAAGTGCGCGCACCGATTTCATAAAGGCATCGATCTCTTTCGGGTGATGCGCATAGTCGTCGATGTAGACTTTTTCCTTGCCTTCATACACAAACTCAAAGCGGCGCTTTACCCCTTTGTAGTCCTGCACTCCACTACGTATCTGCTCCACAGGCACTTGCAGAATCTGAGCTACCAGTATGGCTGCCAGCGCATTCTCGGCATTATGAAAACCAGGCACTCCCAGCGCCAGCGAACCTATGTTACCGAAGGGGCTTTTTATGTCGAAATTAAACCAGCGTCCTTCAATGCTAAGATTCTGAATACAAGCATCTCCGGCATCAAAACTATAGTTTACTACCTGCACGCCCGGCTGTATATGCGCCGTTAGCCGCGGGTCTATTTTGCTGTTGATGAACAGGTAACCGCCCGGCTTTATCTGGCTGATGAATTTCTGGAATGTGCGGATCAACTCTTCGCCGTCGCCATAAATATCCAGGTGGTCCGGGTCTGCGGACGTAACTATAGCAATGTCCGGGTAAAGAGTCAGGAACGAACGATCGTATTCATCAGCTTCCACAACTACCAATTCCTGTTCCTGCTCGCCTTTGCTTATAAGCAGGTTAGAATTGATGTTCGTAGCAATCCCACCCAAAAACGCTGAAGCATCTACGCCGGCATGGTGCAGCAACTGCGTTACCATCGAAGACGTGGTAGTTTTGCCATGCGTGCCGGCCACGGCAATTGTATAGGCATTAGCCGTAATGATGCCCAGTACTTCGGAGCGTTTTTTTATAGTATAGCCCTGTTCTTTCAGGTAATTCCACTCCGCATGCTCGGCAGGAATGGCTGGGGTAAGAACCACCAATGTATTTTCCTTGTCCCCTAAAATCTCCTGTGGCAGGTTAGCAATAGCATCCTCATAATGCACCTTTATGCCTTCCTTCTCCAGTGCCTGGGTAAGCGGGGTACGGGTTCTGTCGTATCCCCAAACCGGAAAACCTTTTGCATGGAACCACCGGGCAATCGCGCTCATACCAATGCCGCCAATGCCTAAGAAGTAGATATACTTATAGTCTTCCAGTCTCACTTTATCAACTTTACAAGTTCGTTCACAATATCGGCAGCCGCGTTTGGGCGAGCCATTTTAGCTATATTCTGCGCCAGGCGTTTCTGCTCCTGCTCGTCGTTAGCCAGTGCTATAGTTACCGGAAGCAGGTTCTGAGCTGCTTCAACATCACGTACCAGAATAGCTGCATGCTGCTGCACCAGGGCCATGGCGTTTTTCGTCTGATGATCTTCAGCAACATTCGGCGATGGTACCAGGATGCATGGTTTAGCTGCCAGGCATAATTCTGAAATAGATAGTGCTCCGGCTCTGGAAACTACCACATCGGCAGCCGCATAAGCCAGGTCCATACGCTTAATAAAATCAAAGGCACGAACGCCCTTATCGGTATAGTTCTGCTCCAGCTCTTTAGCGGTAGCATAAAATCCTTTTCCTGTCTGCCAGATCAGCTGAAAACCTGCTTCAGCAATTTGTTCCAGGCCGGCGGCTATACTCTGGTTTATAGTTCGGGCGCCTAAGCTTCCGCCAATCACCAGGATCGTTTTCTTTTCAGATGTCAGGCCAAAGTGCAGTAGCGCTTCTCTCCTTTTCTCCGTCACATTCAGTATATCTTGGCGCACCGGGTTACCGGTCAGCACAAGTTTATCGGCCGGAAAGAAGCTCTCCATGTTCTCGTAAGCCACACACACCTTTGCAACACGCTTGGCCAGCAGTTTATTGGTAATACCGGCATAGGAATTCTGCTCCTGGATAAGGGCTGGAATACCCTGCGCAGTAGCCGCATACAATAGCGGACCACTGGCGTAACCACCCACACCCACTACCGCGTCTGGTTTAAAATCCTTTATGATCTTATGCGATGCACGCACACTCGACAACACTTTAAGCGGGAACGACAGGTTATCCAATGTCAGTCGGCGCTGCAGTCCACTTATCCAGAGGCCTACAATTTTGTAGCCAGCTTCTGGCACGCGTGTCATCTCCATACGGCCTTTGGCACCCACAAACAGTATCTCCGAATCAGGGCTGATGGCCTTGATCTGGTTGGCAATGGCCACAGCCGGGTAAATATGCCCGCCGGTGCCCCCACCGCTGATAATGATGCGATATGGTCTGTGAGACTTAGGCATGTGCCGGAATTTTAGCGTTTATATCAGGTGCGCCTACGGCAGCACGTGTAACTTCTCTGTCGGTGCGGCTCACACTCAGGATGATACCCAGCGAAAGGCCGGTAAAGATCAGCGATGTACCACCCATACTTAAAAGCGGCAGTGGCAGACCTGTGATCGGGCCCAGTCCAACAGCTACCCCCATGTTTATCATTCCCTGAATAACCAGACTAAAGCTCAGGCCTGCCGAAAGCAATCCGCCAAATGCGCCTGTACTGTTTACCACCGTAACCATGCCTCTATAGAGTAACGCCAGGTACAAAAACAGCACCGCTGCACCGCCCCAAAGGCCATATTCTTCTATAATGATCGCAAAAATAAAATCTGAGTAAGGGTGCGGCAGAATATCGCGCTGGTCGCTGTTCCCCGGGCCCTTCCCCACCACGCCACCGGTTGCAATGGCGATATAGGATTGCTCCAACTGAAACGGTGTTTCCGATTTATCTAAAAATGCCTCGACACGACTAACGGCCGTGCCCAAACGCTGACCAACTGCCAGCGCACCGCCACCTACAATGATCACAATGAAAAACACCGTCATCAGGTACTTGAAAGGTACACGGCCGATAAACATCAGCAGCATACAGGTAGCAAAAAGCAGTATAGCTGTTGAAGTGTTCGTCAAGGCAATCAGGGCACAAATGGCCACCGTCCAGATCAGCATCGGTACCAGCGTTTTTCGCCAGTCTTTTACCTGTAGCTGAACCTTCGCCAACATACTTGCCAGGTAAGAGATCAGGGCCAGCTTTGCCAAATCCGAAGGCTGGAAAGTCTGGTTGATAACCGGGATCGTGATCCAGCGGGACGCATCGTTGATGTTGGAACCCCAGAAGAAAGCAAACAGCAGCAAGGGAACCGAAATGATAAGGGCTACCAACGATAGTCGGGAGTAATATCTATAGTTGATCTTATGCGCCGCCCACATACACGCAAGCCCCACAAAAATCAGGGAAGAGTGCTTCAGCAGGAAGTACTCTGTGTTTCCGTCGTATGATTTATAAGCAAGCGTACCTGTAGCCGAATACACCACCGCCACGCTTATCAGCGAGAACATCAAGACGATACCCCATAAAACGGGATCACCCTGCAGGTTTTTCTGTAACCACTGCTTTACCATACCTTTGGCTAAAAATTGTGTCTCTTACTTCTCTAAAACTATTTTCTCAACGGCCTCTTTAAAGCGCTCGCCCCTGTGCTCATAATTGTTGAACAGGTCGAAGCTGGCACAAGCCGGTGACAACAGCACCACATCGCCGGGCACTGCCAGTAATTTGGCCATGCGCACAGCATATTCTATCGAGTCTGTTTCGGCAATGATTGGCACCACTTTGTTAAAAGAGCGCTCCAGTTTTTTGTTATCCTTGCCCAGGCAGATCAGCACTTTCACTTTTTCGCGGGCCAGTGGCTCCAGCGTACTATAGTCGTTGCCTTTATCCACACCGCCGGCAATCCAAATGATCGGCTGTTTGATGCCTTCCAGCGCGTACCAAACTGCTTCCACGTTAGTGGCTTTGGAGTCGTTGATGTAACTCACATCTTTGGCTACACCTACCAATTGCAAACGATGGTCAGCATTCCGGAATGTTTCCAGCGCCTTAACTATAGTTTCATCCGGCACCTGCAGCAACTTGGCTACTGCCACAGCCGCCATGGTATTGTACTGGTTATGCTTCCCGATCAGGCTCGACTTCGACGTATCTATAGTTGCTTCTGATGTTCCAAGGGCTAATGCTATAGTTGAGCCTTGGTATGTTACTTTTGCATTTGCTGCCCCTTCCAGCGAAAACGGTATAGTTGTACCGCCAAAGGCAGCCGAATCAAATGCTTTCAGAATATTCTGATCATCTGCATTGTAAATAAAATAATCGCTTCCGGTCATATTCTGCGCTACGCGCATTTTTGAGGCCGCATAGTTATCCATACTATAGCCGTAGCGGTCTAAATGGTCGGGCGTGATGTTCAGCAGCACTGCAATGTGCGCTTTAAACTGGTACATATTGTCCAGCTGAAAGCTGCTCAGTTCCACTACATAGTAATCGTGCTTATCGTCGATCACTTTCTCGGCCAGGCTCTCGCCTATGTTACCGGCCAATCCCACATTCAGACCAGCACTTTTTAGCAAGTGATAGGTCAGCAGCGTGGTCGTAGTTTTGCCGTTGGTGCCTGTAATGCAGATAAATTTTGCATTGGTATAGCGGCCTGCAAACTCTATCTCAGAGATGACCGGAATCTGCTTTTTGGCTGCTTCCTGTATAATTGCAGCTTTATCAGGAATGCCAGGACTTTTAATGATCTCGTTAGCATCTAATATCTTGGTTAGGGTGTGTGTACCTTCTTCAAAAGGAATAGCAGCAGTTGCCAGTTTGGCCTTATACTCGTCTTTGATCTGCCCCATATCCGACACAAACACCTCAAGCCCTTTGGCCTGTGCCAGTAATGCGGCTCCAACGCCACTTTCTCCCGCTCCAAGTATTGCTATTTTTTTCATAGTTATTAGTTGTTGGTTATTGGTTGTTGGTAACAACTATAACCCTCTGTAATATTTTATAAAGCCATTTAGAAGCTTTTTACAAACCAGAATTTCTTCTAATGCTGTTTTAAGCTGCTCATCATTTATATATTCCAGGTCAGCGGCAACATACAGTTGCGTTTCAACTTCATAAAGCGAACCTCTTGATATATGAAAAAAGTTAATCGCATCCTTCGCATGTTGCCTTCCACAACCTTCTGCGATATTAGATGGTACTGAAACTGCTGCACTTCTTACCTGAGCTGTTAATCCAAAAATTTCTTCTCTTGGAAATTTCTGCGAGAGTTGATATACTCTTTTCACTAATGCTCTCCCCCTTGTCCATACTTCAAGGTTTGTATAGCTCCTACCTCCAGCTACTTCCATTCACAAACTAAATAATCCAACAACCAGTAACTAACAACTAATAACTACCTAAGCTTCAGCGTAGCTAAGGTCAAAATTGCCAGCATAATGCCTACAATCCAGAAACGCCCTACAATCTTAGATTCGTGGTAACCCAGCTTCTGGTAATGGTGGTGCAGCGGCGACATTTTAAAGATGCGGCGTCCTTCACCATACTTCTTTTTGGTATACTTAAAGTAACTCACTTGCAACATCACTGACAGGTTCTCTATCAGGAAAATGCCGCATAAGATTGGGATAAGCAGCTCTTTACGAACTATAAGTGCCAGCACGGCAATGATACCGCCAATAGAAAGGCTACCGGTATCGCCCATGAATACCTGCGCCGGATAAGTATTATACCACAGGAAACCCACACACGCTCCCACAAAAGCCAGACAGAAAATGGTCAGCTCACCGGAGTTCGGGATAAACATAATATCCAGGTAATCGGCGAAAATGGTGTTACCGGAAACCCATGCAAAAATAGCCAGTGTTAAACCGATGATCGCTGAGGTACCTGCTGCCAGGCCATCGATACCGTCAGTAATGTTTGCACCGTTTGATACGGCTGTGATCACAAGGATCACGAACGGGATGTACAGGTAACAGGACCAGTTCTGGAACAGCGGGCCGGCAAAAGCAAACAGGTTGCAGTAATCGAGCTCGTTGTTTTTACGGAACGGAATAGTGGTGATCATGCTGTGCACATCTACATAATGGCGCGACGCATTTACGGCCGATGTACTGCCATCTGCAAAAATATACTGGCGCACCACCACGTCGTCGTTAAAGTAAAGCGTAAGGCCAACTATAAGCCCTAAGCCCACCTGACCTAAAATCTTAAAACGACCAGCCAGCCCTTCCTTGTTCTTTCTGAAAACCTTGATGTAATCATCCAGAAAGCCGATAATACCCAGCCAAACAGTGGATACCAGCATCAGGATAATGTAAATATTATCAAGGCGGGCGAACAATAGTGTGGGAACAAGTATAGCCAGCAGAATGATGAGACCACCCATCGTTGGTGTACCTTTCTTCTCCAGCTGCCCCTCCAGGCCAAGGTCACGGATGCTTTCGCCTACTTGCTTGCGCTGCAGCACTTTTATCAGCTTACCACCAAAAATCATGGCGATCAGCAGCGAAACCAGCACGGCCATACCCGCACGGAAGGAAATGTATTGAAACACACCGGCCCCAAACAGATCATATTCCCGATCGAGGTATGTAAAAAGGTGGTATAGCATTTACTTTATTCTTTACTCTTGGCTAAAAGTTATTTCTGTTTATTTCCCCAGTTGCTGAAAGGTTTCCTGCAGCACCTGTTTGTCATCAAAAGGATATTTCACCCCTTGTATTTCCTGGTAAGTCTCGTGGCCTTTGCCGGCTACCAGCACAATATCATTTGGTTCAGCCAGCATACAGGCTGTTTTTATAGCTTCTTTGCGGTCCAGCACCGACAGGGTTTTCTTGTAGTCCAGTGGCTTCACGCCTTTCTGCATGTCGGCCAGAATGGTTTGCGGCTCTTCAAAGCGCGGATTGTCAGATGTCAGGATCACTTTATCGCTCAGGCGGCAGGCAATGTCAGCCATCACCGGGCGCTTGGCCGCATCGCGGTTACCGCCACAACCAACTATAGTTATCACTTTCTGTAGCGGCGTCCGGATCTGTTGAATCGTATTTAACACATTCTCCAATGCATCCGGGGTGTGGGCATAGTCTATGATACCGGTTATCTGCGTATCCGAAACGATATAATCAAAGCGACCAGCAGCTGAATCCAAGGCAGAAAGTACCGTTAAGGTTTCTGTCGGGTCTTCGCCTAACAACACGGCCACACCATAAGCGCCAAGCAGGTTATAGGCGTTAAATGCGCCGATCAGCTTGCACCAGATCTCATTCCCATCAATCTCTAAATGCAGTCCCTGAATGGTGTTATCAATGATACGTGCCTTAAACTCTGTAGCCTTGCGCAGCGAGAACTCATGCACGCTGGCTTTGGTATTCTGTACCATTACGGCACCTCGTTTGTCATCTGCATTCACCAAAGCAAAGGCTGTCTTCGGCAGCATATCGAAGAAGGATTTCTTGGCCTTGATGTACTCGTCGAAGCTACCGTGGTAGTCCAGGTGGTCGTGGGTGATGTTGGTAAAAACGCCTCCGGCAAAAGTTAACCCGGCTACACGCTGCTGTACCATGGCATGCGAGCTTACTTCCATAAAGCAATGCGTGCAGCCTGCCTGTACCATTTTTGCCAACAGTTCGTTCAGCGTTACCGCGTCCGGTGTGGTATGGGTAGCAGGTATAATTTTTTCGTCTATCTGATTCTGTACTGTAGAGAGTAACCCTACATGGTAGCCCAGCTCACGGAAAAGCTTGTGCAGAAGGGTAACAGAGGTGGTTTTGCCATTGGTACCGGTTACACCTACCAGTTGTAGTTTTGCCGATGGGTTATCGTAGAAATCAGAAGCCATTTGCCCCAATGCCTGCCCGCTATTTTTAACCAGCACGTAGGTTATAGTTGAAATCTTCTCTTCTGGAAGTTCTTCGCAAACTATAGCTGCAGCACCGGCCTCAGCTGCTTTTGTGATGTAAGCATGACCATCGGCCTGCACGCCACGAACGGCTACAAACAACACTCCTGCCTGCACCTTGCGGGAGTCAAAAGTGATGCTTTCAACAGCCACATCCAGCGGACCCACGGTGTCGAGCACCTGCACGTTTTGTAATATATTTTGCAGCAGCTGCATTAGCTTAAAACTATAGTTATCTGTTGTACTTTATTTATCGGCGCACCAGCTTCAAGCGACTGTTTCTGTACACGTTTCCCTACGCCCTGCACATTTACCTTCAGGCGCTGGTTACCCAGTATAAACAGGGCATCGCGCAGGGTTAAACCGGTTACATCCGGCACTCTGCCTTCCAGCACCGGGTTAGGTATAAAATCCAGCGAGCGCATATTTGGTTTCACTTTAACCCACTCTTCATCCGATGTCTTAGGGTGACTACTGATACCCAGCCGGTTACAAATAGTAGAAAGATCATCAAGGCTGCCGGCCGAAACCTGTGGCATGCTGTTCTTGTTTGGTGTTACACGGGCAAGCAACGGTTTGTGCATATCCAGGTCGCGGGCATACGCTTTATCCGCCAGTTCTTTAAAAACCGGAGCCGCCACATCAGAGCCATACACGTTCACCCCCTGTGGGCTGTCGATGATCACGATGCAGCTATACTTTGGATTATCAGCAGGGAAATAACCGGCAAATGAAGTGGAATACTCGCGCACATATTTTCCACCTTTTACTTTTCGGGCAGTACCTGTTTTGCCTGCTATCTTATAATCATCGCTCTTGATACTTTTGGCTGTTCCCTGCTCTACCACACCTTCCAGCATGGCTTTTACCTTCTTCAGGGTCTCATCAGAGCAAACTTTTTCAACCAGCGTGCGGGTCTTGAATGCCTGCACCACCTTGTCTGATTTGCGGATCTCTTTTACGATGATCGGCTGTATCTTTTTACCGTTATTGGCTACGGCATTATAAAGGGCCAGTGTCTGCAAAGGCGAAAACTTGGTCTCGTAACCGATGGCCATGGAAGTAAGCGTAGTGCCATACCAGGTTCTATCCTGCGGATGTTTGATGAAAGGCCGTGCTTCGCCATCCATCTGGAAACCAAGCGTATTGCCCAACCCAAACTTATCCAGGTAATCGACATAGGCCTGCTGGTTATTGCCGAAATGCTGTTCCATCAGTTTGGCCACCCCGATGTTGGATGATTTTTCGAACACTTCCTGCACCGTAATTTTGCCATAACCGCCATGCTTGGCATCGGTCATGTAGGTATTTTTGATCTTGTATCTGCCGTTGCCGGTATCTATGGTATCGGTCAGGTTTACGTGCGGGGCAAATTCAAACAATGCCATCATCGAAGCCAGTTTAAAGGTAGAACCCGGCTCTGTACGCCCCTGCGCACCCACAGCATAGTTATAATCCTCAATGTAGCCGCCTTTGGTCTTGCCCAGGTTAGCCATAGCTTTTATCTCACCTGTCTTTACTTCCATCAGGATCACAGTGCCATACTCGGCCTCTGTTTTCTCCAGCGCTTTGTAAAGGGCATTCTCGGCAACGTCCTGCAGGTTAATATCAATGGTAGTTTTGATGTCGTAACCGTTCTGTGGCTCTACTTCTGTACCGTCGTAAATAGGTTTGCTACCACCGGCAATACGCTCAAACAGGGCTTCGCCATCGGTACCGGACAGGTCGCCGTTAAAGCTGTATTCAAGGCCGGCGCCGTTCTTATCTTCGTTTATAAACCCGATGGTTCGCTCGGCCAGCATCCCGAACGGCTTAAAGCGTTTTTCTACCTTTTCAAAGATCACTCCGCCCTTGTTCTTTCCTTCGCGGAAAACTGGCCATTTAGACATTCTTTTCTTGTCCTGATAGTTGATCTGCTGGCTGTTCAGGCGGATGTACTGGCGGCCCGAAAGGCGTGCGTTCTTGATCTTGCGGCGGTAATAATCTTCAGACCTGTCGCCATAGAAGCGGGACAACAGCATGGCCAGCGAATCGATGCCGGCATTAAAAACCTTGGTTTCGGCTATAGTTGGGTCGAAGGCTACGCGGTAAAATGGCAGCGAGGTAGCCAGTATGCTTTCGTTATCGGAGTAGATGTTACCGCGGGTAGCAAACACCGGTTTATAGTAAATGCGGCGCTCTTTCGAGATGGCTTTCCACTTATCACCATCAGCAAACTGGATAACGCATATTTTGTAAACTATAGCACACGCGAAAAGGCAGATAACCAGAAAGGCTAACCGCACACGTATCACTATGGATTTTTTAATATTCATCAGCCGGCACTATAACCTGATAAGGTGGGGTTGAACTTTCTTCCAGGCCCAGCGGCGCCACATTACGGGCTACTTCCGACTGCTTGCTGGCTTCCATGTAATCCGACTTCAGGGTAGTGTAGTCGGCGCGCAGGTCTTCGGTCTCTACTTTTACCTTATCAATTCTGCGGATGGTTTTGGTAGCGTAATGGTTGTTACCGATGTAGAACAACGTCAGCAACGTCAGGAATAAAATGCGGGGAAGGTATTTTAGCGGAACGCCTTCTTCAAACAGGGCGTCTACTTTGGTGTATTTTTCAAGTAACCCAAAGATACTGAAGCCTTTGGCCCTTTTTGGCTTTGGAGCCTTCTCTTCTGGCTTCAGACGCACCGAGTTTGTACGTGGTGCGCTTGCTTTCTTAGTCATAAGGTTAGAAGCCATAGTTACTCTTTTAATGCTGCGGCCTGTCAGGCCCGGGGTTTAATCATCAAGTTCTCTTTTCTCTGCTATTCTCAGCTTTGCGCTTCTGGAGCGACTGTTTATCAGTAATTCTTCGTCTGTCGGCACCACCGGTTTCCGGCTTACCGCATCCAGCGGCTTTATCTCATTCCCGAACAGGTCTTTCTCTACTTCTCCGAAAAACTTGCCTTTGGCTATAAAGTTCTTCACTAACCGGTCTTCCAGGGAGTGGTAAGAGATCACTGCCAACCGGCCGCCGGGCTTCAGCACTTCGGCTGCCTGCACCAGCATCTCCTCCAGCGCCTTCATCTCGTCATTTACTTCGATGCGCAGCGCCTGGAAAACCTGCGCCAGGTATTTATTCTCCTTGCCCTTTGGCGTACAGGAGCGAATGGCCTGCTTAAAATCGTTTATCGTTTCGATGGGCCTGCGGGCGCGTTGCTCAACTATAGTTCTGGCCAGGGTTTTTGCGTTCTTCACTTCGCCATAGATCCCGAACATGCGGTGCAGTTGCTCTTCGCTATAGTTGGCCACCACATCTGCCGCCGAGTCGCCGTGCTCATAGTTCATGCGCATATCCAGCGGACCGTCAAAGCGGGTTGAAAAACCACGGCTTCCTTCGTCAAACTGGTGCGACGAAACGCCCAGGTCAGCCAGAATGCCATCAACCGCTGTTACACGGTGCAGGCGCAGGTACTTTTTAAGATCACGGAAGTTGGCGCGCACAAACTGAAAGTTCGGCCCTTCCAGCTTTTTGCTCTGCTCTTCCGCATCGCGGTCCTGATCGAAACTATAGAGCTTACCGGTTGTAAGCCTGCTAACTATAAGTGCCGAGTGTCCGCCACCACCAAAGGTCACATCCACATACACACCGTCCGGTTTTATCGCCAACGCATCAACCGACTCTTCCAACATAACAGGGCGATGGTATTCCATTACAGCAACGGCTCCTTTTCTTCTTTATCTCCTAAGAACTTCTGCGCCAGCTGCGAGAAATTCTGCTGATCCTTGATCAGGAACTCTTCATACTTATCCGGGTTCCAGATCTCGACACGGTTACCCAAACCAACAATGATCACCTCTTTATCCAGTTCGGCAAAGCGTGCCATGGTTTTAGGCAGTATAAAACGGCCTGCGCCATCCAGCTCTATCTCGGTGTTACCTCTAAAGAAGTTACGCTGGAAGTGACGGTACTCTTCGTTGAACTCGTTCAGGCCGGCTACCTTGTCGTAGATCACTTTCCACTCCGCCTTCGGGTACAACACCAGGCAAGGCTCAAAACCACGCATCAGCACCACATGATTGCCAGACGCCTCCGGCAGGTTGGCTTTTATCTTGGCAGGTAAAACCAACCTTCCCTTAGGGTCTATCTTGCATTCAAATTCGCCTGACAGGAAGTTCATGTTTTTCTATAGGTTCGTCCGCGTGGTTCTCGGAGTATACAAATGTAACGATTCAACAAAACACCACAACCACTATCTCCCACTTTTTACCACTTTGTGGATAAATTATGGTAATCCACACCACTTATCCACATTATCCACATACGTATCAACCCACTTTGGGTATAACTATATTTGAATATTTGAATGTAATCCACTATTATACGAGGGGCTTCAATCACAAAAGTCTGATTTACAACAACTTGCAAACAAACTATAGTTACTACCGCAAAGTGGGGCAGATTTCCACAGCAAAAGTGGGACAAAGTGGGGATGGTGGGGCAAAGTGGGAGAGATTGCGTATCTTTGCAGGGATGAACCACCTGACCAGGCATAGTATACTGTTGCTGCTGGCGCTGAGTATTGCACTTGGCTCGGTGGGCGTTGCCTTAGGGCAGCAGCTTTGCCAGATGGTAATGGTAGAGAGCGCAGCGCTGGAAGAGAAGAGTTGTTGCTCAGCATCAGAAGCTTCCGGCGAGGAAGATGACTGCTGCAAACGGGAAGTAACGTACAAAAAGCTGGACCTGGTAACTACCACCAAGGCCGATCTGCTGGCCAAGGTATTTACACCATCGCCTGCCCTGCTTCCTATAGTTGCCCCTATACTGCCTGCCACCACACTAACTACGCAGGCTCTCTCCTACTCCAACAGTTCTCCCCCGCCTGGCGGACGTAACATTCTGTTACAGAAGCGCACCCTGCAAGTATAAACCAGCTATTCACAAACTATAGTTGCTACCTGACAGCACTTTCTTATTTGTGTTTATAGTTCAGTTTATATTTCCCATGAGATCCCATTTTATTAAATACAGCTTATATCTGCTGCTTATACTGCTGGCCATACCTGCAGCAGCGCAGCAACTTACCGGCAAAGTAACCGATGCCATTAACCCCGGCGAACCTATAGTTGGCGCCAGCGTCGCCTGGAAAGGCACCACCCACGCCACCAGCACCAGCGGAACCGGCAACTTTACACTTAACTTTTCTGATTCGCTTACCTCTGAGATAGTTGTGAGCTATGTGGGGTATGCCCAGCAAACTATAAATGTAGCCGGCAAGCAGTCGGTTGTGGTAGCGCTGCAGCCAAACAGCAGCCTGAAAGAAGTGGTAATTGAAGCCCGGCAGGAACGTTTCTCTGCCCTGAGCACAACCAATTCCCAGATCATCACCACCCGCGACCTGGAAAAATCGGCGTGCTGTAACCTGGCCGAGAGCTTTGAGACCAATGCCTCTGTGGAAGTATCTACCACCGATGCGGTTTCTGGCGCAAAGCAGATACAGATGCTCGGCCTGGATGGCGCTTATACATTATTAACAACCGATAACGTGCCCGCATTGCAGGGTCTGGCCACTCCGTTCAGGCTTAATTATTTATCCGGCACTTTCATCGAGTCGATCGATATCATAAAAGGCATGGGCTCGGTACTGAATGGCTATGAGTCGATATCGGGGCAGGTGAACGTGAAGCTGAAGGACCCGGAAAAAACAGAACGACTTTACGTGAACCTGTATGGCAACAGCCAGGCGAAGTTTGATGCGAACGTGAACATCGGCGTGCAGGTGAACAAAGAATGGTCGACGGCCCTGCTACTGCACACAGCACAACTACACCACCGCTCCGACCGCAACAACGACGGTTTTATGGACCTGCCCCTCAACAGCCAGTACAACGTGTACAACAAATGGAAGTACAACAACGGCAACTGGGTATCGGAGTTTGGGGTGAATGCGTTGCGCGAAGACCGTTTGGGCGGACAGATGGACTTTGAGAAAGGCTCGGAACTATACTATGGCACCACTTCCGAAACCGAGCGCATTTCAGGCTATAACAAAACATCGTATACGTTCGCGGACAAACCCTACCAGAGCCTGGGGCTGATCAGCTCCGCTTCGCATCATACCTTCGACTCGCAATATGGCAACCGAATCTATAACGGCACCCAGAACAACGCAAACTTACGCCTGATCTTCCAGTCTATTATCGGGCATACGGGGCATACGTACAAAGCCGGCCTGAGCTATACGTACGACGATATGCAGGAAGAGCTGGCAGGCACTAATTTCAACAAAACAGAGCATGTGCCGGGTGCTTTTGCAGAGTACATCTACAACAACCTGAGCAACTTAACTATAGTTACCGGCGCCCGCGTGGATTTTCATAACCTGTATGGCACCGTGTTCTCGCCCCGCCTTAATGTGAAGTTCGACGCAACCAAAAATACCATCCTCCGCTTAGCTGCAGGCAAAGGATTCAGGGTAGCGAACCCGATCGCCGAAAATACAGCCAGCCTGGTAAGCTCCCGCGCCTTTGTGTTTGAAGAAGAACTGGAGCCGGAAGAAGCCTGGAACATTGGCGGTTCGTTTACCCAGTATTTTGAGATAGGCAACAGACCGGGCGCTTTTATCACCGATTACTACTATACCACTTTCCGGAACCAGGTAGTAGCCGATATGTACTCTACACCACACCAGGTACAGTTCTATAACCTGAAGGGCAGATCGTTTGCGAAAAGCTTTCAGGCGGAACTGCAGTACGAAGTGCTGAAAGGGCTTGATGTAAAAGCTGCTTATAAGTACTACGATGTGCGGACCAGCTACAACGGCGACCTGCGCCAGAAACCAATGATACCCCAGCACCGCTTTTTCGTGAACCTGGGCTTTGCCACCCCATTCGACAAATGGCGCGCCGACCTTACCACCCAATACTTTGGCAAAATGCCGTTAGCGTATGCTGAAAACCACCCTGACCCGGCCATGCCGCAAAACTCTGATGCCTTTTTTACATTGAACGGGCAAATTTCGCGGGCATTTAAGCGTTGGGAACTATACAGTGGTGTAGAGAATTTATTAAATTACAGACAGCCTACCCCTATAGTTGGCGCCGGCAACCCGTTTGGCCCCGAATTTGATGCGAGCATGGTCTGGGGTCCGATTGCAGGCAGAGTAGTGTATGCCGGCCTACGTTTCAGAATTAATTAGCATAACCTAAACCCAAAACAATAATATGAACAAGTTAAAAGTATTTGCACTCTCAATGGTACTGGCACTGGTAAGTATGGCAACTACGCATGCACAGGCACAAACCAACGGACAGCAAACTATAAAAATCAAAACATCGGCTGTTTGCGACATGTGCAAAACTACCCTTGAGAAAGCCATGGCCTACGAAAAAGGCGTAAAATCGTCTTCGTTGGATGTGGATTCCAAAGTACTGACCGTAACTTTTGACAGCCGCAAAACGGATGCCGCCAAAATTAAAAAAGCAGTAACCGAAACAGGCTACGATGCCGACGAACTGCCTGCCCAGGAACGCGCTTACAATAAACTGGACGACTGCTGTAAAAAAGACGCGCACCAGTAAACATAATAACGCACCAGCTATAGTTTGCAATGTGTTAAACTATAGCCCGTTTATAAAACAAAAGGGAGCAAAACTGCTCCCTTTTTTATGTCTGTTTGTTTTAAAATCTGAACCCGACGTGCAGGCCGATCCCGAAGACGGGCGTACCACTGGTATAATAAAAGTAATCAACTCTGCCGCCAATTATACCGCTCCGCAAAAAACTGAAGTCGTTCTCCAGGAAACCGTTCACACCTGTATCGGAAGTTTTGATGTGCACCACAGAGCCATCCACCGTTCCCTGGTCGTCTGGTTCTGAATTTATTTCGTTTCGTCGGCGGGCAGTGCCACCCACACCTAAGCGCAGTGTTACCTGCTCATTCCTGATCACATCAAAACCGGCTTCCAGGGCGCCCATGTAGAACGTGTTTTTAATAGAGAAGATCTTTTTTCCTTCGTCGTAACGCGAGGCTGTGAGCAGGCCGACATTAAGCCCCACCGAAAAACGCTCGCCAAAATAATGCCCGAACTTGTTGCTGAACATCAGGCCCTGGCTGTCATAATCCGATAACCAGACGAAGCTGATGCCTGCTTTAAAATTATTGGGGTCTTTTGCTGATGAGCTCTTGAACCGGCTATAGTCATCGGCATAACTATAGTTTACAGTTAAAAAGAACAGTAAAAAAATAAGAGAAGGTATAGTTGAGCGCATAGGGATGCAATATAAAGGGTGCTTTTGTGTATTATCTGCAGGCAATAGTAGGAAAGTCCTCCCCTATTACGCAGCACACAGAATTACAGTTGCGTCCGCTAAAACAAATACAAAATACAATAATAGCTAACTATAGTTATAGTTAATATTTCTCCTTATACAACTGCCACCAAGGCACATAAGGCTTTTCGTGGTGCTCGTAGTGGTAGCCGAAGAAATAACAGCTCAGGAAAGCCCACAGGTGGTTCCGGGATTGTGTGGTGGATTTGTGCCGGTTGTCAGGCGCATGCTCGCCGCGGTGTGGCTGGTAGGTGCCAAAGTAAAAAAGCTGGAAAGTCGCCAGTATTGCCGGCAGCATCCAGAACAGGATCACGTTATCGACAGGAAAAAAATACTTCAGCACATTGAATGTTACCGCCATCAGCAGCAGTTGCCACCAGGTAATGTATTGCTTCAGAAAACTGAAGTACCAGGGCCAGAACGAACCATGATGGTAGTCGGGGTCGTGTTCGGTGGCTACAAACTTATGGTGCTGGTGGTGGCGGGGTAACAGGCGCGGGTACCAGTTGTAAGCAAACAACAGAGCAGCTATCGTTCCGATGGCCTTATTTAGCTTTGGGCGGCCGGGCGCAGCTACGCCGTGCATGGCATCGTGGGCTGTAATAAACATGCCGGTATACAAATGCATCTGTACCAGCACAAACAGGTAAGTCAGCGGCGAACTATAGTTTACGGTATAGTTTGTAAGCAGATACGCAAGCAGGCCAACCCAGCAAACGACTATAGTTGCAGCAATTACGATTCCGCGGTTATCTCTTTTTAAAGCTGACATGTTTTTCGTGTATCGTGTTCAGTGTTTCGGCGAGCTATTGTTATCTTCCACACATCTGAAACAGGTCAAATAAGCACTCTAACTATAGCTGAGGTCAGGATTGCGGAGATCGAAAAACGAGACACCAAACACGTTAAACTATAGTTTAAGCAGCGCGTCGCGCACTTGTTCCATCAGCCACATTGGCGTGGAGGTTGCCCCGCATATTCCTACGCTGTCGCCATCGGCAAACCACTCCGGTTGCAGTTCGTCGGCCTTCGATATAAAGTACGTGTTCGGGTTCGTGTTTTTGCAGACCTGGTACAGCACTTTACCGTTCGACGACTTGGTGCCAGACACAAACACCACCTTATCAAAGTTAGCAGCAAATTTCCGGAGCTCCTTGTCGCGGTTCGACACCTGGCGGCAGATGGTGTCGTTGGCCTCTACTTCGTAGCCTTTGGTTTGCAGCTGGTTTTTAATGTTATAGAAGTTGTCGGTGCTTTTGGTGGTCTGGCTGTACAGGGTAATTTTAGGTGGCAACTCGTGCTGCAGCAGCTCGTCTATTGTTTCAAAAACGATGGCATCGTTGTTCGTTTGCCCCAGCAGGCCCAGCACTTCGGCGTGACCATGTTTGCCATAAATAAAGATCGGCTCCTTTTTGTCGTAAGATGTTTTGATGCGGTTCTGCAGCTTCAATACCACCGGGCAACTGGCATCGATCAGGGTCAGGTTGTTTTGCAGGGCCATCTGGTAGGTTTCCGGCGGCTCACCGTGCGCCCGTATCAGGACGGCCTCGTTCCTGAGCTCACGCAGCTGTTCGTGGTTAATAATGCGCAGCCCGCGCTCCTGCAGGCGCTGTACTTCCTCATCGTTGTGCACAATATCGCCTAAGCAATACAGGTAACCCTGCTCATCCAGTAAATCTTCCGCCATCTGGATGGCATACACTACTCCAAAGCAAAATCCGGAATTGGCATCTATGGTTACGTTCAGGCGCTGCATATACAGGTTATACAGTTGAAGGCTGATATTGTTTTATACTCATGCGCTGCCGTAAACCTTCATATAATGAGATAGTTAAGAGCAGCATCAGCATCGAATACATGGTATCTTCCACGGGGATAGACACAAGGCGCAGCCCCAGGTTATAGTTGTTGTTGTACCACACCACAGGCAGGTAAGTAAGCACACCATTCACCAACAGAAAAGGAACCAGGTGCACGATGTATGCCAGGAAAAACCGGCCTAAATATTTTGTACCAAAGTACCGCAGATGCACGAGGAGCATGATGGCCAGCAACATGAATGTAATGGAAGTATACCAGCGCCCCAGGTTAAAGATGGCTATAGTTGGCAGCACCAGTATCAACCCTAAGGCGATTGTTTTAGCGTAAGGCTGCAGCAGGTCGCGGGTAATGTAGGCATTCAGCACATCGTAAATAAATACACAGGCATAGGGCACGGTAATAAAAAACAAAATCTCTTCGAGCGGTAAACTGAATACATAGATTCCGGTCAGCCATTCTTCGTTAAAGCCCCACACGCCGCGTTGTGTAAACAGTTCATCCCAAACTATAAATACCAGCGCATTTACAACTATAGCCGGTAATAAAGCCGGCCAGTTCCTGTAAAATGCCACCTTGCGGTCAAACGACAGCAGCAACGGAAACAGGATCGTGAAAATGTTCAGGTAGAGGTAGATGTACACGGCTTTGCTTAATTATTAATTATTAATGATTAATGACTAATGAAACATTAATAATTAATAATTAATCATTCTTCATTACTCATTATATCTTCAGTTTCTGGAGCACCTGCTTTTCCTGTTCGGTGCAGCGGTCTTTGGCCACTAAAAAATCGCGCATCATACGGGCCAGTTCTGTGTTTATCCCGGACTCCGGGTGCTTTACCAGGTTTTTTATAACTATAGCCTTATCCTCTTCCAGGTTGTCGCTCATGTTCAGGTAATCCGGTATATGCGATTCTACCACAAAGCGTAAGAAGCGGATCTCCGGCTCTTCTCTGTCCCGGGCAATGGCTTCCTCAAACAGTCCTGCAGCCGTTTTCAGGTGCTTCATCTTAAAATAAGGATTCCAGACATACTTGGCCATTACAGCTTCGGAAGCGGCTTTGTAGCCCAGTATCACGGCATGGTTACCGCTGTACTTTTCCATTTTGGCATAAAAATCCTTTGCCGCGTCTTCGTCGTTACTGGCCGCCAGGTACTCCTGCCGCAGTTCGGGTAATTTATAGTTTGTAAAAGCAGCGGCCTGCACCGCCAGTAAGCTTAAGGTAAAAACTATAGTCGTTGTTAATCTACTCATTCATATCGCATTTAGCCTGTACCGCACATACGAGCTCACCAGCAAGGCCAGCTTCGTGTTATCGGGTACTCTTACGCGTTGGCTAAGGATATGGGTTGCCGGCAGGTTCTGTATTTTCCGGAACAGCTTCAGGTAATACTTGTACGCCAGGTACACACCCAGCCTTGCCGTGCGCGGCAATTGCATGATGCCTTCGTACGCATCGTCAAAATCTTTGCAGATATCAGCTTCTATTTCGGCTTTGCTCAGGTTATCAAACTGCCTGAACTCTACTTTGGGAAAATACACCCGGCCACGCTCCAGGTAATCGCTCTGCATGTCGCGCAGGAAATTCACTTTCTGGAAAGCTGACCCTAAACTGCAGGCCGGCTTTTTCAGGCGATCAAACATGGCATCGTCGCCTTCGCAGAACACTTTCAGGCACATCAGGCCCACCACCTCGGCAGAGCCATAAATATAGTTGTCGTATAGTTGGTGGTCGTACTGCCGCTCTTCCAGGTCCATTTCCATGCTTTTCAGAAAGGCCTCAATGTATTCCAGGTCGATCTTATATTCGTTTACCACACACTGGAATGCATGCAGCACCGGGTTCAGGCTGATGCCTGCTTCAATGGCTTTATAGGTCTGCTCTTTAAACTCCTGCAACAGTGCCTGCTTGTTATGGTCATGAAAAGTATCAACGATCTCGTCGGCGCAGCGCACAAAACCATAGATAGCGTAGATCGGGAAATGAAATTTCGGGTCCAGCGTTTTGATACCCAGCGTAAACGAAGTGCTGTACGCTTCTGTAATTACTTTGCTGCACTTCAGGCAGGTCTGCTTAAATAGATCCATAGTTTTGTGTTTAGGTACTGACAGGAGTCCTGTATTCTTTTGCCACTTCTGCTGCTACCACCTGCCCCGAAATAAGGGAAGGCGGAACACCTGGCCCCGGCACTGTCAGTTGCCCGGTATAAAAAAGGTTTTTTACTTTTTTACTTTTCAGGGCTGGCTTCAGCAGGGCGGTTTGCAGCAGGGTGTTGGCTAAACCATAGGCATTTCCTTTAAAGGCGTTGTAATCGTGTATAAAGTCGTTGTGGGCGTAGCTGCGTTTGTATACTACGCTTTGCCGTATTTCCTGGTTGGTCAGCTTCTCCAGCCGGTCCATCACCAGGTTATAGTATTTCTCGCGAATTTCTTCGGTGTCCTGTAGGCCGGGAGCCACAGGTATCAGTATAAAAAGGTTCTCGCAACCGGCAGGGGCAACGCTTGGGTCGGTTACCGAGGGTGCTGAAACATAAAACAAAGGTTTGGCCGGCCACTTCGGGTTGGTATAGATCTCGCGGGCATGCGGGCCAAAGTCTTCATCAAAAAACAGGTTATGGTGGCGCAGGTTGTTTAGCCGCTTACTGATGCCCAGGTAAAAGATCAGCGACGATGGCGCCATTACACGGCTGTCCCAGTAGGTATCGGAGTAGCTCTGGTATTGCGCTGGCAGCAGGTTTTTTTCTACGTGGTGGTAATCGGCGCTGGCAACTATCACATCGGCTTCAAACACACCGGTTGCTGTAACCACGCGGGTTGCAACACCTGCATGCACCTGTATCTCCTGCACATCCTGGCTATAGTTAAACGTAACGCCTTTTTCCTCGGCCAGCTGCACCATGCCTTCTATTATCTTGTGCATGCCCCCCATCGGGTACCAGGTACCCAAGCTGATGTCGGCATAGTTCATTAAACTATAGAGCGCGGGCGTGTTCTCAGGCAAAGCTCCCAGAAACAGAATCGGGAACTCCATGAGCTTGATAATGCGCGGATGGCTGAAGAACCTGCGGATATGCTTATGAAACGACTGGAAAACATCCATACGCAACACATCCAGCAACAACCGCAGGTTCATGAATTCTGTAACGGAGCGGCCCGGCTTGTATACTAACTGATTTATGCCAACTTCATATTTGTAAGCGGCTTGCTCCAGAAATTTATGTAGCTGCTGTGCACTGCCTGGCTCCCAATGCTCAAACAAAGCCTTCAGTTCATCCAAAGAGGCAGGCACATCCACAAAATCATCTTCGCCGAAAACTACCGTGTACGATGGGTCCAGGCGCTTCAGGTCGTAATAGTCAGCCGTGCTTTTGCCAAATTTGCGGAAGTAAGATTCAAATACATCGGGCATCCAGTACCAGCTGGGTCCCATATCAAATGTAAAGCCCTGGGCGCTGTAGCTGCGGGCGCGGCCGCCGGGGGTGCTGTTCTTTTCCAACACCGTTACTTTATACCCTCTATCAGCCAGACTGGTGGCCGCCGATAACCCGGAAAAACCGGCTCCGATAACTATTACATTTTTTTCTTCCATATATCAGGCTTAAGCCCCTGGTGGTATCAGTCCTGCCGGTAAACTTTCAGCTGCTGCTTCAGCTCTTTGCGGGCAATGTGTATTCTGTTCTTTACCGTACCAATCGGAATTTCCAGCTTTTCAGCTATCTCGGTATACTTGTAGCCCACATAATACATCATAAATGGGGTGCGGTGCTCTTCGCTCAGGCCGGCAATGGCTTTGTTAATATCGTTCATGACGAAAGTTGCCGTGCCTTTGTTCTGCGTGATATAGTTTTCGTCGGTGTTCAGGTACTGCAGGTACTCCGAGCTGTCGATGTTACTGCTGCGCTTGGTTATTTTGTTATAGTTGTTAATGAACGTGTTACGCATAATGGTGTAAAGCCAGGCCTTCAGGTTGGTGCCTGCTTTAAATTTATCACGGTTCATTAAAGCCTTCAGTACAGTTTCCTGTACCAGGTCTTTGGCATCGTCAGCATCGCGGGTGAGGTTAAAAGCCACAGGACGCAATGTGTTGGTCACACCTTGAATTAGGTTACTAAATTCGATTGCTGTCATAATTCTGTTTATACTTTATCATTAAACTATAAACAAATATACGCAAGTCTCCGAAAATAAAAATTATTTTGTTTAATTATTTTACAAAGAACATTAAACAAAGTGTAAACATCTATATTTCAGGGTGTAAAAACCAGGAATTGCACCGGTTGGTGGCTATAAAAAGAAAAGCCTGACTTTCGTTAAACGGGAAAGTCAGGCTTTAAGCTATAGTTTGCGTCGCTTTTAACTAAATAATTGGGTGAACTCGCGCATGCAAGCCAGGCGCTTTACATTTGGCGGCATCTGTAGTTGTTCCTGTTGCACCAGCCAGCCATATACATAAATAGTGCTTTCTGTAAAGGTTTCGGATAGCTTGTTCAGGTAGCTTTGTACCTGGTCGCGCTCCGGCATAGAGGTGAGCACGGTGCAGATATACTGCGGCTTGCAATGTTTGTAGGTAAGCTCCAAGTCCGAGAAAGGAAGGTTCTGCCCCATGTAAATGACCTGCAGGTTGTGCAGCCGGATTACATAGTTCATGTAAAGCAGCGCCAGTTCGTGCAGTTCTCCTTCGGGCAGGTACAACAGATACAGCGGGGCATCTGGTTTGCGCCGTAGCACTTGTCCGTCAATGGCAACTATAAGTTTCTGCCGGATAAGGTTGCTTACAAAGTGCTCGTGTGCGGGCGTGATATTACCGGTTTGCCATAGTATTCCGATCTTGTGCAGAAACGGATAGATCAGCCGGTTCATGGCTTCGGCAAAGCCCAGCTGCAGTGTTACCGTAGAGATGGCCTTATCAAAGGCTTCCTCGTCCAGGTCCAGCATGGCCGCCATCATGTCGTTGATGGGCTTTGAGCACTCGCCGGGTTGCTCGCATAGTTGCTGCACTTTCTCTACCAGTTGTTCAGGCTCCATCTGCGCGATCTTCGAGATCTTGTAGCCCTTCTCATTCAGCAACGATACGTTGAGTAATGTTTTCAGGTCTTTGTCGTCGTAATACCTGATGTTTGTTTCCGTTCGCTTGGGACACAGGATGTTATACCGCTGCTCCCAGATCCGGATGGTATGGGCCTTAATACCCGACAAATGTTCCAGTTCTTTAATGGTGTACTGCGCCACGTCTCTCCTGTTCTTGTTTTCTAACTATTTTACTTGCTGCCTTAAAATAACCCGGCGCTACCCACAACATGCCAAAACTCTCTGAGCCGTGTTTGCCTGTTACTTTATGATGCACCTTATGCGCCATGTTCAGGGCTTTCAGGTACACATTTGTTGAGCGGCCAAACACCCTGATGCGCCGGTGAATGAACACATCATGGATCAGAAAATAGGCGACGCCATATAAGGTTATCCCGGCTCCTATCCAGAACCTGTAGTCCAGTGGTTCGCTGCTGAAAATAAAGAACAGCATTGCCAATGTACCATACCAGGCAAAAAACAGGTCGTTCCACTCAAAAGTGTGCTGGTGCCGGGTGTGATGCGACTTGTGCAGGAACCATAAAAACCCGTGCAGTACGTACTTGTGCATGGCCCAGGCCACCACTTCCATCACTACAAAGGTCAAGAGCATGATTCCTATTCCTGTCAGCATACCCAATGAACAGCAAGTTTAAGAAATAGTTTTAAATGTTAAACAGAATTTACCAATTGATAGGTTCTTTATTCAGGAAAGCGGCTATGCCACGCTGGCAATCTTCGGAGCTGCGGGCAACAGCATTCATCTCGGCAGCATACTGCAGGCCACCTTCCAGGGTCATTTCCTGCACACGCGCGATCATCTCCTTGGTCACTTCCATCGACTGTTTCGAGTTCTCTACACAAAGCTTCTGGGCAAAGGCAAACACGCGCTGCTCCAGCTCCTCGGCTGGCACCACATAGTTTACCAGTCCATAGTTTTCTGCTTCAGCTGCTGAAATAAGGTCGCCGGTTAACAGCAGTTGCTTGGCTCTGGATTCCCCTATTTTGCGCAGCAGAAACACTTTAACTATAGCTGGTATAAAGCCTATCTTCACTTCGGTGTAACCAAATTTTGCTTCCGGCACAGTAAATCCGAAATCGCAGATGGCGGCAAGTCCGCAACCACCTGCTATGGCATGGCCGTGTATCTGGGCAATAACTACTTTCTTCAGGGTATAGATCATCCGGAACAGCTCCATGAGGTGTGTAGAGTCGGCCAGGTTTTCGTGGTAATCGTTGTCCTGTAGTTTCTGGATGTATTCCAGGTCGGCTCCGGCGCAAAATACTTTTCCTTCGGCGCGCAGCACAATCACTTTACAGGCTTCGTCTTCTTCGGCAGCGGCAAAAGCCCGCTTCAGCTCCGACACCACTTCGTAGTTCAGGGCATTTCTTTTCTCTGCTCTGGCCAGGGTGATATAACCGATCCGGTCCTGCACATCATAATGCACGAAGTCCATTTTCAGTTTCTCAGCAGATGTTGCAGTATCATTCATGTCAGGTATTGTTTATAGTTTGAGTGTACTAAGGGTTGGAATTCAAATATACGTAAGAGTTGATGCAATGCTCGGGAGTTTATAAAGAAAGTAGTGCTTTGTGTTGAGGCAGGTGGCTTTGCTGGTTTTCCTGTATGTTGGCTATAGTTTGTGGTTATTACTTTTGTTGTAAGTGGAGCGGGAGGAGTAGATGTTTTATAGTTTCTTTTCTGTCATTTCGAGTGTAGCGAGAAATCTATCTCAGCCTATAGTTTGTAAAGACCTAGCAGCGTGCGCAGCTCCTGCTAGCGTCTGGGTCTATAGTTGCCTTTGCTTACTGCTTGAACCAAGTCATTGTTATATAGCTGCTTTCAATCCTGGGAGCTCTACTTACCTATCGTTTTATAGTTTCGTTGGCTCCCTCCCGGGCCGAGAGGCCCCGTCTTCGGGCATCGCGCTGCTTTCGCTTCCTTGGTTCCTTGCGTCGCCATGCCTGACGGCACCGGAACCTCTCGAGGCGCTCAACCCAAAGACTAAAATTAGTTCGATAGGTTATGATATAACTATAGTTACTGTATCCATTCTTCGTTAAAGCAGATCTGTTTTTATCGTGGCTATAGTTACTTAGGGCAGGCTGCGCCCGCCTGTTTATGGTATGTAACTATAAAACTATAGTTGAACTATAGAACTATAACTTAAACTATAGTAAGGCAGAGTTCCCCTCCTTGGCTAAGGAGGGGCAGGGGTGGTTTGACAAACAGCAACTATAGAACAATAGTTACAACTATGGTAATAGCCCAAATCCTGCTAATCCTTTAATCCTGTAAATCCTGATTCAGACAAACCCCAAACCATAAAACTCCGTTTAAAAATTTGCTAACGAACGTTAGGTTGTTTACATTTGTTAGCTATATATGGAAGTAACTTTGAGCAGAAAAGAACAGATAGAACAAACCGCAACGGCACTTTTCAGAAAAAGGGGCTTTTCGGCAACGTCTATGCGCGACCTGGCGAATGAACTGGGCATTGAAGCTGCCAGTATTTACTCTCATATAAAATCAAAGGAGGAGATTCTGCAGCGTGTGTGTTTCCGGATGGCCAATGAGTTTTTTGATGCCATTGAGCTGGCCGATGTACGCGATGCTTCTGCTTCTGAAAGACTACAGGCTGCTATTACAGCACACGTGCAGGTACTTACCCGAAACACCGAAGCTGCTGCTGTTTTTTTATATGAATGGCGCCACTTAAGCGAGCCGCACCATGCTGAATTCCTGGCACTGCGTAACCGCTACGAAGAGCACTTCCGGGAAATAATACGGGAAGGCATTAAAGCCGGCGAGTTTATAGTTCCTGATGAGAAATTTGCTGTTTTAACGATACTTTCGGCGCTGAACTGGATTCACACCTGGTATAAGCCCGAAGGAAAAATGAACGCCGAAGAAATTGCCGCTAACCTGGCAACTATGCTACTAAACGGACTGAAACAAACTTAATATACGCCAAACACAAACTAACTAATCGCCGGGCTGCCACCTACAGTCCGGCACCTTTACTGAACCTTTAAACTATAGATATTATGTACGGAGGAGGAAATGTTTTTGAAGCTACCAAATTCGATGATGTGCAGGTGGAAGATCCTGTAAAATTAGCCGAGTTTGAAGCACGCATCGCTCGTGGCGAGAAAATAGAGCCAACTGACTGGATGCCCGAACTATACCGCAAGCAGCTGATCCGCATGATCGAGCAGCATGCACACTCAGAGATCATTGGCGCCCTGCCAGAAGGAACCTGGATCACGCGTGCTCCGGGCTTTCGTCGTAAAATGGCGCAAATGGCGAAAGTGCAGGACGAAGTAGGCCACGCACAACTACTATATTCTGCTGCTGAAACATTGGGCAAGTCGCGTGAGCAAATGCTGACCGACCTGATCAACGGTAAATCAAAATACTCAAACGTATTCAACTACCCTGCCTTTACCTGGGCAGACTCTAACATCATCTCCTGGCTGATTGATGCGGGTGCTATAGTTAACCAGATGGCAAATGCCAAAGGTAGCTATGGTCCTTACTCCAGAGCACTGGAGCGTATCTGTGCCGAAGAAGCTTTCCACCTGAAGTATGGCCACGATGCTGTGGTACACATGGCAACCGGTACACCGAAGCAGCGCGAAATGATACAGGCTGCGCTTAACCGCTGGTGGCCACCTATCATGACCTTCTTCGGACCATCTGATAAAATGAGTACCCACACCGAAACACTGATGCGCTGGAAAGTGAAGATGGCATCGAACGACGAATGCCGTCAGCAGTTCCTGGATATGTATGTGCCCAAAATCTGGGAGCTTGGCTTAACTGTTCCGGATCCGAAACTGAAAAAGAACATGGAAACCGGCCAGTGGGAATACACCGAGCCGGATTGGGATGAGTTTAAGCGCGTGATCAACGGTGATGGCCCTTGCAACGCCGAGCGCCTTGCCGTACGCCGTACTGCCGAAGAGCGCGGTGCCTGGGTTCGCAGAGCCCTGCTTAACCCGAAAGCGAAATACGTAAAGCCACTGGCGTAGCCTGTGGCAATTAGAAATTCAAAATTATGAATTAGAAATTGATCTGGCGTGCCAGGCTATAGTTCTAAACAGCCATTTCTAATTTCTAATTTCTAATTTTTAATTCATAATTAAGAAAGATGAGCTTAAAGTCACTTGACCCGAGAGTAACCCGACTGAACCTGCCGGAAGGTGAGGTTCCTGCCATGGAGCCTAAACCGGAGCTGGATCAGTTTGAAACATACGAAGCCTTCCACCAGAAGAAAGAAGGCACTGCCCACACTTATGTTGGTCCTGTTCACGCTCCAAACGAAGATGTAGCTTTCCTGTTTGCAAAAGAGCAGTATAGCCGCCGCTTCCCGTGTGTGGGCCTTTGGATTGTTCGTACCGAGAACATACAGGTTACTCCTTATGTAGGTGACCAGGAAAATGTGTACGACATCATAACTATAGAGGCGCCAACAGAGCGCAGTGAGCAAGCTGAGCCTTACGAAATCTTCCACCTGAAGAAGCGTGGCAAGGCGCATGCTCATGCCGGCCGTGTGATGGCAACATCTTACCCGGAAGCATTGGCAGAAGCTAAAAACGCTTTCGGTGAGAAAGGCCCGATTGTGAACGTGTGGGTAGTAAAATCGAAAGATATACTGCAGTCTGCGGAAGAGGATAAAGATATGTGGACTACTATTCCGGAGAAGAAATACCGCGAGGCCATTGCTTACAAGGTAATGGACAAGATCACGAAGTATAAAGAAGAGAATAAACCTACAACTGCCCAATAATGAACGAGCAAGCGATAAAAGACCTGTTATACAAACTGGCTGACGACCAGCTTATACTTGGCCACCGCAACTCCGAGTGGACCGGCTTCGGCCCGATACTGGAAGAGGACATTGCTTTCTCGTCGATGGCGCAGGATAAAATTGGCCACAGCCTGGCATTTTATACTTTGCTGCAGGAATTAGGCGAAGCTGACCCTGATACCGTTGCCTTTACGCGAAACGCCAACCAGTTCCACAACAGCCAGTTGGTAGAGTTGCCAAATGGTGAGTATGATTTCAGCCTGATCCGCCACTTTTTGTACGACAATGCAGAGATCATCCGTTTTGAGATGCTGGCACAGTCGAGCTACGAGCCGATTACTAAGGTTGCTACGAAGCTTAAAGGGGAAGTGAAATACCACGTGCTGCATGCCAATACCTGGATCAAAAACCTAGGAACATCTACTGAAGAAGCTATCCTGCGTCTGCAGTCTTCTTTGAATGAAGCGCTGCCTTACGCACTGGGCATGTTCGAGAAATCAAAATACGAGCAGGAGCTGATTGATGCAGGAGTTTACGCTGGCGAAGAAGCTGTAAAAGTAGAATGGTTAAACCGCATCACGGCTGTAATAGAGAAGACAGACCTGAAACTGCCGGACCTGGCAACTATAGAACCAAAGTTTGGTGGACGTTACGGCGAGCACACCGAACACCTGCAGCCACTGCTGGACGAGATGGCTGAAGTGTTTAAGATTGACCCAACTGCTGAATGGTAGTGGTATAGTTGCTGGTTATTAGTTATTAGATTTTCTGAAAGGCCAACAACTAATAACTAACAACAAATAACTAAAGAGATGCTGACCAAGGAAAACATATTAACCCTGCTGGAGGAGGTAAAAGACCCTGAAATACCGGTATTGTCGCTGGTGGACCTAGGTGTGATTACGGGCGTGGAGATTTCAGATGAAGACCACGTAACCGTGAACATGACACCTACCTTTGCCGGTTGCCCTGCCATGGACTACATGAAAAAAGATGTGGAACGCACACTGGAAAAACACGGCATCCCCAACTATACGGTTAACATGACTTTCGATAAACCCTGGGACAGCAATAAGCTTAGCGAGAAAGGACGGCAGCATCTGAAAGAATTTGGCCTGGCACCACCACCAAAATACGACCTGATCCTGGACCTGGACATTCTGGAGCATGTAAAATGCCCGTACTGCGACAGCGATAACACAGATATGAGAACACCTTTCGGGCCTACGCTTTGCCGATCCATGCATTATTGCAATAACTGTAAGCAAATGTTCGAGCAGTTCAAACCGCTTTAACCTGAGCCCAAAAAAACAGAAGAGCCAGCTATAGTTTAGCTGGCTCTTCTGTTTTATAAAGATACTAATAATGTACAATTACAGAATCCACATTTAGCTCCAGAACCTGATGCGCTTCCAAAAGCTGTACAATCGTGTCTATATTCTGTCGGAATAAAGATAATAGCACATTATTCTTAATATTACCAGTTGTAACCAGCAAAAGCTTTTGCTGGTTGTTTCTTCACCAAAAAGCTCTGCAGAAAATCGGTATCCTTACTGATGACTACTCTTCCATCAATAGCGGCAAAACGTATAATCTCCGCATCAGGGGTTACATTTTGTTGCGGTAAGTCAAATGTGTGCAGCGTATCAAATCCAAGTTCACGAAGTATTTCCGCCAGCTTATATGGCAACTGCGCGTCGAGCAGAAACTTCATGAAGCCAGCTTATAAACTCCTTTTACTTTAGCTAAACGTGCTGCATAATCTAAACACGCCAGTAAGTCCTGAGTCTCCAAATCGGGATAATCAGCTAGAATTTCATCTATAATCATACCTGCAGCCAGTAGTTCCAGCATTTGCTCGACTGGATAGCGTAACCCACGTATGGTAGGCTTTCCGTGGCAGATATCGGGGTTTATAGTAATTCTTTCAGAGAGTTGCATCACTATTTCGTTTTAAACAAATATACATAAAGATACATTAGTTGCCGACCAAGTAATTATATAAGAACTCATTGCAACTATAGTTTATTTCTCAATCTGACTCTCCCCAAGATACATACCGCATCCAATAAACTCCATGCCTTTGGCTGTAACTTTTACGGAATAGGAAGATTGTTTACCCGACATAGTGTCTTCGCAGGGTTGTTCTGTGATTTCAACTACAAGCTCTCCGTTTTCTGATTTGCTGCGGTAGGTTGTTGTTTTGCCCTTTTGTTCAGGAGATGTAGCGGCAGTTTGCAAGGCTATAGTTTCGGTGGGCAGTGTTTTAAAGTACATGCCTTTTTCCAGGTCAATTTCCAGCGACCAGCCAGGCTCATTACCGGTAGCTATAAAGTCAATGCCCAGCCTTCGTTTTTCGTCCCACAGTCCCGAGTTATCTTCTGTGTTGTGCATCGTTCGCCTGAGGGTATAATTCTCGGCCAGACCAGAGGTTATTCTTCGCCCCTGCTGGTCCAGCATATACAGTTCACCGGCTGTTGAAAGATCGAACTGGGTTATAGTTGTATCCGGGCCGGAAAGCTGCAATACACCATTTCTGATCTGCCAGGTTCCGGTACGGGTGTAAGGCTCTACCTCCCGTTCCTGGTAGACCATCGTCTCTTCGAAAGTGTTGTCTTCGTTCAGGTCTAAGTTATAGTTGATGCCCGGGCAGTCGGCACAGGGAATAACACCACTCCAGGTTCCGAACAGCGTGCTGGGCAGCCTGCTTCCGGCGGGTGCCACGTCCACTGGCTCCGTCGATAGTTCGCTGGTAGTGCAACCAGCTACAATCAGCGTCGCTCCTGCCACTAACACCGTTAAAATTCTTTTCATACTTATACTTTACGGCCTAAACCGGAAGCCGTTCTTATGCTATTCTTAAAAATAAAGCCCTGCCACAAGTAGCAGGGCTTTCCTATAGTTGTTTGCTTAACTTATAGTTGATCCATTTCGTGCTGCACAAAATCGGCCAGACTGCGGATGTACTCCGTACTGAAATCGAATTTAATGCCGGCTGCTTCGTAAACCTCGCCGATAGATACGGTATAGCCCAGGCTAAGCGCACGTTTGTAAGCGGCTAGACCTTCTGCCGGGTTTTCCTTATAGTTTTTCCAGACGGCAATGGCGCCTAATTGGGCCATGGCATACTCCACGTAGTAAAACGGCACTTCATAAATGTGCAGCTGCTTTTGCCACATAACAGGCTTGTATTTTTCCAGTCCTTTCCAGCTTACTGTCAGGTGGTTGAACTGCTCAAATATATTCACCCATTCCTGGTGGCGTTGCGCTGTTGTCTGCTCCGGATGCTCGTAGATCCAGTGCTGGAATTTATCAACTGTAGCTACCCACGGGAAAGTTTCCAGCACGCTTTCGAGGTGTGTTTTCTTGGCGCGACGTAGCTCATCTTCATCTTCAAAGAACGTGTCCCAGTAATCCATCGAGATTAGCTCCATCGACATAGATGCCAGTTCAGCAACCTCTGAAGGTGGATGTTTAAAGGAGTTCAGTTCCAGCTCACGGGTCAGGAAGGAATGAACAGCATGGCCGCCCTCGTGCAGCATGGTAATCACATCACGCAGACTTGATGTGGCATTCATAAAAATGAAAGGCACGCCAATTTCATCAAGCGGATAGTTGTAACCGCCCGGGGCTTTTCCTTTTCTGGATTCCAGATCCAGGTGGCCCATGGCGCGCATCGTAGCCAGACAATCGCCCAGGTAGGTATCAAGTTTATAGAAGACCTGCACCGTTTTCTCCAGCAGCTCCTCGCCAGACTTAAATGGCTCCAGCGGTTTTTTACCGGATGGGTCTACATCCAGGTCCCAGGGACGAAGCTCGTCTACACCCAGTTTCTGCTGGCGCTCTTCATCAATCCTGGTAAGTAGCGGAACTATAGTTTCTTTGATGGATGTGTGGAAATCGAAGCAATCCTGCGGAGTATAGTCGAAGCGGCCCATAGCGGCAAACATGTAGTCGCGAAAATTACCGAAACCGGCATTTTTGGCAACCTGTGTGCGCAGGGTCAGCAGCTCATTAAATAGCTCATCCAATTTTTCATTATCCTGATAGCGACGTTCCTGTATCGTTTTCCAGGCATTCTCACGAACAGCACGGTCGTTCTGCTTCATACGGTCTGCCGCGCGCTGCAGGGTCATCTCTTCGCCTTCCAGGGTTACCGTCATGGCACCGGTAATAGCGGCGTATTGCTGTTGTTTGGTACTGATCTCGGTATTAAGCGGAATGTTTTCTTCACGGAAGATCTCCAGCGCACGCTTTACACCACGCAGGTAAATGCGGTACTTCTCCTGGTCCAGCTCTTTTACATACGGCGACTGCATCAGCTTTTGGTTAAGCTCATGGTCGTAGGGTGCTATCTTGGGATCGATCTCAGAAACAAAGTATTGAAAAGCTTTGGTGCTTTCTTCATTCTGCGTATCGCAGGTCATCCGGATGTAGCGCCAGCCCATGTCTTCGGAGAGCATGCTCTCCAGTTCGCTGCGGTCGGCCATCCATTTCTCCAGTTCCTGCACATTAGTTATTTCTCTGCCTTTCAGTTCTTCAAAATAAGGTTGCAGGGCTTCCCAGGTCTCCACCTTAAAATCATCGGGCAGGTAGGTACGCGACTTCCGTTCGGGTATAATTAAGTTTGCTGCTGATTTCGTCATAATGCTAACGTATATTCTAAAAGTGTAATATAAGGACTTCAACTGAAAGTACAAAAAAAGCCACACCGAATGTGGTATGGCTACTTAATTTATACGCAGAAGTTTCTTATCCGATTTCAATTACTACGTCGCTGGTAAGCGGATGGCCAACGCAGTTCAGTACGTAACCTTCCTCCATTTCCGCATCCGACAAGCCTTCGCGTTCATCTAAATGTACCTTTCCGCTCAGGCATTTGCCACGGCAGGCGGTGCACAAACCGGCCTGGCACGAATAAGGCAGGTCCACATCCTGTTCCAGGGCTGCTTCCAGTATGGTCTGGTCCGGGTTTACAGTTACACTGTACTCCGATCCTTCATAAATTATAGTTACTGTTTGTGTTGTTATCTCGTCTTCATCCGTTGAGCTCACATTGCCATGCTGGTTCTCTTCCAGTTCGCCGGCAGTTTTACTGCTCACAAAACTTTCTCTGTAGATTCTGTCGGCCGGTACATGCAGCACGTTCAGGGCTTTGCGCACTTCGTCCATCATGCCTTCCGGTCCGCACATATAATACAGGCCATTTGTGATCCTGGTAAGCTGCAATCGCTCCAGAATTTTAATGATCAGGCTCTGGTTCATACGGCCGCGGTGCTCGCAATCCTGCTTCGGCTGGCTATAGATATAAGCGATCTGCAGCCGGTCCGGATTTTCTGCACGCAGCTGCTCCAGTTGCTCTTTAAAGATAACGGAGTCTTCGTCGCGGTTACCGTAGAGCAGTGTTACTTTGCTGTCCGGCTCTTCGCGCAGCACACCTTTCAGGATAGACATGAGCGGGGTAATGCCACTGCCTGCACCTAACAAAATTACATTCCGGTTTTCGGAGGCATTGCAGGTGATACAGAAATTACCAAGCGGTTCCATCACTTCTATCTCCTGCCCTACCTGCGCGTTATCAAGCAGGTAATTAGAGACTTTGCCACCCGGCACACGCTTTATAGTTACTGATAGCGTCTGCTCGTGCGGGGTACTGCTCAGCGAGTAAGATCGGCGTTCCTTCTTGCCCTCAAACGGGATGATGAGCGTGAGAAACTGACCAGGTTTATAGTTTATAGTTTGGTTTGCGGGTTGTTCAAAATGGAGGGTAACAGCATCTGAAGTTTCGCGGGTAATGTCCGCTATTTTCAGCGTGTGGTAAGAGCTACTCATTTTTATTTTGTCTTAAGGAATTCTGATTTCGGATTAGAACCTGATTTGAAACTGAAAGTTACAATAAACTTACATGTTGTGAGAAAGTTTTTGTCAAAACATAACGTTTTTCTATTAAGTATACGTACAAGAGCAAATCTGAAAAAGCGCTGCATGCAGATTGGGAAAAAAGCTGCAACTTTGTGCAGTTGAGCAGCTTCAGAAGCAAAAGGGACGTATAAACTCCCACTCAACAAACCGTTCTAACACCTTACTACAATAAAACTGTGATGCTTTATAAACTCACGCTAAAAAACTGTGAAAAAACCGTAGTGGTAGATGACCACACCTACGAGTACATTCAGAAAAACGCGTATCTGCAACAGATCGAATTCCTGAAGCACCTGCGCATCCACTCCAATGGCTACGCCTTCTTCCAGAAGAACTGGCCTTTAAAGAATGGCAAGTACCGCAACGAAACGATTTACCTGCACAAGCTTATTGGTGAGCAACTGCTGGAGAAACCGGAAAGCAACATCAAGCTGTACGTGCATTTCAAAAACGGCAACAAACTGGACTGCCGCCGCGAGAACCTGGAATGGGCACCGCTCTGCAAAATTGTGCGTAACACCACCAAAACAGAAAACAAACTGGGTGTGCGTGGCGTGCATAAGGAGGCGCAGAAATATCGCGCCATCATCCATCATAACAAGCAGCGCATTAACCTGGGAACTTTCGAGACCTTGCAGGAAGCTGCCCTGGCTTACAGCAAAAAATCGGAAGAGCTGTTTGGCAAAACCAAAAGTTTAAAAACACTCTCTAAGTTTGTGGAAGAAGTAAATTAACTTCTTATACTTGCGCCCGCAGCTACAAATCAGCTGAACAAGAGAGTGAATGAAAACAACTACAGAACTTAGCGAACTGCTGAGACGGCACACTGCTGCCTTTGCCCCGGTAATTAAAGCCGATATGCAAAGCAACGCAGTGTGCCGTCTTGATTTTACAGCTGCCAACACCTTACTGCAGCAAACCGATTTAGTTGATACCGCAACCTTTAACGAGGCTGTAAACCAGATGCTGGCCGAGCAGAATGCAACTATAGGCGTAGGCGGTTATTTTGAAGACCGGTCCATCTACAGACGAAGTGCACACTTTGATGCCGCTGTCGAAAGCCGGAACCTGCATTTGGGAATTGATATCTGGATGAAAGCCGGAACACCTGTTCATACACCGCTGGATGCTATCGTTCATAGTTTCCAGGACAACAACAACTTCGGCGACTACGGCCCAACTATAATCCTGCAGCACGAACTGGAAGGCGTTACGTTTTATACCCTGTACGGCCACCTGAGCCTCCGGTCGCTGGAGGGTTTGGAAGCTGGAAAGGAATTTAAGAAAGGTGAGCAAATTGCCTGGCTTGGTAACTACCCCGAAAACGGTGACTGGCCGCCACACCTGCATTTCCAGATCATGACAACAATGGAAGGTCGCACCGGTGACTTTCCGGGTGTAGCCGCTGCATCTGACAGAGCACACTATGAGCAGATCTGCCCTAACCCGAATCTTATATTGCAGTGCCCACTGCTGCCGATGTAGAACTATAGACCTCACAGTGTCCGGGGACCTGTGAGTGTCGGGCTACGAAGCAACTATGACGCTCACAGGAGCTGCGCACACTGTGAGGTAACTGCCAACTATAAATCAGAGAAGCCATACTTGCGGGTATGGCTTTCCTGTTTTTTATAGTTGGTGATTGCGTTTTTTATTTACTCATCCCCTTACTGGTAACAAATTCTTCAAAAAGAAGCTCTTCCCTTCTTTCTTCTTCATTAAGATCATCAAGTTCTAAATTACTCATACCAATTGGTGAATAGAAAGTCCACTTCAATATTGGTCTATGTTTGAAAAACAAATGAGTTTCTGCATATTCATCATGATGATAAATACCGAACCATAATCTAATCAATATCCCTAATACTAAAGTTATGATGATAAATAAAATCTTCTTCATATCTCTAAAATTAGAAGCATTCTATCCCTTAATCAAACTTGATAGCTTTTACCGGTTTAATGCGGGCTACCATGGCGGCCGGTATCAGAATGGCGAGCATTGTCATGGCAAGGGTGATTACATTTAGCACCACTATAATCCCGAAGTTCCAGCTGATCGGAACAGTGTCCATGTAATAGTTTTCGGGGTCGAGTGGGATGAGATTGAAATAGTATTGTATGGCGCAAAAACCGATACCGATGATATTGCCCCACAACATACCGCGCAGCGTTAAGTGCAGTCCCCGGAAGTAAAACACTTTCCGTATCTGCGCATCCGTCGCGCCTACCGCCTTCAGTACCCCGATCATATTTATCCGCTCAATGATCATGATAAACACGGTAGACACCATGTTGAACGTAGCGACAAACACAATAAGTACTAAGAAGATAACCACATTTTTACGGAGTAATTGCAACCAGTCGAACAGCTGGGCATGGCGGTCCGTTATCTTTTCCAGCTGCAGATCATAGTTCATTTTTTCGAACACCTCATCTGCCACCTGGTCTATCTTGTTATAGTCTGTCAGCATTACTTCCATGCCGCCGGCAATGGAATCGGGCCAGTTGTTCAGCTCGCGTATCAGCTTTATATCCCCGATCACAAACACTTCGTCAAACTCTTCCAGGCCGGTATTAAAGATGCCGGATACTTTCAGTTTGCGCGCGCGCGGTGGGTTCTGAATGAAATAAAAAATGGCTTCGTCTCCAACTTTTAACTTCAACTTTTCGGCTACACGCCGGCTCAGCATCACTTCCTTAGACGAGGCCGTATCGTTATAGCTCAGCAATTGACCGGCATCCAGGTTATGCTTCATCGAGCTCAGGTCGTAGTCTTTGCCCACGCCTTTCAGCACCACGCCCAGCACCTCGTCTTCCGACTTAACTATAGCAGTTTTGCGGGCATAAGCCTGTATCTGCTTCACGCCCGGTATCGAGTCCTTTTCCGAAATACCCACGTTTACACTGATGGGCGCGCCCTCGTATGAGTTGTTGGTATCGTACTTGCTTATCTGCAGATGTGCCCCAAAGCTGAAGATCTTATCGCGAATCTCGTTTCGGAAGCCTTCCAGGATAGCAAACGACACAATCATGATGGCGATGCCGGCGGCTATGCTTATAATTGCTATTTTTGTAACCGACGCCGTAAACGAACCGGACTTAACTTCTGAGATCTTCTCGGATATGTACTTGGATATGTTCACGCGATAAAAACAGGATAAACTGCCTTAAAGATAGGTATGAAATTTGACTTCTCCGTAATTATGATACAGCCACTGTTTTTACTTTACATTTCGTTGTTGCTGGCCATGGGCAGCTGCACGCCACAGCAAACACCTGAGCAATCTCAGCAAACTGAAGAGCCACCTATAGTTACTGAGCTATCGAAAGATGAATTGATGCAGACCGGCGCCGAGCAACTGGAACTGTACCTGCCCAGGCTGCAGGGCAAGCGCGTTGGTATGGTGGTAAATCAGACATCCATAGTTGGCAATGCCCATTTAGTGGATACCCTGCTGAGCCATAATGTTAAGATTACAACCATTTTTGCGCCTGAACACGGTTTTCGGGGCGAAGCCGATGCCGGTGCTTATGTAAAAGACGCCAAAGACACGAAGACCGGCCTGCCTATTATTTCGCTTTACGGTAAAAACAAAAAACCTTTACCGGAGCAGCTCACCAATATAGATGTACTGGTTTTTGATATCCAGGATGTGGGGGCTCGCTTTTATACCTATATCAGCACGATGCACTATGTAATGGAAGCGGCGGCCGAAAATAATAAGGAAGTAGTAATACTGGACCGCCCAAACCCGAACGGTAACTATGTTGATGGACCGGTGCTGGAACCGGAGCATAAGTCTTTTGTTGGCATGCACCCAATCCCAATCGTTCATGGCTTAACTATAGGCGAACTTGCGAATATGATAAACGGTGAGAAATGGCTGGAAGGCAAGCGACAGGCGAAAATCACGGTTATTCCGGTTGCCAACTATAACCACAGCATACCTTATAGTTTGCCAGTGAAGCCATCACCAAACCTGCCTAACCAGCAAGCTATTTTGCTTTACCCTTCGCTTTGCTTATTTGAAGGAACAAATGTAAGTGTTGGTCGCGGTACGCCAACTCCATTCCAGGTGATAGGCAGCCCAAACTATAAGTTTAAGGAGTTTTCGTTTACGCCGGTTAGTATGCCAGGCGCTACCGATCCACCTCACAAAAACCAGGTTTGCTACGGCAAAAACTTAACTGATCCGGCCGCGGCACAACCCTTCACGTTGGCTTACCTTATCGATTTCTACAAGAACTCAACCCAGCAGGATAAGTTTTTCAACAATTTTTTTGAAAAACTGGCCGGTACTTCAGAGCTCAGAAAGCAAATAATAGCCGGAAAAACAGTGGCCGAGATTCGTGCCAGCTGGGAGCCTGCGCTGTCAAACTATAAAACCTTACGCAAAAAATACCTGCTCTACCCCGACGCAGAATAACACTATGCCAAAAGACTTACGCATCATATTTATGGGCACTCCCGACTTTGCAGTGCCCACGCTACAGATACTGGTTGAACACAACTATAACGTAGTTGCGGTCATTACGGCACCGGATAAGCCAGCAGGCCGTGGCCAGAAAATGCAGCAATCGCCGGTGAAGGAGTATGCCGTTTCGCAAAACATACCGGTACTGCAGCCAACCAACTTAAAGTCAGAAACTTTTCTGGAGGAGCTACGAAGCTACCGGGCCGACCTGCAGATTATAGTTGCCTTCAGGATGTTGCCGGAAGTAGTGTGGAGCATGCCACCGCTGGGTTCGTTCAATATACATGGTTCGTTGCTGCCACAATACCGCGGTGCCGCGCCTATTAACTGGGCTATCATCAATGGCGAAGAAGAAACCGGTGTTACCTCCTTCTTCCTGAAACACGAGATCGACACAGGTGACCTGTTGCTGCAAACCCGCGTGCCGGTGCTGGAGGAAGATGACTTTGGTACGATGTACGAAAAGCTGAAGTACGAAGGCGCTAAGCTGGCTTTGCAAACAGTACAGGCTATTGAGCAGGACAATGTAAAACCCATGCCGCAACCACAGTCCGGAGAATTGAAACACGCCCCGAAGATCTTTAAGGAAACCTGCGAGATAAACTGGAGCAAGCCAGCATTTCAGGTGCGTAATTTTGTTAGAGGCCTCTCCCCTTACCCTACCGCCTGGACGCGCATCGGCGATAAAACTTTCAAGATCTTTAAAGTAGAAGTGCTGGACAATGCAGGTTATGAAGGTGCACCGGGCAGCGTATTTACCGATAACAAAACCTATTTGCACGTAAAAACCGCCGACAGTGCTGTGGCTATAGTTGACCTGCAAATGGAAGGTAAAAAACGGATGCCGTTGGCTGACTTGCTACGTGGCTATAGTTTTAATCTATAGTTTGACGTAGACCCACCCCGGCCCCTCCGAGGAGGGGAATTGGGCTATAGTGTTATGTAATTTATCATTCTATAGTTGGGTTTAGTTTTAACTATAGAATTGTCACCTAATTCACCAAGAAGAAATTCCCCTCCTCGGAGGGGCCGGGGTGGGTAAACACTTTATTGAGTTCTCACATTACACCTTAACAAATAAACTATGATCGCTATAGTTGTAGCCGTTGCCGAAAATAACGTGATCGGGAAAGATAACAAGTTGATCTGGCACCTGCCTGCCGACCTGCGCTTTTTCAAGAACCTGACCATGGGCCACCCGATTGTGATGGGCCGCAAAACATATGAGTCTATTGGCAAGCCGCTTCCGGGGCGCACTACGGTTATAATCACGCGCCAGCACGACTTTGAAGCGCCCGGCTGCATTGTTGTAAATTCAATAGACAAGGCTATAGTTCAGGCCCAAACTATAGACCAGGACGTGTACATTATTGGCGGCGCTGAAATCTATAAGCAGGCATTAAGCAAAGCAGATACAATTTACCTGACACGCGTGCACCACACGTTTGAGGGTGATACTTTCTTCCCGGAGATAGTGGAAAACCAATGGGAAGCAGTTTCGGAAGAAAAGCACGAACCAGACGAGAAAAACAAGTATAGCTATAGTTTCGTGACACTGAAACGGAAACTATAAAACAGAAAAGGAGCAACTATAGTGCTGCTCCTTTTCTGTTTTATAGTTAGCTTAACTTAACGCAGGATGTAGATCTTTCCGTAGCCGTTCTTGAAAGCCTTGTCTCCGAATTTCTGTTTGTGGTACATCGGCTCATTGCTCTGGCTCACTACCACGCGGTACAGGTACACGCCATTAGCCAGTCTGTCGCCGTACATATCAGTTCCATCCCAAGCATACTCCGTTTTGTTATTACCGATGCGCAGTGGCCCCAGTTCCTCTTTCATGATCTCTTTCACTACCTTTCCGGTTACCGTCAGGATCTGGATCTTGATATGGTCCGGGATAACGGCGCCGGTCAGGGTAAAGATAAACTGTGTTTTGGTTGAGAACGGGTTCGGGAACGGATAGAAGTTTGTGATTGAAGAACGGTTCTCTACTTCAAAATTGATGCGGTAAGGCGAAAGTCCGGACTGCTTACCAGCCACGTCTTTGGCACGGATCTCCATCGTATACCGGCCATCCGACAAGGTTTTAGGCTTGAACTCAACTCTGAAATCACTTTTATCAGTCGCCGGGAACACCTCTACATGCTCTACTGATTCCGATGTTTTATCCAGCGAAAGCTCGGTTTGAATACCTGTTTGATCTATAAGCACCACCGACATACCACTTGCATCTTCCAGGAAGGCATACCGGTTCTCATCCTTAACAGTAACGCTGACTACCGGGCTTGGCGAGATCAGTTCTCCATCCATAATGTGCACGCCATCAAAGGCTACATCCATAATCGGGTGCAGCTTGCTTTTCACCTTAAACGGCACCACATAGATGTTATTAAAGTAATTCTGCTCTGGCTGCAACCGCGGATTCACATATAGGGTAATCTTATAAGTTCCGTCCAGGGCCAGCGTATTAAGCTCAAAATTAAAAGTTGCATTTGCGTTGCCCGCCAATGGCGCCAGCTTCAGTATTTTCTGAATCGGTTGTATGCCATCTCCGGTAACGGTCACGTCCACTGCCAGCGAATCGCGGAAAGCAAATGGCGTAATGTTCTGGAAAATCATTGGCAACGTGATCTTGCCTTTGTTTGCCTGTTCGGTCAGTATGGCTTCGCTCACCTCCACCAGGTCCGGCCGTATCACACCTTCAGGTGCAGCATCGTAGTACACCAGCCACTGCTTCAGCTGTGGTGCCGAACGGTCTGTAGCATCTGACAGGGATGCCTTTAACTGCAGGTAAGGATAAGCCGCTGCATCGATCGTTGACAAGTCAAATGCTTTGGCCGTAACCGATTCTGCCAGTGTCGTCTGGTTTCCGTCCGCATCCACCCCGATCACGCTCAAACTATAAGCATCATTGCCTTCCTCGTACTTTTCAATGTTATGGTGCAGCGTTCCCCAAGTCAGCGCCGGCCCTATCAAAGTAGAAGTAATCTCACCGGCATCCTGGTTGGAGAGTACTCTTGTTTTTAAGGCTATTTCCTGCTGGTTAAATGGAACTGATTTATCTGTAGCAGTGGTTTCATCAGCCTCTCCCGGCGCAGCTCCTTTACGGCCAACTATAGCAAATGGGTCGCCTGTTTTAAGGGTGCTTATAAGCGAAGATCCGATTTTGCCTAATGCAGCTTTTTGTGTTGCCGTAAAATCATTGAAAGGAACATTGTTTACGCTGATCGCCAACACATAATAATCCGCTGGCACTGCATTAATAAACGTCTCCAGTTTCGCACGGTTTGCAGCTGTACGCAGGTCACCGAAGTCATACATATAAGGTTCAGCAGAGCAGGCGTAAGCTGGAACAATGTTTTCAACCAGCTTTAATGTTTTGTTATCAATCACGACCATGATCAGGCGGGGCGTAGAGCTACCGGCAGGGTTACTACAACCCATATGGAGCATAGGCCGGCCCTCTATTACAAGATTGTGCCCGGGTGTTTTAAATTGGTTTGCGCCACCAGTTGTCCTGATCTCTATATCGTTTTTAATTGTACTGAACGTCCAGTGCGGCATTTTATCCTGCAAGGCAAGCGCATTCAGTTGTGCTCCCCGAAACTGTCCGGCATGGCTTTGGGACCATCCACCCTTTGCACCATCTATCACGCGGAAAGAGTTGGTAGCATATAATGTATCTTCTCCTACGCTATACTCCTGAAAGCGTACACGCCAGTAATACACTGTACTGTCCGGCAGATCACCTAAGGAAGCCAGGTTAAGATCCCAGGTCGGTAGCAAGCTGCTCGGTTGTGAAAAACCTTTTTTCAGCTTACTATTAAAATGCTGTGTCGTATCCACTTCCAGGTAAAAGCCCTGGCGGCTGTCCTCCACTATAGTTGTCTGAACAACTACCTTCACATTTTTGCTGTTAACTATACTATAGTTGGCAGGTGTAAGCGCTACTATACCAGATGCTGGGAAAAAGTGCTGAATATGAGCGACGTTATTCATCTCGTCCAGCTCATCTATTGCAAAATCACCATCCAGTGTTACTTCAAATTTGTTCATGCCCCGCGCTGCTACTCCCCTGTTATCAATTGGTATAATAAGCTTTTCGCGGTACATGATCGGGGCCACTTTAACTTTAACCGGTTCTAATTCAGTATTATCAGCTAATGTGCGCTTAACAGATACTGTAACAGAGTCTGTTATGGCTTTACCCCAGTTACCAGCACTTAGCACTATATTAAACTGCTCAGCTGAAGCCGTCAGAATCTCCCCTTCTACCGCACTTACCACATCAGCTTCATTTTCAATAGCTACATAATCAGGCTTAGAAGGTGCGTAAAATCTTATTGCCGGGTCGCCCTGCAGTACCATTTCCAGCACCATGGCAATTACAAGATCAGAGCTTCTGGTACTCAATACCTCCCTTATAGTTTGCTGTTGTATCTCCCCGATGGTTTTACCAAAGTATTCGAGGTCATTAAATGCCGTTTTGTAAAAGGCAGTTGAGTAATAATCAAGAACAGAAGGATAGCCAGACTCTGCATGTGCAATGAAAGCGATAGCCCCTTTCTCCGGAGTATTGAGCCAGTCTTCGCCAAACGAACGGTTATTAGGAATAAAAGCATTGCCTGTCCCACATCCATTCATCAGGATAACCGGGTATTTATCCTTGTTATTATACCCATTTGCAGGACTCGAAACCGATCCGACATCCAGGTCGCTGGTACTGGAGGAACTATGGCCAAAAAATGTCATTAACGACACACCTGCATTCACCTCTGTAGCTACATTTATCGTTTCCGTTGACTGGCTTACATTCTTTCTATACTTCTCAATGATGTTCGCGCCAAAGTAAGGACCTTTCGCGATTCGTCCATACTTTTCGAGGTAGCCTGTAAGCTCACTTATTTCCCCTATCTGCTTACCTCCTCCTAACTGTAAGATATTTTTCCGCCAGGGTAATCCGTCAGGTAACGATTCATGTGAAACGACCTTATTCAGATAATGTATGATATCCTCTGCCTTTGTTGCCGGGAGCCTGCCCGTTGGTATAGCTGGTACATATTCTCCGTTCCTGAAATCAGCGGTAAAGAAGATATCTGAAACAGGCGCTATTCCTGTTGGTACCAGGTCAACTTCATGCACTTTATTATAGCGTGCGCCAACATGGTAATAACTGAACTTTCCACTGCCATAGATGGTCTGATAATCGTCCGCTCCATACATCAGCCCTTTGCCCAGAATAAACAGTGTTTTTGGCCTGGTTGAGGTCTGCATATACGACATCATTTTTCGTATTGCATTCACCGAGAACTCGCCGTAGTGGAACTGATCTATCACCTGATCCATGTGGACCAATAGCGTGTCGTAGCCACCTCCTGCCTGCGAAGCCCGGTAAGCTGCATATTCCTCCGGAGCTCTATAGGCTGACCCGAGCACTTTCTTCATCAGCCTCTTATTGGTTAATATTATATAATTATGTGCCGATGGCGTAATATTACGGAAGCGGATACCTTTCTGATAACCTACAGGTTTAATAGGTTTAGCTGTATTTGCTACCAGTACTGTCCGGGTAATTACATTATTATCAATAACAAAGCCTTTGTTTGTGCCATTTGTATAGCCTACAATCCGGATAACGTTATAAGGATCTGTTACATCAAAAGCTACGCTTGTTGCTGGCGCTCCCACAAGTTCAAAGTAAGGCGTTGCTGATCTGGTAGAATCTGTATAAAAAATGAGCTGGTTCTGCGTAGACGGAAAAACGGTGCGCTGTGGGTATATAATTTTAGCATAACCGAAACTAACCTGATTTGTCTCAATCTCCTTACCTTCCGGTGTATAAAGCTTATCAGGGAGTGTTTGAATAGTAACCTGCCCATTAGCTGCAATATCTGTAAACTCTATCGTAGTATTTTCTTTTGCGAAGCTATCCCCATAAATATTGAAACGCTTCAGCAGTTTTGTAGTGCTGCCAACTACTAAATTAACTACAAAAGGATGGATAGCCTGTTGCCAGGTACCTACCACATACTCTAATTTCGGCTTCGGTCCCGTATTTTCTATATTAGTAACAGGGCCAGATCCGTGAATGTAAGTAGTCGTAGCATTGGGATAGTTTCTGAGATTACGGGAAGTATTAGAGAAATATCCTTCCCCTTCATCCAGCCAGGGCATCCTGTTATCAGCGTAAGACTTACCACGATAGAAGCGGTCTGTGTTCATAAACAGGGATCGCTGCAGGTGGTAAGGCTCCGGTGTTTTACCATTCACAGCCGGGTTATTATGCACCATCCGCTTTCCCTTTGTCGGTGCTACAGTCAGGAAATACGATGCTGTGTCAGTATATAAACTATAGAGTTTATGCGGCTGAAGTGCAGGATTTTTATACAACTCCCTGTCCAGTGCGCCGTCGTTCCGCTCGCCGTAAAACTCGAGGTAATCCTGGGTATCCAGTTTTCCATCCTGCTCACCGGCCACATAAATTGCCACTTCCTTTCCACGACGGAACAGTTGCAGGTTCTGAGGGTTTACATCGGCAAGGCCTAACTGGCTCAGGTAGGCATAATCGAGTTGGTGTATACCAGTCTGGGTTACCTTTATTTTGTGGTACGTCTGCTCGTAGTTTATCCACTCGTTGCCAAAGGTAGCCTGCGCCTGCACTGTTGTCCCGGCCAGCAGGAAGAACAGAAGAGATAAATAGGAAAAAGATGCTGGGAAACGCATGGTTAGTAAAGCTTATCTGAAAGAATAACCCATGGAGATGATAACCGAAGACGTATTGGCATTTGAGATGGAATTCTTCTCCCGATCGCTCATGCGCGAAAGGGCAAGATCCAGGTAAAAGCCGTTGGAGACGAAGCCAACCCCGAAATTGGGTTGTATTTGTGATGCTTTGCTGCCGTCGAAACGGGTGGTTTGCTGGTAATTGCTGAGGCCGCCACGCACAAAAACTGATTTGGCGTAGGTCAGTTCAACACCTACATGCGGATCGACTGACACAAGATCAGATTTGAGCAGCACATTCCGCTTGCCGTCAAAAGTCATGTCCACATCGGCTGATACCAGTGCTGAGAACTTATCGTTTATAACAAAATTCCTGGCAGCACCAACTATAAGGCGCGGTAGGGTAAGTTCAGCGGTATTTTCGGGCAGATCGTTGCCGGTCTGTTCGTAGGCTTCTTCCAATTCCTCTACGTTATGCGTCCAGGCAGTAAACGTGGTCGTGATATCCCGGGCCATCAGGCCGAATTGCCAGTCGCCGCGCTGCAGCTGGGCACCGGCATCTATTCCAAAGCCCCAGGCATTGGCAAAATCACCTACGTTGCGGTAAATGATCTTGGCACTGGCACCTAACTGCAAGCCCTCGATCAGGTTACTCCTGCGGGCATACGACAGAAGAACAGCATAATCAGCCACCGAAAAGAACCTAATACTATCGTACTGGATATGGCCGAACTCGTTCTGCAGACGGCGGGTGTCAGCTATGTCGTCCACACCGAGGCGAATGACCGATACAGCCAGTGCGCTGTTGGTATCTATCGGCATGGCAAAACTTCCGAAATCATTTTTGGCGATACCGGCAAACAACTCCGAGTGCATCAGGGCGATGTTATACTTATCGGGCAGGCGCAGCAGGCCGGCGGGGTTCCAGTAGCCGGAAGTAGCGTCGTTGGTTACAGCTACCTGTACATTGCCCATACCAATGGCGCGGGCCCCTACTCCTACATTCAGAAACTCGTTGCTGTACTTAGGTGCTGATACCTGTGCCATTGCCGGAAAGCAGGAAACAAGAAACAACACGGCCAGCAGGCACTTAAGGGTAGATTTGTGCATAGACCAATCGCAAAATTTACATGAATATCAGCCGGGATTTAAGCCCATTACGGGCTACATTTCACCTCTAACACGACATCCGGCCAATAAGTTGTATTTCTTAAAAATATATTTTTTAGTCAAAAATACAACTTTAAAGTATAAAAACGCCCCATCTGCAAAACCTGCTATAAAAAGTTTCGTAATATTTTTTAACAGTACCTTGTTTTACATAGTACCTTATATTATCTTTGCTTCAACATTATAACCCCATCATCATGAAAGTAGAAAACACACAAGTGCAGATGCGGAAGGGAATTCTGGAATTCTGCATCCTGGAGATTATCTCTCGTGGTGAAGTATATGCGTCCGACATGCTGGAAGAGCTCACAGCAGCCAAAATGATCGTAGTGGAGGGAACCCTTTACCCGTTGCTAACCCGCCTTAAGAACGCAGCACTTCTCGACTACACCTGGGTAGAGTCCACATCGGGGCCGCCCCGCAAGTACTACACCCTCACCGACACCGGTAAAGAGTTTCTGGAACAGCTCCGCGCAACCTGGGGCGAACTGGTTGAATCTACCGAATTCATCATTCAAAACAAGAAAGCACAACAGTCATGAAAAAGAATATAAGCATCAACTTACAAGGCATCATCTTTTATATAGAAGAAGATGGCTATGAGCAGCTGAGCAGGTATTTGGCTTCTATCCGCACGTACTTTTCAAACTATGAAGGGCACGAAGAGATAGTTGCTGATATTGAGCTGCGTATCGCCGAGATCTTTTCTGCACGGCTTTCTCCGGTTAAACAGGTAATAACACAGGAAGATGTGCAGTACCTGATCGGCCGTATGGGTAATGTTACTGAGTTTGAGATAGAAGAACCGGTAGAGGAAGAAATTCCAAACTATAGCTCGACAGGAGCTGGTGCTGGTGCAGCTTCGGCAGCGTATGCAGTGCCGGGCACGAAAAGACTGTTCCGCGACATTAACCGCAAAGTTATCAGTGGCGTGTGCGCTGGTATAGCCAATTACCTGAACATCGATGTCGTTTGGATCCGTCTTTTCTTCATCCTGTTCCTGGTGCTGGGCGTGCTTTCTGCGGGTATCTCTGCCATGGCTGCGGTTATCCTTTACATCGTGTTGTGGATAGCCATGCCCGAAAGTACTGAGCTGCCTGACACAACTGTAAAGAAACTGTTTCGTGACCCCGAAGACAAAAAGCTTGGCGGTGTTGCCAGCGGTATAGCCAAGTATTTTGGTGTAGATGTAGCCGTAGTGCGCATCTTGTTCCTGGTATCGCTGTTCCTGGGTGGCTTTGGTCTGATACTTTACATTGTGCTCTGGATAGCGGTACCCGAAGCGGTAACGCTAACCGAGCGCATGCAGATGCAGGGCAACCCGGTAACACTGGCTGGTATTGAGCAAACCCTCAAAGACAGCCTGAACATGAAGGACCATAACGGCGAGGAAAGCCCATTAGCTAAAATCATCCTACTTCCGATCCGCCTTGTATCCCAGATCATTAACTGGATGGGAAAAGCACTGGGTCCTGTACTTGGTTTCCTGGTAGCGCTTATCCGCGTGGCAGCTGGTTTACTGCTGCTTCTGATCTCTGTAGGGTTAACAGCTGGTCTGTTCAGCGCTTTCTTTGCATCCATGGGCTGGCTGGATAGCTCCAGCATGGTAGAGATGGGTCCTTTCAACTCCTCGGTGTGGTTAAATGGCTTTCCCAGGCTCGGATTGGTGGCTGGTCTTATTGTAGGCCTTATTCCTTTACTTTTCCTGATACTGCTGGCTATTGGCTTATTAGCAAAACGTTTTCTGATGCGCCCAACAGTTGGCTGGTCTCTCTTCGGTGTCTGGATATTTGCACTTATAGTTATGATCGCCTCAATCGTCTCCTTCAGCGGTAATTTTAAACGCAGTGGCGAAATAACGATAACTAAAACCGTTCCTGCCGCAGGTATCACCACCCTCGACGCCTACGACATGGATGTGGACTATGATAACCTTTACATTGATGTACGTGAGCATAATGGCCAGAACATAGAAATAATACAGCAGATAGAAGCCAAAGGCCGCACCGAAGAAGAGGCTAAGCAGAATGCCCGCATGATTTCTTACCGCGTGGTACAACTGGACTCTACCCTGCGCTTCGACGACAGCTTTGATTTTAAAGAAGGTGCCAGCTTCCGTTCTCAGGACCTGAACATCATACTAAGATTACCAAAAGACAAGCCGTTCCGCCTGACACGTGAGTTTGTTTACCTGCTGCCAAACGCTACTTTCGACAAAGACTATGGGTACGACAAAATTGTGCGCAACACATGGCGTGCAAAAGGCGATATGCTGGAGTGTATTACCTGTGCAAGCGATACTTTAGATACCGAGGAGCCTGGCGGTGATTTGAATAATGATGGCTCGTTTGGCGCTGCTTACATCGCCGATAAGGAAAGTGTACTGAACGACCCGGACTCTTATGGCGACAACAGCCGATCGTTCCAGGTAGCTGACTTCGACCGCATCAGTATAGGTGGGCCTTACCACGTACAGATCAGACAGGGCAACCGCCACAGTGTGCGCGTGCAGGGCGACAACAGCGAGATCAAACGTATGGATGTGGAAAGCAGAAACGGAGAACTGGAGATCACTTCCAACCGAAAAGCCTTCAACCTTTTTGACGATGCGGACCCGGTTCTGATCATGATCACGGTTCCGGACCTGAAAGCGCTGGAACTGAGCGGAGCCATCAAAGCCGACATTATCGGAATTAATACCGACGAACTGGTGATGGAGCTGAGCGGGGCGACCGAAGCTGCTGTACAGGCCCGTGCCAACGTAATACGCGCCGATATTGCCGGTGCCTCGAGCACACGCTTTACCGGTACCGCCGACAGATTTGAGGTTGAAGCCGCCGGCGCCTGCAGCATTAATGCCGAAAACTTACAGGCAAAACATGTAGTGATAGAGGCCAGCGGTATGACGGTAGCTTCTGTATTTGCCAGCAACAGCCTGCGCGCCGATGCTTCCGGAGCCAGCAACATTACCTACAGTGGTAACCCGAAAAGCACCCAGGTAGATGCCAACGGAGCCAGCAAGGTGAAAAGAAAATAAACCTTTACTTCACCCTTAACAAAATAAAAGCGGGCTAAACTGCTTATAGTTTAGCCCGCTCCTGCCACACTTAGTAATACAAAATAAAACTATAATTGAAGTACCTGTTTACACGTTACAAAAGTACATCACCCTTGTGTTTAGTTGTTTGATGAATCTGCGGGGCTCCTTTATCAAAAGGGGCCAACGCAGATTTTCTTTTTAAGCCAGCATGTTCCTGGCTATAGTTAGTCCTTTTTGTTCGCCTTTCTGCAACAGGTAACTATAGGCCTCTTCAAACTCGTTCTTCACTTTTCCTTCCAGTATCGCTTCAGTTAACATCTCTTTCAACTCCCCAACTGTTTTCGAAGGCTTCAGTTCAAAGGTCTCCATGATGATCTCGCCGGTAATTACAGGCTGGAAATTGCGCAGTTTGTCACTTTCTTCCACTTCCACCAGGCGCTTTTCTACCTTATCAAAGTTCTGCAGGTAGCGCTTTACTTTGCTGTCGTTTTTGGAGGTGATGTCGGCGCGGCACAGTTTCATCAGGGCATCTATGTCATCGCCGGTTTCAAACAACAGCCTTCTGATGGCGGAATCGGTAACAGTATCTTTTACCAGCGCAATCGGGCGCAGATGCAGTTTTACCAGTTTCTGCACAAACTTCATGTGCTCGTTCAGGGGCAGTTTCAGATCCTTAAACAACTTGGGTACCATGCGCGCACCACGGTCCTCGTGACCATGAAAGGTCCAGCCGGCTTTTGGGTGGTAACGTTTGGTATCCGGTTTGGCAATGTCGTGCAGAATAGCGGCCCAGCGCAGCCACAGGTCATCTGATACCTCGGCTACGTTATCCAGCACCTGCAGGGTGTGGTAAAAATTATCTTTATGCGAATTACCGTTCTTTGTCTCCACGCCCTGCAGTTCTACCATTTTCGGGAAAATCAGGTGCAGCAGGCCGGACGTGAACAACAGTTTAAAACCGTAACTCGGGGTTGGTGCCAGTATGATCTTGTTCAGTTCATCTGTTATCCGCTCCTGCGATACTATTTTAATGCGCTCCTTGTTGTCAACTATAGCATCAAACGTATCGGGATCTATGTCAAAGCCAAGCTGTGTAGCAAAGCGAATGGCACGCATCATACGTAGCGGGTCATCTGAAAACGTAATGCCGGGCTCCAAAGGCGTGCGGATGATTTTACGCTTCATGTCCTTCAGGCCGTCAAACTCATCTATCAGCTCGCCATAGTTTACCTTGTTCAGGCTGATGCCCAGAGCATTTATCGTAAAGTCGCGGCGTTTCAGGTCATCGTCCAGAGTGCCTTGTTCTACTTCGGGTTTGCGCGAGTGTTCGCGATAAGATTCTTTGCGGGCGCCTACAAATTCTACTTCCCAGTCGCCGGAGCGGAGCATAGCTGTCCCAAAATTCTTGAAAACCGAAACTTTTGGCTTGTGCACCATTTTTTTAGAAACCAGTTCTGCCAGCGCAATGCCGTCCCCAATGCAAACCACGTCAATATCCTTTGAGGGCCTTTTCAGTACCAGGTCGCGTACAAAACCACCTATTACGTAGGCATCTACCCCAAGCTCCGCTGCCGCAGCAGCCACCACATCAAAAACAGGATTATCCGGCAGTTTTATAGTTTCCATCAAAAAAGTAAAACCCCAGGCGGTTTGTTACACCTGGGGCACAAAATTAAAATATTATCTCGAAAGCATTTTATTTTAGACAAAAGACAATTGGACAAAGGACAAAAGAAAGCTTTATGAAAAACTATAGTCTTTTGTCAATTAGTCCTTTGTCAATCTGTCTATAGTTACTCCCTTATAGTTTCGGTATCGCCGCTTTCGGTTATCTTAATGATCCGGGAAGGTTGGGCAGCCTCGGTTTCGTCCTGTCGCCAGCGTACCACGTGGTCTACGCGTTTCTTTAGCTCTTCTTCTATCTCGGCAAAGGTGGCCGGCGATTTACCACCGCTCAGGTTAGCCGATGTAGATACCAGCGGATGGTCTATCTGCCGGATCAGGCGGTGGCAGAACTCATCTTTTACTATCCGGATGGCTACACTTCCATCCTCTGCTATCAGGTGCTCGGGAAGGTTCTTTGCCTTCGGAAAAATATACGTTGTGGGCCTTTCCTGCTCTTTCAGAAGCTTTAAGAATGTCTCCGGCACTTCCTCTACATATTCGGCCAGCATTTTTTCGTCTGCTACCAGTATGATCAGGGCCTTTGCTTCGTCCCGCTCCTTTATCTTAAATATTTTCTGAACAGCCTTGGTATCGGTGGCATCGCAACCTATCCCCCACACTGTATCGGTCGGGTACAGGATCACATTGCCCATCAGCAGTTCCTCCTCCGCTGCCTGCACTTCTCTTACCAGCTCTTTCATCGTTTTATAGTTGTTAAATTGTTAAATGGCTTAATTGCTGAATTGCGATAGTTTAACTATAAGTGGGTTAACAATTTAACAATCCAGCAATTCAACAATTTATTTTATTTCCTGTGTCAGTTCTACCAATACGCCATTGGCACTTTTGGGGTGCACAAAGCAAACCAGTTTATTATCAGCGCCTTTTTTGGGTTGCTCGTTCAGCAACGTAAATCCTTCCTGTTTCAGGCGTTCCATCTCGGCTATAATATCTTCTACTTCAAATGCTATGTGATGGATGCCTTCACCGCGCTTCTCTATAAATTTAGCTATGGCACTGTCCGGGTTGGTGGCTTCCAGCAGCTCTATTTTGGTGTCGCCTACTTTAAAGAACGAGGTGTTTACGCCCTCCGAGTCCACATACTCTGTTTTATACGGTTCTGCGCCCAGCAATTTATAGTACAGGGCATTTGCTTCGCTAAAATTTTTTACGGCTATACCAATATGTTCAACCTTCTTCATTTTGAATTTGTAATTAGTCTAAGTAAGTAAAATTTCGTATTTTTGCACCGAATCAAAACTAAACAATTCTGCCAACTGTTATGGTAGCAGAGTAAAAAGATATTAAAAGTGCTATGCTAACATTTCCGATATATTTAGATAACAATGCCACTACACCGCTGGACCCACGTGTACTGGATGCCATGATGCCTTACCTGACCAACAAGTTTGGTAACGCTGCTTCGCGTAACCACGCATTTGGCTGGCATGCTGAAGAAGCCGTTGACTATGCCCGCGAGCAGATCGCTTCGCTTATCAACTGCAACCCGAAAGAGATCATCTTCACGTCAGGGGCTACCGAGTCCGACAACCTGGCTATCAAAGGTGTATTCGAAATGTATGCCTCTAAGGGTAACCACATCATTACAGCTACTACCGAGCACAAAGCGGTGCTGGATACCTGTAAGCACATCGAAAAAATAGGCGGTAAGGTTACATACCTGCCTGTAAACGACAAAGGCCTTATCGATCTGAAGCAGCTGGAAGAAGCGATCACCGATAAGACCATCCTGATCTCGATCATGTATGCCAACAACGAAGTAGGCGTGATCCAGCCAATTAAGGAAATCTCTGCTATCGCTAAAAAGCATGGTATCCTGTTCTTTACAGATGCTACGCAGGCGGTAGGTAAAATACCGGTGGATGTAGAAGCAGATGGCATCGACCTGATGGCTTTCTCGGGCCACAAAATGTACGGCCCTAAGGGTGTTGGTGCCCTGTATGTGCGCCGTAAAAACCCACGCGTTAAAGTTACTGCCCAGATGGACGGTGGCGGACACGAGCGTGGTATGCGTTCCGGTACGTTGAACGTTCCTGGTATTGTTGGCCTTGGCAAAGCTGCCGAGATCGCGAAGCAGGACATGGAAGCTGATACCGCCCGTATCTCTGCCATGCGCGACCGTTTAGAGCGTGAGCTTTTAACGATAGAGGAGTCTTACGTGAATGGTTCTACGGAGCACCGTCTGCCACACGTAACCAACATCTCTTTTAAATATGTAGAAGGCGAAGGCCTGATGATGGGTGTGAAAGACATCGCTGTTTCTTCCGGATCTGCCTGTACATCAGCATCTTTGGAGCCATCTTACGTATTAAAAGCGTTGGGACTGAGCGATGACCTGGCACACTCTTCGCTGCGTTTCGGTTTCAGCCGCTTTACTACCGACGAGGAAGTAGACTACGCGATAGACCACGTGAAAGAAGCAGTTGCCAAACTTCGTGAAATGTCTCCGCTATGGGAGATGTACAAAGAAGGTATCGACCTGAACTCAATTGAGTGGGCAGAACATTAATAATGACGAATTAAGAATTACGAATTAATAATGATTCGTGGTTCTTGCTTCAATTCATAATTAGTAATTAATAATTCGTAATTTAAATTAGCTATGGCTTATTCAGATAAAGTAATTGATCATTATAACAACCCACGCAACGTTGGTACGCTTGATAAGGCGAAGAACAATGTGGGTACTGGCCTTGTAGGTGCGCCTGAGTGCGGCGACGTAATGCGCCTTCAGATTGAAGTAGACGAGAACCAGGTAATCACAGATGCGAAGTTCAAGACGTTCGGTTGTGGTTCTGCAATTGCTTCTTCGTCGCTGGCTACGGAGTGGCTGAAAGGTAAAACTGTTGACGAGGCACTGGCTATCGATAACATGGACATTGTGGAAGAACTGGCATTGCCTCCGGTAAAAATTCACTGCTCTGTGTTAGCTGAGGATGCTATTAAATCTGCTATCAACGACTACAGAGTAAAGAACGGTTTACCAGCTCTTGAGCTGCCTAAGTCTCACCACTAAGAAAGAGACTCGATGGAGTCAAGAACAGATGTGCATGTAGAAAGTGCACGCATTCAGAAGCAGATTGAGAGCCACCTCGGTATGAGCGGCAGCAGTCTGCTTTTTGAATTCCGCCAGATGGATAACAAAACCCGTCTGGATCTGATCACGGTAAACCCGCGCCACAACCAGTCGTTCCTGTTCCACACCGAAACCGGTTACGACAGAGTGGATGTGCTCCGCAAAATGCTGGAGTATGTGCAGAACTACCGCGACAAAGAGAGCTCTTACACCGTGCAGTGGATGGCCAGGAGCGATAAGGAGCTGAACACTTCTTACTTCAGGGCCCGAAACATGTACGAAGCGCTCGATAAATTATACTTTGGCCGCGACATGAACACTATCACTGTTTTTAGTGTTGTAATGAACCCGGTATCTTAAAGAACTATAGTTATGATAACAGTATCAGATAAAGCAAAAGAGAAAGTTGTAAAACTGAAGCAGGACGCTCAGTTAGACGATACCTTCCGTTTGCGCGCATCTGTTGCAGGCGGTGGCTGCTCAGGCCTGTCCTACCAACTCGACTTTGACGACGAAGTAAGACCGATGGACCAGGAGTTTGAAGACAAGGGTGTGAAAGTAGTGGTTGACATGAAAAGCTTCCTGTACCTGGCCGGCACAGAGCTCGATTTTTCAGACGGGTTGAACGGTAAAGGTTTCTTTTTTAATAACCCTAACGCCAGCCGTACCTGCGGGTGTGGCGACAGCTTCTCGGTATAACGAAACGAAACGTAAATAAAACAAAAAAGGCAGCTGAAACAGCTGCCTTTTTTGTTTGGTATGAGGTTGTTTATCGCTTTACAAACCGGAGTGTCTGTCGCTCCCCTTTTGTATTACAAAGGAGCAAACTATAGTTTCCGGCTTTTAAATGACTTACAACCAAAGTGTGTTTTCTAGCTTGGAAAGGAACGGGTTCGTGATAAATGAGCCGGCCGGCAAAATCGTAAATGGTGATGGTATTACTTTGCTCGGGCAGGTCTAAATTTAAAATACTGGTCGCTATAGTTGGGTAAAGCAGGGCTTTGGTCAGGGCCTTAACGTGCACAGCTACAACTTTTGAGTAACTATAGGTGCCATCGTAATCCACTTGCTTAAGCCGGTAAAAAGCTGTTCCGCTTACAGGCTGCTCATCGGTAAATCTATAGTTAGACGGAAGTGCGCTGGTGCCTTTGCCTTCTATAGTTGCGACGGCTGCAAACTCTTTCCCGGTAATGCTTCGCTCTACTATAAAATGGCTGTTATCCTTCTCCGAAGCGGTAGCCCAGTTCAGCTGCACCTGCTGGTTGATCTGCCGGGCCGAGAACGACACTAATTCTACAGGCAGCGGAGTAGGATCGGTAGGCGCATTGGTCGTCCAGGTCATGCTGAAATCATCAATAGCCAAGCCGTGGTCGTTTTCAAATTCATCAAGGTCTTTCCAGCGCAGCATCACATAATGCCCGGGTAGTACATGTACTTGTATCGTTGCGGAAACCTGCTTTCGGTTAGCCGGTGCATTTCCGTTTAAAGGTCCTCCGGTTGCATAAAAGACCGGGCCCAGAAAATTTAGCTCCTTCACATTCGTCCAGCCTGCATCAGATTTGGGAGAAAGGTTAAACGAAGTCGGATCAGCCCCGGTAGCATACCAGAAAGATAACATATGCTGCGGGGTAGCGGGTCTGGCACTCCTCCACTGCTCACCTGTATAGTTTACATTCAAAGATGTAATGGTATGGCCTGTGTTGTTCTGAATCAGCAATCCCCAGGCAAATTCACCAACCGTACTGGTGGCAGACGCAATTGAGCCTAATGCACGGTCGGAACTCTTCTCTAAGCCATAACTATACAAGCCGCCATAGTTAGAAGAGCCTGTGCCTGCAGTTATGGTTGTTGTGGTTGGAACCGTCCGGAAAAGGTACCAACCGGGAAAGTACTGCGTGTTATGCTCCCAGGTGCCTGAACCGGAGGCAGGCAGTCCGTCAAAATTCTGGGAATAACTGGATAAATAAGGATGAAGACTTACCTGCGGATAAGCCTTTGTGGCTACCAGCAACACAGCAACTATAGCACTCCAGAAAAAGCGGGTAAATTGGGTAGAGAGTTTTACCATACAAACTATAAATCAACTTCACATGAGACTACCGGCTATTCATGCCGTCAATTTTTCTCAGCTTAACTATAAGTGTATCAGTATAGTTCATCCGGTCATCATGATTTTAGCCAATTTTCTGAAGGGTAGTTAAATTTTAATAAAACCTGACTATATTTGATTTTATACATATAAACGATACAACGATGAACACACGTCTTTTAATGGCTGCCAGTGCCTTTTGGTTAGGTGCCTCCGGCCTGTTATTCTCTTTTTTACCGGAAGAGATTCTGGTCTACGCCGGCGAACAGCCAGCAGGCACATCTGCTATGATGCTGCAACTGTTGGGAGCTGTTTACATGGGCTTTGCGATGCTGAACTGGATGGCCAAAGGCAACCTGATCGGCGGAGTGTACAGCAGGCCGGTGGCAATGGGTAACCTCGTACATTTTGTAGTGGCAGGTCTGGCGCTGCTAAAGGCAGCCTTTGCTACCCCCGATGCTCCGGCATACTGGGTAGCGGGCGGTATCTTTATAGTATTTGCAGTACTTTTCTGGAAAGTGGCATTTACACACCCGCTAAAACAAGCCTGATCAACTATAGTTTACCACAGAAGCTACGGGGCTATAAGCATAAATCTTTGAAATTACCTGCTACATTGCATTTTTAATTCCTGATTCTCCGATTTACCTTAGCAGCCTAAACCTGTATTATTATGACTCTGATAGCCAATAACGCAGACATCCGCACCGACTGGACGCTGGATGAGATAAAAGCCATTTACTACAAGCCTGTACTGGAGCTGATCGTACAAGCTGCAGAAGTACACAAAAAATACCAGGCCACCGGTGAAGTACAGGTATGTACCCTGCTTTCGGTGAAGACCGGCGGTTGCCCTGAAGATTGCTCTTATTGCCCGCAGGCTGCCCGTTTCCATACCGGTGTAGATGTACATAAGCTGCTAAGCCAGGAGCAGGTTTTAACTGCCGCACAGCGTGCAAAAGATGGTGGTTCTACCCGTTTCTGTATGGGCGCTGCCTGGCGCGAAGTGCGCGATAACCGCGATTTCGATAAGGTGCTGGACATGGTAAAAGGCGTAAACGAAATGGGCCTTGAAGTTTGCTGTACCCTTGGTATGGTAAACGAGTACCAGGCCGAAAAGCTGAAAGAAGCCGGCCTCTATGCCTATAACCACAACCTCGACACATCCGAAGAGAACTATAGCAACATCATTACCACCCGTACTTACGACGACCGTCTGGATACCATCGAGAACGTGCGCAAAGCGGGTATCTCGGTTTGCTCTGGCGGTATTATCGGCTTAGGTGAGACCGACGAAGACCGTATTGGAATGTTGCATACGCTGTCTACATTAGTACAGCACCCTGAATCTGTTCCGGTAAATGCACTGGTTCCAGTTAAAGGGACTCCTCTGGAGAATCAGCCATTGGTTACGGTTTGGGAAATGGTGCGCATGATCGCGACTGCCCGAATTTTAATGCCTAAAACCATGGTTCGCCTGTCGGCTGGCCGTGAGCGCATGAGCGTAACCGAGCAGGCACTTTGCTTCCTGGCTGGTGCTAACTCCATTTTTACAGGCGAGAAACTGTTAACCACTCCTAACCCGGATTTCGATCAGGACAAAGCCATGTTCGAACTACTGGGCTTGAATCCAAGAAAATCATTCAAAGAAGAAACACAGCACGTTTGTTAGTATCTGGATGCTAGATATTAGATGTTAGATTTTATTTATCTCAATCTTCTTACAAGAGTCTAAGTTCTAATATCCAATGTCTAGCGTCTTAAACAAATTGCAGCAAAAGCTGGCGGAACGGGCAGCGCAGGGCAACCTGCGCACGCTTAAAACCACCACCGGCCTTGTCGACTTTTGCTCTAACGACTACCTGGGGCTTGCCCGATCAGAGAAGCTGCGGGAGTTAATTCAGACGGAAGAAAGCAACTATAGACATCTGCCTTTGGGATCAACCGGCTCCCGGCTTTTATCAGGTAACCACCCGCTTTTCGAAGAACTGGAAACTATAGTTGCAGCTTTCCATAAAGGTGAATCGGCGCTGCTGTTTAATTCCGGTTACATGGCGAATGTGGGCTTGCTATCGGCACTGCCGCAGCGTGGCGACACCGTGTTTTACGACGAAGCCAGCCACGCCTCCATGAAAGACGGCCTGCGCCTGAGCTTTGCCAAAAGCTATAGTTTCAGGCACAATGATGTAGCCGACCTGCGACAGAAACTGAAACTGGCAACAGGTCAGATCTATGTAGTAGTTGAGTCTGTTTATTCGATGGATGGCGATAAGGCTCCTTTACAGGAGTTAGCTATAGTTTGCGAAGAACATAATGCCGCCCTTATAGTTGACGAAGCCCATGCCGTGGGTTTGTATGGCACGAATGGTGAAGGATTAACTATAGCATTAGGCTTACAGGACAAGGTTTTTGCACAGGTTATTACTTACGGTAAAGCGATGGGCAGCCATGGGGCTGCTATAGTTGGCCCGAAGGTGCTGCGAGAGTTTCTGGTAAACTATAGCCGGGCCTTTATCTATACTACGGGTTTGCCAACGCATGCCCTGCTGGCCTTGAAATGTGCTTATAGTTTGCTGCCACAATTACAGCCCGAACGGGAAAGGGTAAAACAGTTAGCTGCTCAACTATACGAACAGCTAAATACGATAAAAGGAATCCGTTGTACGCCTGCGGATAGTGTGATACTTTCTGTTTTTACAGAGGATGCTGCCCAGTTAAAGCCGCTGGCCCAGAGCTTACAGCAGCAGGGTTTTGATGTGCGCCCGGTCATGTCGCCGACAGTACCAAAAGGAAAAGAGAGATTACGTGTAATTGTGCACGCTTATAATACTGAAGAAGAAATTGTGGGCCTCGTGCAGGCCATAGCCAACCACTTATGAAACGCTATTTTGTGACAGGCATCGGAACGGAAGTAGGGAAAACCGTCGCCGCTGCTATTTTAACCGAAGCCCTGCAAGCCGACTACTGGAAACCAGTGCAAGCCGGCGGACTTGATTTTACAGATACAGACACGGTGCGCAGCCTGGTTTCTAACCCTGTTTCTGTTTTTCACCCGGAAGCCTACCGCCTTAAAATGGCTGCTTCGCCGCATAAAGCCGCCGCTGCCGAAGGCCGCGAAATTGATGTGCTTGGCATTACCTTACCCAAAACCAGCAACAACCTGATCGTGGAAGGTGCCGGCGGCCTGATGGTCCCCCTGAACAAGCGCTACCTCATCCTGGATCTGGTACAGCAACTGGGCCTGGAAGTGGTACTGGTTTCGCGCAATTATTTAGGTAGTATCAACCACACCCTGCTAACTGCAGAAGTACTGCGTTACCGGAAAGTACCAGTGGCAGGCATCATTTTTAACGGCGAAGAAAACAGCTCTACCGAAGATTTTATCATAAAATACACTGGCCTCCGCCGCCTGCCATCTATCCGCCAGGAAGCTGATTTCTGCCCGGAAACGATTGCCGGGTACGCGAAAGACTTTGTACCCTACCTGTAACACCAAGCAAAACAGCCTATCGCTAAAACTCTACAAAACAGTTATTTACTTTCTAATTAATTATTTATGAGCTTAGCCGAACGCGACCAACAGATCATCTGGCACCCATACACGCAGATGAAAACAGCTGCTTTGCCAATTGCTATAGTTCGCGGCGAAGGTGCGCTTCTGTTTGCCGAGGATGGAAAGGAATATATTGATGCCGTAGCCTCGTGGTGGGTAAACCTGCACGGGCATGCGCATCCTCACATCGCTGAAAAAGTAGCAGCACAGTTGAAAACACTGGAGCATGTGATCTTTGCCGGCTTCACGCACCAACCTGCTGTGGAGCTGGCCGAAGGTTTACTGAAGATTCTACCCGAAGGCCAAAGCAAGGTATTTTATTCTGATAACGGCTCTACGGCGGTAGAAGTGGCGCTTAAAATGGCGATACAGTACTGGGCTAATCTGGGCACTACCAAAAAGAAGATCATTGCTTTCCGGGATTCTTACCACGGCGATACGTTTGGGGCCATGGCCGTGAGCAGCCGAAGTGCGTTTACCGCGCCTTTCTGGTCGTATTTATTTGAGGTTGATTTTATAGATGTACCTGTTGCCGGAAACGAAGCGGAAACTATAGCGCAGCTTGAAGCTTTGGCAATTGCAGGAGACGTTGCTGCCTTTATTTACGAACCGCTGGTTTTAGGCACCGCTGGGATGGTGATGTACGAACCGGAAGTACTGGATCAGCTTCTTGCGATCTGCCAGCAGCATAACATTCTAACTATAGCCGACGAAGTGATGACTGGTTTCGGGCGTACCGGTAAACTTTTCGCCAGTCATTATCTGCAAAACAAACCAGATATGGTTTGCCTCTCGAAAGGCCTGACCGGTGGCACGATGGCGCTGGGCGTTACAACCTGCAACGACAAAATTTACGAGGCTTTTCTGGCAGATGATAAAGGCAGAACGCTTTTCCACGGCCACAGTTACACCGCCAACCCGGTTGCTTGCGCGGCAGGTATTGCCAGTCTGGAATTAACTACCAGCCCCCAAACACAGCAAAACTTAGAACGCATTACCACCAGTCACCAGGCTTTTGCTGAAGAATTGAAACCCCTGCAAGGCATAAAGGAAGTAAGGCAGCGCGGAACGATACTGGCCATCGAATTTGCCGATGAAAGCACCTCATACTTCAGCAACTTACGAGACCTGTTTTACAATTACGCATTGGAACAAGGTGTTATCCTGCGGCCATTGGGCAATATCATCTATATCATTCCGCCCTACTGCATTACGGATGCGCAGCTCGATAAAGTATATCAAACTATAAGAGGCATGCAGGCATTAATTGCTGATCGTTAATTGCTGATTGCTATAGTTAAGTTTGCTGAATTTGAGTCCCAGTTATCCGCTTATACCTAACATCCAGATTCAGACATAATCATATAAATCTGTTAAATCTTTTTAACCAACGGTTCAGACCTGTTGCACAAGTTTGAAAGCAGAAAAGCAACATATCGTCATAAAAGGCAGCGGGGCCATATCTCCATTGGGTCACGATGCGCAATCTATAGCACAAAGCTATAGTTCCGGCAAACCTGCTTTCAAAACTATAGTTCATCAGGGTAAACCTACGCCTGTTGCTGCACTTCCACCGGAGGCAGAAGCCCAATTACAGCTCCTCCTGCAAAGTAATCCCAACTATAAACACCTCGATCGCTCCGTGCTGATGGCAGTGTACGCGGCACAGCAGGCCGCAGAGCAGGCAGGCTGGTTGCAACAGTCAACTATAGACCATGACCTTGGGGTTAATATCGGATCATCGCGCGGGGCAACGGGTTTACTGGAGCAGCATTACACCAACTTTCAGCAGGAAAAACTGTCCTCCGGAGCCTCTCCTACTACCACGCTGGGCAACCTGTCGAGTTGGGTGGCGCATGCTGTAAATGCTGGTGGCGCACAGATAAGTCATTCCATAACTTGCAGCACTGCTTTAATGGCTGTAGCCAATGCCGCAGCCTGGTTAAAAGCAGGAATGGCTAAGCGGTTTTTAGCCGGCGGCACCGAGGCTCCACTTACCGATTTTACCATTGCCCAGATGAAAGCGGTGGGTATTTACTCTAAACTATACGACCAGCCTTTCCCCTGCCAGCCTTATGCTACTGCAAAGCAAAACACGTTTGTGCTGGGCGAAGGTGCCGCTGTTTTCGCCCTCGAACTGGTACACGAAAGCGAACTCAGCCCCGGAACTATAGTTGTGGAAAGCATTGGCGTTGGTTTTGAACCGATACAAAGTAAAACAGGGATCTCTGCTGAAGGTCTGAACTTTCAGCAAAGTATGCGCCATGCCCTGCAGCAACTCCCTGACCCGAATGCGGCAATTGATGCTGTTATAACGCATACGCCTGGTACCGCAGCCGGCGATGCTGCAGAACTGCATGCTATACAGGCTGTTTTCGGAGCCGATCTTCCGGCAGTTATCACCAACAAACACTTACTGGGCCATACCCTTGGGGCATCCGGTGCCCTAAGCATTCAGTTTGCCCTTTATCTCCTCCAGCTCACCGAAAAATTAAAACAGTATTCGTTTCCTTATCCAACCATGGCCATAGTTGCTTCACCTGCAGGTTCGGTTAAACGGGTGATGGTTAATGCAGCAGGTTTTGGCGGAAACTCTTCCAGCATCATCCTCAGCGTCATTTAATTACACATACCTTTTTCCCGGTTTTCAGCTAAAGGAAATTACATTTTTTAATCATTTCCAAACAATTTATATATGATTCGGTTTTCATATATAACAAATGTGGTATATATTTGAAATCTGTAATTTTATATTTAATCAATATAATAGTGTAAACACTGATCCGAAATGTTATATACAATAATAAGAAAGGTGCTATTAACTATTAAAACTGCTGTTCCGCTTGTCCTTTATCTGCATGCCAAAACCAAACTCAACACTGGCATCCATTAAAAAGTGTTTGTATTTGTAACCCCTTTTTTGCTGAAATGAGAAAACAACTTACTACTGCCTGCAAAGGCAGCTTAGCGTTCTGTTTTTTATTTTTAAGTAAAGTAATTGTATTAGCTCAGAGTAACCAGCCGCAGGATGTGCAGGCTTGCCTGGGCGGTGTTGTTAGCCTGGAAGTTACTGATCCTCCACAGCACAGCGATGTACGACAATGGCAGGTAAGCTCAAACGGTGTAAACTATAGCAATATAACAGGTGCTACCAGCCTTTCTTACACATTTACAGCTACAGCAGCAGATCATAACCGGTACTACAGGCTCGTGTTATCGAATGGTGGTAACCAGCAGGCGAGCAACAGGATCTTCCGGATACAGGTACAGAATCCGCCTGCCGCCCCCACCGTAACACATGGGGCACGTACCGGCATTGGGTCGGTAACATTGGGAGCCAGCGCACCGTCAGGTTACACGTACAAATGGTATGCGGTAAAGGCGGGCGGTGTGCCAATAAACGGCGCTACTTCGGCTTCCTATATTACCCCGGAGCTCAGCACCACTACCACGTATTATGTGGCTGCCGTAAGCCCGGCCGGTTGCGAAGGCCCGCGGACAGCGGTTACAGCAACTATAAGCGGTGTCAGCCATACGATAGTTACCAATTCGCGCCTCATCTCTAATAACCAAATGGCACAACCTCTTGACCCGCTCATAGCCATTGCCCCTGAAACAACTGCTGATGTGGAGCTATACCGCATTACAAGTGTGCCGGACAGAGTGCAGGGAAAACTTTTTGTAGCAGGCACGGAAGTGCTGAGCGGACAGGAATTAACCCCGGCACAAATTACCCAGCTTACATTCACTCCTGAGCCAACCTTTTACGGAACCGCCACCTTTGCTTACAGAACTATAAATAAGGATGGAATGCTGAGCAGCAGCGCTGTGATCTATCATATCCCTGTAAATGCGGTTCCGCTTGCGCGTAATGTGTCGTCAAATATGATCTCGTCGGGTAAGAGCTATAACCTGCTCCCCTACCCGCTCAACGCCATTGACTTTGACGGCGATATTGTGCGGTATACCATCACAAGTGTTCCGATTTCGGGCTCTTTATCTGTAAGCCCAACAGGTTCTCCGGCGCTGCAGGCAGGCAATGTTATCACAACCAACAAACTATACTATAACCCGGACCAGAACGGTAAGAGCGAAATATTAAGAACCTTTACATATACCGCCACCGACAATAAAGGTGTCACTTCAGATGTTGCAACCTATTTCCTGTATATCGAGATAGTACCGGTCAACAATGCTCCTGTTACCGAAAGCAGGGTATTGCCTGCGGTATCGAATGCAGCGGCAACACAAGTAGCATTACCACCTCTCACAGCCTCGGACATAGATGGCTATGTTACAGGTTATATTGTAGGCAGCGTAACACCACCCGATGCAGGTACTCTCTACTTGAACGGTTCTCCTGTAGCCGGCACAAACCGGCACAATACCGAAAGCGGTATGCTGGGCAGCTTTGCGTTTGAGCCGACACCGGGCTTTAGTGGCAGTGCACAGTTTACATTCAACGCAATCGATAATGCGGATGCGACTTCGGCTCCAGCTACCTATACCATACCTGTTACCAGTCCGCCCCAGACAAAAGACGTAACCTTTACGGTAGAGGCCGATAACCCGAATGCCCAGCGTATTGCTGCTTTGGACGCAACAGACCCGGATGGCAGCATTACCAGCTATACCATCTTAAGTCTTCCGCACAGAAACGCCGGCACCCTAACCCTGAACGGACAGCCTGTTATGGCCGGCCAAGTGCTGACGCCGGCAGAGGCAGCAACACTGGATTTTCTAAAAGCAGCAACCTATAGTTCACCGGCCTCTTTCACCTTCACTGCCTCCGACGATTATGGTATAAAAGCGCAGCGTTCCGCTAACTATACGTTAGTGCCAGACAGAATTACGCCTTTACCTGTTACGCTCGTTCGGTTTTCGGCCACATCACAGCCGGAGGGCGCCCGCCTTACATGGACTACTGCCACCGAACTGCAGAACGATTATTTTGCAATAGAAAAAAGCACCGATGGAAAGGTATTTAAAGAGATAGCTCGTGTAAAAGGTGCCGGTACCAGTTCTATCAAGCTCCAGTATACGTTCGTGGATGAAACCTTTACCCAGGGTACAGCCTACTACAGGCTAAAGCAGACAGACTTTGACGGGACTGCTACCTACAGCAAAACCATAGCGCTCCGTAATCAGCATTTTGTCTCAGGTTTTACTGTACAGGCCTTCCCGAATCCGGTAGAAAACAACCTGACGGTAAGGTTAGCTGTACCCGGCCACACAGTAGCAGTCCTTAAACTATACAGCCTGCAGGGCGAGCTGCTTACCATTATAAATGCAAAACCTGAACAAGGGATAACACATTACGAACTACCCTTCACCAAGCTGCCATCAGGGGTATACCTGCTCCGGGTTCTATCCGGTGAAGAGAGTTTTACAATAAAGCTATTAAAAAAGTAAACTAAAAATGCCAGCATAACTGCCGGCCTTTTTAGTTTACTTTAAACCACTATTCGTACTTCATTAGCATCCACTCCGCTTTATAAATAAAATCAGATAACTATGTAACTAAAGGCAGCAAAATTGCCTTATAAACAAAAAACTACAATAATTTCTTAATAATAACATTATTCCCTAATTTCACAGCCTGTTAGCTGTTTTAGCTTATTTCAATATTATCATAGGACTTCCTTAGGTGCTTGTACAATACAATTAATAAAACTATACCAATTCCTGGTAAGCTGTTTTATTAAACATCTCTGATAGCCTGTATAATAAAGTTGAGCTTAACAGTTAACAATCAGCATCTTCAGTACTTTTAGCCAAAATGGGGAATCACACCTATACTACTCTCAGAGTATGTATATTAATCTGCTGTTTACTATGTATCAGTTACATAGCAAATGCCCAAACGCCGGGCCTGATCTATAAGATTGCGGTAAACGGCGGAAATAAAGTCCTGGACCCGAATGGAGATGGCTATGTATCAAAAACTTCTTTAGGTTTTCAAAAAGATGCTGCTGGCACTATGCAGGATGAAGGTGCAGCTTACAGCGAAATACCATACCGGCCCTTCCCTATTTTCATGAATGAACCCCTTGCTGACCTTAAGACAGGAGGCAGCTATGGCCATACAGATTTTGCTCCCTGGGTAATTGATGCATCAGGCAAACCAATTGGCTCCCCATTAGCCTCCTATTTTGATGGGAAAAACTTTTTGTTCCGGGTAAGGCTGGCTGGCCAGTCAACAGCATCTAAGGGCTATAGCATCCTGATTGATTCGAATAATTCACTTACCGGTGGCTCCCCTAATCCCGGGTTTGAATTTGAGGTAGTTCTCGCTACAAACTTTGATGTGCGTATTTACGACCATCGCACTAATACCACAGGTGGTACCATCATTTTCAACGGCTCAGTAGATCAGTATTCTCAGAAGGCCATCGCCGGATCAATGGGAGGAGGCGATGCGGATTACTTCTATGATTTTTATGTCCCTATGTCGGCATTCGGAGGTGCGATAACAGAGACAACCCCGCTCCGTATGACGGGTGTAACCGTAACCAGTGCTAAGAGCGGTATTTTCGGGGTAGCGTCTGACTTAGGTGGTGTTGATGATAATGTGGTAAGTGGCACTATAGTAGATGCCTGGAAATCTATAATCAATAACACAGCACTTACTACTCCTACAACCATTAAAGACACTGGTTTTACCCCAATTCCTGCTGCCGCGCCAAGTGTTAATAGTCCCATCTATACAAATAGCTCTGCAATATCAGGTTCCTCGGTAGAGGCTGCCGGATCTATTGTTACCATATACAGAAATGGGGTAAGCGTAGGTACAACTACCGTTTCCGCAAATGGATCATGGACTTTCTCGTCATCTGGTACTACCATTACAGTTGGAAATACTATAAGCGCAAAGGTAAGCCCAACTGGTAAAACCGAATCTGGTTTCTCATCTTCCGTAACTGTACAGGCTGCCCCTGTTAGCTATACACCTTGTAATACCCCAGCACCCACTATTACTGGTGTTACCAGTAATAAAAAGGGTATAATATTTAGTGTATCGGGTACTGGTACATTGCATTACTATTTAATAAGTAATACTTCAACTACTTTAATTGGGACAAGTTCTGTAACGGCATCCGGAAACTACTCTGTTGAATTTGAGGGAACAGGTAATTCACTAACAGCTGGTAGCTATTACATGACACTTACCCCAACTGGGGGTGGCTGTACTTCACCTATCTCAAACTATTATTGCTACCAAAGTGGAAACAGTGGTAGTACATCTACTGCACCTACAATTGCTACAGCAAATCTTACGGTAGCTTCTACATCGCTGACAGTAAACTATACTATTTCCGGTACTACAATAACTCTTATTCATAACGGCAATACAGTAACGCCACCTTCAACTACATCAGGTCTATCTGTCACTTATAACATCTCAGGGTTAAACCTTCGTGTTGGGGATGTATTTTACGCCCGGGCTACAGAACCAGGTACCTGCACATCGCAATCTTCTCTATCTAATGCTGCTACTGTAGTACAGACTCAATCTTCAGCTCCAACTATAACAGGCTCCTATTGTGGCCCTACAACTATAGTTACGGGAAGATCCACAGAGGCAGCAGGTACCGAAATTATTGTTTTTGTAAACGGGACAGAAGTAGGAAGAACAACTGTAAATGCGTATGGCACCTGGACTGCGACTATTAGTAGCCGATCTTCTGGTAATATAACAGCTACTGCCACAGCACCTAATAAGTCAGTGAGTGTTGCTTCAAACAGTATAATCATTAATCCACTCTTTTCGGCAACCAGTTTAACTTTAACCGGCACCGAAACCAGTGGAACAATTTTTGAAGGCAGCACCTCTGTAAGAGGAAATGCCAGCGTAACCGACGGGTCTGTAATAACACTTTATATTAACGGACAAGCGTATGTAGATAAGGAAGGAAACACGTTATATGCCCCCGTTTCGGGGGGAATATTTACATTTACCAACATCTCTCCTTTTGAGCTGTACGCCGGAGCAAAATTAACTGTAACCGCTAAGGCTTCTATCAGCTCAACCTGCGAAAGCACGCATTCTGCACCAGTTACGGTAGCTTGTAATCCTGCCAGCACTACCATGACTGCCGCGTTTACGGCTGCAAAGTTTTGCCCGAACACACCTGCCTACATAAAATTATCTACCTCAGAAGCAGGCGTTATTTACAACATCTACAAAAAAGAAAGCACCGGGACATACACACAATTCGGTCCTTCGGTGTTAGGAACTGGTTCTGCTATTACGCTGCAGTCAAACCCGGTTACAACAGCAGGAACTATAGTTCAGGTTAAAACTATAAAAGTTGGAGCGCCCTGCCAGTACACTATAGGTGGCGACATGCCAGTAGATCTGTATCCGGAAGTACCTAAAACCTATACGGTAACTGCTACGCCGGAAAGCTCAGATTGCGCCAACGTGCCTGTCACCATATCAGTTCAGGCTGCTGAAACAGGTTACTCTTATCAGCTCATCTACAACAGTACCAAAGAGAAAATAGGAGAAGCTATAGTACCGGCAACAAACGGCACTATATCGTTTCCGGTACAGATCGTATCAAAAACTACAGAATTTGGTGTGGTTATTCGTAGCACTTCCACCGGTTGTATCACAGAAAACACCATTCTTAAAACTATTACTATAAATGGTGGCCCGGATGTGAACAGGGCTGTAACCACAAATAAAAGTGCTGTGTGTAACGGCCAGCCGGCAGGAGTAACTGTAAGCACTTCTACACAAAACGGGTATACCTACCGCATTTATCAGCAAACAAGTGCTACTACTTCTACACTTCTTGTTGATAACATTTCCGGTACGGGTAGTACTGTTACTACGGCATTAAGTGATGCTCTTTTTACAACTATAGGCACAAAGGAATTTTATGTTACAGTTAGCAGCACTACCTGTACAAATCTTAAAATGACAAATACAGTAACTATAGCCGTTACAGACGGTACAGGCGGAACGGTTTCGGCGGGCCCTGATGCGGTTAGTTGTGGTAGTAGCTATACCTTAGCTGGCAGCCAACCAACGCCCGGCACCGGTACCTGGAGCCTGGTTACCAAACCAGCAACAGCTCAAACCCCAACTGTAACCACAACGTCTGCTTACAACAGCACAGTGACAGGTCTTGTATCGGGATCCTATACCTTCAGGTGGACTGTTGTATCGGCATGTACTAACATACCTTCTTCAAATGAAGTAACTATTATAGTTAACTGCCCTGCCGAATACAGTGTACGCACCAATAAACTGGTAGGTGAATATATGATCAACGATGTGCTGGCATCTGTAACTGACAACGAAGGTGTAAAATCGGCACAGTTACTTTCCGGTTCGCTACCACCAGGCACCAGATTAAACACAAGTACTGGGCTTATTGATGTCCAGAACCCTACTGATTTAGTAGCAAATACCAACTATACTTTCACAGTTCGCATTATCGACCAGTTCGACAGAGTGACAGACCTGCCATTAGCGATCCGGTTTTATAGTTCCTCCCTGCGCCCCGGCGATATCACCCCCTTACCAGTAGAACTGGTTTATTTTACAGCTGTTTACCAGAACGATAAAGTTGTACTGCAGTGGCTGACGGCATCGGAACTGAACAACGAGCGCTTTGAGGTGGAACGCAGTGCGGATGGGAAGAAGTTTGTGAAGATAGGCACGGTAGCAGGAAAAGGCACCAGCAACGTTGCCAACCGCTACTCCTTCACCGATGCCAGACCACTTACCGGGGTGGGCCATTACAGGCTGCGCCAGGTAGACTTTGACGGACAGACCAGCTATAGCCGCATTGTAGCGGTAAACAACAGGGCCCTTGAGAAAAACGCTGTATTGCAGGCCTACCCGAATCCGTTTGAAGAGAAATTAACGGTAACTATAACCGTTCCGGCAGCAGAACAGGCGACGCTGATGCTGTACAACATGCAGGGCCGCCAGCTTATAACCAGAAAAGTTACACTGGAGAAAGGTGTTACAACCTTTGACCTCGAAACAGCGCAGCTGGCGCAGGGTATTTACATTCTAAGGATAAGCGGTAGCAGCACAGATACTGCCCTTAAAGTGATGAAGCGATAAGACGAGACCTCCAATTAACTAAAAAAAGACCAGCTACAATGCTGGTCTTTTTTTAGTTTATATGAATGGTAGCTGCACAGTTTTCATTAATTTTGCAGCTACCTTAAAATACAATTTAGCTTTTTAGATGAAAGTACTGAAGTTCGGTGGCACCTCGGTGGGGTCTGCTGATAGAATGAGAGACGTTGCGAACCTGATTCAAAACGGCGACAGAAAAATTGTGGTGCTGTCTGCTATGTCGGGTACTACGAACAAACTGGTGCAGATAGCCGAGACGCTGTACCAGAACAAGAACGAAGACGCGAATGTGCTGATAGATGCGCTGCACGATAACTATAAACAGGTTGTAGAATCGCTCTACACCACTCCCGAAAAGAAAAAACAGGCAAACGAACTGATCGCACATCATTTCGATAACATCAGAGCCTATACCCAGGACCTGTTCACAATTCACGAAGAGCGTGCAATTCTGGCGCAGGGCGAGCTGCTTTCTACAGCACTTTTCCAGTTTTTCCTGGAAGAGCAGGGCATTGCATCAGTACTGCTTCCGGCGCTCAACTTTATGAAGATAGACGAGAACGAAGAGCCGGATGCCTCATACATTGCCAGAAATATAGCGCTGGAGCTGGAAAAGTACCCGGAAACCAACCTGTTCATTACTCAGGGCTACATTTGTCGCAATGCGTTCGGGGAGATAGATAACCTGAAGCGTGGCGGCTCTGATTACTCTGCTTCCCTGATAGGTGCTGCTGTTGCTGCAACGGAGATCCAGATCTGGACCGACATTGATGGCATGCACAACAACGACCCGCGCATCGTAAAAAATACGCATCCTATTGCCGAACTGTCGTTTGATGAGGCAGCCGAGCTGGCTTACTTTGGTGCTAAAATCCTGCATCCGAGCAGCGTATTACCTGCCAAGCAAAAGAATATTCCGGTGCGTTTGCTGAACACCATGCAACCCGAAGCGAAAGGCACGATCATCAAGTCGCAAACTATAGGTGGCGGCATAAAAGCAGTGGCTGCCAAAGAAGGTATTACCGCGATCAAGATCAAATCCGGCAGAATGCTGCTGGCCTACGGCTTTCTGCGCAGCGTGTTCGAGGTGTTCGAGCGCTATAAAACGCCGATCGATATGATCACGACCTCGGAAGTTGCAGTATCGTTAACGATTGATAATGATAAGTTCCTGAACGAGATCGTAGCGGAACTGAAGGAGTTTGGCCAGGTAGAGGTAGATAAAGAACAAACCATTATTTGTGTGGTTGGTGATTTTATTGCCGAGAAAAGTGGTGCCAGCCTGAAGGTTTTTGAAGCGCTGCAGGACGTGCCGATGCGCATGATCTCGTATGGCGGAAGTACCAACAACATCAGCCTGCTGATAAATACAACTGACAAAGTAACGGCGCTAACCAAGCTGAACGAAGGGATTTTTTAAGGAACGCGACCATGCTGAAAAACAATTTACAGGAGCTGCAGCAGCAGGCTACTCCTTTTTATGTATACGACCTGAACCTGCTACGGCAGACATTACAATATGCTGCCACGGAAGCAGCTAAATACAATTACCACGTACACTACGCCCTTAAAGCAAACGCCAACGCCCCTATACTTGCCGAGATGCTGCACACAGGCTTCGGTGCCGACTGTGTAAGCGGAAACGAAGTAAAGCGTGCCATCGAAAACGGTTTTAAGCCGGAGCATGTGGTTTTTGCCGGCGTCGGCAAATCAGATGAGGAAATAAACTATGCGCTGGAGCAGGATATTTTCTGCTTTAACTGCGAGTCGAGCCACGAACTGGAAGTGCTGAACGAGCTGGCAACTGCCAAAGGCACCAAAGCCCGCGTAGCGCTGCGCATAAACCCGAACGTAAACGCCAATACCCACAAATACATTACCACAGGGCTGGAAGAAAACAAATTCGGGATAAATGCCTGGGAACTTGAAAGCGTGCTGGAACTGCTGAAGACATTGCCTAACATAGAGCTGATCGGGATTCACTTTCACATCGGCTCCCAGATTACGGACCTCAGTGTTTTCAGGAACCTTTGCACCAGGGTTAACGAGTTTCAGGAGTGGTTCATCTCGCGCAACATTACCTTAGAGCACATTAACGTAGGCGGTGGCCTGGGCGTGGACTACTATACCCCCGACAGCAATCTTATCCCGGATTTCGAGGCTTACTTTGGTCTGTTTCACCAGTTTCTGGAAGTGCGGCCAGGGCAACAGGTACATTTTGAGTTAGGTCGTGCGCTGGTAGCACAGTGCGGTACCCTGATCTCAAAAGTACTGTACATTAAAAAAGGAATAACCACGAACTTTGCGATACTGGATGCCGGCATGACAGAACTGATTCGTCCGGCCCTGTACCAATCGTACCACAAAATAGAGAACCTGACCAGCGACAAGCCGGAAGTGCGCTACGATGTGGTAGGACCTATCTGTGAGTCGAGTGACTGTTTTGGCAAAGCGGTGATGCTGCCGGAAACCAACCGTGGCGACCTGGTAGCCATTCGCACTGCCGGCGCCTACGGGGAAGTAATGGCCTCGGGCTACAACCTGCGCGAAAAGGCTAATGCTATTTACTTATAAACTATAGGTATACAATAAAAAGGCCTGCTTCTGAACTATAGAAGCAGGCCTTTTCTTTTCAGAAAACCGTTAGGCTACGGTGCAAGCACAAAACCTGGCGCTGCATGTGCAATGCCTTTATCGTTCGACAACGCATTTACAAATTCCAGGGCATTGCCTTTGGATTGCTTGCTTAGCTGCACCATATACGTATCCGCTCCTACCGGGCCTTTCACGATCGCGTTAAAATCTGCGGCCAGTTGCTTTAGGGTTTCGGCTCCGCTGGCATCCGCTTTTATCATGATCTCGTTGCTGAGCCCTACTGCCTGTCCGGTTTCTACTAAAAATGCAGGGCCGGCATAAGCAATGGCTTTATCGCGGGCAAGCTCCCGGATGGCTTGTTCTGCCTGGGCACAGTTTAGTCCGCCGGTAAGGCCAAGGGTGTACATCATACCGGATTGTGTGGCGCTCTGGCTCAGGATGCCTGTCACAAAACCATATCTGGCCAGTACTTCGTCACGCTGGGTGGTAGTTACATCATCCCGGAAAGTTACCTGTACCTGGCCCGTATGTATGGTACCTAGGTTGCGCTGGTCCTGTCCGGATCTGTAGCTATAGTTTGTGCAGTTGCCCGCCACCTTCATCTGGTTCAGTAGTTTCGGGTCGAAGCGCACATTACGGATTGGTGACACGTTATCTTGTCTGCATCCAGCAGCACCTAAAACAGTCAGAACAATTATAAGCAAGGGTAGAATCGTCTTCATAGTTTATGTAGTTGAAATGCCTGTAAATACTTGTTGTACGTACAGTTACAACTTATAGCTAAACTTCTACCTCAGTATTTATTGCATCATTCGTAACGCACCATCTCCCTAAAATGCAAAATACAAAAACCGGCTGATCTTGTTTGTTTCCTTTTATCCCAGCCTCAGCAAACTATAGCTTCTTTCTGGCTGCCCTGTAATGCAATTCTTTCGGCCTGATTTGCTGTAATTTCTGATACAAACACCTGATTTTCTGCAAAATACGATTCAACAACTGCCAATTCGGTCTGTTTTATAGTTGCGTGGTAAATGGAATGTCCGTTTTGCTCCTGAACCGCTAATGCCTTGTGCGCTAATTGCTCGGGCAAAAGAACACTCGCCGGTACGCGCAGGTATAGCTGTAGTTCCTTCTCTTTATTTAATGCTATGGTTTTTGACGCGGCCTTCGGATAGGAATAGCGGTAGCCAGAAAGCGCTGCGGAAACATCGGCCCAAACGGCTGAACCCGTTGGGTGACTGCCGGCTCCGAGGCCTTTTATAAACTGCTCGCCCGCAAAAACCGGAGCTATAGTTACGCCGTTGGTTTCGTTTGTAACATGGTATAGTTCCTGCTGGTCTGTCACAAATGTTGGCAGCACACGCAGGCTCAGTTCATTATTCTCATCAACTTCCGCAGAAGCCACTAACCTGATCCGGGCATTTATAGTTTTTGCAAACTCTAGGTCTTCTTTCCGCACGGTATCAATTCCGAAACGCAGAACCTGTTCCGGTTTTATGGTTAGCCCAAAAGCATGCGCTGCTATCAGGCATAGTTTGTTCACCGAATCAAAACCACCCACATCCAGCGTCGGGTCCGCTTCGGCAAATCCAAGTTCCTGCGCCAGCTGCAAAGCCGAACTATAGCTCAACCCTTCCGACTCCATTTTAGAAAGGATAAAGTTAGAAGACCCGTTGAGGATGCCACTTACCTGCTGCAGAGGTTCCGAACAATAGTAGCTTTCCAGTGTCCGGATGATGGGAATGCTGCCGCCTACTGCTGCTTCGTATAGTAGCGTTCCGTTATAGTTATGCTGTAGTTCGATCAACTCCGGAAGGTGCAAGGCCAGCATTTTCTTGTTTGCCGAAACTATAGTTTTACCCGCTTTCAAGACCTGCTTCACTATACTATAAGCTTCGTCGGCATCGCTGATCAGTTCAGCAAAAATGGTGATGCTTTCATCCTGCAACAGCTCCTGCGGGTAATAGGTAAATGCCGATGCTGGCAAACTACGCGGCTTCTCTTTATCTTTCACACAGATACCAGCCACTTCTATTCCTGCTCGTTCTATCGTTTGCAGCACATCGTAAAGCCCCTGCCCTACGCACCCAAACCCAAATATCCCGATCCTGACGTTAGACTGTTTGTTGCTCATAGCATAGTTCGTTTATAGTTTCTGATTGATAAAATTTGCGGATCGCTTTGGTCAGTTGGTCTGTTTCCACCAGAAATCCGTCGTGGCCATAGTTGGATTGTAGTAAAGCAAAGGCAGAGCCCGGAACCTGTTCATGTAAAAACTGCTGCTCTACCACCGGAAAAAGCAGATCAGTATCCACGCCCACAAAAAGGGATTTTGCCTTCAGGTGATGTAAAGCTTTTTCAACTCCGCCCCGGTTGCGGCCAATGTTATGCGAGTCCATGGCTTTGGAAAGAAGCCAGTAGGTGTAAGCATTAAAGCGTTTAGCCAGTTTCTCGCCTTGGTAAACCTGGTAACTGGCAGCTCTGTAGTTGTCGGTAATGCTGTTGCCCGGCTCCTGTTGCGTGAGTTCATAACTGGTGTAATGCCGGTACGAAAGCATAGCGATAGCCCTTGCCGTTTTTAACCCTTGCTGGCCTGCAGTTTCACTATCTTTGGTCCAGGTCGGGTCCTGGCGAATGGCCATACGCTGGCTTTCGTTAAAGGCAATTCCCCAGGCTGAATGGCGCGCGTTAGAGGCCACATGGACCAACCTTTCAAACACGTCCGGCTTCTGAAGCGCCCATTCCAATGCCTGTTGTCCACCCAACGATCCACCCAGCAGCGTATGCACCTGCTCCAGTTCCAGTTCCTGCCGTAACTGGTCGAAAGCCCCTACTATATCGCGGTTTGTAAGCTGCGGGAAGCTATGAAAATAGGGCTGCAGCGTATTTGGGTTAACCGAAAGCGGGCCGGTAGAACCGTAGCAACCACCCAGCGTGTTCGCGCAAACTATAAACCAGTGTTCAGGGTCGTATAGTTTACCCTCGCCGAACAGGCCGCTCCACCAGTCGGTAAAATCGGAGCTGCCAGTCAGGGCATGGCATACCCAGATCACGTTGTCGCGCTTCCGGTTTAACTGCCCATAGGTAGTATAAGCAAGCTGGAAGCCGGGCAACGTTAAACCCGACTCCAGCGTGAATTCCTGCTGATAATGAAAAGTATGCTGTTGTGTGGACATGGAAATTATTAGTTGAGAACGGGTTCTGCTACTGCATTTTTAACAGCCGCAAAAGCCAGTTCGAAATCTGCTTTTATATCGTCAATATGTTCGATGCCGAGCGACACGCGCAATAAAGTCGGCTCAACGCCTGCACCTAATTGCTCGGCATCAGAAAGTTGCTGGTGCGTGGTAGATGCCGGATGGATGATCAGCGTTTTTGCATCGCCTACGTTGGCCAGGTGGCTTACCAGTTGCAGATTGTTTACAAAGGTCTCCGCCTGTTTTTTATCGCCTTTCAGCTTAAAGGACAGCACACCACCGAAACCACGTTTCAGGTACTTCTTTGCCAGTTCATGGTATTTGCTTGACTCAAGGCCCGGATAATTCACGCTTTCTACAAGTTCGTGCTGCTCCAGCCATTCGGCTATAGTTTGTGCGTTCTGCACGGTTCTTTCTACTCTCAGCGACAATGTTTCCAAACCCTGCAGCAACAGGAAGGAATTGAATGGAGAAATAGCAGGTCCAAAATCACGCAATCCTTCTACCCTTGCCCTGATGGCGAAAGCGATGTTACCGAACGGACCATCGGTACCAAATACTTCCCAGAAATTCAGTCCGTGGTAACCTTCGGATGGCTCGGAGAACTGCGGAAATTTACCGTTACCCCAGTTAAAGTTACCGCCATCAACTATAACACCTCCAATGCTGGTGCCATGTCCGCCGATCCATTTGGTAGCAGACTCCACTACCACATTGGCACCATGCTCCAGTGGCCGGAACAGGTAACCGCCTGCGCCAAAGGTATTATCGACTATCAGTGGCAGGTCATGTTTGCGGGCCAGTGCAGCCAGCGCTTCAAAATCCGGAATGTTGAAGCGTGGGTTTCCGATGGTCTCGGTGTAAATCGCTTTGGTGTTTTCGTCGATCAGTTTCTCGAAGCTTTCCGCATCATCACTGTCGGCAAAGCGGGCCTCTATGCCCAGGCGCTTGAAAGAAACCTTGAACTGGTTAAATGTGCCGCCATACAGGAAGCTGCTTGTTACAAAGTTGTCGCCGGCCTGCAGAATGTTGGTAAGCGCAATAAACTGCGCCGCCTGGCCAGATGATACCGCTACCGCCGCTACGCCACCTTCCAGAGCAGCAATGCGTTTCTCAAACACGTCGGTAGTTGGGTTTTGGATACGGGTATAAATGTTACCGAACTCCTTCAAGGCAAACAGGTTGGCACCATGCGCTGCATCCTTAAAAGCGTAGGAAGATGTCTGGTAGATCGGAACAGCGCGGGAACGTGTAGTTGGGTCTATTTCCTGGCCTGCGTGTAGTTGCAGTGTTTCGAAACGATGTGTATTAGACATGATTATTCTGATTAAAAAGTATAAAATGAGTTAAGTTGCGAGAAGCAAAAAGAGTGTGCGAAGACAGCAATGAGCCTACAGGTATAAACCTGCAGCAGCCTGCGGGGCACAAATAATCCGGGAAGCTAAAAGATTAGCAACAGCAACAACAGGTTTGCATTCGCATGAACCTGAAGGCAAATAAATGAGAGAGACCGAGTAGTTGGGCTACCGGATAAAATACAAAATAAAGTGATGTTGGCTTAATTCCCTTTTTCATGTTCTTATCAATTTATATTCATCCGGGTCTTCCGGATTCAGGAATTAGCACCTTAACCATAGGGGTTAGGTTGCTAGCGCTTCACAGAGCCTGTCTCTCCACGCTTCTTTATAAATCAATAACCGCAAGGGATCATTGACTTGATGATGCAAACTTAGACTACCTTTACTCAAAAAACAAAATTATAGTTGAATATTTTTTTAACAATTCTTCAATCACCATATACTACATACTGATTATCTTTAACTTACAACTATAAAATCTACCTCAAAACCGAACTATAAACAGAGGAACACTTACGAATTTTAAACTATAAAACTGTTTGAACATAGCTTATAGTTGGCTGTTGCTATAACAGACCATACCACTAAAACCGGCTTACATGAAGATACTTTTAACGGGTGCAAATGGCTATATCGGCAGGCGACTATTACCGGTGCTAGTGGAGCAACAGCATGAAGTGGTATGTATGGTGCGCGACCCACGGCGCTTTGAACTACAGGACACTCTTAAAGATAAAGTACAAATTGTTAAAGGTGATCTGCTGCGACCGGAAACACTTGCCAGCTTACCAAAAGATATTGATGCCGCCTATTACCTCGTGCACTCCATGGGCGGCCACGGTAACGATTTCGAAAAAGCCGAACAAACATCCGCTGAAAACTTTGTCGATTACCTGGACAGCACGACTGCCAAACAGATCATCTACCTCAGCGGCCTTTCCAATACAACACATCTCTCAAAGCACCTTTCGTCGAGGCGACATGTGGAAGATATCCTGAACAAGGCAAAGGCCTTTTTAACCGTACTTCGTGCTTCTATCATTATCGGCTCCGGCAGCGCCTCGTTCGAGATCATCCGCGACCTGGTGGAGAAATTACCGGTGATGATAACTCCGCGCTGGCTTAATTCCCGGTGTCAGCCAATTGCCATACGCGATGTGATCTTTTACCTGACAAACGTACTCGGCAACTCTGCCTGTTATGAGCAGCGCCTCGAAATTGGCGGTCCCGATGTGCTTACCTACAAGCAGATGCTGGAAAAACTGGCCAAAGTGCGACACCTGAAGCGCTTTATCTTTACAGTGCCTGTTCTTACTCCCAAGCTTTCTTCCTATTGGCTTTACTTTGTTACCAGCACCAGTTTCTCCATTGCCCGCAGCCTGGTAGAGAGTCTGCGCAGCGATACTATAGTTCAGGACGATCGCATCAGACAGATCATTCCACACGAGAATTTAAACTATGAGGAAGCCATCCGGCTGGCCTATGCTAAAATTGAGCAGAACATGGTGATATCGAGCTGGAAAGATGCCCTGGTAAGCGGCACCATGCAGCTGAATTATATGGATTTTGTACAAATACCGGAGCATGGGTTACTTACTGATAAACAGCTTATTAAAATTGAGCAGGACCCAACTATAGTTCTGGAAAATATCTGGCGCATCGGGGGCACGCAAGGCTGGTATAAAACAGATTTTTTGTGGGAAATACGTGGCTTGCTCGATAAAATGGCTGGCGGCGTGGGTCTTAAAAGAGGGCGCCGGCACCCGACCCAGATCAGGGCCGGGGAAACGATAGATTTCTGGCGTGTGCTGGTGGCAGACCGCGAAAAACAACGCCTGCTGCTGTATGCCGAAATGAAAGTGCCCGGCGAAGCATGGTTGCAATTCCGTATAGTTAATAAACCCGATGGCCCTTACCTGGAACAATTGGCTGCCTTCCGGCCCGATGGGTTGCTGGGCAGGCTCTATTGGTATGCCATGCTGCCTTTCCACTTTATCATTTTCAGAGGCATGGCCAGTAACATTGCACACCGTGGGCCGGCCGCCCTCCCGAACACTACTGTATAAAAAGTTTCAAATACATCAAATAATACAAACTATAGGTTTTAAAATATAAAACTATAGCTATACTTGGCAGTATACAGGGGTGTACTTTGCAGCATACCTTTATTTTAAACCATTTGTCTGCTATAAGTACCTACGTAAAAATTTTTGCCCTCTGAAAATATAGCTAACTTTGCTCTCCGATAAACCAAACGCTCTAATGGAGGCCATTAAAGAAACTAACTTCTCCTTTGCCGGCCAGACCGGGTTTTACAAAGGCAAAGTTCGCGATGTCTATTACTTCGACGACAGACTTGCTGTAGTTGCCACCGATCGCATTTCTGCTTTTGATGTGGTGCTTCCGCGCGCTATCCCTTTCAAAGGACAGGTGCTGAACCAGATCGCAAGTCTGAACTTAAAAGCCACTTCGGACATTGTACCTAACTGGGTTATCTCAACGCCGGACCCGAACGTAACGGTGGGGTTGCGCTGTGAGCCTTTTAAAGTAGAGATGGTGATCCGTGGTTACCTGGCCGGCCATGCGTGGCGCGAGTATAAAGCCGGCAAACGAATGGTTTGCGGCGTTGCTTTACCGGATGGCCTGCACGAGAACGACAAACTGCCGGAGCCGATCATTACTCCTACAACAAAAGCTGACCAGGGGCATGACGAAGACATCTCGCGGGAAGAAATTCTGGCCAAAGGCATTGTAAGTGAGCAGGATTACCTAATTTTAGAGCGCTATACACGTGCCCTTTTTGCGCGCGGCACCGAACTGGCAGCTAAACAAGGCCTGATTCTGGTAGACACCAAGTATGAATTCGGTAAACAAAACGGCCGGATTTATCTTATTGATGAAATACACACGCCCGACTCATCGCGCTACTTTTACAGCGAAGGCTATAATGAGCGACAGCAGAACGGCGAGCCACAGAAGCAACTCTCGAAAGAGTTTGTGCGCCAGTGGCTGATAGAGAACGGTTTCCAGGGGAAAGATGGACAGACCATCCCTGAAATGACCGATGACGTGGTGCTGAAAATATCGGAGCGCTACATTGAGCTGTATGAAGTATTCACTGGCCAGCCGTTCGTGAAAAGCGACTATAGCCAGGCCCTTCAGCGCATCGCTCATAGTGTGGAGCAAAACATTTTTAGCTTAAAAGATTAGAATTTTTAATGTATATTTTGGTACATTCGCATATAAATCCTTATTGGTAGATCTATGAAGTACACGATTGATAAGAAAGAGAACTATACTATAATCACGATAGACGAGAAAAAGCTGGATACTTCAATAGCTCCGGACCTGAAGTCTGAGTTTGTGAAGTTGAACGCCGAAGGGATCACCAACCTGATTCTGGACATGAATAATGTTAAATATACTGACTCTTCCGGCCTTAGCTCCATCCTGATCGCGAACAGACTTTGCAACTCATCTAATGGTTTGCTTATCCTGACCAGCCTGCAGGACCACGTTATGAAGCTGATCTCTATTTCGAAACTGGAGTCAGTACTGAACATTCTGCCAACTGTAGAAGAAGCGATCGACCGCGTTTTCCTGCACGAGATTGAGCAGGATCTGACAAATAAAGAAGACTAAGCACACCCGCCGATCGTGGATTTCGAACTCAGGATATTGGGTAGTTCGTCGGCCACACCTTCGGCAAACAGACATCATACCGCACAGGTACTTACCATTGGTAACCAACTGCACCTGATAGACTGCGGAGAAGGTACGCAAATGCAGCTGATGCAATACAAGATAAAGCATCAGCGCATTTGCAATATCTACATTAGCCACCTGCACGGCGACCATTACTTTGGGCTTGCCGGGCTGCTTTCCACCATGCACCTGCAGGGCAGGCAGTCTCCTCTTCATCTTTTTGGTCCACCCGGCCTTTCCGAGATCCTTAGCCTGCAATTCAAGTACTCCGGCACTAACCTGAACTTTAAGCTTATTTTCCATGAGCTGGATACTACGTGCTACAAAAAGATTTTTGAGGACAAACAGATAACCGTGCACACCATACCTATGGAGCACCGGGTACCTACCTGCGGGTTTATTTTCAGAGAGAAACAGAAGACACGTTCGCTTATAAAAGAAAAGCTGCCGCCTTACCTTACCCCGCCACAACTGGTGCGCCTGAAATGGGGCGAAGACATTAAAGACGAACAAGGCAACCTGTTGCTGGCAAACAGGGAAGTGACCATGGAGCCGAAACGCAGCCGCAGTTACGCCTACTGCTCCGATAGCCGATATAAACCCGACCTGTTGCCTTACCTGCATCACGCAGACCTGCTCTACCACGAAGCCACTTTTATGAGCGACATGGAAGAGCGCGCCAACCAGACCTTCCATAGTACGGCAAAACAAGCTGCCGAAATGGCCGCCGCCGCCGAGGTCCGCCATTTGCTGCTGGGCCACTTTTCGGTGCGTTACAAAGACCTTACGCCCCTGCTCACCGAAGCGCAGGCTATCTTTCCTAAAACAGACCTGGCTACCGAAGGCAGTATTTTCAGTGTGCAGGAAAGGTTGCCGGAACCGGCACAGCAGTAACTATCATATTTCTGGTTTGCACACTGCTCCGGAAACTATAAATTTACTTTCCTGTTTACCTGCTATTCCTCAAATATAAGCCACCACCTATGAGCGCTGCCATTACCCCGCTGGAGAAAAAACATACCAACCTGTTTCTGGTCCTGAGTGGAATATTTATATCCAATGCCTTGCTGGCAGAGCTTATCGGGGTGAAGATATTTTCGGGAGAAGCACTGTTTGGTTTACCGGGCGCGCAGCTGAATATACTGGGCAGCAAGCTCGATTTTAACCTCACGGCCGGCGTTATCATCTGGCCAGTTGTATTTGTTACCACCGACATCATCAACGAGTACTTCGGGAAACAGGGTGTTAAAAAGGTAAGCATCCTCACGGTTATCCTTATCCTCTATGCCTTCCTGGTGATAACTATAGTTACCGGTCTGCCACCGGCCCAGTTCTGGCTCGACATTAACAGCACCGACCCGAAAGGCAACCCGTTCAACATCGATTATGCATTTAGCTCTATTTACCGGCAGGGCTTGGGCATCATCATCGGTTCGGTAGCTGCATTTCTGGTCTCTCAGCTGCTGGATGCGTCGGTTTTCCATTGGCTGCGCAAGTATACCGGCCATAAAAAGATATGGCTTCGTGCCACAGGCTCCACGTTGGTGTCGCAGCTCATCGATAGCCTGGTGGTGCTGTTCATCGCTTTCTTTGTGTTCGGAAACTGGACACTGGAGCAGGTCTTATCGGTAGCGGCTATCAACTATATCTATAAATTTTGTGTGGCCATTCTGCTTACACCGGTGTTGTATGTAGCCCATTTTCTGATAGATGGGTATTTAGGAAAACGACAGGCCGACGACCTGATAGAGGAAGCTGCCGTAGAAAGTGAGACGTAACTTTAAACTATAGCTAACTATAAAAAGGGAATAACTGATGAAGATAGCAATTACGGGCATAGGAGGCGTTGGTGGCTTTTTTGGCGGCATGCTGGCAAAACACTACCAGGCTTCCGGTGAAGTAGAAGTAAACTTTATAGCACGTGGCGAAAACGAATCGGTTATCAGGCAACAAGGGTTGAAGGTAGAAAGCCCGGCTGGCGCGTTTACAGCTATTCCCAAACTGGTTACATCTGACCCGGCGCTGGTAGGCGAAGTTGACCTGCTGATCTGCTGCACCAAAAGTTATGACCTGGAGCAGAATATAGAACAACTAAGTCCCTGCATTGGCCCGCATACCGTTATCCTTCCACTCCTGAACGGCATAGACAGCCGCGAAAGAATTAAGACCGTTTATCCTGAAAACGAAGTATGGGATGGCTGTGTGTACATTGTGTCCAGGTTAACTGCTCCGGGGCTGGTAACGGTCACCGGTAGCCAGCATGCGCTTTTTTTCGGGGCTGCAGATGGCACCGCCGCAAAGCTTGAGGCAGCAATGCAGATCTTTAAAGAAGCCGGTATCAATGCCACTTTGTCGCCTAACATACAGCAGACCATCTGGGAGAAGTTTCTCTTCATCTCAACTATAGCCACGCTCACCTCCTACTTAGATACCAGCATAGGCGGTATTTTAGCTGACCCGAAACACCTGGAGCTACTCTTCGCGCTCTTAACTGAGCTGAAACAGGTAGCACAAGCCAAAGGAATCGTGTTTAGTGACGACAGCAACAACGCCATCACCGACAGAATGGCCAGACTGCCTTACGACACCACCTCCTCTATGCACAGCGACTACCAGAAAGGAAAAAACACCGAAGTAGACTCGTTGACGGGATATGTAGTAAAACTTGGCGAACAGCTGCACATACCAACTCCTACCTATAGCAAACTATACACTGCCCTTAAAAGCAGGTAATCTATAACACAGGATAAAAAAATAAAAGACTAAAATTGTTTGAATCTTAAAATTCTTGCCCTATGTTTGCACCCCGATTAAAAATAATGACTGCACATTTAGCACATACACAAATTTTTATCACAGGCTACGTTCTGCACGACCTGTAAGAGTACCCGGCTTACCCGCTTTGGGGCGACATCTGCCCTATCTCTATTTTAAAATTTTGTTGTTTATTTAAAAGGCAATCCTATGTTCAGAGGAATAGCTTTTGTGCTGTGCGGAGCGTGTAGCTTCGGGATTCTTTCGACGTTCGTAAAATTAGCATATAGCGAAGGCTTTACCTTGGGTGATGTAACTGGCACTCAGGTATTTTTTGGGTTGATTATTCTTTGGGTGATCGTGCTGTTGCGCAGGCTGTTTAGTGGCCGCGGCAACAGTGCATCGCTTAAGGAAGTCCTCCAACTTATGGCTATGGGCACCACCACGGGGCTTGTAAGCATCTTCTATTACAAATGTGTTCAGCTTGTTCCGGCTTCTATTGCCATCCTGCTGCTCATGCAGTTTACCTGGATGAGCCTTGTGCTGGACTCCATCATAAAACGCAAACTCCCTACATTACTGCAAGTTGGCACTGTTTTGCTTGTGCTGCTGGGCACTGCTTTTGCCGGCAATCTGTTCTCGGGCTCTTTTCAGGATATAAACTTAACGGGCATCGGTTTTGGGTTACTGGCTGCACTTTGCTACACGTTCTTTTTAATGATAAACGGCGCTGCTGGCAATAACCTGCACCCTGCTACCAAAAGTGCGTTGCTGCTGACAGGTGCCTGTACCCTTGTATTCATTATTTTCCCGCCGGTTTTCCTGGTAAACGGCGCACTAACCAACGGTCTTTTTAAATGGGGATTGGTACTTTCGGTTTTTGGTACGGTAGTGCCGCCCTTGTGCTTTGCCTATGGTATCCCGAAAATTGGCTTAGGCCTGAGTGCTATACTTAGCTCTGCCGAGCTGCCAGTGGCCGTACTGATGTCGAGTATGGTATTGCAGGAGCAGGTGCTGCCAGTGCAGTGGGCAGGCGTTATTCTGATACTGGTGGCCATTGTGCTTTCCAATGCAAACTCGCTGCGCAAAAAGAGAACAGAACCTCACCTGGCTACCTCCTAAATTATAGCAACTATAGTTTGTTGGGCAACTATAGTCTGCTCAAACTATAGTTGCGTATCTGCAATTTTAATGGGCATTTTAAGCTATTTGCATTAATTTGCAGCTTTAACGCAATTCTGATTTTATGGCACGATACCTTACCGGCATACAAAGCACCGGCCGGCCACACCTCGGCAACCTGCTGGGCGCAATTTGCCCTGCTATAGCGTTCTCTGAAACGGCAGACCAGGAAGCGCTTTACTTTATAGCCGACCTGCACTCGCTGACGACCATCCGCGATGCCGAAGTTCTGAAACACAACACCTACTCGGTAGCTGCTGCCTGGCTGGCCATGGGCCTGGATACCGACAGACACATATTATACCGCCAGTCGGATGTGCCGATGGTAACGGAACTGAGCTGGTACCTGAACTGCTTTGCGCCTTTCCCGATGCTGGCCAATGCCCATTCGTTTAAAGATAAATCGAGCCGACGTGGATTAGCGGATGTGAATGCCGGTTTGTTTACGTACCCGGTGTTGATGGCTGCCGACATTTTAATGTACGATGCCAACTTTGTGCCCGTAGGCAAAGACCAGATACAACACCTGGAAATTACCCGCGACATTGCCAGCTCGTTTAACCACATCTACGGCGAAACTTTTGTATTGCCGGAAGCCAAGACGGATGAAAAGATCATGACAATACCCGGCATCAATGGCGAGAAGATGAGCAAATCGTATGGCAACATCATTGATATTTTTGAAGCCGACAAGCCGCTGCGAAAGGTTATTATGAGCATTGTAACCGATAGCACGCCGCTGGAAGAGCCAAAGAACCCGGACGACGACACGACTTTCAAGATCTATAGTTTGCTGGCTACCCCCGAGGAGGTAGAGACCATGCGCCAGAATTACCTGGCTGGTGGCTACGGTTACGGTCACGCCAAGCAGGCACTTTACGAGAAGATCATCACGAAGTACAGCAAAGAGCGCGAGCTGTTTAATTTCTATATGAACAACCTGCCCGAACTGGACAAAAAATTACATGAAGGGGCCGAAAAAGCAAAAGCTATTGCCACGCCGGTACTGCAGCGTGTTCGCCAGAAATTAGGATATTAATTTAAACTATAGATTAGCCTTCGCTTGCGTCCCGCGAGCGAGGGCTAAGTTCTCCAGAAATCAGGTTACTAAACTATAGTTTAGTTTATAGGTAAAGAAAAGGGGCAGCCGATGTAGATCGGCTGCCCCTTTTTGCTTCGGCAATGCTATAGTTGACTGATTACTTTTTTGTAAGCGGAGCCCCTACCGGTATACCGCAGTCGTGGCCAGGCTGGCCGTGCGGAGGGTTAGTACCCGGAGCTACCGTGCTGGTTGAAGGCGTAAAGGCCGGTACCGGTGCACTTAAATTTGGCTTCGGTGGCGAATCCAGCGGAGCGCCAACTTCTATATCGCAGCGGTGGTTGGGCTCGCCGTGCGGCGGGTTAAGGGCAACCGTAGTGGCAGGTGTTGCAGCCTGGTTTGGTGTGGCTGTAGCAGGTGCTGTTGCAGCCGGCGCTGTAGTTGTTGTAGTATTTTCCGTTTTAGCGGAATCAGAGCAACTCACTAATCCAAAAAACAAAGCTGCTACTGCTATCTGCGATGTGATCTTCATATTACGTCTTTTTGTTGTGCGGAATTATTTCGTTCGTATTTTATCTGCCTTTAGTTTAACAAAACACTGAACCTGAAACCAATATACGGATAAATACTGATAAGATACACTGCCTCAGCAGCATACTACTTTTACCCCAACACTTATTTTATCTCAATAATTCGTTCTTCAAACGCTAACGTGTTTTCGGCGCTCACTTCTTTTGTTTCGATACTATAGATAACCCACCCCGAGCCATGAATGCGTGAGGCTACTCTGGTTTCGTGTTGCAGCGGAGGCATTCTGCTCAGATCCGGTTTTGCCGCGCCCACCGCTTTCGACATTTTGCCCAGGTAAGCGACCGTTGCTTCTGTAAGTTGCTTGCTATCTATAGTTTGCCACATCCGGAGAATGGCGTTGTCCTCTTCGCCGTTCAGTTCATCCAGCAAAATGGAAACATCGGCTTTAAATGGTTTGCCACCATACAGGTTAGCCACCTCTAGCTGGCCCGTAATCTCCTGCCCCATCTGGTACCTGCCGCCGTGGTAGGTATAAAACTGCTGTATATCTTTAATGGCAGCTGCCTCTATGGCTTCTCTTGTCGTAAAGGTGCTCTCTACCTGGTCTATTATCTCGTTTATCTTCGGGATGTGCTTGAATTCCTGACGCAGGTGTGTCGTGCCTTTCTTTATTTCATCCCGGATCTCTTTCCAGTTCACCACTTCCTGAAAAGCGCCCATTTCATCTGTTTTGAAGATCACGCTCAGGTTTTCGGAGACCTTGGCCAGCTCTTTTGTGAACTGGTTATCCGTGTCCATCTGTATGCCGCGGTAAGCCCACTCAATGGTATAGGAATTGGCCGTGGAGTCTTTTATAGTTACATCTACCTCGTACTTCGAGAACTCGCGTTTGGTGGTATCGGTGCCGGTAACTCTGTACTTTTCGTTGGTGATGATGTAGGTCTGCGTTTCGTTCTTGTCCCAGTACCCGATAACCTGCACGGTGGAATCTTCTAAGCTGATCTGGGCAAAGGCAGTGAAGGAGGCAAATAAGGTAAAGGCTAAAAGTAAAAGTTGTTTCATGCTATAGTTTAAAATGTATGCAAATATAGGTTACTTCCTGCTGCCTTTTTTGGTGGTTATAAAAACTACTCCCGGTTTAGCCCGCTGGCCGTAAAGTGCCATTGCTTTTGCTCCCTGCTCGGTTTTTATAGTTTCCACATCGGCTAAACTATAGTTATTCAGGTGTTTCATATTTCCCGGCCTTCCATCTACTATAATTACAGGCGAAGGATTTAACACGAGGGGAACAGCATCATAAATGCCGGGTTTCCGTTCCTTTACAGCAACTGTATCAGGTTTTGGTTCCGGTCTTTTGTTGCTGGTAGCATCGTAGCTATAGTTAAGGTCTCGTTTCATCACTTCCACCACCTTCAGGTACAGGTCTGATTTGATGGTGTCTTGCGCGAAGGCTATAGTTGACGAGAAACAGAGCAGGGGTAGGAGAAGTCGTTTTATCATATTTTAGGATTGTAGCGTGCTCGTGTATACCTTGTGCGAGGAGTAGCCGAAGCATAAGGTATAAACTTTGTTGTGCTATCGTGCTTTTTTAGTTTTTATGAGATGTTCCTGAAGCCTTTAGTTCTTTTGTTAACAGAATAGCCAAAGCAACAATATAAGCTATTATTGATGAGAGTGAATATGCAATATAAACTTCACTTGACCAGCCTTTACCAAAAGCACTAACTATTGACAGTTGTCCATCTATTGCAAAAAATATCAGTTCGTATAGAATAAAGTAAACAGTCAATCCTACTATTTTCTGTCTTCTTTCTATGAGATACTTCCTGAAAATAAGCGCCAGCACCATTCCGATAAATAACTGAATTATAAGCACAAGACCTAAAATAAATGGTGCCATTCCGACTTCACCCCCAGGTAAACTGGTACTGGTTATCCAGATCATAAAGGCAACTATTGTAGTTGCAGCATGAATGAATAAATACCTGACCATTTTTTTATTTCTATTTAAGAGTATGCAGCACAACTATAGTGTAACAGGAGTTATTCCGGTTATTAGTCCTTTGGCCGTAGTTGATTTAACAATGTGACGTTACAAAAACCTATCACAATATAGCCAAAATCCAACACCAATCAACTATAAAAAATTGCCGCACCCACCCTGGCTAAAGCCTCGGCAAGTGCGGCAACTATAGAAAGGTAACTGATTACTGTTACCTGTAAAATTATTCAGCAGTCCAAAGTACGCGTTCTTGGTCTGACAGGATAAGCAGCACGCGTGGCGGGTTAGCAACCAGCACCAGGCGCATCTCTACTCCCGGAAATTTATCCGACTCCACCCAAACGCCTTCAGATTCTTCGCCTTCTTCCAGTTCTTTACCATCCAGCGAGCTGGCAATGTAAGCGGTTGGCAGTAAAATATCAGCATCCGACTTTATTTTGCCGTGCACATCTTCCAGTACATCTTCAAGGTAATCGCCGTACGTTTCGTTAAAATCGTCTTCCAGATCGTGCAGTTCTTCTTCTACATCGTCGTAGCGTGCATCGTTATAGTCCAGCTTGTTCAGCTCTTCTTTCTTCTGTAAGATAGCAACAAGGTCTTTGTTCAGCGTATTCGCGTCCATAGCTTCTGTTTGATTTCTACAAAGTTGAAAACATGCTGCAGCAATTGCAAACATTACCGTTGATAATTTACCAGATGCCGTTCAGGTTTTGATAAACCGGTAAAAGCTGTATTTTTACGTAATACTTTATTAAAAATTTACAGCAGACTATGAATACCAACACATTAACCTCCGAAACTATAGCTAAAGATATCCTTCCTCTGAACGGTACCGACCATATTGAGTTTTATGTAGGCAATGCCAAGCAGGCTGCGCATTTTTACCAAACAGCCTTCGGTTTTAAGCTGGTAGCTTATGCCGGCCCCGAAACCGGCGTGCGCGACAGAGCATCGTATGTGCTACAGCAGGAGAAAATCCGCCTGGTGCTTACCACTGCCATTAACCCGGATTCTGAAATTGCCCAGCATGTGCACCAGCACGGCGATGGCGTAAAAGTACTGGCCCTGTGGGTAGATGATGCTGAAGAATCTTTCCGCGGAACCGTAGCGCGCGGTGCTAAACCAGCTATGGAGCCTAAAACGATAACCGACGAGTTTGGTGAAGTAAAAGTCGCTTCTATCCATACCTATGGCGATACAATCCATACGTTTGTAGAGCGCAAGAACTATAACGGTGTGTTTATGCCGGGTTATGTAGCGCGTACATCGGAGTTGCAGGTAGAGCCGGTTGGTCTGAAGTATGTAGACCATTGCGTTGGTAACGTGGAACTGGGTCGCATGAATGAGTGGGTGAAGTTTTACGAAGATGTGATGGGCTTTAAACTGCTCCTTACTTTCGACGACGAAGACATCAGCACTGAGTACTCGGCCCTTATGTCTAAAGTAGTATCGAACGGTAACGGTTACATTAAATTCCCGATAAACGAGCCGGCTGAAGGTAAGAAAAAGTCGCAGATTGACGAGTACCTGGAGTTTTACCGTGGCCCGGGTGTGCAGCACATTGCCGTTGCTACCAACGATATTCTGCATACAGTAGCCGAACTGCGCCGCCGTGGGGTAGAATTCCTGAAAGTACCGGAAGTGTATTACGAAGACCTGATCGAGCGCATCGGCCACATCGACGAAGACATGGCAGACCTGCGCAAACTCAATATCCTAGTTGACCGCGACGACGAAGGCTATCTGTTACAGATCTTCACCAAGCCTGTAGAAGACCGACCTACCGTATTCTACGAGATCATCCAGCGTAAAGGAGCCAAGTCGTTTGGTAAAGGAAACTTCAAAGCCTTGTTCGAAGCCATTGAGCGTGAGCAGGCCCTGCGTGGTAACCTTTAAGCCGATTTTAAAGTATAGCCCGGTGTAAAACCGAGCTAAAATTACTTTATCTTGATATAACTATATCACACCAGTTCTTCCCGAAGTACGCTGTTACTGTAAGGGCTGGTGTGATTTTTTGTCCCTACCATTACCATGAATACAACACAACAACCAACTATGATTGAACCTGCAATTCAAGAAAAGATAAATGGCTGGCTGAACGGAAACTACGACGAAGCTACCAAAGCAGAAATAAACGGGTTACTGGAGCGTAACGAGCACGAAGCGCTATCAGATGCTTTTTACCGTGACCTGGAATTTGGTACTGGCGGACTGCGCGGCATTATGGGTGCAGGCAGCAACCGCATGAACCGTTATACGCTGGGCATGGCTACACAAGGCCTTTGCAATTACCTTAAGCAGAACTTCCCGGGAGAGCGCGTAAAAGTGGCCATTGCACACGACTGCCGCAACAACTCCGATGTATTTGCCCGCATTGCTGCTGATATTTTCTCGGCTAATGATATTGAAGTGTACCTGTTCCAGGCGCTTCGCCCTACGCCACAGCTTTCGTTTGCTATCCGCCATTTGGGTTGCCAGAGTGGTGTGGTGGTTACGGCATCGCATAACCCGAAAGAATATAATGGCTACAAAGTGTACTGGAACGATGGTGCACAGGTAACTGCCCCGCACGACAAGAATATCATCGCCGAAGTAAACAAGATCACCAGCATCGACGAAGTTAAGTTTGAGCCAAAGCCAAACAACATTCACCTGCTGGGTCCTGAAATGGACGAAGCCTACATCATGAAAGTGCTGGGACTTTCCATTTCGCAGGATGCCATCAAGCGCCAGCATGATCTGAAGATCGTTTATTCGTCTATACACGGTACAGGTATTACGCTGGTACCGGAAGTGTTAAAACGCTTTGGCTTTAGCAATGTGCATGTGGTAGAAGAGCAGGCTGAGCCAAATGGCAACTTCCCGACGGTGGTTTACCCGAACCCGGAAGAAAAGGAAGCCATGACCCTGGCTCTGAACAAAGCCAAAGAAATTGATGCTGACATTGTTTTCGCGACTGACCCGGACTCTGACCGCGTGGGCATCGCTGTGAAGAATGACAAAGGCGAATTTATCCTGCTGAACGGAAACCAGACCGGTGCTTTGCTGATAAACTACCTGCTGCAGGCATGGCAGAAAGCTGGCAAACTGACCGGCAAAGAATTCATCGTTAAAACTATAGTTACCACCGACCTGATCAACGACATTGCCAAAAGCTACGGCGTAAAGCACTATGAGACCCTGACCGGCTTTAAGTACATCGCTGAGAAGATCCGTGAACTGGAAGGCAAGGAAATCTACATTGGCGGTGGCGAAGAAAGTTACGGCTACATGATCGGTGATTTCGTGCGCGACAAAGACGGCATCTCGGCATGCGCCTTGATCGCGGAAATGGCTGCAGTAGCAAAAGACAACGGCCAGAGCCTGTTCGAGATGATGGTAGAGATGTATACCAAGTACAATTTCTACAAGGAAGAACTGGTATCATTCACCAAAAAAGGGCAGCGCGGCGCTGAAGAAATTCAGCAGATGATGGCTGATATGCGCAGCAACCCGCCGCAAACTATAGCCGGTTCTAAGGTTGTTGAAATCAGCGACTACAAGATAAGTGCCCGCCGAAACCTGGTTACCGGCGAAGTAAGCCAGCTTGGTTTAGAGAGTTCTAACGTGCTGCAGTATCTGACTGAAGATGGCAGCAAAATCTCTGCCCGCCCATCCGGTACAGAACCGAAGATCAAGTTCTACATCAGCGTTAACGAGCCGTTAAAATCTAAAGAAGATTTTTATGCCGTAGAGCTGAAACTGGATGCTAAAATTCAGCAGATCCTGACAGACCTGAAGTTGAAATAACAATAGCTGCAAAACGCCCGATTCACAATATTTATGGATCGGGCGTTTTTGTTTTTAGTAATAACCTTCTGTTCTTGTTCCGGTTATAGTTACAACGTTGCAAAAGCCAACCATAACTTTGCTCCGGTTTATAAAAGCACAACTATAGTTTAATGCTCACACATAATTTAAAGAAAAGCAACGGCGACGTTTTCCTTTACTACGAACGCGTATCTGAGAATGCTTACATTTTTGCCCATTGGGTTGGCAGGCAGGACCTTGATACCGTGCGAAGAGGCGGCTATGCTTACCTGGATTTGATGAAAGAGCAAGCGTGTGCAAAGTTATTGAACAGCCACAAAGAGTTGATCGGGCCATGGGATATTGCCACCGACTGGATATCGACGTACTGGACGCCGGCTGCTGTAACACTGGGTTTACGCTACATGGCACAAGTACTGGCACCTGGTGTGTACGGGCAAATGTCCTTTCATCAGCTGCACCAGCGTATCGGCAATCTGCTCGAAATAAAGATGTTTGAAAACGAAAAAGACGCGATTGAGTGGCTGAACGGCTTACCTGAACCGAACAACAGCACTGTGCTGCATAATTAACCAATGAATATGGATTTTTCTCAACTTGCTACCATTATAAAGCTCAGGCGTACTACCAAGCCGCCTAAAATGAATGGGCAGAAAGTACCGGATGAGCAGATACACCAACTGTTAGAACTTGCCGATTGGGCTCCTACCCACGGCCATACGGAACCTTGGCGCTTTATAGTTTATGCAGGCGACAAAGTAGCCCAGTTCTGTCAGCAACATGCTGAACTATATAAACAGCAAGCTCCCGAAGATAAGTACCAGCCAGAAAAGTATGAGAAACTGCTGCACATGGGCGATAAGTCATCGCATATTATAGTTGCCTATATGCGCCGCGGAGACCTGCCCAAGATTCCTGTTCTGGAAGAAATTGCTGCTACCTCCTGCGCCATTCAAAACCTGCTGCTTGGCGCTACTGCTTTAGGCATTGCCAGTTACTGGGGTTCCGGCGGTATGGCCTACCACCCTGCCATGAAAGAAGTGCTTGGCTTACGAGAAGAAGACGTTGTATTAGGTATTCTGTACCTGGGCTACGCTGCGAACTATGCGGGTGAAGGAAAGCGGAATACACCGCTTAGTGAGAAGGTGCAGTGGATTTAAAACAAAAGCTCCTGCAACTATGGCAGGAGCTTTTGTTTTAAACAACCTATAGTTTATTTAGAAGGCATTTTCTTCACCTTTAATAGCATTCCAGGTAGTCAATACCACGATTTTTAAATCAAGTAGGAATGACCAATTTTCCAGGTACCAGATATCTGCTTCAACTCTTTTCTCCATGCTCTCCGGGTTAGTAGTTTCGCCTCTGAAACCATTTACCTGTGCCCAACCTGTTATACCAGGTGTTAAGAAGTGGCGTACCATAAATTTATCAATCAGGTTGGAGTAATCTTTAGTATGTTTGAGCATATGTGGTCTTGGCCCAACTACTGACATATCACCCATAAGCACGTTAAAGAATTGTGGCAGTTCATCAATACTGGTTTTTCTCATAAAAGCTCCCACACGTGTTATACGCGCGTCACCTTTACGGGCCTGCTCTTTGTCAGCGTCCCCGTTAACATACATGCTTCTAAACTTGAGACAATAGAAAGGTCTATTATCTTTTCCTGAGCGCAATTGTCTGAAAAATACAGGCCCCTTAGAATCTAATTTTATAATTAAGGCCATCAGTGGCATAAACCAGCTCAGGAAAAAAACTATTACTGTAAAAGAAAATACGATATCAAAAACACGTTTGATAACTTCATTGGCTTTATCCTGCAGCGGTTCTCTACGAGGTGTAAGTATGGGTAAATGCCCATAAAGCTCAACATTAAAGTTTTTACGGTAGTCCCGCACTTCAGGTACTAACTTAAAGCGTATAAGTCGCTTATCAGCATCATGTATCAGTTTTTTTATCTTCTTCTCTTCTACATCAGGTAAGGCACAATATACCTCATCAATCTTATGCTCTTCCACAAAATCCAGACACTCATCTATTTTACCAAATATTTTCGAGCCTGGATGTCTTGCTATTACATTGTCATCAAAGAAACCTACAACTTTATAGCCTAGCTGCTTATTATTTTTAAGGTAGTTATAAAGGTCTGCCCCAAGTGATCCTGCACCTAGAATAACAATTTTTTTATACTTTACCAGCGACCAACGCGTAGGCCTTCTGATTAGTAGGAACAGCGTTTTCCATAACAGTAAAAATATTAGGAAAGCTGTAAATGAAACAAGTATTGAATCATTTGTAAGATCAAAATGCAGGAGAGATAGTTTCAGCAAAAGGCATATCATTAAGTATAAGCCTAACGCTCTTAGTGTAACTTTAATAGTAGGGATTGCATCACGCTGAAAAATATCTTCATAAAGCTTATTTATACTCGCGCAGTAAAACCATATGAGGTTTAGCAGCAAGAAATCAAGCTTATGATCTTCTGTAATATTCTGTCCAAGGTGATCAGGATATTCAAATAAATACCCAATGTAGAGGGTCAGATTTAACAGAAAAAAATCAATAAAAATATTAAGTCCTTTAGATAGCTTGGAATATTTGTAAATCATAGCAAAGGTAATAGCACTAAGGGGCGCAGCAACTTGCTAAAGTTAGTAAAGATTACTATATTTTTATATAGATACTTATAATTAGTACAGTAAACTTTTTATTTAAAACTCTATAGAGACAGACCTGCAATCGGGCAAAGCAGAGAATAGTATCTTATGAGTGAGTATGGTCCGAAAATGTGCTAACTATATGACTAATTGTTTGATAAAAGTAGCCTTTAAAGCTGCATGAGTTTCCCTCTGAACCGACTAATTATTTTGTAGAGTTCTTCTTTCACCTTGTGTAGGTTTAACTGCAGATGTGCCGATCAGTTGTCTATACTTCTGCAACAATAAATAGTAGCCAAAAACCACCCCATAATAGAGATATCGTTTCCACATGCGCTTAGGCTCTTTCACTAACCTCCCCAACCACTCTAACCCCAATTTTATCCAATATTTACCTGGTCTATCAATTGTTCCAGCATAAAAGTCGAATACCGCACCTATCGAACAGATCATGTTGGTATCCAGAAATTCTTTGTGTTTGTGGGCCCATTTTTCCTGTTTTGGAGCTGTCATACCTACAAACAATACATCGGGTCTGAAGACATTAATTCTAAAAAGCATCTCCTCATTGTCCTCATCAGAAAAAGCAGGCTTGTAAGGAGGTGAATATGTGCCCACTGTAATAGAAGGAAATTCTACTGCCAGCCGGTTTTTAATTTTAGTAAGAGTTTCTTCAGAAGAACCTAAATAAAAACATTTGCCCCCTTTTTTTTCCAATTCTTTTAATAAATGCAAATGCAGTTCAGCTCCGGCAATTTTGGATACCTTATTTCCTCCTATAAATTTAGCTGCTGCTACGATACCAATCCCATCCGGGAGCAAAACATCAGATTCTACAAGAGCGCTCTTGAGATCTGCATCTCTTTCTGCTATGCAATAAGAGTATTGATTGATTGTATTTATAAGAACTTTTTGGTAACTGGGTAAGGCATGTAAACTATCTGCAAATACAGGATAGCCCATACAATCAATTGTTAGAGCTTGTTTCATTAGTAGAAGAGGGCAAAGTAAAAGTTTATCAAATAATATGGGTTAAAATACCTTGTAAAGGTAAATAGATATCAGAGTTATTAAGTCTAACTACAGGCTCAAAAGAACAGATACTATAAGTAGGCCATTTACATTGAATTCTTAAGTAGATATATAGGCAGAAAAGTCGCATAGTCTCATTTAGAGTACCAAGAATTCTGACGATTACAGTTTTTATGAGCGATGGCATCTTCTAAAATTTCCGCCATGTTTTGTTCAAACTTTCCAAGCGTGAAAAACTCTTCATACCTTTTCCGGCCAGCAGCGCCCATTTTAGTTCTTAAGTCTGGTTCCTGCATCAAGATACTCAGTTTATCGACCAGCGCTTTTACATCCCGTTGGGGCACCAGAAAGCCATTTTCACCATTCACAACTATGTCCGGAATTCCTCCTTCAGGCGTTGATATAACAGGTAAACCGTACTCCATTGCTTCTAAAAGAACAAGAGGGAAGCAATCATTATTAGTTGGAAGAATAAAAATATCAGCTTGCTGTAGAAAAGCTTTTTTGTCGCCATTCAACTTTTTACCATATGCAAAAATATTTTCTTGGATGTTATATTCTTGTACAGTTGCTGTAAACATCTCTTCGGAAATATCAGACCAAGCACCAACAAAATGGCATTCAAAATCAAGCCCTTTATCTTTTAATAATTTACAAGCCTCCAACAGAACGAGTACACCTTTCTCCTCCATCATATTGGAGAGAAATAATAGTTTACAGGGTTGCATTATTGTTCTTGTTGGATTTTTCTCACTCTCGGTTTCAGGAATACCATTAGCGCAAAAATACACATCCTTTTTATCTACATAACCTGCCACATCATTGTATAGATGAGGAGATAACAGGATGGTTCTTGTATTTCGGAAAGCAATCCGGTATAATAAATTATTTAATCTACTCTTACTGCTTTTAGCAATGCCTTTATTGTGAAAGTGGTAAATAATATTTTTCCGGAAAAGCTTAAGAATTGCTACTACAAACAGGTCCTTATAGAAACCAGCTCCTTTAGCAGTAAAGCTCATATAGCAAAGATCATAATTTCTATTAATCAGTGCTTTTAGAATCTTAACCTGGATCTGAAGTACAGTTAAATACTTCCTAATATCACTCTTCCCAATTCTATCCAGGCTAAAAGACGTAGTTAGATTAATATAATCAGCATCAAATTGTGTGTTGATTACTTTACTTTGTTTGATAAACTGCCCGACCATTGCCGCACCATTCACGGGGGGAGGAATGTGAAGAATGAAAAGAATCTTGGAATGCACTTTGAATTAAAATTTGATCTTTTGCTGACTAAACACCTGCCCTTATGTCTGGACTTTTTCCTGAGCCTAAGATGTTTTTGATTTTATAGTAAATTCTTGTCTTCAAACTATAGATTTTCACAAACTGCTTTATAAACCTTTTATCCAGTTTTACATCTTGATTAAAAATGAACTTATAAGTATTAGTGGTATCAAGAGTTGATGAAGTGAATCTATTATATTTTTCGTTAGTGTTTGTAGCTAATTGGCCTGAACCAATGTTCGAAACCTTTGATAAAGTTGGATAAACACTTAATGTATTCATTTTAAACTGATAATAGCACCATCGAATAGCCCATGAATCAATTTTGCCATTCATGTATTTCGATAACATATGGGACATATCACTTCCCATTTTATTAAATTCGTATCTCGCCTTTAAGTTGTGAGAAAAATCCCTGTAATCTGAAACTTCCCAGTCAATATTTGTCCATCTATCCTTCCAGGTAGCCCAGCCCCACGAAGAAGCCCTACGGGTAAAATAATTATCAAAAGGGTAATCTGCCGGGACCTTTATTGGAGCTGTATAACCTGATATTGAATATATTCTAGGATCATTTTGAAAAGTCTCAAGTGCCTGATTCATAAAGGTCAAAAAATTAGCACTTGTAAGTAGATCGTCTTCAAGAACAATCACTTTACCATATTCAGATATTACTTCATTTACACCCGCAATAATAGAATTCGCAAGCCCTAAATTTGAAGGTGCTTCTTTTATTGTAATACTTTTAAATCCTGAAATTGATCTTAGATAAGTTCTTACCTGGTCTACTAAATCTATATCACTTTTATTTTTAGCTCCATCAGAAAAAACAAAAAGGTCTGATTCAGTTACTAAGTTATTTCTTTGTAAAGCACCAATAGTTTGTTTCAGTGAATCAACCCTTTTATAGGTAAAAAGTAAAATAGGAGCTAACATTTATTAATAATTAAAGCGATTAATGATGAACGAACTTTTTTCAATTGATTTACAAATTCATCATCTAATAAGGTCACAATCATTAAATAATAGACAAACATAACTTCATAATATATCATCACATTATCCGTAATAAAGACAATATTAATATATATTGCCAGGCATAATGCTCCAATATGTTTTCTTTTTAGGAGAAAAGCGTAGAAGAAGAAGACCCAAAGAGCAAAGAATATGTATCCGAATTCATACAAGTTCTTCAAAAGATCGGAATGAACATTATTGATATTATCCTCTTTACTAATTAAGTAAGAATTTAACGAACCTATCCCTTCTCCTGTAAAAGAAGGCAATCCAAATTTTCCTACAATCGCATCATATATATACTGGCGTCCTTGAGTAAAATGGTTTGCAGTTATTCCAGTCAAATTTTCAACAATATCATCAAATGAGCCAGTAGCAATTAGTATTTGAATTAATGGTACGATAAAATTTATTACTATAATTATTGTAATAAAAATAAATTTTGCGTGTTGATTAAATAAAGAATTCTTCCTTAATAATACATGTAAAGATAATCCTGCAAATACACCTAAAATAGCTATTCTTTTAAAGGACAGTATGAGGAATATTAAGGCAAATATTCCATGCAACTTTTGTTTTTTAAAGAAAAAGAATAGGGTAAATAAGCCGAAAATGAAACTGGTAGTTGACTCAAACTTTGCATCTGACATTACAAGTTTTGCTACCAAATTGAGGAAAGAGAAATTGAATAAATCACCTAAATTACCTTCTAAATATGTCTCCAGCAGAAATGCAAGAATAGTGATATAAAATAGGATGGTAAATAATTGTATTGATTTAACAGCTAGCTTTTTGTGATAAACTAATGATACACTTACACATGGCGCTATAATTAGAAAGCACTCTTTGAAGAACCTATCGTTATAATAAGTATTAGTGAAAGCTATATAAATAAATTGAGTTAATGACAACACAATAAAAAGTAATAACAAGCTCCTTAGATAGGAATCATCATAGAGTATTTTAACTCTTAACCCTATTTTTAGAACTAATGGCAAAATTAAGAGCGCATACTTTAAATCCTTAAACACTTCAGAATTAATAGTCTGCATTAAAAGAATAACTCCAAAGGCCACTAATGTACACCTCAGTATTAGCGTCTGATTATATGATGGAGTAAGGATCATTTAGTAAATAATGACAGAAATAAATAGCTTATTATTGTAATGGTATGGGTTAATGAAACTTTTATTTTAATATCATCTTTGTTTCGTCTTCAGCCTTTTCATTTCTGTACAAAAAGCGTTTAACTGTTTCAACCACAATATCTTTGAAATAAATACGCTCCTCTTTTAGTAAACCTATATACCACACTGTTATCATGTATGTGATGAGACTTATTACAGCGACAATAAAGATCCTATATAAACCTTCTGGCAAAACATAGATAGGTATTGAGGAAATTAAAACTACTATAATAAATGCACACACACATTTTAATACAACATTCTTCAAAAATGATATTACTGGAAGACCACAAATTTTATTTGCGAAGAATAAAGTATTTATTGAAGCAAATATGGAATAGACTAGAAATATAATGTGTAAAGTATAAGCAGGGTACCCATAACTATACATTATATAACTTAATATTAATGGTAAACTGGCTAGTACAGAGGCAAATATTCTAAAGTTTTTAATTTCTCCGACTGCGGATATTGATGAGTTAAGAGTTATAAAAAGCTGTTCAATTAAACTGCGGACCATTAAAAGCTGACAGAACACTATTGTAAATTCTGGAACATCTCTTACCCAAAGTTTTAAAATATAAGGCATTTCTATGATAAAAGGGATGAAAAATAGCATCATAAGAAAGAATGAAATCTTGCTTCCCATCATAGACATGTTTAGCATGAAGTTCCGATCTCCTTTACCTTCACTCTTATCAATTATAGGATTTAGTGCTTTAATCATTGTTAATGCAAATACTGATAATTGCCCTCTTACCTGAATAGCAATTCCTTGGGCAGCATTTACTATAGCACCGAAAAATACATTTATTACAATTCCTTGACCGTGAGAAGATATTATTTCTGTTGATGAAAATAATAATGACCAACCAGCAAAAGAAGACATCTTCTTCATCAGTTTCTTATCGAAGTACAACCTGAAATTGATCTCACATTCCTGATAATTTCTAAAACAATAGAACCCTCTAATTAGAAAAAGAAAAAATGGCAGAATAGCCATCAATAAACCAAAGGTAATTAAATTGTCTCCGCTCGCTTGAGTAATGTAAAGAGCAATTAGCAGTTTTAAAGTTGCCTCAACTATGCCTATGATAGCAAGGAACAACATATTTTCTCTAGCATTTAAGACAGCGTCATAGGGCACAGATATTATAGTAAAGAAAGTACTCAATACCATAAACTGAAATACTAATTTAGCTGCTTCTACCCTATCTGGAGGTATATTTAGGAATCCATCAAACAAAAAATACCCTGCTATTTCGAGCACAAACACTGCGAGGCAGGCTATGGCAAAATGTAATATTATACTTATATTAAATATTTGCTTTATATCTTCAATTTTGCCAGCTCCTTGAGTATAGGACATAAAACGCTGTGTGGCAGCAGTCATAGAAGAATTTAAGAAACCAAGCATCGCTACAGCCCCGCCTACTACATTAAAAAGACCAAAATCTTCTGCTCCTAAGGCTAACAATATCAGCCTTGTAGAAAAGAGGGTCATAAATATAGTTATACCTAGCTTAGCATAAAGAATCCCTGTATTTGTTGCCACTCGTTTTGCTGCTTGCATACAAAAATCTTTAAGCTTGCGCTATGCTAGCGTGTTCAGATTCCGCTCAACCGGCTGTTTTACGCCAATGCCATAGTAGGTGAAGCCTTTTTCGTTGAGCTCTTTGGCATCGTAAATGTTACGGCCGTCAAACACTACTTTGTCTTTCATCAGTTTGCTGGCCACTGTAAAGTTCGGGGAACGGAACTCAGGCCACTCAGTTACCAGCAGCAGCGCATCGGCATCGATCAGGGTCTCATACT
>NZ_JACKZC010000008.1 GCF_014212495.1 Pontibacter sp. Tf4
ACTTGCAATACCTTTTCAAAAATCTTTTTTTTCTTTTTTCAAGGCCACTGTCGGCGTGTTTCCACCTTCCACAAAGCCCTGAACTGCTTCCGGCTCACTGCTTGAACCGGGTTGCAAAGGTAACACCCTTCAAGGGATGTTTGCAAGCATTTGCAAAAAAGAAATCAGAAAGTTTTTTTTTGGGGAAGATTCGGTTGCTAAAGTGTAGCTACGCTTGCGCCTGAGGGGTTTACACCCATTCGGCTCGACTCTTCTCCTCTCTCACTTTCCTTGCCCTTCCTGCTGAACGGGGAGGCAAAAGTAGGAAGTTTTTCCCTTCCCGCAAGCTCCCGGCCCAAAGTTTTCACCTGACAGAAGCTAAATGACTGAAAACCTGTGGCAAAATTTTACAGCCTGCGTTACCTTTACTTTTAAACCGGCATAATTCAACAGGATACAGCCGTTTCCGAACCTTCGCGCCTGCTCGGTTGGCTTGGCGCAGAGTGGTAACAGTTCAACATTAGGCTATAGTTCCATATGAGATGAACTTTCTTTAAAACCATAAAGGCCCCAGGCTTTATGATGCCTGGGGCCATTATCTATAGTTGATCGTAACTTATACTTTCTCTGCTTCTCTCTTTAATGTGCTCTTTCTATCCGGGCCAACTGAAACTATAGTTATTGGCGCATGCAGATGAGACTCTATAAAGGAAAGGTAATTTTTAAAGGCTTCCGGCAGCTCATCTACCAAATCAATTTTGTTCAGGTCCACTCTCCAGCCTGGCAATTCTTCATAAACCGGTTCCAGTTCTCCTGCTTCCAACGAATGCGGCAACTGGTCGGTAATGTCACCATTAGGCAATCTATAGTGTGTGCAGACTTTTATAGTGTCAAAATCTGTCAGTACATCGGCCTTCATCATATTCAGCTGTGTTACCCCGTTCAGCATAATGCTGTATTTAAGAGTTGGCAAGTCTACCCAGCCGCAACGGCGCGGACGACCTGTTGTTGAGCCAAACTCGCGACCCGCCTGACGAATGGCTTCCCCTTCTTCATTTAATAATTCTGTCGGAAATGGGCCACTGCCTACGCGTGTGCAGTATGCTTTAAAGATACCGTATACTTCACCGATGTATTTCGGAGCAACACCTAAACCTGTACATGCACCAGCTACCATAGTTGTGGAAGAGGTTACGAACGGATATGTTCCGAAATCAATATCCAGCAAAGAGCCTTGTGCGCCTTCGGCCAGTATGCGCTTGCCACTTTGCAGTGCTTCGTTTATCAGATATTCTGTATCGGCCAACTTCAGGGTACGCAGGTATTCAAGGGCAGCAAAGAATTGTTGTTCCTGTTCTGCAATCTCAAGCGTCTGACCATAGAATTCCACCATTTTGCGGTGGCGGTCTACCAGTTTATTATAACGGTCCTTAAAATCAGGAGCCAGTATATCGCCCACGCGCAAACCAACACGGCCAATTTTATCCTGGTATGTAGGGCCTATTCCTTTAAGGGTTGATCCGATCTTGCCGCTCCCCAGCGCTTCTTCCGAAACTCTGTCTAATACCTTATGCGATGGCAGTATAAGCGCCGCCTTTTTGGAGATGAATAGGTTTTTAGCAGCGTCTACGCCACGGTCCTGCAGTTTCTGCATCTCAATCTGGAACACGATCGGGTCGAGCACTACGCCGTTGCCAATAACATTCTGGATATGCGGATGAAAGATACCAGACGGGATCTGGTGCAGTACATGCTTTGTACCTTCAAACTCTAATGTATGTCCTGCATTCGGACCACCCTGGAAACGGGCTACCATGTCATAGGTCGGTGCTAGTACGTCAACGATTTTGCCTTTGCCTTCGTCGCCCCACTGCAGACCTAATAAAATATCAACTGCCATTTAAGTGTTAGTAAATTGATTCCTTTAAGAATTGGGCTGCGTAGTCATCGTTCTCGGCTATAGTAAAAATAGCGTTGAGCTTGGTAACGATGAGCAGCTTGCGGATGTGATCGGATGGTTTGATGAGCACGAGCTCGCCACCCCGGTTCCTGAACTTGGTAAGCAACGACACCAGCACGCCCATACCACTGCTATCCATAAATCTGACATTAGAGAGATCTACAGCGCAAAGCAGCACCTTGCCATCCTGCAGGCCATCTACCTCTTCAATCATCTGCAGCGTGTCGGTGCCGGCTACCAGGTCGCCCTGAAGCCTTACAAACAGCAGATCATCTTTAAGTTCGGTCCTGTACTTCATGTGCTTGCTCCTGTGTCAGTTTTTTAGTGCGGCAATCGCCACAAACACCATATAGGTTCAGAGAATGATGCAAGATATGAAAATTTAACAGTTCGCCCACCATAGTTTGGATCTGATGCACTCTTGGGTCGCAAAACTCAACCACTTTATGGCATTCGGTACAGATCACGTGGTCGTGCTGGCGGTAGCCATACGATTTTTCGTACTGCGCCAGGTTACGGCCAAACTGGTGCTTGCTTACCAGGTCGTTCTCTACCAGCAGGTCCAGGGTATTGTAAACAGTAGCCCGGCTTACCTGGTAGTTCTTGTTTTTCATACTTATATAGAGCGACTCCACATCAAAATGGCCATCGCGGGAATATATCTCTTCCAGGATAGCATAGCGCTCCGGCGTTTTGCGCAGCCCTTTGCTTTCGAGGTAAGCGGTAAATATCTTTTTTACTTCTTCAAATTTTACAGGATCTAATGCCATGTCGTCTGTTTTATAGTTTGGCCTGTGCCTTAATCAAAACGCTCAACGGTTAGTATACCGTTCACTTTGCCCATCCGCTGTATCAGTTTATCCAGGTGGCCGGTGTCGTTCACGAACACCATAATGTTCCCTTCAAATATACCATCGTGCGAGTCTATAGTTATAGAGCGCATATTTACGCGTAAGCTGTTAGAGATAATGCGGGTAAGGTCGTTTACCAAACCAACTCTGTCGGTACCTTTTATGCGGATACCTGCCAGAAACGCCAGCTCTTTCTGCTCTGTCCATTTGGCGCGAACGATACGGTTGCCATAGTTCGACATCAGTTCGATGGCGCGCAGGCAGTTGGTGCGGTGTATCTCAATATCTTCGTCGCCGGTCTCAAAGCCGAACACATCATCGCCGGGGATAGGGTTACAGCATGAGGCCAGCCTATAGTTCATGTTGGAGGTTTTCTCTCCTATCACCAGCATATCCGAGTTCACGCCACGTATCTTCTGCACCTCCCTGTCAAAGCTTTTCGGATCTAAGGTAGAGCTGCCTTTCTCGGCGGCGGCTGTAAAGATCACCTCTTTTATATTCTTCGGGTCGATGTGCCCCATCGCAATCCTATAGTGCAGGTCCTGCACCGACGGCACATTAAAGAAGGCCATCAGTTTGTTTAGGTTTGTCTGATTATCGGATATCTTCAGCTGCGAAAGTCTTTTATCCAGCAGTACCTTGCCTTGCTCGGTTTTATGTTTGCGTTCTTCGCGCAGGGCTTCTTTTATGCGGGCCCTTGCCTTGGAGGTAACAGCATAGTTCAGCCATTCCTCATTAGGCTTCTGCTTCTGCGAGGTCAGGATCTCTACCTGGTCGCCGTTGTATAACCTATAGCTGAGCGGAACCAGCTTCTGGTTTACCTTGGCGCCCAGGCAATGCAACCCGATCTGGCTGTGTATCTCAAAGGCAAAATCCAGGGCAGTGGCTTTGTCCGGCAGTATGATCAGTTCGCCCTTCGGCGTAAATACAAACACTTCCTCCACAAAAAGGTTTTTGCGGAACTCGTCCATAAACTCGAGGGCATTGCCGGTGTTGTTTTCCAGCATATCGCGCACTTTGTTTATCCACTGCTCCAGACCCGATTCGTTGCCAGCACCGTCCTTATACTTCCAGTGGGCCGCGTATCCGCGCTCGGCAATATCATCCATGCGCTGGGTACGTATCTGCACCTCTACCCACTGCCCCGATTTACTCATTACAGTTGTATGTAACGATTCGTAGCCGTTGGCTTTAGGCGTATTTACCCAGTCGCGCAGGCGGTCAGGATTGGGCTGGTAAAAGTCTGTTATAATAGAGTATACCTGCCAGCAGGCGGCTTTCTCACTCTCCAAAGGAACGTCCAGGATAATGCGGATGGCAAACAGGTCGTATACTTCTTCGAACGTGATGTTCTGCTTCTTTATCTTTTTAAGGATAGAGTAGATCGATTTCGGGCGGCCCTTAATGGTAAACTTAAAGCCATGCTTGCGCAGCTCCTCTTCAATCGGGGCTATAAAATCCTTTATAAACTTACTGCGCGCACTACGCGTCTGGCGTATCTTATTCGAGATATCCTTATAGGTAGCCGTGTCAGTGTACTTTAAGTATAAGTCTTCCAGCTCCGATTTGATAGCATACAAACCCAGGCGGTGAGCCAGCGGCGCATACAGGTACATGGTTTCGGAAGCGATCTTGAGCTGCTTGTGGCGCGGCATGCTGTCCAGGGTACGCATGTTGTGCAGGCGGTCGGCCAGCTTTATCAGGATCACCCTTACGTCGTCGCTCAGGGTCAGCAGCATTTTACGGAAGTTCTCGGCCTGCTGCGAAGTACCGTAATCAAACACACCGGAGATCTTGGTCAGTCCTTCTATAATACGCGCCACACTTGGCCCGAAGTCGCGCTCCACATCTTCGATCTCCATTTCGGTGTCTTCCACCACATCGTGCAGCAGGGCGGCAATTATAGATGTAGTGCCCAGGCCAATTTCCTCCACTGCAATCTGGGCCACCGCTATCGGGTGATAGATATAAGGCTCGCCGGATTTACGACGCATGTCCTTATGCGCCTCCACCGATGTATAAAAGGCTTTCTTTATGATCTTGGCATCGTTATCCCTTAAAAAAGGCTTGGCGTGCCGAAGTAATCTTCTGTAAAGTCGTAAGATCTCTTTGCGTTCTGCTTCCGGATCGATCATATCACTTGTAGGGTCTCAAAAAAAGCGGATAACCGCATTATACTGGCTGCCAAAGGATTAGCTATAGTTATAAAACTATGGTAGCCATACTAAGTTTCAAATATACAGGATAAATAACTGCATTCAATAGCCTGTGTTAAAAGCACCTGCGGCATTGGCCCGAAAAAATATTAAGTTTTTTTTGATGCAGCTATTGCAATTAAAAATCTGAGTCGTAATTTTGCATCACTATTACAAACAAGCACACATTATGCGGATGTGGCGAAATTGGTAGACGCACTAGACTTAGGATCTAGCGCTGCGAGGCATGGGGGTTCGAGTCCCTCCATCCGCACAACAAAACAATGAACCCTCAACAGCGATGTTGGGGGTTTGTTATTACTGGATGTATCAAAACTAAAAAATTTTATAGCCTTGAATATTACATTAAACCAAACCGACAGCACGAACGCGCAACTGAAGGTGGTACTGGAAGAAGCAGATTACGCTTCTAAAGTTGACCAGCAGGTAAAAGAATTCAGCAAGAAAGCCCAGATCAAAGGTTTCAGACCGGGTAAGGTGCCTGCCGGACTTGTTAAAAAAATGTACGGCAAGAGCATTCTGGTAGAGCAGATCAACAAACTGCTGCAGGAAGAGATCTCTAAATACATTAAAGAAAATGATGTAAAACTGCTGGGCGAACCACTTCCGGAGCCAAGCCAGGCTGACATTGACTGGGATAACCAGAAAGAGTTTGAATTTACCTACGCTGTAGGTTTACTGCCGGATTTCAACCTTCCGCTGGATAAGAGCGTAGACGGGTACGCTGTTGAACTGGATCAGAAAACGGTTGACGAAGCGTACGAGAACATCAAGCGCCAGTTCGGTAAAACCACTAACCCGGAAACATCGGAAGAAGGCGACTTTATTTATGGCGACCTGAAGCAGGTAGACGGCGAATTTGAGTCGAAGACCCTGATCCCGACCAACCGTGTAGTAGCTGGTAAAGAGCAGTTTGTAGGTGTTAAAGCTGGTGATGTTATCAAATTCGATATCCGTAAGGCGTTCGGAGATGACAATGCTGCCCTTGCCCACGTAACCGGCCTGAGCAAAGAAGTAACTGCTGACCTGAACGGTGAGTTTGAGTTTACAGTAGAGAAGATCAACCGCACAGAAGAAGCTGAGCTAAACCAGGAACTGTTCGACAAACTGTTTGGTAAAGACGAAGTTAAGACAGAAGAAGAGTTTGATGCCAAGATCCGTGAGACGATCAAGGAGAACTATGACCGTGAAGCTGATAACCTGCTGAACCGCAACATCATCGACACACTGGTTGATAATGTAGCTGTTGACATCCCGGCTGATTTCTTTAAGCGTTGGTTACAGGTAACAAACGAAGGCCGCTTAACTACAGAGCAGATCGAGGAGAACTTTGACAAGTATACCAAAGAGCTGAAGTGGTCTATGATCAAGAACAAGGTTGTAGAGGAGAACGAGCTGAAAGTAACGAACGATGAAGTTGTAAGCAGCACGAAGGAGAAGATGATGGCCCAGTTCAACATGCCGGAAATTCCTGAAGAACTGGCTGAAAGCATGAACAACTATGCACAGCAGTATCTGCAGCAGGACAACGGCCGTAACTACATTAACGAGTACGAGCAACTGCTGGCCGAGAAGGTGCTCGCTAAACTAAAAGAAAAGATGACTGTTGTAGAGAAAACAATCTCTGCAGAGGACTTCAGAAACTTATCGTTCTAACTATAGCGCGATATAAATAAGTATATTATCAAAAAAGTCCTTTAGTTTTTAAAGGACTTTTTTATTTTTGACAAAACCGTAACCTAAACAACTATGATGTTTAACAAAGACGAGTTCCGCAAATTCGCTGTAAAAGGCCAGGGCCTGAGCGGCCTGGGCGTAGACCAATATATTCACCACATAGAGGGCAGAGCCATGCACAACATTGAAAGCATGACCCGCTCTGTAATCGAAGAACGCCCTACCAACTTCCGTGAGATCGACGTATTCTCACGCCTGATCATGGACCGCATTATTTTCTTAGGCACGCAGGTAGATGATTTTATCGCCAATATCATCACTGCACAGTTACTGTTCCTGGAGTCGGCGGATGCGAAGAAGGATATCCTGCTGTACATTAACTCACCGGGTGGCTCGGTGTATGCCGGCCTTGGTATTTACGATACCATGCAGTATGTAAACCCTGATGTAGCTACGATCTGTACAGGTCTGGCGGCAAGTATGGGCGCTGTGTTGCTGGCTGGTGGTGCTAAAGACAAGCGCTCTGCCCTGCCTCACTCCCGCATCATGATTCACCAGCCAATGGGTGGCGCACAAGGCCAGGCAACCGATATCGAGATCACAGCCCGCGAAATCCTGAAACTGAAGAAGGAACTATACGAGATCCTGGCGCAGCACTCAGGCAAATCGTACCAGGACATTTACGACAACTCGGAGCGTGACTACTGGATGCGTGCCGAAGAAGCAAAAGAGTTTGGCCTGATCGACGAAGTACTGACACGCAAGAAACAGTAACCTTTTTCAGGTAACTATAGATATAAACCCACTCCGGCTTCGGGGTGGGTTTGTCTTTTTACACCGGTTTGCAAGGGGTTTGCTTACTTAGCGGCCGGGCTATAGCTAAATAGTGAAAGAATACGCAAATATTTATCAACAGGTGGTTGTGGATACCTGTTGAATGTATTCACCTAATTATCAGGCACTTAATTAAAAATAGCGGAATATAAATAATTTAATTCTAAGGGCATTTTTGAGTGTTTTTTTCAGAGAGCCTCAAATATTTTATGTTTTAATAAACTTCCAATTTTGTACCTTTGTTTTGAGCGTGGTATAAAACGCTCCTTATTCCCTGTACCAAACAATACTTATGGCTGAGATTACGTGCTCATTTTGCGGCAAAAACAAGAAAGATGTATCGGTGATGATCTCCGGTATAAACGCGCATATCTGCGACCGATGCATTGGGCAGGCCCAACAGATCCTGAACGAAGAGAACAAGATCAGAGCCAGCAGCCGCAGCCCTAAGTTTAACCTGATGAAGCCACGCGAGATGAAGGAGTACCTTGATCAGTTTGTGGTTGGCCAGGATGAAGCAAAGAAGGTAATGTCGGTGGCGGTGTATAACCACTACAAACGCCTGATGCAGCACAGCGACAACGAGGATGTGGTGATCGAGAAATCGAACATTATCATGGTTGGCGAAACCGGTACAGGTAAAACGTACCTGGCCCGCATGATGGCTGGTATTCTGCAGGTGCCGTTCTGTATTGCCGATGCTACGGTACTGACCGAAGCCGGTTATGTAGGTGAAGACGTAGAAAGCATACTTACCCGTTTGTTGCAGGCCGCCGACTATAATGTAGAAGCAGCCGAACGCGGCATCGTTTATATTGATGAGATCGATAAGATTGCCCGTAAGAGCGATAACCCATCTATTACCCGCGATGTGAGCGGCGAAGGTGTACAGCAGGCCTTACTTAAGTTACTGGAAGGTACTGTAGTAAACGTGCCACCACAAGGCGGACGCAAGCACCCGGAACAGAAAATGATCACGGTAAATACAGAGAACATCCTGTTCATTTGCGGAGGTGCCTTTGTAGGTATCGACAGACTGATCAAGAACCGTTTGAATACCCGCCCAATTGGTTTCTCTAAATCGAAGCAGGACGATAACGAAGAAGGTGAAAACTTCCTGCGTTATTTATCTGCCCAGGACCTGAAGAACTTTGGTCTGATACCAGAACTGATCGGTCGTTTACCAGTACTGACGCACCTGAACCCGCTGGATAAGGAAACGCTGAGACTGATTCTGCTGGAGCCTAAGAACTCTATTGTAAAACAATACAAGCGCCTGTTCGAGATGGAGAACATCAACCTGACGTTTGATGAAAGTGCATTGGATTACATCGTTGAGAAAGCTTCGGAATACAAGTTGGGTGCCCGTGGTCTGCGTTCTATCTGCGAAGGTATTATGACAGACGCCATGTTTGATCTGCCATCGGAAGAAGGAACCAAAGAACTGGTAATTACCGGTGATTATGCCCGTGAGAAGTTCGAGAAATCAAGCTTAAAGCAATTGAAAGTGGCGTAAATTCTACTTACCTATAGTATCAAAAAAATCCCCGGTAGTTAACCTGCCGGGGATTTTTGTTTTGTTTTATAACTATAGTTTCTAACTATAACTTGGTGCCCTGTGCCCTCGCTCGCGTCCCGCGTGTGTGAGGTACAAGCGGACTCTGGCCGCGTCTATAGATTGCTATAGTTGAAACCTGCTAAACTATAGTTATGCATCAGCGTGGCGGGGCGCCATATGATAGCTCACACTCGCGAGACACGAGCGAGAGCGGCAACACTACCGCTCTTTCGGACATCCTTGTCCGAAAGCACTCTGTCAGGGACATCCTTGTCCCCGTGTTGCGCGTAACGCGGACAAAGAAGTCCGGAGCAGCACATATATATTCCTGCTGGCGTGGATCTGCGATCCGTGACTTACTATAATAGTGGATCTGCGATCCACTGGGCGGGACGCCCAACTATAGTTCATCACGAGCGTGGACGCTCGCGCCATAGTCTGACAAACTATAGTTTAATCCAGGTCTCTGTCGCCGCGCTTCAGTTCTTCTACCGAGCGCATTACTTTATCTTTCAGACCAGACTTATACTTCTCCAGTTTGTCCGCTACGGCGGCGTTGGTTGTGCCGATAATCTGTGCGGCCAATATACCTGCGTTCAAGGCACCATCCAAAGCAACAGTAGCAACAGGTACGCCACCCGGCATCTGAAGAATTGATAGTACAGAATCCCAGCCATCAATAGAGTTGCTTGACTTTACCGGCACGCCAATTACCGGCAGTGTCGTTAGCGATGCCACCATGCCTGGTAAGTGTGCAGCGCCACCAGCTCCGGCAATAATCACTTTCAAGCCTTTCTTGCGGGCCTGCTCGGCATACTCGAACATACGATGCGGTGTGCGGTGCGCCGAAACTATAGTTAGTTCGTAAGGCACGCCCAGCGTTTCCAGAATTTCTGCGGCGGCATCCATTACTCTAAGGTCAGACTGGCTGCCCATGATGATGCCCACTAAGGGTTGTGTATGTGTTGTTGCTTCGGCCATAGTTTATGCTTTTACTTTAATTACGTTTCTGATTTGCTCGGCACGCTGCTGCGCTTCTTCTATAGTTTGTCCCAGTACGGTAATGTGTCCCATTTTGCGGGCTGGTCGGGTAAACTTCTTTCCATACAGGTGAATGTAAACTCCTGGCACGGCCAGAGCCTCTTGTAAACCTTCGTATTTAGCTTCGCCATCAAAGCCCGGTTCGCCCAGCAGGTTCAGCATAACAGCTGCGCTTTGTATTTCCGTTGAGCCCAGTGGTAGGTTCAGGATAGCACGTAGGTGTTGCTCGTATTGCGAGGTATAGTTAGCTTTTATAGTATGGTGGCCGCTGTTGTGCGGACGAGGCGCCACTTCGTTTACAAGGATCAAACCGTCTTTTGTCAGGAACAATTCCACAGCCAGTATACCTACCATGTCAAATGCTTCGATTACGCGTGTGGCAATTTCGATGGCGTGGCGTTGTAGCTTGTACGCTACATTTGCCGGTGCGAAAAGCGAATCTACCAGGTTATGCTCCGGGTGGAAGCTCAACTCCACCACCGGAAAAGCAGTTACTTCGCCGTTGGCATTGCGGGCAACTATAACCGATATCTCCTTCTCAAAATCTACCAGTTTTTCCAGCACGCTTGGCTCCTCGAACGCTTTCCCGAAATCTGCTTCTGAAGTTAAACGGCTCACTCCTCTCCCATCGTAGCCCTCGCGACGCAACTTCTGGAAGGCAGGCAAAAAGTTAGTGTTCTGCTCCAGCTCCGTTTTATCTTTCAACACTATAAAGTCGGAAGTCGGGATGTTGTGCTGGCGATAGAACTCTTTCTGCAGGCCTTTATCCTGTATGGTTCTTATCGTTTTGGCATCCGGATAAACTTTCACGCCTTCCTGCTCCAGTCTTTCCAGGGCATCTGCGTTTACGTGCTCAATTTCGATCGTTACAATATCGCACTGCCTGCCAAACTCATATACCGTATCAAAATCGCGGAAGCTACCTACAAAAAACTCGTTGCAGATGTCTTTGCAGGGGGCGTTCTCGTCGGGGTCCAGCACGAGGGTATAGATGTTAAAATCGAGCCCGGCCTGCATCAGCATGCGGCCTAATTGTCCGCCGCCAAGTATACCAAGCTTTACTTCTCCTTTCATAGATGGGTGTTTTGGGTGATCGTTTCTCAAAATTAAGGATTATAGTTAAACCTACCTGCCCTAACTATAGTATTATGCCCCTGTTGTTACATATACTTTGATTTATATACGTAATCCTTTATATTGTTAGCTTACTTTTTCTGAACTATACCTTCAATGGAAATCATCCTTGCCACTTTTTCTGCCTTATTTTCTGTCGTTAACCCCTTTGGCGCCATGCCCGTGTTCCTGACCCTGACCCAGGACGACACCCCGGCACAACGTAACCAGCAGGCCCTGAAAGCCTGTTTATACATGGTCGGTATTCTGGCAGTTTTCTTTCTGGCGGGGCAGTACGTGCTTAACTTTTTCGGTATCCGCATCCACGACCTGCGCATTGCCGGTGGATTAATGATTATGCGTGCAGGCTTTGAGTTACTTAGCCCGGGCGCCAGCAAAAAGAAAATATCTCCGGAAGTAGTTGAAGAAGGGCAGCATAAAGAAGACATTTCGTTCACGCCACTGGCCATGCCCATGCTTTCGGGCCCCGGTGCCATTGCGGTAAGTATTGCCATGTATACCACTTCGCTTTCTTACCTGGATATGGGCCTGATCCTGATCGCTATTGTGTTACTCGCAGCAGTTTCTTACATCATCCTGCGCTTCTCGCACCAGCTTACGCGCTACATGGGCAAATCCGGTTTGTCGGCACTTTCCCGCATCATGGGCTTTATAGTACTTTCCATCGGGGTAAACTTTATAGTTTCGGCAATCTATGCGCTGTTCTTTACGGGGCGGTAAGTGATATTGATGACCTCCATACGTATGCATAAAAACAGGATTTTCAGGCTTGGCATGCTGCTCCTTGTTTTCTGGTTAGCTTCATGTAAAAATGGAGATGCTACTAAATCAGATATAGTTTTGGAGGGAGTTACCGCAGAGGATAGTCAAAGATTTGAAAAATCTTCTGTAAAAGAATTTTCATGGCAGGAAGGGCTATGTGATTATACAGGGTATTACCAATCTGATAAATACTCTGAAAAGCAGATTGATGATACTTACTTCTTGGTATTTGGATACAATAGTGTTACTTCTTCTGATGTTGACGCCACATTAGATAGCCCTGCTAACTATACTGTTGCTTACATTGATAGCTCATTGAAGAAACTTGAGAGCAACTATAGTGAAGCAATCAAAAAGATACAAAGCTTAGAGGTTGTTCCAACTCCATTCTGGCAGGAACATAAAGAATTAACTGTCCTGCAACTCAGAGAACTATGCCAGTTAGAAAAGCTTACGTTAGAAGCACATTTAAACCCAAAATTGCTTGCAGGCACAACTTACTCAGAGAATTGTAAAGATTATGTTAATGCGTTAACCTCCGAAGACACAACAGTACTTCTTGCCACCTGGAGAAAACTAACTGACTATAACAAATCTAAAAACGGCTACCCGGAAATGGTTGAACGCAAATATCAGGAACAGTTAAAGTCTGCCGACAAGTTACTTCTTGCCCGCATTGATTTGATGACTTATGGCTGGTGGAATTGTGCAAACCGACAAAGAAAGTATGTTAAGGGTTTTAACCAGGAAGGGCGAATGACCAGAGAGTTTGAAAAGTTGTTTGATCGTGTAGCAGAATCGAACTGCGAAGAATAACAGCAAAGGCTATAGTTAACTATAGTTCTCCCATACTAAACCACACTTTATAAAACCAAGTAAACACTCCTATAGTTTGGTGATATCGATCACCTTCACATAGTCGGCAAATTAGCTTATCTTTGCGCCATGCAATTGAAGAACGACCTGCTTATTAGAGCTGCCAAAGGAGAACCTGTTGAGCGCACACCGGTATGGCTGATGCGCCAGGCCGGCAGAATTTTACCTGAATACAGAGCCGTACGCGAAAGCCTGAGCGGTTTTAAAGAACTTGTAGAAACTCCTGAGTTTGCTGCCGAAGTAACGATACAACCGGTTGATATACTGGATGTGGACGCGGCCATCATCTTCTCTGATATATTGGTAGTGCCGGAAGCAATGGGCTGCACCTACGAAATGGTAGAAAAGCGCGGACCGTGGTTCCCGAACACCATAAGAACTGAAGCAGACCTTAAAAAGCTTCGTGTAGCCGACCCGCACGAGCACCTGCATTATGTACTGGATGCCATTAAGGTTACCAAAAAAGCATTGAACGGCCGTGTGCCGCTGATCGGTTTTGCCGGAGCTCCCTGGACCATTCTGGCTTACATGGTAGAAGGCAGTGGCTCTAAAACGTTCTCGCATGCGCGTGGCATGTTGTATACCAACCCACAGTTGGCGCACCAGCTGCTCCGCATGATCACGGACACAACTATAGCTTACCTTAAAGCACAGGTAGAGGCAGGCGCAAACCTGATCCAAATCTTCGATTCGTGGGCTGGTATCCTTACACCGGCGCATTACCGCGAATTCTCATTGCCATATATCAGCGAGATCTGTAATGCTATCCGCAATGTGCCGGTAACGGTGTTTGCCAAAGGCGCTTTCTTTGCCTTAGAAGATTTCGCTAAACTAAACTGCGAAACAATCGGTCTGGACTGGAACATGGAGATCGCTAAATCCAGAGCGCAGATCGGCCCGAACAAGACCCTGCAGGGCAACATGGACCCATGCCTGCTGTACAGCCCGTTCGAAACGATCCAGTCAGAAACTATCAAAATGCTGAAGGAGTTCGGACCGCAGCGCCACATTGCCAACTTAGGCCACGGCGTGTACCCGGATACTGACCCTGAGAAAGTAAAATGCTTCGTACAGACCGTAAAAGAATACGGACAGTTTAGAAGTTAGAGAGTTTGGGAGTTTAAGAGTTTAGAAATTAAACCTGACATGAAATTCTTTCACGGATAAAACTATAAAGGCCTGCAAATTTTGCAGGCCTTTATAGTTTTTGCTCTCCAACTTTTTAACTTCCCAACTTTTTAACTTTCTAACTTCTTCTATCCTATCGGCAGTTGGGTTGCCGGGTACTTGTAGGCGGTTGTGGTGGCGCGTGTGCTCAGGGCGAGTGCCAGTGTCAGGGTTCCTACCCTGCCTATGTACATTGATAGGATCAGCACAATTTTACCTACATCCGACAGGCCGGCAGTTATACCCGTACTTAAACCCACCGTGGCAAAAGCCGAAACCTGTTCTATAGCCAGCCGGATAATATCGTATTGCGGATCGGAAATGGTAAGTATAAACAGAAAGGCCATATTCAGCAGCGCTGCAAAGGCAAACACGGTAAATGCTTTATATGCAACTGAATAGGGTACTGTGCGCCGCCCTATCTCGATATCCTTCTTGTTCCGGATAGTAGCCGACATCGCCAGCAGGATCACAACAAATGTAGTGGTCTTGATACCGCCCCCCGTTGAACCCGGCGACGCCCCGATAAACATCAGGAAAATGAACATAAAAAGTGTGGGCGTAGCAAGCTGCGAAATGTCCACACTGTTATACCCTGCCGTACGGGTAGTTACCGACTGGAAAAAAGATGTTATCAGCGCCTCGGCAAAACTTAAACCTGCCAGGGTACCATTATATTCCAGGAAAAAGAAACCCACCATACCCAGCAGGATCAGCGCAGCCGAAGTATAGATGGTGATCCGTGACAGGAGCTTCCAGTTGCGCCAGGGTGTTGCCATACGTGTGCGCATCGCCTTCGGAGAAAGCACATCCAGGATAGTGGGGAAGCCGATACCGCCAAATATGATGAGGAACGCAATGACCAGATGCAGGATATAGGAAAAGCGCACCGGTTCGGTATACAAACTGGCCGGGTACAACGAAAAGCCTGCATTACAGAACGCCGAAACCGAGTGGAAGATAGAGTAGAATATTTTGCTGCCCAGGCTGGTAAATTTCACGTCGGTGCCCCAGGTCATAAAAACGATCACTGCCCCGATGCCTTCTATCAGGAAGGTCAGGTAAACCAGTTTGCGCAGAAGGCCTTTGGATGAGAAGAGGGATTCGCCGTCCAGCAGCTCGTGTATGGCTACGTGTTGTCTTATACCAATGCCCCGGCGCATCATCGAAGCAAAAAAAGTAGCAAAAGTAAGGATGCCAAGCCCTCCCATCTGCACCAGTAACAACAGCACCACCTGCCCCGAAAACGTGAAGTACGTGCCCGGATCTACCACGGCCAGACCGGTTACACAGGCAGCACTGGTAGCCATAAACAAGGCATCCAGAAAAGGCATGTTGCCCGGCACATTTATCATCTTCGGCATCATAAACAACCCGGCACCCACAAAGATCAGGACCACAAAGCTGAGTATGAACGCCACGGAGGGCTTTATCTGCATCGCCCGGATGTGAATGCGCGTTTCCAGGAGCTCGACGGTAAGCAGCACCAGCATATACAACGACACTACCACCCTGTAAAGCTCCACCGACAACGGAATGTCGATGCTCTCGAAGAAATTGTAAACAACAGGCGTGTTAAAGATATAGGTACCTACCTGGTTAACCAGTATGATGAGCATAAGCAGCCCTTCGAACCAGGTGCGCTTCAGAAACTTTTTCCGCTCGAAGGTATACAGAATGCGGAGCAGGTAGATGAAAACAAAAACAGCTAAAATAGCATCTATCGCTATGAACAGAAATTTTATAGTTTCCGGCTTTTCCGCAATACCGTGGGCATAGATCAGCAGACCTACCGAAAGGATGGAGAGCAGGTACGTTGTGCGTCGCATCAGGGTGTAAGCCCCGCGTTTGGTATCGTAAAGCGCTCTGTTTAGTTTTTCTGTATTCATGTAGTGCTATGCTCGCTACCGTATAGTTTGGTTTTAGCCAATGGCCAGGTGAGTACTTGGGTATTTATAAGCTGTTGTGTAAGCTCTTGTACTGATGGCAAGTGCCAGCGTTAAGGTCCCTACCCTGCCTATGTACATCGACAGGATCAGAACACCTTTCCCTACATCAGACATACCGGCGGTTATGCCTGTACTTAAACCTACCGTAGCAAATGCCGATACCTGCTCAAAAGCCAGCCTTAAAATATCAAACTGTGGGTCTGAAATAGAAAGAATGATCAGGAAAAAGACATTGAACACAACGGCAAAGGTAAAAACGGCAAACGCTTTATACGAAACCGCAGGCGGTATAGTACGCCGGCTTATTTCGATGTTCTTTTGTCCACGTATAGTTGCCCACACTGTAAGAATGATCACTGTAAAGGTAGTGGTTTTGATACCGCCACCCATCGACCCCGGCGAAGCACCGATAAACATCAGGATCATCATGATCAGTAAGGCCGGGACAGATACAGCCGACATATCGACGGTATGGAAGCCCGCAGAACGCGTAGTTACCGACTGAAAAAAGGAAGTGACCAGGGTTTCGGTGAAGTTGAGGCCGGTAAGGGTATTAAAAAACTCCAGCGCAAAGAACGTAACAGTGCCAAAAGCCAGCAAAGCCGCCGACGTATACACTGTTACCCGGGTAAGCATTTTCCAGTTGCGCCACGGGGCATGCAGCCGGGCTCGCAGGGCCGATGGCGAAAACAGGTCGATCATGACCGGGAAACCGATGCCTCCAAAAATAACCAGCACTGCTATAGTTAAATGCAGAATATAGGCATCGCGCAGCACATCGGTATAAAGCCCTTCCGGGTAAAGCGAGAAACCGGCATTACAGAACCCCGACACGGCATGAAAGATCGAATAAAAGATCTTTGTCCCTAAATCCGTAAAAACCGCATCCCGGCTCCAGGTCATGAATATGATTACTGTACCGACCGCTTCAATAAAAAGGGTCATGATGATGAGCTTCCTGAGCAGGCCGCGCGTAAACGACAAGGACTCGCTTTCCATGATCTCGTACATGGCCACGTGGTGGCGGATACCAATACCGGCACGCATCAGCATAGCAAAGAAGGTGGCAAAGGTCATAACTCCCAACCCGCCCAGCTGCACCAGTACCAGCAACACCACCTGCCCCGAAAACGAAAGGTAAGTTCCGGGATCTATCACGGCCAGGCCTGTAATGCAGGAGGCACTCGTTGCCATGAAAAGGGCATCAATAAACCGCATGCCGCCCGGCACCACCGACATTTTGGGCAGCATAAACAGCGCTGTGCCAATAGCTATGAGGGCAATAAAGCTAAGCAGGAACGTAACAGCAGGCTTTATCTGCAGCGCTTTGAGGTGTACCTTGGTTTCGAGCAGCTCAATTACAAGCAGCATGAGCATGTACAACGACACCAGCGCCCGGTAAATCTCTACCGAAAGAGGTATACCAATGCTGCCGAAGATGTTGTAAACGATAGGAAAGTCGAGCAGGTAGGTACAGACCTGGTTTACAAAGATAATGGCCATCAGGGTGCCCTCGAACCAGGTGCGCCGCAGAAACTTTACCCGCTCAAAGGTATACAGGATGCGCAGCAGGTAAATGAGCACAAAAATGGCCAGGATACCATCTATAGTATAATACAGATAGCTTAGCGTAACAGGATCTTTTACGACACCATGCGCATACACCAGCAAACCCACCGACAGGATGGTGAGCACATACGTGGTGCGCCGCATCAGGGCATAGGCCCTTAGTTTACTGTCATATAAAAATCTGTTAAGCTGTTCGCTGTTCATGCGCTTCAAATAACCTGATCTGGGTAGCCTCCTGCAACAGGCGTTGCTTATCTACGGGAACCACCCCTACCTGTTCGCAAACCAGCCCGCCGCCCAGGTTGCTCAGCCCGGCCAGAAACTGTACCGATGTGCGCAGCGCCATACACAAAGCCGCTATACTTATGACCGTATCGCCGGCACCAGAAACATCGGAAATAGAACGGCGGTGGGCTTCCATGTAAGTTTTATGGCTGCCGTTTGCAATAAATATGCCGCGCTCCGAAAGCGTCACCAATACCTGTTCTGTCTGCAGGCGTTTCTGTAGTTCCTTTACTGCTTCTTCAAACGCGTGCAGGTTCTCGTCGGCAAAGTCAACCTTCAGGCCTTCTTTCAGCTCTTTCAGGTTTGGCTTGAACAGGGTGCACCCCACAAAGCTAAGGAAGTTCTTCTTTTTAGGATCGACAACGGTAGGAATATTGTGCTCATTGGCCAGTTGGATAAACCGCCTGATGTTGGCCTCAGAGAACACGCCTTTGTCGTAATCTTCCAGCACCACAACATCCGCCGCATCCAGCAATTTTATGTAACGCTCTTCCAGGTGCTGGTTATCATAAGCGGTCAGTTCGGTCTCTATCTCTGCATCAATGCGCAGCAACTGCTGGGCACTGGCAATAATGCGGTGTTTTATAGTTGTAACCCGCTCAGGGCTCTGCACAATCCCTTCCGTCGACAGTCCTTTTTCTTCAAGCAGGCGCAGAAAATCGCCGCCATCCTTGTCGTCTCCTATTACAGAGCAGAGCAGTGGCGTAGCGCCAAGGGCCTGCACATTTAGGGCCACGTTGGCAGCACCGCCCAGGCGTTTCTCGCGTTTTACAACGTTAACTATAGGCACAGGTGCTTCCGGCGAGATGCGCGTCGATTTTCCCCACAAGTAGGAGTCTATCATCACGTCGCCAACTATAAGTACGGTCAGCCCATTAAAGGCTGTAAAAATATCTTCTAAACTATGGATGTGGTTCATTACTGAAGTTTAGCCAGGCTAAGTTTGATGCGGCGCAGGGCCTCGGTCAGTTTTTCGTCGGAGGTGGCATACGAGAAACGAACGCAGTTCGGTGCCCCGAACGCTTCGCCACTTACCACAGCTACCAACGCATCGGTCAGTAAAAACATGCACAGGTCCAGCGCGTTCTGTATGGTGTTGCCCTCGTAGCTCATGCCAAAATAATGGCTTACATCCGGGAAAATATAAAATGCTCCTTCCGGCACATTGGTTTTAAAGCCCGGGATGTCGTTCATCAGTTCCAGCACCAGGTTACGGCGACGCAGGTAAGCTTCCCGCATCTCCAGGGCTGCTTCCTTGCCACCTTGCAGGGCCGCGTAAGCTGCTTTCTGGGCAATGGAGCAGGTACCGGACGTGATCTGGCTCTGCATTTTTTCGCAGGCGGCGGCAATGGTCTTGTGGGCTGCAATATAGCCTACACGCCAGCCCGTCATGGCGTAGCCTTTCGAGAAGCCGTTTACCGTCACAACACGGTCCTTTATAAAGTCGAAGCCGGCCATGCTGGCGTGCTGTCCTTCAAAGTTGATGTACTCGTAAATCTCGTCGGCAATGACATGAATCTGCGGATATTTCTCCAGCACTTTTGCCAGTGCAAGCAACTCTTCTTCGGTAAACACGGAACCCGTCGGGTTGCATGGCGAAGAATACATGATCAGTTTAGTATTGGAAGTAATGGCTGCTTCGAGCTGTGCTGGCGTAACTTTAAAATCGTTTTCCAGTTTGCCCATTACCTGCACCGGCGTGCCCTCTGCCAGCTTCACTATCTCTTCATACGACACCCAGTAAGGTGAAAAAATGATCACTTCATCGCCGGGGTTAACCAGGCACATTACCGCATTGGCAATGCTTTGTTTGGCACCGGTCGAGACCACAATGTTTTCCGGCTTATAGTCCAGGTTGTTGTCGCGCTTAAATTTATCGGCAATGGCCTGGCGTAGTTCCGGGTACCCGGGCACAGGCGTGTAAAAAGTAAATCCGTCGTCGATAGCCTTTTTGGCGGCATCCTTTATGTATTGCGGCGTCTGAAAATCAGGTTCTCCAAAGCTCAGGCTTATTACATCGTGGCCCTGCGCAGCCAGCTCACGGGCTTTTTTTGCCATCGCTATCGTCTGGGGCTCGGCAAGAGCCGTTATTCTATCGGACAGAATGTTGCTTACTTTATCAATGTGCTGCATCTACTTGTCGTTTAAAAGGCCAAAGGTACTTATTCTGTTACACACTTTCCAGAAAGCACGGCTGTAATATGCGGGTACCTCCTGGTTAGCCAGGTAAATTGCCAAATTGTTCTGAACGAAGAAAGAGATCGGTTATAAAATCCGGATTTATAGGTTGGTTGCAGGTGGAATGACTGGATTTTGGTTTAATGGGTATGGTCCTGTAGTTACCTCACCCCAACCCTCTCCTAAGAACAGGAGAGGGAGATTGTTCTGTTGCTATAGTTTGAACTATAGTTAGCATATATGTATCCTATCCCAACCCTCTTGTCTGAATCAGGATTTTCTGGATTACCGGCTTTGTCTATAGTTAGAACAGCTATAGTTACTTTTACTCTTTCGCTGGCGCGGGTTTGCAACCCGTGCCTACCTATAGGGTTGAATTTGTAACTCAACTGACCCGGCAGAGACAGGAAATTCGATGTCTTTAGCTATAGTTCTACATTTACGAGACAATAGACCCCTGCCCCTCTCAAGAGGGGAATTGCTACTGTTGCTATAGTTTGGTTTATAGTTTTATAGTTTGTGTGGTCCAACCACCCCTGCCCCTCCTTATCCAAGGAGGGGAGCTCTGACATTGCTATAGTTTAAGCTATAGTTTTATAGCTCAGACCACGAGCAGGACAGGTCGCGACCTGTCCCTACAGAATTACATCCACGAGAAAACCGATCTGCCACAGCCAAGATCAAGGAAAGTAACTATAGTTTAAGTAGAAGCTATCGAATATGATTTCAGTCTTTGGGTTGAGCGCCTTTGACTTGTTGCAGTGCCGCAGGCAATCCGAGGTACGAGGATAGCAAGAAGGCAGCAGCGCGATGCCCGAAGACGGGGCCTCCCGGCCCCAGAGGGAGCCAAGTAAACTATAGAACAGTAGGTGATTAGAGCTCCCAGGATTAGAAGCAACTATAGAAAGAAGGCTTGGTTCAGATAGTAGGAAAAGCAAACTATAGGACATATAAGATTTCTCGACTACGCTCGAAATGACAATAGAGAAGCTAAAAGTTTTGCTTTCAACAATTGGAAGACAAACAAAAAAAGGGTCGCAACTATAGCTGCGACCCTTTTCCAAAAGGTAATTTAACTCTTAAGCCCTGCCGTAAGCAGTGCGCTCTACAATACTTCTGCCTAAGGTAATCTCATCCGCATACTCCAACTCGCCTCCAACCGGAATACCGCGGGCAATAGATGTGATCTTCAGGTTCTGGTGGTCGCGTAGCTTGCGTGTCAGGTAAAAAGCAGTGGTATCGCCTTCCATGGTCGGGCTGATCGCCATTAACACTTCTTTAACCTCTGTGTTTGGCAGCAGGCGCTCCAGCAAACTGTCGATGTGCAGATCCGATGGGCCTACACCTTCGAGCGGCGAAATAACACCACCCAACACATGGTACAGGCCTTTGTACTGGGCCGTATTTTCAATGGCAATCACATCCCGTATGTCGCTTACCACACACAGCAAGCTGCGGTCGCGAAGCGGGTTGCTGCAAATGCCACACACTTCAGTATCGGAGATGTTATGGCACTGCTTGCAATGTTTTACTTCGGTGCGCATTTTCACCAGGGCTTCGGCCAGCGAGAACGTGTCTTCTGACTCATTCTTAAGCAGGTGTAACGCTAAGCGAAGGGCCGTTTTTTTTCCTACACCGGGCAGCTTGGCCAGCTCTTCCACGGCATTTTCTATCAGCTTCGACGGAAACTCCATTTAACCTCCTTACTGAATATCCGCAGAAAGTGATTTCTGGTGCAGCGCGGTGCACATGCCTTCCAACTCCTCGTAAGACCCCATTTTAACCGTACACTTGCCTTTGTAGTGGATCAGCAGCGTACATTGTTCTGCCTGCTCCGCCGTGTGGCCGCATACTTTAATCAGGGTCTCGATCACGTGGTCGAAGGTATTAACGTCATCATTAAAAACGATCAGCTGGCGCAGGTCGGTATTCTCTTCCAGCACCGCAACATCTTCCTGATGTAAAATTTCTCTCTCCGTATTCATAGCACAAAATTACGAACTAAACAGCACTTTATAAAGCAGCCGGGCAACTATAAATCGCTCTTTTGCTGCTGCATAAAGTATAGTTTTTAACAATCCGGAGCGGCTTATAATTCCTGTAAAACCAATTACCTGAACTATAGTTTTTGTACCTTGCACCGCATATCAGGCGCTATTTTTGCTCTTTAAACAGATTACTGCAATCTTGCAGCTAATTACTCTTTTAACAACCAACCAATCAACTCTGATGATCTTTTCTAACCGATTAAAAGGGCTGGCTTTTACTATGCTTTTGGCTGTAGCAACGTTGCAGGCACAGGCACAGGACAAAATGCTGACCATGGAAGATGCCATTATTAACCCGGCACTTCAACCCGAAAACCTGCGCCAGCTGAACTGGGTAGCGGGTTCCGACGACTTTACTTTTGTAAAAGACAACGCTTTGGTTCGTGGCAACGCGAAATCCACGAAGCACAATACCATACTTACCGTTGATAAGCTGAGTGCGGCCATACAAGCGGCAGGCGGTAAAGAAGTAAAAAGCTTCCCGGCAGTGCAGTGGAAAGATGCCAATACTCTTGTTCTGAACCTGCAGGGCAAGATCTTTAACTATAACCTGAAAGATGGGAAAGCAACTATAGTTACTACATATGCTGCCGATGCCGAGAACGCAGAACTGGACCCAACCAAACAGCGCATCGCTTACACCAAAGGCAACAACCTGTATGTGTCTGCCCCGGGCGCTGCTGATGTGGCTGTTACGAATGAAAAGAATGAAGGGATAGTTAACGGACAGGCGGCGCACCGCTCTGAGTTCGGTATCAGTAAAGGCACTTTCTGGTCGCCGACTGGTAAGCATCTGGCGTTCTACCGCATGGACCAGACCATGGTTACTGATTACCCGCTGGTTGATGTGGCCCCACTTCCAGCTAAATTAAATAACATTAAATACCCGATGGCAGGCGGCAAAAGCCACCATGTAACAGTGGGTGTTTACAACACGGCTACGAAGCAAACTACTTTCCTGAAAACCGGTGAACCGGCTGAGCAATACCTGACCAACATTACCTGGAGCCCGGACGAAAAGCACATTTACATTGCCGTAGTTAACCGCGACCAGAACCACATGAAACTGAACCAGTACGATGCTGCTACCGGTGATTTTGTGAAGACACTGCTGGAAGAAAAACATGCCAAGTATGTGGAGCCTGAAAAGGGCCTGTACTTTGTGCCTGGCAAACCAAACCAGTTTGTAAGAGTAAGCGAGCGCACCGGCTATGATCATTTATACCTGTATGATACCAACGGCAAAGAGATCAGAACCCTGACCAAAGGCGACTGGATGATCACCGATGTGCTTGGTTTCAGTAAGGATGGCAAAAAATTATACTATAGTTCTACTGCCGAAAGCCCGCTGGAGCGCCATTTTTATAGTGTAGACCTTAACAATGGTAAAAACACGCGTCTGTCTCAGGGTAGCGGTACGCACAGCGCCAAACTTAGCCCGAACGGCAACTACATCATCGATACCTATAGCAGCCAGGTAACACCACGTAAGATCTGGGTAGTGAATACAAAAGATGGCAAAGTAGCGCAAACACTGCTTACTTCTAAAAACCCTGTGGCCGATTATGCACTTGGTGAAGTAACTATCTTCCCGATCAAGGCTGACGATGGCACCGACCTGTATACCCGCATGATCACGCCTCCGAATTTTGATAAGAACAAGAAATACCCGGTGGTGGTGTATGTGTATGGTGGTCCGCATTTGCAGTTGGTAACCAACAGCTGGATGGGTGGCGCGAACCTTTGGATGCAGTTAATGGCCCAGAAAGGCTATATCGTTTTCACCTTAGACCCACGTGGAACATCAGCCCGCGGACTGGAATTTGAACAGGCTACTTTCCGCCAGTTAGGCACCGTAGAAATGGCCGACCAGCTGCGTGGCGTAGAGTATTTAAAATCGTTGCCTTATGTAGATGCCAGCCGCATGGGTATCCATGGCTGGAGCTTCGGTGGTTTTATGACCACTACCATGATGCTGAAGTCGCCTGAGACCTTCAAAGTTGGCGTGGCCGGCGGTCCGGTTATCGACTGGAACTACTACGAAGTGATGTACACTGAGCGTTATATGGATTCTCCGGAGCAAAACCCGGAAGGCTACAAAAATGCCAACCTGCTGAACCACGTAAAGAACCTGAAAGGCAAACTGCTGATGATTCACGGCACGGTGGATGATGTAGTAGTGTGGCAACACAGCTTAGCGTTCCTGAAAAAGGCCGTGGACGAAGGCGTGTTACTCGATTACTTCGTGTATCCGGGCCATCCACACAACGTGATCGGGAAAGACCGCGTGCACCTGATGCGAAAAGTAACGCAGTACCTGGATGATAACCTGAAAGCTACTCCACAACAATAACAACTATAAAACAGGCGCTGATGATCTCAGCGCCTGTTTTGTTTCTTAATTGCAACAGCGAAGCTTTTGTATATAAGATGATCAACAGTGAGGCCGTATTGCTAATGGTAGTGCCTAACTATAGTAGTGCCAATAGTAAAATTACCATGTCTTTTCCCCGGCTTTCATCTTCTCAATGATTTCTTCTAAAAACTGGCCTTCAGCTCCTGCAAGCTCGATTGTATGGCTCATTACTTTTATTGCTTCTTCAGTCTTGCCTATCTTGTACAATAAATTGGCATAAGTATACAAATATTTGGGGTTGCCTTTTTCTTTTTGTGTAGCTAACTCCGCCGCCCATTCCAATGCCGTTTTCAGATTTTCCTTATCATCACTAAAAAGGAATAGCTTGTTAGCATGGCTATCGAGTTGTGGGTTGTCAATCTTGTTTTTAACAGACAAAATATAGTTGGTGTATTCGGTCCAGTTTTGGGTCCACTGGAAGTACATTGGCTTGGCAGTCATTATAATTTTATCCTTCAGATCCGGAAACTGCTTTGTCAGCATTCCATCTACTTCATTCCAGTCAACTTGCTCATTAACTATACCGGTATAAGCTACCATGCCACCACCATAGTCCTTCTTTCTCCCATCTACCCTGAGTTTAGGGAGAACAAGTTCATCAAAAATTACCGTTGTAGTAATTTGCTCACTCACTCCTTCCCCAAGCACTGCATTAGCTTTTGCTGAATGGCTTCTCAGGACAGCGAAGCCAGGATCTGTTATCTTTTGCGTGGAGACTGCAATAAGTTTAAGATTCTCTGCACTGGTTAAATCCTTTTGCGTTTTCAGGTAGGCATTTGCAGCTATAGGAATGAGTTCTCTGTCATTCATCAGTTGTGCGGACTTTAATAATTCTGAAAGAAAAGCCGGGTCTTCCACTCCTTTCATAAAATCCCACTTCTGCTTCTGATATCCACTAAGGGCCAGTTCTGACTTCGAGATAAATACTGCCGCAGTAGGAGAAGCTCCGTTTACCCTGTGTACGAGCTCACCCTGCGGATTGAAAAACAGGTAAACAGGATAACTGTCGACGTTATAGGTCCTAACTATAGCCTGCGCATCTTTGTACCACTTTTTTACGTCCTCACTATCTTTCTTCGTAGTATCTGCCTGAACTTTAACACTTACAAAATAGGTGTTAAAAAAATCGCCGACTTCTTTTTTAGGAAAAATATCCCTATCCATTTGTTTGCAAGGCCCACACCAGGTTGTAAATACATCTACAAAAATGTACTTGTTTTCCTTCTTCGCTTTCTTCTGAACCTGTTCCCAACTAAGGCCCTGCTCAAATTTAATGCCTTCTACATTTTGTGCCTGCGCCCCACCTATCATAAAGAGCAGCGCAATTAAAAGTTTGATTTTCATGATCCAGTTTGTTTTGATGAACTATCTTATTGCAAAAACTATAGACGCTGGTCGCCTATAAGTAGAGCGTATTACCAAAAAGTAGGCAGGTAACTCAGTGAGCGGATACAGAAAGCAGATCAACTACGAGTATATCGTAATACTACGAAATATTCGTACATATTCAACCTTTACACCGCAAAATAATTTTGGTTGGATCAGGACTTTTGCTTTGCGTTACTTTGGAGTAGGCTACCACTGTTTACTCCTGGTATTGCAACAACTATAGATTCACTTAAAACGCTGAATTACGTACCTTTGCAGCACCAATACAACTATAGTTTTATGCCTGCACCATCTGCATCCTTCAAGAAAGCCATCAAACAACTCTCAGATAAAGACAAGGAAGCCCTTTTACTGAAAGCAGTGCGCCGCGATGCCGAGCTGTATGACATGTTTTCGTACGAACTGGGCGAACTGACGCTGGAGGAACTGCAGGAACAAAGTCAGGACGTGATACATGAGTTGTTGCTGAATGCGACCGGCCGCAGCCTGACCAAAGCCTTAGCCAAAGCACTGCGCAAAGCTGTAAAAGAGATTGCCCGGTTCAAGCGCATCACCAAGGATAAGAAAGCCGAAGTAGAGCTACACCTGTATACCCTGGACATTATTTTCCGGAACTATACCGGCCAGTTCGACAGCTACTACAAGGTTTTCTATACTTCTACAGCGCGTTTGCTACTCAAAACCATCCAGCTCATCCGCAAAAACCTGCACGAAGATTACCACCTGGAATACAAAGACACTATAGACGATTACCTGCTTCAGATCCGGTACCGAAACAAACCGCTGCCTGTGGAATTGCCTTCGGAGTTTGAAGTGGAGTAATTTGTCTGAATCTTTAAATAGGGCCCCTACCCCAAGGATTTACAGGATTCGAGGATTTAAGGATTGTCTGCTATAGTTGGTAGCTATAGTTTGATGCTTGCCCACTAACCCACCCCTACCCCTCCCTAGAGGGGAATTTTGGCTATAGCTATAAGTGGTTTTCACAGTTCTATAGTTAAGGTTGGTCCAACCACCCCTAACCCCTCCTTATCTAAGGCGGGGAATTTTCTGATACTGCTCTGTTGATAGCTATAGTTTTATAGTTGCTGCTTTAACACCCCTGTGAGCTGTGCTCGCAAGTTTCGAACTCTCGTTCTCACTTGTCCTCAAGGGGACAGTCTGCGTCTTTGCTATAGTTTACAACTATAGTTCTATAGTTACAGACCATGAGCAGGTAGGCGCAGCCTGCCCCCAGAAACTACAGCCACGAGAAAAACAGATCTGTCCTAACCAAGAATGAAAAAGGAAACTATAGCCAGATCATAACCTATCGAGCTTGTTATCAGTCTTTGGGTTGAGCGCCTTGTAGATTTCCGGTGCCTGTAGGGCATTGCGACGTCAGGAGCAAAGGAAATATACACCGCGCGATGCCCGAAGACGGGGCCTCCCGGCCCAGGAGGGAGCCAATTTAACTATAGGACTGTAGGCTTATAGAGTTCCCAGGGTTGGAGGAAACTATAATACAGTGGCTTGTGTCGGATAGTAGGCAAAGTAAATTATAGAAGGTTAGCTCTTGAGCAAAAACTATAGTCTAAGATAGATTTCTCGCTGCACTCGAAATGACAATAGTTACTATAGAACAAATAAGATGTCTCACAGCTACGCTGGCTCTTTTCTACTCACATCTCAAGAATGCTCGACATGATAAGGCAGAAATTTAGATTTTAGGATAAAATCTAAATCAATACAACACATCCATAGTAAACCCTGGTTCAGGAGATTTACTCCGGCAACTCCCTTACTTCTATCTCTTCCAGATTTATATCCGAAACTTTCTTCAGGTTGCCGGCCTCAAAAGCTGTATCGTAATTTTCGATGTTAAGGCCTTTTTCTTCTGAAGTATAGTTGATATAGTCCTGGAAACGGATGCCGCTGATCGTGCGGGGGTTTATGGCTTCGCGGAAGCGGGTGCCTAAACTGCCGTCGTCCTCTTTATAGTTATAGGCCAGGTAATCCATGGTGTGGTGTTGCTTGTGGAACCAGTACACGTACTCGTCTTCGTGGTCCTGGCCGCCGCCTTCCTGGGCAAAGGTTACTTTAATTTTATAGTAAGGCTCTCCCTTTATAGTTACCTCACCCAAATACGCTTTCTGCACGGCCGCATCGTTTAAAAAATAAGGCAGCAGCGCAAAGTATATCACGGAGTTTACCGAGTTGCTGAAGGCCTGCTTCCGCTCTTCGGGTAACTCCACTTCCTTGTTGTCTATAGTTCGGGTAAAGCCGCTGTTGCGCAGCACATCGTGCACATGCTGGCCCGTGGTGTCGGTAAAGGTGCGGCTGTACACAAAGGCGCCGTTATCGCGGAGCGAGCGGTAGAGTTTGTCGCGGAGCCGGAACTGGATGATGCTTTTATCGAATCTTTTACCGCCGTGTGCTTCAATGGCTTTGTCAACTATCTGCTGTGCCGAAGGTGCTTCTGGTTCGCAGCCGGACAATAGCATCAGGAGAGCAACTATAGGTAAGAAAAAATAAAGTGCGCGCATTAATTATAATCCTTGGTTTATATCAAAGGTAACAAACTATAGCTTAGCCCGAAAGAAAACCGCCCCGACACTACAAGGAGCGCCGGGGCGGAATCAAAACCTTAATTATCTACTCCAATTACTGCTTTGCAGTTACATTGAATGATACAGTGAAATCATCCATGATAACGTTATCACCCAGATTATCGAAGAAGCTCTTAGAGCCATACTTCACATCGTACTGAGAACGGTCTACTGTAACATCAGCCTTAGCTGTTACCACACCATTTTTAGTTGTGATAGTAGCCGGGAACTGTACTGGCTTGGTAATGCCTTTGATCGTTAACAGACCATTTACTTTATAGTTTGGCTTACCGGCAGCAGCTTTTGCGATCGGGGCAAGCGACTTGATTTCGAAAGTAGCGGTAGGGTGTTTCTCCACGCCAAAGAAATCGTCAGACTTCAGGTGGCCTACCAGTTTGCCGTTGTACTCAGCGTCTTTAATATCTTCTACAGTGATAGAGTTCATGTCGATCACGAACTTACCGCCAGTTACTTTGTTTTTGTCTACAGTAAGGTTACCGCTCTTCAGGGCAATAGCGCCATAGTGCTCACCACCAATTTTCTTACCGTTCCATTTTACTTCGCTCTTCTCGATTACAGCGTTGTAAACACGGCCTTTAGCAGGAGCTGCTACTTCAGTAGTGGCTACAGCATTTTCAGTTTTGGTTGTATTACCAGCGTAAGCCGTCATCATCAGGGCACCGGCAAGTGAGGCAAGAATTGCTACTTTTTTCATTTTAATTTATGGTTATGTATTGGTTACTATTTTAATTAATCTCTGATTTTATCCAGCATCCGGTTAAGCTCCCGGGTTTCATCTTCTGTCAGGTTATAGATGCCGCCGCTTTTGTTGTCGTTATCCAGGGCATCGAGCTGTTTCAGCAGGTCAAGGCCTTTCTCGGTTATCAGCACATCCACGGTGCGGCGGTCGTTGGGACATTGTTTGCGGGTTACCAGCTCTTTTGCTTCCAGCTTATCCACGATCCGCGATGCGTTAGAGGTCTTATCCAGCATGCGCTCTATCAGCAGGCTAACGGTAGCCGGCTTCGGGTATTGCCCACGCAGAATGCGAAGCACATTGAACTGTGGCGATGTAATGCCAAACGGTTTTAACATACTGCCATGTTCCTGCTGCAGAAAATTAGAAGTATAAAGCAAATTGATGTATGCCTTATGATACTCGTTTCTGAATGCTGTCTGCTTTATTTCTTCTTCTATCTTCATCGTTGATATGAATGATGATGCAAATATATGTACATACATTTAATGTACAAACACAATACACGTTTTTTTTCAGATTAGTTTCAAGAAAACCTAAATTTTCAGAAAAAAACAGCTCAGGCAACTATAGAAGCCGGTTTTTGAAAGGATGTTTTATTATTCATGGAAGACTGGTATGCAAAGTTAAGCGATTCCAGCATCGGGCCTTACATAGGTTATGGGAGATTTGACCGGAAGCAAACTATAGTTTCGGAGCTATAGTTGGGAAGCTATAGTTTATGAGATGCCTTTGCTATAGTTGTGTCTGTAGTGCAGTTACAACTATAGTTGCTATAGTTTGGCCTGGTTAGTTTAGGATTCTACAGTTAATCTTAGATCATTATCTGTTCAGGATTCCGGGCTATAGTTGGCGCAGTGTTGATGAGTAACTTCAGAGCCATTTTAAACTATAGTTATCCGATAGAACTATAGTTCAGACTATAGGTGCAGGTCTTTTGTCCCATGTCAAAAAATCCTTTGTCAAAAATTCAGGGCGTGCCGGCAAGCCGTCGGGTTCTCTTTTTCAGGGAGCAGTAGACAGCTAACAATTCAACAATTTAACTATCAACAATTTAACAATTCAACTTACTTCAGGTACAGAATTCCCTGCTCTTCGCGTACCAGCTTAAAAGGCTCATCGTCCAGGATCAGGAAGCCATCGAGGTCGGCAAAGTCGAAGGCGGCGCTAAGCTGCATGGCGCACCAAATGCCCAGGCTGGTCTCCACCATGCACCCGATCATCGCCATCAGGCCATGTTTGCGCACTTCCTGCAACAGGCGCACGGCATTTAAGTAGCCACCGGCTTTCATCAGCTTTATGTTCACCCCATGAAATTCCTGCTTCAGCATCGAAAAATCCGCATCATCGGTCACAGATTCGTCGGCCACCAACGGAATCGGGCTGAGCGGTTTAAGATGGGCGTAGGCGGCGGCTTCGGAGGCGGGCATAGGCTGCTCTATAAACAAGACCCGTTGCCTGTCGATCGTCTGCAGAAAGCGTAATAGCTCGTCGGGGTCTTTCCAGCTTTCGTTTCCATCCAGCACCACGGGTTTCTCTACCACGTCCAGCACTTCCTGCAGCAGCTCGGCGCCCTGCTCGCTGTTCACTTTTAGCTTTAAACACGGAAAACGCTGCAGGTTATGCTTTTTTATAAACCCGCGCACCTGCCCCACTTCCATGATCGGCAACGAAAAGCAGGTAGCCTGCTGGTGCGGCAAAGGCTGGCCCAATAGCTGGTGTACCGGTACCTGTTTTACCTGGCAGTAGTAGTGCAGGTAGGCGGCTTCCACGGCAAAGCGCAAGGCATTCACGGGCGGGTGCTCGGTAAGCAGCTGCAGCAGCTCCTCCATCGATTTTACACTGGCCAGCCCCGCCATCAGCAATACCTGGTACTGTTGCAGCAGCAGGTCCGGGGTCTCGCCGTAACGAATGTTGGGTGCCGCCTCTCCAAAACCACTATAGGTTCCGTCCGAGACCTGTACCAGGAAGTTCAGTTTCTCGTCGCTGGCATTGCGGGCTATGCGCCAGGTATATTTCAGTTTCAGGTGCAGGGCCTCGATGCGCCAGGTTAGCATATAGCAGAATAATAAGTTTGGATTAGCTGAGGCTAAATATACTGATAAGGCACAACATAAGATGCACCGCCTTAAGGGTTAATGACACTATAAAATTGAGTTTATACTATAACTGTCTTTGGCGTTGCGCTTGATCTGGTTATATTTGCTTAGTTTTAACAGGTGGGTTTATGAGCGTTTACTACGTTATGGGCTGCTTATTACTTACTTAACATCCGGCAACCTGCCGCTGGCGGGTGCTATACTTCACTCATCTTTATGAAGAAATTATCTTTTATTCCTGTAGCTGCGCTGTTAAGTATCACGATAGCAGCTATCCTCACCGTGTTGCAGTACTATAACGTCATTAACCTTCCGGGCGAGGTGCTGATGGCTGTGCGCTGGACCTGTATCGGCTTTTTGCTGGCGTACGGTATCCGGAAAAAGTCACTTACCACCTGGATCCTGATCAGTATGGTTCTGGGTATTGAGATCGGTTACGATTTCCCGGAATTTGCAACCAACCTCAACGTACTCAGCAAGGTCTTCCTGAAGCTGATAAAAACAATTATTGCACCGCTTATTTTTGCCACGCTGGTGGTGGGTATTGCCGGCCACTCTAACCTGAAACAGGTAGGCAGCATGGGCTGGAAAGCGCTGGTTTACTTCGAGGTTGTTACAACTATAGCCCTGTTCATCGGTTTGGCAGCTATCAACATCAGCAAGGCCGGCGAAGGCGTTGACATGAACCTGGCGGAAGTAAATGAAGACATTACGGCCCCGGCCAAACAAACCGCTTCAGATATCATTCTGCACGTTTTCCCAGAGAACATTGCCAAATCCGTAGCCGAAGGGCAGGTATTGCAGATCGTGGTATTCAGTGTGCTGTTTGCCATTGGCCTGGCCATGGTAACCGAGAAAAAGCGCAAGCCAATGCTCGATTTCTGCGAGAGCTTGTCTGAAACTATGTTCAAGTTCACGAACATCATCATGTACTTTGCACCGGTTGGTGTGGGTTCGGCTATCGCTTATACGGTTGGCCACATGGGGCTTGGTATCCTTGTAAACCTGTTCCATTTGCTGGCAACCTTGTATGTGGCGCTGCTTGCCTTTGTGTTGCTGGTGTTATTGCCAATAGCCTTGATCGCCCGTGTTCCTATCATCCGCTTCCTGAAGGCTATCTCCGGCCCGGTGTCTATCGCGTTTGCTACTACCAGCTCCGAGGCTGCCCTGCCACGCGCCATGGAAGAAATGGAAAAACTGGGTGTGCCGCGTAAGATCGTAGCCTTTGTAATGCCGACCGGCTATAGTTTTAACCTTGATGGAACAACCCTGTACTTATCGCTGGCTGCAGTGTTTGTGGCGCAGGCCGCTGGTATTCCGCTTAGCTGGGAACAACAGTTGGTGATGGTGTTTACCCTGATGCTGACCAGTAAAGGCGTGGCCGGCGTACCGAGAGCGTCACTGGTTATCTTATTAGGTACAGTGGCCTCGTTTGATCTTCCGGTATGGCCTGTATTTGCCATTTTAGGGATAGATGAACTGATGGACATGGCCCGTACTTCCATTAATGTAACCGGTAACTGTCTTGCTACTGCCGTAGTTGCCCGCTGGGAAGGCGAGCTGGATATTCAGCCGGAAACTGGTATAATAGCCACTACTAACCCTGAGCTGGCAGACGAACTACCTGCCACAGAAGAAAAGCCAAAAGAACTGGTCTAACTATAGTTCAGAAAATTGCAGAAGCCCCGCCCACAACAGGCGGGGCTTTTTTATGTAGCCGGTCAGCGATAAAACCCGATAGTTGATAGATATAAAAGCGCTTTATAGCCAGTGTTTTGGGCAAAAAAAGCTAAACCGCTATATTTAAACGTAGTATTACCGTACGTACTTACACGATAACACACTAAACCTATAAAACATGAGAAACAAGATAGTAGCGCTGCTGCTGCTCGTGCTATGCACCATTTCGGCGGTGATAGCGCAAACCCAGCAAAGCAGTAAAATTCTGCCCTACCCTATCCACCAGAAAAAGCTTGACAATGGCCTGAACGTAGTAACCGTACCTTACAACAGCCCGGGCATTGCCGCTTTTTATATTGTAGTAAGAGCCGGCTCGCGTGAGGAAGTAGAGAAAGGCAAAACCGGCTTTGCGCACTTTTTTGAGCACATGATGTTCCGGGGAACCGACAAGTACAGCACCGAAGCCTACGGCGACATTATGAAGGAAATGGGCGCTGCCGCCAACGCCAACACCAGCATCGACCGCACCCTGTACCACATGACCGGCAACGCCGACATGCTTGACAAAATGTTCGAGATCGAAGCAGACCGTTTCCAGAACCTGAAATACAGCGTGCACGACTTTAAAACCGAAGCCGGCGCCGTGAAGGGCGAGTATACCAAGAACTCAGCCAGCCCCTACCAGCAACTATACGAAAAACTGGTTAGCACTGCCTTTACCAAGCACACCTACGCGCACACCACCATGGGCTTTTTTGAAGACGTGGTAGACATGCCTAACCAGTACGACTACTCGCTTACCTTCTTCGATCGCTTTTACCGCCCCGAATACACTACCATACTGGTTGTAGGCGATGTAACGCCGGATAAAGTAAACAACCTGGCGCAGCAATATTTTGGCAACTGGAAACGCGGCAACTATAAGCCTGATATTGCAACAGAGCCAAAGCAAACACAAACGCGCTATGCACACGTGCAGCAGCAGGGTTTCCCGCCATATTTAACGCTGGCATTTAAAGGGCCTGCTTTCTCTGATAACAGTAAAGACCTGCCGGCGCTGAGCATCCTGTCCAATATTCTGTTCTCGCAAAACTCAGACCTGTACCGCAAACTGGTAGTGCAGGAACAAAAGGCCCGCTTTATTGGCGGTGGTCCGCAATACTCCCGCGACCCAAACCTTGTTTCTTACTCGGCCTCTGTGGTAAATGCCAACGACATGCAGTATGTAAAAGACGAGATGATGCGCGTGCTGAACGAGGCGAAAACCAAACCGATAGATGCCCAGAAGATTGCGGATACCAAATCGCGCATCAAGTATAGCTTTGCCATGAGCATGGACAGCCCCGATGCCATCGCCAACTCACTCTCGCAGTACATCTGGCTGACCGGCAACCCGGAAGCACTCAACAACATGTATGCGGTGTTCGACACTGTTACGGCCAAAGACCTGATGGATGTAGCCAAAAAGTACTTTACACCAACCACACTCACGGTAGGCACCATTGCCCCGTCGGAGAAATCGCCTGTAAAGTAATTTTATAGTTAACCAGACTTAGAAAGAGAAAAGATGAAAAAAATAGCTGCATATATACTGCCTGTTGCCCTGCTGGCTGCCTCCTGCACCAAACAGCCGCAGGCATCCCAGCAAACCACCGATACAACCACAACCACTGAAACAGCTCCTGTAGCCTTTGATGCCAACACCGCTTTTGGTCCGGGCAAAGTGGTAGAGTTACAGAACCCGCAGTCGAACAAGGTCATCATTAAACTGATGTTCAAGAACGGCTCTATGGCGGATCCGAAAGGCAAGGAAGGCTTAACCTATGCCACAGCTCAGATGATTGCCAATTCCGGTACCCAAGACATGACCGTCACCCAGATCCGTGAAAAAATATATCCATGGGCAGCTGGTTATGGTGCGAGCACTGATAAGGAAGTAACTACTTTTACTTTTATGGTGCACCGCGATTTCCTGAACGATTTTTACCCGATCGTGCGTGGCCTCATGCTGCAGCCTGCTTTTGCTGAAGACGATTTTAAACGTGTAAAATCGAACCAGCAGAACTTTGTAGACCAGGTGATCCGGGCTTCATCAGACGAAGAATACAGCAAAAAGGCATTGGAAGACCTGTTGTTTAGAGGTACCAATTACCAGCACATGGTAGAAGGCACATCTGCCAGCGTACCGAACATTACCCTGGAGGACGTGAAGAAGCATTGGCGCAACATGTTTACCCGCAACAACCTGATGATAGGCGTAGCTGGCAACTATAGCGCTGACTTCCTGAACAAGCTGAAAGCCGACATGGCGCAGTTATCGGATGTGAAACCAACTATACCACTGGCCGGTCAGCCAAACAAGCCGAATGGTGTGCAGGTAGAGATCATTCAGAAAAGTGATGCCTTAGGCTCCGCTATATTTACAGGTACGCCGATGCCTATAACGCGCTCTGCCGATGATTTTGCTGCCCTGATGGTAGCCAACTCGTTTCTGGGGGAGCACCGCAAGAGCTATGGTAAACTATACGACAAGATCCGGACAACCCGCTCCATGAACTATGGCGACTATTCATACATTGAGTGGTACGACCAGGGCGGAAGCTTCCAGTTGCCAAACCCGGGTGTGCCGCGTACATCCAACTACTTTGCCCTCTGGATCCGTCCGGTACAAATTGCGGAAGGTTTGAAGCAGCAGTATGCCGAACTGAAAGACATTAACGTTGGTCATGCCCATTTTGCCCTGCGCCTGGCCATGCGCGAAGTAGATAACCTGATCAAGAATGGCATGACGGAGCAGGAGTTTGAGCTCACACGCAAGTTTCTGAGATCATACATGAAACTATACGCCCAGACCGAAGAGAAACAACTTGGCTTTATGATGGACTCACGCTTTTATGGTCGCGAAGATTACCTGAAAGAGATGGACCAGTTACTGGCTAACCTGACCGTAGAGCAAGTGAACGATGCCGTGAAAAAGTACTGGGATGTGCAGAACATGTACGTAACCATAGTTACCGACGACAGCGAAGCCGAGCCGCTGAAGCAGGCACTGCTCAACAACACGCCGTCGCCGATGAGCTACTCGAACCTGGTAAAAGAAGGCTTGCCAAAAGAAGTACTGGCCGAAGACGACATCATCGCCAACTATACACTGAATGTGAAAGACGTAAAGATTGTAGACAGCAAGGATACCTTTAAATAAAACTATAGTTTATAGTTACGGAAGCCGGAGTCCTGATCTGCAGGGCTCCGGCTTTTTTTGGCACAGTTTTAGATATAAGACAGAAGCTATATATTTTATACAAAATCTTTAATTCTATACATCTACAGTTCAGACCACCATTAATTTCCATAGCACATGAAACAGACTTATACCCTTCTTTTACTGCTTGTTACGCTGCTAACAGCATGCTCCGACCCGGAAGATCAACCGCCAGTATTGCGCGGTACCGTTAGCGGAAAAGTGAACGTTTACAACGAATATAACGAGCCCGAGCCGGCGGAAGGCGTAACGGTGCAGGCGCTGGTTGGTAACACCACCCTGGAAGCCAGTGTTGACGAAAACGGCAATTATACGATAACAAATGTGCCGTATGGCCAGTGGACCTACCTGATCTCGAAACCCGGTTTTAAGCAGCATTATAAAAAGGACTTTAATCTTTCCGAGGAGAAGGCAACGCTGGATTTCTCTATATCGCGGGCGCCATCTTTTTACGTAGACCGGGCCGAATTTTATGTACACAACGATGACCAGATACGCGCCAATGTGTTGCTCAGCGAAGCGGTGCCTGCCGGGAAAGAGTTTACGCTGGTTACCTATGTTGGCAAAACAGCCAATGTCTCTTACGAAGATTATCTGTTTAACAGCATTGCAGGCTTTACATCTACCGGCGAAGAAAATGTGCAGTTGCTTCCTTCTATTTCAGTAGATGACCTGAAAACCAACTATGGCTTTACGTCGGGAGACACGATTTATTTTATGGTTTACCCCGGCGCTGCCCGGCTGTATGGTTACTGGGAGGGCAAAGAATATAAAGTGGAGGCTGGCCTGAACCCCTCGCTGGCCGTTACTTTCACGCTTACCTTACCTTAACAGCTTTTACAGTTACAACATCTCATCAGCATACAGGCATTATAATCTGATTAACCTATGAACTCATTTTTAAGAGCTGCGGCTATAGTTGCGGCAACTATAGCAGGCCTTATCCTAAGCAGCTGCGAGCGCGAACCTGGCTCAGGCCCTAATGCCGAGGGCATAAACGGCGGCGTAAAAGTATACAACGTGTATGGCGAAGAACAGGACCCTTCAGGCATAACCGTTACCATGGAGCAAACAGGCAAAACCACCCTTACCGACCACGAAGGCGGCTATGTATTCCCTTACCTGGAGTCAGGCACCTATAGTTTTAAATTTACCAAAGACGGTTTTCCTGCTACTTACGTACGCGATGTGGAGCATAAGCGCACCAAACATTTCTCAACACCGGCTCCCGTGGCCAGAGTTATAGAACACTCCACCTATTATGTGACCGAGGCCAGCGTTACTGTAAACACCGAAACACAGGGAGGCCCGTATTTTATACTGAAAGGAAAACTGAACAAGCCGGTACCCGCCGGAAAAGAGATACGCCTGAAACTTTACCTTGACGACGAAGAAACGGTCTCGCTCTCAAACTTTGTACACTTTTTTCCTTACAGGGTAACCGGCCAGGAGTTTGAGCTATACTATCCCTACTTTGCCAGCCTGACCAGCAACGGCGAAATGAAACGGGGCGACCGTGTATACATGGTTTTCTTTACCGATGCCATGGTAGAAGACAACTGCACCGGAGAGTACCTGAAACCAGATTGCACGAACAGCACTTCCATAAACACCACCAACCCTATTGTGCTAAACGAAGTGATCCCGCAACTATAGTTTGACCAGCTTTTTTGAAAATTATTGAAAGCCGCAGCTAAACGCCTGCGGTTTTTTTATTTGTGTCTACCAGTTCGGGAGCAACATTTACTAAGTAATATAGAACTTTCGGTATACTATAGTTGCAACATTCATATTTTATACTGAAATTTCACAATTAACTAATACTATAGTTCTATCAATCACCATCATCACCGCACACTATGAGAAAGTTTTTCAGAATTGCCGGCTATGTTGTAGTAGCCATACTGGCAGTTATAGCAGCCGGCGTAATTTACATGCAGTACGCCTTCCCTAACGTAGATGCTGCTCCTACTATTACCGTAAAAGCCACTCCTGCTTTGGTAGAGCGCGGCGAGTACCTGGCCAACCACGTAGCTGTTTGCGTCGACTGCCACTCCCAGCGCGACTGGTCTCGTTTTGCTGGTCCTGTAACACCGGGTACCGAAGGCAAAGGCGGCGACCGCTTCGACCATTCCATGGGGTTTCCGGGCGTATTTTATGCCAGAAACATCACCCCTGATAAAGAGACCGGCATTGGCAACTGGACCGACGGCGAAATTTACCGCGCCATTACAGCCGGCGTAAACAAAGATGGTGACCCGCTTTTCCCGGTAATGCCTTATAAATCGTTCAGCCAGATGCAGGAGCAGGATGTGTACGCCATTATTGCCTACCTGCGCACGCTGCACCCGATCCGGAATGAGATACCTGCTTCTGATGCCGATTTCCCAATGAACCTGATCCTGCGCACTATGCCGGCAACGCCTGCCAATAAGATAAACACGGTGGCCGAAGACCAGCTATCGAGAGGAAAATACCTGGTAACCATTGCCTCCTGCAACGACTGCCACACCCCTGCCGAAAAAGGTACTCCCATAGCGGGCAAAGAACTGGCCGGTGGTTTTGAGTTTAAGCTGCCTTCGGGCACACTGCGCTCCACTAATATTACCCCGGATAAAGAAACCGGCATTGGTAACTGGACCGAACAGGCATTTGTGAACCGCTTTAAGCAGCACCTTGACCCTGCTGTTGCCAACCGGAAACTTGGCCCGAACGACTTTAACACCATTATGCCCTGGGCCATGTATGCCGGCATGAAAGAAGAAGACCTGCGCGCCATTTACCAGTACCTGCGTACCATAGAGCCTAAAAAGAACAAAGTAGAGCGCTTTACACCCGCTCCTGCAAAATCATAACTAAACTATAGCCTTACCCCTATCTGCGGAAAGAGCCTTTTGTTGCTACAAAGGGCTCTTTTTTTTAAATTTATAGTAGACTTAAAATTGGCTGGATGCTATGCCCGCAAATACCCGGACTTATGAAGAAAGCGCTGACAACTATAGTTCTTGTTTTACTACTTGCCCTAAGCTCTAACGCGCAGGCTCCAACCCACGAGCTGCATACCTTTGTAAAGCGATTTGAGTACTTTCTGAAAACCAACACCGCAAAACTGAGCTTGTCGGCTACAGACTCTGCCAATACCATGCCGGTGCCAATGCCAAACGCCCTCGATGCAACCAAAACACGCGTAACAGACCCGAGCACTGGCCTCTGGGTTTACCCCAACATGGGCAAGGTATACGACCCCGAAACCGGCTACTACATTGCCTATGAAGGGCAGTATTACTATCAGTACAAAGCAGATACAGCTTCCGCGAAGATCTACAAAGGAAAAACAGAGATTGAAATAAAAAGGCTGAAGCAGGACGCAGCCAGGCAATGACCCAACTATAGTTCGGACCAATGCGCTATAGTTTACCTGCCTGAAATTGTTCGTAAGCCTCTCGGGTAAGCTGCCAGCGGTTTACTTCCTGTTCAAAATTTATAGTTCCGGGTATAGTTGTGTGCCGCTTTACAAACTCGAAACCTGTTTTAGCCAGTGTTTTATTCGGAGCAGGGTTAAGTGCATAAGGCTCGCAGTAAAGCGTTTTGAGCTGCAGGTTTTCGAAATAGAATGGTAGCGATTTTTTAATCAGTTCGGTTCCAGCGCCTCTTTGCCGGAGCGCCGGTTGCCACAAATGCAGGTGCATGTACGCCGCCTCACCGAACTCGATCCTGTTCACGTTGCTGTGCCCTACCGGCCTGTCATTTTCCAGCCAGATCAGCGCATAGCTCATCCGTTCGTTCACTGGCAAGCCCAGTTGCTGTGTAAGCATGGCAGTCAGGTCTCCGCGTGAAGGTACTTTGGCCAGGTCCACGCCCATACCAACTAGGAAATCAGGTTCAGAGGTCAGCCAGTAATCGGCGATGAGAGGAATGTCTTCAGATTGAAGTTCGCGTACGCTGAGTTGCTGCATAATGCTATAGTTGTCGGCTATAGTTAAGGTAACTATAATTCCGGGTTAATCCAGCTCGCGGATTACTTTACACGGATTTCCGGCAGCAAACACACCGGCCGGAATATCTTTGGCAACCACACTTCCGGCACCTATTACGCTTCTGTCGCCGATGGTTACGCCGGGACAAATCACTACACTGCCGCCTATCCAGACGTCTTCGCCTATCGTTATGGGTTTGGCAGATTCCAGTCCGGTGGCGCGTTCTTTATAATTTAGTGGGTGCGTAGCAGTATAGATCTGCACATTCGGTCCGAAAAGTGTGCGGCTGCCTATAGTTACCGGCATTACATCCAGCACTACGCAGTTAAAGTTAAAAAACACCTTGTCGCCAACTATAATATTGTAGCCATAATCGCAGTAGAAAGGTGGTTGCAGCCACAGGCCTTCGCCGGCGTTGGGTATCAGCTCTTTTAAAATGCGGCTTCGCTCAATGGGGTAATCTTCGCGGGAGTTGTTGAGCTGTTGCAGCAGCAGCCTTGCCTTTATCCGCTCTTCTGATAGTTGTGGGTCGAGCGCATCGTACAACTCACCCGTTAGCATTTTCTCTTTTTCAGTTTGCATGAGGTATTGTACGTGGGATTAGGTTATAGTTGCACTTTAGTTTCAAGCACAGCCATCAATCGCTGGTTCAAGTATAGTTTTTCCTTCCCTACTTTAGTTGATTTCAAAAAGCCTTCTGTTTCGAGTGCTATGAGATAATTCCCTACTGTTTTTGGTGTACCCATATTTGCATCAATTAGAAACTGACGCTTGGTATACGGCAATCTGAACAATATTTCAATTAGCTCTTTTGAATACACTTTCGGGAGTTTTTCTTTGATCTCATCTGCTGTATCCTTCATTACATTTATAATACTTTCTAATTTGTGTAAACCACTTGTTGCGGTTTTCTCAATCATATCCAGCATGTACATTATCCACCCTTCCCAGTCGTGTTCTTCAGTTACAGCTCTTAACCGCTCATAATAATCAACTTTGTGCTGTATTATATATTCACTTAAGAATAATGCAGGTACATGTAATAGGTTTGTCAACTTGAGATACAGCAGCAGTAAAATTCTTCCAGTACGCCCGTTGCCATCTATAAACGGGTGTATGGCCTCAAACTGGTAATGCATAAGCGCCATTTTGATCAGCGGATCTAAAGAGCTGTCCTCATTAATGAACAGCTCCAGATTCGTGAGCTTTTCCCGAATAATATCTTCACCGGCTGGTGGGGTATAAATTATCTCGCCTTTTGCATTAGACAGTGTAGTACCTGGCGTTGACCGAATACTCGATGTGTTCTGCTTTATACATTGCATAATCTCAATGCACAGGTTAGTTGTAATAAAGGGCCGTGACTCTAGTTTCTTAAATCCATACCACAAGGCATCCTTATAACCTATTACTTCTTTGGCTGCGGCATTTTCATATTTCAGATCAGCAACTACCGCTTTATAAAGATCATCATTGGTGGTTATAATATTCTCTATCTCAGAGCTCGCCTTTGCTTCTTGTAGGTGAATTGTATCTAAAAACAGCGTAGGATTGGGCAAGTTGATAATTGCTCCATCTAGCTGAGCGAGTGCTCTGCTGGCGGTTATTGTTTTCCGTAAGACCTCTTTTGTTTCCAACTCTATTTGTGGTGGTAACAGAGGCAAATCATTGTAAGGTTTGTGTCTGTTAAACTGTGGCATATAAGAGTAGCATTTATACTCACGACAAATACAAAGGTAAATATATGTAAATTTTACCCTTATTCACAATTCAGGTGTAATTGTTACACTCTAAGTCAGAAACACAGCTACAGATAATTATTGAGTACGTCGTACAACTATATAGAACTAGCTTTCTAAGAAAATACCTATTTGCGTGCACCTGTCTCTACATATCATAGCAATAAAAACGCACTACTTTTTAGCTTTGATAAACCTCTCTTTATTAGCCTCCCAATAGGTCCTAATTTTACTTATAGTTTGTGCTGATGTTCTAGGATTAAAATAACCAGCTTCATATTGAGTATTAAAATAAAATGAGAAGGTTAGCATCTTTGAATAATCCTTTTCTATATTTAACCCTACTGTTTTTAAACCCACATATTTAGGGAAGCCCCTGCTTACAAGTCGTCTCATTTGATTATCTAATGAAACGATTGCTAAATGATCGAAAAGAACATCTACAGCTTCTCTTTCATCTAGAGGTACCTTGCTAGCATTTTCACCTACTCCTCCTGTAATATACCTTTGCTTTATCTTTTCATTTTCATTCAATGGTTCTGGCATGCAAATATGTATAAGCCCTACTAATGGAAAACCATCATTTATTAGTCCATAAACCTGCTCTTCCCCTATAGAGTTCGCATTTCTCTTAGGATTTCTTCTTGTTGGTCTAACTACTTTAACTTCTATAGCACACGATCTTTCAAAGAATACTTTTTCACCTGAAAATGGTATTATAATAATGTCAAAATCGCCCGGTTTAGTTGTCTTATCAAAACCAAGACTTTCTCTCAAAAGGTGTTTACCAATAAAAAATCCTTTGTACTTATTATATTCATGGTCTCCTACAGGCTGATAAATTAGATTTGAAAAAAGATTATAATTGATTTTATCCTCATGCCCCTCAACAATAAGAGAGTCTATGAGCTCCCTTTCATCAATGTAGGTTTTGATATAATTAAACTCAGGAATTTTCTCAGCTTCCATAGATATATAATGTGCTTATATTCAAGATCATTAATTCACAACTAGCTTTTGGATACCATTTATCAATTAATAAAACAGAGGTAATTATTTTATCTATCCATTAAACTCAGAGGACTATATTAAGTCCCTTGCCATTAAATATAAAAATACTATGCAGACTATAAGCCTTAGCCAGTGTTAGGTAAGGCTCTCTTAAAATGCGGGCACGTTCGATGGGGTAATCTTCGCGGGAGTTGTTGAGTTGTTGTAGGAGCAGCCTTGCCTTCGTTCGCTCTTCTGAAAGTTGTGGGTCGAGTGCATCGTACAACTCACCGGCCAGCATTTTCTGTTTTTCGGTTTTCATCGGGTGTTAATTAGTTTATAGTTAACAACTATAGTATGCAGGTAAATACTCTACTCACTGGCTTAGGTTATGTTGATGTTTAAATCAAATTTTAGATAGTTTGCCATAAATCAAATAATATTTATTGTTTATCAATAAATATTATTTATACTTAGAACATAAACTATAAAACCCGACAACTATGGAAAAGCATACCAAAACCCAGACGCAGACGATCCTGACTATCATGCACGTACTGGCTTGGATTGTGTTTATAGGCCTACTGATAAAAACAGGCGCGCTGCTTTTTACCTACATACTGAGCTACTTCAAACCCATTGCTGCACAAAATTTATATAAGGGCCTGAACTTGTATGACCTTCGCCAGTCGAGTTTCTACAACTATAGTTTACATTATTCATTTATAGTTGCTTTGTCTGCTATGAAAGCCTATATCGCTTACCTGGTTATCCAGACACTGTCTAAGGTTAATTTGCAGAACCCTTTTACAGCTGAAGTGGCAGGCAGAGTAGCAGCCATCAGTTATGTTTTGCTGGGCAGTTGGGTTGTGCTGCAGCTAAGCAGTGCGCACAGCAAATGGCTGGCAAAAAGCACAGGCGAATTGCTGAGCAGCGGCAATGGAGGCGAGTATTTATTTATAGCAGGCCTGGTATTTATAATTGCCCAGATCTTTAAGCGCGGCGTTGAGATTCAGTCCGAAAACGAGCTAACCGTTTAAACCATGCCTATAGTTGTGAACCTGGATGTGATGATGGCTAAACGGAAAATGTCGCTGAACGAGCTGTCGGAGAAAGTGGATATTACGCTCTCAAACCTGTCGATCCTAAAAACCGGTAAAGCCAAAGCGGTGCGTTTCAGTACCCTGGAAGCTATTTGTAAAGCCCTGGATTGCCAACCAGGAGACTTGCTGGAGTTTACGGAAGATTGAGAACCGTAGCGTTCTTCTAATTATTTAGTTTGGGTTTAGGTTTTACGTCGGTTGCAGGTCTGTAACCATATCTTCAAGCATATGCGCCAGTATAGGAGCACATTTTTCCTGGCAGGAAGGGTAAAAATGGCCGTGTTTCCAGGTAGCTGATTTAGGGGATTGCCCCCACCAGAACTCTGCCAAAGCTAAAGGCTGCATCTGGTGCCGGAAAGCATAGTGTAATAGTTTGGGAGCAGCGCATTCACCGGCCCCGGCAGGCGGGTTGTTGTTGAATTGTTTTTGAAAGATCGTGCGCAGGCTTTTTTCTTGCCCAGCCTGGTTCAGGAAATGATATTGGTCAAAAAGTTTAGCCTGTAACGCAACAGATGTCGTTTTACGCAACTGATGAAGCATACCGATCATCTCCTTGTTATCGGCCAGCTCTTCCTGTAGTTCCTTTATCTGCTTGCTTATTTGTGTAAGCTCCTTCATTCCGACGTTTAGAAAGCTGCCTTCTTTAAGGGCATCATATACCGGGGGAACGAACTTTGCATGATGATAACCTCCTGCCAGTTTACCCGAAAAGGCTGCCAGGTATCCGACCTCATGCTGGGCCGTTCTGACGACCAACACCCCAAACATTTTACCAATGATCCTGCCTTCACAGCTATCGTTCAGCCCGAAGTTATGCTCCCACTCCTTCTGCTTACTAAGGTAATCCTGTAGCTCTCTGGATGCCAGTAAGCTGATAGGGTGCGGTTTATAGTTAAAAGGATCCATAAACGTATCAGGTAAAGCAAAACGCTCTATCGATTCTTTAAATGGGGTAAAGAAGCTATTTTGGGGAGGTAAGGAAGGCGGCAAGCTGATACTTTTACTATTAACAGGGTGCAAAAGTAGCAAGAATAGCCAAGAGTTTTCCCGGTTTAGCAGAATTGAATTACATATTCTAACCAACCAGTAAGTATAGGCTTGAAGCTTTTATCAGAAACACGCATTTATTTGTAAAGCATAAGCTTGCCAACTGGAAAACTAGCTGGTGTTTACTGAAGAGTAACCATACCGCCATTTTGAGCGCAGCGGTAACTGGTGGTTGTATTTGGCGGCAGTTTGCAACTGCCAAAACTATAGTTTAAGGTTGATACGCCAGTTACAAACTGGCACCATAGTTAGCCACAAGTTACGCTGGCGCTAAACTGTCGGGATACAACACTTTATTATATTAAAATTCCATTAAAATATTTGATTTTTATTGCGATTACATTTCAAATCCTGTATATTGAATAATTGCTAACTATAATCAAAAGAAAATGGACTTTATAGACATCATCAAAGCGCTATCTGAAAAGGTAGGCCGGCTTCAAAACAGCATTCAGACTGAAGAAGCTACAAAAAATGCATTTATTATGCCCTTCATAGCGGCTTTAGGTTATGATGTCTTTAACCCTCATGAGGTAGTTCCTGAATTCATAGCAGATTTAGGAATTAAGAAAGGTGAGAAGGTTGATTACTGCATCTTCAAGGATGAAAAGCCTGTTATCATAATTGAATGCAAACACTGGAAAGAAGATTTGAATGTTCATAACAGCCAGCTTCACCGCTATTTTCATGTCACTACTTCCAAGTTTGGTATCCTTACCAATGGCATAACCTATAAGTTCTACACTGATTTAATAGAGCCTAATAAAATGGATGATAAGCCATTTTGGGAGTTTAATATCACTGAAATTACTGATGTTACTGTTGCGGAACTGAAAAAGTACCACAAGAACTCTTTCGATATCGACAAGATATTAAATGCCGCCACAGAGTTGAAATACAACAGAGAAATCAAAAAGATAATGTTGGAAGAAATGAATAATCCAACAGATGCTTTTGTCCGCCACTTTGCTAAGCAGATACATTCAGGAGTACTTACTGCAAAGGTAATGGAGCAATTCACTGGTATAGTTAAGAAGGCGCTAAATCAGTATGTAAGTGATTTAATATCTGACAGATTAAAATCAGCTCTTCAAAATGAGGCCCAGCGAGATTTTGCTGATACTGTATCTCCAACGCCTGAAAAAGATGCTTTACTACCTGAAGAAACCACAGAAAACAAGGTTGTTACTACAGAGCTTGAGAAAGAAGCATTTTATATTGTTCGCTCTATTCTTATAACACAGTTAGACGTAAACAGAATCGTTTATCGGGATGCACAAAGTTATTTCAGCGTACTGGTAGATGATAATAACAGAAAGCCAGTTTGCAGACTATTCCTGGAAGGTATTAAGAAAAGTATTGTGTTGTTTGATGAAAACAGAAAAGAAACCAGACACGAATTGACTTCCTTAGATGACATCTACTTACATACAGAGCAGTTAATTGTAACAGCAACAGGTTATGATATTAAGAAGGCTACATCGTAGATCAAACTAACTACACATAGTCAGGCCCACATTATACTATGCATAGTAAAATGTGGGCCTAATTTTTATATCAGGACTATAACCCCTACCCCTTCAAATACTCCACCATCAATTCAGCGGCGCGTTCAGCGGTGCGGTACTCTCCTATTTTCTCGCGTACGAGGGCGTAACCATCTTTTTGCTTTTTGATGAAGGCTTTGTCGAAGAGGATGCTTTTTAGCTCGGCTGTTACCTGCTTACCTGTAAATTCGTCCTGAATCAGTTCGGTAACTACTTGCTTGCCAGCAATCAGGTTTACCAGCGAAATATAAGGCACTTTGATCACCCACTTACCGATGGTGTAAGAGAGTTTGCTAGTCTTGTAGCATACCACCTGCGGCACATTAAACAGGGCTGTTTCTAAAGTGGCTGTGCCGGATGTAACCAAAGCTGCTACCGAATGCGAAAGCAGGTCGTAGGTCTGGTCGTATACTATTTTAATGTTCTTGTCTTTGTTATATTGCTCGTAGTAGTCTTTGCCAAACGTAGACACACCGGCAACTATAAACTGGTAATCACGGAACGACGGAAGTACACTCAGCATTACTTCGAGCATGTTCTCTATTTCCTGGGCACGGCTGCCCGGAAGTATAGCCACGATAGGCTTGGAATTATATAGCTTATTTTTACCTCTGAAATCTGGGTTCGCCACATGGTCAGTTACCGAATCAGAAACCGGGTTACCAATGTAATCCACGTCGTAATCGAAGCGCTTGTAGAAATCCTTCTCAAACGGCATGATCACGAACATGCGGTCCACTACTTTTTTGATTTTGTGCGCGCGGCCCTGGTTCCAGGCCCAGATCTTCGGGGAAATGTAATAGAAAACCTTTAGCCCGCGGCTTTTGGCAAACCTGGCGATGCGCATGTTGAAACCAGCATAATCTACCAGTATCACCACATCAGGTTTATAGTTGGCGATGTCGGCTTTCGCTTCTTTCAGGTAACCGAAAATTTTGCGGAGATTCTTGATCACTTCGGCAAAGCCCATAAAGGCCATGTCCTGGTAATGGCGCACCAGGTCCATGCCGGCGGCCTGCATCATGTCGCCGCCCCAGCCGCGTATCTCCGCGTCCGGGTCTTTCTTCCGAAGCTCCTTTATAAGATTGGAACCATGCAAATCACCTGATCGCTCGCCAGCTATAATGTAGTATTTCATGTAATGCAGAAACGTAATGGGCTACCTGAACAGGTATAAGCGCACTAAAAATTAAAAAGGAATAAGTATAAAAGAAGAATCAGTTTACATTATTTGTCATCCTGAAAGGATCTTGTTGGCAAGTTGCATTAGCTTAACCTCCCTTCTACCAGGTTTCTTACAGAATGACAATTCTCTTTTATACTTTGATTTAATACTGTTATAAAACCTATTCTCCGAAGTACTCCACGTAGTTACGCGGGGTTTCGTAAAGCTTGAGGCTGTGTAGTTTAGCGCTGGATATCTTTTCTATTTGCGGAGCCAGGATATTCCAGAACTCTACAATCAGGTTCTCTGTGCTGGCCAGTTTGCCTTCCATAAACGCCACGTCTAGGTTCAGGTTCTTGTGATCTACCTTCTCGATGATGTGGGTACGGATAAGCGTGCTCAGTTTTTTCAGGTCTATTACAAAGCCAGTGTCAGGGTCCGGCTTGCCTTTTACGGTAACAATAAGCTCGTAATTATGCCCATGCCAGTTGGTATTTGCACACGGCCCGAAAACCTCCTTGTTCTTCGCCATCGACCAATTCGGGTTGTGCAGCTTGTGGGCTGCATTAAAATGCTCTAATCTGCTAACGTAAATCATCTAACTGCTAAACTTGTAATTTTTTCTGGACAGCAAATATACAAAGAAAGGAACACCAAAGAACGATGTAATGATTCCGATTGGCAGCCCGGTTGGCGGATAAATTAATCTGGAAAGTAAATCGCAAAGCAACATGAACAAACCTCCGACAAAAGCACAGAAGAGCAGGTTGCTCCGGCCAGTGGTACCCAGCAGCCCGCGTGTTACATGCGGCACTATCAGCCCCACAAACCCGATAGGCCCCGACGTAGCCACGGCAAAGCCCGTAACTATAGATACTGCCGCCAAAATAGCCCAGCGCGTATGCGACACCTGCACACCCAGCGCCTGTGCCCTTTCGGAGCCCAGCATGAGTATATTCAATTGTTTTTGAAGGAAGGCGAAAAGGATAAGCGCAACTATTAGCGCCACTGCCGGGTAAGGCAGCAAAGTCCAGCTGGCCCGCTCAAAACTGCCCATACTCCAGAAAATAACCGATTTCAGTTTGGATTCTGAATCTGAAAGGAAGGTAAGTAAACCCACCATAGCCGTGCAAAGCGAGCTGATGGCAATACCGGCCAACAGTAACTGCGCCGGAATAAGCTGTCGTTTGCGGTAACCCAATATCACCACTACCAGCGTAACTATAAAAGCGCCCGCCATAGCCAACACCGGCGGCATGTAAAAGCTACCTACTGTTATCTCCACAAAGCCAAAGAACACCAGTACCGCCCCTAAAGATGCGCCCGAAGCAGTGCCAAGCAAATAAGGATCTGCCAGCCCGTTGTTCACCATCGCCTGCATTAAATAGCCGCAAAAAGCCAGCGAAGCACCCACCACCAACGCCAGCAGCAAACGCGGCAAACGCAAGTGCACGATAGCGTAGTGCGTAGTATTGTCGGGGTTATAGTTCAGGAAAGCTTCGGCTATAGTTGAAAGGTCCGACTCAAAAGAACCCACCTGTAAGCCCAGAACTATAACTATGGCTATCAGCAACAGGGCCAGTATAAAGTACAGGCTGCGCATCATGGGTATAGAAATCCTTCCAGTTCTCTGATCGATTCCACAATTCTTGGGCCTGGCCGTTCAATTAAATTTCCGGTTGGCGCGTAGATTCGTCCGTCTTTATAAGCTTTTATCTTGCGCAGTTCCGGATACTGGCTGAAGAAAGTCTGCTCCAGTTTTTCTTTGGTGCCACCCATCAACACATCCGGGTTCAGCTTTAAAATATATTCGCGGGTAAGCGCCGGGTAAGGCTGATCAAATGTTTCCTTCACGGCATTCTCGGCACCTAAAATACGAAGTTTATCAGTCAGCAGCGTGTTTTGGCCATACACATAGATCGGGTCGGTCCAGGTTATCGTCAGCACCTGCAGCGGATTTGGGTGGTTTTTATAGTTGGCTTCGAGTTGCTTTACTTCTTTCCTTAGCGAATCAGCTAAATGATTGGCTACCTGCTCGCGGTCCATAATGTGGCCAATGTCTTCTATGCCTGTCAGTACATCTTCTACGGTTCTGTACTTCTGGTAATAAACAGGTATGCCCAGTTCCTGCAGTCGTGCGGCATCTTCTAACGGCGTCATGCCTTCGCTGGTAAAGATCAGGTCGGGTTTCAGGGCAAGTACCTGTTCCAGGTCTACGGGGTAATTGCTGACGACAGGTTTTGTGTAAACGGCTGCCGGGTAATCACAATCGGGCGTTCGGGCAATGACGTTGGCGGTATCAACTATAGCAAACAGCATTTCGGCCATGGCTGAGGTAAACCCGAAGACGCGCGTTGGTCTTTTAGAAAGATGCAGCTCCCGGCCCAGGTCATCGGTTATAGTTATCCCTTGCTTCTGCTCTGCTTGCTCCTGTTTTTGCTGGCAGCTAACTATAGTTAGCGCTGCAACTATAAAACACAGAAAGTATAAAGTATAAACTATAGTTTTGTTCTTCATCGGGGCAGGACCTGCTCTTGATATTTTCGTAAATTTACGCAAAATCTAACATAGCCCTAATTCTATGATCGTAGTAACCGGTGCTGCCGGGTTTATTGCCAGTTGCCTGGTAAGCCGACTTAATGCAGCAAACTTCAATTACATTGTAGTGGTGGATAATTTCTCTGTCGCTAAAAAAGAAGACAACCTGAAAGGCAAAAAAATAAAGGAGTTTGTTGACCGCGATAACTTTATAGAATGGCTGGACAAGAACTATGAAGAAGTAGAATTCATCTTCCACCTGGGTGCCCGCACCGATACTACTGAGTTCAACAAAGACGTTTTCGACCTGCTGAACCTGAACTACTCCAAAGCTATCTGGAATGCCTGCTGCGAATACCAGATTCCGCTGGTTTATGCTTCTTCGGCAGCCACGTATGGTTCCGGCACATTGGGCTATGATGATGATGAAGCAACTATTCCGCTGCTGAAACCACTGAACCCCTACGGCGAATCCAAGAACGATTTCGATATCTGGGCACTGCAGCAAACAGCAAAACCTTTCTTCTGGGCTGGTCTGAAGTTCTTTAACGTGTATGGCCCTAACGAATACCACAAAGGCAAAATGGCGTCGGTTATTTTCCATGCCTACAACCAGATAAAGGCCCACGGCAGCATGAAACTGTTCCGCTCACACCACCCCGATTTTAAGGATGGTGAACAGATGCGCGACTTTGTGTATGTAAAAGATGTAGTGGAAGTTTGTATGTTCCTGATGCACCACCGCAAGAATTCCGGCATCTACAACTTAGGCTCCGGCCAGGCCCGCACTTTTATGGCGCTTGCGCTAAATACCTTCGATGCCATGGGCGTAACTCCGAACATCGACTTTATGGATACCCCCGAAAACCTGCGCGACAATTACCAATACTTCACCGAAGCCAACATGAGCAAACTCCGCTCTATCGGGTATGATAAACCTTTTTATAGTTTAGAAGAAGGCGTTAAAGACTACGTGCAGCATTATTTGATGGAGGGCAGGTATTATTAATTGTCTGAATCAGGATTTACAGGATTTTAGGATTAGCTGGATTTCTGCTTGAGTCAGGGTTAATGGGCATTTTTAGGGTTGGTCGGCTTCTATTGTAGGGACAGGTCGCGACCTGTCCGTGGGTAAGTTTTAACTATAGGACTATACTTTCAACTATACCAACTGCAGAAATTCCCCTCTCGGGAGGGGCAGGGGTGGGTTAAAAAGTCAACTATAAAACTATAGCCAGCGCCTTTGCAATTCCTGTCCCTGCCGGCCCAGTTGAGTCAGGAGACTCAACACCATAGTAAGTCACGAGTCTGGAGACTCGCGCCAGCAGGCGGGTTTCGGAGCAAGGACGCTCGCGCCAGCAGAAGTTTATTTTTTGATCCTGAAAATCCAATAATCCTGAAAATCCTGATTCAGACTATATTTTACTAACTTGATAGCCACTTCTAAAACTATATTTATGAAATACTTCTTCACCCTTGCTATACTTTGCTGCCTTAGTTTTGCAGCCAGCGCCCAAACACAAAACCCAACCTATAACAAAGCCCTGGCCGACTCGTTGGGGGCCGACAACTATGGCATGAAGCAATATGTGCTGGTTATATTGAAGACCGGTTCCAATACCACCACCGACAAAGAGAAGCTGAACCAGTACTTCAGGGGGCACATGGAAAACATCGGCAGGCTGGCCAAAGAGGGGAAATTGGTAGTTGCCGGTCCGTTTGGCAAAAACGACAAGAACTACCGCGGCATTTTTATACTGGATGCCAAAACTATAGAAGAAGCGCAGAAACTCGTTGAAACCGACCCTGCCGTACAGGCGAAGATCTTTGACGTGGAGCTTTATCCGTGGTATGGTTCAGCGGCCCTGCCTGTATATTTGGATACCCACAGTAAAATTTCAAAAGAGAATCCATAGGTTTGAACCGGAGTTAATTGCACAGACCTCCGAGTGTTTTTAGAACTCGGATCGTCTTATTTACACCGCAGCTGAAGACACTCACAGGAGCTGCGCACACTGTGAGGTCAACAAACGAATCATAGACTTTAGAACAACACTGATACCTGCGTTCGCCCGGTGTGTACGGCATTTATACCATTGGCTTTGCGGCCATCATAGTTTAGTGAGATGTTGAGGCCGTTGCTCAGGCGTTGCTGCAGGTTCAGGCTCCAGGTCAGGTTGTTGCCGGGGCGCAGGGCATTCAGTATCTCATAGCCTACAAAAGAAAACTCATCGCCGGTAAAGCCTATCTTTACATACTTTAGGGTGGCGGTGGCAGCACGTTTGTTTACCTGGCTCAGCCTTGTTTCCAGGCCCAGCTCATGAAAATCGGCTTGTTGCTCGCCATTGTCTGTATTTAGTTCGTTTTCGCGGTGCGAGAACTGGTAGGTGCCTGTAAAGCGCAGGCGGGTATTCGGCTGGAAAGCCAGCTCCGGCATCAACTCCGCCGACCTGATCCTGAAATTCTTGGATTCCAGAAAATTAGACTGGTTCTCGCGTACGCTGGTGCCAATTGTTAGCTTCGAGCTCAGTACTTCGTTCAGGTTAACACGGCCAATTACACTATGGCTGCCCACAATACGTGTTTCGGTACCATTTGCCAGCAACGACTTCTGCTGATTCTGCTGGAAAGTGTACTCCAGGCCATACAGCGGGTTGCTGCGGTTAAAGTAGACCGAGTTGCGCAGCGTGCGGGCCATCGAGATCAGGAACTCATCTTCAATATCCTGGCTGAAAGGATTAAAGCGGTTTTGCAGGTCATCGTCTGTCGTCTTCTTATCGATACTCACAAAAGATAGAATGGCGAACCTGGCAGCAAAGCCTTTTACTCCGTTGGCTGTGCGCCAGCTGCGTGGGGCGTTTGTGTTCAGCCGGTAGGTAAAACGGTTGGTATAGGCATTAATGTACTCGTCAGTCGGCAGGAAAATCTTGATGTAGCGCTGCTGGTCTACGGTCTGGGCTTCCAGGTAATCGTTCAGGTCGTTGGGGTTGCCGCCTTCGCGCAGGTAGTGCGTGCCCTGGCCGGGCAATGTTTCGCGGAACACGAATATCTTTTTCAGTTCACGGCCGGTAGCCACTTCGTACGTCAGTTCGGAGCGCAGGCTACCATCCAGCATCGTGGCATTCCAATCGGCACGGCTTTGTATGGTTTCTTCCAGCTTGCCATCCGACAGTTTTAATTTGCGATACGTAGCCTGCAGCGCCAGGTCGCTTTCTGCTCCTATGGGTGTGCTGAGCGCGGCATTGTACGTTTGCCCTACTTCCGGTGACCCGAATTTGCCGGCTATAGTTGGGCGCTGGTCAGTGCGGTGGCTATAGTCTACCCGGAAGCGGGTACGGGCTGTGTCGCCGCTTTCTATGTAAAACAAGTGCTCATCAAAATACTGAGCCGATCCTACCAAGGAGTCTGTTCCAATTGTTTCGATCCGGTTCTTATCGAAGCGGTATAAATAACCCGGCGAAAAACCTTTAAACTTATACTTTGCGCCCACATCGCCGCGGTACCAAGTAGATCTGTTCTGATTTTGTTCGCTGTTGAGCATAAATAAGTTATTGCGGAGCTCTACGTTACCTATTTGCTTCAGTATATCCAGGTAATGCTGCACGCCCTGCAACTGTTCTTCGCGGTTGCGGCTGCTGATCCTATAGTTAAACAAATTCAGCTGGTCTTTTATAGCTCCCACAGAGAAGTTAAAAATATGATCTTCCGCTTTTGTGTCAGGGTTCTGCAGGCTCCAGTCGCGGTCGAACTCTATGGGGCGGTAACGGTCTATGGGTTCAAAATTCTGATCGGTAAATTCATAGTTCAGGGTGCTGTTCAGCTTGTACTTGCCGAGTATTGCCAGTTCCTTGTCCTGCACCTGGTAGCCCACCCGCAAGGCTTTTCCGTTATCATCAGCCGCATCTAAAGGCGAAAACCGGTTCAGGTCGTTTTGCGAGGCAGCTCCTTCCACAAAAACATTGATACCTTTCTGTAGTTCGTAGCCGGCACCTATGGTTACCAGCTGTTTTTTGCGTGGCGTGGGCACCACCCGCACCGGAGCGTAATTCCCCTGCTGCACATTATTTACCGGGGCTACCCAGCGGTACACACGGCCATTCACTGTTGTATTTGCTACCACATAGTCGCCACGACCCTGCCCTACTTCCGAGAAACGGACGTTAAAATACGCCGAATCAGGGTTGGTAGAGTATACATAGATCTGCCTCGGGAATCCGCCAACTATCGTATCTTTCCGGGCATACAACACCTGGTTCGGGTCAAAAGCCACACTGTCTATACCGGGTATTACGGCGCGGTTCAGGTCATCGCCTATGCTGGCGAGCAATTCCTTATCCTCGTCGCGCAGGTCCAGGTTCAGCAGGTTGTTGGGGTTATCCTGCTCGTTGTAGTAGTTGCCGTATACACTCAGCTTGCCCAGCTGCTGGTAATGGCTGGCATGGTAAATGGCCCGGCTATAGTTTTGGTCCGAGTACTCAAAATCAACTTTAATACGGGAATTACGGGTGATAACATGCTTGGTGGTAAAGGTGATCTCGGCCTGGTTATAGTCGATGGTATAGTCGTAATCGTAGCCACGCAGCAGCAGCCGGCCATCTAAAAATACCCGCTCCGAGTTAGCCAGCACGATAATAAAGCGCTCGTTGTTCGGTCCGCGCAAACGGTAAGGTCCGAGCACACCTTCCTGCGGTTGTATCTCCTGCGAGGTGAACTTCCCCTTTGAGGCCGATGCCGCTATAGTTGTAATACCCTGCCGTTCCGGTGTTTTGCCAAACGTCGTCTCAAAGGCTGCACCCTGTACGTTTTTATAGAACTGCAGAAAGTACGACGGCCTGTTACGCAACACCACATCGCCGGCCGTGAGCTGCCATAGTTTGTGTTTCAGGGTGATGTATACTTTATCGAACTCCTGTAATTGCTGTGTATTTCCTTCCGGCTGAAACGGGATGTTCTGATCCGTAATAGCGGCTGTTATATCTATTTCGTCCGTCAGTTTACCGTCCAGCTGCAGGTTAAGAGCAGAGTTTACAAAAACGTTCTGCGTGTTACCAAACGAAATACCCCGGCTTATGCTACCGGTCTTGTTCAGGCCTGGTGTTTTAAAGATCTCTTCGCGCTGGGTAATATCCTCCTGTAAAAAGCCTTTGTTAAACGAGCTCATGTCCAGTTTGGTAATGTCCCGCCGGAAGGCTGGCCTGGTCAGGTTCAGGGGCAGCACCCGGAAACAGATCAGTACCGAATCCGGCAAGGCGCGCATGGTACCCAACGTATCTATAGCTACAGAATCAGGAGCAGGAAATCTGGTGAATGTAAACTCATTGCGGCTATAGTTGTAATCAAACGCGTACTGGTCTTTTTTTGGCCCGAAAAATTCTATCGTAGATGGCAGCACCGTCATAGAGTCCAGCACGACAGGCTCTGAAGTGACGCGCAGCCATTGGCAACGGCGGTTGCTCAGGGGCGTCTGGGCCAGCAGCGGAAGGCAAACTATAGTCAGTAATACAGCAAGTATAAACGTTTGGCTACGCATGGTTCGCCAGCGGTAACGTAATTTTAAACGTGGTGCCTTTGCCTTCTTCTGTCTCAAACCAGATCCTGCCTCCCGCATTCTCAATGCCGCGTTTGGCTACCGCCAGGCCAATGCCCGAGCCGGTATACTTGGTACTGAAGTTCGGTACAAATACTTTATGCCGGATCTCTTCGGGTATGCCACTGCCGTTATCACTTATCCGGATGTAAACTTCCTGTGCATTCTGGCTCAGCTCTACCCTTATCTGTGGCTTACGGGTGGTAGGCACGGCCTGTATTGCATTCAAAAGCAGGTTATTAAAGGTACGTACCAGCAAGCTTTCATCGGCCATCACCATCACTTCTTCCGCAGGAATATCAGAAACCACATGGGCAGAGGCCGGGTCGTTGTGCAGATCGGCTGCTTTACGCAACGCAGTAGCCACATCCACCAGTTCCGCCTTCGGTTCCGGCATCGATGTAAAGCTGGAAAAAGAGGTAGCAATATCGCTCAGGATGTTGATCTGCGTGATCAGTGTCTGTGAGATCTTGCTGATCAGCTGTTCTGTGTTCGGCCTGTTCTCTTCTATGGCTTTCTGCAGGTATTGCAGCGAAAGCTTCATCGGCGTCAGTGGGTTCTTGATCTCGTGCGCTACCTGCCGGGCCATTTCGCGCCAGGCGGCCTCTTTTTCCTGTATGGCCAGGTCCTGCTTGTTCTGCTCCAGTGTCAGCAACATGCGGTTGTACTCGTTCACCAGCATCCCAATCTCGTCAGCGCCTTCGTAGGCCAGCATTTCATTCTTACCGGTCAGGGAGGTACGTTTCAGTTTGTCGGCCAGCAGGCGTAATGGCACGGTCAGTACCCTCGAGGCAAAGAAGGTAAGCAGCATGAACAGGATGAACATGACAGTAAAAATGTTCATGGTCGTAGTGATCAGCTCGATCAGTTTCATATCCAGCTCTTTCTCCGAGTCGAAGAACGGAATGCCAATGAAACCGGCAATGGAAAATGGATCGTTGTTGACGCGCAAAGGCAGGTAAACGGAATTAAAGGTCAGGTTGCCGGCTTTTTCCTGCAGCAATACCCGCAGCGCCTGCCGTTCCGAGATAGCCGCAAATGCTTCCGGATTTACCAGTTTGGAAAGTAATCCGGCTTCGAATATCAGAGGCTGACTGGTAGTAAGCAGTCTTCCGTTGCGGTCGTACAGGTTTATATCGGTCTCTGAGATGGCAGCTACTTCGGTAATGCGTTGCTGCAGCTCATTCTTATCATAGGTAACGCCTGCGCTCAGCATGTCGCCCAGGGTTTCCTGCACAATTCGTCCGCGCTGCTCGTAGGTCAGCATCAGGTCGCGCTTGTACGAGGCTGTCACCAGGCTGGCAGTAGTAATACTTACCAATAGCAAGGGCAGCAGTATGCCAAAGTTCAGGAAGACCTGGATCTTGGTGCTGAAGTTAGGCCGGAAGTCCCGGATATAGGCCGGCCTGGCCAGCAACACAAGCAACAAAATCAGGATAATGCCCGCCAGGAAGATGAGGAACATGAAAGAGAAGTTGGATAATACTTCCCAGACACTGTATTTCTGTGTAGTTACCACCAGCACCCGGTGCGGCCCGTCCTTCACGCCAAAATGATGGTAGTTGCCCTGGTTATGTCCGTCGCGGTAAAACTCTGAGTGGCCTATGTGCGCGGGATCCAGGTTGGTGGCGTAATCGTACTGTCCCTCACTGAAACTGAGTTTGCGGTCTTCGTAAATGGCATAGCTCAACAGGTCCGTCCGGAATGGCTGCGAAGATTTCTGGTTGCTCAGAAGTTCGGGTACCAGGCTGTGCGGCAAAAGTTTCTGCAAGCTGAGCTGCAATACTATAGTTCCTTCCTGCTGATGGCCAAGCGGTACTTTTATCAGCTTAAAGTATAGCCTGGAATTATACCGGGCAGGGTCTTGCACCAGGAACAGGTTTTTACGCTCTGTCCGGTTTTCCGGCGTGTTATATTTTTTCAACAGTTCCTGCAGAGTAGCAGCCGTGGTGTCGGCGCTTTCCAAGGAGTTTCCTCTGCTATCAAAAAGCAACACATTGGTTTCGTACTTGTCGAAATACTCGTGCAGGTACTGCCTTGTGATCTTCCGCTTTATAAAAGACGCATCTACATACGGTCCTAACATTTTGGAGCGTATCAGCTGATCTGCCGCAATCCGGGCGGCTACTTCATCCAGAAAATATTCGCCTACCACATCGTTACCTTGTATTATGCTGTTCGCAAACGATTGCTTGTACTGCCGCACCTGGCTCTGGTAGTGCCTGTACAGCGCAAAGGCTCCTGTCAGGGCACTCATCATTAGCACCAGAAAAACAAACAGATAGCCCCGGAAAGCAGTATTCACCACCTTCCTGTACTGCGCCGATAATAGGATGACGAGCCAGAAAAGCGTACCGTTCACGATGAGAGCCCAGAACTGTACCGGCCCCAGAAGCGCAGATACCAGCAGCACAACAAAGATCAGCAGCAACAGGCGGTAGGTCCAGCCCAGGTTACGCTTCACCAGAACAATAACTGTAGTTGCCAGCATGTAGGTAAAGCAGCAAAGCGCTATCGTGTGCAGCAGCATAATGCTGTACAGAATAACCTTATACTTCGTAAACTCCAGCGACTGGTTAATGTCCAGAACGAGCGGGGAATTATGGTAAATGCCAAAATAGAACCTAAACAGCACTACCAATAGCAGGTAGAGAGCCACAATACAACAGGCAATTACCAGCCGGGCCTGTTTCTGCGAAAGCGTTTTGAGCTGCTGGGTAATATCGTATTTAAAGTATAGGTAAACGCCGGCACCAGCCACTGCCAGCAGCAGCAACATATTCAGGGCCAGGTCACCGATGGAAGGCGACCAACTGGAGGATGCATATAAGCGGGAATCAAACAGCTCGAGGTCGATGATCGCAAACGGCAGGTTGAATAGCAGCAAAACAATCCGTAGCACAATAAGCGCTACAAGCATAGTAATAACTCCACGGCCATAGTTAGCGCGCCTTACCTGCTGCTGACAATAAACTATAGCCGCTGCTATGTAAAGCACAATTGCCAATAAAAGTAATAGTAGCTGTACTGTCTGCTGCCCGTCGTTTCCGGTTGGGCTTTCCAGGTTAAGGGAGAACAGGTAAGTGCCTGTTGGGGAGTATATTTTCGGTAGCGGCGCCAAGTGGTTCTGCAATACCATTACCGCTGCCTTCCCAAAAATCTCTTCAGATAGCTTCCGGGTAAGGTATTCGTTTTTCACACGGTAGTCAGTCTCCAGCGGGATGTAAACATATACACGATACTCTCTTACCTGGCGCGGCACCACAATAAATCGCCCGAACTCACTCCCCGAAAAAGAGATATGGTCTGTAGCAGGCGTAATATCCAGCTCGGTTATCACGGCATGTTCTGACCAGAAAACCAGCCTGTTGCCTTTGTAAATGTGGGTCGGGTAATGAGCTATGCTCAGTAGTGTAGAGAAGGATAACTGTCCGCTGTTCAATTCATGGGCTAACTGCTCTGCCTGTATTTCCGCTTTGGCTATAGTTTGATTAACCTGCTTTTGGATGGTTTCTGCCTGGTCCTGCTTACCGGCAAGCGCAGCCGGCAACGTGATGATGTTAAAATGAACAGCAGCCGTAACCGCAAAACACAGCAGCGACAGGAACAATAACAGATAAGGGGCAACCTTCCGATTCAAATTTCAGCAGTTTATCACACGAATTTAATTAAAACCACAGAGATGCCCTATTGATTCGGAGTTGAATTATAGTTTGCCGCAACCGAAAGGCGCCTTCTCTTACGTGGTGGCTTTACAAACAGAGTACTATGGTGCCAAACCGACTACAAAAATGATGCTAAAACATAAACCCCGGCAAGCAGCCCGCTATAGTTGCGGATATTGCTGACCGGGGTCTCTTGCTTATAGTTGAAAGCTATAGTTCTGACTTGCATTAACTATAGCTTAACTGAATTACATCTTCTGAGCGGCGTTGCGCTTCTGCATCTTATGACTTCTGTACCACATAAAGCCAATTGTTCCAACCAGGATATACGGGATGGCCATCAGGTAAAGGATACCGGTGTTCAGTCCGGAACCAACCTCATTGCTGTCGCTAGAGCTGCCTGTACCTACGTTAGACTCTACGGTAGCACGGCACATGGCACATTGGCTGTAAGCGGGTGCTGAAAAACTGATTATTAGCCCTGCTACCAGTGCTATAGTTAGGATATGTTTTAACAGTAACTTTTTCATGATACTATAGTTTGCTACTTGTTTTACGAATTTAAGCGTAGTAAGGCGATATTAAAAGATAGACCAGCACTCCTGTAATGGCTACATACAACCAGATCGGGAATGTCCATTTAGAAATGCGGCGGTGGCGCGCCAACTGATTGCTGATACCGAAATACACGGATAATAATACCAATGGAACTATAACTACGGCCAGTACAATATGTGTTAGCAGCACAAAGTAATAAATGTATTTCAGGACTCCATCGCCTCCATATATGGTGCGTTCGCCTAAAAAGTGATAGGTCACATACGATACCAGGAATATCGCCGAAAGTCCGAATGCGGTGAGCATAGCGCCGCGGTGCACTCTTACATTTCCTTTTTTAACATTGATATAGCCTACTACCAGCGCAATTGCAGTCAGAGAATTGAGGATAGCATGCAGCGGTGGCTGAAAAGATACATCAACTGTAGTGTTAGCGGTAGCCTTATCAAAGTAAAAAAGCACGGCCACTGTAACCGGAATTACTATTGAAAGGATGGCAATCAGAAATAGCACGCGTTTGTCACGGGCGCCGGTCAGGTTATTTTCTTTTACTGTATTCATCAATCAACACATTTATTTCCAGTATCAGGCGGTCTACATCTGTTAAATCCGTTCCATCATAGACCCCACGCACCACATTCTCTTTGTCAACCAGCATGATCTGGTTTGTGTGCAGGAAATCTTCTGGTCCGCCCGTTTTCTGTAATGGAATATCAAAGCCTTGCTGGGCCAGCTGGTAAATCGTATTCCGGTCGCCGGTTAAAAAATGCCACTTTGAAGTATCGGCTTTAAAGCTGGTGGCGTACTGTTGTAGTTTCTGTGGCGTGTCTTCTTCCGGCTTAACCGATATCGAAACAAGCGCCACATCCGGATTGTTCTGAAAAGCCTCCTGTACCCGCACTAATTGTGAACTTAATTTATGCCATATGCCCGGGCCATCGGCCATCACAAAATTTACCACATAGATCTTCCCCTGCAGGTTCTGCTGTGAGAAAGGCTTCCCCTGCTGGTCAGTGAGCTTAAAATCCGGGACTTTCCGGAAAAGTGTATCCCCTTCAGCGGTATACACCACACTTCCGCTTTCATCTCTGACAGGGAAATATGACTTAAGGGTGAAGTAGTGCTCCCCGAAAATGTAGATAAATATAAAAACGAAAAGAGGCACTAATAATAGAATCCCTACTATTAGTGCCTTTAGCTTAGTCATTTATAAAAAGCTTATTTAAAGTAATTGGTAATAGAGTCGTAGTAGTAGCTACCTTCTGCAATAAGTGCTACCATCAGCCATACAACCAGTACCAACGGAATCAGGATTGACCAGATCAAAGCTTTAGTTTCGTGCTTTAAGTGCATGAACTCCGCAACAATATAAAATGCTTTGAAAACTGTCAGGATAATAAAGATCGCGTTACGCAGAGTGCTGGACTCCATTGTAAAAGCAAAAAGGAATTCGATTGCCGTTAAACCAACCAGAATAATGAATGTTCTCCAGATGGCTTTAGTCTGTGGTTTCGGAACCTCCCCGGTTGCGCTATAGTCGTGTTCGTGATGCGTTGCCATATTTATAACATTTAAACCTATGCTTTTATGAGCTGCAGGTTGTTGTTTATACTTTGTTTATTAGATCAGGTAGAAGAATGTGAAAACGAATACCCATACAAGGTCTACAAAGTGCCAGTAAAGACCGATCTTCTCTACCATTTCGTAGTGTCCACGCTTATGGTATACCCCGTTTACTGTGCTGATGAAGGCAATTATTAAAAGTGTCCAGCCAATAAATACGTGGAAACCGTGGAAACCTGTAATAAAGAAGAATGCATCAGCAAACAGCACCGGCCCATACTGGTTAGCCAGCAAACTGGCCCCATAAATACGGCTGCCATCAGCCAGCAACATGCCTTCTTCAGTTCCTGCTATAAAGTGAGACCACTCCCAGGCCTGGCAACCAAGGAAGGTAGCACCAAACAGGATAGTCCATAACAGCCATTTCTGCACATCGTTTTTATCCATTCTGTGTCCTGCTTCTACGGCTAACACCATTGTTACAGAGCTCAGGATCAGGATCATTGTCATTAAGGCCACAAACGCCAGCGGCAGATCCATGCCATGTAGTCCAGGGAAAGCGTTGAATACTTTCTCAGGGATAGGCCACCATTCTGTTGAAAATGTAAATGCTTCCGGCTCACCTGTGTATGGCGTGTGCCTGTGACGGGCCAGACCATAAACAATAAGAAAAGCGCCAAATGTAAATGCATCGGACAGCAGGAAAAACCACATCATGAGTTTTCCATAGCTCGCTTTCAATGGCTCATTGCCACCATCCCATGTACCCGAATTAGGTGCTTCCAGCGTAGTTGAAGTAGACATAGTTTATGTATAAAACGTGTTTAGTGATTTACCTGTAAAAAGAAATACAAATATAGCCAAAGTCCGCCTAAAAAGTGCCAGTATATGGTGCATAACTGCAAACGAAGCATATTTTTAGAGTGTACTTTGTATTTAAAGCTCGCCATCAGTACGATAGCCAGAAATATTAACCCTGTGATCAGGTGGAACCCGTGCACACCGGTTAATACATACAGGAACGAGCCTGCCGGGTTGCTTGATGTACCACCAAAGTACACATTATTCTGTACCAGGTTATCCCATGCACTCAGCTGACCGAACAGGAAGCCTGCACCCAGCAGCATGGTTAAGGCCAGCATGATTTTTACCAGACTAAGGTTATCTTTTTTAGCAGCATTATTTGCCCATTGCATTGTAACACTGCTCAGAATGATAAGAACGGTATTAATGATAAACATCTGTGGCAGGTCAAATTCCAGCCAGTTACCTTCTGCCCGTCTTACAATGTAAGCACTGGTAAACGCCCCGAACATCATCACAATACTGAGGATGATAAGCCAGAGCGAAAATTTAAGCGGGTGTATACCGCCTGTAGTATTGTTATCTATATTGGCAACCATAACTATAGGTTAACTTTATCTAAAACAAAAGCGATCTGTACGATCGGTAAATACAAAAACGACCCGAACATGATGTTCATCGCTGCCTTTTTAGAGCAGGTGCGCATCAGATAAAAGGTCTGAGCCAGAAACAGTACCCCACACACCACTGCAATTAAAGCAGAAGTTTTACCAGTCATGCCAAACTGTAATGGCAAAAGACTTAACGGTATCAGTACCAACGTATAGATCATGATCTGGAAAGCTGTTTTAAGATTCTTACCACCCTCAAATGGCAGCATCTTAAAACCAGCCTTTTTATAGTCGTCATCCAGCACCCAGGCAATTGCCCAGAAGTGCGGGAACTGCCATATAAACTGAATCCCGAATAAGATCCAGGCTTCCACGCCCAGTACACCTGTAGCAGCTACCCACCCGATCAGGGGTGGCATGGCTCCCGGTATAGCACCTACAAAAACACAGATAGGGCTGATGCGCTTTAGCGGTGTATAAACAAAGCCATACAGAACAAGCGAAAGTAACGAGAAAGCTGCTGCAAGTATGTTAAATGTATATGCCAGCAACACCAGTCCTGCTACTCCAGTCAGTACACAAAACAAGATAGCTTCCGGAACGCTCAGTGCACCTGTTGGCATTGGCCTTTTAGCAGTGCGCTTCATGAATTTATCATGGTTGCGTTCCAGTATCTGGTTAATTGTGTTGGCTGATCCTGTTACAAGTAAACCACCAATAAAAACCAGAACTATCTCCCAGTAAGGTGCTCCCGGCTTGCCCAGCATAAACCCTATAGCGCTCGAAAAAGCAACTGTAAAGCTTAACCTGAACTTGAGCAGTTTAAAATATGCCAAGGCTTTGTGTCCCACACTTGTTACTGGCAGCAGCGTCTTATTCTCTTCTATCAACATCACTATACAAAAGCTACTGATCTGTTAACCGCCTTTTTAGAGGCGTAATAATAAATTATCAAAATCATGAACTGCACCCCGAACAGCAACGCTGCAAAAGTAAGATGCAATGGCTGTACCACAGGTGGCATGGCAAAATAGCTCAGAATTATCCCGAAGATAACCTCTGCCGCAATCATGGCCAGCATAATGTTGGTCCAGCGGTTTATTCTTGCATCTTTCAGCTTATACAACAAATAAGCAAGGTACAGGTGCATTGCCACTACCACAATCGAGAAAGAACGATGGATATAAAAATCTGTCCCTAAGTTCTCAATCCATTTATCACGCTGGGCGTTTCCCAGGGTAAAGGCAATAATGTCAATTTCTTCCCTTATCTGCGTTCCTAACAGTATCTGACCAAATGTTACAAGCAATACAGCCCATAACATCCACTTTATTTTACTGCTGGCAGGTAAGGTTGCAGTGTTCTGTCGCTCCTCTGCCCTTACTACCGCATACTGCAGTAAAGCTACCAGTACAAGTGCCAATGCCATGTGAATGGTAATGGTAACAGGCAGCAGGTTAGTGGAAACAACTATAGATCCTAACCAGCCTTCAATGCCTACCAGTATAAAACTGATAAAGGACAGGTAGAATACTGCTGGGTCTGATTTCAGGAAAGGAACCGCCTGAAGCACTGTCAGAAATATAAGGATACCGATTGCAACACCAACCAGTCTGTTCAGGTACTCGATCCAGGTCTTTGTTACATTAAACTCTGTTTCGAGGTACTGGCTTGGATGCGAAAAGATATAGGCTGCCACCTTATCAAAGCCGGCAGTTTCTAAATAGCCCGCCAGTTTCTGGTTTTTGGCAATCCGCTTTTCCTTATATACTTCCAGGTAGTCTTCTGGCAGTTGGTTAACATTAGTTGGAGGAACCCAACTTCCGAAGCACTTTGGCCAGTCTGGGCACCCCATTCCTGATCCCGTACTTCTTACGATTCCTCCAACTAAGATTAGAAAGTATACAGCAAATACTGTTAGTACTCCTATTCTTCTAAACTTAACTATTTTAGAAGATTTGTTAACCATGATAAATTATTCTAATACACGCTCCTGAGGCAGATTCGATGACTGCGTCTGAGAGAATGGTACTGTCTGTGGAATAAAGTCTTCAGCAGCACCTGGCTTGCTATAATCGTAAGGCCATCTGTATACTGCCGGAATCTCTCCTGGCCAGTTGCCGTGACCTGGGTTGATTGGCGTAGTCCACTCCAAAGTGTTAGAGTGCCAAGGGTTAAGCGTTGCTCTGCGACCTTTAAAGATGCTATAGATGAAGTTGAACAGGAATATAAACTGTGCAGCAAAACCTAAGATAGCAGCGATACTGATAAAGGTGTTCAGGTCTGTGAAGATGTTGAAAGCTTCAAAACCAGTCCAGTTATAGTATCTTCTTGGGAAACCAGCAATACCTACATAGTGCATTGGCATGAAAACCAGGTATACGGCGATGAATGTTAACCAGAAGTGAACAAAGCCTAGTTTCTCGTCCATCATGCGTCCGAACATTTTAGGGAACCAGTGGTAAACACCGCAGAACATACCGAAGAATGCTGCAGCACCCATTACCAGGTGGAAGTGAGCTACTACAAAGTATGTATCGTGTAACTGAATATCCAGCGCTGAGTTACCAAGGATAATACCAGTAAGACCACCAGAGATAAACAGGGATACGAAACCGATCGCAAACAGCATGGCAGCTGTAAAGCGGATGTTACCTCTCCATAGTGTTGCCAACCAGTTAAACACTTTTACCGCAGAAGGTACTGCAATTATCAAGGTAAGGAACATGAACACCGAACCTAAGAACGGGTTCATACCGGTTACGAACATGTGGTGCGCCCATACAACGAAAGAAAGTACGGCGATACCCAACATAGATCCGATCATGGCTCTGTAACCAAATATCGGTTTACGTGCATTGGTAGCAATTACTTCAGAAACCAAACCGAATGCTGGGAGAATTACGATATATACTTCAGGGTGACCCAGGAACCAGAATAAGTGCTGGAACAGGATAGCGCTACCACCAGTCTGGCTAAGTGCCTCTCCGGCGATATAGATATCTGAAAGGAAGAAGCTTGTACCAAAGCTACGATCGAAGATCAGAAGCAGGGCAGCTGATAAAAGTACAGGGAATGATAACAGACCCAAGATAGCAGTCAGGAAAAACGCCCAGATAGTCAGTGGGAGTTTTGTCATAGACATACCTCTTGTTCTCAGGTTGATAACTGTGGTAATATAGTTAACACCACCTAACAACTGAGATACAATGAACAAGGCCATACTGATCAACCACATTGTCATACCAGTACCAGAACCTTTAATAGCTTGTGGAAGGGCACTTAGTGGCGGATAAATCGTCCAGCCACCAGCTGCAGGACCTGTCTCTAAGAAGATAGAGATGAACATGATCACACTGGCTAAGAAGAATATCCAGAAAGAAAGCATGTTCATGAAACCAGATGCCATATCACGGGCACCGATTTGTAACGGAATCAGGAAGTTACTGAATGTACCACTCAGACCAGCTGTCAGTACGAAGAACACCATGATCGTTCCGTGCATCGTTACCAATGCCAGGTAGAATTCCGGATCCAGTTTACCATTCTGTACCCACTGTCCCAGGATCGGCTCCAGGAACGTGAAAGTAGCTTCCGGCCAACCAAGTTGCAGACGGAACAGAATAGACATGAAACCACCAATAAAAGCCCAGGCGATACCCATGAACAGGTACTGCTTGGCAATTACTTTATGGTCCAGGCTAAAGATGTATTTTTCAAAAAAGTTTTGATCGTGATGATGCTCATGCTCGTCGTGACCATGGTGCATATCCGTTTGGTGAATAGCGATATCTGTACTAGACATTTTCTAAGTATTTAAAATGCTATAATTCTTTTACTCTACTCTGCGGCAACTGGTGCTGGTGCTTCCTCAGTTGCTGGCTTCTGGCCAGCTGCACTGGTGAATTTAGCTACCACGTCAGGATTCTGAACTGCAAAAGCTTGTTGCTTTGCCAACCATGCTTCATAATCTTCAGGCTCATCCACCACCACTACATAACGCATAGCAAAGTGGCCACGGCCGCAGATCTCTGTACAGGCAAGTTCATATTTAAACTCTGAGTTACCTGTCTCGCTCTGCATTTCACTTGTTGTCTTAGTAGGCACGAACCAGAACTTTGTCGGCATACCTGGCACGGCATCCATCTTCTGACGGAAGTGTGGCAGGAACACACTGTGGATCACATCTCTTGAACGTATTTTAAACAATACAGGCTTACCTTTTGGTACGTGAATTTCCAATGGATTCACGATATCATCATGCGAGTTTGGATCAGAAAAATCAATACCGAATTCATTTGTTGCATCAATAAGCGTTGTCTTGGTTACACCCAGCTTGCCATCCGGACCAGGGTATCTTACCATCCAGTTAAACTGCTTACCCATTACCTCCACTACAACGGCATCAGCAGGTGCTGAGCTTGTAATTTTGGTCCAAGTTTTCCAGCCGGCAAACACAAGTAGTGCCATTACCACAGCCGGTATAGTTGTCCAGATGATTTCCAGTTTGTTATTGTGCGGATAATAGTAAGCACGCTTATTTTCTTTATGCTGGAATTTGTATGAGTACCAGAAAAGAAGTATCTGCGTAATTACAAACACAATACCGATAACAATCATTGTTGTCCAGAACAGCTCATCTGTCCACTCACCGTGAACAGAAGCAAGCGGCTGGTTCATATCGTCCCAGGCAGCTGCAAAAGACCATACGAATGCTGCTCCACCTATTATCAGGAACAGCAGTAACATCGTACTGTTAACCTTATTACTTGTCTTTGTTGTACCCGCTGCTTTTTGCGACGATCCTCTGAAGATGGAGGCAAGCGTTCCAATCCTGAAAAGCTGGAAAAGAACTACTAAAAGCAGGAGTATGGATATACCAATAGCGATCGTAATCATTATATTTTGTCTTTAGTAATATCTTTTAAACGTGATGATGAACACTTTCTTCCAGGAATGGATGGTTAACCGGCACAAGAGAAGCTTTTGCAAGTCCTTTTGTAAAGGTAAGCAGGAATACACCCAGGAATACCAGTGTCGAACCTATTTCGATAAAGCCGATTCCAGCATCTCCGCGCATTGTTCCCGGCATCATCATCAGGTAGAAGTCCAACCAGTGGCCAAGCAGGATAGCTATAGTTACGATCTTCAGCATGATCATCTGACGTTTCGCATCTCTTGTCATTAATACAAGGAAAGGGAATGCAAAGTTTACAATCAGGTTAGTGAAGAACACCCACTTGTAATGCTCATCCAGACGAGCCAGGAAGTAAAGAGATTCTTCCGGAATGTTTGCATACCAGATCAGCATGAACTGAGAGAACCAGATGTAGGTCCAGAAAATAGAGAAAGCAAATACAAATTTACCTAAGTCGTGCAGGTGGTTGGCGTTCACCATTTTCAGGTAGCCATTCTGCTTCAGGATGATAACGGTTAGCGTGATTGCTGCAAGACCTGCTACAAACCAGCTGGCAAACACATACCAGCCAAACATAGTAGAGTACCAGTGCGTGTCAATTGACAGTACCCAGTCCCAGGCAGCCATTGAAGAAGACACACCAAAGAAAACCAGGAACATAGCTGAAATTCTGATGCTCTTGTGGTAGTACGCTGTGCCACCCTGCAGGTCCTCATTAACAGAGTTTCTTCTCAGCCAGTTAAAGAAAAGTATCCAAACCGCGAAGAATATGATCATTCTGATCAGGAAGAACCAGAAGTTCAGATAACCTGCTTTACCAGCAATGATCGGGTCATAGCGCTCGTCATTGATGTCATACAGGTATTCGTGTGTCCAGTGGAAAATGTCATGTCCGCCCACCAGGAACAGGATGATCATGATCGCACCGCCTATTGGTAGGAAGTAGCCAAGAGCTTCCGGTATTCTTTTGATAAGCACAGACCAGCCAGCATAGGCCACGTACTGTACCGCCACAAAGAATACGCCGATAATGGCAATACCACTAAAATATACGTTATTTAACCATAAGCTCATGAGTAAGCGCTTTAGCCAGCTTGCAGGCTCGTGCCCTGCTACTTCTCCATGACCTGCTCCATGATCCGCTCCACCACCTGAAGCCATAAAAATGATGCCTGCAATAACCAGCACAACACCTATAGCTATCATCAAGAAAAACTTGTTATTGGTTTTTCGTGGTATAATGAGTCTTTCTTCTGTCATTATTCTTAATAATTAATGCTTCTGTCTTAGTTATTAGGAGTTGCTGTTTCTGCTGTAGCAGTTGTATCACTGGCAGCTTCTGTTCCTGCTGATGTACCTGTCTCTCCTTTTTGCAGCTGCTGCACATACATTACAATCTTCCAGCGTTCATTCGGATCAACCTGCGAACCATGTGGCATCATACGTCCACGACCATTGGTGATCACGTGGTAGATATGTCCGGCTGGTAGTTCAGCAACACGGCCGGCTGTATAGGATGGTACCCCTTTAAACTTCTGACCAACCAGACCCTGACCATCGCCCTGCTCGCCATGGCAAGGAGAACAGAAACGAACGTAAAGGATTTTGCCTTCCGCCAGGTGTTTGTCAGTTCTTTCCAACGGGTTCTGTAGCGCAACGCCAGCTGCCTCAGCATTGTCCTCGGCCAGGTGCATATTGTATCCCTGTTTGCCACGGGCAACAGTACCCGGAGCTGGCTGACGCATGTTCATACCACCCGGATTGTACTTGTTATCCTTTATCTGAGAGTAAGGATCAAGCGGAACTGAGTGATACATGTCCGGAGCATACTCCAGACCCGGATCCTGATCATTGCTGCAGGCAAACAGCACCGCAGAAGAGAAAAGTACAGCAGAGGCTTTTAAGCCGATATTCATGAAATTTTTCATTACTTGATTACCTCCTTCTCGTTTACTTCAATGGCGCCGTTAGAGCGAAGCAGGCTGTTTAAAGCGTTCATATCTGTTACGCCTTCTTTAACTTCAATTGCCATTACAAACTTATCGTCTGTAGAGCGCTTGTCAAAAACATTAACTTTTAGTGATGGTCTCAGACGTTGCACGATAAAGAACGTGATCACCATACCGAAGGCCGCGCAAAGTACCGTTAACTCGAAAGTTACCGGAATAAATGCCGGGATAGCAATGTGTGGCTTACCACCTATAATCATCGGCCAGTCAAAACCCAGCATCCAGATCTGCATCCAAAGCGCGAAAGATGTTCCGAACAGACCGCAGAAAAAAGCAACGATCGGAAGTCTGGAGCGCTTGATACCTAACACATCATCAATACCGTGCACCGGGTATGGCGAGAATACGTCATAAATCTTAGTGCCGGCAGCCCGTACGTTTTCGATGGCTTCTAAAAGCACATCTTCATCATCGTAGATACCTAAAACAAACTTCTTATTCATTGCTATGAGGTGTATTAGTGTTAGATTCTGGTGCAGTGCCATGCATAGATTTTGCATGAGAAGTATGGTGGTGTTTCACTCCTGAAGATGATTTCAGGATCGCTTTTACCTCTGCCATGTTAATAACCGGGAAGAATTTACAGAACAGAAGGAAAAGTGTAAAGAACAATCCGATTGTACCCACATATACTCCGATATCAATAATGGTTGGAGAGAACATCGCCCATGAAGAAGGCAGATAGTCTCTGTGCAGCGAGGTTACGATAATTACGAAACGCTCGAACCACATGCCAATGTTCACGAAGATAGAGATGATGAAGGTCGCTGTCAGGCTTCTTCTGATTTTTCTAACCCAGAACAGCTGAGGCGTGATCACGTTACAGGTCATCATTGACCAGTAAGCCCACCAGTAAGGACCGAAGGCACGGTTGATGAACGCATACTGCTCATATTCCACTCCTGAATACCAGGCGATGAAGAACTCAGTAGTATAAGCGATACCAACGATAGAACCTGTCAGGATAATTACCTTGTTCATGGACTCCACGTGCTCCAGCGTAATGTAGTCCTCTAAGTGGAACACTTTTCTGGTGATGATCATCAGGGTTAACACCATGGCGAAACCAGAGAAGATCGCACCAGCCACGAAGTATGGAGGGAAGATAGTGGTGTGCCAGCCTGGAATTACAGATGTTGCAAAGTCCATGGATACGATGGTGTGTACCGAAAGTACCAGTGGTGTTGCAAGACCGGCAAGGATAAGGGAAACCGTTTCGTAGCGGGACCATGCTTTCGCAGAACCTGTCCAGCCCATTGAAAGAACTGAGTAAGCTCTTCTGGCAATCGGACCAGTTGCTCTGTCACGGATGGTAGCAAAGTCAGGAATAAGACCGATGTACCAGAATACTAAAGAAACAGAGAAATACGTTGAAATAGCGAATACGTCCCAAAGAAGCGGTGAGTTAAAGTTAACCCAAAGCGAACCGAACGTATTTGGCAATGGAAGTACCCAGTATGCTAACCACGGACGCCCCATGTGCAGAACCGGGAACATCGCGGCGCATATTACGGCAAAGATCGTCATCGCCTCTGCTGCACGGTTAATAGAAGTTCTCCACTTCTGACGGAACAGCAAAAGGATGGCGGAGATCAGCGTTCCCGCGTGACCAATACCTACCCACCATACGAAGTTGGTGATATCCCATGCCCAACCTACTGTTTTATTCAGACCCCATTCGCCGATACCATACCATAGTGTGCGGTAAACAGAGTAAATAAATATAGCGAGGCCTACCAGGGCTACAGCAAGAGCAGCAGCCCAACGTATGTTAGGCTTTGCTTCAACTTGTCTGCAGACATCTTCGGTGATGTCGTGGTATGTTTTCCCCCCTGTTACAAGAGGCTCTCTTATCGGAGATACATGCTGCATAACTCTCTCGAATTTTATTTTTAAGCTAAGTTTCTAATTTTAGTCAGGTAAGTCACGTTTGGCTGAACGTTTAGCTCTTCCAGTACGTGGAAGGCGCGCTCGCCATGCTCACGTGCCAGTATTTTAGAGATACGGCTTTCTTTATCAAGCATATCACCAAACACGATCGCATCTGTAGGGCAAGACTGAGCACAGGCCGTAACGATTTCTCCGTCTTTCGGTCTTCTGTTCTCACGTTTCGCCTCTAACTTACCAAGCTGCACACGCTGCACGCAGAAAGAGCATTTCTCCATCACACCACGTCCACGAACAGTAACATCCGGGTTCAGTACGAACTTAGCCAGGTCGTTATTCATGGTGTAGTCGAACTTGTCGTTGTTAGCGTAAGCGAACCAGTTGAAGCGGCGTACTTTGTAAGGGCAGTTGTTAGCGCAGTAACGAGTACCTACGCAACGGTTATAAGCCATCTGGTTGATACCTTCAGAGCTGTGCATGGTAGCAGCAACAGGGCAAACAGTCTCGCAAGGAGCGTGGTTACAGTGCTGGCACATCATCGGCTGGAAGATAACAGAAGGGTTTTCTGCCGGGTCTTCCATTGTTGCGTAATCCTTCGGCTCGTGCTCTACTGCACTATAGTATCTGTCGATACGCATCCAGTGCATTTCACGGCGCATTAAAACTTCAGCTTTACCTACTACCGGAATGTTGTTCTCGGCCTGGCAGCTTATTGTACAAGCACCGCAACCAATACAGGAGTTAAGGTCTACAACCATACCCCAATGGTGGTTCTTGTACTCGTAGTCATCCCAAAGCGAGATAGTAGACGGTTTTGCAGGGCCATCGTGTGTGGCGATGCGAACGTACTCTGTTACCTCTTTCGGATTTTTGATATAGTTAACAAGTGTGTTCTCCTGAACAACCAGACGGTCCATAATGGTATGGTGTGTCTGCATCTGGGCAATTTCAGAAGTTGCACCCGTTTTTTCAATTTTAACCGGGCTGGTATAGCTGATGCTGTTATTTACTACAGTAGCGATCGGGAAGGCATTTGCGCCAATTCCTTTAGCAACCGGCATCGAATCTAGGTTACGGCCGTAACCCATCGCAATACTTACTGTACCCTGTGCCTGACCTGGCTGAACCAGAACCGGCAACTCGATAGCAGTACCGTTAGCCATAGTTACCTTCACTACATCATTCTGAGCAAGGCCCATCTCTTCTGCCATCTTGCGTGGCATGGCTACATAGTTACCCCATGTTGCTTTTGAAATCGGGTCTGCCATTTCCTGCAGCCAAGGGTTGTTTGCTTCTACACCGCTACCAATACTTACTTTTTCGTAAAGCACTGCTTCAATAGCGCCTGATGCTGGTTTGGCCAGACCTGAAGCAGCTATAGTTGCAGGAGCAAAAGTGTTAGTTACCGTCAGCATGCTGCTGCCGTTCTGCAGTATACCATCGTGTACTGCCTGCTCCCAACCTTTATTAAAGTCGCCGGTAATAACTTTTCTCCAGTTATTGCGGATGTATTCGTAGTAGCTTGTAGTGTTACCGCTCCAGGTAAGCAGGCTGTCCTGCATCTGGCGGGTTGTGAAGATCGGCGAAAGAACCGGCTGCGCCAGGCTCAGGTAACCTTTCTTCGGTTCATAGTCGTTCCACGACTCCAGGAAGTTGTTGTCAGGAGCAACGATATCAGCTAATGCTGCCGTCTCATCAATACGTTCTGCGAAAGATACTTTCAGCGCAACTTTCTTCAGACCGCTTACAACTTTATCAGCCAGCGGATGATCGTAAGCCGGGTTAGCATTATAGAAGAACACAGCACCAACAGAGCCATTGTTCATATCATTGATCAGGCGGATCATCTGTGCATCGTTACCTTGCTTCACAAAGTAAGGAGATGCAGCATCTATAGTTGTACCATTTGCACCAAGTGCATTGTTAATGGCAGCAACCATTGCCTGAACAGACGGATCGTTAGAACCAGAAACTACCAGTGCTTTACCAGCATTAGCTTTCAGGTCTTTTACAGCATTGGCAAGTGCTTTCTCATCGATGTTAGCCACTTTACCAGCTGCACCACCTCCAACTATAGCACTGTGTAATGCAGAAACTATAGCAAATTCATCTGAAGGCTTGATCGGAACACGGATATCAGCGTTTGCACCAGTCAACGACATGATCGTTTCGAACTGGTAGTGGCGCGACATATCTTTCTTCTCAGCAGAAAGCTTACGGTTTATAATGTATTGCTTAGCAAAGATAACCGGCGCTAACCAGGTACCTAAGAAATCAGCATTAACGCCTACAATAATGTTCGCTTTGCTGAAGTCGTAGCCAGGAACTGTACCATTGTTGGCTGCAAGCAGTGCTGAAGAAGAGTTGGCATCGTATACTACGTGCTCAAAGTTCCCGAAACGAGAACCGAACTCATTGATCAGTTGCTTGGTAGATGGGGAAATTACAGTTGACGATACAAATGCAACTTTACCGCTTACTGAGCCTAAACGGGAAGTGATCTCTTTATCCACCTGCTCCCATTTCGCTTCTTTACCTTTCAGTAAAGGTGTGCGCAGTCTGTTGTTATCATATACGCTCAGAACCGCCGCCTGTGCTCTCGAGCTTGTACCAAGTGGTGTAAGCGCCGAAGAAGGGTTAGGCTCGATTTTGATCGGACGTGCCTCACGGGTCTTAACAAGGATGCTGTTGTAATCACCGTTCAGGTAATAAGTTGTAGCATACCAGTTAGCTGTACCCGGTTCTACATCAACAGGCTTGTTCAGATAAGGAATAGCTTTTCTTACCGGCGCCTCGCACGAAGCCAGCGACACGGCAGCTACACTAAAACCAAGCAGTTTAAGAAAGTCTCTGCGGTGTGTTTTGCCACCTTCTGAAGGCTTCTCGCCGCTGCCTTCACCAATAGGCAGGAATTCTGGAAACTCATTATGAGCGAGCTTAGCGAACTCCGGAGTATTTTCTAACTCCTCAATTCCTTTCCAGTATTTTATTCTGTCTTGCATAATATATTTAGAAAACTCGAATATCAGATAATATTTGACTGCTTAGTAATGGCATTTAGAGCACTCGGTACCGCCGTTTGAAGCAACAGTAAAGGCACCTTTAGAAGACTGCTCGTGCAGTTTCACCAGGTTGTCGTAGTACTGGTTGCCTTGTGTGTTAAGCGGAGTTTCGCGGTGGCAGTCGATGCACCAGCCCATTGTCAGCGGAGAGTATTGGTAAACAACATCCATTTCCTGGATAGGGCCGTGGCAGGTCTGGCATTCTACACCACCAACCTGCGTGTGCTGCGAGTGGTTAAAGTAAGACAGATCCGGCAGGTTGTGGATACGAACCCACTCAATTGGCTTATTGCGCTCAATGGCTTTGTAAATCTTCTGTATCTCCGGAGACTCTTTCTTGATCTGGCTGTGGCAGTTCATACAGATATTGGCCGAAGGAATGCTGGCACTCTTGCTTTCGTAAACAGTAGTGTGGCAGTAGTTACAGTCGATCTGGTGTTCGCCGGCGTGCAGTTTGTGCGAGAAAGCTATTGGTTGCTTAGGCGCATATCCCTGCTGTATACCGATACCCATTGTTTTATCTATAGCCAGATCCAGCAACACTACTGCAAAGATCAGCACCACCAGGGTACGTACGGCTTTTGATTTGTAAATCTTAGAGAAATCGAAACGCTGGTTAACAACCTCTTTATCGGTCTCGTCAAGCTCGCGGTTCTTGTTCAGGTAGTTCTTAAGCAGTGAGGTGATCAGCAATAATGTGATAACCAGCACGATAAGCACAATGATCAGCACTACCAGCACTATATCCAGATAGCCACCTACAGCACCGATTGCATCGGTACCCACGTTCTGGCCTGGTACAGCTCCTTCAGGGCCTGCCACCGTAGTTGGCGTAGCAGCGGCTACATTTGCCTGCGCATCGATATAAGCCAGAATAGACTTGATCTCGTCGTCAGAGAAAGCAAATGACGGCATGGCCTGCTTGTTATACTCATTATAGATAGCAACAGCATGCTCATCTCCAGACTGAATCAGGGCCTGCGAGTTTTTGATCCAGCTGATCAGCCAGCTCTCGCTTCTTTGGCTGGTCACCCCTTTCAGGCCAGGACCAACGATCACATCGCTGCCGGCCGAGTGGCACACCGCACAGTTATTTTTAAATAAGGCAGCACCGGCATCAATTATGGCTGGGTCTGCAGTTCCTGTCTCAGCGCCTTCGGTAGAACCTGGCTCTACTCCTTTTGCAGCTACATCTGCCTGCTCGCTTGCTTGCTGTGCCTGCGCCCCGAAGGTTACAGTCAGTGCCAGTAAGAAGGCAAGAAAAATTTTGTGTGTAGGTTTAAGTATACAGCTAATCATAGCCATCATCCCTTGTGAGTTTAGTATAATGGTGAATTTACTTTTCGGGCACAAATCTACTACTCGTATTCCATTATTCAAATACATACTTTTTATTTTTGGAACCATACCTGAGCCTTAGGAGTTTGTAGATGGCAAATGCGCAAAAACTGGTCTGAAATTCATTTTTGGCCTATTTTATTTAGAATGATTATAAATTAAGAACACCTTCAGTTATAATTTATCCTGCTTTGATATACTAAATAAACTATAGCAAAAGTACAAACATTTTCAGGTATACTCCCCTACTTACCGAATAGTTTTTAATGCAAATTTTTTTTGCCTTTTGTACCATTCTCCCGCAGGTTCCGGTTTTCAGGTTTTAAAGGCAATTCAATTTCCGGCCTATAGTTTATCGGGCGTTGTCTGCGGCCCTTGTTTTTATTCCGGTAATACTTTGTTTTTCAAAATACTTACCCGTATATTTGCGGGCTAAAATCAAAAAAATTCTACAACAGAATGGAATTAAAAAATTACGAAACGGTCTTCATCCTGACGCCTCTATTGAACGAGACGCAGATGCAAGAAACGGTCGAGAAGTTCAGACAGGTGCTTAAGGAAAATAGCGCCGACATTATCCACGAAGAGAACTGGGGTCTGCGTAAGCTTGCTTACCCAATCCAGAAGAAATCAACCGGTTTCTATCATCTCATCGAGTTTAAAGCTCCAGGCACCATTGTAGACCAGTTAGAGCTGGCTTACCGTCGTGACGAGAAAGTTGTTCGCTTCTTGACTACTGCACTGGATAAGCACGCAGTTGCTTATAACGAGCGCAGAAGAAATGGCGAGTTTAAACAAGCTAAAAAAGAGGAGGTTAAAGGATAATGAGCTTAGTTAACGAAAGAGTGCACAAGCAGGAGAATCGCCAGAAATACTGCCGATTCAAGAAAAGCGGCATTAAGTACATCGACTATAAAGATGGTAACTTCCTGCTGAAGTTTGTAAATGAGCAAGGCAAAATCCTTCCAAGAAGATTGACAGGTACAAGCCTTAAGTTCCAGCGTAAAGTATCTCAGGCCGTTGCAAGAGCACGTCACCTGGCTATTTTACCTTATGTAACAGATTCTTTAAAATAAGGAGGGACTAAGAGATGGAAGTAATACTTAAAGATGACGTTAAAGGCTTAGGCTACAAGAACGATATCGTAACAGTAAAAGCAGGTTACGGCCTGAACTACCTGATCCCACAGGGTTTTGCTGTTATCGCTGATAAATCAAACAAAAAAATCGTAGCTGAGAACATCCGTCAGGCTGCTCACAAAGCTGAGAAAATCAAAGCTGATGCACAGGCACTGGCTGACAACATCGGTGATCTGACACTGGAAATCCCTGCTAAAGTAGGTGAGACTGGTAAGATCTTCGGTTCTGTTACTACAAACCAGCTTGCTGAAGCACTTAAAGCAAAAGGATTTGATGTAGATCGTAAGCGTATCTCTTTCGACCAGGATGTAAAAACTGCCGGCGAGTACACAGCTACAATCAACCTGCACAAAGAAGTGAAGCACACTGTTAAATTTAACGTGGTAGCTGAGTAATCAGTTGAATGCTTACAGAAAGGGCTCCGGGGAAATCCGGAGCCCTTTTTTATTTATCCTGTTCCGTAAACTATAACTTTGTAGTTAAACCCGTAACCAGCAACTATAGCCTATGTTCCGCACCGAAGTAGATGTTACTCCCACAACACTTCAACTTGCCCTGACTGACAAAGTGGTAACTATAGGCTCGTGTTTTGCCGAGGTCATTGGCCACAAACTGCAGGATTACAAAGCCGATGTACTGGTAAATCCGTTTGGAACTATATTCAACCCGGTCTCGGTAAGTAAGTTGTTACGGGCCGTAGCCGGACAGGACCTGGCGGTTGAAGAAAGCCTGGTGCAGCGCGACGGCATCTGGTATAGTTACGACCTGCATTCCTCCCTTTCTTCGCCTGACAAGGAGGAACTACTGCAATTGATCAGGGAACGGATAGCGCAGACATGCCGGCATTTGCAGGAGGCCAGACTGCTGATCATTACCTTAGGCACGGCGGTATCCTATACAGTAGCAGACACCGGAACTGTAGTTGCCAATTGCCATAAGTTGCCGGCACGCCAGTTTACCCGCGAACTGTTAACTATAGACGAGATCACGAAAAGCTTAAACTATAGTTACGAAGCGCTGAAACAATTAAACCCCGGGCTGCAGATCGTACTTACGGTTAGCCCGGTGCGCCACGTAAAGGAAACGCTCCAGGTAAACAGCGTAAGTAAATCTATCCTCCGGGTGGCTGCACATTACCTGACCCGTCAACTTCAGGACGTACTCTACTTTCCGGCTTACGAAATTATGCTGGACGATCTGCGCGACTACCGTTTTTATGGCCCCGATATGCTGCACCCAACCCCTGTTGCGGAAGATTATATCTGGCAGAAATTTGCAAAAACCTACCTGCACCCCACCTACCAGCAGTTTATACCCGAGTGGGACAAGATCAGGAGAGCTGTAGCGCACCGGCCTTTTCATGCCAGCTCAGCAGCACACCAGGCTTTTATCCGGAGTACGTTGACACAGTTGCAGCAACTTACCGCAAAATACCAGATAGAGGCAAATTCGGAGTTACGGGCACTTCAGGAACAGCAATTGCCGTCTTGAACTATACCTGACAACGCCTGCCAGCCGTAGAACAGTTGTAAACACACGCTATTTATGGCCGACAGGAAACCAAACAAGCTGATACAGGAAAGCAGCCCCTACCTGCTGCAGCATGCCTACAACCCCGTAAACTGGTACCCTTGGGGCGAAGAAGCCCTGCAACTTGCCAGGCAACAAAATAAACCGATCCTGGTAAGCATTGGCTACGCTGCCTGCCACTGGTGCCACGTTATGGAGCGCCAGAGCTTTGAAAACGAGCAGGTAGCCACCCTGATGAACAGCCATTTTGTCTGCATAAAAGTAGACCGCGAAGAACGCCCCGATGTAGATGCCATTTACATGGATGCCGTACAAACCATGGGGATACAGGGAGGCTGGCCACTAAATGTTTTCCTGAACCCGGAAGCCAAACCATTTTACGGCGGTACCTACTTTCCTCCCAAGCAATGGATGCAGCTGTTGCAAACTATAGCTGAAGCCTACCAGCAAAACCAGCAGGAACTGGATGAGACGGCTGAAGAACTTGCCTCGCACCTGCGCCTCAGCGACCTGGAAAAGTATAGGCTGGCCCCGGGCAGCATCGAACTCAGCGAAAGTGAATTCAAGCAACTATACCAACACCTGAGCAAACGCTTCGACAGGGAATATGGCGGACTGGCCCCGGCTCCTAAGTTTGCAATGCCTACCACTTACCTGTTTCTGCTGCGCTACTACAACCACACTCACGACGAAACAGCCCTGGCACAGATAAACCTGACACTCCGCCAAATGGCGTATGGTGGCATTTACGACCAGATAGGCGGCGGCTTTGCACGCTACTCCGTTGATGCACGCTGGCTGGTGCCCCACTTCGAAAAAATGCTGTACGACAATGCGCAGCTCATCACACTTTACTCGGAAGCTTACCAGGTTACAAAAGACCCGCTTTTCAGGCAGGTAGTCTATGAGACGGTCCGGTTTGTGGAACGCGAGCTGATGAGTGAGCAAAATGGTTTTTACTCGTCGCTGGATGCAGATACCGAAGGCATGGAAGGCAAATATTACACCTTTACCAAGGATGAGCTGCATCGTATTCTGAAGGACGAAGAGCCACTTTTTTCGAAGTATTATAACGCTACTGCCTCTGGTAATTTTGAACATGGCCGCAATATACTGCACCGCCAGCTGAGCAACGAGGTCTTTGCCCGCGAAAACGAACTGAAGCCGGAAGTACTGCAGGAAATGATAGTTGGCTGGAAAAAAACACTCTTAAAGGCACGCGAAAAACGCCTGAAGCCAGCCTTAGACGATAAGATGCTCTGCTCCTGGAATGCCCTGATGCTGAAAGCGCTGGCCGATGCGTATTATGTATTCGGGGAAAAACGTTTCCTGGACTTGGCACTCCGGAATGCTGATTTCCTGTTCGAGGAGCTACGCGAAGGAGATAAACTATGCCACACCTATAAGAACGGTAAAGCAACTATAGATGGCTTCCTGGAAGATTATGCCCTGCTAATCTCGGCCCTGATACGGTTGTACGAAGTGACATTTAACGAAACCTGGCTGCACCACGCCCGCCGCTTCGCGGCGTATACCCTCTCGCATTTCTACGACCCGGAAGAAAAGCTTTTCTTTTTTACAGATAAGGATTCCGAGAAACTGATAGCCCGCAAAAAAGAGCTGCTTGACAACGTTATTCCCTCGTCAAATGCGGTCATGGCCGTTAACCTGCACCTGCTGGGCTTATATTTTGATGACGCTAAGTACCAGGAAATAGCAAATGCTATGTTACAGGCCGTGAAATCGCTTTTATTAAAAGAGCCATCGCACCTGAGCCACTGGGCCATTTTGTACCATAACCTGCTTACACCAACCGCCGAAGTAGCTATAGTTGGTAAACAGGTACCCAAAATGCGCGAAGAGCTTAGCTCCTTTTACCTCCCGAACATGGTACTGATGGGAAGCGACCACAAAAGCTCATTGCCTTTGCTATCAGATAAGCTGCCCGTAGATGGCAAAACCACCATTTATGTGTGCTATAACAAAACCTGCCAGTTGCCGGTAACCACGCCCGGCGAAGCATTGAAACAACTGAAGGGCTGGCAACAGGAATCCAAATTCCCGGCACTGTGATCAGGCTTTAGAAACCAGCAGTTGCAGGTAATAAGCTCTGTAGTGATATAACAGTAAAGCCAGTAGTATTACTACAACTATACCGTTCAGCAACAGGCCCGGGTCGGCAAACACATGAAAAAGAAAGATATTAAGGCCAATGGGCACCAGCATAAGCAGCGCCAGCGGTACAAACCTGTTCGACAGCAGCATTACCCCGGCTAAGAGCTCAGTTGCCTTTAGCGGAATAATAACATACGGTGTGGCAACCAGCACCTGCATAAAAGGCACATGCAACGAGGTAGGTCCAACCGGCTCTACACCGAACAGCAGCAAAAAACCGTTAAAACCGGCAAAAGCGAATATGGCCCCTAACAGCAAGCGGGCAACAGTAACTATAACAGGATATCTCATTGGCTGACAGATAAATGGTTAAAGAACTATAGCTTTGCACCTGTAAATGTGGTACATTATAGTTGTATCGCAAAATACAGGCAGCAATTTTAAACTATAGCTATAGGTAGGGGCCCGCTCAATTCTGTAGGTAGCCTTTAGCAATTCGCTCCTTTTTTTCCGACATTTGTATAGTACATCACGTATCGATCTCGCCCTTGTCTGAGCTACTGAACTTTAATTACCCGCCCGAGCCGGCCGTGGACCGCGTTACGCTTTTCGCCGACGTGATCCTGCCCTTGCCGTTGCCCAAGCTGTATACTTACCGCATTCCGTTCGAAATGAACGACGATGTGCTGGTAGGTGCGCGGGTAATTGTACAGTTTGGGGCAAAGCGGGTGTTAAGCTGTATTGTGGCCGACATTCACGAGCAGGCTCCGGCAGATTACCAGGCAAAGTATATTTTAGATGTGCTGGACGATACGCCTATAGTTACCGCACCGCAGCTAAAGCTTTTTAAGTGGATTGCGGACTATTATATGTGCACCCTGGGCGAAGTGATCAATGCAGCGCTGCCATCAGCTTTAAAACTGAGCAGCGAATCGCGCATACAGCTGCACCCGCACTTCAATCCCGAAGAAGACGACATTCCGCTCAGCACGCAGGAAGCGAAGATCATTTATGCCCTGCAGCAAAACCAGCACCTGACCTTTACCGATGTAGCAAACGTGCTTCAGGTCAAAAGCTATCACAAATACATTAAATCGCTGATTCAGAAAGAGGCGATCATCATATTTGAGCAGGTAAGCGACAAATTCTCGCCCAAAGTGGTGAAAAAAGTGCGCCTGAGCGAGCATTTTGTGCAGGAAGAGGGCATGCTGGAAGAGCTTTTCGAGCAGCTTACACCTAAGACCAAGCAACTCGACATCCTGCTGAATTATCTGCAACAGGTGCCGGTGCACCAGGATGTAAACCTGAACTATAAGGGACTTGAGAAATCGGTACTCACCAATAACCCGCATCTGTCCAAATCATCTATTGATTCGCTGATAAAGAAAGGCGTGCTGGAGCAGTTCGACCAGATCATTTCCCGTTTTCCGGTAGATGACTCGCCACGTTTGCTGCCGATGACGCTTTCGGAGCACCAATTGCAGGCGAAAGATGAGATTCTGGGTTTATTCAAAGAGAAAGACACAGTGCTGCTGCATGGCGTGACAGGCAGTGGTAAAACCGAAGTATACATCGACCTGATAAAACACGCGCTGGAAGGTGGCGGGCAGGTTCTTTACTTACTCCCTGAAATTGCCCTTACTGCTCAGATCGTAACGCGCCTGATGAAGGTGTTTGGCGAAAAGCTGGGCGTTTACCATTCCAAGTTCTCGGATAACGAGCGGGCCGAAGTGTGGCAGGGCGTGCTTTCGGGCAGGTTCCAGGTAGTGGTGGGTGTGCGTTCGGCGGTTTTCCTGCCGTTCCATAACCTGTCGCTGATTATAGTGGACGAAGAGCACGAAGCCAGTTATAAGCAGTACGATCCGGCTCCGCGCTACAATGCCCGCGAAACAGCCCTGATGATGGCGCACTTGCAGGGTGCGAAAACATTGTTAGGCTCTGCCACGCCAGCTATTGAAACGTACTATAACTGCCAGACCGGCCGCTGGGGATTGGTTAGCATGACCAAACGTTTTGGCGAAGCGCAGTTGCCGGATGTAGAACTGATAAACACCCGCGAAGAGCAGCACCGCAAAAACATGCACAGCCACTTTTCCGGGAAACTTTTAACAGCTATAGAGGAACGCCTGCACCGCCACGAACAAGTGATCCTGTTTCAGAACCGCCGTGGTTATGCGCCTTTTATTGCCTGCGACGAATGCTCCTGGATTCCGAAGTGCCGTAACTGCGCTGTAAGTTTGTCTTATCACAAATTCAGTAACGAGCTGCGTTGCCATTATTGTGGCTACCACGAGCGTATGCCATCCGACTGCCCTGCCTGTGGCGCTACTACACTCAAGAGCATGGGCTTTGGTACCGAAAAGATCGAGGACGAACTGAAACTGATGCTGCCAAAAGCCGAGGTGCAGCGCATGGACCTGGACACGACCAAGAAAAAGAACAGTTACCAGCAGATCATTGCTGATTTTGAGAACGGCAAGACCAATATCCTGGTAGGGACGCAAATGGTAACCAAAGGCCTGGACTTTGAGAACGTAAGTTTAGTGGGCATCCTGAACGCCGACAGCATCATCCATTTCCCCGACTTTCGGGCGCATGAGCGGGCGTTTCAGTTATTTGTGCAGGTGAGCGGGCGCGCCGGGCGTAAAGGCAAACCGGGTACCGTTTTTATCCAGACCCGCGACCCGATGCAGGCTATTTTCCGAAAAGTGAAAAGTGTGGACTATGAAGCCCTGTATGCCCATGAGATAGAAGAGCGGATGCGTTTTGCTTATCCGCCGTTCGTGCGTATGATCCGTGTTACGGTAAAACACGCCGATGAACGCACCTCAGAAAACGCAGCTATAGTTCTGGCAAAGGATCTGACTGACAGGTTGGGCAAACAACAGGTGTTAGGGCCGGAGATTCCATACATCTTCCGCATCCGGAACCTGTTCCTGAACGAGATACACATTAAGCTTCCACGTGAAAACGTGAACCTGCGCCAGGCAAAAGGCCAGATCGCACAAGCCATACAGCAATTATACCTGCTACCCGACTTTAAAGGGGTAAAAGTGGTGGCCGACGTGGACCCGATGTAAAATATTAAAAAAATATTTTCGGGTTAAAAAGGGCTTGTAATTGCCGTAAAGTGGGTTTTCAGGGAAAAGCAGAAAATAATTTAAGTTTTTTTCTGAAACGCTGTAACTCCCGTAACACAGCCCCGTATATATGGGTACCTTTGGCTAAAAGTTGAAAACCTGAAAATCTTGAATTTGAAAGAATTTGTAGATTTTCAGGTTTTTCCTTTTTATATCCCCTTCCGGATGCGGTAAACGTACATGAAGCCGGCCAGCAGAAACAGCACTCCCAATATAATATCCACCGTATCGTGCTCGCCTTTGTACACGCGGTAAGCATTTAGGCCGGCAGCCAGAAAGCAGGCTACAGCCAGTAATATTTTAAAGATCCTGTTATTCCCCATTGGTTATAGTTTGTGGTAAAGTTATGCTAAGATAGAAGTTATCGCCGAATTAACCACATTCCGGCCAATCAGCACTTCCTAATACCTTTCTAACTTCCTAATACCTTTCTAACTTCCTAATACCTTTCTAACTTCCTAACTTCCAACCTTTCTAACTATAGTTACTGTCCTACTACAAACACGGCGTTCCCGAACATCAGTTTGCCGCTGTGCCAGAACCCTCGGAACAACGGGTTATCGGCCATGTAGATCACTTCCCCTTTGCCCAGTGGTTGTGTGCCCAGTATAAGAGCATCCTGTAGTTTCTGTTTGGCCGCGGAGCCTACAAAGCCTGCCGTATAGTTGTCTTTCTTCAAAACACCCACATTCCAGCCATTTTCAAGGTACTTAAAAGCATTTGCCGAACGGATAAGTGCAAAATAAGTATCGCCGTAGCCAAAAGCCAGCGGGTGCGTTTTGTCCAGGTTTACCCGGAACACGCTGCCCTGCACTTCTCCGGCCAAGGCCTCGCGCTCCTGGTCTGCGTAGGTTTTCAGCAGATCGTACGGGTTCTCATCTTTCTTACTTTTAGCCTTGTCGTCTTCTGCTTTTTCGTCTTCTTTCTTCTTCAAATCAAACTCCTTCTTACCAGCCAGCCAGGTTGCCGCTTCTTCCATAGCTATTAATTTACCGCCGGTTTTTACCCAGTTCTTCACCAACTCCAGGGTCTGTTCGTCCAGCACACGGCTATAGTTACCCGATGGCAGTATAAGCACATCAAACTCATGCAGGGGCACACTTTTAAAATAAGATGTATGGATGGCTGTCACCGGATAGTTGATCTGCTGCTCAAAGTAATGCCATACTTCGCCAAAAGCGTAAGGCGATACCCCGTCGCCGGTCATCAGAGCAACTTTTGGCATTTTCAGGTTGCGTACATAACCGGAGCCAAAATCGGCGCCGCTGCTCACAAAGCCGGTACCGGTTGCACCAAGTGCAATGCCATGCTTTTGAGCCACATCCCGAACTATAGCATCAAACTTATCGCCTAAGCGCTCGTTGCCTGTTCTGGTGATGATCAGTGTACCCGGAGCATATTGCTGCTTTTCGGTTTCGAATGCTTTGCCGGCCATGCGTACTTTAATGCCCTGCTTCATCAGCTCCGTCAGAAACTTCAGGTCGTTCAGGCTGTTCCAGCGGGCCAGGTAAGCGTAAGGCTTTGCTATAGTTGGCTGCGCTATTGCTTGTGCTGCTATCGTTTTGTGCTGCGGGTCAAGGCGTTTTTTCAGGGCATAGGCCTGTACGCCAAACGCATACGGCATCGCCCAGGACGTAATATCATAGGTCAGCGAGTCTTCGAGTGCCGAGCTTGGCTCGAACAGCACTTTTACCAGCGTAGATTTTGGCTGATACATACTGATCACTACATCCTCAGCTCCTATTTTTACATTTTCCTCTTTACCGGTAGCATAGTTAAAACCGCGCCCGGACGTGCTTTTGCCTGCATAGCCATACTGTATCTGTTGCCGCTCCAGGTAATCTGTCAGGGCTTTCAGATTTCCGGCACTGGCAGCGTCGTTCTTTATCACAAAGGCTTTATAGGTGCCGGCAGGGCGGTTCAGGTTATTGTCGTGATATTTTTTGAATTCCTGTTTCAGTTGGTCGGCTTTGTCTGAAGTTGCCTGCATGGTGGCCATACTGGCTGCAACGTGGTGCGCAATCCGGTCTGTAAGGGTAAGCGTATCGCCGTTCTGGGTTTTGATAGCCAGGCCAGCCCTGCCAGATCCGCCCTGCTCGTAGGTCATGCCAATGGCACCGTTGTAGGTAGGCCATGTATCGCCGTAGCTCGGGTAAAACAGGTCGAAGCTCTCACGGGTAAAGTACAGCCAGTTGTTCTTGTCAAAATATGCACGGTTATAGTCGCCGATGGTATTCTGGAACTGGCGCTGCCATGGCGTGATGCTCTCATGGAAAGGTTTAGCTGCCGGCGAGAAATAATACGGCGACTCCACTCCCATTTCATGAAAATCGGCATGGACCTGCGGAAGCCAGTTGTTATAAACCTCCAGGCGTTTTTTCGATTCTATCTGTGTCTGCCAGGCCCAGTCGCGGTTCAGGTCGAAGTAGTAGTGGTTTGGTCTGCCGCCCGGCCATGGTTCGTAGTGTTCCCAGGCGTACGGCGATGCGTTTCCGCCTTGCGCGGCTGCTTGTTTGTACCACTGCACATAGCGCTCGCGGCCATCGGGGTTCACACAAGGGTCTAGTATTACTACCGTATTTTTCAGCCAGTTCCGGGTCTGGGTATTTGCAGGATCAGCCAGTTCGTAGAGCACCTGCAGCACTGCCTCTGAGCTCACTGCTTCGTTGCCATGCACGTTGTAGCTCATCCAAACTATAGCCGGCTGGTTGCCCTGCACCTGGCCCTGTTTTATCCCTGCCAGTTTCAGGTTATTTTCGCGTATCTCGTCCAGGCGCGCCAAATTATCTTCGGATGCCACATAAGCCAGCACCAGCGGCCGGCCTTCGTACGTTTTGCCATACTCCTGTATTTTTATGTGGGCAGGTACCTGTGCTGCCAGGTACGTTACATAGTCCAGGATGCGGTTATGGGTGGTGAATTGCTGCCCCAGTTCGTAGCCTAAAAACTGCGCCGGTGTCTGGATACGCTGCTGCGCCCAGGCAGCCGGTATACATAGCCAGAAAAGCACAAATACAAAAAGTTTTGGTATAGGGTATCGCATGTTATAAACTATAGGATGGCACGTATAAACTATAGCCGTAAAGTTACAGTTTCTGAGCAGTTATCAAGCGGTATACTCTATTTCGCTGAACTGGTTTCTGCGCCTGGCTGTTGCTATCGTACATAAGAGGTATGCCGGCAAAACCAACTATAACACAGCTGCTGCGGCGCATACTTCGTGCCACCGGAATTGCCATGTTATTAACTATAGTTACTGCCTTTATCCTGAGCTTTGTACCTGTAAACACAGCTGTTCCGCCAGTGCCTGCGCAGGATTCCGTACAGATCTACCTCACTTCCAACGGCATCCATACCGACCTGGTGCTGCCTGTTAAAACACCCTACATAGACTGGCGCGGAAAGATACCGTTAGAGCATTTTGCCGGCGCCGACAGTAGCTTCACACATATTGGTTTTGGCTGGGGCGACCGTGCTTTTTACATGCAAACCCCCGAATGGAGCGACCTGACTATAGAAGTAGCTCTTGATGCCGTGTTCTGGCCTTCACCTTCTGCCATGCACGTGGAGTATATCCGCCGTCCGCTACGACCAACCAAGCACCAGCGCCCTATCAACCTCTCGCAGAAGCAGTACCAGCAACTGGTAACGTATATCTATAGTTCTTTCCAAAGCCAAAACGGCCATTTTATGCTGATCCCCGGCAAAGGCTATAGTGCAACCGACAATTTTTACGAAGCCAACGAGAAATTCTACTTCCCGAAGACCTGCAACTACTGGGTAAACAACGGTCTCAAAGCCGCTGACCTTAAAGCCGCTTTTTTTGCTCCTTTCCCCTACGCCGTTATGCGCCACTACCGGTAAATGTAAATTTCTGAGATTAACCTGTTAAACAAGGTGGCTTCAGAACCTGAAACTATAGCAACTATAGGCAGGCCCTCTGATCATTACTCTTTCAGTTCAAAAAGGCTTTAACGTAAAAAAGACGGGTAAAATACCCGTCCCTTTCTGCTTTAAACCCTAATAAGTTTACTGTTTAAATAATTTGAAGCTGTTAGTTGTTCCGTTATACCGCGTGGTGATGATGTACACACCGGCAGGCAGATCGGCCCCCAGATCGAGGGTAGTGGTGTTCTTGCCCTGCTCTACATTTATGTGTTTAACCAGCAGTTGTCGGCCCATAATGTTGGTTAGCGTTACCTCCATGGTAGTTGATTTCTCGGCATCCACTTCCAGTTTCACTTCCCGCTCAAATGGGTTCGGATACACCAGCACCTTGTTCACCGCTTCTCCGAAGGCCACGGCCACCGGTCCGTAGTAGGTGTATTTGCCATCCAGATCGAGCTGGCGCAGGCGGTAATGCCGCGTACCATGCTTGCCGTTCTCCTTATCCACGAACTCGTATTTCTGTTTTAAAGAAGACGTTCCGTTTTTAGAAGGCACAAACTGTAGTTGTCTGTAGCTCTTACCATCCTGCGACACCTGCACCTCAAAGCCTTTGTTGTCTTTCTCCGAAGCAGTCTCCCAGGTCAGTACCACCGCAGTGCCGCTACGCACCGCTTTGAAGTAGGTGAGTTCTACAGGGAGTGGGGTGATTGGTTCATCTGTGAAGAACTGGGTGAAGGAGTAACATGCCTCCAATGCCGTTGTAACTACAACTTTTACATCAAATACTGCATCTGTAGTTGGAGTCATAGTATAGCTATTGCCTTGGGTTGTTGCCACAGATTCACCCCATTCGTTAGTAGCAAGGCTACCTATGTACCAGGTATAAAATCTGATGTCAGCTGTTGGTATATCAGTTGTGGTTACAAAAGTTACTGGTTCATTAACCTTAATTGGATTTGTTTCACTGATAGGGCCATTTGCATTTTCAGCTTTTACAACCCCCGTAGCTACTTGTGTTGGTGTAATTGTAACGGTACCTGATCCTGATGCACTGGCACAACCCCTTGCATCGGTGACAACAACAGTATAGGTGCCCCCTACCGAAGTCTGGAAGCTTGCTGTTGTTGGTAGTGGTCCGGTCCAACCGGAAGGAACTGTCCAGGTATAGTTATAAGGTCCTGCTCCTCCATCTACAGTTGCTGCTACAGTAATGGTTGAGCCCTGGCATGTAGTCGGGCTATTTACAGTTACTGTTGGAAGTGGATTCACTGTTACTGTACTTGTAGCAGCAGCACTGCTTACACAAGATTTACTATCAGTAACACGGACTGTATACGTACCCGGAACTAAAGTCTGGAAGCTGGCAGTAGTTGGCACTGATCCTGTCCATTCAGCTGGTACAGTCCATGTGTAAGTATAAGGGCCTGTGCCACCGGCAGGAGTTGCTGTAACAGTTGCTGTTTGCCCTGCACATACAGTTGGGCTGTTTACTGTAACTGTTGGTAGTGCATTCTGTTTGATAACCGCGCTTCCACTCATGTTTGTGCTACACGCAGGTGTAGTGGCATACGCTGCAACTACAGTATAGGTAGTTGCCACTTTTGGAACTGTAAAGGTTAAAGGAGATCCTGTACCAGCTATAGTCTGCACGGTAGTAGCTCCATTCATTAAGGTATAGTTAACACCTGCCTGTGAGCCCGACAAAATCAGCGGGAATGTACCTGTAGCACCTGCACAATATTCAGCATTTCCAGTTAAATTAAATACTGTAAGTGCTGGTTTAACTGTTAGTGTACCGAGCGGTAGGGTTGTAGTTGTTTCGCAGGAGTTTGCTACAACTACACTTACCGGATAGGTACCTGCTGTTGCTGTACGTGGAGCACTTACTGTTAACGTCGGCACTGTGGTAGTATAGGTCATGCCGCCTACGTTCCAGGTGTAGTTTACCGTAGTTGGACCTGTTGTTGTAACAGGAGCATTAAACGTTGCAGAACCATTTAAACATATTGTCTGACTTTGATCAGTTGGAGTACCCGCTACTATATCGTTTACATTTACGATAACAGAGTTTGCTGAAGGCCCCTCGATACAGTTGCTCGAAGGAAGGTAACCTGTGATATTTGAAGTGAACTTCACTTCCACACGGTCACCATTTATAAAACCGCCAACAGATGCTGCATCCGTGGTAAACGTGAAAGTATTACCTGTGTATCCTGAAGAGTATAGCACGGTATTAGTGCGTATTAACACTACCTGCAGTTGCAGATTGGCTATAGCCCAGGGGAAGCCGGCACCAAGTGTTCCTGTAAATGTAACAGCACCACCCTGGCAAATCGGGTTCGGAGATGCGGTTATGTTTATAACATAGTTATCCAGTACAGCACTATACATTCTGTTGGATTCAATGCTTACAGGCCCGCACAGGTTACTGGATCTTACTTCTACTTCATAATAGTCCTGCGAGGAAAGGCCAGCATCACTTATAATATAAGCATCATTTTTCCTGTTTACTTCATCGTTCTTACCCCACTGGTATGTAAATGACCCAGGAGCTATTTTCCTTGCTTCCAGCGCAGGGCTAACAATTGGCTGGAAGAACCTGTAAGCCATTTCCTTTATTGACTGCGGTGTATTAGCCGGGAATGGGTAAGCCATGTTAGGCACAGGATAGCTACCACCACCTTTTGGTATTGGGTTACCGGCAGCATCTACCGGATTACCATCTGCATCAACCAGGTACGGATAGATTATTTCCCCTGGCTGCACATCTCTATATATTGCGGCAGTATAGGTTGTACCACCACCACCACGGCAGAACGGATGTGGGTTAGCTGTAATAACTGCTCTGTAAGTAGATTGGCGGACTGTTACAGTCTTAGAGACAACCGTAGTACATGATCCCTGGGTTCTGGTATATGTGATGGTATGCGTACCAGGTCCTATCGTGCAAGGGTTAAAGGATGTTGCAGTTGCTCCGTTTATTCTGAAGGTGCCACCGCTCGGAGTACCTGCAAGAGGCAGAGCCGCTTGTCCTGTATAAACATCCGCAAATTTACCGTCTCCGTCGCTGTCATTATCAGTACCTAACGAGAAGCTGGTTATAGTTGGTTTTGGATTAACTACAACTGGAACAGTCTGTGTGTTGGAGCACCCGTTCGCCGTTACAGTATATACATAGTTAACTGTTATAGCTGAATTAGTAGTGTTTACCAAAGTCTCACTAATACTTCCCGTTCCGGTAGCCGCAGGATTGCTTATACCTGCAATAGCAGCCCGGCTCCACGATGTAGTTGCTCCGGAAGGAGACACTGCAGGGCTATAGTTAAACACTGATTCACTACAGATCTGCGGAGCATTTGAAGGAATGTTGGTAAGCCTTGGTGTTGGATTTACTGTTATTGTAAAAGTACTTACAGTTCCAGCACATTCACCTGCAGTTGCAGTTACTCTTACAGTTGTGCTTATAGGAGCACCACTTGTATTAGTGGCAGTAAATGCTGGTATGTTACCAGTACCACTTGTTCCGAAACCTACGTTTGTAGATGAAGTCCAGGAGTATGTGGCACCTTCTATATCGCTTCTGAGGGTTGTTGCTGGAACAGCCGTGCCATTACAGTACGTTTGATTACTAATTGCACTTACTACCGGTCTTGGTTTAACAGTATATGTAACCTCATCTGAAGTGGAACATCCATTCGTGGTAACGGTCATGGTAAGTGTTACACTTCCAATACCTGTTATATCAACACGTTGTTTGTATTGCCAGTCATAACCGATAGAAACTGCAGTTATACCAGCATCTCTGCTTTTCTCGGTCCATTTTACATCTAGTGTTTGATCTGTGCCTCCACCACTACCACTGCCATCTCTCGTAAAGAAAGTTACTCCTGAAGCCGCTTGACATTGTTCTTGATCTGCCCCTGCGTTAGCAATTGGCATAGGATATATAGTTAATGTAACGTCTCTGCTTGCTGTGTTACAACTTGCTACTGTACTGCTTGATGACAAGCGCATAGTAACTGTACCAACCCCCGAAACGGTTACCTGCGTGCTGGTTGTATTAGGACTGCTAATATTACTAACTGTAGCACTTCCTGTAGTTCCGGCTACTGTCCATAAAGGATTACCATTGGTAACAGCACCTGTTAAATCAAAAACTGTCAGGTTGTTTGTTCCTACACATTTGGCAGCGGGGCTCGCAGAAGCAGCTGTTACAACTGGCTGCGGATTAACAGTAACAACTGTGGCCGCCGCTGTTCTGAACTCACATTGAGTTATGTTATCTGTTACACGAACAGTATAGCTGCCCGCTGTTGAGGCTGTATATTGCTGGTTAGTCGCGCCGCCAATTGCAGTTGTTCCATTAAACCATTGATAAGAATAGTTGCCCTGTGGCGCACTAAGAACTACTGAACCACCTTGGCAGAAAGTAGTAGGACTACCAGCCGTTATAGTAGCACTTGGCCGCGGATTTACAGTTAAAGTAATGGTACTATTGGCTGTAGTACACGCTGAAGCAGCATTTGTAGTTCGCAAAGTTATAGTAGCAGTACCTGTACCTGTTGCAACTATAGTTGCAGATGCTTGCCCAGAAGATGTGTCATAAACCGGATTCTGAATCTGGAAACTTGTATTAGAAGATATCCATTGTGCTGTTCCACCCGAGAATGTACCGCTTACAGAGAAGGATGTAGTATTTCCGGCTCCGATACATTTTGCCTGATTATCACCTGTGATAGATGCTACTGGCTGAGGAAGTACTGTAACACTTGTGGCCGAAGAAGTTTCAGTAAAACAACCTGTTGCGCTATTTGTCACTTCCACAGTGTAATTACCTGTTTCAGTAGCTGTATACTGCTGACCTGTACCTACTTCTTCTGTACCATTTAACCATCTATAAGTATACCCAGTACCCTGCGGAGCACTTAGCACAACTGAGCTACCTTTACAAAAAGTGGTAGGACCGCCAGCAGTTATAGTAGCGCTCGGCAGTGGATTTACAGTTAATGCAACAGTGCTATTGGCAGTAGTACAGCTTGTAGCGCTGTTAGTGGTACGTAATGTAATGTTACTGGTACCAGATCCTGTTGCTGTAACAGTTGCAGTAGCTTTGCCTGTAGTTGCATCATAAACAGGGTTACTGATCACAAAAGCAGGATTAGAACTCAGCCATTGCGCCGTGCCACCTGAAAAATCTCCTGTAACTGAGAATGTAGTCGTATTTCCGGCGCCTATACATTTCTGTTCGCTACTGCTGGTTATAGTTGCAACTGGTTGTGGCAATACTGTTATCTTAACCTTAGCAGAAAGTTTAGAACAATCTTCAACCAGGTTAGTTACCTCAACTTGATAATCACCACTTTCATTTGCAATGTATGTTTCACTGGTTTCATTAGGAATTTCTACATCATTCTTAAACCACTTATAAGTATAAGGGTTCTCAGAATCTGGTGATTTATTGGCACTTAGTTTTACATTGCCCCCCTGACAGAAAGTACTTGTACCTGTTAATGTGATATTCGCCTCGGTAGGTAATTCTGCTACAATTACAGTTAGTGTTTCAGAAGTTTGCTGGCAACCGTTCTGGTTTGTAACTACCAGATAATAATCTCCTGATGTTGTAGCTACATAATCTCTATCTGTAGATACTTCAGAATTATTGGCCGCATCAAACCACTGATATGTAAATGTATCTGTGTTAGGCAGCGCAGTAGGCACAAGCACAACCGAATTGCCTTCGCAGAACTGCAACGGACCTGTAGGAGTTATACTAACTGTTGGTAATGGATTTACTGTAACTGAAACAGGGTCTGAAGGGGCGCTTGTACAGCTGTTACCATCTGTTACCTGCACACTATAGTTACCACCGGCATTCACTACTATCGATTGTGTGGTAGCGCCATTGCTCCAAAGCCAGGAAGTTCCTCCCTGGGCTGTAAGCGTTACGGTGCCGCCTTCGCAGAAAGTGGTTGGACCACCAGCTTGTATAGAAGCTACTGGTAATGGGTTAACAGTAACATTTACAGGTACAGATTCAACACTGGAACAACCGTTAGCATCCGTAACTACCACCGTAAACGTACCGCTCTCATTTACTGAAATAGATTGTGTAGTAGCGCCATTACTCCACAGCCACGAAGCCCCGGCACTTGCTGTCAGGGTAACTGAGCCGCCCTGGCAAAAAGTGGTAGGCCCATTTGGGGTAATAGTTGCTACAGGTTTCGGATTTTCGGTTACTGTAACAGGTGCAGACGGAGCGCTGGTACAGCTATTGGCATCTGTTACCTGTACAGTATAAGTACCACTGGCATCTACAGTAATTGATTTGTTAGTTGAGCCATTACTCCATAAGAAAGAAGTACCGCCTTCAGCTGTTAACGTAACCTGGCCACCTTCACAAAAAGTTGTAGGTCCGCTGGTGGTTATAGTGGCTGTTGGCAAGGGGTTTACCTTTATCTCAACAGGGTCAGATGTGCGCGGGCAGTTGTTTTGGCCTGTAACTGTTACAGTATATACCCCGGCAGTAGTAACTGTCAGGGTCGGGCTGTTGGTACCAACCGGGGAAGTAGCGCCTCCTACGGTTGTACCTCTAAACCACTGATAGGTATAAACATCGCCTGCCGGAGCAGTCGCAACGCTTAATACCTGGCTGGAACCTTCGCAAATGGCCGGAGAATCATAAGCAATAACTGCTATAGGTGTAGGTAATACAGTGACATCAAAAGAAGCTGTACTTCTTGCGTTACAGGCGTTAGATGCAGCAACCGAAATAGTAACTTTACCTGAAGCAGGTACTTCAGGCTCAAATCTGACAATGGCTGGGTTTGCTGTTGGGGTTAATACCCCTGCCCCCTGCGTCACACTCCAGCTATAGTTCGTAAAACCTGATGGCGCTTCATAAATCACATCCTTACCTGCACATACCTGTCTTTCGCCAACTATTGTGGCTGCGCTCATAGCAGGATTAACAACAAGTGTTTGAGAGTTTGATATATTGTTTGATGGCGGTGCCGGGTTAAGTACTGTAATGATACGGTTACCGGCGAGCACCAAATCTGACGCAGGTATAGCTACCTGTAGTTGTGTAGAGCTTATATAAGTTGTAGTTCTGCTGGCACCATCTACGCGTACAACAGAACCTCTCTCAAAATTTGTACCTGTAACTGTTAAAGTAAAACCATTAGCGCCTTGTGTAACGCAATTGGCAGGCAGAGCCGCCAAGGTTGGTGTTTTGCTGTTAATATTAAAAGCATTACTGGTAGCAGACGTTAAACCACTACCAGACGCTGTTAGAGTATAACCCGTACCAGCTGCATCTATTCTGTAGCCCGAGAAAGTAACAACACCATTCGCAGTTGTTGCAGTACCCCCTGTAAGAGAACCCGAAACAGGATTATTGCCAATAGCAAGCGCTACCGTATTGTTAGCAGTCGTAACTCTAGTCCCAAACTGATCTTGTATGGCTGCTTGAAAAGATGGAATAGGTGTGTCAGTATCTGTATTTGAGGGTTGTGAAATAAAGGCCAGCTTTCGTGGTGCACCAACTACTTGGGATATAGTTTGGGACAAGACAGTTGGAAGGCCACTTACTACAGCACCATTTGCAACACCTATCATTATACTGCCTGTTGCAGGTAAGTTAGCTCCATCAAGCGCCTGAATAGCTACCCCCTCAATATCTATTCTCTCCTTTTTATTAGTATTGTTTACACTTAATGGAATTGTTATAGTTGTTCCGTTCGGGCCAAATGTAGCATTGCCCGTTGATATATTGGGAGTACCAGTATCATTATTTAGAGTGACCGGCGCATTGACTGCTGAAGTCCGGAATCGCCAACCGGCAGGTGCAATTAGAACTATGTTTCCACTACTGGCAAAATCGTTTGCATTAGCTTCAGCAATAGTGATAATTCCAACAGAGGTATAAGTTGGGGTAGTTAACGTAGCGTTAGCTGCTAAATCAGCTGATATGGACATGGTGCTATTTCCTGTAGTAGTAACACCAACAGCCGCCTTCAGATAAGCTGCCGAAATTATGATAAGAAACAGTGTGGCGATTCCGACCGTGAACCGGTTCGTGTTACGGATTTCAGAAATCAGATGCGTAAAACTTTTTTTCATGGGGTTAAAGACTTTGGGATTAAAGCGATGTTTGGGTTTGGATGGGCGTGACTCCCGGGTTGGGCTGAGGCGGTGTGGTAGCAAAAAGGCAATACAAAGCCAGCCACCCTTATAAAAGGTGGCTCTCATGTGGTCTATAGCTGGCAACTACAGTCCGGAAATATTACATAAAGGGCTTATCTGGTGGCTGAAAACAGGAGTCCTTCGGACGCTCGATCACATACCTACAAATTTGTATAAAAGCTTCAAAGTATAAGTGCATCATATTTTATCATCAACTAAAGTTCTAAATATTATAGCTATAGTACATAATAAACATAGTTTTGTTGCATTTTTATATAAATTTTTAAAGCTTATATTTTAATTAGCGAACTATTGTGCAATTAATATTGTATTATACATCTATATATAACTATATTAATACAAAACAGATGTATACAATTTATTCGGGCAGATCAATAACAGATTGGATATATATGATAAATTATATTTTATCTATTCTAAAAACATAGAATAATGAACTGAATCCTGATCAGGCGCTCCTATAGTTACAGAAGTCGATTTTTCAGTGTGGGGCAAGCCTTGACAGGTAACGCTATAGTTCGGGATCTGAGAACAAAGATCAGCTGGACTCGCAACTATAGCTTATAAAAAAACGGTGCAAAAACGGGCATCACGAAACAGGCCTTCAGCACAGACACCCCTGGAGAACAAGCTAATACCGATGCAAACAGTTATTTGCAAAAGCCTGCATAAAACAGCAAATTGCAGTAACTTAAAAACTAACCTTTACTTTCTTAACTCACCCATGAAGAAACTGTACACACTCGCTGTTACAGCACTCCTCGTTTGCAGCCAATGGGCACAGGCACAGACGCCGCTCTCGTATTACCTGCCCCAGGATGTAACCTACAATAAAAACGTACCTACTCCCCGGCAGCTACTTGGCTACGATGTAGGCGAATGGCATGTGAGCCACGACCAGCTTGTAACTTACATGCAGCGCATAGACCAGGCTTCGGACAGAATCACGATGACGGAGTATGGCCGCTCTCACGAAAACCGCCCGCTCTACCTGCTTACCATCACCTCGCCGGAAAATCACCAGAACATAGAGCAGCTGAAAGCACAGCACAGGCAACTGACCGACCCAGCCAACTCCGGCAAACTGGATATTAAAAACATGCCGGCGGTAGTGTGGATGGGCTATAGTGTGCATGGCAACGAGCCAAGCGGAAGCAATGCCGCCCTGCTGGCTGTTTACCACCTGGCCGCTGCACAAGGACCGGAAATTGATAAACTGCTGAAAGAAACCATTATCCTGGTTGACCCTGCCATTAACCCCGATGGCCTGAACCGTTTTGCGAGCTGGGTAAACACCAACCGCGGCAAAAATCTGGTAACCGACCCAAACAGCTCCGAATTTAACGAAGTGTGGCCGCGTGGCCGAACCAACCACTACTGGTTCGACCTTAACCGCGACTGGCTGCCGTTGCAGCACCCGGAGTCGCGGGGTAGGCTGGCCAAGTTCCACGAGTGGAAACCGAATGTGCTAACCGACCACCACGAAATGGGTACCAACTCCACATTCTTCTTCCAGCCGGGTATACCCAGCCGAAATAACCCGCTTACACCCGAAAACAACTTTAAGCTCACACAAAAAATAGGCACCTACCACGCCAAAGCACTGGATAAAATAGGCTCGCTGTACTATAGCGAAGAGAGCTTCGATGACTTTTATTATGGCAAGGGCTCTACTTACCCAGATGTGAATGGCGCTGTGGGCATCCTGTTCGAGCAGGCAAGCTCCCGTGGCCATGCGCAGGAAAGCATCAACGGTGTACTTACTTTCCCGTTCACTATCCGTAACCAGTTTGCTACCACGCTTTCTACCCTGGAAGCTTCTCTGGCTATGCGCGAAGAACTGCTGGCCCACCAGCGTGATTTCTACAAACAGTCACTTAACGAAGCCAAGAAAGCGGGTACCAAGGCTTACATTTTTGGCTCTGAAAAAGATCCTGCACGCGCTTACCACCTGGCAGACATCATCCGTCAGCACCAGATCGAGATCTACCAGCCTAAGGAAACTATAAAAGTAGGCAACACCAATTATAGCCCTGGCAATGCATACATAGTACCACTGGAGCAGCCACAGTACAAGCTAATAGAGGCGATGTTTGAGAAACGCACCAAATTTCAGGACAGCCTGTTTTATGATATTTCGGCATGGACCTTTCCGCTTGCCTTTGACCTGGAGTACAGTGCGCTTACCAGCAAAAACTATAGACCAAACCAGTTAGGCGAACGGGTTACCAACCCACAGCTGCCAACCGGCAAAATTACCGGCGGCCAGAGCACGTATGCCTATGCTTTTGAGTGGAAAGATTACTATGCTCCGCGTGCCCTGAATACCCTGCTGAACCGTGGCATACTGGCAAAAGTGGCAACCGATAAATTTACCGGCAACGGCAAGGCCTTCAACTATGGCACTATCCTGATACCAGTGGCCGGCCAGCCTGTTTCGGGGGCAGAGCTTTACAAATTGCTGGAACAGACCGCTGCGGCAAACGGCATAGAAATACACGCCATGGCTACCGGCCTGAGCAGCGAAGGCATAAAACTGGGCAGCCCGATGATGCTGAACCTGCGCAGACCAAATATTATGCTGCTGACCGGCGACGGCGTTAACAGTAACGATGCCGGCGAAGCATGGCACCTGCTCGATAACCGTTTCGATATAAAGACCACCCTGATGACGGCCGACAACTTTAACCGCGTTAACCTGAGCCGTTACAACGTGCTGGTGATGGCCGATGGCACTTATAACGATATATCGAAGGACAAGCTACGCAGCTGGGTACAACAGGGCGGCACTGTTATAGGCATGGGCGATGCCATAAAATGGCTGGCCAGCAACGGCATCAGCAACGCAACTATAAAAGAGAGCAAAGACACGCCGGCAGCCACACGTAAGTCCTATGCCGACCTGAGCAACGAGACCGGAGCCCAGGTTATTGGCGGCGCTATTTTTGAGACTACCCTGGACCTGACGCACCCGCTGGCTTATGGTTACACCGATAAGCAGTTACCGATCTTCCGCAGCAATACCTTGTTCCTGGAGCCATCCAAGAATCCGTATGCCAACCCGGTTATGTATACTGCTAAGCCTCTTATGGCTGGTTACATTTCGAAGCAAAACCTGGAGCAGGCTAAGAACTCTGCCGCAGTAGCTGTAACTGCCATCGGTTCCGGTAAAGTGATTGCCATGCCGGATAACCCGAACTTCAGAGCATTCTGGTACGGCACTAACAAGCTATTTCTGAACAGCATTTTCTTCGGCAACATTATCAACGGCAGCTCGGCACGCGCCGACGAGGAATAACTATAGTTTTACCTGAAACAGAAAGCCCGGGCCGCAATGCCCGGGCTTTTGTTTTGTGCTATAGTTGCCGGTTTTGGTCCATGCCACAAAATGCAATTCCGCACTTCTTACATACCACCAAATTCATATAAACATAGTCCTAATTACTAATCTAACCTTTTATTCCTTTTAATTCTAAATCTTATATATTAAGATTAGCTTATCTATTAATTATCAGCACACTATCACAATAAAATATACTTCTACTGAAACTATATTTTAGTATTATTGCTTTCTGATTCAACTTTAAATTTCAAGATATTATACAAATTAGGTTATTGACACATCAAACATAACAGTTCCTGATGGGGCCAATAATTAATACCCTTATTGTGCAATTTTGAAAATAAACTGAAAAGCCATTCCACTTTTAGCTTATGAGAATACTTTTACTGCTGCTGTTAACATTTTGGTTCATCGGTTTTTCCCCCTCTGCATTTTCGCAGGGGCAGGCCTGCCAGACCCCGGAAGTAACGTTGCCCGGACCGCAACGCTATTGTGGCCCCACCACTATAAACTTCAGTGCTACCAACCCAAAGCACCAACCTGTTTATACTGCCAATGGTGGAGCACAAGCCGACCTTAGGTATAGCTGGCGCCTGAACGGGGTTGAAGTATCTGTACTGCCCTACCCGAGCATTAACTTTCCTACACCGGGTCCGCAAACTATAACCGTTACAATAAGCAAACTGTGCGGTGAGTCGGCTACGGCAAGCCAGGTAATAACAATAGAAAAAGTACCGGATGCCCCTAACGTGGAAAGTATAGCGGTGTGTACGGGCAGCAATGCAACGCTCTGGGTAAATAACCCGAATCCTAACCTGATCTACACCTGGTACGACAGCAACAATAACTACCTGGTTTCGGGTACGTCGTATACCAAAACCAATGTAACAAACGCTACAGTGTACATCGAGGCCTCTACGGCTTCGGGCTGTAAATCTCCCCGCACTACAGCAACTATAACCTCTACCCTAACAAACGGTAACGCCACCGTTCTGAACGGGAACCAGGAAATATGCGCCGGTACCAAACCTGCCACTATAACTGGCAATGCACCGCAGAACATGACGTTCCAGTGGTTGCAGAGCACGACCGGCCCTAACAGCGGTTACAGCCCGATCTCCTCAGCTACGGATAAGGATTATTCTCCCCCGCCACTTTATGTTACTACCTGGTACAAAAGAATTGCTTATAACGTAGGTTGCGGCGAAGAGACCAACCCGGTTAAGGTAACCGTAACACCGATGCCGCCTACCCCTATCGTAATGGACGCATTGGTTTGCTATGGCAGCAGAGCAACCTTTACTGTTACCAATAACGATGGCAACACCGTTTATAACTGGTATGGCTCGCCAACCAGCACACAGCTTTTAGGCTCCGGACCTACCTTTGTAACACCAACTATAGTTACAGGGCCCGTTTCATATTATGTCGAAGCCACCACTACCGCTCAAACCAACTGCTTCAGCAGCCAGCGGGTAGAAGTAAAGGCTAACTCCACGCCACCTATCACCAACAACACCATTGGCAGCAACCAGGCACTGTGCACCGGCGGTAAGCCAGAGCCACTTACAGGCTCTACCCCGGCTGGCGGCGGCGGCGCCTATATTTACCAGTGGCAGCGCAGCACCGACGGCACCACCTATACCGATATACCGGGAGCCAATGCGCAGGAGTACGCCCCATCATCCCTGACTACTACAACCTGGTACAGAAGAATGGTGAAAGGTGCCAGCACCTGCCCTGCTACCTATAGCAACGTGGTGCTGATAACGGTTACACCCATGCCGGCATCTATAGATGTGGCAGAGCCGATGATCTGTTATGGCTCAACGGCTACCATGACCGTTCTGAATCCTGATCCGGGCTTTACCTATAGTTGGTATGATGTGGAAGCAGGCGGAACAGTGCTTGCAACCGGTACATCCTATACCACTGTTGCGCTTACTACCAGCAAAACCTACTATGTAGAAGCTACTGCTGTGTCGGGATGCTACTCTACGCGCCGCGCCGTTAATGTAACGGTAACGCCATTGCCGGCGGCTCCTACAGCAGCTAATGTTACGGTTTGCGAAGGCAACAGCGCTACCCTGGCCGTTAACCCTACCGATGCCACTATCTTCTACAGATGGTACGACAGCAACCAAAAGCTACTGGCCACCGGCATCAACTATAGCACTGGCCCGCTTACTGCAAATGCTACGTATTATGTAGAAGCCGTTACCAAAGCATCGCCGGGATGCGCCAGCCCTAAAACTATAGTTCAGGTAACTGTAACACCGGCTATCACCAACAACTCACTTACTTCGGATCAGTCTATCTGTAGTGGTGCTACTCCTGCAGCCTTACAGGGTTCGTTACCGGCCGGCGGCGGTGGTGGCTTTACGTACCAGTGGGCATCTTCCGAAGATGGCAGTCTGTTCCAGAACATTGCAGGTGCTACCGGTAAAGACTATGGCCCTGGGGCGCTCACAAAAACTACCTGGTATCGCAGAACGGTATTTGCTTCGGGTAACTGCACGCCTTCGGTAAGTAACGCGGTAAAGATCACCGTAAATCCATTGCCTGCGGCACCAACTGCCCAGAGCCGCAACATCTGCACCGGCACAGCTACCACCTTAGAGATCAATGCTCCGAATGTCAACTATAGCTATAAATGGTACAGCACTCCAACCGGCGGAACAGCCCTAAGCACCGGTACCAGCTATAACACCGGCATCCTGACATCGAACAAAACCTATTACGTTGAAGCTATTTCGGAGTCGGGTTGCGTGAGTACTGCGCGTGGATCGGTTACAGTTACCGTTACGCCATTGCCAGCCATACCGGAAGCCGATAATGCCGCAATCTGTGCCGGAAGTACAACCGTATTAGCTGTTCTGGGCCCGGATGCTAACCTGACGTACCGTTGGTATGATGCTGAAACGGACGGCACCCTGCTGGCCACCGGCACCAACTATACCACCGAGATCTTAACAGAAAACAAAACTTATTACTTAGAGGCAGCAACTATAGGCGGTTGCACCAGCCCCGACAGAAAAGCAGTTTATGTTACCGTAACGCCACTACCAGCCACTCCGGAAGTTGATAACACCACCGTGTGCGCAGGCGATGCTGCTGTATTGTTTGTAAAGAACCCTGACCCGACAGCAACATATAACTGGTATTCTGGCGGAACGCTTTTATCATCAGGAGTTACATTTACAACACCAATTCTGGGAAGCAGCACTACGTTCCAGGTGGAAGCTGTAGCCAACACCAGCACAGCCTGCACCAGCCCGTCGCAAAGAACAGTTATAGTTACCGTAACACCTAACATCGGCAACAACAGCATTTCTACTAACCAAACGATCTGCAGCGGTGGCACGCCCGGTACTTTAACCGGAACCACCCCAACGGGCGGCAGCGGAACCTATACTTACCAATGGGAGCGCAGCGAAGACGGCACCAACTTCTCAGCTATAGCCGGCGCCAACAATGCAGCGTATACACCCGCTTCGTTAACAATAAGCACCTGGTATCGCCGCAAAGTAAAATCAGCAACCGGTTCGTGCCCGGAGCATGTGAGTAATGTGGTGAAGGTGACGGTTTCTCCGCTTCCGGCAACACCTATAGTTGCCAGCACTACTATCTGCGCCGGCGAATCTACGAAGTTAACTATAACATCTCCGGATGCAGCCTTAACTTACAAGTGGTATACTTCAGCGACCAGTGCCACTCCTATTGGCGTAGGCCCTACGTTAACCACCGAAACATTAACAGCTACCACTACCTATTATGTAGATGCGACAAGCAGCGCAGGTTGTGTGAGCGGCAGAAGAGCGGTTACGGTAACAGTTAAGCCTCAGCCAGCCACACCACAGGCACAGGACAGAACAATATGTGCTGGTCAGAAAACCACGCTTTCAGTTACAGCTCCGGACCCAACCATGACCTACCGCTGGTACAACGTAAACGGCGACCTGCTGACAACCGGAACAACTTACACGACCGAGATTTTAACAAACAGCACCACCTACTTTGTAGAAGCATCCACAGTTACTAGCCCGGTTTGCACCAGCACACGCAAGGCCGTTATAGTTACCGTTAGCCCTGTACCAACGGCTCCGGTTGCCTCGGATGCTACCATCTGCACCGGCACAGCAACCGACTTAGCGGTGCAGTCGCCGGATGTGAACCTGGTGTACAACTGGTATACTTCGCCAACGGGTGGATCGCCAATCGCAACAGGGACTACCTTTAACACCGGCACGCTTACATCAAACAGAATTTATTACCTGGAAGCAGCCACTACTGCAGGTTGTGTTAGTCCGCGTGTGCAGGTTACCGTAACAGTTACGCCACTGCCAGCCACCCCAACTGCCGAAAGTACTACGGTTTGTGCTGGTTCGCCTGCTACGTTAGCGGTTAAAGACCCGGATGCAACACTTACCTACAGATGGTACACCGCAGCCTCAGGCGGCACCTTACTGGCAACCGGAAAAACATACGCTATCAACTCAGTTACTACGTCTACCACGTTTTATGTAGAAGCCGTGACGGAAGGCGGTTGCGCCAGCACGTCGCGCAGTGCGGTAAGCGTACAGGTTACGCCATTGCCAGCTACGCCAGATGCCGACAACGCCATTATTTGTGCCGGCGACAATGCCACACTTTGGGTGAAGAATCCGCAGCCGGGCATTATTTACCGCTGGTACGAAGGTGGCGTTATAGTTGCCACCGGTATCTCATTTACAACAGACATCTTGGGTTACAGCCAGACCTACCAACTGGAAGCGGTTACCAATACAGCCACAGCCTGTGTTAGCCCTTCCCGCAGAACAGTATCGGTTACGGTTACGCCACCAATTACCAACAACAGCATCTCTGCAAACCAGACCATCTGCAGTGGCGGCACTCCGGCACAAATTAACGGCACCCTGCCAGCAGCCAACGGCAGCGACTTTGCTTACCAGTGGGAACGCAGCGAGAACGGCACCAACTTTACAACTATAGCCAACGCCACCGGTCAGCACTTTGCACCGGGTGTGCTTACAGCTACTACCTGGTACCGCAGAAAAGTAAAAACAGCCAGCGGCACCTGCCCTGAACACTATAGCAATGTGGTGCAGATAACTATAGAGCCGATACCAGCTACACCACTTGCCGATAACAGAAACATTTGTGAAGGAACTACCGCAACACTGAACGTAACGGCACCGGATGCCAACCTGACTTACCGCTGGTACAATGTAGCCACAGGCGGAAGCAGCATTGCTACCGGAGCATCTTACACCACAGCTATACTTACCAGCTCCGCTACTTATTATGTAGAAGCAGTTAGCTCAAATGGTTGCTCCAGCGCACGTAAGGCTGTTACAGTTACCGTTTCGCCGATGCCGGCTTTAGCGCAGGTAGATGACAAAACGATCTGTGCAGGCAGCTCAACTACCTTAACTATAGTTTCTCCAACCCTGAGCTATACTTACAGATGGTATGATTCCGGTGGACTATTACTGGCAACAGGCACATCGTTCACCACACCGGTACTTAACAGCAATGCGATCTACTATGTAGAGGCTACCACAGGCGGCACACCAGCCTGCGCCGGTCCACGTAAAGCCGTGGCTGTTAATGTTACGCCGCTTCCGGCTGTGCCAGTAGCCAACAATGTTACGGTTTGCTCGGGTACACCTGCTACCTTAACTATAAGCGCTGTTGCTTCTGATGTTACCTACAATTGGTACACGGTAGCCACAGGCGGCTCTCCGGTTGCCACAGGCAGCAGCTACACCACCAGCTCGCTTACATCCAACAGAACTTATTATGTAGAAGCTGTATCGACTTACGGTTGTGTGAGCCCGTCGCGCAGGGCCGTTACGGTTACGGTTACGCCGCAGCCAGCCATGCCGGTAGCGCAGGACCTGACCATCTGTGCCGGTGAGCACATCACCCTATCAGTTTCTAACCCTGATGCAACGCTAAACTATAGATGGTTTGATAAGAATGGCGCGCCACTGGCCACAGGTATCAGCTACCAGCCAACCGAAGCCATTACTGCAAACACTACATATTACGTGGAAGCCGCCACGCAAACATCGCCGAGCTGCACCAGCCCGCGCGAAGCCGTAAATGTGACGGTTACGCCGTTGCCGGCTGCTCCGGTTGCCAGTGATGTGAGAGTTTGTGCCGGCAGCACCGCTACCCTGTATGTACAGAACGCCACGCCAACTATAGTTTACAACTGGTACGACGACAGCGAAACCTTGGTAGCAACCGGATCAACCTATACAACGCCAGCTCTTTCAACTGATGCTGTATATTACATCGAAGCAGTTACCGCATCAGGTTGCGTGAACCCGGCCAGAACTATAGTTACCGCTTATGTTACCCAACAGATCTCGAACAACACGCTTGTATCAGGCAACCAGATGATCTGCAGCGGCGATACGCCGGCGCTTATAATTGGATCGTCGGCGATGAGCGGCAGCGGTACCCTAACCTACCAGTGGGAAAGCAGCGAAGACGGTATCAACTATAACCAGATACCAAACGCTACCGGCCGCGATTACCAGCCGGGCGCACTTTACGTGCCAACCTGGTTTAGAAGAGTAGCATCCGTACCGAACGGAACCTGCCCAGCCCAGCGCACGAACATCATAAAAGTAACAACCTTATCTGCTCCAACTACACCACAGGCCAGCAACACTACCATTTGCGCCGGTTCTAAAGCAACATTGTCTATCACATCTCCGGAGCCGGGCATGACCTATCGCTGGTTCAGTGTAGCAAGTGGCGGCAACAGCCTGCAAAGCGGTCAGTTCTTTACGGTGGATGGCTTAACAACAGAAACAACTTACTATGTTGAAGCCGTGAACGGTGGCGGTTGCGTGAGCCCGCGTAAGGCAGTAACAGTATTTGTTACACCATTACCAACTACTCCGCAAGCTGCCGACAGAGTGATCTGCTCCGGCGAGCGCACTACCTTAACCGTAACCAACCCGGATCTGAAACTGAACTATAGATGGTTTGACGGAAACGGCGTGCTGGTAGGAAATAACTCATCGTTCCAGACGCCAGCCCTTACCCAGAACACCGTTTATTATGTAGAAGCATACACCACTACTGCCCAAAGCTGCACCAGCCAGCGCAAGGCCGTTACGGTAAGTGTGCAGCAGCTGCCAGCAGCACCGGAAGTAGATAATGCTATAGTTTGCGCCGGAAGCGGTATTACCCTAACTATAAACCAGGCCAGCGCTGAGTTTACTTACAAATGGTACATTGCTGCAACCGGCGGAATTCCTGTACACAGCGGCACTGCTTATGACACAGGCATCCTTACTTCAGACAGAACTTACTTTGTAGAGGCGATCAACACGGCATCTGGTTGTGTGAGTGCCCGAACAGCTGTTACAGTACGTGTAGCTGCATTACCGGAAACCCCGATGGCAGCCAACGTAGCTATCTGTGCCGGCCAGACGGCTGTAGTGCAGGTTACGCAGCCTGATGAAACCTATAGTTACAGATGGTACAACAGCGCAGGTCAGCTGCAGGCAACCGGCGACAGCTATACAATAAAAGGCCTGACAGAAAGTGCGACCTATTATGTAGAAGCAGTAACGGGTGCAGGTTGCGCCAGCCCGAGCCGTAAAGCAGTTGTGGTTAGTGTTACACAGTTACCAGCTGTACCGGCCGTATCCAACGCTTCCATCTGCTCCGGCGAAACAGCAACCCTCTTTGTAAAGAACCCTGATCCGGCGCTTCAATACAGATGGTACAGCGACGCTGCCGGCACTGTTTCTATCGGCTCCGGTATCTCGTTCACTACAGAGGCCTTGTATTCCAGCAAATCCTACTACGTAGAAGCAGTAAACAGCTCAGGCTGTACCAGCACCACCCGGGTGCAGGCAAATGTGCTGGTAGTAAGCAAACCGGGTCTTCCGGTAGCAGATGACGCCACGATATGCGCAGGCAGCACAGCCACGCTGAAAGTTATCGCCCCGGACCCTGAACTGATTTACAGATGGACAGATGCCAATGGTTACTTGTTAGAGACCGGTACATCGTACACCACACTTCCGTTATCATCTAAAGCCGTATTCTATGTAACTGCTTACAGAGCCATCCCGGAATCAGCTGGTCAGTATTGCGCCGGCCCATCCGAAGCGGTAACAGTTAACATTACAACGGCCATCTCGAACAACACTGTAACCGGTGCGCAAACCATTTGTAGCGGCACAACACCAACACAGATACAGGGTTCTTTGCCGGCTGGTATAGGCGCTGCCACACCTGCTTACCAGTGGGAGCGCTCTAACGACGGTGTAAACTTTGTGAGTATTGTAGGAGCCTACGCACAGAACTATACCGAGAATGCACCGCTTACCCAGGATACCTGGTACCGAAGAAGAGTAAGAGTGGCAGGACCTTGCGGCGAAAGTGTAAGTAATGCAGTAAGAGTAACTGTAACACCACTGCCAGCCACACCGGTTGCCGAGAATGTAACGATCTGTGCCGGAACAACGGCTACCTTACGGGTTACTGATCCATCTACAAGTGCTTCAGGTGTAACGTACCAGTGGTTCTACACCGCATCAGGCGGAAGACCTATTGCTACCGGAATCAGCTTTGCGACACAGCCACTTTACACAAGCACTACTTACTATGTAGAAGCTATGAACGGTACAGGCTGTGCCAGCAGCACCCGCCGTGCGGTAACGGTAACGGTAAATCAGCTGGTAACCGACAACACCATCAGTGCACCGCAAACGATCTGTAGTGGTAGCACACCGGCAGCGCTTACCGGTTCTGTAGCCTTCGAAGCTGGTGAGCCTTATACCTACCAGTGGCAGCAAAGTGTGGATGGCGGTAACTTCACCAACATCTCCGGGGCAACCGGCCAGCACTACGCTCCTACCGAGAAACTGACAAGAGCTGTTTGGTACCGTCGTGTGGTTCGCTCTTCAGGCCCTTGCGCCGATCATATCAGTAATGCCGTGAAAATGGATGTAGTGCCATTACCAATCGTGCCAAGTATCGCTTCGGCATCTATTTGCCCGGGTGCTACAGCTACCCTGCAGGCAACAGGCCTGATGCCTGGCACACGACTGGAGTGGTACGATGCACCGAAAGGTGGTACTTACTTAGGCGAAGGTACTACCTTCAGAGCGACACCATACAGCACGACATCTTACTGGGTGCAGGCCGTGAACAGCAACAACTGCGAAAGCGCCGCCCGCTACGAGGTAAAAGTAACAGTTGTGGAGCCGCAGGCTAATGTTAGCGGAGATGTAACGATAAGAGAGGGACGTTCTACCAAGTTGGTGGCAACCGGTGGCACTACCTATAGTTGGTCGCCAGCCATTGGCCTTACCGACCCAACCAGCGCCACGCCATTGGCTAACCCGGAGAAAACCACCACCTACACAGTAACCATCGCCACTCCGGAAGGCTGCCAGGCTACGGCATCGGTAACGGTAACGGTTGTGCCGGCTATCGTTCCGATGAACGCCATGACACCAAACGGCGATGGTATAAACGATGTGTTCCATGTGGAGAACCTGGATAAGTACCCGGATTGCAGAGTGGAGATATTCACCCGTTGGGGCGAGAAGATCTACGAAAGCAAAGGCTACTCCGAGCCATGGAACGGTACCCGCAACGGTAAACAATTACCATTGGGCGCTTACTACTACATCATTTACCTGTCGAAAGACGAAGCACCAATTTCAGGAAGTATCACCATCATTAAATAATGCCAGCTATGAAACGTATTTTAACTATAGTAGTGGCACTGGTTGCCGCAGCAGGCACCACACTGGCGCAGCAGCGCCCCCAGTACACGCAGTATGCGCTAAACAATTTCCTGACAAACCCGGCAGTGGGTGGTATCGAAAGTTATGCCGACCTGCGCACGAGTTACCGTGGCCAGTGGGCTGGGGTGGAAGGTGCTCCAGAAACGTTTTATGTTACCTTTCATGGCTCCATCGGCAACCCCGATAATGCCAAGACTTCTCCTAAGTCCAGGAAGTCGAACAAGTATGGCTTCTCAAGTCGCAACAGCTATAAAAAGGCGGTGCCGCACCATGGAGTAGGCGCTGTAGTACAGGTAGATCAGGCGGGCTTACTAAAAACCTCCACGTTTAATGCGACCTACGCGTATCACCAGCCGCTTACCCGCTACATTACACTGTCAAGCGGCTTGGCAGGCGGCTTAACGCAGTACAACGTGGATGTAAACCGCGCGCAGGTACTCGACCCAAGCGACCCCTACCTGGTAGGCGGCAACTTATCGGCTACGAAAGTGGATGTAGGTGTTGGTTTATGGTTGTACAGCCCTGACTTCTATGTGGGTTTGTCGGGCATGCAACTGCTGAAGAGCAAGCAGGAAATTGTTGCTTCTGATGATCCGGCCATGAACCTGGAGCCACACTTTTACGGCACCGCCGGTTTACGTTTCCAGACGTCTCCTGATCTGGCAGTCGTTCCATCCATCATGGTTAAGGCAACCGGCAACACGACGCCCGCCATCGATCTGAACCTGCGGGCCTTGTATGCACAGTATGTTTGGGGTGGCGTTTCGTACCGCCACAACGATGCCTGGGCAGTAATGGCCGGCGTAAACCTGAACCACCTGTTTGATGTGGGTTATTCTTATGAAGTTGCTACCTCCAGCATGAGCCGCGTAAGCGCCGGTAGCCACGAAGTTGTAGTCGGTTTTAAGCTGAACAACGCCGCCAAAGTGCTGTGTCCGCAGTGGGTATGGTAGGTTTGCAGGTGATCTTATAGTTTAAAACTCCCGGTAACTGTATAGTTGCCGGGAGTTTTTGCTTTGTCTGGATCAGGATTTACAGGATTGAAGGATTTTCAGGATTTGGGCTGTTGCTATAGTTTAGGCTATAGTTCTATAGTTGAGAAATAACCCACCCCTACCCCTCCCAAGAGGGGAATTACTGCCTCTCCTAAAGTTACCACTATAGTTTTATAGATAAGTTTGGTCCAACCACCCCTGCCCCCTTCAAAGGGGGACTTTCTGCCTTTGCTAAAGTTTAAGCTATAGTTTTATAGTTACGGTTGGTCCAACCACCCCTGCCCCTCCTTATCCAAGGAGGGGAACTCTGATGCTGCTATAGTTTAAACTATAGTTCTATAGTTACAGACCAAGAGCAGGACAGGTTTACCTGTCCCTACGGAACTATAGCCATGAGAAAAACCGATCTGCTCTAGCCAAGAGCAATTCAGAAACTATAGTTAAGGCAGCAGCTATCGAATATGATCTCAGTCTTTGGGTTGAGCGCCTTGTAGATTTCCGGTGCTGAAAGCATTGCGAGGCACGAGCAAAGGAAATGTACACCGCGCGATGCCCGAAGACGGGGCCTCCCGGCCAAGGAGGGTGCCAAGCTAAATATAAAACTATAGGTTCATAGAGCTGCCAGGAATAAAAGAAGCTATGAAATAAACGGCTTGTGTCGAGTTGTAGGCAAAGTCAACTATAGCACCAGACACTAGCAGGAGCTGCGCACCCTGCTAGGTCTTTACAAACTATAAGCTGTGATAGATTTCTCATTTCATACCAAACTTTACTACAAACCAACTGATCATCAGAAATAAAAGAACCATTTTGGCGTAAACTATGATTTAAACCGAAACTACTACCTTTGCAAACTATAAACCATGAACTATGAGCGCCAGAAACCTACAGCTATTACTTGAAACCGCCTATGACACCGAGAACCCGCAGGTTTTTGAAGAAGGTGCTACCAATGTGTATCAGAAGTTTGAAGCCGAATACCGCAACTACACGAAAACACAAAAACCAACGCAGGAACTCAATTTCCTGTTTGAGCGCGTACGGCTGGGGGTTGCGATTGCCTTTGTAAAAGCCTATACCCGGCTGGCCGATAACGAAACCAGCGTAGAGGCGCTGCAGGTACTCCAGGATGCCATTAGAGCCAAAAGCTCCAAGGAGATCGACAAGATCGTGCAGAAAAAGATTGCGGTATTTGATAACCTGTACCACGAAATATTTGTGAATGAAGAGCGTCAGCAGATACTCGCCCTGTTTGAAGCCACACTGGATGCAGGTGCCAAAGAAGAACTGGACGAACTGATGATCGAAGGTCTGGAACTGCTGACAGCTATAGATTTTGAGCACCATGCCCAGCAGGACGATGATGACGAGCCGCTGGATGAGGACTTTCTGAAAAGCATACAGTAGCACAACTATAGCTTGCCCATGGAAATCACCCTGACTACTCCTGCCCTGCTGTTTCCGGCTATTTCGTTGTTGCTGCTGGCGTATACCAACCGTTTTCTGGCCCTCGCTGGCCTGATCAGGAGTTTAAAGCAGCGGTATGCCACCACACAAAGCCATATCGTTTACGGGCAGATAGAAAACCTCAGAACACGGCTGTTACTGATCCGCAACATGCAGGCATTTGGCATAGCCAGTATATTCGGCTGTGTGTTCTGTATGTTTGTCTTATTTGCAGGCTACGAGACCATAGGAAAATATGTATTCGGGCTAAGCCTTTTGCTTTTACTGATATCATTGGCGTTAGCGCTCCGCGAAATTCAGATATCCGTAAACGCCCTGACCCTGGAACTGAACGACCTGGAAGAAAGCGCTGAAAACAGCCGGTAATCAGTTAAGAGTTAAAGGTGAACAGTTAACTAAACATGACTCCACACAACTCTTAACTCATAACTCTAAACTCTTAACTATAAAAATGTCCGATCCTAAAAAGCTGGCGATAAAAGATTTTGTGTACGAGCTGCCAGACGACCGAATTGCCAAATTCCCGCTACCTGAGCGCGACCAATCTAAGCTACTGTACTATAAAAGCGGAACTATAGCTGACCATACCTTTACTGATTTACCGGACCTTTTGCCTGCCGATACCTTACTGGTTTTTAACGATACCAAGGTGGTGCAGGCGCGATTGCTTTTTCAGAAAGAGACAGGTGGTATAGTTGAGATTTTTTGCCTGGAGCCTGTAAAACCACACGCCGAAGTGCAGTTGGCCATGCAGCAAACAGAAGGCTGTACCTGGAAGTGTTTAGTTGGAAATAACAAGCGCTGGAAAAGCGGCAAACTATACGTGCACTTTGATGGCGGAACTATAACAGCGGAGCGTGAGGCACAACAGGACGGACATTTCCTTATAAACTTTGCCTGGGAGCCAGCCAATTTAACCTTTGCAGAAGTGTTGGAACGCTGTGGCAAACTGCCCCTGCCTCCATACTTAAACCGCGACCTCACCCCCGACGACCGTACCCGTTACCAGACCATTTATGCCAATCAGGAAGGCGCCGTAGCTGCCCCAACTGCCGGCCTGCACTTTACCGACAGGGTAATGGCAACTATAAAAGCCAAAGGCATCACTACCGCTTACTTAACACTGCACGTTGGCGCGGGCACCTTTAAGCCAGTTAAGGCTGATGTAATGGAAGCGCACGAGATGCACGCCGAACAACTATACCTGACCAAAGATTTTATAGTTCAGCTCCTGCATCAGGTGGAGCAAGGCAAACCAGTTATTCCGGTGGGTACTACCAGTATGCGTTCTCTGGAGAGTTTGTATTGGCTGGGTGTCAAAGTATACCAGCAACCAGACCTGCCAAAAGATCAGCTGCACATTACCCAGTGGTTTGCTTATGAAAAGAGTGATCTGCCCACTCCAGCCGAAGCTTTAACCGCTCTTCTGAACTACATGACTAACTATAACACAAACCACCTGCACGCCAGCACCCAGATCATCATTGCGCCCGGCTATAGTTTCAGGATCTGCAGTGGATTGGTTACCAATTTCCACCAGCCGGAAAGTACGCTGTTACTGTTAGTTTCAGCGTTGATTGGCGAGAATTGGAGAAAGATTTACCAACACGCGTTGGATAACAACTATAGATTTCTGAGCTACGGCGATAGTTCGCTACTGCTACCGTAGTATGAAATTAGATATATTTTATTGAAAAAGCATAGGCTGCCACTGGCGCGAGCTTGTAGCTCGTGCTTTAATTACACAATTAAAACAGTACGAGCTACAAGCTCGCACTAGCGGAGGATTAATGGGAATTTTATGGAATGTAGAGACGCAATACCTTGCGTCTCCGCTATGAAACTTACAGGTTTGGACCGGATTAACTTTACAATGCAACTATAGCCCAGCAAGTCTAGAGACTCGCACCCACTGGGTGGCACCAGCTGGATACTGGCCCCAGGAAACAGTAAAAACTCATCCTGTAGATCCTAAAATCCTGTAAATCCTGATTCAGACAAAAAAAATGCCTGCCTTGGATAACCAAAACAGGCATTTTCTATAGCTCGGAGATCCATCTTCAAATCTCCAAATTCTCAAATCTCCAAATCTACAAACCGTACTGCGAGATCAGGTAAACCAGCGATGCCATGGAGGCAGCACCTAACTGCATTTCGCGGCGGTTTACGGTTTCAAAGGTGTCGATATCGGTGTGGTGGTAATCGAAGTAACGTTGTGAATCGGGTTTAAAACCGATAAGGGCTACGGTACCCTGTCCTTTCAGCGGGCCAATGTCAGCGCCACCGTGTCCGGCACCGATCTCGTGCAGGCCGTAAGGAGTCAGCAATGGTTTCCAGGTCAGTGCTTTCTGTATCTGGGCTGGAGTGGCCTCCATTCCGAAACCGCGTGGGGTAAATCCACCGGCATCCGACTCAATGGCTGCAATATGGTTCTCGCCTTTTGCTTTGGCTTCTTCAGCGTACTTACGACCACCGCGTAAACCGTTCTCTTCGTTCATATACAGCACAGCACGTATAGTTCTTTTTGGCTTGATACCAAGATCCTTAAACAGACGCAGCACTTCCATGGATTGCACAACACCAGTTCCATCGTCGTGCGCGCCTTCGCCCAGATCCCATGAATCCAGGTGGCCGCCAACAACTATAATTTCATCCGGTTTTTCAGTGCCTTTCAGTTCCCCGATCACATTGTAAGACAGCACTTCCGGCAGGTTCTCGCAGGTCATGCGCATGTAAAACTTCAGGTTCGGATCGTTCTTAAGTTGTTTGCTCAGCAGTTCAGCGCCTTTTGTACTGATAGCTGCAGCCGGAATTTTATCAACGCCATCCTGGTAACGCGTGTTGCCTGTGTGGGGTACCTCCTGAATCTCGTTGGCCATAGATCGAACTATAACCGCTACAGCACCCAGTTTTGCAGCAGCCACCGGGCCACCGCCACGCTGATCAACTGCGCCACTATAGGCCGCCATCGTCTGTACGTGGGTGTTATCGAAAGCACGGTTAAAGAAAACGATCTTGCCCTTTACTTTTTTCTTGCCCAGTTTCTCCAGTTCTTCAAAGTTGTGTACTTCCACTACTTCGGCAGTAAGGCCGCTTTCGCCGGTGCCTATTGAAGAGCCAAGCGCTGCAATATTTACATCCGTAGAGCCAACCTGTCCGCTCAGGATGCGGCCAATCTCTTTATCGCCGCGCACCCAATGTGGCACCATTACTTCCTGTAGATACACCCTGTCGAGGCCCATCTTGTTCATTACCTGTCTGCCCCACTCTACGGCAGCGGCAGCTTGCGGCGAGCCACTCAGGCGCGCGCCAATGTTCTTGGTAAGGTAACGCAGGTCTTCGTAGCTTTTGGTGCTGGTCAGGGCGTTGTCGTAGATCTGCTTTATAGTTGCAGAATCGGAAGGTGCAACGGGGTTGTTTGCCATGGCGGGCACAGCTGCTATAGTTGCAGCAGCCAACAGCCAGTGACGTAGTCTGTTCTTAAATAACATTATGTAGGTGAGTTGTTTAGTTAGGTTGTTTTGTTTGTGCCTATAAGTTAGAAAAATGTTTTCGGAGTTATAACATATAGATAAGGCTATACTTTTACTTTCCTGCAGATTTTATAGTTTGTCGGGGTTAGGTGTAGTTTTATGCAACTGCTGTTTCGGACATCCTTGTCCGAAACCCATCTGCTCCAGACGTCCACGTTATTCGTAAAGCGGGGACAAGGATGTCCCCAGCAGGTTTATTTCCGGACAAGGATGTCCGGAAGAGCAGCGATAGTATTCTAAATTAAAGGTCTATGTATGCTGTTATTCTTAAGTATACTTTTGATCTAAATATTAATGGAAATCAATAAAGAAGGGCTTTCACCAACATCAATTTTGCGATAATTGATAAATGCCGCTCGTTCAAGTAATGCTTCAAGTATTTCAGGAGCTATTTCTTTTAGAAGTTTACCATTTTCAATATGAATTAGAATTTGCTCCTCAGCAGATAATTCATCCAAACAGTCTATCCATGCATTCATATTTTCTCCATAATATTCTGGAAATCCCAAAACTCTTTTAAATTCTTTATGGAATGAAAGCCAGTCTGTTAGGTTCTCAGCTTTAAGAATAAACTTCTTCATAATCAAAAATTCAGCGTAAGGAACACTCTCCTACTTCACTTCCATAATCTTTTTCAAATCCTGCGGCTTTAAGGTGAGTAAGCCAACTTCCGGTAAGCGGGTGGTGAGTTCTTTCCAGTTATCGTCTTTCTTGTAAACTTCGCGGAGCAGTTTGGCTGCACCGTTAATATCTCCGTTGTTGGCTAAGGTAATGGCGTGCCAGTATTTCATCTCGAGGTTGTTCGGGAACATGGTTTCGGCTTTACCATACTCTTCCATGGCTTTGTCCATCTGACCTTTTTCTACGGCAAGGTCGCCGTTGTTCATGTGTTCGTAAGCACGGTATACTTTCAGAAGTCTTGCTAATTCATCCAGCGGCTTTTCATGATCGTCTACGCGCAGATCTATCGTTACATCATCCCAGGGCTGGTCTGTTTTTTTACCTTTTACCACCATTAGAACTGCTGATTGCTTGCCCCGGATATCACCTCCTTCGCGTTCGGCTGCCTGCATGCCCAGCAACACACGCTCAGCCAGTGGCTTGCCCGTACTTTGCTCGAATGCTTTTGCCATGGCCGGCCACACTTTGTCGGTCAGCATCATGTTGGCCTGCACCGAGAAGTTTTTGCCCGTAATATGCCCGGCATAGCGGATGCAGTTTTTACCGGTATGCGTCGCCACGCGGCCCTGCGCATCCAAAATGGAAACCTGGCGCACTTCACGCCCCTCATCATCTTTTAAAAGGATAGCCAGGGCTTCTTCCGGGGTTTTGCCTTGTTTTAAAAGCTCCAGTCCGCGCAAACCAAACGACTTGTTTGTGAAAGATTGTGTAGCCACCACACCAACCCCGGCCTCTACCCAAGGCACAGCCGTACCCACCGAAAACCAATGACTCTGTACGCCCACAGCCATCTCGCCGGTCTCAGGGTCGCGGGCAACTATAGAATAGGTGTGGGCCAGTGGCTCTTCGGCTTTAAACACCTGTGCACGCGCAGCAGGCATTGCCAGGCAGCAAACCGATGCCACCGTATAAAGCGTCTTTTTCATGAAGTTCAGGTTCATAAGAGAAGTATAAATGCTTTAACTATACCTTAACTAAGGCAAGGATGTTGAGCAAACAAACTATAACTTCCTGAGCAGCAGCACCCGGAATTTTACAGCCACAACTTCGCTCCAACGTATAAGTATACTATAAAAATCAAACAGCTACAATACAGGCCGCAAACAGCCGCCAACTAATACCCTATACATGAGAAACCCTTATCCTGAAAAAAAGAAACACCGCCTGGCTATACTGATAGATGGCGATAATGCACAACCCAGCCTTATAGTTAAGTTAATGGCCGAAGCCGGAAAATACGGCCAGATAACCATCCGTAGAATATACGGCGACTGGACCACCCCACAAATGAACGGCTGGAAAGAATGCCTGAACAATCACGCCATACAACCCATCCAGCAGTTCCGCTACACCATCGGAAAAAACGCCACCGACTCAGCTCTAATTATTGATGCCATGGACCTGCTGCACAGCGGGCTGGTAGACGGTTTCTGTATCGTTTCGTCGGACTCTGACTATACCCGACTGGCAACCAGAATAAGAGAAGCCGGCATTTTTGTAATGGGCATCGGGCAGCGCAAAACACCGAAGCCGTTCGTGAATGCCTGCAATATTTTCATCTTCACCGAAAACCTGGTGGATAATATTGAAGAAAAACAGATCGCGGAAGCTGAGAAATCACCGGAAAATGGTAACGGACACGCAAGGCCAAACCCGATACCGTTGCTAAAAGAAGCCTTTAGTATGGCTGCCGACGAAGATGGCTGGGCACACCTGGGAGCCATAGGTGTAAACCTGCGCCAGCTCGACCCCAGCTTCGACCCGCGCACCTTTGGCTATGGACAATTGCTTCAACTTATAAAAGCCCATAAAGACCTGTTCACGATCCGGAAAGAAGACGACAAAGGGCCTTCGGCGGTGTATGTAAAGCGGGCCAGCAGAAAACGTAACAGCCGGAAACAGGAGGTTGAGTAATCTGTAATGAGTAGCGGGTAATGAATTATGAGTAATCACTAAACTATAAACCTATGGAAAAGCTATTCTTCGTTTTTGTTATTTTACTGCTGAGCATGCCTGTGGCTTTTGCCCAGCAAAAAATGAGCTGCTGCGCAAAACCAGCCTCCGATGCTACCACACAGTTTGCCATGCTGGGCAGCGATAAAAACTTTCAGGCGAAGCACGACAACCCGCTACCCTTTACCCTGCAGAACCAGAAAGGCAAAATGGTGACCTTTAAAACACCTGATGGCAAAACCGGCAGTGCCTACGAAATAAAAGCACCTAAAAAGACCGATGATTACCTGCTTGTTTTCCATGAGTGGTGGGGCCTGAACGATTATATAAAACAGGAAGCCGAGCGACTGGCAAAAGAACTCGGTAACGTAAACGTGCTGGCCCTGGACCTGTATGATGGCCGTGTGGCTGCAGAACGCGAGAAAGCCGTGGAATACATGCAGTCGGTTACGCCGGAGCGCGGCAAAGCCATTATAAACGGAGCGATTGCCTACGCCGGTAAAGACCCGGACATAGCAACTATAGGCTGGTGCTTTGGTGGTAGCTGGTCGTTGCAGGCAGCCATAGAGGCCGGCGATAAAGCCGAGGCTGCTGTTATTTACTATGGCATGCCGGAGCGCGACGTGGAACGACTCAAAAAACTGGACGCCCCTGTACTGGGCATCTTCGCAAAACAGGATGGCTCCATTACCCCGGAAGTTGTGGCTGATTTTGAGCAGAAAATGAAGCAGGCGGATAAAAAGGTAACTATAAAAATGTATGATGCCGTACACGCCTTCGCCAACCCCAGCAACCCGAAGTATGACAAACAGGCCGCAGAAGATGCACATAAATTAGCTATCGAGTTTCTGAAGAAACATCTGGATTAGCTAAAACCCTAACAAACTATAGTTAACTATACGAAAGTGGCAGCCAGTATATGGCTGCCACTTTTATTTTAAACCCCTCAGCATCCTCGCTAACTATCCGGCAACTATAGCCTTTACTCCTTTCAGTTATTGCATTTCAACTCCGTAAAACCTATCTCTTTAATTTAAAAATGCTAATTAATAATATAACTATTTTTGTTTAACATAAAAACTATAGTTTGCCTCTATTGCTGCTTCAGTTCATATTTGGCAATTGCCCCATCCTGTAATATTTACATCCCTACAACCTTCCTAAAAATCTAATTAACAGCATTTTAATTACCATTCAGCATTTTTTATCTCTTATTTCTCAACGATGTTTAAACAAGCATAGTACAAGTCTACTTTAAGCGCAACCTTAAACAATACAACACTAATAAACCCTAATTTTATAATTATTTCAATATTATGTAACACTTTTAACTCACCTTACCTATGACTAAAATTTTAAGTCTTATTATGTTATGCTTCTTTCTGACGGGTAACATAAGCGCACAAAATAAACTGGATAGCGAGCTGAAGAGCTTGCTGCAAACCACTACCGGCTCTGTCGGGGTTATCGTGACCTTCCACGGTAATACTGCTCCTACTCCTACTCACCTGCAACTGCTTAACACACTTGGCATTACCAAAGGCGTAACATTCAAGTCGTTACCTATTGCAGGCGTACTGGCCACTGCTTCGCAAATTGCAGCCCTGGAGCAAAACCCTGCAGTACGCTCCGTCTACCTCAACAAAAAACTTACTTACTTCAACTATAACGGCACACACTTAACCGGCGTGCGGAAAATACGCACCGATAAGGAAATGACTGCACGCAATAATGGCATGCCCGTTTCAGGTAAAGGTGTAGGCGTGATGATCAACGACAGTGGTGTGGATGGTACACACGACGACCTTAAATTCGGGACGCACCTGGTGCAGAACGTGTTAGGTGCCACTAACCTTAACTCACTGGACGCTATGCTACCGGTAACATGGCTGGAAAACGTACCAAACACTGACAATAACTCTGGTCACGGCACACATTGCGCCGGCTCTGTTGGCGGCACAGGTGCAAAATCCGGTGGTTTATATGAGGGCGCTGCTCCCGGTGCACACCTGATCGGCTATGGTTCAGGCGCTGCCTTGTTTGTACTGGATGCGATTGGAGGTTTCGATTATGCCCTTACGCACCAGTACCAGTACGGCATCCGCGTTATCTCTAACTCATGGGGTACAAGCGGCGATTTTGACCCGAACAACCCGGTAAACGTGGCTTCTAAAATTGCTTACGACCGTGGCATTGTGTCGCTTTTTGCAGCCGGTAACGATGGTCCGAGCTCTGATACGCACAACCCGTATGCTATTGCGCCCTGGGTAATTTCGGTTGGCGCCGGTGATAAAGACGGTCGTCTGGCTGATTTCTCATCGAGAGGTGTGAAAGGCGAAGGCGGCACATTTACTATAGATGGCGAAACCTGGACTTTTGAAAACAGACCAACTATAGTTGCACCTGGTGTAGACATTGTTTCTACGAGAGTTATCGGCCCAGTTGCCTCCCTGGAAGTGCAGCAGGATGTAGAGAAATTAGACCCGGCGCACGTACCATTCTACACCCACATGAGCGGTACCTCCATGGCTACCCCACATGCCGCCGGTATAGTTGCCCTGATGCTGGAGGCCAATCCATCGTTATCGCCAGCGCAGGTGAAAGAGATATTGCAGAAAACAGCTACCAATATGCCAGGCCATGAGTCGTGGGAAGTGGGTGCAGGTTATGTAAATGCCTATGCCGCCGTAGATCATATTTTCCGCAACAGTACTTATGGAACTTACGCCAACTATACCCGCAACTTCAGCAGCAAGGTAAACACCAGCTCCGAAACCACACCGTTTACAATAGATTATAACCCGCTGCTTACGGCTACAAACCAGATCACTTTTACTGTTGCAGAAGGCACCAACAGCATAGAAGCCAAGATTGATGCCGGCGGTTTATTAGGCCAGACCGGTAACCCGGTTAACCTTATCCTGTTGGGCCCCGACGGCAGTGAATACCGCGCAGGCATACCTGTTGCCTTTGCCTTGTATTATGACAGAGGCGTTGCTGTAGCCGCTCCGGCACCCGGCACCTGGACCCTGAAAGTAGAAGGACTGAATGGCATAGCCTTACCTGAAACTATAAACGGCACCCTGAATGTGCAGCGCGTAACCGGTACCAGCGGCCTGAACGATATTGCCGGCCACCCGGCAGAAGCATCTATTAAAATGGCTGTGGGCGCACGCCTAGTAGATGGCCTTAACGGAAGCTATAAACCAGACGAGTATTTAAAACGCATCCAGTTAGCCGATTACCTGCTGATGGGCCAGGGCATCCGCCAGTTCCTGCCAACCAACGGCGCTGTTACCTTCTCCGACCTGAAAGGTAGTGAAGTACTGTTAGGCGAATCGGTGGCGGCCAAAGGCGCTGCACTGAGAGACCGACTTTATGCTTACAACGGCGTAATGCTGCCAACCAGCACAGGTAAGTTCTCGCCGACAGGCAACGTGAACAGGGTCAGTCTGGCTTACTCGCTGGTGCAGGCATTGGGCTTGCAGGAGTTTGCCCTCGAACGCAACGGAAAAACCGTAACGGTTACCGTAGATGGTAAACAGATCCCGATCGAGGATGCCAAACAGATACCAGCTGGTTTGGAAGGATATGTAAGCGTAGCCCTGGAGTTAGGCTTGATAAATGCTTACTATAGTGTAACGCAGGGCCCGCTGGATCTTTTCCCGAAACTGCATGCCACCTTTAAGCCACTTCAGAATGTTACCCGCGCCGAATTTGCCGTTATAGTTACCCGAACCCACGCCAGCTGGAACAACGTTACGCAGCCACTGGCCACTACCTCTTCATCAGCACTGCAGACGGCAGGCATGCAATGGGAAGAGAGCTATGCTTACCCGAACCCAAGTACCGGCCTGAGTACTATTACTTATTCTGTTACTGCAGAAGGCCCGGTATCGGTAGAGGTGTTTGATGTGATGGGCCGCAAAATACAGACATTACTTACCGAAAAGCATCCTGCCGGCCGTCACGCGCTGCAGTTTGATGGCAGCCGCCTGCCAAGCGGCACCTACCTGTACCGCATCACCGAGAATGGTAGAACTACAGCCAACAGAATGATGATTACGCGTTAAAGCTTACAAAATGGTTTTATGGTTTAGGAAGAGCTCCCCTGCTGGGGGAGCTTTTTTTTATATCTATAGTTTCCGCACAAACTATAGCACAGGTCCGGCCTTTTCATCTGCCGCTAAAACTTAGTACATTTAAAGCAGCCAACTATAAACCCGATGCCTTTGCTGCCACAGGAAAACCGCACCCGCACTTCCATCATTTTCTTACTGATCTGTTCAAGTGTGTACACACTGCTGCCTTTCCTGTTGCTGTCCATGTACACGCACCCTGCCGCCGACGATTTCAGTTTTGCCGTGCGCGACAAGCGCCTGGATTACCTCACCGTGCTGGAGCAGTTTTACATGACCTGGACGGGGCGGTACTTCAGCACCATCACCCTGTTTCGCATCAACCCGATGATCTATGACTCGGTGGTAGCTTATAAAGGATATGTTCTGGTGCTATTGCTCCTGTTCAGTGCTGCTGTTTACTATATAGTTCGGGTAGTAAGTAGGCAGGTTTTCAGTATAAACTATAGCCTGGCGCTGGCCGCTATGCTGGTGGTGCTGTACTTGCTGCAGTTGCCCAGCCCCTCCGAAGGCTTTTACTTTTTCTCGACGTACGCTACCTACCAGTTGCCCAACATCTTGCTTATAGGCATGCTAGGGCTGCTTCTTAAATTCTTCCGCACACAGCAAGTGGCGGCCAGGAAACTTTACACAGGCCTAATAGCTATCCTTATAGTTGCCATAGTGGGCTCTAATGAAATGGCATTGGTCATAACATGCACAACCATAGGCTTTGTAACTATAATTAACCTTAAAAACACGGAGTTGCGGCCCTATTTGTTGGTGCTGTTTATAGTTTGCGTTAGCAGCTGTTTGGTAGCAGTGCTGGCGCCGGGCAACTTTAACCGCATGCACGAACACCCGAACGGCGGCAAATTGATCTGGTCTGTAGTATATGGCGGGTTTATGACAGTGCTAACTTTTTACCGCTGGCTGCTGCCGGTGCTGGCTGCTTCAATTATTTACCTGCTATACTTTGGGTTGCCGCTGGCCCACAACTATAAACACAGCCGTGTATTCGCAGCAAACCTGTGGCTGACAATCGTATTCTACCTGGCTACTATTTTCCTGATGAACTTTGCTTTTGCCTGGTCTACGGGCGAGCGGCCTACCCCGCGCCTGGAGAATGTGATCTATTTTTTCTTCCTGTTCGGGTGGTTTTATGTGCTGCAGACCGGCATTCAAAAGTATAGTTCCCGGCTCACTTCCCTGCGCCACACTTCTCCCGTAATTCCAACTATAGCTTTACTCATGTTCCTGTTAAGTGTGGTGAGCATCGATAGCAACATCAGCACAGCGTATGTAGACCTGCTTTCGGGCAAAGCAAAGGCTTACGACAAAGCACTTACCCAACGCTATAGTTTGTTACAGGATGCTGACTGCCGGGTGTGTGACGTACCGCCACTGCCAGCCATTCCCAAAACCATTTTCTTTCACGACATCATCGCCCGCTCCGACAGGCAAAACCCCGGCATCGACATGGAGTGGATCAACCGTGGCCTGGCAGCTTATTTTCAGAAAGATTCCGTATTTCTATCTGTGCCAAACCCGCCTGTGCAGGATAATCTGAGCACTTTACGCACTGCCGGCAAAAGCTCGCTGCACCTCAGCCCGGCTAACTAATATTTTTTTTCAGGGGCTTGCAACCCTTTTGCACCTATAGGTACTCTTGTAAATGAAAGCATCCTTCAGCCTGCTTCCGGTGCAGGTTTTAAGGGCACCAATGCTTTCACACGAATGTGTTTTAGGTGTTAAAGTGAACATTAGCTCTTGTTACTTGTCGTAACGGAGCTTTTGTTTTTTATACCCTCCCCAATTCCATCTGGCCAACTATAGCACTATAGCAGGTAAATATGTCGCAGGCAGGTTTGTCAGCCACAACTATAGTCAGCCAATTCTGTGGCTATCGTTATGCTTCGTGACAGAATGACATAAAAAACCTCCGTTTCCGGGCTTGGCATATTGGTTGATAGAATGCTATCAACTGAATAGAATTTTTTAAGTTTAGAAACTATAAATAAAACTATAGAATGGGAAAAATAATAGGTATTGACTTGGGTACAACCAACTCCTGCGTTGCCGTAATGGAAGGTAACGAGCCGGTGGTTATACCTAACAGCGAAGGCCGCAGAACAACTCCGTCTATCGTTGCATTCTTGGATAACGGTAACGGCGAGCGCAAAGTAGGTGATCCTGCCAAGCGCCAGGCAATCACAAACCCGCAGAACACGATCGCTTCGATCAAGCGTTTTATGGGCCACAGCTACAACGAGGTTAGCGAAGAAGCAAAACAGGTATCTTACAAGGTAGTACAGGGTGCCAACAACACCATCCGCGTGGAGATCGGCGACCGCCAGTACACACCACAGGAGATCTCGGCAATGGTACTTCAGAAAATGAAGGCTACAGCTGAAGATTACTTAGGCACAACTATAACCGAAGCGGTTATTACAGTACCAGCTTACTTTAACGATGCACAGCGCCAGGCAACCAAAGAAGCCGGCCAGATTGCAGGTCTTGAAGTAAAGCGTATCATTAACGAGCCTACTGCTGCTGCCCTTGCTTACGGCCTGGACAAGAAGCACAAAGATCAGAAGATCGCGGTATTCGACTTAGGTGGCGGTACGTTTGATATTTCGATCCTGGAGCTGGGTGATGGCGTGTTTGAAGTACTTTCTACCAACGGTGATACACACCTGGGTGGCGACGACTTTGACCAGGTGATCATTAACTGGCTGGCCGACGAATTCAAGAACGACGAAGGCATTGACCTGCGCAAGGACCCAATGGCCCTGCAGCGTCTGAAAGAAGCAGCTGAAAAAGCAAAGATCGAGCTTTCTTCTTCTAACGAAACTGAGATCAACCTGCCATACATTATGCCGGTTGACGGTGTGCCAAAGCACCTTGTTCGTAAGTTAACAAGAGCTAAATTCGAGCAGCTGGCTGATGATCTGATCCGCCGTTCGATGGAGCCTTGCAAGCGTGCATTACAGGATGCAGGCCTTTCTACTTCCGACATTGATGAAGTGATCCTGGTAGGTGGTTCTACCCGTATCCCGAAAGTACAGGAAGAGGTTGAGAAGTTCTTCGGTAAGAAGCCATCGAAAGGTGTGAACCCGGATGAGGTAGTTGCCATTGGTGCTGCCATTCAGGGTGGTGTACTGACAGGTGAAGTAAAAGATGTACTGCTGCTGGACGTAACGCCGCTTTCACTGGGTATCGAGACGATGGGTGGTGTAATGACCAAACTGATCGAGTCAAACACAACTATACCAACCAAGAAATCGGAGACATTCTCTACGGCATCTGATAACCAGCCGTCAGTAGAGATCCACGTACTGCAGGGTGAGCGCCCGATGGCCCGCGACAACCGCACCATTGGTAGATTCCACCTGGATGGTATTCCACCAGCACCACGTGGTGTTCCGCAGATCGAGGTAACATTTGATATTGATGCCAACGGTATCCTGCACGTAACGGCTAAAGATAAAGCTACTGGCAAAGAACAGAAGATCCGCATCGAGGCTTCTTCTGGTCTGAGCGAAGAAGAGATCGAGCGTATGCGTAAGGAAGCCGAAGCCAACGCCGAAGCTGATAAAAAAGCGAAGGAAGAGATCGAGAAGCTGAACGCAGCCGACTCTATGATCTTCCAGACCGAAAAACAGCTGAAAGAGTATGGTGATAAGCTGTCGGCCGGCAACAAATCAGCCATTGAAGATGCACTGGGCAAACTGAGAACAGCCCACGGCGCGAAGGATGTAGCTGGTATTGATGCTGCCATGGAAGCCCTGAATAACGCCTGGAGCGCTGCATCGCAGGAGATGTACGCAGCCGGAGCCGGACAGGAAGGCGCTGCCGGTGCACAGGCTGGTGGCAATGGCCAGGCTGGCGGTCCGCAAGGCGCAGCCAACGATGGCGGCGTAACCGATGTGGATTACGAAGAAGTAGACGGCAACAAGTAAGAAAACCGAATACGCAACTATAGATTTAAACGCCCCGCTGACTTCAGCGGGGCGTTTTTGTTTTAGGACATAAGTTTTTGCTTATTGTACCATATTCAGATATCTTCACTGCAAAAACACATTCATTACTTCCAATTTATAACCAACCACTTCCTCCTTTTTATGAAACAACTCTACATTACCCTCCTACTGGCATTGGTAGGCACAGCTGGCTTTGCCCAGAAAGACTTCAGGCCGGGCTACCTGGTGCAGAACGGCGATACTCTGACCGGCCTGGTAGATTACCGGGGAGCGAAGCAAAGCTCCAATGTGGTGATCTTTAAAGCTAACCAGAATGCCTCAGAACAGGCTTTCGGGCCGGAACACGTACAAGGATTTGGATTTGATAAGGAGCAGAAACTGTTTCAGTCGAAGCTGATACCTGCTTTTGACAGCCTGAACACACCGCAGACCCTTTTTGCCGAAGTACTGGTAAAAGGGCAGGCCAACCTTTATTTCCTGCGCGACCCCATGCAGCAGGACCGCTTTTACATTTCTAAAGGCTCTGCAGCGCTGCAGGAACTGCGTGTAGAAGACTTTAAACAGAAAAACATGAAACAGGGCCATAAGTACGGAAATACCATGCTCATGCGCCGCGAACTATACAAACCTGTGCTGTTCCATAATTTTATGGATTGCAACACCATAAAGGAAGCAGATATCGACAAAGTAGTACTTGGCTATAACTCGCTGACAGCTATAGTTAAAAAATACAACCAATGCGTTGGCCAGGAAGAATACAGCAAGCCGCAACAGAAGATAAAGGTAGGCATTGGTGCTGTAGCCGGTGTTAGCAGCTCGTCTCTTTCCTTTACAGTAGATGGCGAAGAACATCTGTTCAAAGACAATTCTGTCAAGCCGATAGCAGGTTTCTTCTTCCACTTCTCCAAGCCTACGTTCAGCGAAAAAATATCGCTGCAGGCGGAAATGTTGTTTACATCTCTCTATTATGAGGGCAACACCGGTGATAACCCGACCATACCAGGCACCACCACCACAGAGAACTGGCTGGACGTTAAACACCTGAAAATACCGGTGATGCTACGCTATTCTTACCCGCGCGGCACCCTGCGTCCGTACCTGCACTTCGGTCCGGTAGTAAACGTGATCATAGCGAAAGATTCGGAGACCAAAACAACTACTTCCCTGGGTGGAACAAGCCGCACCAGCTCTAAAAAACTGCTGGAAGATGATGATTACCGTAATTTTGCGCTGGGCCTGATTGGCGGTGCCGGTCTGTCCTACCCGGTTTTTGGCAAGCCACTCTCCCTGGAAGCACGCTACGAAAGAAACAACGGTATATCGCACTTCAACATGCACTCTACCCGTATTACGAGCTACTCGCTGCTGCTGTCTTACAAACTATAGCCGGTTAATAGCCTGCAACACAGAGCGCCCTGCTGCAACCAGCGGGGCGCTTTTTTCTTTTCAGCAGTATTGCACCAAACCTGTTGTATCCGTACATTTAGCTATGCTTGCAAACTTTTATACCAGCCATTACCACACGCCCCTCGGGTACCTTAACCTGACGGCTACCGACACGCACCTGGTATCGTGCCTGTTCTCGGATATCGCTTATCCGGCCACACCCGAACAGCCAGCGGTACTGGAGCAAACTATAGCGCAGCTGCGCGAGTATTTTGCAGGCACCCGCAGGCACTTTGAACTACCGCTACAGCCCAAAGGCACCGAATTTCAGCAGAAAGTATGGATGCAGCTACGTGCTATTCCCTTCGGGAAAACCTGCTCTTATATGGATGTGGCAAGAATTGTATCCGGGGAGAAGGCCATACGTGCGGTGGGCGCGGCCAATGGTAAAAACCCGCTGTGCCTGATCGTGCCCTGCCACCGCGTTATCGGCAGCGATGGCAGCCTGACAGGCTACGCCGGCGGTTTGTGGCGCAAAGAGTGGCTGCTGCAACACGAGGGCATCCGGCAACCGGCCCGTCAGCTTACATTTTTTTAAGCGTAACTACCTACATTACAACCTGTTTGCGTATTTATAGTATAAGCAACCTTAAACCGGTAACCAACTATAAACTTATGCAGGCACTACATCTACAACCGGGCACACGTGTAAAATCATCGTCGCTGGTGCTTCGCGCCATTGCATTGTTTATTGACGTGATGCTGCTGCTGGCCATTGCCGCCATAGCCGATTATTATACCATCAGCAGCAACGAAGCCACCTTTTTATGGAAACCCGAAAGCCTGTTATACATTTTACTGGGCTGGCTATACTTTGCCGGTGCCGAATCGAGCCTGGTGCAGTCCACGCTGGGCAAATACCTGCTGCACATAAAAGTGATCGACAACCATAACCAGCGCCTAAGCTTTAAGGCGGCCAGCATCCGGTATTTTGCCAAGCCGGTTTCTGTTCTGATCCTGTTGCTACGTTTTGTCCGCGGACTGCCTGTTGCCCGCCACCGCTACTTTCATAACCGAATTACCAATGCGTATGTCGTAAAACAACAGCCACAGGCCTATTCTCCTGAACAGTAAAATCTATTTTTATCGCAAACAAAAAAGCCCGCCTGTTTAAACCGGCGGGCTTCTCTTATTTTGTTCAGCTATAGTTTAGTTGGTGGCTGCACCATACGTATCGGCTTCTATGGTTGCAGTGCCATCGGCTTGTATGGTTACTTTAAAGATGTGGTCGTATTTACTGTCCGGCACTTCGGCAACAGGCTTTTTGGCTCCAAAGGCCTCCACTATAGGCAGAATTGTATTTGAGTGACCTACCACCACTATAGTTTTGCCAGCATTATGGGTTAGTATCTGTTTTTTGAGCCCTTCAAAATCGTGCGCTTCGTAGGTATTTACAGGCAAATTTCGGGCATCAGCCAATGGTTTTATAGTTAGTGTGTTGCGCTTGTATTTGGTACTGTACAAGGCATCAACCGGCTTTCCATCTAAATAAGTTAACAGGGCTTTTGCACGGGCTTCTCCTTCCGGAGTAAGCACGGGGTCTTCGGCTTTAGGGTCTGTGGCAACTTTTTCGGCATGGCGCACTACGTAAACAGTGGTCACGGCTTTGTCTTTGTCGCCGTTGGCAGCTGCTACAGAGTCTGTTGACTGGTTGCACGACCAGGCCAGGCCGATCAGCAAGGCAAGTACAAACCTGAAGTAGTAAGGTATTTTTTTCATAAAGTATAAGTAGGTTATAGTTTGATTAGATTTCTGAAATGCGTGTTTCGGCCATTACTTTGTCGGCCTGTTTGTTTTTACCCCGTTCTCTTAAAAGTTTTGCCAACAGCACGCGGGCCTCAAGCTGGTAAGGATTGTCTGCCAATGCAGCTTTGTACGATTTCTCTGCTTTACCTGCCTGGTCTAATGCCTCCCATAGTATCCCTACGGCTGTTAAACGCTCGGCCATTTCAGCCGCCGATTCGGGGCGTGGCTGCTGGCGCAGTAACATGGTAGCTTCTTCTACGTCGCCGAGTTGTGCCATTAACGCCACCAGTTTATAGTTATCGCTGCGCAGTTTAACCTTACCGGATAGCAATGGCTCTGCGGTAACTATAGCCGAATCTTTCTGGCCCGACATAAGCTGATAAGCCGCCATCCGCACGGTATAGGACGGGCGGGGCGTATTGCTGGCAGTTAAAATACGCTGAGCTTCTTCTAACGTAGCATACGCTTTTTTATAGTTTCCCTGGGCGGCCAGTACATCGGCATACTGCTGGCGCAGCTCATAGTTCTGCGGTTTTAACGACACCAGTCTTGCCAGTTCCGTTTCGCTTTCAGGAGCTTTGCCGGTAGTGCCTTTCAGCCAGTGGGCGTAAGCAAGTGCTTCGTCGCGGCGGTCGCGCAGGTATGTTGATACGGTCGGGGCTGTTTTTACATAACTTTCTGCCAAGATCATTGCTTCCGGAACCCTGCTGTAAGAGGCGTATAGTCTGGCGAAGGCCATCGTGTTGGCAGCTCTTGTCATCAGGTCGTCTTCCAGTTCCAGGGCTTTGCGGTATAGTTCGGCTTGTTGTTTCAGGGCATCGGTGTCTTCCAGTTTGCCATCGCGGCGCATGGCTTCAAGCAATTCGGCACGGGCCACGTACACAGGCGCATAGTTCGGGTTTATCTTTTCAGCTTTTTCCAGCCACTTTTCAGCCTGGTTATATTTGTTCTGCTCGCGCTCCACACTGGCATACGCTATCAGGGCAGGCTGGTAACTGGCATCCCAGGTAAGGGCGGTATCCAGCAGGGCTTCGGCCTGGCTATAGTTGCGCCGTGCCAGTTCCCGCTCCGACAGGTTCAAATACACTTCAGCCCAGTTGCTGGCCATCGCCTGTTTATCGCCGGCCAGATAAGCGCGCTGCCTTTTTACCAATCCATCCAGGAAACTATAGAGCTCCGGGTCTTTGGCTTTCAGGTCGGCGGTGGTGTTGATGGATTTATGGTTGAGCGGATGCACTTTTACAGGCTCGAAGTAGGCTGGATAGGTTTGGGCCAGGTACTCGTGTTCGTTGTTGGCAGAATAATAATCGAGTGTGCGGTTTTCCTTCATGGCATTCTGGTACAGGCGGCGCACTTCACGGTTCTCGGCATCGGTAAACACCCGGCCATGAAACTGGTGCACATACTCGTGCAATACCACATTGCGCTCCAGGTACGAGCCGCGCACCACATACTCAATAGCCGCAGCGCCGCTTCCCACACCGCGTATATCCATCCACTGGCGGTTATCAAAGGTAGTGGCCTGCCGGAAGAAGGGAGAGTTCATAGCGATAGCTAAATCAATGTGCAGCGGCGGAATCACAAACTTTTCGTTTTGCCTGCTCAGGAACGGGAAATACACAATGCTCTCGTATAGTTGCGACCATACCATTTTCTGCACTTCGTTGCCGGGGTAATAGGTCACATCCGGGAACACGCGGGCAAAGTTTACCGGGTCTTTTATAGTTGTGCTTTGGATGACCTGCTGCAGCGAATCGTAGTTGTGCAAATAAGGTAACTGCTTTTGTTTGATGACCGCCGCCAGGGCATTGTGTGCCGGGCCATAGTGCTTTTTGCGTTTCAGGATGTTTTGGAAAATAGCCTGGGCAGAATCCAGCCGTTGGGAGCGATCCAAATCGAAAGCCATATAATACACCGAGCCGCGCAGCATAGCCGGCAACACTGATTGCGGGTAATCTTTCTGCACGTTTGCGGCTATAGTTAAGGCTTCCTGTAGTTTGTTTTGAGCGATCAGCTTTTCGGCCTGCTGTAGTTCCTGGCGTACTTTCTCATCTTCAGGTTGGGCGTAATCTGCGTAGGTCAGGTTGGTGTGGCCGTTGCCCCAGTGCCAGTGCGTTACATAGTGCAGCGGGTTCAGTTCCAGCGCCAGTTCCCATTGTGCCGCCATGTCGTTCAGCTGGGTGGCATCCACGCGTCGCCAGATAGCATAGCCATAGTTGAAGCGGGCATCAGCGTTAAACGGGTTTAGTGTCAGGCTGGTGATGAGTGGTTTTTCGGCCAACTCCGGCTTCTGGTTCCAGAAATGCACATCCGACTCCAGCAAATACGCATCGGCATTCTTAGGATTGAGCTGCTGTACCTGCTTCGCCTTCTGCAGTGCCTGGTCATACTTTTTCTGCAGCATCAGAATACGGCCGATCTGTATAGTTGCTGCTTCGTTGTTCGGGGCTTTGGCTAAGATCTGGTTGGCTGTGGCTTTTGCTTTTTCCAGTTCCCAGGCCTGCACCTGTAGTTTGCTTTTCAGCAGTAGTGCGTCTGCAGATTCGGGTTGTAACTTCAGGGCCTGTGTTACCAGCTTTTCGGCCTGTTCAAACTCGTTGTTCAGGATAGCCAGTTTTGCTTTGGCAACTATAGTTTGTGCCGTTGGTTTTGCCTTGGCTATAGTTTGTTCCGCTTCCTGCCACAACCCTAATTCCAGTAGCTTTTCTGCTTTTTCGGCGGGTGCTATAGTTGCTGTTCTCGCCTGTTGCCGCTCCTGCTGCAGCTTCTCCCTGATGGCTTTTATATTGTCAGGGTGTTGGGCCAGGGCGGGGAGTGCAAAGGTGAGTGTAGTAATTAATAGTACTAAAGAAGTATAGATTTTATGCATTGATCCTATTTTAAACTTAGTATCTTCTTTTGATTTACTTTAACAGTATCTTCTAAGTCAATCATACCAACCTTTACTTTAATAAGCCAGGTAAGCGGATTAATTCTTGTCCCTTGTATTTCACCCTCACTAATTTTCAAGGGTTTGTTCGAGTGTGCTTCCGCACAAAAACAACTTTCTTCATAAAGTACATTGTAATTATTAAGAGCCTTTCCTTTAGCTTCAAAAGCTGTTGTAAAACTATCTACTTCAAAAACTAAAATATCACTCACTCCACTATCAGTAGAAACACTGTCGCCCCTTGAGTAAGTTAGGGTAAATACGGTATTATTACCATCTTCAATTTTATAGTCAAAGTATCTCAAGATGCTATCTGCAGAAACTTGCGGATCTAACTTTAATTGAGAAGCTGGCTCCAATTGTATAGAATAAAATTGATAGGTATGATCTGTATTCCTTTCGACGCCATCACAAGACAGTAACAACAAGAACATAAATACAAGCAAGCACCTTTTAGCCAGTAATATCATGTAGAATATTTATTAGACTATACATTAAATCTACACACTTCTCCCGGCTAATAAAACTTTATATCGAGTTTATAACATATAAGTTTACGCCTGCTTCCGCTCCACCTTCCTGAGATAAATCACTTCCAGTTTTCGCATGAAGTAGATAGAAATAAGCAGCCAGAGAATTCCGGCGGAGAAACCGGCCAGCACGTCGGTGGCGTAATGCACGTTCAGGTACACGCGGCTATAGCCAATGAGCAAAAGCAGCAGGGTTAAAACTATAGTTAGCAGCCAGCGCAAAATAGGGTTTGGCACCGTACGCCATACAATATAGATCAGCAGACCATAAAAAGAGCCACCGATCATGGCGTGGCCGCTTGGAAAGCTGAGACCGGATTGCTCTAACATGGCGGTTTCTGGGCGGGGGCGCTCGAACACGCGTTTCAGAACCTGGTTAAGGATGGAACTGGTAAGGGAAATGACCAGCACTTTCAGGGCAAACCACTGCAGGTGCCGGAACCAGGCAAATACCAGCACCACCAGGGGCGGCACTACTATTAAATAATCGGCAGAAGCAAAAAAGGAAATGAAGCGCATGAAACGCGTGGTTTCGGGAGAAGTGTGGGCCGCCGCGAACCGGAACATGGCCTGATCCAGCCCGGTGCTTTGCTGTACAAAAACAAGCTGGGCCATGTATACAAACAGCAGCATGCAGGCAAAAAAGGCCAGCCATACCAACACCGCCTCTACCGAGAGCAGCGCCAGCGCACTCATAAACCGTTTAAACCGGGCTTTCATGCCTTAGCTTACGAGCCTGGGGCGCAAGGCGGTGCAGCTATAGTTAGCAAATACAACTATAGTTAGCAAACTACAGGGCATAAAAAAAGCGAAAGCCGGTCCTGTAAAAAGAACCGGCTTTCGCCTGATTTAAAGTAGTGTGCGCAAGAAAGGACTCGAACCTTCACACCTTACGGAACTGCCGCCTGAAGACAGCGCGTCTACCAATTTCGCCACTTGCGCAAATTCACTAAATCAAATAAACATCCCCAAAACCCTTTAACCCTCGTTCATTGGGATTACAAAGGTACGAACAAATTTGATTAGCGCAATATCTGCATTAAAAAATATTTAACTTTTTTCTACCGGGTCGTCCAGCAGCACCGGGGTTATCTCTTTACGCGAGTAGCGTTCCAGGCGGTTCAGGATCCAGATGCCGATCACAACCCACATAAAACCAGCAGCAAAGCCTGCCAGCACATCGGTAGCATAATGCACCCGCAGATATATACGACTAAACCCGATGAAGATCACAAAAACCGACAGAAAAATTATGAGCACATTGCGCAGCCACACCTGTTTTACGTTGTGCCATACCAGGTAGATCAGCAACCCATAAAACGACGCCGCCACCATGGTATGCCCGCTCGGGAAGCTAAGCCCGTGTGCTTCCACCATCGGTACCAGCGGACGGGGCCTGTCGAAAAAGTATTTCAGCACCACGTTCAGGGTAATGCTGCCCAGCGCCACAACCGGCACTTTTAAGGAATACCAGCGGTGCTTGCGCACAAACACAAAGTAGGCCACCAACAGCAGTGCCGCCGGCGTCAGGAATTGCCGCGATGCAAAAAACGTGATGCCCTCTATAAAATTGCTGAAGCCGGGGCTGGCAATGCTGGCTGCAAAATTGAAGGCGGCCTGGTCTACGCCCAGTTCGTCGCCCTGCACAATCTGGCTGCTGATGTAAAAGAACACTACCACGCAGGCAATGAACAGGAGCCACACAAACACCAGCTCCACCGTAAAAAGGGCTATACTTGCCGCCAGCTTTTTATAAAAATTCCGGATCATAGCTTATAGTTTCACAAAAAGCGCAGGCGCTGGTTTTGCGGCCTGCGTATAGTTGTTAACGTAATTACAGCATTTAATGCTACCTTATACTTATGCAGAACACGATCAGGTTATTTATTGCGGCTGCTTTACCCGATGCGCTGGTACCGTACCTGCAGCAAAAACTGCTTCCTTTTTCAGATGATACCGTACGATTTATTCCGCTGCAAAACCTGCACCTCACGCTGTTCTTCATCGGCAATGTGCCTGCTGCGCAGCTCGACACTATACGGCAGCAGGTAAAACAGATAGCCAGCCAATGTGCCCCTTTTACATTGTACCTCGAAGCCATAGAGCAGGGACCGAAACCAAGATCGCCGCGGCTGGTGTGGGCCCGTTTTAAAGATGACCCCGCATTTACCAGGCTCAGCCGGATGCTTTCTGAAACCTTAGCGCCCGACGAACCCAACAAACTGAAACCAACGCCTCACATTACACTGGCCCGCTATAAAAAGAATATTGCCCGCCCAACCACAAAACCACCTGTGCTCCCCGAGGAAACTATAGTTTTACCGGTAAATGCCATTGGCCTCTGGCAATCCGAACTGGCCTCGCCGCACCCGGTATACAGCATTCTGGAGAGCTACCACCTGGGGCAAAACCAAAGCGCCACCTAAGCAGTAAGTATAGCTCTGAAACTATAGGATATGACGCAAACCGAATTGACCGAACTTGTAACCACACTGCGCGATAAGAAACTGACCCTTGCCTTTGCCGAGAGCTGCACCGCCGGACTGGTGGCCTCAGAACTGGTAAAAGCAAAAGGCAGCAGCGACGTACTGAAGGGCAGCGTGGTAGTGTACCAGCCCGAGGTGAAAATAAAACTGCTGAACGTGCGCAAACAAACCCTGGACCTGTATACCGCCGAAAGTCAGCAGGTAACCAACGAAATGGTAATGGGCCTGAAAAAGCTGCTGGATGCCGATATTAATGTAGCCGTAACTGGCCTGGCCGGTGGTGGCGGCTCCGAAACCGAAGAAAAACCGGTGGGCACTGTGTTTGTGTCGATGCTGTATGATGGCAAAGCCGAAGAATTCCGGGAAGTGTTTGACGGCAACACGCAGGCTATTCGCAAAAAAACGGTAGATTACATTTTCGAGAAACTGAAAGGCGTGCTGGAGCAGCACTACGACCGTTAACCTATCGCGTTTACACCTTGCCCCCAACCCCGGATAGCGGCTTCGACCGCGTAGCCTCTTTTTACGACCCGCTGGCCCGGCTGGTATATGGGTCTGCCCTGCAGGATGCCCAGCAATGGCTTCTCCCCCACATTCCGGCTGGCGCTTCTGTGCTGCTGATCGGTGGTGGCAGCGGCTGGCTGCTGCAACAGGTGCTGCAAAAAACTTCTCCTAAGCACATTCTGTACCTGGAGGCCTCCGAAAAAATGCTTCAAAAGGCAAAACAACTGAACCCTGGCACCCCTGTAGTTTCGTTCCGGCACGGCACCGAGGCTGATTTATTACCTCATGAGCAGTTTGATGTGATCATCACCCCTTTCCTGCTGGACCTGTTCCCTGATGCCCGCCTGGCAGAACTTATGCAGCGATTATGCTATAGTTTGGCACCCAATGGGCGCTGGCTCTTCGCAGATTTCTGGCCTGTGCAGCACAACCCACCCTTCTGGCAAAAACTATTAGCTAAAAGCATGTACCTGTTCTTCGGTTTTTTGAGCAATGTGCGGGGCCGCCTGCTACCCGATTACAGCAGGCATTTCACCAGCTTAGGCCTGCAGGAACAGCACAGCGCCGCTTTTTACAAAGGTTTTGTACAGGCAAAGATTTTTGAGAAGGGGTAGGGTTGGTTTTGAGCTATAGTTTGTCTGAATCTTTAAATAGGGCCCCTACCCCAAGGATTTACAGGATTAAAGGATTTTCAGGATTTAGGCTGCGGCTTTAGTTGGGCTATAGTTCTATAGCTGCAGTGGTTTAAACCACCCCTGCCCCTCCTTATCTAAGGAGGGGAACTCTGTCTCTGCCATTTTACAAACTATAGCTCTATAGTTACAGACTACGAACAGGGCAGGTTTACCTGTCCCTACGGAATTACAACCACGAGAAAGTAGCCGATCTGCTTCAACCAAGAATGAAAAAAGAAACTATAGCTATAGTTTAGCTATCGAATGTGTTATCAGTCTTTGGGTTGAGCGCCTTGTAGATTTCCGGTGCTGAAAGCATTGCGAGGAACGAGCAAAGGAAATGTACACCGCGCGATGCCCGAAGGCGGGGCCTCCCGGCCTCAGAGGGAGCCAAACTAACTATAAAACGATAGGCTCTTTGAGCTCCCAGGAATAGAGGTAACTATAGAACAACAGCTTGGTTCCAGTAGTAGGCAAAGTGAACTATAGCACCAGACGCTAGCAGGAGCTACGCACGCTGCTAGGTCTTAACCAACTATAGGCTGAGATAGATTTCTCGCTCCACTCGAAAGGACAAGGAATGGACACATAAGATGTCTCGGCTGCGCTCGGCATGACAAATAGAGAAACTATAGTTTATCAAACCATAGAACTACAACCCTGATTTGTGTCCCTACATCCTTCTTGCTATATTTCAAAACCAAAATAAAACCACCAACATGCTACCAAAGATCTGCACCTTACTCACCACCTTACTATGCTTAACCTCACCGCTGCTGGCACAACAGAAAGTGACTTACCAGTTGTCTTTCCCGAATGCGGTGCACCACGAAGCGGAAATAAAAGTTACTTTTTCGGGCATAAATTCCGATACGCTGGAAGTACTGATGAGCCGGAGCTCGCCGGGGCGCTATGCCGTGCACGAGTTTGCCAAGAACGTGTACAATGTAAAAGCCACTGATGCGCAGGGCAGACAACTGAAGATCTGGAAAGCGACTCCACACCAATGGAACGTAACCGGTCACAACGGCACAGCAACTATAACTTACACCTTATTTGGCGACCATGCCGATGGCACGTACGCAGGTATCGACGAAACACATGCCCACCTGAACATGCCGGCTACCTTAATGCATGCCACAACGTTCGACAAAGCCCCGGCACAGGTTACCTTCATCACACCCGAAAACAGCAACTGGAAAATAGCTACACAACTAAAGCACGAACAGGGCAACACCTACGCAGCGCCAAATTTCCAGTACCTGATGGACAGCCCGACAGAGCTGAGCAATTTTGACTTTGAGGAATGGACAGTAGATGGTAAAAAGATGCAGGTAGCCCTGCACCACACCGGCACCAAAGAGCAGTTCAACGAGTATGTGCAGAAAACAAAACAGATCGTGGCAGCACAGCGCACGGTTTTTGGCGAGTTGCCGGATTTTGATTTCGGGCGGTACACGTTTATTGGCTGCTACATGCCACAGGCAAACGGCGATGGAATGGAGCACCGTAATTCAACCATACTGACCAGCTCTCAGCCACTTGCCAGAGCCATGACAGGCCTGCTGAATACGGTATCGCATGAGTTTTTCCATGCCTGGAACGTGGAACGCCTGCGTCCGAAGAGCCTGGAGCCGTTTAACTTTCAGGAAGCCAATATGAGTGAAGCGCTGTGGCTGGCCGAAGGGTTTACCAGCTACTACGGCGACCTGACCATGCCGCGCAGTGGCCTCTACAACGCCAAAACCTATGCCGATAACCTGACCGGAGACCTGAATTACGTTCTGCTTTCGCCGGGCCGCCGGTACCATAGTTTGGTGGAGATGAGCCAGCAGGCACCTTTTGTAGATGCCGCCCGCTCCGTTGACGCCGTAAACCGCCAGAATACCTTTATCTCGTACTACACCTATGGCAGTATGCTGGGCATGGCCCTGGACCTGAGGCTACGCCAGAACTATAACAAGACCCTGGACGATTACATGCAGGCGCTGTGGCGCAAGTATGGGAAACCCGAAAAACCGTACACCCTAACCGACCTGCAGGCAACTTTGGCAGAAGTGAGCGGCGACAAAGCCTGGGCCGAAAAAGTGTTCCGGGAGTATGTGAACGGCAGCGAACTGCCAGCTTTTGAGCCGCTACTGGCGCAGGCGGGCTTCGAGATGCGCAAAGCAAAACCGGGCGTGGCAACTATAGGTGTGGGTGGCCTGGATTTCACGAAGAACGGAGCAGTACTAAACTATGGCACCATAGTCACTTCGCCAGCCTACAAAGCCGGCCTCGACCGTGCCGATATTATCCTGACACTGGATGGCCGAAAGATCCGCAGCGAAAAAGACCTGAAAAAAGTACTGAGCAGCCACAAGCCCGGCGATACTGTGCCAATCACTTTTAGCAGCCGCGGGAAAGAGCAGACCACAACGATAACCCTGGCCGAAGACCCGACACTGGAAGTAGTGCTGTATGAGAACATCGGCAAAGAACTGACGCCAACCATGCAGCAGTTCAGAGCGCGCTGGATAGGCAGCCAAAACTAAGTTATGTTGTCTGAACCGGGGAAGAGATACAGAAGATCGGTAGGAACTATAGTTTTTCAGCAGGATAACTACCGCGGGTTTCACGAGAGAAATCCGTAACATATTCCGCTTTCTCTGTATTAATCCCGGTTCGGATGTACTTGTATTTAACGCACTTTCGTTCTATCTTAGTAGAATTAATTCTGAAGATCGATCTTACGTGAAAATAATAACCAATTTACTACTGGTTTGCCTGCTGTGCTTTGCCGGAAACGCCATGGCCCAGACAGTAATGAAACCAACTATAGTTCCGGCGCCGCGCGTGGACTATAACCTGGAACTGGGAGCCAGCTACAACAGCTACTTCGGGGCCAGCACCTATGTTAAGCCAACGGCACGCTACCAGATAACCGACCGTTTCAGGGGATATGCCAGCTTTACATATGTGCATAACATGCCGCAAAACTATGTGGCAGGGACATCCGAAGGCGGAACCATTATGCGCCGTACCAACGGGCAGCAGCAGTACATTGTAAGCGTAGGCGGCGATTACCTGGTAAACGACAGGCTGATCCTGACCGGAAACGTTTGGAAAGATTTCTCGGCGATGCCAAAAGACCTGGGAGCCTACAACAACTATAACTACCTGGGTCGCCAGGGTGCCGATTTCAGTGCTACCTACAAGATAACCGACAACTTTTCGGTGACCGGTGCGGTGCGTTATTCAGAAGGCGGTTCGCCTTACTATAGCCCGTACTACAACACTGGTTTTGGCCGCGGTCCGTTCGGGTACTAACAAAAAAACGATAGTTACAAAAGCGCTTTCCCGGCAACAGGAGAGCGTTTTTTATTGTCCCTGCTTAACCCTTCTGCCCCGTTTATAGTTTATATATCACCACCAACGTTTTACATTTTGCAGCAGCGTACCCCTAAAATCCGGCACATCAACAATCCAAAGCTCGAAACTATAAAGCCCGGCTACAAAGGCAACAAACTGATAGGCGACCGCTTTGCTAACGGCGACGAACCATACGAACCCGATTTCAGCAATGTGTTGCGCTGGAAACTCTCCGGAAACCCGCAGAAGGCGGAGAAAAAAGCAGACCAGTACGTGCCGCACGTTATCCATAATACCGATTTTCTGCATACTACCGATGATGTGATCGTGTGGCTGGGACATGCCTCGTTTTTTGTGCGACTGCAGGGCGTTACATTTCTTATCGACCCCGTGCTGTATGACCTGCCGATGCTCCCGCGTAAGGTGGGTTTACCCTGCGCACCCGAAGATCTGAAGAACATTGATTTCCTGCTGCTCTCCCACGCCCACCGCGACCACCTGGACCTCAAATCCATCAGAGCCATCTGCAAGAACAACCCGGAGCTGAAGGCGCTGGTACCGTTGCGGGCTGGCAGTTTAATACGCAATGCCAGCAAACACCTGCCTTACCAGGAAGCCGGCTGGTACCAGCGCTACGACCTGGTGCCCGGCCACCTGGAACTATATTTTGCGCCGGCATCGCACTGGTACCGCCGCGGCCTTTTTGATATGAACAAAGTATTGTGGGGCAGCTTTGTGATCAGAACAAAAGAGCAGACCATTTACTTTGCCGGCGATACGGGCCTGAACGGCCATTTTGAGGACATTGCCGAAGTGTTTGGCCCGATGGATGTGTGCATGATGCCGGTTGGGGCCTACAAGCCATCCTTTATGATGCAGAAAAGCCACCTGAACCCGCACGAGGCGGTGAAAGCCTATAACCAGTTGCGCGGCGGCACTTTTATACCGATGCACTATGGCACATTCGACCTGTCGGATGAGCCGGCAAGTGAGCCGGTGCGCCTGCTGGAACAGATTGCTGCGGCTGGTTTAATGAACGGTTTAAAGTTACCGGCCATTGGCGAACAACTGCTGCTCCGCGACCTGCTATAGTTAACCGTGCCACAGCACCATACTTTTGCTATATTTGTAGCCGTATTTAACCAACAGACAGCCCTATGTCTTCAACCCTGATCATCAGCCTGATTATCGGCTACTTCTGCATACTTATTCTGATCTCCTGGTTCACCAGCAAAAACACCGATTCCGAAACTTTCTTCCTGGCTAACAGGCAGTCGCCGTGGTACGTGGTGGCTTTTGGTATGATCGGGACATCGCTTTCGGGCGTAACATTTGTGTCGATACCGGGCATGGTGGAAAAGGCGCAGTTCTCGTACCTGCAGCTGGTGCTGGGTTATTTGCTGGGCTATTTTGTGATTGCCACCGTACTGATGCCGCTGTACTACAGACTGAATTTAGTATCCATCTATACTTACCTGGAGCAGCGTTTCGGCTACTGGTCTTATAAAACCGGGGCTGCTTTTTTCCTGCTTTCGCGCACGTTGGGGGCTTCCATCCGTCTGTTTTTAGTGGCTGGCGTGCTGCAACTGGCCGTGTTCAACGACCTGGGCATTCCGTTTGCCGTTTCAGTGATCATTACTATTCTGCTGATCTGGGTCTATACGTTCCGGGGCGGCATGAAAACCATTATCTGGACCGATACTTTCCAGACCACGGCTATGCTGATAGCGGTAGTTACCACCATCTGGCTGATCTCGGACGAACTGAACATGAGCTTCCAGGGCATGATCGACCGCGTGCAGGCCAGTGAGTACTCGCAGGTATTTTTCTGGGATGTGAAAGACAGCAAATACTTTCTGAAGCAGTTCTTCTCCGGTGCCTTTATAGCTATAGTTATGACGGGCCTGGATCAGGACATGATGCAGAAAAACCTGAGCTGCAAGAACATCGGCGAAGCCCAGAAGAATATGTTCTGGTTCAGCATTATCCTTGTGTTTGTAAACATGCTGTTCCTGACACTGGGAGCCCTGCTTTACATTTACGCCAACACCAAAGGGATTGACCTGCCTGCCAAAGGCGACGATGTGTTCCCGTTCCTGGCGCTGAACCACTTCACGCCGTTCCTGGGCATCGTGTTTATCCTTGGTATCATCGCCATTACCTATGCTTCCGCCGACTCAGCCCTGACAGCCCTCACTACTTCGTTCTGCGTCGATTTCCTGAATTTCAGCGAGCGTCCCGAGCAGGAGCGCGTGCGCCTGCGCTACATTGTGCACTTTGGCGTTTCGTTAGTGATGGTACTCGTTATCATTGCGTTCGATATCCTGAATTCTGAAAGTGTGATTACGGCTGTATTTAAAGTAGCTGGTTACACCTACGGGCCATTACTGGGCCTTTACACCTTCGGCCTTTACACCAAACGCACCGTCCGCGACAAGTACGTACCGGCTATCTGCGTCATTGCTCCAATTTTAACTTACATTATCAGTGCTAACTCTGTAGAGTGGCTCTACGGGTACGAGTTCGGTTTTGAAGTTCTGATCCTGAACGGATTACTTACACTGATCGGCCTGTTTGCCATCTCTTCTGGCAAAATAGATGACCTGGAACTGGCGCAGGATAACAGGTAAGAAGTTTAGGAGTTATTGAGTTAGTGAGTTTAGGAGTTAAAGAAGTGGTTGGCGCGGGCAGCTTCGCTTGTGATGAACTATAGGCCGGCTACGATCTATGCCGCAAGTTTAGCGTTAGCGTAACTTGTGGCTCTGCATGGTGCCAGTTTGTAACTGGCGTTCTGCGCAAGCAGAAAACTATAGTTTGCAGTAGTCTAAAGTAGAGCTATAGTTGGAATAATGACTATGGCGCGAGCGTCCTCGCTCGTGTCGAACTATAGTTGGGCGTCCCGCCCAGTCGGATCACAGATCCAACTTTATAGGCAAGTCACGGATCACAGAACCGCGCCAGCGGAGTCGAGTGAGAAACAAACTATAGTTCGGAATAAGCCTGCCTGACTGCCACATCAAACTTTCTAACTTTTTAACTTCCCAACTTTCTAACTTTCCAACTCCTTTTAACTCTCAACTCTTAACTCAATATTGCTTACCTTTGCAGGATTGTAAACGGGAAACTTTATACTTGTACTATAGTATCGGGTTAAACCTTTCCGGCTACCTAACAAAAGGAGCTGTTCTAAATTAAGTAACGCACTGTACATTAATGGCAAAACGCGGATTCGGGCAAACAGGGGCACAGGACGGCGAAGAACGAAAGAAAATTACCAAAGAAAGCTTTCGACGCGGGCTCCGCATTTTCAGCTACGTATTACCCTACAAGTATAAATTTATAGTTGGCCTGGCATTTCTGGTATTTTCCAGCATCACGTTCATGGCTTTTCCTTACCTGGTAGGCCAGCTCTTCGACTCTACCTCAGCCGACAACGCCGGCGCTCTCTCCGACATCAACGTGATCGCAATGGGCTTGTTTGGTGTGATTCTGCTGCAGGGTGTTTTCTCTTTTTTCCGGGTATACTTTTTTGCGCAGGTAAGCGAGAATGCCGTGGCTGATATCCGCCGCGACCTGTACAGCAAGTTCATGCAGCTGCCGATCTCTTTTTATGAAAAACGCCGCGTGGGCGAAATTACCAGCCGCATTACTACCGATGTAGCACAGGTGCAGGATGCCATGTCTATCACGCTGGCCGAGCTTTTCCGCCAATCCACCACGCTTATAGTTGGGGTCATCATCATCATGTGGACCTCTATCAAGCTGTCGTTGTTTATGCTGGCTACGTTTCCGGTGCTGGTAGCGCTGGCGCTGGTCTTTGGCCGCAGAATTAAAACACTGGCCAAGAAAACCCAGGACGAGCTTGCCAATACCAACGTGATTGTAGAAGAAACGCTGCAGGCCATAAATACGGTAAAAGCCTTCACTAACGAGATGTTTGAGGTGGCCCGTTACCGCACCACCCTGAGTAAAGCCGTACGCACCGCCATCACCACAGCCAATTACCGCGGGGCATTCATCTCCTTCATTATAGTTGGCCTTTTCGGTGGTATTATTCTGGTTATCTGGTACGGAGCCACACTGGTTGCCAACGGCGATATTCAGCAAGGCGACCTGGTTTCGTTTGTGCTGTACACGGCCTTTATTGGTGCTTCGGTTGGTGGTTTGGGCGAACTATACGGCAAGGTGCAATCTGCCCTAGGAGCCACCGAACGCATTTTAGAGATACTGCAGGAACAGGAAGAACCAACTGATAAAAGCCTGCGTGCCCTGAGCCAGGTACCACGTGTACAAGGCAACATCAACTATAGAAATGTAGCCTTCTCCTACCCTACCCGTCCGGATATACAGGTACTGAAGAACATTAGCTTTGATGCACAGGCCGGCGAGAAAGTAGCTATAGTTGGACCGAGCGGCGCCGGTAAATCTACCATCATCCAACTGCTGATGCGCTTTTATGACGTGCATGGCGGCAGCATAAGCGTAGATGGCAAAGACCTGCGCGACATGGACCTGAGTACCCTGCGTGGCAACATTGGTATAGTGCCGCAGGAAGTGCTGCTGTTTGGCGGAACGATACGCGAGAACATTGCCTATGGCCGGCCGGAAGCCACAGAAGCCGAAATTATTGAAGCTGCTAAAAAAGCCAACGCCTATAACTTTATCGAATCTTTCCCGGAAGGGCTGGAGACACTGGTGGGCGAACGCGGCATAAAACTATCGGGTGGGCAGCGCCAGCGCATTGCCATTGCCCGTGCCATCCTTAAAAACCCTGCTATCCTTATCCTCGATGAAGCCACCAGCTCACTGGATTCAGAGTCGGAACAGCTGGTGCAACAGGCCATGGATGTGCTGATGAAAGACAGAACGACCATTATTATTGCGCACCGACTGGCAACTATCAGAAAAGCAGACAAGATATTGGTGATAGATGGTGGCGAGATCGTAGAAGAAGGCTCGCATGAGCAGCTTTCTGCAAACGAAGACGGCATTTACGCCAACCTGCTCAGGCTACAGTTTGAGCTCAGCTAAAAGTATACTTATTGATTTTCCTGAAAACCTGCCGGAGCTTCCCCGGCAGGTTTTTTATTGCCCGCAATTCATACTTAATCTTATATTTTTCGTAAGTTCGGTGCAAATTTCAACTTCGCCAGCTGCATGCGCCTTAACTTTTTCTGCACCCTTATCTTCTTACTTGTCTTGCTTTTACCTGCCACGGTGCTGGCCCAGGAATTTACCCAAAACATTCGGTCGCTAACTACAGTTTACGTCGAAGTGGGCGGTAACTCCGATGCTTACGCCCTGAACCTGGACCGCATTATGTACCAACGCGACCAATGGAAAGGCGGCATACGGGCCGGTGTGGGCACCAACCTGTTCTTTATGAAAGAAGAGCCGGGCGTGTACCCGGTAGTGCCCGTAGAAGTGTACGCCATGGTAGGCAAATCGCGGAATAACCTGGAAATGGGCCTGGGCTACACACGGCGGTTTACGGATGCACCGGAACTGTTGCAGAACATGTACTTTGCCCGTTTGGGGGTGCGTTACCAGGTACCAAAGGGCGGTTTGCTGGTACGTTTCGGGTTAACGCCGTTTATCTCGCCGGAAGGCAAGGATAAGAAGACTGGCGAGACCGGTATTGTGCCGCGGTTTGGATTGAGCGTTGGCTATAGTTTATAGTTTAACGGCCTGTTAGCAGGCTGCCATACACGATCATTGACTTAAATTTCGTAATATTACATACCTAAGTATACACCCAACTTATACCAGAACGAATGAAAAAACAACTTCTTGGCCTTGCTATAGTTGCTGCCACCCTGCTTGGCACAGGCACCGCTAATGCCCAGATAGCTATTCCGGCTGCCAGCCCTGCCGCTACGGTTACCCAGAAAGTAGGCTTAACCGATGTATCTGTTTCCTATTCGCGACCGTCGTTGCGTGGCCGTACCATTGGCAAAGATGTGGTGCCTTACGGCGAAATGTGGCGCACCGGTGCCAACAGCCCAACCCTGATCAAATTTGCAGATGAAGTAACGATACAGGGTAACAAAGTACCAGCCGGTGAATACGTGCTGATGTCTATTCCGGCGCAAAACGAGTGGACCATCATCCTGCACAAGAACAAGGACCTGTGGGGCAATAACGATGCAAAGTACGACGCAGCAAACGACCAGCTTCGCTTTAAAGTAAAGCCACAGACCAACCCAAGAACAATAGAAAGCTTCACCATCAACTTCGCAAACCTGAAAAACAACAGCGCCGATGTAGAGCTACTATGGGGCAAAGAGATCGCCAGCTTTACCATTACTGTGGATGTGGACAGCAAAGTAATGGCCCAGATACAGGAGAAAGTGATAAACGGTACTAACGTGTCGCCGGGCATGTATGCAGCGGCGGCCTCTTACTACCTGAGCGCGAACAAGGACATGAAACAGGCGCTGGAGTGGATGAAAAAAGCCAACGCCAACGATCCTAAATTCTGGAACCTGCATGCCCAGGCCAAGATACAGGCACAGCTGAAAGACTACAAAGGCGCTATAAAAACCGCAGAACAGTCTATAGAGCTGGCTAAAAAGGAAAACAACCCCGAGTATGTACGTATGAATGAGCAGGCCATTGCAGAGTGGAAAAAAGCAAAGTAATACCTGTTTAGTTTATCCCAAACTATACTGTAAGCCTCTGCTCTGGCAGGGGCTTATTTTTTATATTTTAACCTGATTTATAGTTGAGCGAACAAACCGAAAAACTACATTCCGAAGAGCACTTGGGCCCGGCCCGCGAATACTGGTGGAACGAAGATTACCTGGAGCTACTGGCTAAACGCCTGTACGTAGATTATTGTCAGACCCTGGTAGACATTGGCTGCGGCAAAGGCATGATGGGCTTTAAATTCTCGAAATACATGCCCGACGGCAGCCAGGTATTTGGCGTAGACTACGAGCCTGGCTACATTGCCGAAGCAAAGCAGCGCGCCCATACCCAGTTTGGCCACAACCAGATCGATTATACCTTTAAAGTTGGCAACGCCACTGATATTCCGCTACCCGACAACATTGCCGACATCACCCTCTGCCAGACCCTGCTGATTCATGTAAAGAACCCGCAGCGCGTAATTCAGGAAATGATACGCGTAACCAAACCCGGTGCGTGGGTAGTTGCCCTGGAACCCAACAACCTGGTTCCTAACCTGATGTTCGACCGCTACGGCGAGACCGATTTTAACGTGGAGAGCATGCTGGATGTACTGGAAATAAAACTACGGATAGAGAAGGGCAAAAAGAACCTGGGCGAAGGCTTTAACTCCCTTGGCGACGTTGTACCCGATCTGTTTCTGAAAGCCGGACTGGAGAATATTAAAGTCTGGATCTCGGATAAAGCACTTTCCATCATTCCGCCTTACGACACCCAGGAAAAAATACTGCGCGTGGAGCAGATGCTGCAATGGATAGAGACCGAGGCCATGGGCTACGACTACCAGGACAACCTGAACTACTACATGGCCGGCGGCGGCCAAAAAGACAAATTCGACGCTTACTGGGAGCAACTGCTTTATAACAAGATCATGCTGAAACAAAAACTGCTGAAGGAAGAGTACGTATCGGCGGGGGGCAGCCTGGTGTATATAGTGGCAGCACAAAAACCAAGGTGAGGTTAAGTTAGGGTAACTATAGTTAAACCAAAATATTTACAGGAACTATAAAAAATCGTAACCCTTTACCCGGCGCTCCGTAAGGACATATTCCCGTTTTAGCCAAAATCAATCAAACCTATGTTGCTTCACCCGATCTTTTACCATCATCACACACTTTCTGCACACCGTTTTTCAGGTATTTTTCCTGTAAATAGTTAAGCTATAGTTTTATATTTGTTCAGTAGGGCTTTGCTGTACCTGTAACCAAAGCACCCTGCTACGCCTTTTGCAGAAAGAAAATCCCTTTGCATGAAATTATCAGTAAAGCTGTTTGTCGGATTTCTACTGATATCCGCCTTGTTTACAGCCGTAGCTATAGTTAACTTCCAGCTCTCCGAGGATGTGATCGAGAACACCGTGTGGGTGGAGCGTTCGCAGTCGGTGGTACGTTCGTCGGCGGCCCTGCAGCGTAACATCATCGACCTGGAGACCGGTATCCGTGGTTTTTTGCTGAATGGCAACGAAACCTTCCTGCTACCCTATGTGCAGGCCAAAGAGCCGCTGCCCCGGTTGTTTGCCGAGATAAAAGAGGTTACCAAATACTCGCCGGAGCAGGTCAGGAGGCTTGAAATTATAAAAGCGATGCAGGAAAGGTGGCAGCGCCAGTATGCAGAACCGCTTATCAACATTACGCGTGCCGATATGGCCAACAGCACCAACCTGCTTTCGACCCAGATCGACAGCCTGGTATTAGGCGAGAAAGTGCTGATGGACTCGATCCGGGTTGCCTTCCGGGACTTTAATGCCTACGAATACCAGATCCGAAAGGAACGCACCGACCGCCTGAGCCAGAGTATTGAGACCACCCGGCAGGTATCTACCATTCTAACCATCTTATCCGTTATACTTGGGTTGGGCTGGGCCTACTATATTACCCGCCTGATTACGGGGCGTATCATAAAAATGGTGAACCTGGCCGACCGTATCTCGAAGGGAGAATATAAGACACAGATTGTAGACACGGCAAATGATGAGCTGAGCATGCTTTCGAGCTCACTGAACATGATGGCCACTACCATTGATGAGACCTTTACTGAGCTGGACCGCAAGAACAAAGAGCTCGACCAGTTTGCCTACGTAGTATCGCATGACCTGAAAGCGCCGCTGCGGGGCATAGAAGTAGCCTCGAGGTGGGTGGAAGAAGACATGGGACGCGAGCTGCCGGATAACGTGAGACAGTACCTGAGCATGATGCGCACCCGCGTGCACCGCATGGAGAACCTGATAAACGGGATACTGGCCCTGGCCCGTATTGGCCGTACCACCCCTATCGAGGAACGGGTGGATATACGGGCGCTGCTGATGGAAATTACAGAGCTGCTGGACATCCCCGAGAAGTTTAAGATCGTGCTGCCACCTGACCTGCCGGTGCTTTACACAGCCAAGGTTCAGCTGCAGCAGGTATTCTCCAACCTCATCAGCAATGCTGTTAAGTACCACGATAAAGTGGCCGGCCGCATCACCATCGGGTACCAGGAATATGAGAACCATTACGCTTTTTCAATTTCTGACGACGGCCCAGGCATCGACGAAGAATATCATGACCGTATTTTCGTTATCTTCCAGACATTGCAGGAACGCGACGCCTTTGAGAGTACCGGAGTAGGCCTGGCCATCGTTAAGAAAATAGTGGAGTGGCAGGGCGGTACCATACAGGTTACTTCTGAACAGGATAAGGGATCTACTTTTACCTTTACCTGGCCTAAGAGTAGTAAAAAAGATTAGTTTAGTTATTTTTGTACCTGAGCACCTTTATATATTTTTATAGATGAGTGAAAAAATCAACAATATCCTGCTTGTAGAAGACGACTACCTGGATATTATGAATGTAGAGCGAGAGCTTAAGAAGATAGGACTGACACAACCGCTGCATGTGGCACGCAACGGGCGCGAAGGTCTGAAAATGCTTCGTGGCGACGGAATGCCCCGTATTTCGCCGGCGCCAAGCGTTATTTTACTGGATATTAATATGCCGAAGATGAACGGCATCGAATTTTTAACGGAACTACGCCACGACCCGGAGTTCAGCCACATTCCGGTGTTTATCATGACCACTTCTAACGAGGAGACGGACCGCCTGGCCACCCAGAAACTGCAGGTAGCCGGCTATATCCTGAAACCGCTTAGCTTTGATGATTTTAACAACAACCAATCGTCGCTGGATAGCTTCAGCCTGTTCTTGGATCTGATAAAACTGAAGTAAACTATAGTTCGGCAGGCGCGTCAGAAAGCAGCTGCGGGCTCGGCAGCAAGGTGAACGAGTGCCTGTGATAGGGAGTAGCCCCATGCAATGCAATGGCCTGCCTGTGCTCAGGGGTAGGGTAACCGGCGTTGCGCTCCCAGCCAAATACAGCGTACTCCTCTGCCAGCCGCTGCATCACATCGTCGCGGTGCGTTTTAGCCAGCACCGATGCCGCCGCAATAGACAGGTACTTTCCATCTCCTTTTACAATACATGTATGCGGCACCTGCCCATAGGGCTTAAAACGGTTGCCATCAATTAGCAGGTAGCCGGCTGTTTGTGCTAACCCGGCAATGGCGCGGTGCATGGCCAGGAAGGTTGCCTGCAAAATATTTATCTCATCTATCTCGGCTGGAGTGGCCTCGCCTATGGCCCAGGCCACGGCATCGCGCAGCACATCTTCCCGTATCTGCTCCCGCTGCTTTCTGTTCAGTTGCTTCGAGTCGTTCAGCAGGTGGTGTTTATAGTCGGGCGGAAGGATAACGGCAGCAGCTACTACTGGCCCGGCCAGGCAGCCACGACCGGCCTCGTCTACTCCTGCTTCTAAAAGCTCTCCGCTGAAAGTTGATAGTAACATAAACTATAGTTCTGCGCTTATACTTGCCTGTAACACAAAACTACACAAAAAAACTCCGGAAATGCACGCTTATAGTTGGGGCTATAGTTTACCAGAAATCGGGCTGCACGGTGGTGCTCTTGGAGAGTACGCGGCAGTCATCCGGCATCACGTACGGCGATACAGGTATACCTAACTCTTCGCGCTGGATAAACATAGTGCGTGTGGCAACCGCCGATGCCCCGAAAAAGCCAAGTGCGCGCTGTCCCGGGTTAGTCTCGCTGGTTATGTTGCCGATGATGATGGCAGGTGGTGGGTCCTGTATGCTTCCGCCGGTCTCTATCTGTGCTTTCAGCAAGCTCCAGTAATCAAAAGCAGCCTCCGAAACAGAAAGTTGTTTTACCTCGATGTGGTATTTAAAGCCGAAGGTCTGCGGGATAACAGGTATCTGGGTAACAAGGTAATGTGTCAGGTTTCCGCCGTTCAGCAGCCGGTCGTCTTTTACATTTACACGGTCGGTCGGGGCTGTAACCCAGCAGATCTCGCAGCAGTCTTTTGGCATGGGCACACGTACACCGCGCACTTTTTCCGAGTAATCCCAGGGCTGTGTACTCACCTTAAACGTGCCTTGCCATTTCCACATGTAATAATTCTTCTGCCCGGCGGGGTCTTTGGTATCCAGCAGCACATTGGCTACATACACGGTTTGTTCCACATCTTCTTCATTCAATACCTGCTGCGACCGCACTTCAAAATACAGGTCATCTATAGTTGGTACCGGAACTATAGTTTCGGGAGCAGAAGTGTAGCGTTCGCTGTTTTTGGTGACGATGGAAAGGGTATATGTATTTCCTACCTGGCCTCTGATGCCGTCGGGGTTTGTCTGGTACACTCCAGGCGCGATTTCCTGCAGAGTTTCCTGGTTGCCTTTGTCGTCAGCTATCGTTACCTGCGCGCCTGTTTCGGCTGCGTTCTTCCTGTCGTGGTAGCTGGCGTAGGGTTTGCTCCGGCTCAGGCGTACGGTGTAAGGTCCCGGCTCATCTGTAATCATGCCATCCACCACCAGTTGCCGGGCCTCATCCCCTATTTTCAGGTCCAGGGGATCCACACAACTATAGAGCAGCAACAGAAGTAAGATACAGGGCTTCAGCAGGTTTTTCATAGCGCATTATCTGAATGTAAAGTCGTAGGAAATGGATGGAAGCGGCACACCAACTACAGCTAACTGGTAAGCCCGCGGCGGGGCACCATACACCTGTTTAAAAAATACCGAGTACGGGTTTTTGCGGCCATACAGGTTGTAAACAGCAATATTCCAGGTACCGGTCCAGCGCCTGTTCCTGTCTTTGTTGGGGAGTATGGCCAGCGAAATATCCAGCCGGTGGTAGTCTGGTATGCGGTAAGCGTTGCGGGCGCCATAGTTGGGCACTATGTAATCACCGATCACGTAATGCGACACCGGCGCTGTGATGGGGCGGCCTGTACTATAGGTAAAGTTAAGCGAGGCAACCAGGCGTTTATTCAACTCATAACTACTCACCAGGTTCAGGGTATGCGGTTTGTCGTAGCTGGCAGGGTAGTAATCTCCGTTGTTTATGGTTTCTTCTTCGGTAGGGCCCGCCACTGAGAGCTCTGTACGTGAATAGGTATAGTTCACAAAGCCAGTCAGGCGGCCGCTTGTTTTGCTGATGCTGGTCTCAACGCCATAGGCCCGGCCTTTGCCTGCCAGCAGGTCGGCTTCCAGCGTTCTGTTCAGGTACAACACCGCCCCGTTCTTATAGTCCGGCATATTTTCGATACGCTTGTAATAGCCTTCTATGCCCGTTTCGAACTGGTTTTTACGGAAGTTGCGAAAGTAGCCCACCGATACCTGGTCCCCGATCTGTGGTTTAATGTAGGTGTTGCTTGTCTTCCAGATATCTGTTGGCGATACGGTGGTGGTGTTGGAGATGAGGTGCAGGTATTGCCGGCTGCGGTTGTAGCCCACTTTAACAGCACTATGCTGCCCCAGCCGCACATTTGCCGAAACTCTTGGCTCCGCTCCATGGTAAGTTTCAATCACATCGCCGCGGCTATAGTTCACTGTGTCCGTAATAGTGCGCTCTTTCTTAGGTTCGCCAGTCTGGTATTTATACACATCGGCTGGGCCATACACGGTATAAAACGAATACCGAAGCCCGTACATTACCGTAAGCCAGTCCGTAAACCGCACCTCATCGTTCCAGTACACGGCGCTTTCCAGGGTGCGGTCATCTGGCAGCACCACCGGCTGCACTTCCGACTGTGAGGTGGCAGGTTGTAGTTCCCCCGGCGAGAACCTATAGTTGATGGCAGATGCTCCAAAGTTTACCTGGTGTTTTCCTTTGGTCAGGTAAAAGTCGGTTTTCAGGTTACCCAGCGCAATACCATTGCTGTATTCCGAGGCGTTCACTGCTTCATCGGCCGAAACTATAAACTTATAGTTGGTGAAAGTTCCGGTTATAGTAGCATAAAAGTCGCTGCTGAAAAGATGGGTGTATTTTATAGTTGCCGCATTGGTATGCCAGGTGTAAATGGTATCGCCCGAAAAACCGAAACGGTCCTTGCTGCGGTAGCCGGTTAAGGTCAGCCGGTTCTTCTCATTCAGGGTATAGCCAATTTTTGCGGTTACATCATAAAAAGAGGCGCGGCTGTTGCGTATATCCGCATCGGGTATCTTTTTCAGGATCCAGTCAGAGTAAGAACTGCGGCCCGCAACTATAAACGAGCTTTTATCCGGTATAATCGGGCCTTCGGCCGTTAGCCTGGCTGCAATAATGCCCACGCCCCCACTCAGCATAAAATCACTCCGGTTACCTTCGCGCTGCCGCACATCCAGCACCGACGAGATACGCCCTCCGAGCTGCGCCGGCACGTTGCCCCGGTACAGGGTGATGCCTTCCAGCACATCCGGGTTAAACACCGAAAAAAAACCGAATAAGTGCGACGTGTTAAAGATCGGTACATCATCCAGCAGCACCAGGTTCTGGTCTGTGCTTCCGCCCCGTACATTAAAGCCGGTTGCGGCCTCCCCGACAGAGCTTACGCCGGGTAATAGTTTCACGCTCCGCACCACATCGGCCTCTCCTAACAAAGCAGGCGTTGTTTTAATGGTGTTGATGTCGAGCGAAGAGATGCCGCTCATCACGCTTCTTACATTGTCGTGCTTGTCTCTGCCGGCCACTACCTTTACTTCATCCAGCAGCAAATCTCCGCGGCGCAAGGGCACATTCAGTTCTATGTCTGATTGGCTGGTGAAGGTGATGCTGTCTTTTTCGTAGCCCAGGAAAGAGACCAGTAAGGTGGAAGTGCCTGCCGGCAGCTGCAAACTATAGTTGCCATTAGTGTCGGTGGTGGTGCCTGTTTTGTTCCGGATGGCGAACACAGTGGCCCCGGCAATGGCTTCGCCGGTGCGGGCGTCGCGGATGGTGCCACTTACTTTTATGCTTTTCTGCTGCCAACTACAGCAACTATAAGCAGCATACACCCGTGCCACTGGCAGGCACAGAAATACTAGCACAACAAGGTTGTATACATGCTGCTTCATGGAGGTAGCACCCAAAAGTTATAGTTTATAGTTGTGTTAAAAAAAGACAGGCCTGCTACAGCCTGTCTTTTTCATGTAAATAACCGGTAGTTTTATTCGAAGCCGGTACTTCTGTGGCCATACACATGGTAAATCGTTCCGAAGGGCTCTTCATCGTCACTGAATGAGACCTGGAAATAGATGCTGTCGCGTTTTATACCATTTACCGTTACCGCATCCAGAAAAACCTGGCCGTTGGCGATGTTCACTACGGCATCATGCTGCACATCCTGCAGGCCTTCGCCTCCAAAGGTGCGGGCATTGGCATCGGCCGGAGATTTTGTTTTAAAATCCCAGAAGTTGCCCTGGTCGTCCACCCAGATCTCTGTCGGTACGTTTTCAGATGTATTGTAAATAAGCACTTCCCCGTGCTCTACCAGCGGCTCAAACTGCCCAGGAGCGGTCTCTATGCTATAGTTTACTGTCCAGTCGCCGGATAAGGGGTATGTGGCGGTAAATTCAATTTCATCGTCATCGTCATCATCGCAGGAGGCCAGGAAGCCAACAGAAAGCAACATGATGAGCAAATAAGAATATTTCAGTTTCATATTTTTCAATGTTTATAGTTCATCAAATTCATTTCCGGCTACTGTTTGGTCCATACCCGCGTGCTGGTGATGCCAAAGGCTGGTAACGTAACCTGCAACGACATTACCCCGCCCTGCAGCGTGCCGGAGCCTTCTACCGGTCCGAATCCGCTCAGCGCATTGCCCGGAAGTGTCAGGTTAACCCCATCTGTTGTCAGGATGTACGAAGGGATCAGGTTTGGCCCCCAAACGTTTGGCATCAGGTAAAAACCCGGTGCCAACTTTGTAACGGTAGAGGTTACCCCGCTTCTCACATAAGTTCCCGAAATATCGACTCCTGCCTGTTCCGGTGCCGGCAAAACAGCTACGGTTCGTGTAACAGATCCCGGAAAATTATCAGAGTTGATGGCAGTGTAAGTAATATCGTAAACGCCGGGAGTTGTCAGGTCCAGGTTGCTGGTTGTGGTTACAGGTAGTTCCGTCTCTCCTTCCCTGGCTACAACGCCGGGGTCGTTAAACTCACCGCCCACTACAACCGACACATACTGGTCCCCATTTATCTCGAACTGCGCATACGTGGTCACACCGGATACATGGGCTGTTTCATCGTCCTTCTCGCAGGCGGCTAAGGTGAATGCCATCAGTATTGTAATGGCTAACCCGATGATTTTATTTCTATTTTTCATCTTTCAAAAAATTAAGGTTCATACTAATCCTTAACATCCCACCAAACCGGTACATCAACCTCTTTCAGGCCCGGGTAGTTGGCATTTCGGACAGATTCTGTGTTTGGATAGAGCAGTCGGCGAGGGATGATGCTGGCGCCGAGCGTAGAGGCAGCAGATGGTTCTATAAAGCTTGGGTAGCCTGTTCTGCGCAGTTCTGTCCAGGCCTCAAAACCCTGCACACCGCTGAACGACACCCATTTCTGAGTAATGATTCGTTCTACCTGTGCTTCCACGGAACCGCCTGTAGGGTAAGCAACGCGTGGTTGCTGCAAGAGTGCTGTCACACCACCTACGTTTTCGCCTACATAGTCAAAAGATGCCCGGATGCCCTGTGCGTATAGTTCGCTGGCAGTTCCTACACCACCAGTCCAGCCACGCGCCACGGCTTCGGCCTGCAAAAAGTAGCTTTCGGCAGCAGTAATAAAAGGCACCGCTGTAGCAGGGCTTGCCACTGCCGGGCCAGGCTTCGATACAGTATTAGACTGATTACCAGTACGTTGCGGCGTACATTCTATCCCCTGGTCTACACCCACAAAAGAGCCCTGGTTAGAACCTGTTTCTGCTGGTGCAAAATACTCATCTATGCGGGGGTCTTCGGTATCTTGTAAGTACTCCAGTATGGTATTACTGGCTACTACGTCCACCCCACCTCTAAACACCACCTGGGTCTGGTAGAAAGGGTTTCGGTTCTGGGTCTGGTCAGCAAACTCCACATCGCCGGTCTCGCCCATTTCCAGAAACTCGGCACCCTCGCTATACATTTCCTGAATGCCGCTTTGCGCCACATCTGGTCTTACATAGGCCTGGCGCAGGTAAATTTTCAGTTTCAGGGTATTGGCGAATTTTGTCCACAGGTTCATGTTGCCGCCGTAAACCAGGTCATCGTCGCCGGGTGTTTCACCGCTCGGGTCAATCAGGGCAATGGCTGAGTCCAGTCGGGCTATCAGGTCGGTGTAGATCTGTTCCTGCGGCTCATATTCCGGGTTCAGGTTACTCAGGCCTTCCAGCGAAGCGCTGTAGGGTACATCGCCCCAGGCATCTGTAATTACCTGCATGGTATACACTTCCATTATCTGGCCAATAGCGGCATAGTTTGGCTGTTCATCGGCAAGCGCCTGCTGGCTCACAAAACGGAAGTCGTTCAGGGCACCGGCATACAGCTCTCCCCATACCCTGGCATCGTAAGCCGACGAAGTGATCTCGTACTCATCGAGGCTGCAATACTGGTTGGCCGCGCCGGCCTGGGTCCAGTGCTGGGCAAAGAAGTTTCCTAAAAACTGGAACTGGTTACCTAACACATAGGCCAGCTCTCCCTGGCCGGCAGGTAAGGTAAGCTCCGGCGAAGAAGTAGGCGGGTTGTTAGGGTCATCATTCACGTCCAGGAAATCGTCGCAGGCAGTTAGCCCCGCTAAAGTGGCTATCACCCCTGCAAGCAAGTATTTATATATTCTTTTCATGGTCTTGGTCTTCCGTTATCTTAAAAAGTGACTCTGATGTTAGCACCCCACGATCTGGTACTTGGCGTACTGCTGAAATCGTATCCCTGCAGGTTACCGTTACCGAAGCTGTTCATTTCAGGGTCGATGTAGGTGTTTTCGTCTGGTGTCCAGAGGATCAGGTTACGGCCGGACACGCCCACTTCTATGTTACCGAAGAAGGTTTTCTCAACTATAGATTCAGGCAGCTTGTAGCTCAGGCTTACCTCGCGCAGTTTGGTAAAAGACGCATCTATGATGTTGCTGCCTTCGGGCAGGTTACCCCAGTAGCTGTAAAGGTTGTCGTTGGTCAGCGGCACGGTGTTCTCTTCATACTCGCCTGTGTTGCCTATTTCCACCACCGAGTTAGGGATGATGTATGGCTGGCGGTCGTTGTAGAGTGTTTCAGGAGCGGTACCGGCAAAGCGCTGTGTACTTCTTGTTCTGGAATACATCTTGCCACCCTGGCGGGTATCGAACACAAACGAGAAGCGCAATCCTTTATAGGTCAGTGTGTTTACAAGACCACCTGACCAGTCAGGCTGGATAGTACCCTGGTAGGTCTGTTCATCAGCTGTACGTGGGCGACCTGTGGAAGCGTTGACAACAATACGGCCTTGTGGGTCGCGCAGGAAGTCTTCTGCCTTAAAGGTACCATACGGTCTGCCTTCTGTGATCACAAGCGCGGCAGAGCTTAAGCCACCCAGCGAGATCTCGTTCCCGCCGAATACTTCTTCTACCTCGTTCTTATTCTTGGTATAGTTCACGCTGATGTCCCAGGTCAGGTCATTGTTCTCGAACGGGATACCGCCTACCAGCAGCTCAACTCCCTTATTTCTTACAGTGGCCGCGTTCAGGTTAGCAGAACCAAAACCAGTTGCAAACGAGATTGGTACGGGGATGATCTGGTCAACAGATTTGGAGTCGTAATAGGCTGCATCAAAGCGCAGGCGCTCCTGGAACAATCTTACGTCTGCTCCTATTTCCCACGAATTGGTTTTTTCAGGTTTTAACAGGTTGTTACCGATCACGTTGCTCACCTCAAAGCCTGGTATACCGGCAAACGGGAAATTCAGGTCGGTGCCGGCAAAACCATCGGCTATGTTACCTGACACGAAAACCGAACGGGTATAATATTCCGGCGCATCGTTACCTACTTCAGCATAGTTGGCTCTGATCTTCGCAAAATTTATCGGTGAGTTATCCGCTAACCCAAAAGCTGTGGCAGCATCAAACGCGAGGTTCACAGATGGGTAGAAGAAGCGGTTGTCGTCTAACGGAAGTGTTGATGACCAGTCGTTACGGCCGGTGAGCTCTAACCATAAGAAATCTCTGAAGCCCAGTTTAGCCGAACCATACAGGCCAACCAACCTTCTGACACTTCGGAAACTGCTTGCCAGCGGTGTACCCACAATGTTGCTCAGCGATTTGAACTGGTTGTTGGCTAACGCATCGGCCTGTGCAAACAGGTTATCGCTTCGGCGTTGGTTTATGTTATGTCCTAGCAGTACTTCCAGGTCCAGTTGCTCTGTCAGGTCGCGGCTGTAGGTCAGCATCAGGTCGGAGTTTATTTCGCGGTAGTACAGCTGCGTTTCAGAATACATACCGTCGTCGTTGTTGGCTTCGTTCTGTCCTTCCACGTCACGGATGGCTGTAAACTGCTTGCGTCGGTCGTTGTAAAAGTCTGTACCAATGCGGTAGGTAACGGTCAGGTTCTCGATTATATCGTAACCGATGGTGATATTACCAAACAGGCGGTCCACGTCGTTCTCGAATGTCTGGTTGGCCAGTGTCCAGTAGGGGTTTACAGTATAAGGAGAGTAAAAGCCTGCTTCGTCGTTAAACGGATTCGACAGGTCCTCCAGCTCACGAACCGGAATATCGCGCGGGGTCTGGATCAGTTGGTTGAACGGAGAGTTACCCTGCCCGGTCAGCGCAAAGTCGCCACCAGATTTGGTATAGGTTATCGAAGCCGAAGAGTTAAACTTGTTCAGGAGTTTGGTGCTTCCTTTCAGTGCCAGGGAGTTACGGCTATAGTCTGTGGTAGGTACTATACCGTTCTGGCTTGTATTGGAGTAAGAGGCATAGTAGGTTGCATTCTCCGCAGCTCCTGAAAGCGACACCGTGTTGATCCAGGTAGAGCCATAGTCGAAGAACTCTTTAATGTTATCTTCCAGGGCCACATATGGCTTGTAGCGTTGCTGTCCGTTTATGATCTGTCCCCATGGCCGTACCTCCCCGGTAAACACCGGTCCCCAGCTGGTATTCTCCAGCAGGTCGGGGCTACCGAAGAATCCCTGTCCATAACGGTTCTGGAATTCAGGATAACGCAATACATCCTCCACGGTATAGGACGAAACATAAGACATCTCGGCTTTTTTGGTAGCGCCCCTGCCAGACTTGGTTGTGATCATGATCACCCCGTTGGCAGCTCTGGAACCGTACAAAGCTGCAGCTGCAGGGCCTTTCAGAATGTTTATAGATTCAATATCGTCAGGGTTTATATCGTTGGCGCGGTTACCCACGTCCACACCGTTGTTCAGGTTATCGCCGGTGCCGGCGCTGCTGTTATCCACAGGTATACCATCTATCACAAACAAGGCCTGGTTACCCTGTATAATGGATTTGGCACCCCGGATAACCACCCGGGTAGAAGCGCCCGGACCACCGCCCTGGCTTTGTATATTTACACCTGCTACCTTGCCCTGCAGGGCATTGGCTACGCTACGCTCACGGCCCTGGGTAAGCTGTTCTGCGCCAACCTGCTGGGTAGCATATCCCAGGGTGCGTTCTTCTTCCTCACGGCCAAGTGCTGTAACCACTACTTCCTGCAGTTGCTGCGCGTCAGTAGACATTGTTACATTTATAGTAGTGGCATTGCCAATAGTCCGGGTTACGGTTTCGTAGCCCAGATACCGGAACTCGAGGGTATTGCGACCTTCTGGTACCGTAATAGTATAAGCACCGTCTACGTTTGTGGATGTACCCACCGTAGTGCCTTGTACTATTACAGCCACACCAGGTAGGGCTTGTCCGGATGCCTGGTCCGTTACATTACCAGACACCGTCCTGCCTTGTGCAAACGCCTGCTGAAAGAGGGTGAACATCAAGACAAAACTGAGAAGTAATAGTTTTTTCATTTGCTCTCATAGATAAGATGAATTAAAGAGGGTTAAGCAGATTACACGAGCCAAACAACATCCCATGCCTGCGCATGCCGGGTAGTGTTTACAGTAGAGTAAATTGCTGATGGAACCTGCCAGTCCGGGGGCGGAAAAGGCTATAGTTTACACTCCGAACTGGTTTTCGGGGTTCTGCATGTAGAGGGAGAGCAATACGTTTTAATTAGTACTTATACGATGTAATTCAAATTTAATCTTACTATAAGCGTATTTTAGATAAGAAACTCGACGAAAAAGATACAGCAGAAGACAAAAGAACAGGAATTGGTGATACAGCCAGCGCTCCGGGGTAAACTATAGTCCATAAAAAACCGGCACCTTCCCTAACATTATAGTTTGTCGGGGAAGGTGCCGGTCAGGTAACTATAGTTCCTGATGGGGTTACTGCTGCATCAGGTAGGCTTTAATGTATTCGTCCAGGTCGCCGTCCAGTACGTTCTGCACATCGGTACGCTCTACGCCTGTCCGTACGTCTTTCACCAGCTTATAAGGGTGCAGCACATAGTTACGTATCTGCGAGCCGAAGTCGATCTTCTTCTTGGTGCTTTCGATGCGGTCACGTTCTTCGTTGCGCTTTTCCACTTCGATCTGGTATAACCGCGATTTCAGCATCCGGATGGCGTGCTCCTTATTCATGAGCTGCGAACGCTCGATCTGGCACTCTATAACTATACCGGTTGGTTTGTGCTTCAGGCGTACAGCGGTCTCTACTTTGTTCACGTTCTGGCCACCGGCACCACCCGAGCGGAAGGTATCCCACTCAATATCGCCCATGTTCACTTCAATGTTAATGGTATCATCTACCACGGGGTAAGCAAAGATGGAGGCAAACGAGGTATGGCGGCGCCCACCCGAATCGAAAGGCGAAATGCGCACCAGGCGGTGTACTCCTATTTCAGATTTCAGGTAACCATAGGCAAAATCACCGGTAATTTCCAGCGTAGCCGATTTTATACCTGCTCCGTCGCCGGCCTGGTAGTTGAGCTGCTTTACACTATAGTCGTGCGATTCAGCCCACATAATGTACATGCGCATCAGCATTTCGGCCCAGTCCTGGCTTTCGGTACCGCCTGCGCCCGGGTTTATTTCCAGAATAGCGCTTAGCTGGTCTTCTTCGCCGCTCAGCATGCGCTTAAACTCCAGCCCTTCTATAGCCTCCTGGGTAGCTTTAAGCTCCTGCTGTATCTCTTCCTCGCTGACGTCGCCTTCTTTGTAAAACTCAAACAGGGTCTCAAAGTCGCTGTACTTCTTTTCTACTTCGTTGTAGTGGTCGGTCCAGACCTTAATGCTTTTTACTTCTTTCAGCACCTTTTCGGCCTCTTTGGGGTTATCCCAAAAATCGGGCGCTGTGGTCCGGGCTTCTATAGTTTCTACTTCTGCTTTCTTGTTATCGTAGTCAAAGGTACCTCCTCAAGGCTTCTACGCGCGCCTTTAAATCTTTTACCTGCTCTGCGGTCATGGTGTTATCGTTTATTGTTTGGCTTTATACTCAGTTTAAAACAAGAAGATGCTGAAGTATACACCTGCAGGCTATACTTCAGCATCTCATACTATAGGTAACTGTTACAGGCGGATCCTGTAAATCCAGTTATGGGTGTCAGGGGCCTGGCCTGTTTTGATCTTATCGAGCTGTGTAGCAACGTTGTTTGATATTTCGCGGCCTTCAACAGCAGGCAGGTCCATGTCTTCGCCGTTATAGTTTATAGTTGCGATCTGTGCTATAGTTGCGGCAGTGCCTGTTCCGAATGCTTCCTGTAGTTTACCTGCTTTATGAGCCTCTACAATCTCGCTTATGGCAACACGGCGCTCTTCTACTTTGTATCCTAAGTCACGGGCCACCTGCAATACGCTGTCGCGGGTAATGCCAGCCAGTATAGTTGAGCTTACCGCCGGCGTTACAAGCACGCCATCAATCACAAACATTACGTTCATGGTACCCGATTCTTCTATGTACTTATGCTCTTTGTGGTCGGTCCAGATAAGTTGCTGATAGCCTTTTTCCTGCATTTTTTTAGCCGGGTACATGGCCGCGCCATAGTTACCGGCAGCTTTTGCAAAACCGGCACCACCTTCGGCAGAGCGTACATAGTTTGTCTCGATGGCTACACGCACCGGCGAACTATAGTAAGAGGCCACCGGGCAGGTAAAAATGGTAAATCTATAGTTGGATGACGGCCTTACACCTATAAAATCGTCGGTAGCGAACATAAACGGACGGATATACAGGGCGCTTCCTTCGGTTGGCGGTACCCAGGCGGCATCCAGTCTCAGAAGTTGCTCCAGGCCCTGCATAAAAATATCTTCGGGCAGCTGCGGAATGCACATGCGCTCTGCCGAAATGTTCAGGCGCTTGTAGTTGTCGTATGGTCTGAACAGCAGGATATCGCCATCTACGCTGCGGTAGGCCTTCATGCCTTCAAAAATAGCCTGGCCATAGTGTATAGCCGATGTAGCAGGACTCAGCGACATATTGCCATAAGGCACGATCTGCGGGGTTTGCCAGGCACCGTCAATAAAATCCGCCACCAGCATGTGGTCCGAAAAGATCTTACCAAACTGAATATTGTTGAAATCCAGCTCTGAAATGCGTGATGTTGCGACAGGCTGGGTTGCTATAGTTAGGGTATCTGTAGACATAGGTAAAAGGTTAAGGGTAAAAAAGGAATCAGACTCTCGCTTTCCAGGTGATCTCTTCGGCCTGTAGTTCGTGTGTCATACGTCGACAAAGAGCAAACAGGTAATCTGACAAACGGTTCAGATAAATGATCACTAAATCCTCTACCGGCGATTCTTCCTGCAACCGGATGGCCAGGCGCTCGGCACGGCGGCACACGCAACGCGCTATGTGGCAGAACGATACCGACTGATGCCCGCCCGGCAGTACAAAAGCACGCAGCGGCGGTACGTCTTCGCTCATGGCATCAATTTCCTGCTCCAGCAGCGTCACATCTTCGGCGTGCAGGTCCGGGGTAACCATCTTCACATTTTTGTCCGGGTCAGTCGCCAGCACCGATCCAATCGTGAACAGCCTGTCCTGTATTTCTTTCAGGATGTCAGCCCGCTTATAGTTTACTTCCTGGTCGCGTACCAGCCCGATGTAGGAGTTCAGTTCGTCTATAGTTCCGTAGGCCTCGATGCGCAGGTGCGATTTAGCCACACGGGTTCCCCCGATAAGCGCTGTCGTTCCTTTATCGCCGGTCTTAGTGTATATTTTCATTGATGTTGTGCTCTTCGCGCATCAAAGCGGCTGTCGCTACGTTCTCGTTCACTGTATCCGACTCTATCAAACCATCGCGCAGGCGCACAATGCGGTGTGCATACCGGGCTATGTCCTCTTCGTGCGTTACCATAATAATGGTATTTCCTTTGGCATGCAGGTTCTCAAACAGCTCCATGATCTCGTAAGAGGTTTTGGTATCGAGGTTACCGGTCGGCTCATCGGCCAGTATGATGCTTGGGTTATTGATAAGGGCGCGGGCAATGGCTACACGCTGGCGCTGCCCTCCTGATAATTCGTTTGGTTTGTGCTTGCCCCGGTTGCCCAGGCCTACACTTTCAAGCGCCTGCTGGGCACGCTCTTCACGCTGCGTTTTGTTATACCCGGCATAGATCAGAGGCAGGGCCACATTCTCCAGCGACGATTGGCGGGGCAGCAGGTTAAAGGTCTGGAACACGAACCCGATCTCTTTGTTGCGCACTTCGGCCAGCTCGTTATCGGTCATGTTGCTTACATCGTTTCCGTTCAGGATGTACTGCCCGCCGGTGGGTGTATCCAGGCAGCCGATGATGTTCATGAGCGTTGACTTGCCGGAACCCGACGGCCCCATAAACGCCACATATTCTCCTTTTTCTATCGTGATGGATACATCCTGCAGCGCATTGATGACCTCGGCGCCCATGCGGTATACTTTAGAGATATGATGTGTTTCGATGATGATGCTCATACAGGCTGTTTTTATAGTTGCCAGTTATCCAATCTTTGCTGCACAGCCTGGCGCTGCGCTTCGTACTGCTTTATAAATGTACTGTATTCCTGCGCAGGAAGCAAGCCCTGCAGGGCTTCGAGTGCCTGCTGGGCATAGCTTTCGAGGCCTTTGTTCAGGCTTTCCAGGGCGTAGGCTTTCTGCAGCTCCGCCGAGAACGGATTATAGGTTACGCCTGCCAGCAGTATCTCGTAGCCTGTCATCTGGTCGGGCTCTTTTGCTGAAAAATAACTTGCTGCAGCCTTTACCACTTCCTCATCATACAACAGGATTTTTACAGCCTGCCTGTACTTTTCTGCGGCTTCGCGGTCGCGGCCTTTTGCGGCAGCTATACTTGCCTTAAAGTATAGTTTGTACTTTTTATCGTGGGGGGTGAAGTACAGGTTATCCATGCGGTCGAGCAGGGCATCGTAGTTTTTGGTGTTGTGCCACAGTCGCAGTTGCTGCAGGTTAAGCCTGCTGCGTTGTTCGCCTTCGGGCTGTAGCTGGCCTGCAGCTTCTTTTATCGCTTTGTTGGCTAACCGCCACCGGTGCTGCTGCATCAGGTAATCGACGCGGGTAAGCAGGGCCTCCCGGCGCAGCTCTTTTTCAGTTACGGCATGTACCAGGGCATCTACCTGCTGTAGTTTAAGTTGTGGCAGATACGTTTGCAGATACTGTACTTTGGTAGCATCAGGCGCATCTTTCAGTATCGTACCAAAATCCTGCTGCAGTGCTCCGGCCAGCTGACCAGCCACTTCTTTGGCGCTTTCCATTTCGGTATAGCCTACTTCCTGCAGCGCATTTACTGCCTGCTGTGGCTGGTGCGCCATAGCCAGTGCATACCCCTGCGACAGAAATGCCTCGTTAAATCCATAGTCTTTGGCCAGGCCGAAGTAATGGGCAGCGGCTTTATAGTTCTGCTCTTCCATCATCCAGATCGCCAGGGCATTATAATAATACCCACTGCGTCCCGATACCGACATGGCCAGGTTCTCTACTATACTTCTCGCTTCCTTTGGGCGGCCATTATAATGGTGGATCAGGGCCTTGCCATAGAGCAGGTCTTCGTGGAAGATCTCGTTGCCCGGGGAGTTCAGGTAGCGGTCTATGGCTTTTAAGCGTGTCGTGTCGCCGTCGTTCAGGCTGCTGATGGTCTGGTTATAAAACAGGGTAAGATCTTCAATAGCCTCCAGAGAATCGGGGGCAAAGGCCTCTCTGCGCTGTGCTGTATTTGCACCAAGCAACTGCCGCAGCACAGCCACATTGCTTCTGAGAGGTTTGTAGTCTGCATTTCCGGCATCAGCGAGCAGGGCGCGGGCGGGCTCCAGCATGGCCTGGCGGGTGTAAAACGCCAGCCTGTTGCTCCGGATAGCTTCTTTGTTGCTGCTATGCTGTTCGGCCAGGTTAAAGTAATATTCCACCGAATCGGTTACGCTGGTTTGCATGTACAGCAGGGCCAGGTTGTTGTATAATTCGGCACTCTCCGGAAACCTGTCAATGCCCTCGTGCAGCACGTACAGCTTTTCGAAAAAGTATTGTTTCTGATCGTAGAGGTTGGCCATGCGCACGTAAAGCTTCGGGTTAGGCCGTTTGCCTGCCGCGCCTTTCAGGTGCACTATCTCGTTATTACGGTCGGACTCGGTACGGTAAATGGATGCCAGGCTATAGTTGGCTTTCACGTTATTCAGGTCAAACACGTCGCTTTCTTCGTAAAACCGCTTGGCCAGCACCGTATTCCCCGATTCCGAATAAATATCGCCGATATAGTTGTAATAGCCTGCTTTGGCATTAAAATAAGGACGGTACTGCGCCCGGATGACCAGGATAGCCAGTATCACGGTGCTCATTAAAAAGAAGGAGAACAGGGTGAACATCTGCGGCTCGTATACCACCTTGTACACCGCTTTCCGTTCTTTCAGCAGCCTGCCAAAATTCAGCAACAGGTACATAAAAAATACGGCGCCATACACCAGGTGTGTGTAAATGATCATCTCGTTGAACAGCACAGTAACCGGGTCGTTGGCTGTGGCAAAAGCATAACCTATGCTCAGGAAAGCCACCGCAGCAAACAGCACATATAGCACAGCGCCTGTCGGCCTGAATGGGAAAAGCTTACCATAGATAGCTTCGCGCTGGCGCATACCCCAGAAGCCGGCAATTACCGAAAGCAGCAGAATAAAATATGCGTTTATATAAATAAGGTCGGTTTGAATATAGCCAACCTGGCGGAGGTACAGCAACAGCAGGTTGAGCAGGTACAGCCCGGCAATAAGAATGAACTGCCACAAACTGAAGCGGCGCTCGGGCGTTTTAGCCTGTGTATTTATCCAGAGCAGGGCATTCACGTTCTCAAACGACACCCAGATTATGAACAGCAGCGCGGCAACAAGTGTAGCCAGCGAACTATAGTTTACCAGATGCAGCGTGGTAAGCGCCGGCGTAAACTCTGATTTCGCAAAGATGATGACACCCAGCAGCAACACGGCCAGCAGCATGGCTACTACCCGCAGCCCAAACGACACATGCTTCCAGAATGCCTGAAATGCAAAGCTAAGGCCCGCCAGCACAACGATCGCGATCAGCAGCATGCCCTGCCCGGCCTCAGAACCAAATATCTGTAGTTGATCTATGTTAAACGATGCCAGAAAAAGCATCAGCAGCAACACACCAGCAAAATACGGGATCTGCCGCATGGTACTGATCGCTGCCGTATAAAAGGCAAGACAGCCCGCCAGTATGGCCAGAAAAACAGCTGCCGGCCAGGTTTGCACAGCCATAGGCGCTACATCGTACTGTTCCAGCACCAGGTAGCCGTCGGCAAAAAGCGTAAAGGGTTCGAGTAATCGCGTAACTTCGTGCACCGGCACCGGCACTACCTGCAGGTCTGTTATTTTATCCCAGGTGTAGGCGGCGGTGTAACCGGCTATGTAATGGTAGGCGCCCAGCAGCAATGCGGCAACGGCCAGTACCAATAAAAAAAGATAGGGATACCTGGTGGCAGTATCCCAGTTCTTCCAAAAGTTAGCTTTACTCATAAGCAGGCTTGCCTTTTACTCCAGTACCTTGGGTACTCTAAAGTAATCGGAGTCTTTTTTAGGAGCGTTCAACAATGCTTCTTCGTGGGTAATGGTGTTTTGAGCCACGTCTTCGCGCATCACGTTCACTTCGGCAGTCATGTGCGTCAGGGGCTCTATGTTTTCGGTGTCCAGCTCACGCAGCTTGTCTACCCAGTTCAGGATCTTGTTCAGGTCGCCCAGTACTTCCTGCTCTTTCTCTTCGTTAAACTCCAGCCTGGCCAGGTGCGCTAATTTTCTGATGGTTTGAATATCTGTTGACATCCTTGTTATAGTTGTGTTTGATTAACTCTTGTTGAATAATTTGGTATACACGCTCCTTTAAGGCAGGCAGGTCCCCGAGGGTCATGCCCCTGGTCTCAATCGGTTCGTGCAGGATCAGCTTGAGCGGATGACGGCGCAGGCGCAAGCCTACTTCTTCCACATCAGGCATAAAATACTGGTTATACGGCATGGTTACCGGCACAACCGGCACCTGCTTCTCAATGGCTATTTTAAATGGTCCGTCCTTAAAGGCCAGCAGCTCTTCACCAGCATTCGGCCCGATTGTACCTTCCGGGAAAATTACCAGGTTCCGGCCCTCATCCAGCGTTTTCTTGGACTGAATGTAGCTTTTGGCACTGCTCATGGCACTTCTGCGGTCTACGCTGATGTACAGCGCCCCGTACACCTTGCCCCACAGCGGCACTTTTGTAAGCGCGCTCTTCCCTACAAAGTTAAGAAAACCGGGGATAGACCGCAGCATCATAGGTATATCGAGGTAGGAACTATGGTTAGGCGTAAAAATGTAGCGCTGGTTCGGGTCTAAGGTAAAGCGCCACTCTACCTGCAGCGGCGTTAAAAACATACGCAGAAACGTAGCCGACCACAGCCGGTTTATGTTGTGCACATGCCTGTGCCACTGCTGCTTACGGATAAGAAACGCCTGCAACGGATACGACACCACAAACGGTACAATAAACCAGGTACAGCACCAGGTGGTATAAATGCGTTGCGACAGGTATTTCAGCACTTTCATGAGGTCAAATGTAAGAATATTCCGGCATTGTTCAACGCTCCCAAAACTACTCCTGCTGCAGAATAATTCAATAACGGCAGGAGTTGGTTGATGGTATGTTTATTTCGCTTTTGTCATTTTCGGTAAGGCTGATGTTTCGTCTGTGTTCTGTAATTCATTTCAACAATTGTCATTTCGAACAGAGTGAGAAATCTATTTCAAACTTGTATTTGATGCTCAAGAGCTATCTTTCTATAGTTTTCTTTGCCTACTACTTGAACCAAGCCGTTGTTCTATAGTTAACTCCAATCCTGGGAGCTCTATAAGCCTATAGTTCTATAGTTTCGTTGGCTCCCTCCTGGGCCGGGAGGCCCCGTCTTCGGGCATCGCGCTTCTTTCGCTTCCTTGGCTCCTGCGTCGCCATGCCTGACGGCACCGGAACCTCTCGAGGCGCTCAACCCAAAGACTGAAATCAGTTCGATAGCTAAACTATGGCTATAGTTTCCTTGTTCATTCTTGGTTAAGGCAGATCTGTTTTTTTCGTGGTTATAGTTCCTTGGGGACAGGTAAACCTGTCCTGATCGCGGTTTGTAACTATAGAACTATAGTTTGAACTATAGATAAAGGCAGAGATTGTCCCCTTGAGGAAACTACAGGCGTGTTAAAGCAGCAACTATAAAACTATAGTTATCAACTATAGCAAAAAGCATGAATCCTGAAAATCCTCTCATCACCATTAATCCCAGTTCAGACATTTCTGTCTCTACCGAGCCAGTTGAGTTACAAACTCAACACCATAATCAGGCACGGGTTACAAACCCGCGCCAGCAAAAACGGTCAACTATAAAACTATAGCCTCAACTACACCAAAGCCCAAATCCTAAAAATCCTTTAATCCTGAGAATCCTGATTCAGACAAGAAGGCCGGGATAGGACACTCTAACTATAGCCCAAACTACAGCTACAACATAATCCTAAAAATCAGTAAAATCCCTTTAATCACTGGTCTTGTTCAGGCCAATACCGAGCAGGATAGCAGCTTTCAGGATACCGGCTACACTGATGGCATCGGTGATCTGGTTATTCAGGGCCATGTGCACGGCTTCGGAGAAAGGCAGTCGTTTGATTTGCAGGTCTTCGGTTTCTTCGAAGGCGGTGTCGCCGGGCGTTAGCTCTTGGGCCAGGAAAACAAAACCTTCTTCGTCGGTAACGGAGTTGGACGTGTGTAGGCGACAGATGTTGGTCCATTTGGCAGCGGTAAAGCCAGTTTCTTCCTGCAATTCACGCTTTGCAGATTCCAGAATATCGTTCTCTATCAGTCCGCCGCCCATCGGTATTTCCCAACTATATTCGTTCAAGGCATAACGATACTGGCCGATCAGGTAGGTATAGCCTTCATAATCAATCGGGATAATGCCGATGGCTTTGTTTTTAAAGCTGACGACGCCATAAATACCTTCGCCCCCTTTTGGGTTCAGCACCTGGTCTTCGCGCAGTTTTATCCAGGGGTTCTGGTAAATATCTCTCGATGAAAGGGTAGTCCAGGGGTTATGCTGCTCGTCTGTCATGGCTATAGTTTGTGTAGAGCAAAGGTAAGCAGATTACACTTCTGCAGATACCTGATGCCCGATCGTTATCAGTTGTAAGAGTACATCCTCAGACAGATTCTTTTCTGTGCGCACTATCCCAACCTTTCGGTTTATCTCAATTTGTAATCCCTTTAACTTGCCAAGCAGTTTCATCAGACTAGCGGGCAGGTGTAGTTTTACCATGTCCGGGTTATCACCTGTAACATAGTAATTACTGCTGAACTGCGGATACGCTTCAAAATCTATATCCTGCTTCGTTAGCAGGTCAGTAACCTTATCGCCCAGCGTCTCTTCTTTTATGAAAACATGCCCGATATCCTGTGGAAGGCTGAAAATCAATACCGGTTCTACTTCTTCTATTTCCACCGGATAGCGCATACCACTGCTAAGGTTTTTTGCTATCATCTGGTGCTTTTCGAGTAGCAAAATGATAAAGGGAGCCCCGGCTCCAGTAAACTCAGTTACCTGGTGCACATACAAGCGCTTATAGTGGTCCAATCCACTAAACATCGATAGAAGGCGGATTCCTAACTCATTCTCTTTGTCCACTATCCTGAACTTGGTTGCTGCCTGGTGCAGTACAGCTGCAAACAGGCTTTCAGCACCTGGGTGGAGCTGTCGGTTTTCTACCACTTGGCCAGTTAATTTAGGTGGTAATTTACTTTCTGGCAGCTATCATTTCGATCTCAACCTGCGCACCCAATGGCAACGCGGCCACCCCTATAGTTGTGCGGGCCGGGTAAGGCTCCGAAAACTGCGTTTTGTACACTTCATTCATCGCGCTGAAGTTGGCCATGTCCGTCAGAAATACATTTACTTTTACCACATCGTCCGGAGTAAGACCTGCAGCTTTTAGTACGGCAAAAAGGTTTACAAAACACTGCTTGGTTTGTGCTGAAATGTCACCTGCTACCAGTTTGCCGGTTGCAGCATCAATCGGTGTCTGACCGGATAAGTATAGCAGGTTACCCGTTTCTACGGCATGTGAGTAAGGGCCAACGGAAACGGCTCCTTCGGCGGTGAAAGCTTTTCTGGGCATGGGTTATAGTTTGAGAGACTTGTTCTAAATCAGGAAATTGGAGAATAATTATAATACTTTTCTTCAACTGGAAACTCCAGCTCTTTTAAGAATTTATTACGGTATTCTTCATTATTAACTAGCTTAATAATTCGGTCTTTTAACTTGGTTCTATGTAGAGTCTGATGCGTATTAAACTCTATTAATCCAGTCTGAGATTTGCTATCTGTCCAGAAAAAAATCCTCTGGAGATATTGCCCTTCATGATATCCGTGCCAAACTTTAAAATTCCAGCGCTCTCCTGATTTATCTGTTAGTACCTTTTCAAACCCTGCATCTTGCCACCACATAATTATTACTATTAAGTAGTTTTCAAAAACTACAATATTAAGGTAGATAAAATTAAGGTTATCCGCTGAAATTAACAGACAACCTTAACTCTTCTTAGCTATACTTTTCTATAACGCCCCAGCCTTTATCTCATCCACTACATCCGGATCGAGCAGAGTTGAGGTGTCACCGAGGTTAGACGTATCTCCTTCGGCTACTTTGCGCAGGATGCGGCGCATGATTTTGCCGGAACGGGTTTTAGGCAGGCCGCTCACGATCTGAATTTTATCTGGCTTGGCAATTTTACCGATCTTTTCCACTACGGTTTCGATGATCTCGGCACGCAGGTAATCTTCACGCTCCGGCTTGTCTTTGCAGATCACGAAGGCATAAATGCCCTGCCCTTTTACATCGTGTGGAAAACCTACTACCGCGGACTCTACTACATGCTCATTATGGTTAATGGCATCTTCGATCTCGGCTGTGCCAAAGCGGTGCCCTGATACGTTGATCACATCATCTACACGGCCAATGATACGGTATAATCCGTTCTCGTCGCGTTTGGCGCCGTCGCCGGTAAAGTACAAGCCTTTGTAGGTCGAGAAGTAGCTCAGGCGGCAGCGCTCATGGTCGCCATAGGTGGTGCGCAGCATGCCCGGCCACGGAAACTTCATGCACAGGTAGCCTTCCACTTCGTTGTCGGTAATTTCGTTGCCTTCGGCATCTACCAGTATGGGTTGTATGCCTGGTAGCGGGAAAGCGGCGTGGGCTGGTTTGGTAGGTGTAACATTTGCCAGCGAGGAGATCATGATGCCGCCGGTTTCGGTCTGCCACCAGGTATCAACCACCGGGCAGCGCTCTTTGCCTACGTGGGTGTGGTACCAGTGCCAGGCTTCCTCGTTTATCGGCTCCCCTACCGAGCCAAGTACTTTCAGCGAGTCCAGACTATAGGAAAGTACATCGTCAATATCGCCGCCCATCAGTGCACGGATGGCAGTTGGCGCCGTGTAGAAAATGCTTACGCCAAACTTATCGCAGACCTGCCAGAAACGACCGTTATCCGGGTATGTCGGTACACCTTCGAACATTAGTGTGGTAGCACCAGACAGCAGCGGCCCATAAAGCAGATAGGTATGCCCCGTTACCCAGCCAATATCAGCGGTGCACCAGAACACGTCGCTTTCCTGGTACTGGAACACGTTCATGAAACTATACTGCGCATACACCATGTAGCCGCCGCAGGTATGTACTACGCCTTTTGGTTTGCCTGTTGAGCCCGATGTATAAAGGATAAACAGCATGTCTTCGGCATCCATTTCTTCGGCAGGGCAATCTTTCGGCACACCCTGAACTTCGTCATGGAACCACACATCGCGGCCTTCAACCATGTTTACGGCCCAGCCCAGGCGCTCTACAACTATAACTTTCTCAACACTCGGGCAGTTTTCCAAAGCTTCGTCTACTACACGTTTTACCGGAATCTGCTTGGCACCGCGGTTCAGGCCATCAGAGGTCAGTACCATTTTAGCGCCGGCATCGTTAATTCTGTCAGCCATGGCAACTGCCGAGAAGCCGGCAAAGATCACTGAATGCACTGCTCCTATCCGGGCGCAGGCCAGCACCGCAAAAGCCAGTTCCGGAATCATGGGCATGTAAATGCACACACGGTCGCCTTTCTGCACACCGTTCTTTTTCAGCACGTTGGCAAACTGGCACACCTTCTCGTATAGTTCGCGGTAGGTGTAGCGCACAAAGCGCTCTTTAGGATCGTTGGGTTCCCAGATCAGGGCCAGCTTGTTGCCGCGCGTTTTCAGGTGACGGTCCAGGCAGTTTTCGGTGATGTTCAGTTTGCCACCTTTAAACCACTTTATGTTCGGCTCTTCGAAGTTCCACTCCAGGGTTGTGTTCCATTTTTTGCGCCAGGTAAAAGTACCGGCTATATCGGCCCAGAAGCCTTCGGGGTCGGTGATGCTGCGCTGGTAAGCCTGCTGGTATTCTTCAAAGGTTTTGATCTGCTGGTTCTGCATGGGTTGGGCGTTTTAAAGTCAGTTGAAAAGTACAAGTTGCCTGCAATACCTTAAACGAGCGTACTTATACTTTGTAGGTAGTGTTAAGATAGTTTTTATGCTATAAAGATGCAAGGTGCCAGTAACTATAAAAAAGCATAATCCCCGGTAAGTACACATCCTGCCAACGAATGTACTACACCCACAGAAGCCTGTCGTTGTCCGTTATTCGTTGATCGGTAAACTATAGCCTGTACTCCTGTTCACGAATCCCAAACTATAGTTTGCCGAATACCTAATTCATAATTCTTAATTCATCATTCATAATTGACCCTCTCTACATATTCCGCACGTCCTGCAGCACCTCGCTATAGTTGTCGGCGTTCTGCATGAAGCGGATGATCTTGTGGGCAACATCTTCGGGCTGAGCCAGCGCGTTACTGGCTTTATAGTCACGGAATTTTTCGACAGTACTGAATTGCCCTGCATCTGCCTCCCGGATCTGACCCTGCATCTGGGTATCGACCACGCCGGGTGCCAGCGCATATATTTTTACACCGCTCCCGCGCATTTCCTGCTCTTTTTGTATCGTCATGGAAAGCATATCCAGCGCTGCTTTGGAGGCACAATAGCTCGCCCAGCCATCGATCGGGTATTTGCCTGCACCGGAGCTGATGTTCACGATAAGCTTTTGAGCGGGGTGCTGCTGGTACACCTGCAGGAAAGAGTTCATCAGCATGGCTGGCACGATCACGTTCACATCAAACACAAACTCAAACCGCTCATTCGGCATGCCTTCACCTACATAGCCAATATCACCCAGCACACCGGCATTGTTGATCAGCACCAGCTTTTGGGCATCTTTGTAGGGCAGAAACACTTTTTGCAGGTTGTGCTCTACGGCTGGTATATCCGAAAAGTCGAGGGGTTGGTGCCTATAGTTTGGATGTGCTATGGTGCTGTTGCGGCAAACGCCTACTACATGGTTGTTCTCGTCTCTTAGAAGTTCTTCTGCCAGGGCTTTGCCTATTCCTTTGCTGGTTCCGGTTATGATGTAGATGTTCACTTTTTATCTGAATTATGAATGATGAATTAAGAATTATGAATTACGGGTGCGGGGTTAGGAAAGGTTATTTCTACTCAAGCATACAAACTATAGAAACTAAACTATAAAACAAAAGCCGGCAGCTCTGCATCTGCAAAACTGACGGCTTTTTTAATTTATTTACAACCTGATGCTTAATTGACAACTACCTTCTTAAGTACTACCTGCTCTGCATGCTTGGCAACTACCTGGTTGTATAGTTCGCGTAGCTGTGGGTATTCTTCCGGCGTAAATACTGTTTTATTCACGTTCAGTTTACTTACTACCATCAGTATGTCGCCGGTTTGCTGTACCATGTAAGAGTAGGTAGCACTTCGGCCAGGCAATACCAGGTTTATGTTCTGCGGTACTTCTTCTACTTTCCATCCGGCAGGAATTTTAAAATTACATACCACTGTCTCTTTTATAGGAGCCGCAAAATCTACAGGATAAGTGCGAACCGGCAGTTTAAATGGATTTTCAGTAGCACCACGCCCCATTACCGGGTTCAGGTAAAGCATGTTTATCTTACTACTGTTTGTAGAAGTAATTTTATAGTTGACTGAAAGTGGCAGGTGCAGGCTGTCCAGGTTGCTTACTATGGCATTGTTGGTTTTCAGGCTGCCAGAACCTTTGTTATAGTTGGCTGCATATTTTTCTATACCTTCTTCCTTTATAACCTGGCGGGCATCTTTTGCCATGTAGCCATCCAGCAATTCTTCGCCGGTGCCCGCTATAACGCCCTCTGTATCTATAGTTAAATTACCTACAAAGTACTCGCTGAAGCTGGCCTCAGGCTCAACCGTAATCCATTTCGAGTTTTCACCATCTACCAGATAACCTTCCCCGTTCAGACAGCGCACTGGTAACATACCCGGCGTCAATTCTTTTTCTGTAGCATCCAGCAGCAGTTCATTCCCATCTACGGTAACCTGGGCTATAACATAATTAAATTTACTATGGAGTGGGCTTGCTTTGTAAGGCTTGCCATAGCCGCGTGTGCTAACTAAAACCGGATCAGCCTTAAAGCCAGCTTCCCGCAACATAGCGATCAGGGTGATATTGATGTCTCCGGCATCTCCTTCACCCCCATAGTATAGTTCGGGCAAAGGTTTTTCTACTGTCCAGCCGCTGTAGCCGTTCCAGGCCATGTTGGTTTTTACCAGGTCATAGATTCCTGCCACCTGTTCTGCCGGTGTTTTAAACTTCGCCTTTATTTCGCCGATGGGTCTCTCAAAACGATTTGCTGGTGTGAGCGGTACTCCAAAATCTTTTTCTTTTGATAACATCTCGACAAACTCCTGCCAGCTGCCTGATATGATTTTCACATCGTTGGCAGAATACTTTATTTTTTGCAGCTCAAACTCAATCTTGGTTGTATAGTCTGACAGTGTAGTAACATAGCTCTCTAACTTTAAGGCAGGCACATCCTTCGCTATCCAGCGATTCCCTTCTTTTCTGAAGTTATGCGGTAAACCGAGTTGCTCCGGTGTATAGATCGGGTGATTCCCTTGTCTGACTAATTTAAATTCAAACGTTGCTGGTATCCTGACGCTATACTCACTCCAGACAGTGGGAATGACAGATTGGAAATCCCACCCTCTTAAGTTTTGGAAGTACCTTGAATTGATTGTGTAGGAGTACTCGATAACAGAACCAACTTTAACATTAGGCATCGCAAACTTTTTGTAATGCCTGCGTCTGTCCGATTTTTCTGTAAATATTTCGTTAGGCTTTACTTTGTCTTCTATGATCTTACCATCCAGTAGATTGTAGGTGCTTGCTTTAATATCGGTTACTTCCTCTCCTTTCGCTACCGCGCCGAAGAAAGGGATCTCAATATTGGCGTATTTGTAACCAGCTTTTTTCATGATTTTGATGCGGACCTGACGCTTATATCTGAAAGATGCATAATAGTCTTCAACATAAGCCAGGCTTCCGTGGTCTGAAAGAATAACAGCCACTGCTGATGTATCCGGAGCGTAAGATGTCATGGTCAGGTCAGCGATATCAATCTGACCGAATTTGGGTGCCTGGGCCAGAGCTGTACAATTAGCGGCTACAAAGAGTGTAAGTGCCAGGCACAAGATGGTAAGGTTTGTTTTCACAGGTGATAAGGATTGATCTAACACCTGTAAATATAGCACCTTTCAGATATAAATCTGTGATAAACTATAAAGCCGGCAGCTCTGCTTTTGCAAAACTGCCGGCTTTTAATCTATAGTTGTGACTCAGAAGCGAGCCTGGAGACTCGTGCCCACCCTTCGTCACCGGTCGGATACCGGCGCCAGTTTTGGGGTTTGCGAGAATCTGAGATTCGCTTTTATAGTCTGGCCCGGAAGCGACTTCCGCGCCAGTTCTAACTTTCTAACTTTCTAACTTCCCAACTTTCTAACTATAGAATGTATTCGCTCAGGTCACGGTTTTTCACCATGTCTGATAATTTTTCCTGCACCAGTTCGCGGGTGATCACGATCTGGGCGTTGGCACTTATTTTGTCCGGTACATCAAACAGAATGTCGTTGAGCAGGCGGCTCATGATGGTCTGCAGGCGGCGGGCACCGATGTTCTCTACTTCGGCATTTACTTCGTAAGCCAGGCTCGCGATCTCATCCAGCGCTTCGTCGTTAAAGGCGAGCGACACATTTTCTGCAGCCAACAAAGCCTCGTACTGCTTGGTAAGCGCGTTTTTAGGGAATTTCAGGATCTGGTAGAAGTCATCTTTCGTCAGGCTCTGTAGTTCCACACGGATCGGGAAACGGCCCTGTAACTCTGGTATCAGGTCGGATGGTTTTGCCACGTGGAACGCGCCGGCAGCTATAAACAGAATATGATCGGTGTTGATGACGCCATACTTTGTGTTTACTGTCGAGCCTTCAACTATAGGCAGCAGGTCGCGTTGCACACCTTCGCGGCTTACGTCCGGTCCGCCGCCTCCTTTTTTGCTGGAGCTGGCCACCTTGTCAATCTCATCTATAAAAATAACGCCGGAGTTCTCTGCCTTAAAAATGGCTTCTTCCTTCACTTCATCCATGTCGATGAGTTTGGCTGCTTCTTCTTCCAGCAATATTTTGCGGGCCTCGGCTATCGTTACTTTGCGCTTCTTTGTCTTCTTCGGCATCATCCCGCTGATCATTTCCTGGATGTTCATCATCGATGCCTCATCCATACCAGGCCCTAAAACGCCCATGCCCGGCATGGCGCTTTGCTGTACACGTATCTCAATCTTGCGGTCTTCCAGCTCGCCGTTTCTGATCTTCTCTCTAAACTTTTCGCGGGTACGCTCATTCAGTTCGTAGTCGTTATCCGGAATTGTGTTCGGGTCCAGGGTATGGTTTACCGGTGCGGCAGAACGTCCCTGAATTGGCGGGATCAGCGCATCCAGAATAATATCTTCTACAATCTCGGCTGCGCGCTGCTTTACTTCTTCTTTTTTCTGGGTCTTCACCATGTTCACCGACTGCTCTACCAGGTCGCGCACCATGCTTTCCACATCACGGCCAACGTAGCCCACTTCTGTAAATTTAGAAGCCTCAACTTTAGTAAAAGGGGCATCGGCAATTTTGGCAAGGCGGCGGGCAATTTCTGTCTTACCTACACCCGTAGCCCCAATCATCAGGATATTATTCGGAACGATCTCTTTCTGTATGCTTTTGTCGGCATTCATGCGGCGCCAGCGGTTACGCAAAGCAATGGCTACGTTACGCTTGGCATCCTGCTGCCCGATAATATATTTGTCCAGCTCCGCTACAATCTGGGCTGGTGTTAAATGTTCTAAGGAATCTAACATCTTATTCGTTATTAAATGATCTGCTATAGTTATAACAGGTAAATTTATTCTGTGTTTTTACGCTTGAGCAGCGTACCGGTATCTGTGCTTATAGTTACATAATGACTGGCACCGGCCGGGTGATAAAAGGCACTGCTATAGTTCAGCTCAAATGCCCGCACACGCAGCATCGCACCCACCGAAAAACCTGCCCCGCCCGAAGCGTTCTCTAACCGTAGTTCTTTACGGCGTAAATGGTTATACCCGGCACGAACCTGAAAGTTTTTACTGAAAATAAACTCCGCTCCTGCCACAAAATGGCGCGCTATCTTATCTCTGACCGATTTCTCTTCCTTTATCTCGTTGCCGTTCGCATCGAGGCGGCCTTTGCTGTTGGGGTCTAAGTATACAACGTCAAACTGGTACAGGTGGTATGCAGTAAGCGATAACCTGACCGGCATATGCTCCGGCTTATAACTGGCTCCAAGCTGCGCATCAAAAGGCATAGCCTGCCGCTCGCCGCCATCAAAGGGCTTTAGCTGGTAGCCAATATTCTTAAACGCAAGCCCCACTGTAAAGTCTTTCTCAGGATGCTTGAACAAACCACCTACATCAGCCAGAAAACCAACCGATTTATTACCAGCTATAGTTGACACAGCCAGTTTCGCGGTAGCTCCTATCGTAAAAGCATCGGCCTGGCGGGCGTGGCTCAGGCTAAACGTATAGTCGTTTACGGTAAAGCTGGCTTCTTCTATACCGCTTGCGTCGCGCTGCACAAAGTCGCCATAGTTCAGGTAGTTGATAGTTGCAGCCCAGCGCCCCAGTTTCTGGTGGTTAAAAGCATAGGCGATGTTGCTTTGTTTGATGTCGGCCAAATAACCCACATAACTCAGACTCAGCTGGCGGTCCATTTCCGGGTTAAGCAAGGCCGGGTTGGCCGTTACCATATTTACATCATGTCCTAACGAGCTGACGTTTACTCCACCTAACCCCGCCTGTTTAGCGCTTACCGGCAACTCCAGAAACGTAAAAGCCCGCTGCCCTCCCACCTGCGCCGCGAGCGGAAAGCTCAACAGCAAACAAAGTAAGAGGGCAGCAGGGTATTTCATATTAATGTTGAGTGAGCGAATGTGTGATTGAGTGAGTATTGAAATGACAACTATAAGTTAATTTAAAATTCACTCATTCACTCAATCAAAATTCAAAATTAAACCTTACTCTACTTCCACTTTCCGGTCTTCCGTCACAGTCAGGTTGAGCGGGTTCTTTACTTTCTCTTTCAGCAGGGCAATCTTCACTACTTCTTCCACGCGGTCTACATAATGGATGGTCAGTCCTTTGATATAGTTCTCCGGAATCTCGTTAATATCCTTGCGGTTCTTCTGGCAAAGGATCACATCGGTAATGCCGGCACGTTTGGCAGCCAGTATCTTCTCTTTTATGCCACCTACCGGCAACACCTTGCCACGCAGGGTTATCTCGCCGGTCATCGCTAACTTAGAGCGTACCTTGCGCTGCGTGTAAACCGAGGCAATGGACGTGAAAATAGCGATACCTGCCGAAGGACCATCTTTTGGAACAGCCCCTTCCGGGAAGTGAATGTGCAGGTCGTACTGCTCAAATATTCTATAGTCTATATCCAGCAGGTGCGCATGCGCTTTTAAATGCGACAGTGCCGTAACAGCCGACTCCTTCATCACATCGCCCAACTGGCCGGACAAGGTAAGCTTGCCTTTTCCTTTGCTAAGGATAGATTCCACGAACAGAATATCTCCACCCACCGAGGTCCAGGCTAGGCCTGTTACAACACCGGCTGTACTGAAATCCTGGTAAATCTCTTTATCAAAGATCTCGGCACCCATGATCTTCACCACATCTTCTGGTTTTATAGTTGTCGGGTACTCTTCTTCCATCGCTTTCAGCTTGGCAATGTGGCGCACCAGTTGGCCGATCTTACGCTCCAGGCTACGCACTCCCGATTCGCGGGTATAGTCTTCGATCACTTTCTGCAGGGCAGGCTTGGTGATCTTTACATCGCTTTCTGTCAGGCCGTGTTCTTTTATCTGCTTTGGTACCAGGTGGCGTTTGGCTATTTCCAGCTTTTCCTCCATCGTGTAACCAGTCAGCTCAATAATCTCCATACGGTCGCGCAGGGCAGGTTGTATGGTGTCCAACGAGTTGGCCGTAGCAATGAACAGTACTTTCGACAGGTCGTACTCCACATCCAGGTAATTATCCATAAACGTGTGGTTCTGCTCCGGGTCCAGCACCTCCAGCAACGCCGAAGACGGGTCGCCACGGAAATCAGAAGCCAGCTTGTCGATCTCGTCCAGGATGATAACCGGGTTACCCGAGGCTACTTTTTTAATCTGGCTGATGATCTTGCCTGGCATTGCACCCACATAGGTTCTGCGGTGCCCACGAATTTCTGCTTCGTCGCGCACCCCACCCAGTGACATTCTGACATATTTACGACCTAAGGCAGTAGCGATAGAACGACCAAGCGACGTTTTACCAACACCCGGAGGACCGTAAAGGCAAAGGATCGGCGCCTTCATGTCGTTTTTCAGCTTTAGTACGGCCAGGTATTCCAGAATGCGTTCCTTTACTTTCTCCAGGCCATAGTGGTCGGTATCCAGTATCTTTTTGGTGCGCTTCAGGTTAAAATTATCCTTGGTGTACTCTTCCCACGGCAGGTCCAGCAGGAACTCGATATAGTTTACAGCCACAGGATATTCAGCGGCCTGCGGGTTAAGGCGGGCCAGCTTATCAATCTCTTTCTTGAAATGCTTTGCAACGGCTTCCGGCCATTTTTTCTTAACAGCTCGATCCCGGAAGTTCTCAATTTCCTTATCCGGGCCTTCCTGCCCCAGTTCATCCTGCAGTACTTTTATCTGCTGGCGCAGGAAATAGTCGCGCTGCTGCTGGTCAATGTCCGTGTGAACTTTGGTATGGATCTCCTGCTTCAGTTCCAGCAGCTGAATCTCGCGCAACATCAGCTGTAGCAGCTGTGTACCGCGCTCGGCGCCATCGTTCACCTCCAGTAGCTGCTGCTTCTGAGCCACTTCCACGTTCAGGTTGCTGCTCAGGAAATGTGTCAGGAAACTTGGGCTGTCGATATTATCCAGCGCTACCTGCGCCTCCTGCGGTATCTCCGGGTTCAGTTTCAGGATCTTAGCCGCCGCATCTTTCAGCGATTGTACCAGCGCCTTTACTTCCTTGTTCTTCTTGTTCAGGTTGGTTTCCTTACAGTAGCTGACACGGGCTGTCAGGTAAGGATCTTCCTGGGTGATCTCTTCGATCTGGAAACGGCTGTGGCCCTGTATGATGATCGTTGTGTTACCGTCCGGCAGTACCAGCATCTTTAAAATGCGGGCAACCGTACCTACACTAAAGAGGTCTTCCGGGTTCGGATCGTCGGCGTTGGTATTCTTCTGGGCTACTACCCCTATCGTTTTATCACCTTTATAAGCTTTGCGCACCAGGCGCACCGATTTTTTACGGCTAACGGTAATAGGCAGCACCACCCCCGGGAACAGCACTGTATTGCGCACGGCAAGTATAGGCAGCTCGGCAGGCAGGTCTGCGGTAGGTATTTCCTCTTCAGGGTCCGTGGTAATGATCGAAACTACATCGTCGCTGTCGTGGTCTGAAGCGGAACTTAGTAAAAGGTTATGCAGAAAGTTATTCAAGGTATACTTCATAGTTTGGTAAATGCCATAATGACATAAAAAGTCCGCAAACGCGGCTTTCCGGGAGTTGTCGTACTATAGTCAAGACTTGTGCCAACTATAGCCTGCTGCCGGTTTTGCAGCCCTGACCAAATGAGCACTTAGCCAAAAATTAAATGTTATAGTACGACACTTGTTACAAAAATATAACACAAAATTAATATCTTTGGCTGACAGGTAAAAACAAGATGGCAAATGAATAGACTGTACCTGCTCGGGGTGTTGCTATTGTTGCTACCAGCCTTCAGTAAGGCTCAGGAATACAAGCAGATACCCATTGAGACGGAAACCGGCATCAAGGTGCACCGCAAAGCTCCCAAGCAGGAGGTACAACTCTTATTTCCTAACCTGAACAAAATTCCCTATTACCACGACCAGAAAAAACTGGATGCGATCCAGAAATTAGAGAAAAAGCGCCGCTACGAGGAAGCCCTTCCGCTGCTGGAGGCCTACGTGAATAATTTCGGTATCGAGAACTTTTACAAAGATACGCCGCTGATCTGGCGGCTGGGTCAGTTGCTCGAAAAACAAGGCCAGTCTGAAAAAGCCAAGTCACTTTACCGCATGGTGCTCAAACACCACCGCTCGGATGTGCGCCGTGTGTACTCTTACTACGACTCGCTGGAACAGAACAGCAAAGACTACTACGTGCCGCTCAACTATTATTACGAGATGGTGGAGTACCGTAAATCTGTGGCCACGTTTAAGCCACCCAAAGGCGTATACCTGAACATGGGCAATGCCATCAACTCGCCTTACGAGGACTATGGCCCAACTATAAATGCCGACGATGAAGTGCTGATATACACCTCGCAGCGCAACACCCAGGGGTTGAACGGCCGCGCCAACGAGGACCTTTTTTACACGCAACAGGTAAATGGCTACTGGGAAGAAGGAAAATCATTTGGCAAGCCCATCAACAGCATTTACAACGAAGGCTCTGCCTGCCTGAGCCGCGACGGTAACACCCTGTACTTTGCCCGCTGCGAGGCCCCGGACGGCTACGGCAACTGCGACCTGTATGTAGCCACCAAACAGGCCGACGGCACCTGGGGCAATATCCAGAACCTGGGCAAACAGGTAAACTCCACTTCCTGGGACTCGCAGCCAACCCTGACTGCCAACGAGGACACCATCTACTTTGCGTCTGACAGGCTCGGCGGATTTGGCTTATCGGATATCTACTACACATATAAGAACAAAAAAGGCGAATGGTCACCTGCCGAAAATGCCGGCCCTGTAATTAATACCCGCGAAAGTGAGGTAAGCCCGTTCTTCCACCCGCTTTACCAGGTATTATATTTCAGCTCACGGGGTCAGCTTTACAACTTCGGCGATTTCGACATCTATAAAACCTACCGTGTAGGAGGCCAGTGGCAGGAGCCCCGCAACATTGGCCCGCTCGTGAACGGGCGCGGCAGCGAGTATTATTTTACTATCGACTCCCAGTCCAAGAACCTGTATTATGCCCGCTCCGAAGCACAGGACATCCACAACCTGGACCTGTTTTCGTTTCCGCTGCCCATGGAAGCCCACCCGCTGGCTGTAACCAAAATTGAAGGAACACTCCTTGATTCTGTTACCCAAAAGCCTCTTTCAGGTATGATCTCCGTTATCGACCTGGAAAATGGTATCGAGATATCCTCTAAATACATTCGCCCGGATGGCAGCTTTGAGTTTGACCTGATCGACCACACCCGCTACATGCTGCTGATCCAGAGCCCCGATTTCTTTACCATTGAGCGGGAAATCGCGCTGGAACAGGACACGGCTTTCCAGATCATGACCACCCTGATCGACTATAGTGTACCGATGGTTTTCAGTAACATTGAGTTTGACCAGAACCAGTCGGATATTAAGGAAGAAATGAAGCCTATCCTGGACGAAGTGGCCATTTTCCTGGTGGACCACCCGACTTACCGTTTAGAGATATCGGGCCACACTGATAGTGCCGGCGACCCTGAATTTAACCTATCGCTCTCGCAGGACCGGGCAAACGCCATCCGGAAATACATTGAAGACAAGGTTAACTTAACGGACGGGCGCATAGATGCGTATGGATTTGGCAGTACCAAGCCGCTGCGTGAAGAAAAGACACAGGAGGACCGCAGAATAAACCGCCGCGTGGAGTTCAGGCTGATAAAACCTGAAAAAGCGGAACGTGGCGGCAAGTAAACCAATTCCTACATTATGCCCTTTACGGCCGCACATCCTGCGCTTATAGTTCCATTGCTACGGCTGCATCGCCGGTGGCTCTCTGTTACGGGGCTTATAGTTGGCAGCATCGCCCCAGATTTTGCTTACTTTCTTCCGGTTGACAGGCTGGGTAGTTTAAGTCACTCGCTGAAAGGGTTGCTGCTGTTTAACCTGCCCATGGCGTTTGTGCTGGCCATACTTTTTCATATGCTTATCCGCGACCAGGTGATGCAGCAACTCCCGGAGTATTTCCGGAAACGGGCATTAGCTGTACAACCTGTGCGTGTCGCTGATCTGTTGCTCAAAAACGTACACATCTTCGCTATTTCAGCGCTTATCGGCTCTTTTACCCATTTATTCTGGGACAGCTTTACGCACTATAACGGCTACTTTGTCAGAAATTATCCGTTCCTGCAACAACCGGTTTCAGTGCTGGGGATTTTGAGTCTGCCGCTTTGCAGGGTGTTGCAGCATGCCAGTACGCTGGCCGGTTTTACTGTGCTGCTATGGCATATCCATAGTTTGCCTGTTGCGCCTGTGAAGCGTCGGTTTTTGTTTGCCTGGCTACCTTACTGGGTGCTGGTGGGCTTTATAGCTGCGGTTTTCATGCTCCTGAACCTACCCTCACACTTCCACTTGTCGGGGCTGGAGCGCTTGGTGGTGCCTTACCTGGCAGGTATCTTATTGGCTGTAACTGGCCTGGCTACTATCCGGAAAGTACGGTTGCTGTTTGGCTGAACTATAGGGTAAATTTTTTGCTGGTTTCGTCTTTCCGGAAAAGAGAGCTGTGCATTTTGCCTTTATAGTCCAGGTTCAGGATGTTCATCTGGTCATCAAAAAGCTCTGTAAGCACGGCGTTCCGGATGTAGAGTTGCGACAACGAGGCTGCCTGCACCGGCACTTCAAAATAGATCCAGACCACATCGGCTTCGGCTTCCGATCCTACAAAATGCTGTTTCAGTGGTTTGCCCTGGCTCAGCTCAAACCTCATGGTAGTTGCCATGTAGGTAACCAACTGCTCTTTTACCTGCTCCGAAGTGGCACTATAGGTTACGTTTCTCTTACTCTGTTTTGAGAGGGCATTTTCCAGGTCATCGGTAAACACCTTTACGGCTACCTGCAGGCTTTGCGTGCGCGGGTTAAACTTTACATCCGTTATGCTGGCGTGGTAATCGTGGGCGGCAGCGGAAAGGCTGCACAAAAGGCAAAGGGTAACTATAAAAACAGATCTGAGATACATGGTTTGCAAGAGGTAAAGTAAAACTATAAACTATAGTTTGAACCGGTACAGGTAATTTACTTAAAATTTCAGAATACCAACTAAGAACCGGTTTATAGTTGCCATAGTTCAGTTTGGCTATAGTTGGATATCCTCAAACAAAAACGCTGTTGCAGGTCATGCAACAGCGTTTGCTATCGTTTACTCATCTTTTGGTTAGAAGATAAGTTTGAACACATCGTTAAAGATCGCGAAGGCCATTAAACCTAACAGCAGCACCATGCCTACTTTCTGGGCATTCTCCAGGAAGTTATCAGAAGGTTTGCGACCGCTGATCATCTCATAGGTCAGGAACATCACGTGGCCGCCATCCAGCGCCGGTATCGGCAGGAAGTTCATAAACGCCAGCACCATCGACAACATCGCCGTGATTGACCAGAATTTGTACCAGTTAAAGGTATCACCAAAGATCTGCGCTATCCCGATCGGGCCGCTCACTGATTTGGAGGCCGAAACCTCGCCGCGGAAGATCTTGCCAAAGCCTTTCAGGTTAGCTGTAATGACGCCAAACGCCTGTTCCGTACCAGCCGGTATCGCTTCCCCGATGCTGTATTCTCTGGTAGCATAGTTCAGCAATGGCTTCTGCATGAAACCAATGGTACCATCCGGCTCTACTTTTGCCTTTAGGTCAATCACCTTTTCGCCGCGCTCTACCTGCAGGGTCACGTCTTTGCCGGCATATTTTACCAGCAGCTGCTTAAATTCATCAAAAAAGCGGGCTTCTTCGCCGTTTACGGTCAGGATGTAGTCGCCGGGTTGCAGGCCTGCTTCGGCGGCGTTGCTGCCTGCCATTACCTGGTCAACCACAAACGGCTGGCGTGGCTGCACAAACAGCATACGCTCTTCCTTATCGGCCAGCTTGTCCATCAAGTCTACGGGCACCGGTATGTTCACTTTCTCGCCATCGCGCTCCACGGTATAAAAAGCGTTTTGGTTCAGCAGGGCATCCATCGAGTAAACATCCTCAAATTTCTCCAGCGGCTTGCCATTTACAGCTACTACCTTGTCACCGGTCTTAAAACCGATCTCTTTGCCTATCTCGTTCGGTACAACACCGTATTTTACTTCTTCTGCCGGCAGGTAATTTTCGCCGTAACTATAGGTAAGGCAGATATAGATAACAATACCTGTGATCACGTTCACAATAATACCGCCCATCATCACGATCAGGCGCTGCCAGGCCGGCTTGGCCCGGAACTCCCATGGTTTTGGCTCCTCTTTCAAAGCCTCTGTGTCCATCGATTCGTCTACCATGCCGGAAATTTTTACAAAGCCGCCCAGTGGGATAAGGCCCAGCATGTATTCTGTTTCACCGATCTTTTTACCGAAAACCTTTGGCGGGAAGCCGATAGCGTATTTTTCGACGCGCATGCCAAACCACTTTGCCGTGAGCATGTGCCCAAGCTCGTGCAGACCAACCAAAATTGTAAGGCCCAGAATTAACTGGGCAACCATGATTACTATATCCATCTAAGAAAAAAAATATGCAAGTATTAACTGTATTGTGCCTTGTAAGCTGCTAAATCGTTTTATTTTTCACGAAATCGGCGGCCAGCAGGCGGGTCTCCCTGTCTGTATCAACATAGTCGGCGTAAGAAGGGTTTGCAATATACGCAACTTTTGCCATACAGCTTTCTATCAGATCCGACATCTCCAGAAATCCAACCTCATCCTGCAGGAAGGCACCTACCGCAACTTCGTTGGCTGCATTCAGGATACAAGGCATGTTTCCGCCCTGCGCCATGGCATCAAAAGCGAGCTGCAGATTACGGAAAGTCTTCAGGTCGGGCTGTTCAAAGGTAAGCTGCGGGTAGTCCAGGAAATTGAATCTCGGAAAATCAGACTTCAGGCGGTTGGGGTAACCCAATGCGTACTGAATTGGCAATTTCATATCCGGTAAACCAAGCTGTGCTTTTATGGAGCCATCCTCGAACTGAACCAGCGAGTGAATAATAGATTGCGGATGCACCACTACTTCGATCTGGTCGTTGCGCAGCCCGAAAAGCCATTTTGCCTCGATCACTTCCAGGCCTTTGTTCATCAGGCTGGCAGAATCTATCGTTATCTTAGCACCCATGTCCCAGTTCGGGTGTTTGAGTGCCTGCGCTTTGGTAACGAATTTTAAGTCGTCTATAGTTCGGCCACGGAACGGGCCACCTGAAGCTGTGAGGATGATCTTTTCGATCGGGTTATGAAACTCTCCTGCCAGGCACTGGAAAATAGCGCTGTGTTCGGAGTCTACGGGGTAAATGTTCACGCCTTTTTCGCGGGCCAGATCTGTGATCAGTTGTCCGGCTACTACCAGCGTTTCTTTGTTGGCCAGCGCAATCTCTTTTCCGGCCTCTATGGCGCGTATAGTTGGTTGCAGCCCGGCATACCCGACCATCGCTGTGAGGACCATATCCACCGTTCCCATTTCCACTACCGCGTTCAGGGCGTTGGCACCGGCGTATACTTTTATGGCCTCGTGCTGCAGGGCGCTGCTTACTTTGTCGTACAGGTCTTCGCGGGCAATTACCACCACGTTGGGCTTAAACTGCAGGGCCTGTTCTATCAGTAGGTCGGCGTTATTGTAAGCGGTTATAACTTCCAGTTCAAAACTCTCCGGGTTAGCCGCAATCACGTCCAGCGCCTGCGTCCCGATAGAGCCTGTTGAACCAAGTATGGCGATTCTCTTCATTAATTACGAATTACGAATTACGAATTACGAATTGGTCTTCTTTTCCAGCTTCGCTTTACTCGTAATGATGATACTATTTAAAATTTTAATTATCTCTTCACAATCTGTATGAATACTTTCGAACTGTGTTTGTTTAATGTAGCCGGTGTCATGTAATAGCCTCAGCCAATAACTACTTTCTCTGGCTTCCTTTCTAGCTATGCTTAACTTATGAACAAAATCTATAGTTGATTGCGCGGCCACTCCTTCTTCAACATTTGCTCCAATTGATGTACCGCTCCGTAATAACTGCTTTGCTAAAACATATTCCTGTTTCTCTCCTTTCAGGTACTCATACAGCTTAACAACCCGAATGGCAAATCATAGGTTTTGCTTACAATTACATTTTCCTTCATTCGTAATTCATAATTAGGAATTCGTAATTGTCAGCAGGCCTGAGGCCAGCTGGCGGTCGTTGCTCAAACGTGGCACTTTGTTCTGACCGCCCAGTTTGCCCTGCGATTTCATGTAATTACGGAACGTACCAAGTGGCAGCACACGTACTTTCAGATTCGCAAGTATGTTGCCGGTAATCAGGTCGTTGTAGTAACTGTTCAGCTTTTGTAGCTGCTGGTTCAGCTCTTTTTCGAAATCGGCCAGGTTGTTTGGCACCTTCGAGAACTCTACCAGCCACTCGTGGTACGACTCGCCTTCGCCGCTACTAACGTATGGCGCCACCGTAAATTCCACCAGTTCTGCCGTCGGAAATTTCTGCATGGTCTGCTGCATGGCTTTCTCCACTTCCTCCCCAATCACGTGCTCTCCAAACGCCGAAATAAAGTGTTTTATGCGACCGCTTACAATAAGTTTGTATGGTTTTATGCTTGTAAACTTCACCGTGTCGCCAATGGAGTAGCCCCACAAGCCCGCGTTGCTGCTGATGACCAGTGCATAATTTTTTTCCAGTTCCACCTCACCTATGGTTAAGCGGGTCGGGTTGTCGTTAAAATATTCTTCTACTGGTATAAACTCGTAAAAAATGCCGGCATCCAGCAAAAGTAGCAGGCCTTTGTCGTTCTGCTCGTTCTGGTAAGCAAAAAAGCCTTCCGATGCCGGAAACGTCTCGATGCTGTCTACCTGGCGCCCGATCGACTCGAACATTTTTTTGCGGTAGGGTTCAAAGTTCACGCCACCATATACAAACAGCGAAAAATTCGGGAAAACATCTTTTATCTGCTTGCCCGTTTGCCGCATCAGTTTGTCAAAGTACATCTGCACCCACGGCGGTATACCCGAAATGAGTGTCATGTTCTGATCTATAGTTTCCTCTATGATCTCGTCAAGCTTGTGTTCCCAGTCTTCGATGCAGTTGGTTTCGTAGCTGGGCAGTTGGTTGGTGCGCAGGTAACCGGGCACGTGGTGGTTCACAATACCAGACAGCCTACCGGTCTTAATGCCGCCCACCTCATCCAACACCGGACTTCCAGATAAAAAGATCAGTTTGCCATCTAAAAACCTGGAATTACCGGTTTCGTGAATATAGGCCAGCAGCGCATTTTTAGCGCCGTTTATGTGGTTCGGGATAGAATCTTTAGTAATTGGGATGTATTTGGTGCCCGACGTGGTGCCGCTGGTTTTGGCTAAGTAAATGGGTTTGCCAGGCCAGGTAACATTTCGCTCGCCCTGTTTGATGCGGTTGAAATACGGGCTCAGGCCCTCGTAGTCGCGTACAGGAACAGCTTTTACAAAATCAGCGTGGGTTTTTATAGTTTCGAAGTGATGATCGTGGCCAAAGGCGGTCTGCCGCGCCCCGGCAATGATCTTCTGAAAAATGGCCTCCTGCGCAGCTACCGGATTATTGATCCAGGTCTGCTGCTTTTTGTGCACATAGGCTGCCAGAAACTTACTCAACCACGCTTTTACACCCATACATTGCTGTTTTATAGTTGGTAAAGATAGGCAGGAATCGTTTTAATGCCATAGTGTAGCCTTACATTATGCTTGCTGTAAACAAAATCTGCTGCGCTGGGGTAACTATTAATGCTAAACTAAGTTTATAGATTATCTAAACAAACTAATAAAAACTATGAAGCAGCACAAAGCAAAAGCCCAGTGGAAAGGCAGCCTGAAAGAGGGCTCCGGAGAATTTGAGACCGGCCGCGGTAATGTAAAAACCGGTTATTCCTTCGCATCCCGCTTCGGCGACGACACCAAAGCCACCTCGCCGGAAGAACTGATCGGTGCGGCACATGCCGGCTGCTTTTCGATGTTCCTGAGCGCTTTGCTGGGTAACCAGAACATCACTCCGGATTATATCAGCACCACAGCCGATGTAACTTTAGGCGAAACCGATGGCGCACCAACCATCCAGAAAATTGTGCTCACCACCGAGGCCAAAGTGCCCAACCTGCAAAACGACGACTTTCAGAAGCTGGTACAGGAAGCCAAACAGAAGTGCCCGGTTTCGAAGGCGCTGAGCGCGGTGCCCGAGATCTCAGTGAATGCCACACTTAAAGAATAATTTATTATCTTGCACTGAAGCTGAAATACAACTATAGTTTGGGTTGCAAGTTCCGGTCATCAAAACCTGATGACTGCGCTCTTCGCTTATCCAAAATAGTTTTAAACCAGCTTCTAAGCCCGCAGGGCAGTATGTTTCACCAAATCAGTAAAGCATGGCAGCAACTGGCAGTAGCAGTGCACGATCGTCGTTATTCATTCAGTTAAGCCCTTCGCGCAGCGCCAAGCTGTCGTTCTCTATTCAGCTTATGCTCACCTTGTTGTGGGTAGCATGGGCAGCAATGCTCGCTTTTACCGACAGGCCAACGTCCGGCGAGTCGATCCTGTTTTATGCTTTTCTGGGGCTGGCAATTGCTTTCCTGGTTTATGTGGTACTGCAAAACACGTCGGTTTTCGGCTTTCAGTCTTACATTGAGGTAACACCAGAGTACATTGTGCGCAAGCACGGGGTTTTCCGCCCGAAGCATGTGGTGGCTATCCCTAACATAAAAGCAGTGCACATCACGCCGCTGGCCCTGCGCGTAACTGAAAAAAACGACACCCAAACGTACTTCGACCTGAAGCAGGTGCGCAAGCGCAAGGATAAGCAAAGGATAAAAGGGAAAGTCCGTGACCTGGCTGCCGTACATGGCTTTGAACTGACAGAAGCAGAAAATAACCGGTAAGGTTTAAACTATAGAAGTCCGGGCTATACTTGATGAAAGTATAGCCCGGACTTTTTTGACAGGTTTTTAGATTTCTCCTGAACTGCGGTCATCCCCCAGCCCCCTTCAAAGGGGGACAATAAGCAATGCGTAATTCAAAACTATAGTTTTACGTCAGGAGATAAAGTCCCCCTTTGAAGGGGGCAGGGGGATGAGTTACGATTGCAGAATTTCTCAACTGACCCAAGGCAAGTCACAGGTTAGGGCGGACTTACCTTAATTTTTACCTTTTAAGGCTGAAGTGAACCACCACATAAATTCCAGGTAATGCTTTAAAAGAAGTACTAACAGAATTATAAATGCAATAAGAATAAACAAGTCATTCACAGACCATCTCTTTCTTACAACTTTAACTATAGCTACGACACCATGAATAAAAACAGACACGTACAGCAACATCATAAAGATTATATCTGCGCCGCCTGAATGATTGAACAGGAACAACGAAGCAACAAGAAAATAAGACAAGAAGATTATAGCCTGTCTCCTCATTGATATTCCAATATTCATCTTTAGTTTAATATGTTTGCCCCAAAAACAAACCGGGGCTATAGTTACTGCAACTATAGCCCCGGCTATTTTATAGTAGAGTTTTTCTATCCGGCTTTCGATTTAAATTTTTTCTGTAACTCCTGAATGCTTGCCTTAAACTTCTTATCCGTATCGATCAGATCAGAAACGGTTTGTACGGAGTGGATAACGGTACTGTGGTCGCGGCCGCCGAAGTGATAACCAATTGACTTAAGCGAGTGGCTGGTAAACTCTTTGGCAAAATACATGGCCACCTGACGCGCCGTTACAATTTCTTTCTTGCGCGTTTTGGCTTTCAGCGAGTCTAAGCTCACCTGGAAGTACTCGGCTACCGTTTTCTGGATGAAGTCGAGGTTTACTTCTGTCTCAACGTCTTCAATAATATGTTTCAGGGCCTGCTTGGCAAGCTCCAGGTCAATTTCTTTACGGTTCAGCGACGATTGCGCGATCAGGGATATCAGTACACCTTCCAGTTCACGCACGTTGGTATCCACGCTGTAAGCCAGGTACTCGATCACGTTATCCGGAATGTCGATGCCGTCGCTCTGCATCTTTTTCTGGATAATGGCCATACGCGTTTCAAAATCCGGGCTCTGTAAGTCAGCTGTTAAGCCCCACTTAAAGCGGGACAACAAGCGCTCTTCCAGGCCTTTCAGGTCGCGTGGCGGGCAGTCTGATGTCATTACGATTTGCTTGCCGGATTGGTGCAGGTGGTTAAAGATGTGGAAGAACATTTCCTGTGTTTTGTCCTTGCCGCTCAAAAACTGCACATCGTCTATGATCAGGATATCTACCAGCAGATAGAAGTTGGCAAAGTCCTGCACATTGTTTGTCCGAACAGATTCGATGAACTGGTTCACGAACTTCTCCGACGAAACGTAAAGTACAAACTTATCGGGATTGCTGTTTTTAATGTAATTGCCAATGGCCTGCACCAGGTGCGTTTTACCAAGACCTACACCGCCATACACCATCAGCGGGTTGAAAGAGGTTGTGCCGGGTTTGTTAGCCACAGCATAACCAGCAGAACGCGCCAGACGGTTACAATCACCTTCAATATAGTTCTCGAACGTATAAGCTGCATTCAGCTGCGAGTTCAGGAAGTTGCGGTCAATCGTTTTGGACTCGAACGGGCTCTTAATGAAGTTCTGCTCCGGACGGTATGAGTTAACAACAGCTGCTGGTATTTTTTTGGTCGGGATGTTAACGGTTTGCGGCTTGTTCGACTCGTTGCCGCGGTCAACTATAATAGAGTATTCCAGGCGGCCATCGGCGCCAAGTTCCTGGTAGATTACCTTCTTTAAAAGCTGCACATAATGTTCTTCCAGCCATTCGTAAAAAAATTGGCTGGGCACCTGTATAGTCAGCACACTGTCGCGCAGGCTTATCGGTTTAATTGGCTCGAACCAGGTCTTAAAGCTCTGATCGCCAATATTTTCCTTTATCACCTGCAGGCAGTTACTCCATACAGTCGTACAATCTTTAATCATCCAGTTTTCCAAAGCTCACAAGATTAGTTTGGTTTTGCAAACCGCTCCTTTTCCACAGGGGGGTTACAAATTTGCTTAAATATAAGTAAACAAAAAATTATTTTTTCACGAAGTTAATACAGGGTTATCCACAGGCAAAGCAGCCGTTCTGACACCCGTTTTTTGCTTCGTTTTTTTACTGAATTCATAGTCGATGCGACCTAAGTAGATGCCGGCATAGCCTACCTGGTTTATCAGCGTTTCGTGCCCTGATTCGTGGCGCATTACTTCCGGCTGCTCCATAAACGTGTGGGTATGCCCGCCAATAATCAGGTCGATGCCCGGTACCTGCTGCGCCAGCTTTCGGTCGTCTATCTTCTCGGTTGTGTAACTATAGCCCAGGTGCGACAGGCAGATGACCATGTGGCATTTCTGGTTTTCGCGCAGCACTTTTACCATTTCCTGCGCTTTGGCAACAGGGTCTAAGTAAACGGTTTCGCCGTACTGTTTTTTACCTACCAAGCCTTCCAGCTGTATGCCCAGACCAAATACGCCGATGCGCAAACCTTCCTTCTCGAAAATTTTGTAAGGCTTAAATTTGCCAGCCAGCATCGTTTTAGAAAAATCATAGTTGGCGTTCACAAACTCGAAACCAGCAACAGGTAGTTGTTTTGCCAGTCCCTCCAGACCAAGGTCGAAGTCGTGGTTACCGAGTGTGGCGGCGTCGTACTTCATGTCGGTCATCAACTTGTACTCCAGCTCGCCGTTAAAAAAGTTGAAGTAAGGCGTCCCCTGCCAGATATCGCCGGCATCCAGTAGAAGCACATTCGGCTCTTCTTTGCGGATACGCTCTACCAGGCTGGCACGTCGGGCCATGCCACCCATACCGGCATGCTTGCGGCCATCGCTCGGAAACGGATCGATGCGCGAGTGCTGGTCGTTGGTATGCAGAATGGTAAGCTTTATAGTTTTGCTGGCGGCTTCGGTAGTTAACGGAAAACCAACTATAGTTAAACCGGCTGCTCCTACGGCACTGTATTTTAAAAAATCTCTTCTCTTCATGGCTGGTTACTTTTGCGGGATTCCGAAAACGCGTTTGGTGGTGTCGGCAACTATAGGTTTACCGGCGGCAGTCAGTTCTTTTATGTGTTTCAGGATCATGTCGCGCATCATCATACCAACTTTCTCCGACTTAATGGCTTTTTTAAACATCACCATGTTATCGCCGCCGCTTGCCAGGTAATCTGATGTTACAATGGTATAGTTGCGGGATGTATCCAAAGGTTTGCCGCCGATCTTCACATCTATAGCCTGGCCATCCTTTACTGTATAAGTGGCATTAGCAATGGGTGAGATACCGGTCTTGGCAGCAAAGTCAAACAGCTCTTTGGTGGTAGGGCCATCCAGTGTCAGCACGATCACTTCGTTCTCGAAAGGCATCAGTTCGAAGATGTTACCAACGTTTATCGGTCCGGCTGGAAGTGGCACGCGTAAACCACCATTCGTGGTTTGGGCCATATCCACCGGCGTGTCCACCATTTTATTGGTCTGCTCCAACAGCAGGTCCACCACAAAATTACCGAGCGGCGATTCGTAATCTGCCTTGCGTAGTTCTACAGGAGCTGTACCGATCACTTCGCTCATTTTGGCGGTAACCTGCTGGCGGTAAGGAGCGATCATGGCTTCCGTTTCGGGGTCTGCTTTCAGAGTGCTGTCTACGGGCACATCGGTCAACTCCAGGCTCGGCGACTGCGGCTGCCATACTTTCTGCTGGCAACCAACCGCTGATGTGGCAAGCAACAGGGCGGTTATATAACTATAGATCGGGTGTTTCATAAGATCAGGTGCGAGTTATCCACAAAAGTACGGATATACCTGCTGTGGCACAACATCAATTCGCCTGTCAAGGGTTTCGTTACTTAAGGTAAGGTTTATATTTGATAGATGCTATATTCTGCAGCAGAGTTATTATCTTAGTATCAAATTTATCAACCGCTATGAAACAACTTATACTTCTTTTTAGCCTGTTACTATGTTTTGCGACTGCTTCGGCTACGCATATTAAGGGTGGATTTATCACTTTTACTCACGATCAGCGCGCAAATCCGAATCCACGTAAGTTTACTTTTACTTTAACTGTACTAATGGATCAAACTTCTCTGGCAGATCATGAACAGGTTGAAGTTAACATGGGAGACGGAAAGGTTATTGTAGTAGAGCGTGAAACTGGGTCCAGCCGTGGTCCGGAAATCGGCTACTATAACACGAGCGTGAATTTTTATAAATGGGATTACACCTATGCTAATGATGGCAATTATACAGTTTACTGGAATGGTGTAAACCGGAATGCTGGTATCTTAAACATAACTCCCCCATCTGATTCGTACTCTTTTCTGGTAAGCACTACGTTAACTATAAACTCATTAACGCGACTGAACAATAGTCCGGTGTTTATGGCTCCAATTGGAATATTTGCAACTGTAGGGCAGCCTTTAAACTATAATCTGTTAGCTTATGACCGGGACGGAGACAGCCTGTCATATAAGTTAAGGACTCCCCTATGGAAAGATATAAATGGCAAAACATTACCACTGCCAGGCTATCAGCTACCAGATAAAATAGCGCGTTGCATGAACGCTGAGCAAATGGGCCAGTCTGAGTTTAAGCTATCTGAAACTGATGGGCAGCTGGTCTGGAATACCCCTTGTTATACGGGTGAATACGTTTTTGCAGTAGCAGTAGAAGAATGGCGTAATGGCCGTAAGATTGGGGAAGTAGTTTATGATATGCAGCTGTTGGCAAAAGGCAGTTTTAATGGTACTTACCCTGAAAAGCTATTCCTGATAAAACAGCCGGCACAGGAATTTACGCAGGAAGGATACCTTGTGGCTAAGATAAACCAGGAAGTGGAACTACGGATCGCCTATAATAACCTGAAACCCACCTACGCTCCTATTAAAGATGCGACAACGGCAAAGCTGTATGCCAGCGAATTGTCGGAGTTACTGAATGTTCCGGTCACATTCGAGATTGGTCAATATGGAACAGGCATATTCAGGTTTACACCAACTGAAGACCTAATCAGAAACCGTCCTTATTTTGTAAGCTTTTACGGAACCACTTATTATACCTGGGCAGTAACTTCAGTAGGTATCAGAGTGCGCTCCGATCAGCCAATATTTACACTTTTAAGCACCAGCAACCTCAGCCGGTCTCCGGAAGGAGAGTTCATGACAAAGCCGCAAAAACAGGTAAGCCTGGAAGTATTTGCCGAAACTATAAAGGGCTATGCGCCAACTATAACCACAGAAAGTGATTTAGCTAACGGAGCATCTGACTTCGCCTTCACCTCCCGCGACTCTACAGAAGGTAAAATTGGAAAGCTTGTTTTTACGCCATCGCTATCTCAGGCAACCGGCACTCCTCAAACTATAACTTTCAGGGCAACCCATACTGCTACTGCCAAGGAGCCTATAGTTCTGGAGAAACAGGTACAGGTTATAGTTGTGCAGCAGTTGCCAACCGCCACCGCCGAAGAATTAGCCGCCGCCACTTACCTGATCTACCCGAACCCGGCGCAAAATAAATTTACCGTTCAGGCGGAGACACCGGCTTTGCTCAGCATCTATAGTTTACAGGGCCAGCTGGTACTGGAACAAAGACTACAACCGGGCCTAACTGAAGTAGAAAGACCTAACGCCACTGCCGGGCTATACTTTTACACCTTAACGACTAAAGACGGGCAAAAGAAAACCGGTAAGCTGGTGCTGCAATAGCACTGGCTTACCGGTTTTGTCCAACTATAAACTATAGCTACAACTTCCCTTTCCCCGTCATATAGTTCAACGTTAAACCGAGCAGGGTTTTAACGCCTAGTTGCATGCCGCTTTCGTCGATGTAAAAATCCGGGGTGTGGTGGGCTGGTGCGGTGTTGGGGTCCTGGCCTTTTTTCATGCCGCCTACAAACACGAACAGGCCCGGTATCTTTTGCTGGTAATAGGCAAAATCTTCGGCACCGGTCATGGCGTTCATCAGCAGCACGTTGTCTTTACCAGCTATAGTTTGCAGGGTGGGCAGCATGCGCTGGGTCAGTGCTTCGTGGTTATAAGTTATGGGGGCCATTTCTTCTATAGTTACTTCGGCAGTGGCTCCGGCGCTTTCGGCAATTTTGGTGGCGGTTAGCTTTATGCGCTCGTGTATCTGTTTCTGCATGTTGGGGTCCAGTGCGCGAATCGTACCTTCGAGCTGCACTTCTTCCGAAATAATGTTGTTGCGCACGCCACCGTGTATGCTGCCAATCGTTATCACAGCGGCATCTTCGGTCAGGTCTACCTGGCGGCTAACTATAGTTTGCAAGCCGTTTATGATCTGCGCTGATACAACTATAGGATCTACCCCAGCCCACGGACTGGCGCCATGTACCTGCTTGCCTTTTACTTTTATCCGCAGTACATCGGCACTGGCCATAATACCGCCGGGGCGGTACTTTAGCTTGCCTACTTCAGTTTGGGAGTTGATGTGTAAGCCAAAGATCACTTCCGGTTTCGGTCCTTTGCTTAGTACGCCTTCTTCCACCATCAGCGATGCGCCACCTTTCTCACCGGCTGGCGCGCCTTCTTCGGCAGGCTGAAAGATGAATTTCACCGTTCCCGGCAAATCCTTTTTCATACCGGCCAGCACTTCGGCGGCACCCAGCAGCATAGCCACATGGGTATCGTGACCGCAGGCATGCATTACGCCAACTTCCTGGCCGTTATAGTTGCCTTTTGCTTTACTAGCATAAGGTAGATCGGCACGCTCTGTAACCGGCAAGCCATCCATGTCGGCACGCAAGGCAACTACAGGTCCGGGCTTTCCGCCTTTTAAAACTCCTACTACACCCGTATGGGCTATGCCGGTTTCTACTTCAATGCCCAGTCGTTTTAGCTCGGCGGCAATTTTGGCGGCGGTTTTTACTTCGCGGTTACCCAGTTCGGGGTGCTCATGAAAATCGCGGCGCCATTCAATTACTTTCTTTTCGATTTTGTCGGCCATGCTATTGGCACGGGCGAGCAGTTTGGCATCCTGGGCGGTAGCAGGCAAGGCCAGTAGTGCGGCGCCAACTATAGTTAGTAAGGTTTTATGCATACAGGTGAGTTGATGATCGTGTTTAAAGTAGAAATATAGCGATTTTATAGTTGCGATCTATTGTTCAGGGCTGACCTTCCGAATTTAAAATAAACTATAGTCCGGCTTCTTCCCGTACAACAAAACTATGCTGCGCAAATGGAAAGAACTGGTCCGGAAACTGAAAGAAGATATCTACACCCTGTATCTGGCATCAGGCGATCCGCGCATCCCGTTTATGGCCAAAGTAGTAGTGGTACTGACCGTAGCCTACGCCTTCAGCCCCATCGACCTGGTGCCGGATTTTATACCCGTGCTTGGTTACCTGGACGATCTGCTGATCCTGCCGCTGGGTATCTGGCTGAGTATAAAACTTTTACCTGCAGAGGTAGTAGAAGAGTACCGGCAAAAGGCCCGCCAGCAACTGCAACGCCCGCGTAAAACCAACTATACCATGGCGTTTATGATAGTACTTATCTGGCTCCTGATCGGGTATGGTGCCTACCGCCTTTACGTTCGCAGCTTTGCATAACCAGCAACTATCCCTGTTTAAAACGTAAACTATAAAGTATATCTTTACATCAAATTACAACTATATACACCAGATGACGGACGATAGCAACAACACGCAAAAGCTATTCTCGGAGTTTACACCTGCCACTGCCGCCGATTGGGAAGAACGTGCCCGCAAAGACCTGCGCGATACGCCCCTGGAGCAACTCACCTGGCACACCTACGAAAACATCGATATTAAGCCATACTATACCAAAGAAGATGTACAGCAACTGCCTTTTGCCGGAGAGTTCCCGTTTGTGCGCGGCAGCAAAACAGAAAGCAACAACTGGCTGAACATACAGGAGATTAAAGCAACCGGCGATGGCAGAGCAGCTATAGATAAAGCGACTGATGCCCTGGCACGCGGGGCAGATGGCATTCATTTTATAATTCCGCAGCCGGAGCAATTTGACCTGGTTTACCTGCTGAGCCAGGTAGACCTGAACAAAACACCGGTTGGCTATAGTTTGCCCGAAAAGCTGGACCATTTCCCGAGCCGCCTGTACAACAAGCTGGCCGCCAACCAGGTATCGGCGCAAAACCTGCGGGGCTTTTTAAAATACGACCCCATTACAGCCAAAGGCGAACTGAGCCGCGACGAAAATAAAGCGATTCTGGAAATACTGGACCAAACCAAAGAGAGCCCGGAGTTTCGTGGCATCTCCATCAGCGGTACCAATTTCGGCAGTATCGGGGCATCGGCCACGCAGGAAATTGCTTATACCTTAAATGCAGCGGTAGCCTATATCACCAGGCTCACCAACGCAGGTCATCCGCTGGAGTCGGTGCTGCAGAATGTGCAGTTCCACATGGCGGCGGGCACCAACTATTTCTTCGAGATCGCCAAACTGCGTGCCTTGCGTTTGCTGTGGGCAGCTATAGTTGAAGCATACCAGGCCGACCCGAAACTGGCGACAGCGCTGCGCATCCATAGTTCCACATCCAGCTGGTACCAGACAACCCTGGACCCTTACGTGAACATGCTTCGCGTAACTACAGAAGCCATGTCGGCGGTTATTGCGGGCGCCAATTCGCTTACCGTTTCGCCATTCGACAGTACCTTTAAGGAGTCGGATGAATTTTCGGAGCGCATTGCCCGCAACGTATCCATTATCCTGAAAGAAGAAGCTTATTTAGATAAAGCCATTGACCCGGCTGCCGGCTCGTATTACCTCGAGTCTTTAACGAACGAACTGGCCACCAAGGCCTGGGATTTGTTTAAAACAGTAGAAGCCAAAGGCGGTTTTGAGGCAGCCTATGAAAGCGGGTTTATCCTTGGCTCGATCACCGCAGTAAGCCGACAGAAGTTCCGTGATATTGCTACCGGCCGCATGGTGCTGGTGGGCACCAACAAATACCCGAACCCGAACGAAACGCTAAACTTCGACCCGGAAGCACTTATCCAGAGCCCTGCCTTTGATACCGCACGCGCCGCCTACCCTACCGAAGTGATGCGCATGGCCACTGAGCTGCACCTGCGCAAGCGCCAGCGCCGTCCAAAAGCTATAGTTGCCATTATTGGCAACGGCGAGCAGCGCCTGGTAAATGCTACGTTTGCAAAAGAGTTTTTCTCGTGCGCCGGCTTCGAGACAGACCTGCAAAACTATAGTTCAGTAGAAGAAGCATCTGATAAACTACAGAATACGGCAGCCGAAGTGCTGGTTGTGTCGTCATCGGAAGCCAACTATGTGAAAGAGTTCGGTCCACGCATCTGTAACCATCATGCCAAGCCAACCTTAATTCTGGCAGATGATCCGCAGCACATGAAAGAGGAAATGATCGCCAACGGGTACGACGAATTTATCTTCGAAGACTGCGACATGCGCTCTATCCTGGACCTGGTACACCGCAAACTGCACGGAGATAAGTAATGGGATTTGAAAATTTGATGATGAGAAGATTTGAAGATGAATCATGAGTGCCTATCTAATTCATAATTCGTCATTCATAATTCATAATTAAACACATGAAGCCTGATTTCTCGAAAATAGACATAGCAAAAGTAACATCGGCTGAGAGTGCGCCGCCGGAGGCTGCCGCCTGGAAAACGCCGGAGCGGATAAAAGTAAAGAGCTTTTACACCGCTGAGGATGCCGCCAGCTTTGAACATACCGGTTTTGCCGCCGGTCTGCCGCCTTATCTGCGCGGGCCTTACAGTACCATGTATGTGCAAAAGCCCTGGACCATCCGCCAGTACGCCGGTTTCTCTACTGCCGAAGAAAGTAATGCCTTTTACCGCCGCAACCTGGCGGGCGGGCAAAAAGGCCTTTCGGTAGCCTTTGACCTGGCCACGCACCGCGGCTACGACTCCGACCACCCGCGTGTGGTAGGTGATGTGGGCAAAGCCGGTGTGGCGATTGATTCGGTGGAAGATATGAAGATACTTTTCGATCAGATCCCACTGAATGAAATGTCAGTTTCGATGACGATGAACGGCGCCGTGTTGCCGATCATGGCGTTTTACATAGTTGCTGCCGAAGAGCAGGGTGTAAAGCCGGAGCAGCTTTCAGGAACGATACAGAATGATATCCTGAAGGAGTTTATGGTGCGCAACACCTACATCTACCCGCCGGAGCCGAGCATGAAGATCATTGCCGACATCTTTGCCTACACGTCCAAAAAGATGCCGCGCTTTAACTCTATTTCCATTTCGGGCTACCACATGCAGGAAGCCGGCGCCACCGCCGATATTGAACTTGCTTATACCCTGGCGGATGGTTTGGAGTATGTGCGCACCGGTTTGCAGGCAGGTATGGACATTGATGATTTTGCACCGCGTTTGTCGTTTTTCTGGGCCATTGGCATGAACCACTTTATGGAGATTGCCAAAATGCGCGCCGCGCGTATGCTGTGGGCAAAGCTTATCAAACAGTTCAACCCAAAGAACCCGAAATCACTGGCTTTACGAACGCACTGCCAGACATCCGGCTGGAGCTTAACCGAGCAGGACCCGTTCAATAATGTAACCCGTACCTGCGTGGAAGCCTTAGCTGCTGCCCTGGGCGGTACACAAAGTTTGCACACTAACGCGCTGGATGAAGCCATTGCCTTGCCAACCGACTTTTCAGCCCGCATTGCCCGTAACACACAGATCTACCTGCAGCAGGAAACCAACATTACCAAAGTAGTGGACCCATGGGGCGGCTCGTATTACGTAGAGGCGCTGACGCATGAACTGGCGCACAAAGCCTGGGCCTTGATACAGGAAGTGGAAGAGCTGGGCGGCATGGCCAAAGCGATTGAGACTGGTTTGCCTAAAATGCGCATCGAAGAAGCTGCTGCCCGCAAGCAGGCCCGCATCGACTCCGGTAAAGACATTATAGTTGGCGTGAACCGCTACAAACCACTACACGAACAGGAAATCGACATCCTGGATATCGACAACACAGCAGTGCGGGAATCGCAGTTGCGCCGACTGGCTAATGTAAAGGAAAGCCGTGATAATGATGCAGTAGCCAAAACACTCGAAGCTTTAACCGCAGCAGCACAAACCGGCGAAGGCAACTTACTGGACCTGGCCGTTGCAGCAGCTCGCCACCGCGCCACCTTAGGCGAGATTTCAGATGCCCTGGAGAAAGTATACGGAAGACATAAAGCAATAATCAGAGCCATATCAGGAGTGTATTCAGCAGAAATAACCGATGACGAGAACTTTGACCGCGCTAAGAAATTAGCCGATCAGTTTGAAGAACTCGAAGGCCGCCGGCCACGCATTATGGTGGCTAAAATGGGCCAGGACGGCCACGACCGCGGCTCCAAGGTAATTGCCACTTCCTTCGCCGACCTTGGCTTTGACGTAGACATAGGCCCATTGTTCCAGACCCCGGCCGAAGTAGCCATGCAGGCCGCTGAAAACGATGTGCACGTAGTGGGAGTTTCTTCTCTCGCAGCCGGCCACAAAACGCTGGTTCCGCACTTAATTGAGGAGCTCCGCAAATTAGGCCGTGACGACATCATGGTTATAGTTGGAGGTGTAATTCCTGCCCAGGACTACGACTTCCTGTACCAGGCAGGTGCTGTGGGTGTGTTTGGTCCGGGCACAATCATTTCCGTTGCCGCACAGAATATTCTGGAAAAGCTGATTAATTCAGTTAAGAGTTAAAAGTTTAGAGTTAAGAGTCTAAATCCGCAGTTGATTCAGTTCAACTGCGGTTTTTTACTTCTAAGTTTCTGGCGCCGGTATCTAACCGGTGACGCATAGTGTACGCGAGTCTCCAGACTCGCTTTCATCCTTATATAAGTGAGTCTGGAGACTCACACCCACCTAAGGCACCGGTTGGATACCGGCGCCAGATTCTTACTCAATCAAAACAATCTCCAGCCTCCCTTTCTGCCCGGCATAATCTCTCGCGCTACTATAGTACCAATGTTCCGGATCTTCAACAAAACCAGCCTTTACCGGATTTTGGTGCAGGTATTCCAACCGCTGCTCCATCAGCTCATTGGTGCTTAACTCCACATAATGCCCACCCAATTGCCAAAACTGGTATTCGCCGTGGCTGGCACTTTTTCCGGCAGCACTTTTAAACATCCACAACAGCCAGTTTTTCCGGCTTTCTGCGGGGTTATTCTTAATAGAATCAACTATAAACCGGGAAGTATATTTCTTCAGATCACGTATCACGTCTGGCAACTTTGGTGCTGAGCAAATTAAGTGCACATGGTTGGTCATAATGCACCAAGCATATACCGTTAGGTTTTTCTTTTTCTGGCAGTATGCTAAACTTTCACAAAGCAGCTCATTGTACGCGCGGCGGGTAAATACATCAGCCCATTCAACTACTGTCAATGTTACAAAATAAAGATAGTCCGGGCCCGAGAATCTATACTTTTCACTCATCTTACCCAAGACGAATTATTTACTATCTTGTTTGCCTGACCCAAACCCCAAACAATGGCATCAGCATTTGCGCACGCTTTGGCAGCGCTAACGATAGGCAAAGCTTACCCAAACAAATATACTTCTGCAAAATTCTGGGTACTTGGGGCATTTTGTACTATAGTTCCGGATGCCGATGTGGTAATGTTTAAGTTCGGGGTACCGTATGAACACCTATTCGGGCACCGGGGATTTTCGCACTCGCTGGTATTTGCGCTGCTGTTAGGCATAGACGTAACTATAGTTTTCTTCCGGAACACCCGATTTGGCAGCAAACAGGGCTTCCTACTGGTGTTGTATTTTACCCTATGCACGGCTTCCCATATCCTGCTGGATGCCCTCACTAACGGAGGCCTGGGCGTGGCCATATTCGCACCTTTTGATAATACCCGTTATTTCCTACCGTGGCGCCCGATACAGGTTTCACCGATCGGGGTTGGCAATTTTTTCAGTGAGTGGGGTTGGCGTGTTATAAAAAGTGAGTTGGTGTGGGTAGGGCTGCCTGCTATAGTTTGCCTGGCTATAGTTTGGTTTTTCAGGCGGCGCACTTCTGCAGAATAACGGCAGCTATAAAATAAAAGCGGACCAAATGAGCGGCCCGCTTTTCGGGGATTAGGGTTTAGGAATGTAGAGGGTATTATCTGTATTGGTAAGTATCAGTATTTCTGCCATGATCGGTGTATCCTGGTACCGTAGTTCCTATACACAATCTCATAAGCGTTTATAGTTGTAATTGATTTAAAACAAAGTTCAACTATATATATCTATAGTTCAATACTCATTATTGGGTAATTTTTAATGAGATACTAATCAGGCTCCGCGCATACTTATGCAGCATGCAGGTAAACAAAAAGCGGGTACCCGAAGGAACCCGCTTTGCTATAGTTTAGCTATAGTTGGTGCTTAGTTACAGGCGTATGTGAAGTTGGTTACATACGTGTCATCGCCATCAACCTCCGTAATTTTGGTTGGCAGGTTTTTGTCGTTGTACTGGTAAGTATAGTTGATCACAGCTGTTTCAGCCTCTTCACCTTCGTAGTAGTAAGAATAAGTTACTTTGCCCGGGTTGTTCTGGCTTGAACCTGAATATGGGTTAACCATACCTTTGATAGCCGCATACGGGGTCAGTTTATTATCGTAGTTCTCATACTTAATCTTATAGCTGATTTCATCCATGTACCCTACTGTAGCTTCTGATACGTTGTTGCCGCTGTAAGTAAAGTTCATTACATATCCTTCATCATCAGAGATCTTGGTGATCTTCTTGTTGCTGTCGTAAGTAAGGGTTTCTGTATAGTTCAGCTCACCACCAGAGTAGCTCTTTATTTTGCTCAGCATACCGTTGCTGTACTCGTAGGTATAGTATCCATCCGATTCACCATCTTCAAAAGACTCTTCTTTTACAAGGTTGTTGTTGCTGTCGTAGGTAAATACCACAGTGTACTCTGTGCCATCCTCGCTGTCAGTTTCTGTAACTTTGCTTACATAGCCTTTTGCGTTGTATTCGATCACCGACTCGTCGCTATCGTCATCGGATACTTTGGTAAGTCTGCATGATGTCTGGCCAACATCTGGTGTTACATCATCATCTTTGTCGTCGCCGCAAGAGGTTAAGATAAGCGAAGCCATAACAAGCAGGCTCAGCAGTTTGCTGGTAATGTTTAATTTCATTGTTTTATTTTGTTAGTGATTATAAAAGACTGGCAAATTTCAAATAAATAATTCGATTATACAATACTCAAAAATGAGTATCAGATAATTTTTAAAACAATTGGGTGCATTTGCTGTTTCCTATAGTTGGTCACTTACAAATTCATGAAACTAAAACACATCCTTTTAGCCCTTACAGTCGTGCTTATCGGCTGGTTTATCTACGACTCGTTTTCGCAACCGGGCCCCGATGACCTGGAAGGCGACTTTAAAGAAACTGCCTTTTATCGGAACGAGAACAATACCGGCCCCATTATCCGCATCTATGCCGTAACTGTTTCCGATACCCTGTGGTCGCAGATGCAGCAGTACGGCGAGTATATGCCACACACCAAGTACGGCAATACCAAGGTCTATTTTTTCCCGGAAGGCAAACCGGCCCCAACCGAGGTACAGCCCGGTAACCAACCTATTCCCGCTCCTTTCCGCGAGAACTGCCTTGGCGTATATGAGAAAGATGCCATGAGCCAGGTAACGTTTACCAGGTACCCGTTCAGTCGTTAAGCAGCCGTTTTTCCAGGCGCCGGTTTAGTCTTTGTATGTTTATGCCTCGTACAATAGAAAATTGTTCCATTAACCAAGTGCATAAACTATGAAACGAATAAGAACAACTATAGCCGGTGCTATGCTTATCGGCGCAACAATGGCAGTTGCCTCGTGTGGCGGCCGGCCCGACGGCGAAGGAGATGACCATGCTACCCAGAACGAACAGATAGACACCGATACTGACAACAGCATGCCACAGGACACCGCTATGACAGACACCGACACGACAGCCACGATGTAACTGCTGCTTTCGTAACCTGAACTTTTACTTAATTAACTATGAAAACAATATCCAGAAAAATAGCAACACTAACCCTGATCTGTGCGCCTTTGCTGTTTGCAGCCTGCGGTGGCGGCGAGTACGGCGAAAACGCAGAAATGCCGCCAGAGTCGCAGACCGGTGACACAAACGAATCGGGTGTGGAAGGCACCGGTGACCAGCCCGGCACTGCCGCCGACGACACAACAGACTATGTGAACGAAGTAATAGGTGACGACAACGCTGCCGCTCCGGACAGCCTTTAAACCTATAGTTTATAATCAAGGGCAGGCATCGTAAACCTGCCCTTCTTTTTTTACTCTGGCACTACGTTTGCAACAACCGCGTTATCAGGTAAAACGCAAACACATGATCCGATTAAAACACATAGCCACTGCGGTACTTTTCTATAGTTCTGTGATTATAGCCCAGGCCCAGGGCGAACAGAACAACTGGTTCTTTGGCAAAGGGGCCGGTATTGCCATCCACGGCGATTCGGTAACGGCCTTAGCCAATGGCAGACTTTATACCGAAGAAGGCAGCGCCAGCATTTCAGATAAAAACGGGAACCTGCTGTTTTATACCAACGGCCTCACCGTCTGGAACCGGAACCACCGGGTAATGCCCAACGGCAACGGCCTGCTGGGCGGCAACTCCTCTACGCAGTCGGCGCTTATAATTCCCAAACCCGGCTCCGAAACCATATACTATATTTTTACAACTGATATACAGGCACAGTCGGATGGCCTGCGCTATAGTATACTGGACATGAGCAAGGACAACGGCAACGGCGACCTGGTGTTTAAGAATACATTTATGATCGCACCGGCCACCGAAAAACTGACAGCCGTACGCCACAGCAACGGTAAAGACTGGTGGGTGATTGCACACCGCTGGAACAGCAATGCTTATATCTCTTTCCTGGTATCAGAGACCGGGGTAGCCACGCAACCTGTAATGAGCCACGCCGGCACCGTGCACGGGGGCGCAAACCGCAAGGCCATCGGTTACCTGAAACCCTCGCCGGACGGCACCAAACTGGCTGCAGCCCTCTGGAACGACGACAGCAACTTCGAGCTCCTGAACTTTGACCGCAGCACTGGCAAAATATCCAACCCTGTGTTATTTAAAGGTTTTACAGAGGCCTATGGCATTGCTTTTTCGCCGGATGGCAGCAAACTATACGGCACCGTTAAAGATAAAAAATCAGGTAAGGGCCAGGTAGTGCAGTTTGATCTGAAAGCAGGTAGCCCCGGCGATATTATAAAATCGGCAACTATAGTAGCTACCTCAGGCAGCCCCGTGTTAGGTGCCCTGCAAACCGGCCCTAATGGCCGCATTTATGTAGCCCGTAAAGATAACCTGTATCTGGGCATTATCGAAAATCCGAATGCAGCAGGCAAAGCTGTAGTTTACCAGGACAATGGCATAAAGCTGGCCGGCCGCCGCAGTGATCTTGGTTTACCTAACTTTGCACAGGATGTAAAAAGATAAACTGCCAACTATAAAAACAGAAAGGCCAGCCCGGTTAAGGCTGGCCTTTCTGTTATGAACTATAGCTACCGTTACAGTAGCTGCGGCTTACCGATCTTGAAACGCAGGAAGCCCATTGCAAAAGAAGCTCCCGGGTTATTTTTTGTGAACGGAGCGGTTACATCGCGCATGCCCAGGCCAAACTCATACACCGGCGAAACAATAGCGAAACCAAACGGCACATTCAGCTTATCTCCTGCTCCTGATGATACACCTGAGCTCAGGCGGAACACCGGAACAGGCGAGAAATCGATACCTAACCCAACGAAATCAGAAGCAATGTTGCCTGGTGCCTTGTTCAGAGGTGCCACGTAGTCTACACCAACTTCCACGCGCTGGCCAATTTTAACGCCTGCCCCAAAACGGAAACGTGTAGGCAGTTTCACTTTCATCTCATTCACCGGACTGAAAACCAGGGCGCTATCAACTATAGTTTGGGCCATTTTACCGGCATCTCCCCAGAAGCCTTCGTTATCGGCACCAGTTTCGCCAAGGTCGCTCATGGTAAAGCCATTGTCTTTCCCCTCCAGCAGGTTCTTGTTCCAGCGGATGCTACCAATATCAGTAACGGAAGCGCTTACTTTTACGATTTTGATGATCTCGGCAGAAAGACCTAGGTCAACACCGTGGCCGCGGCCAACCGGGCTTAGCAACCCATCGGCGCTGTTGTGGTTAAACTTCGGATCGTCGAGGTATTTGTCATAATCGGCATCCAGCACCGGCGAGAAGGCATTGTACGCTTTCACGTTTCCGCCTTTGGCGCTGAACTCATACAGGCCCAGGCCCTGCAGGTATTTGTAGCCCACACCACCGTAAATGTTTATTAGTGGCAGTTCCATCACCTTGCGGCCGTAAGCCAGGTTCCACTCGTTCACCCACGACATCTTTACTTCAGAACCATCAAAGATCTCGGAAACAAACAAGGTTTCATCGGGCTGTACATTCTGCAGAAACTCGGCATCCTGGCCCAGGAACAACAGCTCCGAAAAGTTTTTATTGAAGGCCACATGCCCCAGCAGGCGCTGTCTGTTGCTCACGGCAAAGCCGCCTATTTTTGGCAGACTTACTGATACGGCCAGGGTGGTCATATCGGCGCCGGCATTCAATACGTTGTCGCTGGTAAAGGCACGGGCAAGCTGCAGGCGCTCTTCCATGCTTATGGTCTGGTCAGATGCCAGCTTGGTAGCGTTGCGCAGGGTTTTGCGGGTAAAAGCCTGTGAGCTTCCGAAACCACCAAACTCGGCAATGGTGAACGAGATAAAAGAGGTGCTGCGGCCCAGGTTGGCTGGGTTTACGCCAATGGCCTGGTAATCGTGCACAAACGTGTTCTGAACGCCGCCACGGCTTACAACCGAGTAGCTGCTGCTTTCGGTTTGTGCCAGTGCTGCCACCTGCCCTGCCAGCAGAGCAGCGGCCACTAAAAGTACTTTCTTCATAAAAAGGTCAACTAATAAATTGTGCTGTACAGGAAGATCCGGTTTATACTTTAGCAACACCTCCACTATAGCAAAATAACTATACCTGAACAGGTTACCAAATTCAGAAGTATAAACCGGGGCGCAAGTTCAACTTTTTTTCTGAAAATCAGAATATAGTCCTCTTAAATTATAGTTCCGTTTTTCCGGGAATGGCCCAGCGCCTTCGTTGGCTTATGATGTACCGTACATTCTATTAACTTTGTAGCTAAACCCTGTCGTTATGGCTAAAAGATTTTCTGCAGAAACGTATGTGAATGGTATCCTGAGCGGAGACCGTGTGCTGCTGAGCCGTGCCATTACCTTAGTAGAAAGCAAATTACCCCAGGACCAGGAACTGGCCCAGGAAGTGATTGACAGGGTTTTGCCCCATTCCGGAAACGCAGTACGAATCGGCATCACGGGTGTGCCGGGCGTAGGGAAAAGTACCTTTATTGAGGCTTTTGGCAACTATGTAATTGAGCAGGCCGGTAAAAAGCTGGCCGTTTTAGCCATAGACCCCACCAGCCAGCGCACCGGCGGCAGTATTTTAGGCGATAAAACCCGCATGGAGTCGCTGTCTGTTAACCCGAATGCCTTTATTCGTCCGTCTCCGGCGGGCAAGTCGTTGGGAGGTGTAACCAGGAGCACCCGCGAAACGATAGTTCTGTGCGAAGCGGCCGGTTTTGATGCCATTATAGTGGAAACGGTTGGTGTTGGTCAGTCCGAAACGGCCGTGCATGCTATGGTTGATTTCTTTTTGCTGCTGATGCTGGCCGGTGCCGGCGACGAGTTGCAGGGCATCAAACGCGGCATCATGGAAATGGCCGACGCTATCGCCATCACTAAAGCCGACGGCGAAAACCAGGGCAAGGCTACTTCCGCCAAAGCAGAGTATCAGAGTGCGCTGCACCTCTACCCTGTCGGTTCCTCCGGCTGGATGCCTAAAGTATCTACCTGCTCTGCCCTGCAACAAACCGGCTTAGACACTATCTGGCAAACTATAACGGAGTACCTGCAACTCACCAAACAAAACGGTTACTTCGAGCAAAAGCGCCGCGACCAAAATTTACAGTGGATGTACGAAGCGATACGACAAGGACTGGAAGAGAATTTTTATGCCCACCAACAGGTTAAGGCACAGCTTGCAACGATAGCGGAGCAGGTAAAGCACGGGCAAAAGTCCGCGTTTGCCGCAGCACATGAGTTGCTGAAGTTGGTTTGACCAATTTCCTCCTATTTATCAACCTGAGCAAAGTCGAGAGACTCTATTATACCCTATAGTTCCATCGCTAGCGCGAGCGTTCTCGCTCGTGTCGAAATATGGTGTTTAGTCTCCTGACTAAACTGGCCCAACAGGGACAGGCTTGCCATTAGTTCTGGCCATGGTTCGACAAGCTGTAGTTTCTCTTTTGTCATGTCGAGCATTCTTGAGACGAGAGTCGAAAAGAGCCAGCGTAGCTGTGAGACATCTTATATTTCCGTTTTTTGTCATTTCGAACGCAGTGAGAAATCCATCTCAAACTATAGTTGATGCTGAAAAGCTATAGTCCTATAGTTTGCTTTGCTTACTGCTGGAACCAAGCCTTTCTTTTATAGTTATCTCTGATCCTGGGAGCTCTAAGAGCCTATAGTTCTATAGTTTATTTGGCTCCCTCTGAGGCCGGGAGGCCCCGTCTTCGGGCATCGCGCTGCTTTCGCTTCCTTGGCTCCTGACGTCGCCATGCCTGACGGCACCGGAACCTCTCGAGGCGCTCAACCCAAAGACTGTAATCAAGCTCGATAGTAGATGCTATAGTTTTAGTTTGCTCTATGTCTCTTGGGTAAAGCAGTTCGGTTTACTTATGGATGTATTCCGTCGGGACAGGTAAACCTGTCCGCTCTTGGTCTATAACTATGAAACTATAGCTTAAACTATAGTAGTATCAGAGTTCCCCTCCTTGGATAAGGAGGGGCAGGGGTGGTTGGACCAACGCCAACTATAAACTATAGCGCAAACTACAGTCTAATAAGAAATCCTATTTATCAGTTCAATCCCTTTAATCACTGGTCTAAAACAAAAACAGCCGGCCCATTCCTGAACCAGCTGTCTCTGTATCAATAAGTATCTTTTATCTCGCTTCTTCCAGGGTAACTTTTGCCCATTTGCAAATGCCTCCGAGCGGCGGGTTAAATTTGTATACGCTCACTTTCACCGACTGCACAAACGGAAATTTGTCATACACCTTGTCGATGATGCGGTGGCCGAGGTGCTCTAACAGACGGGCCGGTATTCTCATTTCCTCCAGCACCAGCGCGTACAGCACTTCGTAGTTTACGGTTTCATCCAGGTCATCAGATTCTGCGGCGCGGCGCAGGTCGGTGTTTATCGTCAGGTCGATGCCGTATTTGTTTCCGATCTTCTGCTCTTCGTCGTAAAAACCATGGAAGGCAAAGAACTCCATGCCCTCCAGTGCAATCTGCCCCATTCCTGCTTAGATCTCGTCGAAGAAAGAACCTCCACCCTGCTTAACAGTTGCTCCGTTGCTAGCATAAGCATTGCGCGAAGGCTCGGTCAGCGGAGGCTGAATTTCAGGTTTTTCTGGCTGAACCGGCTTAATTTCAGGCACAGGCTTTTCGATGTCCGGCGCTGGCACACGGCCCGGGTAATCAGGTTTTACAGGCTCTATTTCCGGCGATGGTACGTTTGGCACTGGCGTCACCGGATTCGGAATTTCCGGGTGTGGCTGCGTTACGTCTGGTGCCGGGTCACCAAGTGGGTTATATTCTTTGCCGTTATTTTGTACCGCTATTGGTGCATTGGCTGCAGTTGATACCGGTATTTGTTGTTGTATTGTTTCGGTTGTGATGTCCATATCTTTCAAGGTTTTCAGCAGCTCTGTGTTGTCTATAGTTACATTTGCTGCTCTTGAAAGCATACTGTTTACACCACCCTTTGGTTTTGCCTTGGTGCGCTCTACTTTTTCCAGGGCATCGTTTGCCAGGTTCTTCAGATCACGAACAAGGGTATCCAGGTAACCTTCCATGCGCTGGTATTCCTGTTCCAGACCTTTCACTTCTTCCTGCATCTCGGCTACCATCTTCTCGGTCTGGCGGGCTGCATCTTCCAGGGCCTGGCGCGCCTGGTTGCGGGCCTTGTTCAGCAGTTCGTTGGCCTGCAGTTCGGCTTCGCGGGCGCGTAGCTCGGCTGCTTTGGTGGCCTGCTCTAATATGTTATTGCCGGTATCTTCGGCGGTTTTAAGCGTTTTGTATAGCGATGATTCCACTTCGCGCAGCTTCTGGGTTTCGCGGTTGGCGGCATCCAGCTTCATGCGAAGATCCTTGTTTTCATCCAGCATCTTCTCCCACTGCTGCGACAGCGTCAGCAAAAACGCATTTACTTCATCCTTATCCAGTCCTCTAAAAGCCTTCTCAAACGTTTTCTGCCTGATATCTAACGGTGTAATCTTCATAATGCATCAAAATTTATATCCCAAACCGAAATGGTACGGTCATCGCTACACGAAACTAACTGATTCTTGTGAGCCGACCAAAATAATTTATTAACCGATGTGCCGTGGCTTGCATTGCGCACTTTATCGATCACTTTCAGCAACTTAAAGGTTTCAGCGTCCCAAACTTTTACTGATTTATCCATGCTGCAGGTGGCAAAATAGCGGCCATCGGGGCTGTAGGTAATGTTGTTGATCGTATACATGTGCGCGATCACGTAGCCACGCTCTTTATAGTTGTTCGTTGCTTCCCAAACCCGCAAGTGTGCATCACGCCCACCCGTTAACAGCAGTTCGCCATCCGGAGAGTAAACTATAGTAAAGACCGAGTTTGTATGGTTCTGTAGTTCAAACTTTACTTCCATAGTTATGGCATCAAAAATGCGCACCAAGTGGTCGCTGTAGCCGGCTGCCAGTTCGTTGGTTTTAGCATTATAAGCCAGGCTGCGCACACTTTTCTCCGATTTCCGAACTATAGTTTCCAGCTCAAAAGTATCGGCAGCAACTATAGCTATTCCACCGTTTTTCAGGCCAACATATACTTTGTTCAGATCCGGCACATATTCAATATCAAAAATGGGCACCTTCGGCAGCGGCACTGATTTAACTATCGTTTTCTGCTTCACATCTATCACATGCAGGCCGTCGTTGTTCTGGCCAACTAGCAGCAGGTCGCGGTCCGGGATGTATTTGATGGCGTACACAGAGCTTTCGGTGCGGGCGATCAGTTCGCCCTGCTCCGGGTCGTTAAAGTCCCAGCGCACGATCATGCCATCGCCGGCAGCCGAATAAAAATGTGTTTCGCTACCAGACTGCTCTAAACTATAAACACAATCGCGGTGACCGGTCAGGGTGGCTATTTTCTGTACTTGTACCTTGCTCGCCATCAGTGAAATCAGCGTAAGTTAAATTTTACCTAAATTTACGATTTACCCGGCAGCCCTACAAAAAGCGGGGTTGTTAAGTTATTTTATAGTTAGTCAAACAACTACTTTTGAAAAGTCTCCCCTTGAGGGGAGTTAGAGGGGTGTTGAACTTCGTAAAGGGCTTTTGCAACTGGCTTTACACCCCTATAGTCCCCTCAAGGGGACAGTTTAATTAGCCAGAAAAAGTCAATAAATTACTTATGCCCCTACTTTTTACCCGCCAGCTAAACGAGCATACTGTACTTGGTGCGTGGTCTATTACAGAACGCGCCGAGGAACTTTTGCTTGCCCTGCCCACCGGAATTTCTCCGGAACTGATGCTGGAACAGGCACACCCGCGCAGGCAGAAAGAGTGGCTGGCCAGCCGGGTGCTGGTCTATAGTTTACTGCAACAGTTTACTTCCGATAAGCCTGTGCTTCAGCGCAATGATCATGGCCGTCCGGTGTTCGAACAGGCTCCTTTTCATGTTTCCATCAGCCACTCACCTGGATTGGCTGCGGTCATCCTTTCAAGTAAATATGAAGTTGGCATAGATGTTGAATTACTGAGCCCGAAAGCGCTGCGTGTAGCCGATAAGTTTCTGAACGACAACGAGAAGAACTATACTTGCGGAGAAGCGGATATAACCTGCTTGTACTGGAGCGCTAAAGAAACATTGTACAAAATGTATAGCCAACGTAAACTGTTCTTTAAAGAGAACTTACTGCTGCAACCCGACCCGAATTCAGAAAATTTGCTTTTAGGCCATGTGCAGACAGATAATTTTTCTAAATTGTATCAGGTACAGCACGAGATTTTAAACGAACACGTACTTACTTATTGCATCGATAATTCTACAAACGAACGATAGACATGAAATTTTTAGCAACTCTTGCCACTGCCCTTTTGCTTACGGTAAGTGCATTTGCCCAAAACAGCAGTTACCAGTTAGGCGATAAGGTTGCAGACTTTACGCTGAAAGGCGTAGGCAACACCGAGGTTTCGCTCAGCGACTTTGCCAACAGCAAAACTGTAGTGCTGGTATTTACCAACAACACCTGCCCTTACGCCAAACTATACGAGAACCGCCTGGTAACCTTATCGAGCGCGTATGCCAGCAAAGGGGTACAGTTCATTTTTGTTAACCCGGGCGTAGGCCTCGGCGAAGGCAGCGAAACTTTGGAAGAAATGGCTGCCAAAAACTATAGATTCCCGTACCTGGCTGACGAAGGACAAAAAGTGAGTTCCCGTTTTGGAGCGACTAAAACCCCTGAAGTATTTGTGCTGCACAACACCGGCGACAGCTTTGTATTAAAGTACAAAGGTGCCGTTGACGATAACCCACAGGTTGAAAGCGGCGTGAAAAGCCCTTACCTGAAAAACGTGATCGACGAAGTGCTGGCCAACCGCGCCGTAACTATAGCCGACAAACGCGCCACTGGTTGTTTGATCCGGAAGTACTAAACTATAGATTGAAGGATAAAAACAAAAGCCGCTCTTATAGTTTAGGAGCGGCTTTTGTTTTTTAAGTTTCACTCTTGCCTTCGGTAAGAAACATTTTAGGGTGTAAACTATAGTTTGTCTTTTTCAATTCTTGTGCTGTTTCGGATTGCTTAATCCGAAACCAAGCCTGGAGCGGATTTCCTAATCCGCGTTAGCAGCAAAACGGGGATTAGGCAATCCCCGGCGGGACGCGCGAGCGAAGGCAGTAGACTATAGTTAGGTTATCCTTCTTTTTTGCAGGTTACCAGGTAGAATTTAAGTGCCGGCTTGCCCGGCATGTTCTTCATCGGTTCTGAAATCCCTATAAAATCAACCAAGCCAAATTTGCCAAACTCCTGTTTTACCGCATCTTCATTGTAAAAGTACATCTGCACGCCTTCAAAAATTTCGAACCGGTTTTTGCTTAGCTGCCTGCCTGCGCCATAGTTTGGCGACTTTGTTGAAACGGCTGTAAAAATCATATAACCGCCCGGCTTTAACTGGTTATAACAATCAGTAAGCAGCTTTTGTCTTTCTTTTTGGTCCAGCAGATGGATAAGCGCATAACAGAAAATACCATCGTAAACCTCATCATCAAAAGGCATATCCGTTACAGAACCGTGGTGGATTTTCAGCTCCGGTCCGTAATGCTTCTTAGCGAGATCAATGGCTGTCTGGGAAATTTCGATACCGGTTACATGCATCCCGTTCTCACGGAACAGCTGGGCATTTCTACCATAGCCAAACCCGGGAACCAGTATATTTTTGAGCTGTTTCTCTCTAAAAAGTTCGTTTGCAACTATAGCAGATTCCGATGGCTCGAAACCCCACATGGCTTGCTTTTCAATGAAACTTGCTTCCCAGAATTCGGCCATGTTTTGATAGCTATAGTTGTAGTTTTATGCTTGAGTTCATAGATTAAATACAAGAGAAGTATTAATGACTCTTCTTATATTTTCTCCTGAAGAAGGTTATTACGACAATTAATACTCCTAAAAGAAAATAAATCCAACCTATTGAGTTTGTTGTATTTTCAGGAATATTATGCCCTGAAGCTATTAACATTACCCAAAACAATGAATTTGCTATTAATAACAGAATAAGAATTACCAATAAAATATTCAGGGCTATTTTCATCAGCTTCTACTGAATTGCCGGATCATCATCCGTAATAGCGGTAAGCAGCTTGGTAACCTCTGTAGCTTTTTCCAAATCTTTCATTTTCTCAAACGAGAAGGCCAGGTTGCGGAGCGCGCGCTTTACGATCTCCAGGTTTGAAGTCGGTTCGTAGAAGATGTCTACCGGGTTCAGGTTAAGCTGCAGAATATAGTTGTCGATATCGGCTTTGGAAAGAATTAGGCCTTTGTTGTAGACATTAATGTAGAACTGTACCCCGTCCATTTTGTAGGTGAGTATAAACAGGTTTGGCAGGTTTACGCCATACACCGGGAAACCCAGGCGCTGCGCAATAACCATGTAAATAACGCAAAGTGTAAGCGGATTACCGCGCTTAGTTTCTAGGGCTAGGTGCAACATAGAGTTAGCAGGCGAATGAAAATTCTTGGTATTGGCCGTAAACTTCTTTTCCCGGAACAACACGTTATTTAGAGACTTCACCTGGTCATAAGGGTGCATGTCATCCCGCATGTTCGTCCAGACATCAAAGTACAGCTGGTCCATTGTTTTGGAGATAGATGCAAAATCTACATCCGGATACATGTAAGCGTTTACCAGCCACATGCCTTTCAGCAAATCAGAAGCACCTTCCTCCTTCCATTCCTGCAAACGGTGCAGTAGGCCGTTAAACTGCATGTCGTGGATCAGGTCTTCTATCTTTTTCTGCAGATCGGTGTTAAGTGTTTCTTCCCACTCCTCTTCCAGCAACGGAATAGCACCTTCGCCCAATGAAATTATTTTCTTCTCCACATGCTGCGCTACCTCAAAATCCGAATCGTCCAACAGCGAGATAAGCGCCTTTATTTCCTTCTTTGTCAAGCTAATGAGTAATTATTAATGAGTAATGACTAATAATTTTAATGAATAGTTATTAATGAATAATGACTAATGCTTTGTTAATGTTTAATCTATAGTCTATTATTCATTCTTAATTGCTAATTATTCATTACCAGGTTAACTTCTTATTCTTCCGGAAGACTTTAATATAGAGAACAGTATTTTGCTTATTTCTACATAGGCCAAATGTGAACTATCAAAAGTCGGTTTATCTATATAGCCAGTGGCGTGAAGTAAACGCAACCAGTAGCTGGTTTCCTGAGCCTCTTTATAAGCTATGCTAATCTTTGCTGAAAAGTCGGCCAGTGAGATTCCTGCAACTGCTTCCTCTACATTAGCACCAATTGATGTGCCGCTTCTTAAAAGCTGTTTAGAAAGCACAAACTCCCTCTTTTCTTCTGTTAATTTCTGGCAAAGCAAAACCACCTGCACAGCAAACTCAAACGATTTGCTTAAAATAACATTCTCTTTCTTCTCCATTCTGTTGATCTGAATTGCAACCTAAATCCAAATCAACCCCAGTAAGTTCAAAAGAAGGATGAGTAAATTATTAGTCATTACTCATTCCCTCATTATTCATTAATTAGATTATCACGTTTGTATCACGCCTACGTTGTAAGGCTTTTCAATCGGGGCGTGGTTTGCCGCTTCTATACCCATGGATATCACTTTGCGGGTCTCCAGCGGATCAATGATGCCATCTACCCATAAACGAGCGGCCGCGTAATAAGGTGACAGTTCTTCGTTATACTTTGCGGTGATGCGCTCCAATAGTTCCTGCTCGGCTTCCGGCGTAATTTCTTCGCCTTTGGCTTTAAGCGCTGATACCTGTATTTGGAGCAATGTTTTGGCTGCTGCCGCACCACTCATAACCGCTAACTGAGCAGTTGGCCATGAGTAGATCAGGCGTGGGTCGTAGGCTTTGCCGCACATGGCATAGTTGCCGGCTCCATAGCTGTTACCAACTATAATGGTAAACTTAGGCACAACAGAGTTAGCCATGGCATTCACCATTTTAGCGCCATCTTTTATAATGCCGCCGTGCTCGGCCTTGCTGCCCACCATAAACCCGGACACATCCTGTAAAAACACCAGCGGAATTTTCTTCTGGTTACAGTTCATGATAAAACGGGCTGCCTTGTCAGCTGAGTCGGAGTAAATTACGCCACCCATCTGCATTTCGCCTTTTTTGCTCTTCACGATCTTGCGCTGGTTGGCAACTATACCAACTGCCCAACCATCAATGCGCGCCAGGCCACAGATCAGCGACTGACCGTATAGTTCCTTGTAAGGCTCAAACTCAGAATTATCTACCAAACGGCTGATGATATCCATCATGTCGTAAGGCTTGGTGCGGTCCGATGGAAGTATACCGTAAATTTCCTGCTCATCCAGTTTCGGGGCTACAGGTTCTACGCGGCTAAAGCCGGCTTTCGGGTTCTCGCCCAGCTTATCAAAAATAGTACGGATGTGGTCCAGCGCTTCTTTATCGTCTTTGCACTTATAGTCTGTTACCCCGGAAATTTCGCAATGCGTGGTAGCACCACCCAGTGTTTCGTTATCTATAGTTTCACCGATGGCTGATTTAACCAAGTATGATCCACCTAAAAAAACAGAACCGGTTCCCTCAACTATAAGGGCTTCGTCGCTCATAATGGGCAGGTATGCGCCACCGGCCACGCAGCTTCCCATAATAGCGGCAATCTGAACGATACCCATCGAACTCATTACTGCGTTGTTGCGGAACATGCGGCCAAAGTGCTCTTTATCCGGAAAGATCTCGTTCTGCATTGGCAAAAATACGCCAGCGCTATCCACCAGGTAAACTATAGGTAATCTGTTTTCTATGGAAATTTCCTGTGCACGCAGGTTTTTCTTGGCTGTGATCGGGAACCAGGCACCGGCTTTTACAGTAGCATCGTTGGCAACAATCACACACTGGCGGCCTTTAATGTAACCTATACCTGTAACTACGCCACCACTTGGGCAGCCGCCAACTTCCGGGTACATGCCTTCGCCGGCAAAAGCAGCCACTTCCAGAAACTCAGAGCCTTCATCAATCAGATAGTTAATGCGCTCGCGGGCTGTCATTTTGCCTTTTTCGTGCTCTTTGGCGATGCGCTTTTCGCCGCCGCCCAGGTATACTTTCTTTAACTTCGTTTTAAGCTGAAATACAAGTTGCTTTAAGGAGTCTTCGTTTTTGTTGAATTCGATATCCATGAAGGGTGTAAGTTTGTATGAGGGCACTTATAAAGAAAAATCCGCCCAGAAAGCGGATTTCACAAATATACAATTTTATAGTCTTATTTAGATTTTGTTGTATCAGGTTTTACCGGTACCTGCACACTGTCCGGCACTGGTCTTCTGAACTCGTCCGGGTGCTCGTCCTGCATGTCTTTTACTTCTTCCAACGTTATCACACGCCCGGTAGCATCTACCTTGTATTTATCTTTGCGGCCAATCAGCGAGAACTGCACGTAGCGTTTCGGGTAGGCCTGTATGTCGCGCAGCAGCAGGTTCAGTGCTTCGGTAGAGCGTGCCATGTTCTCGTACAGGGTGTTGTCGTTCATCAGCTTGCCCATTGAACCCTCGCTTGAGTTAAGCTTGGCTACTGTTTGCTGCATTTCCACAACAGCCTTGTTAGCATTATCTATCAGTTTATTAACCTCAGCCTGTTTTAAGGTATCAGTTATTTCGGCCATGTTCTGGGCCATGCGGTCTATGTGGCGCTGCGTTTGTATCAACGAAGCCATCAGCCTGTTGGTGTTAGCCGTAATCTCGTTAATATTTTTCTGGTTGGCCCGAAGCATCTGGTTCAGTGCATCAGTAGTGGCCTGGGTATTAGCCAGTATCAGCTGTATGTTTTCCTTGGCTTCAGAGTCGAGCAGGCGGTTTACGCGGGCAAGGGTGGTATCTACCTTATCTATTACAGGCACTGCTTTTGTCGAGAGCATGTCGGCTATGCTTTTCTCGTTAAAGGCAATAAGCCGCTCGCCACCCTTATACAGTTTTTTGCTGTTACCTAAGTACAGTACTATGGCTTTGCTGCCCAGCAGGTCGGAGCTGGCAAGCGCTGCGATCGTGGAGTCGCCAACCTGCAGCTCATCCATAATTTTAAGCTGTACCAGAATATGATTCTGTTCTTTGGGCAAAAGCTCCAGTTTCTGTACAGTACCTACCTGCACGCCGTTCAGCATTACAGGATTAGAAGCAGTAAGGCCGTCTACATTCGTATATTTTACATAGAAGGTCCTGGTATCAGAAAACAGGTCGGCCCCTTTCAGGAACATAAACCCGAAGTATAAGATCACAAGTGCTACTATACCAAGTAGCGCCACTTTAATTTCTTTCGTCAGTTTCACGCAATGGTGTTCGGTAGGGTGTTAGTTCATCGCCTCGAGCTCTTTCTTATAATCTTTAAAAGCCCGATATATACCTGAAGCCATATACGATTGCCCTGTTTTATCGTTAAGAAATTTTTCTTCGGTGGCATTTGTCAGGAAACCGCACTCGATCAGTACGCTTGGCATATAAGATTTCCAGAGCACCAGGAAGCCAGCCTGTTTTACGCCGCGGCTGCTGCGGCCAACTCTTGTTTTAAACTCATTTTCCACTTTCTGAGCAAAACGCAGGCTGTTGTCCATGTAGGCGCTTTGGTGCAATGTAAATAAGATATGGCTTTGCGGTGAGTTAGGATCAAAACCGCCATAGTTCTCTTTATAGTTGTCTTCGTGAAGGATTACCGAGTTCTCGCGTTTGGCTACATCCAGGTTGCCTTTGGAGGTGTGCAGTCCCATGGTATAGGTTTCGGTACCGAAGGCAGCCGGAGGGCCGGCATTTAAGTGAATGGATATAAATAGATCGGCGTTGTTTTTATTGGCAATACCAGCGCGGTCTATCAGTTCCACAAACGTATCGGTTTTGCGGGTGTAAACCACCTTTACATCGGGCAGGTTCTGTTCTATCAATTCTCCTACCTGCAAGGCCAGCTTAAGTGCTACGTCAGCCTCGTGCGAGAATTTTCCGTTACAACCATTGTCTTTACCGCCATGACCGGCATCGATCACAACTGTACGAACTTTGTAGTCTTTGCGGTACTCCAGCCTGTTGGATGATAACAGGAAGAAAATAAGGGCTAAAACTGAAACAATAACAATATTTCTCACAACGCTCGTTAGTTAAAAGCTAAAACAATAACTTTGTACAAATTAAATAAAACTTTAGGGAAGTCTGAAGAAGTTGCGACACATTTTGATTTTTTTGCTGCTGCTGCAGCTTGCCGTACTTATTCCCTTTGACGCGGCTGCTCAGTTCGTCCGCGCGCGCCAGTCGCGGGTTACCTCGCCGCAGGATACAGTAGCACAGGACTCGCTAAAACTGGCCCCTACCGGCGACATCGAGACCACTATCAAATACTCGGCCAGAGACTCCATCCAACTCGAAGCCAACACCAAAGTAGTACACCTTTACGGCGAGGCCAAGATCAACTATGGCACCATGAACCTGGAGGCAGCCTACATCCGCATCGATTACGCAGAAAATACGCTAACCGCCACCTCCCTCCCCGACTCTGCCGGAAAAGATATCGGCGTACCCATTTTTGCCGATGGGGCGGAATCGTACCAGGCCAAGCGCATCGTTTATAATTTTAAAACCAAACGTGGCCGCATTGCAGAAGTAGTAACGCAGCAGGGCGAAGGATTTATACATTCCGAGATCGTAAAAAAGAACGAGCACAACGAGATTTTCGGTTTTCATAATAAGTATACCACCTGTAACCTGGCGCACCCGCACTTCTACATCAGTGCAGGCAAAATAAAAGCCATCCCGAAAGATAAAGTGATGTCGGGGCCGTTTAACCTGGTTATCGGTGATATTCCTACGCCGCTGGGCTTTTTGTTCGGACTTTTCCCTACTCCTAAAAACAACCGCTCGTCGGGGGTTATTGTGCCCAGCTTCGGCGAATCGCGCACACAGGGCTTTTACCTGAACAATGGCGGCTATTACCTGGCCCTGAACGACTACATCGGTACAACTATAACCGGTAGTATATACTCGCTGGGTGGCTATAACATCAGGGTAAACAACGACTACCGCAAACGCTACTCCTATCAGGGTAGTTTTACGTTTGATTACAACTACTTTAAGAACGACATAACCGACATAGAGCAGTCCCGCGCAACAGATGGTGTCGGTTTGTTGCCGCCTTCTACGCGCTCGTTCGGAGTCACCTGGAACCATGCTCCTGTGCCAAAGCCCGGACAGGGCCGCTTTACTGCAAGCGTAGATATCCATAGCGATCCTATACATAACCGGGTTTCCAGCAATTCCACTACCGCCCAGCGACTGGAGGCTTCGGTTAACTCCAGTATCTCTTACCAGAAAAATATCCAGAACTCGCCCTTCAGCTATACTGTAAAGTTAAGGCAGTCGCAGCAAGCAAACGGAACCATGAACCTTGTGCTGCCGGATATAAACTTTGGCATGTCGTCGGTGGGTTTGTACGAGGTACTGTCCGGAAATGCGCCGACCGGCAAGTGGTACGAGAATTTTACGCTGGGCTATAGTTTAAATGCTTCCAACCAGATATCAAATATTATCCCGGCGAGCAGCAGCCAGTTTGGTGCCTTACCGGTTGTAGGCGGCGCTACCCGGTCGGACACCATCAGATTTGGAGATGTGCAGCGTCTTTGGGAAAATGGTCGCCGGTCTGCCAACCATAGTTTCCAGATCGGGTTGGGTAACTATAAGATATTCAAATACTTTAACTTATCGCCGAGTGTAAGCTATGCAGAAAGATGGCTGGACCGCAAGTATAGTTTTACCTATAACCCGGATCTGAAGGCCCTGGACGTGGACACCGCTAAGTTTGGCCGTGTGTATGACTATAGTGCTTCGGCCTCGCTCAGCACCACAATTTATGGTACCGTGCGCGTGGGTGGCAAACGTGTAGAGGCTATCCGTCACCTGGTAAGGCCATCTATTTCTTACCGCTACCAGCCGGATTTCGGCGATCCGTTCTTCGGATTTTACCAGAACCTGTACGTAGGCGATAATCCCAAAGGAGAACCGGTTTACCGCCAGATCAGCCGTTTTGAGTCGGGCGCACCCGGCCTTGGCTTAACAAGCGGATTAGGATTCAGCCTGAGCAACAACCTGGAAATGAAGGTAAAAGCCAAAGGTGACACCACTGGTAAGCAGTTCGAGAAAGTCAGCCTGATCGACAACTTAGGCATTAGTGGCAGTTATAACTTTGCGGCAGAGGCTTTTAAACTGAGCAACATTTCGGTAAACATGAACACACGCCTGTTCAAGGTGGTAAACTTTAACTTCTTCTCCACCTTCGACCCCTACCAGGTTGACTCGGCAGGCACCCGCATTGACCGTTATATGCTGAAGGGCCCGGGCTTTAAACCGGCTCGTCTGTTAAACGCTGGTCTGAACGTTACCGCAAACCTTAACCCGCAGGCCCGGCGCACCGACACCTCAAACCCAGGCACCGTGCCAGACCTGGGCCAGGATCAGAATCCGTTTGAGCCCGACTATGTTGATTTTAAAATTCCGTGGTCGCTGAGCTTTGGCTACACCCTGAACTTTAACCGCGGCACAGGCAACCAGCCAAACAACATTAACAACACCGTGGACGTGAACGGCGATGTAAACCTGACCGATAAATGGAAAATAGGATACCGTGCCCACTACGACCTGGTAGCACAGCAGATTGCAAGCGCCGCCCTTAACATTCACCGCGACCTGCACTGCTGGGATATGAGCATCAGCTGGACACCGTTTGGCTACACCCGCGGATACAACATCACTATAAATGCCCGCTCGGCACTGCTCCGCGATCTTCGCCTGACCAAAAGATCTTCCGCATCCGGCATTAACTACAGGTAAAGTATAAACAGCCGCCCCCGGGTGGCTGTTATTGTTTAGGAAGTTTTATAGTTTTACAAAAAAATACGAAAGCACATGTCAGTACAGAAAAAGACCGATGTTAAGGTGATCACGACGCACCAGCTCCAGAACATGAAAGAGCGTGGCGAAAAGATATCTATGCTTACCGCCTACGATTTTTCGATGGCCACTATACTGGATGCAGCCGGTGTGGATGTACTGCTGGTTGGCGATTCGGCATCGAATGTAATGGCCGGTCACGAAACGACACTGCCTATCACGCTGGACCAGATGATATACCACGCGCAATCGGTAGTACGAGGCGTGCGACGTGCTTTTGTAGTAGTAGACCTGCCTTTTGGTTCGTACCAGGGCAATTCATCTGAAGCGCTGCGCTCCACTATCCGGATTATGAAGGAATCAGGGGCACATGGCGTAAAGATCGAGGGCGGCGCGGAGATCAAGGAATCGATCACGCGTATTCTGAGCGCCGGCGTACCGGTGATGGGCCATCTGGGTCTGACGCCGCAGTCCATTTATAAATTCGGCACTTATACAGTACGCGCCAAAGAAGAAGCCGAGGCACAGAAACTGATCGAAGATGCACAACTGCTGCAGGAGCTTGGCTGTTTTGCTATAGTTCTGGAGAAAATACCATCTGAGCTGGCAAAACGCGTAGCAGAAAATCTGCAGATACCGATCATTGGCATTGGTGCCGGCCCGCACGTAGATGGCCAGGTACTGGTGGTGCACGACATGCTGGGCATCAACAAAGAGTTTAAACCACGCTTCCTGCGCCGTTACGCCGACCTGCACACCATTATGACCGAGGCGGTGCAGAACTACGTGAAAGACGTAAAAGACCGCAATTTCCCAACCGAAAAAGAAGCGTACTAAGTTTAATTACGAATTAAGAATTACGAATTATGAATGAGTGGTTCGTAGTTCTTGATTCATATAGTTCTCGTTCATCCTAACTATAGTTGCTCAATATTTGACTGATGTTCTTTGCGAAAAGGTAGCCACTGCCACCATTCGTAATTCATAATTCGTAATTCATAATTCGTAATTCGTAATTCTTAATCACCCAAGCTTGTCTTTAAGTGTTTTGTTTGAGGATAACCATGTGCTGGTGGTGAACAAACCTGCCGGCCTGCTGGTGCATGGCGATGAAACAGGCGATGTAACACTGGCCGATCTGGCAAAAGAGTACATCAGGGAAAAGTATAACAAGCCCGGGAATGTATTTATAGGTGTAGTGCACCGCCTCGACAGGCCCGTAAGTGGCGTAGTACTGCTGGCCAAAACATCTAAAGCACTGACCCGCCTGAACGAGCTTTTCAGGAGTAAGAAAACCCGGAAAATTTACTGGGCAGTTACCTTAAACAAGCCGCAACAGGAAAGCGGTACTTTGGTGCACTGGCTGGTAAAAGATGCATCCAGGAACGTTACAAAAGCCTTTGCAAAAGAGAATGCTGCCGGCGCCCGGTCGGAGCTCAACTATAGATTGTTAGCTTTTAAGCAGGGCCGGTACCTGCTCGAAGTAAACCCGATCACAGGGCGCCCGCACCAGATACGTGTGCAACTGGCCAGTATGCGCTGCCCCATAGCCGGCGACCTGAAATATGGCGCCCCAACTCCTTTGCCCGATAAAAGCATTGCCCTGCACGCCCGTGAGCTCCACTTCGAGCACCCTACCTTAAAAACAACTATAACTGTAAGCGCCCCACTCCCCGCAACCCCTGTCTGGAAACCGTTTGTTTAATCACTAATTAGTAATGATTAATGAGTAATCAGATAGTAACTATTCTCTGCTTATTTGTCGTTATTCATTCATCATTACTCATTAAACAAAAACCTGATTTTCGTCACCTTTCTGAACTTTTATAGGGTCTACACTATTTTGATTAAAAACCTATTGTAATTTTGCAGCAGTTTGGGTCTATCGTTTCGTATAGTTCCTACCTAATCAACTAATTACCACATACAACCGCTTTAATGGCTATTCTGATTTTCTTTTTAGTACACTGGTACCTGTCACTTTTCGTGCAGACGTTCTTTCTGCACCGCTATGCCGCGCATAAAATGTTCACCATGAGCCCGTTCTGGGAGAAAGCATTTTACCTGCTTACTTATATTGCCCAGGGTTCATCGTTTTTATCGCCACGCGCTTACGCTATTCTGCACCGCATGCACCACGCGTTTTCAGATACAGAGCGCGACCCGCATTCGCCGCATTTCTCTAACAACGCGTTTACCATGATGTGGAAGACAAAAGAGATTTACAATGATGTACTGAACAACCGAGTGGAACCAGAGCGTCGTTTTGATGGCAATTACCCTGTATGGAACCTGATCGAGAAAGTAGGAGATTCCTATTACTCCAGAATTGGCTGGGGCGTGCTGTATGTATTGTTCTACATTCAGTTTGCGGAATACTGGTGGATGTACCTATTGCTGCCGATCCACTTCCTGATGGGCCCGGTACATGGCGCTATCGTAAACTGGAGCGGCCACAAATATGGTTACCAGAACTTCGATAACAACGATAAATCACGCAACTCCCTGTTCTTCGATTTCCTGACAGGCGGCGAGCTGTTCCAGAACAACCACCACAAACTGCCAAACCGCGTTAACTTCGGTGTAAAATGGTGGGAAGTGGACCCAACATGGCCTGTTATCTGGACACTGAATAAACTAAGCATCATAAAACTGAAGCCTGTTAAGGTAAAAGTAAAAGCCAACGCATAACGCAAAAGCCCTTCGGAAACGGAGGGCTTTTTTGCTGTCTGAATCTTTAAATAGGGCCCCTACCCCAAGGATTTACAGGATTAGAGAATTTTCAGGATTGGGACTTTTGCTATAGTTGAAGCTATAGTTTTATAGGTACTTCATTATTGCTGGCGCGGGTTTGTAACCCGTGTCTATCTATGAGGTTGAGTTTGTAACTCAACTGGCCCGATAGGGACAGAAATGGTAGAGGCATTGGCTATATAGTTTTATAGTTACTGATTGTCCAACCACCCCTACCCCTCCTTATCCAAGGAGGGGAACTCTGATACTGCTTTGGATTCAACTATAGTTCTATAGTTGCAGTCTATGAGCAGGCAGGCGTAGCCTGACACAAGTAATTACAACCACAAGCAAAACCGATCTGCTCAAGCTAAGAGCAAGTATAGAAACTATAGCCAGATCATAACCTATCGAATATGATTTCAGTCTTTGGGTTGAGCGCCTTTGACTTGTTGCGGTGCCGTCAGGCAATCCGACGCAGGAGGATAGCAAGAAGGCAGCAGCGCGATGCCCGAAGACGGGGCCTCCCGGCCTCAGAGGGAGCCAAAGAAACTGTAAAACAATAGGTAAGTCGAGCTCCCAGGATCAGAGGTAACTATAGAACTATGGCTTGGTTCCAGTGGTAGGCAAAGTAAACTATAGCACAAGACACCCACAGGAGCTGCTAGGTCTTAATAAACTATAGGCCAAGATAGATTTCTCACGTTGTTCGAAATGACAGTAACAGAAACTATAGGACATATAAGATGTCTCGGCTGCGCTCGACATGACAATAACAAACAAATCCTTCGACTTCGCTCAGAGTGACATCAGAGAAACTGACATCTTACCCAAACAAACTATAACTCTGCAACTTACTACACCAAAAACTCTCTTAACCATACACAAACTATAGTTTGAAATATCACAAACTATCTTTACCTTTGCGGTTCTAAAAACTGGCGGACGGGTTCCGCCGACTTAACTATTATACTATACAATGGCTGTTAAAATCAGACTGGCCCGCAGAGGCCGCAAAAAAGCCGCTATCTACGATATCGTAGTAGCTGACGCTCGTGCACCACGTGATGGTAAATTCATCGAGAAACTGGGTACTTACAACCCGAACACTGTTCCTGCTTCTATCGACTTCAGCGAAGAGAAAGCATTCCAGTGGCTGATGAACGGAGCGCAACCAACTGACACTGTGAAAGCGATGCTTTCTTACAGAGGTATCCTTTACAAGAAACACCTGCAAATTGGTGTTGTAAAAGGTGCTATCTCTCAGGAGACTGCTGATGCTCGTTTTGAAGAGTGGAAGAACGCCAAAGACGCGAAGATCGCTAACAAAGTAGCCACTGTAGGTTCTGCTAAAGAAGCTGCTAAGAAAGCTGCTCTGGAGGCTGAAACGAAGAAGAAAGAAGCTCGTGCAGAAGCTATCCGTCAGCGTGAAGCTGAGAAGGCTGCTGCCAATGCACCTGCTGCTGAAGCAGAAGAAGCTCCTGAAGCACCAGCTGCTGAAGGCGAGTCTACTGAAGAGCAAGCATAAATTATTGGTGCCATGACTATTGATGCTTGTTTTCAGCTTGGATACATCGTTAAAACGCATGGCATAAAGGGGCAGGTTGTCGCGTTTTTTGACGTGGACTACCCCGAAGATTACGAAGATCTGGAATCAGTTTTCCTTGAACAACAGGGAAGACTGGTTCCATTTTTTATTGATGACATGGAGCCGCAGCAAAAAGGCCGCTTCATCATCAGGTTCGAAGACATTACCACCCTGGAGCAGGCCGAAAAGCTTCGCAATGCGGCGCTCTACCTGCCACTGGACGAACTGCCAGAGCTGGAAGCAGATCAGTTCTACTTTCATGAAGTGATCGGTTACACAGTAGTGGATGCGCAGCACGGCGAACTGGGCACTGTAAAGGAATTTTACGACATGCCGCAACAGCAACTGATGGCTATGGACTACCTGGACCAGGAAATGCTGATACCGGTAATGGACGAGATACTGTTACGCGCTGACCACGAAGCAAAACAGCTGCACGTAAACCTACCCGAAGGACTACTGGAAGTTTACACCCAGCCAGGTACCCCCGACGATGCCGACGAGGACGCAGAGGAGGAAAAATAATGCGTATCGATATTATCAGCTGCCAGCCAGACCTGCTGGACAGCCCCTTTAGCCATTCTATTCTGAAACGCGCGCAGCAAAAAGGCCTTGCCGAAGTGCATGTGCACGACCTGCGTAAATATGCCATCAACAAACATGGCCAGATAGATGACTATGCGTTTGGGGGCGGAGCCGGCATGGTGATGATGATAGAACCGATAGACAGGTGCATCTCTGACCTGAAAGCGGAGCGAGAGTACGATGCTATCGTTTACATGACACCGGACGGCCAGACGCTGAACCAGAACACGGTAAACCAGTTTTCGCTGCTGCGTAATATCATTATTCTTTGCGGGCATTATAAAGGTGTAGATGAGCGCGTACGCCAGCAGTTTATTACCCACGAGATCAGCATCGGCGATTACGTGCTGTCGGGTGGTGAATTAGGAGCTGCTGTGTTGGCCGATGCCATTATCCGCATTATACCAGGCGTGCTGAACGACGAGACCTCGGCCCTAACGGACTCTTTTCAGGATGGTTTGCTGGCCCCGCCGGTGTATACCCGCCCGGCAGAGTACAAAGGACTGAAAGTGCCGGAAATACTGTTATCAGGCGACACGCCGAAGATAGAGCAGTGGCGCTTTGAGCAGGCCGTAGAACGCACCAGGCAGCGCAGGCCAGACCTGCTGAACGAATAGAACCATAGATTTTAGCTGCCACCACAAAAGCAGCTAACCAACTATAACACAGAAAAAATAAATTTTTCGGGCAAGTATTCTTATCTATAAAATAATTATATATCTTTGCAGTCCGAAATTTGAAGAAGATACTTTAGCTTTAAGAACATAGCCATGAGCGAATTAATTAAATTAATTGAGCAGGAATCTACAGAAAAACGTGCATCGTTCCCTGCTTTCCAGGCGGGTGATACTATAAACATCCACGTAAAGATCCGTGAGGGTAACAAAGAGCGTATTCAGCAGTTCCAGGGCGTTGTTATTCAGCGTAAGAACGTAAATACTAACGGCGAGACTTTCACTGTAAGAAAAGTTTCTAACCAGATCGGTATGGAGCGTATTTTCCCGCTGCTTTCTCCATCTATCGAGAAAATTGAGCTTATCAGAAAAGGTAAAGTAAGAAGAGCCAGATTATACTATCTGAGAGGCTTGTCAGGTAAGGCTGCAAGAATCAAGGAAAGAAGATAATAATACCTGTTTTCATACATTTTCCATAGTTAAAAAGGAGCCGTTAAAGCAACGGCTCCTTTTTTATTTCCCTGCTACTATAAGCCCGAAGCCTTATATTTGCAGCCAACACATTCCGGTTACCCAAACATGCGTCGCTTATCTTTTCTGTTCCTGTTGTTTATAGTTACTGCATTAACTGCCTGCCAGACAAACTATACCGAACTGCCCACCTACTCAGGGGCAAGACAACTACAGGTGGTGATAGAAGTGCCTGCCGGCGATGCCTACGCCACGGTTTACAACAAAGCCAGCCATACGTTTGAGAAAGCCAAGGTAGCTGGCAAAGACCTGATTGTTAATTCGCTGCCCTACCCCGGCAACTATGGCTTTATACCGTCTACAGAAATTGGCGCAGCAGGCCGCGGACTAAGTGCCCTGGTTATAGCCGACCGTGCAGAAAGCGGCACCGTAACCGAAGTAATACCGCTGGCCACCCTGATGCTCGAGAAACCAACCGGCGATCTGTATCCGGTCATTATCTGTACGCCTGCGCGCCCAAGCGAGCAGCTCATCAAGGCCTGGGACTTTGTATCGTTTAGTGTAGAGTACCCGGCCGTAAAAAATATGCTGCAGCAATGGTTTGTAAGCCGGAGCAAAACAGAGCAATTAACTTTTGTGGGCTGGAAAGACGAAAAGTTCGCTGAAAAAGAGATACAGCGCTGGATGAAACTATAGACCAGGATTTATAGGACAGGGATTACAGGATTAGGCTATAGTTGTAGTCTGTAAATTGGTATTATTATTTTAAGTTCGAGTGTCGCGCTGAAACTATAGCTTGTATTTACTTATAACTGCTCTTTTGGACTTCTTAGTCCGAAAGCCATCTGCCGGGGATTTCCTAATCCCCTTTTGGCGAATAACGCGGACTAGGAAGTCCGCAGCAGAGTTGGTTCCGGACAAGGATGTCCGGAACAGCAGCTAAAGCTCTAACTATAGAACGTTAGATCGAATACAGCCTAACACTGGCGCGGAAATTATTTCCGTGTCTGTCTATACAGTCGAATCTCAGATTCGACAAAGCCACACGCCAAACTATAGCTGCAACTATAGAACTATAGCTTAACGCGGCCAGAGGCCGCATGTAACTCACACTCGCGGGACACGAGCGAGGGCATAAATACAAAAGGAGTTAGAAAGTCGAGAGCTTTCCAACTCCTAAACTCACTAACTCGCAAACTCTTACACTGTAAAGTACGTTTCCAGCTCCTGCAGTGTGTTTTCGGTTGTCTGCATGTCCTGCACTACCTGTCCTTTTTCCAGGATCACAATGCGCTCGCAAACATCAATTACATGGCTCAGGTCGTGGCTCGAGATCAGCATGGTCATCTGCTTTTCTTCCCTGAATTTTTTCAGCAGGTTTTTCAGCCTGATCTGGGAGCTTGGGTCGAGGTTGGCAAAGGGCTCGTCCAGGATCAGCAGTTCCGGGTTGGATAGGGCCGCTGCCGCAATTCCGATCTTTTTCTGGTTTCCTTTCGAGTAATCACGGATGTATTTGCGCTGGTTCAGGATCTCGCCGTTAAAGAGGTCGGTAAAAGGTGCCAGGCGCTCGACCACATCGCCACCAGACAAGCCGTGCAGGTCCCCTATAAATTTAAAGTATTCTTCGGTGGTCAGGTAATCTATCAGGAAACCTTCGTCCAGGTAAGAGCCGGTATAATTTTTCCAGTCGCCGGATTGCATCACGTTTGTACCCTTCGACAGCACTTCGCCTTTACTGGGCCGGATCAGGTCCAGGATCATACGGAAGAGCGTGGTTTTGCCGGCCCCATTGTTACCTACCAGGCCCACAGATTCGCCTGCAGTTATAGTTAGTTCGGTCAGGTTTACGACAGTGGTGCCGTTATATATTTTCTGAAGATTATGTATGGTGAGCATTGTTGCTTGATTTTAGAAGTTATAGTTTGTTAGGATTGTCTGTAGCCGGCAGCAAGTTTGTACTTATGGGCTACGAACCTGTTAGCCGACCATTGCAGCAGCTGTTTCCGGAAGATGATGCCCAGGAACCCGAGGCCGCCCAGCGCAGCAATACCGGCATACGGTATGCCCGTTAAACCAAAAGGCAGATAGATCAGGATGGGCAGTGCCATAGCAGGCAACATCATCACAAACTTAGAGGCACCAACCCCCTGCCAGTTAAAGGTAGCGCCCTTGCTCAGGTCCAGCCGCTCTTTGTTATACACCGAGAAGAAAAAGATCACGAATACGTTTACCCCCACGTTATAAAGCAGGGTAGCTGCATTTATGAGTATAATTTTGTAGCCAAAAAAGCCGTAAGGCAATGTCAGGATAAAGGCCAGCACCGTAACAGGTACCATCATCCAGTATTTGGCAGTATAAAACTGGTAAGGTGAAATGTTCTTTTGAGTGAGTAATCCATCGAAGTGGCCGCTCTGCCAGCCCGGCAAAAACTGGCCATAGTTAAACATTGGCATCCCCGACAAAATAATCCCTACAAAAATCAGTGTCCCGAAGCCATCCATAAACTTGCCTTTCCCATAAAATAGAAAGCCATAGAACAGGAACATCACCGACATCATGGCGATAGATCTGGTGCGTTTATGCCGCCAGATCAGCTTCAGTTCCAGCTCTATCAGTTTGCCCAGTTCCCCGAAACGATTCAGGAAGGCGATATCGCCGCCTGTGGCTGTGTTGGTTTTGCGGAGCTCCAGTTCTTCGGGGTAGGTATGGGCTTTCAGGTAATAAAAGTTAAGCAGGTAGGTCCCTGCCAGCAACACAAGCGGTACAACTGCCAGCCACGGGTTTACCAGCACCGCCCCGAAAAGTGTTTCAGAAATTGCCTTTAGCTGCAGCACCCCAAAATAATCGAGCAGCATAAGCCCAACTATAGCCACGCCAAATGCCAGTGTGTAAAGGGGTTTGGTACTCATTTGCCGCTTAAAGTACATAAGCAGGTAATTGTTCAGGAGGGTAACCAGTAGCAGTGTAGCAACCCAGACTATAGCGACGGCTGCCCCATAGGCCGGCATTACGGAAGTGTACATAAACGGCACAAAAACCAGCAGCGGAAACAGGTTAAAAATGCTCGGTACCGATTTTACCAGCACATAATGCACCAGCTTGTTTTTAGCGATAGGTAAGTGCAGGTAAGGTTGCACGGCCAGCACGGGCAGTTCCTGCATCAGAAACCTGAAAAACAGATCGATCAGGAAACAGAAAAGCAGCGCACTGTTAAAAATACCGACAACATCCTGACCCGGGTACATGTTGCCCAGAATCTTATGCAGGCCAAACCCCAGAAGCAGGAAAATGCTCCCGAAGTACAAAATAAGCAACCCAAGGATAATGTTCAGGACCAAACTTTTCTGAAAAATGGAGGAGCGTAGCTTTGCCTTCCATTGGTGTGAGAGTAGCGTTAGCAGCATAGGCAACAGGTATATGATATAGTTACTTTCCTGAATATACCTGAAAAACTTGCAAAGTCTAAGCCCATATAGCAGCATTTAGACCAACCTGCCCGAAAAAGATACCGATCGCCTCTCCTGCTCTATAAACAGGACAGCCATTTCCGACGCCCTCGCGCTCGTCCCCTATTTTACCGGGTCGTAGCCGCTGCCGCCCCAGGGGTGACACCGGCCAATGCGTTTCAGGGCCATCCAGCCGCCTTTAAACGGGCCATATTTGGTTACAGCCTGCAGCGCGTAGGCAGAGCAGGTAGGCGTGTAGCGGCAGGTAGCTGGCTTTAGCGGTGAGATCATGTGCTGGTATACCCAGATCAGGCCAAGGAGTAATTTCTTTATTATCCAGCTCATGGTATTGTATTTCGTGTTTTGTGTTTTGCCTTTCGTAGGTTTATGTATCATTCAACTATAGTCCTTCATCGAAAAACTAAAAACGATACACGACACACATCTTAACTAACAGCCGTTAGGTGAGTAATTTTTATTAAATTGCATGCAGTTTAACTAATCTAAACATATTTCCATGTTAAAAAGAATCCTCTCACTCCTACTTTTAGTTGCGCTTAGCGTGCCGTTCACGGCCAAAGCCGACGAAGGTATGTGGTTGCCGATGCTGATAAAGCGCCTGAACCACGCTGATATGCAGAAAAAAGGACTTCAGCTTACGGCCGAAGAAATTTACTCTGTAAACAACTCGAGCCTGAAAGATGCCATCGTGCAGTTCGGTGGTTTCTGTACCGGTGAGTTCATTTCTAAAAACGGTCTGTTACTAACTAACCACCACTGCGGTTACGGCCAGATCCAGTCGCACTCTACACCGGAGAACGATTACCTGACCAACGGTTTCTGGGCGAAGAACTACGCAGAAGAGCTACCAAACGAAGGCCTTTTTGTGGATATTTTAGTGCGTATGGATGACGTGACAGGCAAAGTTCTGGAAGGCATCGATAACAACACTCCGGAAGCTGAGCGTGCTCAGAAAGTAGGCCAGCGTATGCAGGCATTGGCTAAAGAAGCGAGCAACAACGGCGAATATGTAACCTATGTGCGCGATTTCTTTAACGGCAACGAGTTCTACCTGTTCGTTTACAACCGTTACACCGACGTTCGTCTGGTAGGTACGCCTCCATCATCAATCGGTAAATACGGCGGCGACACCGACAACTGGATGTGGCCACGCCACACCGGCGACTTCTCTATCTTCCGTGTATATGCGGGCAAAGATGGCAAGCCAGCCAAGTATAGCAAAGACAACGTTCCTTACAACCCTAAGCACCACCTTCCGATCAACATCGGCGACAGAGAGCCAGGCGATTTCTCGATGGTTTTCGGTTTCCCGGGCCGTACCAAGCGTTTCATGACCTCTCAGGGTCTGCAACTGGAAGTAGATCAGCTGAACAAGACACGTATTAAACTGCGTGAGAAAAAGCTTGCCCTTTGGAAAGAAGACATGGATAAGAGCGATGCCACCCGCATCAAATATGCCTCTAAATATGCCTCTACTTCTAACTACTACAAATACTCTATCGGTCAGAACGAGGGCATTAAGCGCATGAAGACCATAGAAGGCAAAGTAGCTGACGAAGCGAAATACCAGGCATGGGCCAACGACCCGCAGCGCAAAGCCCTTTACGGCAACGTGCTTTCTGATATTGATGCCTCTTACAAAGAGATCGCAAAATACAACCTTGGCTCTGTTTACCTGAACGAAGCCATTTTGGGTACTGAATCGTTGCTGATGGCTTACCGCCTGATGCCGCTTTACACAACGCTGAAGGGTGGCGACAAGGCCGCTGTTGACAAAGCAGTTGAAGACCTGATGCCACGTGTGGATGCGTTCTTTAAAGACTACAACATGCCAACAGACAAAAAAGTGTTTGCTGCCATGCTGAAATTCTACTCTGAAGACATTGCCAAAGACCAACAGCCGGAAGCATTCAAAAACCTGGTTGCCAAGTACAAAGGCGATTTCAACAAACTGGCTGACCACGTATACAGCAACTCGTTTGTGGTATCAGAGCAGAAAATGAAGGACTTCCTGAAGAACCCAACTGCCAAGAAACTGGAGAACGATCCTGCTTTCGCGATCGTGCAGCCGATCATCGAGAACTTCCAGACCAACATTGCGCCTAAAGTGGGTGCAGCTAACGCTAAACTGGCAACAGCCAGCCGCCTGTATGTAGCTGGTCTGCGCGAAATGAACCCTGACTTTGTATACTACCCGGATGCTAACTCAACTATCCGTCTGAGCTACGGTGCCATTAAAGATTACAGCCCGCAGGATGGTGTACTGTACAACTACTACACTACCATGGAAGGCTTAATGGCGAAAGAAGACCCAACCAACGAAGAGTTTGAAGTACCGGCTAAACTGAAGCAACTATACGAAGCTAAAGACTACGGCCGCTATGCTAACTCTAAAGGCGAAATGGTGGTTAACTTCATCACAGATAACGACATTACTGGTGGTAACTCAGGTTCTCCGGTTATTAACGGTAAAGGTGAGCTTACTGGCCTTGCATTTGATGGTAACTGGGAAGCAATGACCGGTGACTTAGTTTACGATGCAGACTATAAGCGTTGCATTAACGTGGATGCTCGTTACGTACTGTTCATCATCGACAAATATGCAGGTGCCAACAACCTGATTAGCGAGATGACAATTGTAGACACAGACAGCCCGGGTGCCGGCGACGCTGCAAAAGCAGAAGCTAAAACACCACAGGCTGAACTACTGAACGAAACGATGACCGAAGCACAGGAAAAACTGCGTGCCGGTAAAACAGAGTTCAAAATCGAAAAGAAAAAAGGTGACGCGAAGGTTAAACTTCAGGTAAAAGACTAAGTACCTTTTAAACTATAGAAAAGCGCTGGGAGCCATCTCAGCGCTTTTTTTTATGTAAGTGATTGAGGGGATTATCCTGATTATGATGATGCTGGTTATGCCGCAAGTTAGGAACAGCGTAACTTGATGTAGAGTATGGTTCCAGTTTGTAACTGACTTTCTGCACCAGCAGAGAAAAGGAACTTTGGCAGAAAGCTATAGTTGAGGAACTCTGTAGCTACTGTTCTATAGTTGCGGATGCTGTTTTCTTTGCTTCTGCAAAGTAGAAATCCCATTATGCAGTGATTCAGAAATCTTATAAATCAGAATAATCTTTTTAAATCACTGGTCTGTTGGCATTTTAAACTAATCCTGCTTATTCTTGAGGCTCAAATCTTTGCCCGATGCCAAAACTGCTTACCCTAATCTTAGCTATAGTTACCATTTTGCCGGCTCTTGCCCAGCAAAGCGCGGTTTCTGAAATTTCTATAGTTCCGAAACCGCAACACCTTATCTTGCAGCAAGGCAATTTTATCCTTAATGCCAACACCAAGCTATACATAAACTCTGAACAGCAATTCCTGAAAAGTACCGCCGAGCAATTGGCCCAAACTATAAAAATGGCAACCGGGCAACAACCACAACTACTCTACAAAATACCCCGGAAGCGGACAGCCAACTATATTTACCTGAGCCTTATTAACTCCCCGGATACGCTTGGCCCGGAAGGCTATCGTTTATCAGTGCAACCTACCAGAATTTTACTTTCTGCAAATCATCCGGCAGGCATCGGCATGGGGCTTCAGACTATAAAGCAGCTTTTGCCACCAACTTTTAAGTTTACTTCTGTAGCTGTTCCTGCCCTGGAGATCATTGATAAACCAAACTATAGCTGGCGTGGTCTACACCTGGATGTGGTGCGTCATTTCTTCCCGGTTTCGGATATCAAAAAGTATATTGATTACATGGCAATGCATAAGCTCAACACCTTCCACTGGCACTTAACCGATGACCAGGGCTGGCGCATCGAGATCAAGAAATACCCGAAACTGACGGAAGTTGGCGGCTGGCGCGACGGAACTATAGTTGGCCACGCCCTGGAACGTCCGCAGCAATTTGATGGCAAAAAATATGGCGGCTTTTACACACAGGACGAGATACGGGAAGCAGTGCAATATGCCAAAGACCGCCACATAACTATAGTTCCGGAGATAGAAATACCCGGTCATGCACTGGCGGCACTGGCGGCTTACCCTGAACTAAGTTGCACGGGTGGTCCTTTTAAAACAGAGCAGGCCTGGGGTATTTTTGAGGATGTTTTCTGTGCCGGTAATGAGCAAACCTATAGCTTTTTGGAGAATGTGCTGACTGAAGTCGCTGCCCTTTTTCCGGGACAGGTCATACACATTGGTGGCGACGAAGTGCCCAAAACCCGCTGGAAAGCCTGCCCCAAATGCCAGGCTAAAATAGCTGCAGAAAAACTAAAAAATGAGAATGAGCTGCACGGATATTTTATCGAGCGCATCGCGAAGTTTCTGAAGACAAAAGACAAACGCATCATTGGTTGGGATGAAATTCTGGATGGTGGCATTCCCAGCAATGCGTTGGTGATGTCGTGGCGCGGAACGGCTGGTGGTATAAAGGCAGCCGAGCAACAACACGGTGTGGTTATGACGCCTACCTCGCATTTGTATTTCGACTATTACCAGGGCGATCAGCAACTGGAGCCGCTTGCCTTTGGTGGATACACACCGCTCAGCAAAATCTATAGTTTCAACCCCACTCCCGACAAACTCACGCCATCCGAGAAACGCTTTATAATTGGCGCCCAAGCCAACCTCTGGACCGAATACATCCCGACGTTTAAACAGGTCGAATACATGCTATTCCCGCGCATTGCCGCCGCTTCCGAAGTATTCTGGACCAACCCTGCAAACAAGAACTGGCAGGACTTTAAAGAGCGTATGCAGGAGCAGTATAAGCGCTACGATGCTCTTGGCATAAACTATAGCACCAGCGCTTACCAGGTAAAACAACAGGTAACGATAGACACCACGCAGCACCACGCAACTTTAACCTTTACCTCAGATGCAGCAGGCACGCAACTCTACTATAGTTTGGATGGCTCCGCTCCTACCATTGCAAGCCAACTTTACACCAGGCCATTTATAGTTAACAAATCGGCAACTATAAAAGCGGCATCTTTTAAGGATGGCAAGCTGATGGACGAGCCAACTACCACAACCTTAACTATTCATAATGCTTTTGCCCGGCCAGCGAAATTACTCAACAAACCCAGCCGCTACTTTCCGGCCCAAGGCAGCGCAACTATAGTTAACGGTCTGAACGGTTCCCTTAACCAGTCGGATGGCCAGTGGCTCGGCTTTTCCGGCAACGACTTTGAAGCTGTAATTGATCTGGGGCAAACCACCACTATAAGCCGCATTAGCAGCTCGCATTTACAGAACATGCTGGCTAACATTTTCCTGCCTACGCAAGTAGCGTTTCTGGTTTCCGAAGACGGTAAGAAGTACAAAACCGTTAAAACTATAGCCAACACCACCGACCCGTTAAAAGGCGGCATCTTTACCCAAACATTTACGGCTGAGTTCGCGCCTGTAAAAGCTCGTTTCATTAAAGTCGTCGGCCGAAATATTAAAGTATGCCCGCCTAACCACCGCTCCGCCGGCAAAACCGCCTGGTTGTTTGTGGATGAAGTTGCGGTGGAGTAACGTTCTTATTTAGTCTGAGATAGATCTCTCACTTTGTTCGAGATGACAGTAAGTTTAAGGTTACTTATTATTTATTTTGTCATTTCGAGCCAAAGCGAGAAATCTATTTAAAATGCATTTTGATAGTTTCAATCTGCTTCCCATTTAATCCGGATGACATCATTAGATAATTCTATTAATCATCTTGTATCTCTTGGTTAAGGAATATCCAGAATGGATTTTGAGAATTAATCAGACTTTCCTTTTTCGCCCTACTCCACTTTTTAATTTCTTTCTCCCGCTCAATTGCATGTTCAACTTGGGTGTGTCGTTCGAAATAAATGAGATTATAGCAGTAATATCTTCCGGCATAAGTAGATGCATTCCCACTGTTCATAAAGTGTTCATGAAGCCTTCTCGGTAAATCATTTGTTATACCAACATACAGAGTCGTTTTCTTGGGATTGGTAGTGATATAGACAAAATAATTATGCGCTCTCATATTTATTGTCATTTCGAGCCTGAGCGAGAAATCTATCTCAGATACTACCACCAACAATCTTCTAAAGTTGCTCAGACACATCGCATCGCTAACAAAACCAACTTAATCAACAACCTCCCGTAAGTCCTATTTCACTAACTGTTAAAGGCTTACGGATGGGATAACTTTACTGCGCTATAGTTTATACTGCTTCTTATTCCTCTTCCCTTTCCTTGCAAAGGCACAAGCTGATGTGCCGTTTGGTGCCCGAGCTGCTGCACTTGGTAATGCCTCTGTAACAATTCCTGACCTTTGGGCATTGCACAACAACGTAGCCGGCATGGCCGCGCTCACACAACCACAAGCCGGGGCTTATGCCGAGAACAGATTCGGTGTACGGGCTTTTACTACTGTAGCACTTTTGGGTGTTTACCCGACTTCTAACTATGGCGTGTATGGCATCAGCCTGAGCAGGTTTGGCGACGAACTATATAACCGGCAGCACATTGGCGTTGGTGCAGCACATAAACTGGGGCAGTTCAGTTTAGGTGTAAAAGCGGATATCTGGCAGGTTTCCGTTCAGGGATATGGGAGCCGCAAAGCGGCAACTATAGCAATCGGCGGGCAAGCTGAAATTGTGCCAGGACTTTATTTTGGTGCCCACGCATACAACCTGAACCAGGCAAAACTCTCCGACTTTGAAGACGAACGCATTCCCACCATCATGAAAGCGGGGCTCAGTTACACACCCTACAAAAAGCTTCTGCTGTTAGCTGAGACTGAAAAGAACATCGACCATAACGCTACTTTTAAAGCCGGTATCGAGTATCAGCTGTTTCCGGATAAATTTATAGTTCGCAGCGGGTTCCAGTCGCTAACCAACACGCTTAACTTTGGAGCTGGTTTTGTGGCCAGGCAGTTTATAGTTGATTATACTTTCGGCAATACCACGCACCTGGGCAACAGCCACCATTTGTCGGTTAGCTATAGTTTTGGAAGCCGGGCTATAGTTCAACCTACCTCTGTAAATCAATTATAGGTATGCGACAGGTTATAATTCTATTACTGATCTTATACCTGCCACTACAACTACAGGCGCAGAACTACCCGCGCCAGACAATAGATTTCGACCTGTTTGTGCAGGAGCTATTTTCGCAGCAGGAAGACGAAAACATCTCTTACGAAGACCTGTATGAAACGCTTTTCCAGTATTACCAGCAACCTATCGATCTAAACAATACTACGCCCGAAGAACTGGCTTCGCTGTTCATCCTTTCACGCCCGCAAATCGCTTCATTTTTCCAGCACATTCAGGACAATGGCAAACTACTCAGCATTTACGAACTGCAAGCCATCCCGGGCTTCGACCTGATCACCATTTACCAGCTGCTGCCTTTTGTTAAAGTAGATGACGCCGGCTTGTATGCTGATTCGCGCCCGTTATGGCAACGCCTGATCGGGGAAGATAACAATGCACTTATAGTTCGGTACGAGCGCACGCTGCAGGAACGGCGTGGCTATAGTTCAGTTGATTCCAGCAGCAGGTCGCAGAGCAGATACCTGGGCTCACCGGATAAGCTTTTTGTACGCTACCGCAACAGCGTAGCGCAGGATTATAGTTTGGGCTTTACGGCCGAAAAAGATGCCGGCGAGGCCTTTACCTGGGACCCCGACACCCGCCGCTATGGTTTCGATTTTTATACAGCGCATTTCCAGCTATACAACAAAGGCAGGTTTAAAACCATAGCGCTCGGCGATTACCAGTTACAGATCGGTCAGGGATTACAATTGTCGTCGGGGTACAGCGTGGGCAAAGGCAGCGAAACGATAACTACGATTAGTCGGGCTAACCTGGGCATACGGCCCTATAGTTCTGTGTTGGAATCAGCCTTTTTCAGGGGTGCGGCGGTAACCTATCGTTTAAAAGATGACCTGAACCTAACAGGTTTTTACTCCACCAAACGCACCGACGCAAATTTACAGACCGACACGATCTCTGATGTTAGCGAAACTTTTACCGGCATCCAGACTTCCGGCTTTCACAGAACCGCAACTGAACTGGCTAACAAAGGGCGCGTGCGGGAGCAGATTTTTGGCGGCAGTTTGCAGTATCAGAAACGGGCTTTTACCATTGGTTTTACGGCCGTAGGAACCAGCTATAGTTCACCTATCAAAAAGACCGATGCCCCTTACCAGCGTTTCGAGTTTAACGGCAGCAGCAACTATACAGCCGGCGCCAACTATAGTTTTACCTGGCAGAATGTGTACCTGTTCGGCGAGACAGCTATGAGCAAAAGCGGTGGAATTGGCAGTATAAATGGCCTGATCGCGAACCTGTCTGACAAAGCGGAAGTGGCCATGCTGTACCGGTACTATAGCCGCGATTTCCATAGTTTGTATGGCGGCGCTTTTGGCGAAGGCAGCCGGAACATCAATGAGCGGGGCTTTTATACCGGCATCAAACTAAAGCCAATTGCCCGCTGGGAAATTACCGCCTATTACGACCGCTTTACCTTTCCGTGGCTGCGCTACCGCGTTGATGCCCCGTCGTATGGAGACGAATACCTGGTGCGGCTCTACTTTAAACCCAACCGACAGAGCGCCCTCTACGGCCAGTTCCGCACCGAAAGCAAAGGCCTGAACGCCCCCAACAACACTACAACTATAGACTATGTAGCACAAGCCCTGCGGCGCAACTACCTGTTATATTATGAATTCGCACCAACGCCAGCACTCAGTTTAAAAAGCCGCGTTCAGTTCAGCAGTTACGAGCACGAAGCCCCAAAGCAAACCGGTTACCTCATAGCCCAGGACATAAACTATAGTTTCAAAAATATCCGCCTCAGCACCCGTTACGCCCTTTTCGACACCGACAGTTACGACACCCGCCAGTATGTGTACGAACGCGACGTGCTATATGCGTTTTCTATTCCAGCACTCAGCGGCAAAGGTACGCGGGTGTATGCATTGCTACAGTTCCAACTAATCCGCGACTTGGATGTATGGATAAAATATGGTATCACCAACTATAGAAATGTGGAGACCATTGGCTCGGGATTGGAAACTATCGAAGGCGCTACGAGATCAGATGTGAAAGCGCAGGTTAGGTATAAGTTTTAAGTTATTAATTATCGCAGTGTATTAGTGGCCTGTCATCCTGTGCTACATAAAAATTGATGTGTACTGAGTCACCTGCTTGAAAAACAACAGGGGTAGTTTCAATATCACGGCATCCTATGTACCTGCTTACCAATGAATATCCTACACTGAATGGCTTTGTTTTGAAACTGAAGTTTCCTTGTTTATTGTCTGCATAAGCACAACCATATTTAACCACAGCACCTTCTAAAAGTCCTTTTGAGGCAACATCAAATACATTTCCACCCACATACACGCTATCCTGAGCAGCCAGATGCATGCTCTTGTATACTTTGAATGTATAACCTCCTTTGTTATAAGTTGGTGTAAGTACTAACTGTTCTGTTTTGCAGCTGACGAGGAAAGTTAAGAGCGCAAGGCAAAGTAGCAGGTTTCTCATATTAGTCATTTTGTAGTTTAGCTTTTAGTTACTTAGATGCCAGAACCTTCTATTTTCCATAAACCGAATTAAAATTACTCAGCTAACACGTTGCTGGCATGGGTCTGCAATCGAACTGGGCCGGAGGCCCAAACTATAGTCCGACACGAGGGAGGACGCTCGCGCCATAAAGACTTTACCCCTCCTGATTTTAGGAGGGGACAGGGGAGGTAATTCCCCTCCTCGGAGGGGTTAGGGGTGGGTTAATCGGACCACGAAACCTATAACTGCCCACAACTACAACCCTTGCAGCGGCTTACAGCTGTCTTTTACAGTAGCGGAAACGATACTGCCGTCGTGGCTGAACTCCAGGTGGCAACATTCTATGAACAGGGCTTTTAGTTTTTCGCGGCCGCGCTGCACCCTTGATTTTGCGCCGGAATAGGAAATACCTAAACGCTCCGCAATTTCTTTCTGGCTTACTCCTTCCAGTTCGCTCAGGCGCAGGGCTTCGGCATATTCTTCAGGCAGTAAACTGATCAGTGGTGCAACCAAGGCTTCTACATCATGGCGGGTGTCGTCGGGTAGTTCTTCCAGCTCTACTTCAGCTATAGTCTGGTAGCGGCTGCTTTCCCTGAAAAAATCGTAGACGGCGTTGCGGGTTATCTGGTAGAGCCAGGCTTTTATATTCTTTACTTCAGGGAGCTGTTCGCAGTTTTTGTAGATTTTCAGGTATAGTTGCTGCAGGATGTCGTTGGCTTCGTCTTTGTCTAAAATACGCTTCATCACAAAGCCTTTCAGCTGCGCCTCGTAAGCCAGAAAAACGGGTGCTACCGCCGAGCATGTGTCGGTCGTCAGCTTTTGAGGTGCAGAGTTGTCACAGCAATTTTTCATCGGTAAACTATAGTTGGCTTAAACTCCTACTCTGTTACTCCGGCGTTCCATCAGGCAGATATCGCGCCACTGGCCGTGTAGCTGGCCCAGCCTTTCACGTACACCTACTATCCTGAAGCCACATTGTTCGTGCAGGTGTATACTTGCTTTGTTCTCGTTGATAATACCAGCCTGCAGCGTCCAGATACCCGCCTGCTCCGATTGACGCACCAGCTCCCGCAACAGCAGTTTACCGATACCCTGTCGTTTAAAATCAGGATGCACATACACGGTATCTTCGGCCACGCCGGCATACACGCACCTACCAGACACGGCTGACAAAGCAGCCCAACCTGCTACCCTATTATTTTGTAGTGCCACCAGGCGGCAGATCTTCATAAATTTGGCATCCCAATCGGCCCATTCAGGGGCTTTGGTCTCTAAGGTGGCGTTGCCTGTGGCCATGCCCAGTTCGTAAATTTCTTTAACCTGCGGGTAGTGCTCCGGCAACAGATCAGTAACTATAGTTTGTGCGGTAGTTTTGGCTTGCATAGGTGGCTCAATTTAACGGAAAGCAGCAATAGCGGCAAGTAAAAATTTACCTGCCGCCTTACTTTTATAGTTCTATAATGTACTAAACGATCGCTTCAATTTTACGGGCATTGGCACCTTCGCCGTAAACAGTTGCTTCCCCAAAGGTGTAAAATGCTTCCCAGTCCACGCCCTGTGGGTCTGTTATCCACGACTTCTCAGATTTAGCATAGCAGCAGGTGCATTTACCTTCTTCCCTTATAGCGCCTTTCGCTTTTTTCAGGTTACCGTATACTTCAGCCAGTTCTTCTTCGCTCTCAGCCTGAATACCTAAATGCTCGATGCCTGCATTTTCAGGGTGCAGCGAAATGGCAAAATTTATACGTGGGTCTTCGAGCATCCATTTGGCATAATCCTCTTTCAGTACAGTGGGCTCAGTGGCGAAAAGGGCGGTATAAAATCCTACTGATTCTTCCAGGTTCTTTACTCTAACATTAACGTGAAATCTTTTCATGGCTCTTATAGTTTAAGGTGTTTTGTTTCGTTTTACACCCTGATGACGGAGCCACTTCTAAAAAGACGCAACCCACAGAAAATATTTTTCTGTGGGCTGCGATTGAGATTTACAGTTTAAGTATATCTATAATACAGGCGACATAAAAAATAGAAGCGGGATTATCATAATGACGGTAACAACAGCACAAACTATTCCCATCCAAACTGAACGCCAAACAGAGTAAAAGGCTCCGTTCTGTTGTTCATGCTCAAGCAATATATTATTCTGGTATTTCTTAGCTACAAAGTAAGCTATACCCCCGTTGATCCAAGGTATTACAATATTAGGAATTCGATCTATCACAGGCTCGGGTAACAGCATCATCACTCCAAAAAGTAAATAGGTATAGATGATCGCCCAGATGATGATACTTTTGGCACCCTCTTCTTCCCCAGTAGTTGTATAGTTTCTATACATCATATACCCGGCAGCTATAGGCCCTCCTAAAACAGTAGCTACCATAATAGGATTCAGGTTATAGTATTTCTCTTCGGGCACACTTGGCACGTTTTCTCCCGCTGCCACTTCGGTATTCTCCTCTATCATTTGTAAAAGGTAAATGGTATTAAATAAAATTCATGGCTAACTATAACCCTACTGCACATTCTTCACAAACACCAGCTGCTGACTGTCAGATTTCACGATGCTGTTCATAAAGTCCAGTAGTTTGGTATAGGCTTCCGGTTTGTGACGGCCTTTGTTCAGTTGCAGCGTGCGGATATAGGTTACCTGCTGCCCGTCTACTTTTACAGTTGTTTTAAAAGAACCGAACTCTGTTTTATGCTCCGTATCGCTTGGTTTGTGCTCCAGTGCATAACCCGACGGCACTTCGTACACAATGGTGTCTACTTCTGTATAAGCCATTTTGCGTTCCACATCCCACTGCCGTTTCTCAATAATGTTTGGTGTGCTGTTCCATTTGTTCATCAGGTTTGGCGTCAGGAACATGCGTTTGCCACTGATAGTAGCACACTGGCGCAGCGTGAGCTCCAGCGTTTCGTCCACTTCAGGCAGGCGGTCTTTTTTCAGGTTAAGCGAGAACTTGTTCAGCTCAAACGCAGGTATGCCAATGTTGCGGTAAAGCCATTTGCGCTGATCCTCCGGCGAGGCCGAGTTGATCAGCCTGGCATACACCTCGTGGTCCTGGCCTGTGTAGCGGGTATGGGCGCTGGCAGTACCGTTGCCTTTGTCGTCCAGTTTCACTTTTACGGTGCGGTGGTGCGTGTTTTCAGCAGCTGTGTAAACCGGGGTCTTCACCAGTTTGCCGCCTTCCGGGGTTATTAACAAGGCTTTGCGGTTACCTGTAAAGCTACCCGAGTAACCCGCCGCTTCGGTCTGGCTGGTGCACTCAAGCCACAGTGTGTCCTGCTCCATTGGTACCGATAATACAACGTGGTTAAACTGGCTGCTCGGGAAATCATCACGCAGATCAGGTGCATCTTCGCCGGCCCGTATCAGGGCATAATAAGAATCTATACCTGCCACTTTCAGCATCGACAGCGTATAGTTGGTGAGCGCCTTGCAGTCGCCGTAGCCTTTGCTGTCCACAAAGCTGGCCTCAAACGGTTGCCAGCCACCTATGCCCAACTGTATCGACACATACCGGGTGTTGCTTTGCAGATACTCGTAAATACGTTTTACTTTTTCTTCTTTGGTTTTGGCATCGGCTACAAGGGCTTTTATTTTAGCTTTTGTGGCTTCCGGTAGCTCATCGCGGCCGGCATTCAGCTTGTTCATCCACTGCCCGAAGCTCTGCCACGTGCTCATGTCGCCGGCATAGCCCTGCACTTCAAAGGTGGTAGGCGCTGTATGCACCAATGGCACCAACTCTGTAAAGTCAGGCATATAAGGCTCTGCCTTAAAAGAAGTCAGGTCGTTTACCTGCCAGATGTAGATATCGTACCCGCCTTCTTTTTTTATAGTTACCGGACTTTGCAGGTTCTGTTCGCGGTAGCGCATTTTCATACCAGCCGGCATCACTACTGTAAATACTGATTTTGCAACCGACAGATTTTCTTCATCAAGGGGCACCCAGCGTGGGTAAAACATCATGTTGGAAGAAGTGGTCTGGTACTCAAACTCCACTACAAACGGGTACATGGTGTGCGTCAGGTCGGCGATCTTCATGCGGTTATCTTCAAACAACGACACCCCCGACACAGCACTTACATCCGCCACATCACTGCTCTTCAGCGATTTTATCTTCTTCCCGTTTCTATCAAAAGAAACGCCTTTCAGGTAATTTACCTTCGAGAGCTTGTCGTAGGGCACGTACATTTTAGCGCGGTGCAGCCCGTTCTCGTTCAGGATGGTAAGGTTTACCTTGTAAGTAGTAGTAGCTGAGGCCGGTGATAGCACCGTAAAAACGGTTTCCTCGGAATTGACCACCACATTGGCGCCCTTGGTAAGGTCGGCGGTGCGGGCAGCTATAGTTGCAAATGGCAGGGCCAGCCACAGTAGTAAGGGCAAAACGGCCAGTTTGTATCTCATAAAATGGTTGGGTAAGTATAAACCGGCAACTGCAAACCCAGGCTGCTGCCCGGGCTATAGTTGCCGGCTTATAGTGATAAACTATAAATTACAAATTAGTTGGCAGTTGCCTTTTTCAGCACGATCTGCTCGGCATGTTTCGCGATGATCTGGTTATAGAACTCTTTCAGGAACGTATATTCCGGGGCGTAAAACACAGGTTTGTTTATGCTTATGCGGCTCATTACCTGTAGCATATTGCCGTCCTGCTGCACTATAAACGTAAAGCGCCCCCCATTTTCCGGCAACGATATCACCGAACCTTTCGGGGCTTCATCTATCACATAGCCGGCCGGGATGGTAAACTTCGTGATAATGGTCTCATCTATAGGCGAAGCAAAATCAACCGGGTACTGGCGCTCGTTCAGCTTAAACGGACTCTGTTTTTTGCCATGGCCAAGCAGCGGGCTCAGGTAAATGATGTCGGCCAGCTGTCCGGTACCGCCAGAGCTTATGTCATAATTTATCTGGAAAGGCTCGCTTATCTTCTCGGTGTTGCCAAACGAAGGCTTGCCCAGTTTATAGTTACCGATCTCGCGCGTCAGTCTTTCAGCAAATTTATCTTCGCCTTCCTCGGCCAGTGTTTTGCGCAACGACAGGGCATAGTAGCCACCCGCCGATTCGGTGGTTTTTCCTAAAAGCTCGCCGGTAGGGCTAAAAGTTACATCTGTTGTTATAAACTGCGAGTAGTTTGCCGGTTTAAGGGCTACCCAACGGTTTTCTTTTCTTTTGATCAGGTGGCCCTCATCGTTCAGGGCACGTACCGGCAGCATCCCGAAAGGCATTAGGGGCTCGGTCGCATCCAGCAGTATTTCCTTGCCATCTACCACCACATGCGCCAGTACGTAGTTAAACTTATTGATCAGAGGAGAGCCTTTAGGCGGACGGCCGTTGCTGCGGGTACTTACCAATACCGGGTTGGCATCGAACGACGCTTCCTGCAGCATAGCCACCAGCATCAGGTTTATATCGGCAGCACTTCCGGTACGGGTATCGTAGGCTTTGCGCAGCGTGTTGGTTGCTAAGTAGTGGTACTTCCCGTTCCAGGTCATGCGGTCTTTCACGTGGTTATAGATAGCCTGCACCAGTTCTTCCTTCGTCTTATGCTGGGCTGTAAGCAATGCCAGCTCGTTCTTATAATAGCCACTGCGGTTCAGCTGTTCCCCGAAGCGTTCGCTCAGCAACAGGTCTCTTGTTACGTCGTCCCAGTTTCCGGTCATGGTTTGCGGAGCCTGGCCCGGCAGGCGCACCTGCTGCAGCTCAAACTCTATCTTCGCCTGGAAATCCTTCATGGTCGTGATGTAGCTTTCTTCGCGCAGGGCAGGTATATCCTTCATCGCCCAGGTATAGGCATAGTTGATAATCTGCGTGCTTCCGGTAGCCTTGTTCGATTTGTCGCTATTGTACAACGGGTGATAACCCTGCATCAGAAACTTATAGTTAAAGATGTCAGGTATCTCGGCGCGGTACTCGCTCCACAGGGTTGGTATCGTTGTCTGGAATTCCCACTCGCGCAGGTTATAGGCAAAATCCGAAATGATGGTATATTCCACATCTATCACAGAGCCGACTTTTACGTTTGGCATCGTGAACTTTTTAGAGTACCAGTTTTCGTTGTGCTGCTCATCAAACATGCTTTTGGCTTCCAGTTTATACTTCTGCACCTGGCCGTTTTCCAGGTTATAAGTAAAGCCTCTCACGTTAACAACTTTCTCTTTGTCGGCCCCTTTCATGTAGTAAGGCACCGCAAAATCGGCCCAGTCGTAGCCCGACTTTTTAAGTATTTTGATACGGATGTGACGCTCGGTAAAAACCTGCGTTTTGTGCGCAAACGAGAACCTGGAGTAACCGATATCCGACAGCACGATGGCATCGGCGGCTGTGTCCTGCGGGTACTGGGTCATCCGGAGCTCTTCGTCCGAGATCTTGCCAAACTTGGCGTCCTGTGCAAAAGCACTGGTTGTGGCAAACGCTATGCAGAGCGTAAGCCAGCACATAAGGGTAGAGGTCGCTTTCATAAGCTATAAAAAGGTTAATTTGCTGATGCTTTTTTCAGCACGATCTGCTCGGCGTGCTTGGCAATGATCTGATTATAAAACTCTTTCAGGTATGGGTATTCCGGCACGTAGAACAAAGGCTTGCTGATGCTCATGCGGCTCATAACCTGCAGTTGGTTGCCGTTCTGTTGTACCATAAAAGTAAACCTTCCCCCATCTTCCGGCAACGACACCACAGCCCCCTTCGGTGCTTCGTCTACTACATAGCCATCCGGTATGGTATAGTTCGCAATTATGGTTTCATCTATAGGGTGGACAAAATCTACCGGATAAAGGCGCTCGTCCAGTTTCAGCGGGTTTTCGGTTTTTCCGAAGCTCAGCAGCGGGTTCAGGTAAATAATGTCGGTTAGCTGGCCCATGCCCCCGGAACTTACCTCGTAGTTGATCTGCAAGGGTTTTCTAAGCTCATCTTTGGCCTGAATGGTAGGTTTTGCCAGTTTATAGTTACCGGCCTCACGGGCAAGGCTTTCGCTAAACTTTTCTTCGCCCTGTTCTGACAGTGCTTTCCTGAGCTCCAGCGCATAATAGCCCCCTGCCGATTCGCTCATTTTTCCGTTCAGTTCGCCTTGTGGTGTAAAAGCAGCCTCAATGGTTAAAAATTTAGAATGTGTGCCTGGTGTCAGCGCTATCCAACGGCTGGCGTTCGTTTTTATCAGGTGGCCTTCCGCGTTCAGTGCCCGTTCCGGCAGCAACCCAAATGGCAACAGAGGCTCGGTCGCGTCCAGCAGGTACTCCTTTCCGTTAATTTCTACCTGTGCTACCAGGTAATTAAATTTGGTTACCAACGGAGAGCTTAACGGAGGACGGCCATTATTACGGGTACTTACCAATACCGGGTTAGCGTCAAAAGAGGCTTCGCGCAACATGGCTATCAACAGCAGGTTTATGTCGCCGATGTTACCTTTGGCATCATCATATGCCTTGCGAAGTGTTAAACTGGCCGGCCCGAAACCATAGACTTTGTTCCAGGTCATGCGGGTGCGCACGTGATCGTATATTTTCTCTGCAGCTTCTTCCCTGGTTTTGCTTTCAGCCAGGATCGGGGCCACTACATTTTTAAATCCGGTCTTCCCATTTATCTGCCCGCCGAAGAGACTGTTTTTCATCAGTTCTTTGGTGATCTCTTCCCAGTTACCTATAACCTGCTGCACGGGCTTGCCCGGAAAGTGTATCTGCTGCAGTTCAAACTCTATCCGGGTCTGGTAATCTTTAAGGGTAGTGATAAAGTTCTCCTCTCTTAAGGCCGGCACATCCTTCATGATCCAGGTATACTGGTGGCTTGTTCCGGTAGCAGAATAGGCTGCTTTGCTTTGCTTGTCTGAGGAATGCAGGGGGTGGTAGCCCTGCATCAGGAACTTATATGTAATGTGGTTCGGTATCTCTGCATGGTACTCGCTCCAGGCGGTAGGTATGGTGCGCTGAAACTCCCAGGCCGGCAGATTATAGAAGGCTGTCACCAACTGAATAGTATAGGTAACATCCATCACAGAGCCTTCTTTCACGTTGGGCAGCGTAAACTTTTTCAGGTACCAGTCCTCGTAATACTTTTCATCAAATGCGCTTTCCGGATCCAGCTTTGACTGCTGCACTACGCCGTTTTCAAGGTTGTAGGTAATGCCTTTCAGTTCCAGCATCTTACCTTTCATAATGTAGGGCACCTCAAAATTGGCCCACTCGTAGCCAGTTTTCTTCAGTACTTTGATCCTGACATGGCGCTCCATCACAATGCCACGGGCACCAAACTTGGTATAACCTTTATCGAAAAGGATAACTGCTCCGGCTGCCGTGTCGAGGGGGTATTGCTTCATGGTCAGTTCATCGTTGGTAACAACACCGAACTTAGAGACCTGCGCCAGGCCCTGGAAACTGACAAAAAAAGAAAATAACAGAAGTGTGAATTGTTGGGTAAAGTTTGATCTCATAGGCTAAAAGTACTTGGCTATAGTTTGCACATAGTTGCCGGCATTTTGCACGCCACACCTCTATTTGCGACTACAAAATAGCTGTATTTTTATGAATAATTACACACGCATGTAACTTTATTTCAGCTTTTTAGCCATTAAAGCGCGGCATTATACAATTAACAATTGTACTAAATTCTTGAGTTTATAGCTGTGTGCGGCAGGTTGTAGCGGCAAATTGTAATTTATCTTATTCCGGGAATTTTATAGTTGAAAGTGAAGGACACAAAAAAACAGGCCGGTAGGTGCCTGTTAAGAGATGTGTTTTATAAGAAGAAGCAGTACGGCAGCCAAGGGTGAGAAAGGGGCCTGCCGTACTGCCTTACATGTTAAAGGTAGGAACTGAAATTATCTTTGTTCTGCCAGAACTCACGGCAGGCTTGCCGCTGCTCCTCTAAAAATTCCGAATTCTTTTTAAGCTCACGCCAGTTGCCATAGCCCAGTCGCTCGCAAAGCCTGAAAAAGTTATCGCCCTGGTTCTTATATCCTTTGGTACTTACCAGCGCACTCAGCAGGGGTCTGCCTTTGGCGTGCTCCTCTTCTGATATTTCGTCTATCACTTCGGTAAGCTGTGCTTTTTCGTAGGTATTGTCGAGGTTAAGGCCTAATTCGGCTTCGTAAATAAGGTTCTGGAAAGTAAGCTGGCTGGCCCGGCCGCGGGCTACCTGGATAAGTTTTTTACGTACGCGTGTATTCATAAGTGCAAAAAAGTTAGCTAAGCCACATACACATTTCTATTTTACTGTATGCCGTAGCAGGTCATCTGCGGCTTGTTTTAGTAATAATATATAGAAATGCTTACGTAAACCGTACAGGGTATGTTACAGCAAAGGGCAAACTTTAACTCCGGAAACTGTCCTATAATGCACTAGGCCCTTAGCAGGCGGGGCTGCTTTTCAGAGAGATATTTCCAGTAGCGTTTTGGAATGTGGCGCAGGTGCAGTTTGGGATTTTTGCGCTCGGGTATGTTTACATGGTCAAAATAGACCTGCCATAGTTGCTTGTAGCTGTGCTCCTCCTCCATCACCGCTGATTCCGGCAATACACCTATACCCTTGCGCGGCGCTGCATCCAGTGTTATAAATTGCGTGGTGTGCAGGTCGTAGTAGGCGCCATAGCGGCGACGGATATCGTAAATGGCCCAGCGCTGATCGGCGTAGCGTTTGGTAAAATGTGAAAGGATAAGCGGCAGCACATTAAAATCGGGCTCAATGTGCGCATAGTAAAGTCCGTCGGTCGTTTTCTGGAAACGCACAAAGGCCTCCATGCGGTGCTTTTCGCGGTGTACCTGTTTGGCAGCCTGCTGCACCTGAAGCACACAAGGCGCTGTATAGTTGCCTTCTATACTCTCAGCACTTTCGAAAGCCAGTTTACTATAGTTAAAGATCGTCAGCTCAAAGCCGGGCTGCTCCCACAGGTACGTGTGGTATAGTTGCTTTTGCGCTGTTACCGATAGTTTTTTCTCCAGTCCTTTCCATACCCGTTGCGCTTTCACTTCGTCGGTAACTACAGCTATAGTTTCCCCGAAAATGCCCGGCTGCGCTATCTGCTCCTGCTCAATGGTAGTTGGCCATGCTTTGCGTTCCCAGGCTTCAAACACCACCGTCAGCAGTCCTTCAAAAGAGCCGTCGTAGGTATAGAAATACATTAAACTATAGTTTACTGGTTGCTGTTGTTGCGGGCTTTCTCCGGCTTGTTTTCTGACTGCATTCTAGTTGATGAAAGGCTTTGCAGGTGAGGTACCAGCATGTTGAGCTTGCAGTAGCAGGATACGCGGGCAACTTTGTTGTTCTTTCTCATCACTTTTACTTTAATCGTTTTTATTTTCTGTGTTTCTTTTTCCTGGTCGGTAGCAACGGTTTTATACTTCTGTGCCATAGCTATACTTGGTTTATCATCCCACTTGCCTGAACAGGTCCAGCTGCTGGGTAAGCAACGGACTGCGCAAGGCTCCATCTCCAAACAATATTTTATTCCGGATGCGCTTCGAGTCGAAATCGTAAGGTTGCAGGCTTTTGTGGTTGCAGGTAATAAAGTATTTCGCCCGCTTCATTACCACACCCATTTGCTTCAGATGCTCATAGGTAAGCGTTGCAAACCTGCGTGCCGATACGATCTTTTTCGCCGACTTTACCCCGATGCCGGGCACCCGTAGTATCATTTCATAGTCTGCCGTGTTCAGTTCCACCGGAAAAAAGTGGCGGTTGCGCAGCGCCCAGCTCAGCTTCGGGTCAATGTCCAGGTCCAGGTGCGGGTTGTGCTCGTCCAGTATCTCCTTCACATCAAAACCATAGAAGCGCATCAGCCAGTCGGCCTGGTAAATGCGGTTCTCCCGTATAATTGGCGGCTCTGTAATAATTGGCAATCTGTTATCCGCACTCACCGGCACGTAGCCCGAGTAGTATACCCGCTTTAAACTATAGTTTTTGTACAAGTCGCTCGAAAGCTGCAGGATCTGCTGGTCGTTCTCGGCCGAAGCCCCAACTATAAGCTGCGTGCTCTGCCCGGCCGGTGCAAACGCAGGTGCCGACTTAAACAGTTTCTGCTCTTCCTTGGTCTGGATTAGTTGCTGCTTGATGTTATCCATGGGCAGCAGAATCTCGCTATAGTTCTTTTCCGGAGCCAGTTTTACCAGGCTTTGCTCTGATGGCAGCTCAATGTTCACGCTCAGGCGGTCGGCATATAAGCCGGCTTCTTTTATGAGCTCTTCGCTGGCGCCCGGTATCGTTTTCAGGTGAATGTAGCCGTTAAACTTTTCTTCCTGGCGTAGTTTTTTGGCAATGCGCACCAGGCGTTCCATGGTATAATCTGCATTCGAGAAAATGCCGGAGCTCAGAAACAAACCCTCGATATAGTTGCGGCGGTAAAAGTTAATGGTCAGGTCCACTACTTCCTGCACCGTAAAAGCAGCACGTTTAATATCGTTGCTCTTGCGGGTAACACAGTAGGCACAATCAAAAATGCAGTAATTGGTCAGTAGTATCTTCAGCAGCGATACGCAACGGCCGTCTTCGGTATAACTATGGCAGATACCCATGCCTTCGGCGTTGCCTAGGCCTTTGTTCTCGTTTTTGCGTTTACCACCACTCGACGAGCAGGAAACATCATACTTGGCAGCATCTGCTAATATCTTTAGTTTCTCCGTTATTTTCTCGTTCATGCGCGGTACTTTGTTCTGCTTTAGTGCTTTAAAGGTAGGCAACACTTGCAAACATACCTAATAAATTTAGCAAAACTTATACACAGCTTTATCAACAATCGTGTTAATTACTAAATTATTTAGCTTAATAAGTATCCAGCTTAATTTCAGAAGGAGAAGATGGCTGAACTGCTTTCAAAAAACGTTATCTTTATCAGTTATACTTTGCTTTCGCGCTACTCAGGTACCTTATGCGTCATCTTCGCCCTTGCTATAGTTTGCTGCGCCTGCTTTTGCCGCTGCTGTTGCTGCTGCCCGCCCTGCAAGGTAATGCCCAGAAAAAACCTGTAGCCAAACCCGACACTGCTATAGTTGCCGATACCACCCGCCGGTTTGAAGACCGCGTGATGCAGAACCTCCGCGAGCTTTCGGAGCGCAAAACCATTATGGGCAAACTGCTGAACTCGATCCTGGTATTTGACCGCAAAGATGAAGTACTGAACCTGGACGCCGAACTGATAGAGCGCGAGTATGAACGCCACAACTATAAGGTAGTGCGCAACATACGGGTCATTTCGCTGGATGCTTTTGGTTACTCGATAAACGACACCACCCGCGTACCGGCCAACTGGTTCGAGAAAACCGGCAATTTCTTTCATGCCCGGTCCAAGGGCAGCCTTATCCGGAACAAGCTGCTTTTTGAGACAGATAAAACACTGGAACCGCTTGCCCTGGTAGAATCGGAGCGATTGCTGCGCCAGACCGACTACATTCTGGATGCCCGGATTATAGTTAATGAACGCACCACCACAGACGACAGCCTGGATGTGATCGTGATCACGAAAGACGTATTCAGCCTGGGTGGGTCGGGGTCGTTTACGCCATCGTCGGGGTCAGGCCGGATAACCGTGCGCGAACTTAACTTTCTGGGGCTTGGCCATCAGCCGGAGCTCACGTATCGTTTTAACCAGGAAGCGCCGCGCCCCTGGGAGTTTGCCGGGCGCTATAGTATTGAGAACATTGGCCGCTCTTATATTACTGCCAACATTGCCTATATAAACGAGAACCGATACCAGGAACGGAGCGCTTTCCTGTCGCGTGATTTTTATGCTACCAATACCCGCTATGCCGGTGCCGTGGGCGTAAGCCGCATAGAAGAACAACTATTGCTACCACCTGCCAACGGCGATGCTACCCCAACCTTTGGCACTTTAAGCTATACCCGCCGCGATGCCTGGTTTGGCCGTGCCTTTAAGTTCAAGAGCTACAACCTTGGCTACGAACCGCGCGGCCGCCTGATCCTGGGTGTCCGGGTGATCGACACGAAATACCACATCGTTCCGACAGAGAACTTCCATAGCAACCAGCTTTATTTGGGTAGTATCGGCTATAGTGTGCGCAAGTACTACAAAGACCGTTACCTGTTTGGCTTTGGTAGAACAGAAGATATACCCACAGGCGGCATTGTGTCGGTAACGACAGGCTACCAGGATGGGGCCGGCACCAACCGACGCTATTTCGGGGCTTCGGCCGCATTTGCGCAATACCGTTCGCATCTGGGCTATTTGTATGGCAATGTATCGTGGGGCTCGTTTTTAAATGATGACACCTGGGAACAGGGAAAACTGGAAGTGCAGTCGTTGTACTTTACGCGTTTGTATGAGCGTGGCAACTGGAAACTGCGCCACTACCTGCAGACCCGTGCCACTTTTGGCCTTAACCGCAACCCCGAAGAACTGCTCACCATCAACAACAACGATGGCCTTCGCGGCTTTAACTCCGAAATGCTGCGCGGCAGCAAGCGGCTTACCCTTAACTATGAGGCAAACCTGTACACGCCTTTTTCTTTTTTAGGATTTAAGCTGGCCACGCTTGCTTTTGCCGATGTGGCCTGGCTATCGGCGGGGAACAAGACCAGCCCGCTCAAAAACAAGCCGTACACCGGTTTTGGCCTGGGCCTCCGGTTCCGCAACGAGTACCTGTCTTTCAGCACGATACAGATCCTTTTCAGCTTTTACCCACGCCTGCCTGTTAACGAAGACATCCGCGGTTTTAAAGTATACGAGGCCTCCCGCCCTTACTACGACTTCACGGATTTCCGCTTCGAGCGGCCGGGCGTAGCCGAGTTCCGGTAAGCGTTTTTCATATCCTTTTCGGGGTTTCTGCGGTAAGTATAGATGTATAATTACAAACTATACCTATGGAAAAGCTACGAGAAAAATCAGAATATGAAGGAAACCCGGTCGGGTTATCCGATAACACCGCCAAAGCCATGGCCCGCGACCTGGACCGCCACCTGGCATCGTTCATTACACTTTATAACCAGTACCACAAACACCACTGGATGGTAGAAGGCCCGCAGTTCCGCGACCTGCACCTGTTCTTTGAGGAGCACTACACCCAGATACACGAGCAGTACGATGCCATTGCCGAGCGCCTGACCGTAATGGGCTTCTGCCCTACCTGCCATCCTAAAAAGCAGCTGGAGATTTCTTACATAGAACACGAAGAAGAAGGTGTTTTCAGGATAAGGGAGATGCTGGCCAAGGACATGGAAGACGAGAAAACGATAGCCGTAGAGCTGCGCAAAACTATAAAACTGGCATTTGAGCACGAAGACTTCGCAACAAAGGCCCTGCTGGAAGGCATATTGATCAAAACCGAGGACCGCTGTCACCACATCGAGCACTTCCTGGGCGATGACGGTTTATCGATCGGTATGATTGCGCGTCCGGAGGATATTATGGAAAAGGAAGATAAACCCAGCCGCAGCAGCAAAGCCGCGTTAAGAACCACTACTAAAAAGCCGGTTGCAAAAGCAAAGGCGAAGTAAGTGTAAACTATAGTTTGAAAAAGGCAGCTTTATAAAAGCTGCCTTTTCTGTTTTTAGCAGCCTGGTTATTGGTTTGTGCTGTTGGATAACTATAGACCTATAGTTTGATTAACTATAGTTTCTTATTTGTTATGTCGAGCAGAGCTGGGAAATCTTATATGTGCTATAGTTTCCATTATTGTCATTTCGAACAGAGTGAGAAATCTATTTTGGACTATAGTTGGTAAAGACCTAGCAGCGTGCGCAGCTCCTGCTAGCGTCTGGTGCTATAGTTAGCTTTGCCTACTAACTGAACCAAGCCGTTTCTTTCATAGCTTCTTTCAATCCTGGGAGCTCTAATAGCCTACTGTTTTATAGTTAGTTTGGCTCCCTCCCAGGCCGGGAGGCCCCGTCTTCGGGCATCGCGCTGCTGCCTTCTTGCTATCCTCGTCCCTCGGATTGCCTATCGGCACCGCAACAAGTCAAAGGCGCTCAACCCAAAGACTGATAGCAGTTCGATAGGTTATGATCTGGCTATAGTTACTGTGCCTGCTCTTAGTTAAAGCAGATCGGTTACTTTCTCGTGGCTATAGTTCCGTAGGGACAGGTAAACCTGTCCTGTTCGTAGGCTGGAGCTATAGAACTATAGTTGAGCCTATAGCAGTATCAGAGTTCCCCTCCTTGGATAAGGAGGGGCAGGGGTGGTTGGATTTCGGCAACTATAAAACTATAGCTGCAACTATAGCAAAAGCCCCAATCCTGAAAATCCTAAAATCCTGCGAATCCTATTCAGACAAACTCCCTCTCCTGTTTTTAGGAGAGGGCCGGGGTGAGGTAGCAACAGCCGGTGCTAAGAAATACCACAAATCCTGCTAAATCAGTTAAATCCATTTACCACTTATCATTGGCTTTTATACTTAACTTACTCTGTTTTATACTTTACCTGAAATATATAGCGTTGTTCTATTTAGCTGGCTCTCAGCTTTTATAGCGTTTGTGTTTTTGTTAGATTTGTAGAGCGGCACTTTTACGCAACAAACTATAACACGCACATGGTAGATTTAGGCAACTATAACGAGCTGGAGATAGCCCGGGAAGTAGATTTCGGAGTATACTTAACCTCAGAAGATGGGGATATTCTGCTGCCTGCCAAATATGTGCCCGAAGGCGCCAAAGTGGGCGACTTGGTGCGCGTGTTCGTGTACCGCGACTCCGAAGACCGGGTAATTGCCACCAACCTGACACCTTATGCCACGGTAGGCGAATTTGCCGGACTGCTGTGCAAAGATACTTCAAGCTTCGGGGCGTTTATGGACTGGGGACTGGAGAAAGACCTGCTGGTACCGCTCAATAACCAGAAAGTAAAGATGGTACCCGGTCGCAAATACTGCGTGTACATTTATTTAGATGATGCCTCGGACCGCATTGTGGGCACCGCCAAGATCAACAAGTACCTGAACAATGAGGACATACAGGTAAAAGAAGGTGAACAGGCAGATCTGCTGATCGCGGAGTACACCGACCTGGGCTACAACGTCATCATCAACAACCAGTACAAAGGCCTGCTGTACCGCAACGAGGTGTTTAAAGACCTGGAGATCGGTGACAAACTGCCCGGTTACATCAAAACCATACGTCCCGATAACAAGATAGACGTAACACTGCGCAAACCCGATGCTGATACGTTCAGCGAGATGGATGAAACCTCAGCTAAGGTAATGCAGCTGCTCGAAGAACAGAACGGAACCCTGAACCTGTCGGATAAAAGCGACCCGGAAGACATTTACCGTGTAGTGGGCGCAAGCAAGAAAATGTTTAAGCGCGCTATCGGCAACCTGTACAAGGCAGGCAGGATTGAGATCTTCCCGGATTATATAAAGCTCAGGCGTTAGTTAGCCATACTTCCGCTAAAACAACCTATAAACAAGACTAACAACTATAACAGCCGCGCTCTCGTCAGGCGCAGTACTATAATGCTACACAAATACCTAACCGTTGCCCTAATCCTTACCTTATTTTCGGCCACCGCTGCCACCCCCGACAAAGACAAAAGCAAAGCGCCCGATGCTGCCGAGCTCAAGCGCAAGACAACTATAGTTACCCGCGTGGCCAAAGCCCCCGTGCTGGATGGTTACCTGGAGCCCGAAATCTGGCAAACCGTAGCCCCTGCCACCAACTTTGTGCGCTACGACCCGCACAACGGCCAGCCATCATCGCAGCATTCCGAAGTCTACTTTCTGTATGATAACGAAGCCGTGTACATAGGCGCCAACCTGTACGATACTGCTCCGGACTCTATACTTACCCAATACGGCTCCCGCGATTCCGGCGAAAACAACTCCGATATGTTTGCCGTGTACCTGGATACATACAACGACAAACAGAATGCCTTTGCTTTTATGGTTTCGGCGGCGGGTGTGCAGACAGACATTAAGTTTTCGCAGGGGCGCGAAGACTGGAACTGGGATGCCGTGTGGGCCAGCCAGGTAAAAAAAACCACACAGGGCTGGGTAGTGGAGATGAAAATACCATATAGCGCCATCCGTTTCCCGGAGACGCAGGTACAGACCTGGGGCGTGAATTTTATGCGCGTGGTACGTCGTTCCCGCGAAAAATCGTACTGGAACCATGTAAACAATGCCGTGGAAGGATTTGTGAGCCAGGAAGGACGCGCCATCGGAATTGAGGGCATTAAGTCGCCGGTACGTTTGCAGTTTACACCTTATGTTTCGGGCTACCTGAACCATTACTCCGGCGATACCAAGGGCAAAAATCCTTTTAACCGCTCTGTAAACGGGGGTATGGATGTAAAATATGGCATAAACGACGCCTTTACCCTGGATGTAACACTGGTACCGGATTTCGGACAGACACAGTCGGATAACCAGGTACTGAACCTGAGCCCGTTTGAAGTGAAATTCGGCGAGAACCGCCAGTTCTTTACCGAAGGCACCGAGCTTTTCAACAAGGCTGGCCTCTTCTACTCCCGCCGCATCGGGGGCACGCCGATGCTACGCGGCAGCGTTAGTGGTTCGTTGGAAGAAAATGAAACTATAGAAGAAAACCCAACTATAAGCGGCCTGCTGAATGCAACTAAAGTATCGGGCAGAACAAGAAAAGGCCTGGGGGTAGGTTTGTTCAATGCCATTACGCGCAACATGTTTGCCAAGATAAAAAACAACGAGACCGGCGAAACCCGTGAAGTACTCACCGACCCGTTCACCAACTATAACGTGTTTGTGCTGGACCAGACCCTGCCGCGTAACTCCTTTATCACCTTCACAAATACTAACGTCAGCCGCTCCAAAGGGTATTACGATGCCAACGTAACCGGCCTGAAAGTGCGCTTCGCCGACAAAACAAACAACTATGCCATTAGTGCTGGCGGTAACCTGAGCCAGATTTACAACAAAATTCTGCGCGGCGACTCCATCCCGACAGCTGTACATCTGGGCCATCAGTATAGTGTAAATTTCAGTAAGGTAAGCGGTAACCTGCGCTTCGGTCTGAACCACCACGTTGAATCGGATACCTATGAGATAAACGACATGGGCTACCTGAGCAACAACAACGAGATCAGCAACAGCGCCAGCATCAGTTATAACTTTTACCAGCCTGTCTGGAAATTCCTGAGCTGGAACAACAGCCTGAGCGTGAGCCATAGTATGCTGTACGCTCCGCGCGAGTTTGTAAGCACCTCTATGGGCCTGAGCAGCAACGTGCGTTTCCGCAATTTTATGAGCGCGTATGGTAATGTAGGCATACGCCCGGGAAATGCCTATGATTACTTTGAGGCCAGACAGTTTCCGCAGGTATTCATTAAGCCGCCTGCCTTCGATTTCAACTTCGGATTCTCAACAGACTACCGCAAGCGCCTAGCATTTGATGCATCGGTGGGGCATTGGCAGTCGAACCGCTACAACCAAAGCGACTGGTGGGGCAGCCTGAGCCCGCGCTTCCGGGTAAACGATAAATTGTTGCTTGTTAACGGCAACAGCTATAGTATAAACAAACACAGCATCGGCCACATCTCCGATCCGTTGGGCCTGGCTACAGGCGTTTTTGCGAACCGGGATATTAAAACCCTGACCACCACCTTATCGGGGGCCTATATTTTTAACGAGCGAACCGGCCTTACCCTGAACATGCGCCACTACTGGTCGACGGCCGAAAATAACTGGCTCTATTACCTGCAGCAGAATGGCACCCTTTCCAGAATAACTCCGGAGCAGGACCCGAACCAGGCGCGGTACAAAAACATCAACTACAACGCCTTTAACATAGACCTGATGTATAGCTGGCGTTTTGCACCGGGCAGCGAGCTGATGGTGATGTGGAAAAACGAGATACGGGATGAGCGGAAGGAAATTGAACGGAAGTACATCGATAACCTGTCGAAAACCTTACAATCGCCGCAGAACAACAACTTCTCGGTAAAATTATTATACTACATCGACTATATAGCCCTTAAAAACGTACTCTCTGCGTAAGCGAACATCTCTTATGCACAAAACCCGAAATGCATTAATAGTAGGAGCCAGCGGCCTGGTGGGCGGGCATTGCCTGCGCCTGCTGCTGGCCAGCGACAGATACAGTCAGGTCATCTCGATCGGCCGCCGCGACCTGCCACTCATACACCCGAAACTGGACCAGAAGGTAATTGATTTTGATAACCTGAAAAAGTATGCGCCTGAGTTGGTGGCCGATGATGTATTCTGCTGCCTGGGCACTACTATAAAGAAAGCCGGTTCCAAAGAAAACTTTTACAAAGTAGACCATACCTACGTGGTAGAGCTGGCCCGGCTTACCGCTGCCAAACATGCGGCGCAGTTTCTGGTAGTATCTGCCATGGGGGCCGATGCCGGTTCTATGATCTTTTACAACAAGGTGAAAGGCGAGATGGAGCGCGACGTGCAGGAGTTTGGCTTCAGGGGGGTGCATATTTTCAGGCCGAGCCTGCTGCTGGGCGACCGCGAAGAAGAGCGCACCGGCGAAGAACTGGCCTCTAAAATAATGAAGCCCCTGAGCAGCCTGATGGTAGGCCCTTTGCGTCGTTACAAGCCCATTCCCGGCGAAGATGTAGCCAAAGCCATGCTGTATGCTGCCGAGCAAAACCGGGGCGGTACCCAGATCTACCCATCGGATAAAATTGCCGAAATGGCCGCAAACTATAGCCAGAGCCCTGCGTAAAGGCAGAAGCACTAAAACTATAGTTATGCAACAACGCCACCTGCGGCATGTTTTCCCGAAAGCCAGCCAGTACGACCCCGAGTGGGTGCGCAAGCACTCCATGGGCGAGAACGTCCTTTTTAACCTCGAAAGCCTTACCAAATCGCTGGACCTGAAACCCGGCATGCGCGTACTCGACCTGGGCTGCGGCAAAGCAATCAGTTCTATTTTCCTGGCAAAAGAGTTTGGCGTAACTGTATGGGCGGTGGATGAGGCCATCTCGGCCAGCGACAACTATGAGCGCATCCTGGAAGAAGGATGTGAGGACATGGTTATCCCCATTGAAGCCGACGCCCGATCGCTGCCTTTTGCCGAAGAGTATTTTGATGCCGTGATTGTGGTGGACTCTTATACGTACTTTGGCACCGACGAGAAGTACCTGCCCTATATTGCCCGCTTCATTAAACCCGACGGCCACATTGCTATAGTTGACGTGTGCTTTACCAAAGAAATAGAATCTCTGGACGAAGTGCCCAAGTTCCTGCGCCGCGATTATAAGAACTACTGGTACTTTATACACAGCATAGCCTGGTGGCGAAAACTATGGGAGAAAACCGGATTAGTACAAATTGAAGCTGCCGAAGAACTTTCCGAAGCCGGGGTAGTACGCGAGCATTATATCAAAGATTTTGAGAACGATAAAAAGCCCGACGCCTTTGCCAAAGCCTTAAAGCATGATGATCAACAGTTTATATCTTTCTTTAAGCTGATTGGGCGGCGCACCCGCAAAACGGCTTACCTGCAGAGCTACAAATCCACATCTAAAAAGTAACGGTAGCGTACAATATTTATTTTTATATGCGTTAGATGTTTTAATTTTACTGCACCGGCAGTGCAATTTTGCCGGCCGCACATTTTTAACTTTTAACCTTTTATGAAAACGTTTTACCGAATTTCATTCGCACTGGCGCTGATCTTGTCAGTGGCTTTTAGTGCAAACGCCCAGAGTGGCTACAAAACTGGTATAGGCTTCAGGGGCGGTATTGCTTCGGGCTTAACTGTAAAGCATTTTATTAAGAGCGATGCTGCCATTGAGGGTATCCTGAGCACCAGCTTCCGGCACCGCGGTACTGTTATTACAGTGCTGTACGAGAAACATGCGCAGGCTTTTAATGCGCGCGGGCTGCAGTGGTACTATGGTTTGGGTGGGCACGTTGGCTTCCATGAAGGCCACTACTACTACGACCGCGGCCATAAACATTACCACGACGACCATGTGGTAGCGTTAGGTGTTGACGGCGTACTGGGTCTGGAATACTACATCCGTGATATTCCTTTCACGATCGGTGCTGACATTAAGCCTTACATCAACATACCAAGCGGCGGCGGCTTCTGGGACTCTGCCCTGCACGTGCGCTACGTATTTTAACAGATTTGAAAGCAACATAAAAAATGGCCCTGCTATAGTTTAGCAGGGCCGTTTTGTTTACAGCAACTATAGTCTGTCTTGTTTATTCTGATTCTAAATTTGGCCAAAACACGATTTTTATACAAACAAGGCCTCCGGAAGGCAAGTATAATGTAACCATACACAAGCGTTAACCTAAACAACATACTACTATGGAAGCAACATGTAACCACTGCGCCCACTGGGAGCAGGACCCAAACAAAGTACAGGTACCAAGTAACAATTTTGGTGTTTGCGACGAGCTGACAGGCCAGCATGCCATGGATCCCTCGTACGTGCTGCCGCTGGTACACGAAGCATCTGCCGACCTGAAACCAAATAAATTTGAAATGATAACCGGCGCCGAGTTTGGCTGCAACCACTTTAGTGAGCGCAGGAGATGGGTATAAACTATAGTTTAAACTATAAAGCAAAGGCCCGGCTATAGTTGTAGCCGGGCCTTTGATTTATTATATATACTGCCGGAGCTCCACTCGCTGCGAAGTCATCCTAAATCATCCAACAATCAACAACCAGCAATCAACAATCAACAATTAAAAAGCAATATGCAGCAAGGCATCGCCCTGGTTAACCACCGGCATGTTGTTTAAACCGATGACGTAACCGGTAGCCGGAGCGTTCAGGCGTACTTCCATCTCGCCGTAAGGATCGGTGATGCTGCCTACAAGCTGGCCTTTTTTTACATACTCTCCTGCCTGTATGGTAGTGCGCCATAACCCTGCATTTTTAGCGCGCAGCCAGATGTCTTTCTGGCAAACTATAGTTGGCTCCTTTGCCTCGGCGCAGTTGGCTGTCATGCCCAGGTGGTGCAATACGCGGCAGGTGCCTTCCATGCCTGTTTTAATGCCTTTTTCGTCGAAGCGGAGGCTCTCGCCGGTTTCGTATACCAATATGGATTTGCCCAGTTTGCCGGCCTCTTTGCGCAGCGAGCCCTGCCGGTAAGGCGCATTCAGCACAAACGGGGCTGCGAAAGCCTTGGCTAACTCTTCGTTTTTGTGGTCGCTTAGTACACAGCGTATCTGCGGATAGTTTTCGCGGCTGCTGCCACCGGTATGGAAGTCCAGGCCATAGTCTACGTACGGCATCACCTCCTTCATAAACCGGTAAGCTACCCGGCTGGCCAGCGAGCCTTCCCTGTTCCCCGGGAAACTACGGTTCACATCCTTGCCATCCGGCACCTCTCTGCTAAAGTTCAAGAAACCATAGATGTTCAGGATAGGCACGGCTATAATGGTACCTTTCAGCGGGTAAAGCATCTTTTTGGAAAGCATCCTCCGGATGATCTCGGTACCGTTCACTTCGTCGCCGTGCATGCCGGCCATCAGCAGTACCACCGGCCCGTCGTGCACCGAACGGAAAACATACACCGGAATTTCGATGACCGTGCCGCTGGGCAGTTTGCTGATCACCAGTTTGGTCAGTACTTTTTCACCACGGTCTATGCTTCGACCGTTGATAACTATCGTTTCGGGCATGCTATTCGTTTACTTTCTTCTTGGGCTTCTTTTTAGCAAGGCCTTCCACGTACTCTATTATTTTGCCGGCTATATCTTTCTGGGTAGCTCTTTCAATACCTTCCAGCCCCGGCGATGAGTTTACTTCCAAAATAAGTGGCCCGCGCTTGGATTGCAGCATATCCACACCGGCAATACCTAAACCCAATGATTTGGCAGCCAGTAGGGCAGCGGCTTTTTCCTGGCGCGTTAACCGGATGAGCGAGGCTTTGCCACCACGGTGCAGGTTAGAGCGGAACTCGCCCTCTTTGCCCTGTCGCTTCATGGCGCCTACCACTTCGCCGTTTACTACAAAAGCCCGTATATCGGCGCCACCCGCTTCCGAAATAAATTCCTGCACAATAATGCGCGCCTTCAGGTTATGAAAAGCTTCTATTACCGATTCAGCTGCTTTCTTGGTCTCTGCCAGCACTACGCCCAGGCCCTGGGTGCCCTCCAGCAGTTTAATTACAAGCGGTGCACCACCTACCTCTTTTACCAGCCCCGATGTTTCTTTTGAATAGTTGGTGAAAGCTGTTTTGGGCAAACCAAGTCCGGCGCGACCCAGAATCTGCAGGCTACGTAGTTTATCGCGGGAGCGAACTATAGCCTGCGAATCTACCGCACTTTTCACTTTCATCATCTCGAACTGGCGCACCACAGCCGTACCATAAAACGTAACCGACGCACCGATGCGCGGAATAATGGCATCTATCCCGGTCAGGCGCTCGCCTTTGTAAAGTATGTGCGGGTCGCCCTGCTCAATAATAAGGTCGCAGCGCAGGTGGTCGAGCACTATGGCCTGGTGCCCCCGCTGCTCAATGGCCTCTACCAACCGACGGGTGGAGTACAATTTAGGGTTGCGGGATAGTACGGCTATTTTCATAAGTTAGAATGTTTCTGCTGTTGTTTTATTTTGTACTTCTGTGCGACGTTTTTACGGGAAACATCCACTATAAACCTGCCTTTTAAAAGCTTGCGCCCGATGAGCACCGGGTATTTCATGTCGCTGCGGTCCGAGAGCGAGAACTCTGCTTCTATCTCTTCATCAAAAAGTTTGATGGTTGTACGGATAACATAACGCTCCTGCACCTCGCCAAACGAACTTTTTATTTCGCGCAGGTCGTACTCGGCAAAGCGTAATTTTTTATGGTTGTACTGCGGGTGCGACGGATCGAGCAGGTCCACACAGATCACGGTTCTGCCATCTTTGCCGGTCTCCTCGTGTATATCGGAGCAATGGATGGCCGAGGTATAAGCACCCGTATCTATTTTGGCTTCGATCTCCTCTATGTCCAGCTCCGGCAAAGCTACCATTTCGCGGCGACCTATAACACGTTTCTCTGGCCTGGGGGCAAGTTTATTTTCCTTTTTCATCAAAGCGAAAATAGGTTTTTTAATTATGAATTCTGAATTAAGAATCAGGAACGGAAGTAGAAGGCTATACTTATATACCAACGTAAGGGTTAAAGAAAGCTGCCCGTAGTGCCCTACTCCTGCCCGGTTTGCCCGCTAATGTTGGTTACGGATACGCTTCCTGTGCAATAGTTCGGCTACATCCTGTATCAGGTTGGAGTGGCCGGTTTTAAGGATGATGAGCTCGCCTTTTTCCAGCGCATCCATGAACACACTTACCCGTCTTGGCGAAATGATCTCGTCATACTCCCCCAGAAACATAGTAACCGGTATTTTGTGCCCGTTCAGCTGCCGCACGATCTGCCGGATATCGAAGTTGAGATCACGGAAACCGATCCAGGAGCGATACACGCGCAGGCGCTTGGCGGTGCTGTCCATCTGGTAATGCGCAAACCGGATAAGGCTTTTATGGGCGAGTTTGTATTTGTTGAGTACCTGCAGAAACTTAAAGAAAGGCTGCGGCTTAACAACAGTGCGCTTAAAGAGTTGCTGCATCCAACCCGGATAAGTGGCAATGTTGTACCAGAAACTGGTCTTGATACCGTCCGGCGCGATCAGGTATAGTTCTTCTACCCGCTCCGGCATCTGTTCTATCAGCGTCAGCGCAAATTTACCGCCCATGCTAAAGCCCATCACCGAGAACCGCTCGATCCCGTGCTTTTCCAGAAAGTGTCCGATCATCTCTTTCAGGAACTCTTTGGTAAGTGGCATATCGTCTTTGTGCAGCCGGCTCCCGCCATGGAAAAACAGATCGAAAGCATAGATGGTATAGTCGTGGCCCAGCGCCCTCTCCATGGGGTGATAATACGAACTGCTCTGCCCGTACCCATGAAACGCCAGCAGCACTTTGCTCCCACTCCCGATCTTGCGGTAATGCAGCTTCGATTTATCCCTGATCAGATACAACTTTTAATTATGAATTAAGAATTATGAATTACGAATGGATGGTTTGTATACTATAGTTTATTCGTCATGCATACAGTTTTGTTGTCTGAACCGGGATTAATATTGATTCTAAAGGCCAAATTTAATTATAGAATTTGAGCTCTTTCTGCCGCAAGTTTAGCTTCAGCGTAACTTGTGGCTGTTTATGGCAGCAAGTTTTCAACTTGCTTTGCTTTGGAAAAGCAAGGATAGCTATAGTTTGACCTAAACTACAGCCCCAGCTCTTTCTAACTATAAACTTCCGCTACTTATCCTTTTCTGCTCGCGCAGAAAGCCAGTTGCAAACTGGCACCAAATTTAACCACAAGTTACGCTGGCGCTAAACTTGCGGTATGAACAGAATCATATCTAATCAGAAGAATCCCTATTAATCCCGGTTCAGGCGAACTAAAGTCGCGATACGCCGCCTGACACGATAAACTTCATTACGTCGGAGCTTGGCACGTTCAGGTAGGTAACATTGCGGCGCGGCACCAGAAACAGCTCTCCTGAAAAGTTGTAGGAGTGCGGAAAGTACACAGCCACTTTATCGTCTACACCTATAGTTTCCAGCACATCCTGGGTTACAAAACCGAGCTTGTGGTTGTCGGAGTCTTCCGCCATTTTTACCATTACCGGCTTGTTGAATTTCTGATTATCGCCTACAAAGGCATCGAACAGGTCGCGGATGCTGGAGTATACAATGCCTACCAGCGGCACTTTATGAAAGATGCGCTCGGTAAGAATGATGAACGGTTTTACAAGGAAAGACGAACCAATAAAGCCAACAAGCGTCAGCAGTACTACCATCAGCAGAATGCCCAGCCCCGGAAAACCAAGGTCGAACATATCGTTAAGCCAGTCTATGATTGCCACCACTATCCAGACGGTGATGGTAAAGGGTGCTATGATCAGAAGTCCGTTAAGGAAATAGCCAAGTATTCGTTTCATGTTTTATAGTTCACAAAAAAGGCTTTGCCGGAAAGCAAAGCCTAAAAGTAGCAAAAAAGCTTATATTTTATTTTGCTATACTTGAGGCGTGGGTGCACTCAGCTTCGCGATATGGTCTGCTACCTGTTGCATCAGCCACATAGGCGTTGATGTTGCCCCACAGATGCCTACGCTGTCAGCGCCGTCAAACCACTCCGGCTCCAGTTCGGTCTCGTTCTCGATGAAGTAGCTGTTGGGGTTGTGCTGCTTGCATACGCTGTACAGGGCCTTCCCGTTCGAGCTTTTTTTACCGCTTACAAATACCAGTACATCGTGTTCGGTAGAGAACCTGGCCAGTTGCGGCTCGCGGTTCGATACCTGACGGCAAATGCTGTCGTTGGCATCAAATTCTGGTTGTGTGCTGTCCTGGTTCGCCTGTGCAATGCGCTCTTCTATCAGCGCTTTAATATGGTAAAAGCCTTTGGTGCTCTTGGTCGTCTGGCTGAAAAGGGTAACCGGGCGGGTAAAATCAATTTTGTCCAGGTCCTCTTCGGTGGTAACTATAATCGCTTCGTCGCAGGTCTGGCCGGCCAAACCAATTACTTCCGCGTGGCCAACCTGACCATAGATTACTACCTGGCCTTCATCTTTCTTAATAGAGTCAAACGCATGCTTTACACGGTTCTGCAGTTTCAGCACCACAGGGCAGCTGGCATCTATCAGTTCCAGGTTGTTCTTCAGCGCGATCTGGTAGGTTTCCGGTGGCTCGCCGTGCGCACGTATCAGCACTTTGCAGTCGCGGAGGTTACGCAGCTCTTCGCGGTCTATTACGCGCAGGCCCTTCTTGTAAAGGCGCTGCACTTCCATGCTATTGTGCACAATGTCGCCGAGGCAGTACAGTTCTTCTACATGCTCCATTTCGTCTTCTGCCATTTGTATGGCAAACTCAACGCCGAAGCAGTATCCTGAATTTTTATCTATGACAATGTTCATGGTTTCTTTAGTCTTGCTCTACGGAATACTTTTGTTCAAGCAACTTCGATGCCACCTTGTGCATCACAAATTCTACCTGCTCATCTATCGTCATGTGCGAGGTATCCAGCAGATCGGCATCCTCGGCGCGGCGCAACGGGCTTTCGGCTCTGGTAGAGTCAATGTGGTCGCGCTTCTGCAGGTTCTCTCTTATCTCATCCAGGTTCACGAGCTGGTTCTTCACCAGTAGTTCCTGCTGGCGGCGTCTGGCACGCGTATCCACATCGGCTGTCATAAATATCTTCACTTCCGCATCCGGAAACACGGCAGTGCCAATATCACGGCCATCCATCACCACGCCACGGCGCCTGCCCATTTTCTGTTGCTGCGCTACCATGGCACGGCGTACTTCAGGCACCACACTTACTTCGCTTACCTGGTTCGAGATGTACATTTTGCGTATCTCGTCTTCCACGTTCAGACCGTTCAGGTAGGTTTCGTTGCGCTGCGTTTTTGGATTATAATGGAATGTGATCTCGATGTTGTTTAACGCGTCCTTTATCTCTTTCGGGTTGGTAAGCGACACATGATGATCGAGGAAGTAGAGCGTAACCGCCCGGTACATGGCGCCGGTATCAATGTAGGCGTATCCCAGTTCGGCTGCCACCTGCTTGGCCGTAGTGCTCTTACCGCACGAAGAATGGCCATCTAAAGCGATCACGATTTTTTTCATAAAGGAGGTGCGTATAATTTAATTGGAATCGCAAGGGCAAGGTGCTTTGCCGCGCTTGCTCATTTTCTGGTATTTAGCCGTTTTTTTCTGCTGTGCGGTTTTCTGGCTGCACCCGGCCAGCGAGCCCGATGCCATAACGCATGCTATTACCAGGTATGAAATTATCTTTCTCAAAACGACTGACTTTAATGCAAATATAAAGTAATTTACGGGTTCGAGCCCCATCTGCGGGCAATTTATCTAAACTTACACCAAACACCATGCAGGCAGCCTTTACCGTTTCCGGTCGCATCATAGACATACACAACCACGAGATATTTGAAGGTACAGTTCATGTTGCAAACGGCCACATTTCTAAAATAGTTCGTGAAGCCACCACGGCCACAAATTATATTTTACCCGGTTTTACAGATGCCCACGTGCATGTAGAAAGCTCTATGCTGGTATCCAGCGAGTTTGCCCGCCTGGCCGTTGTGCACGGAACTATAGCTACCATTTCAGACCCGCACGAGATAGGCAATGTACTTGGCGTTAAAGGTGTGGAGTATATGATCGAGAATGGCAAGAAGACACCTTTCAAGTTTTACTTCGGAGCGCCCTCGTGTGTGCCGGCTACTCCTTTCGAGACGGCCGGTGCTGAGATAACGGCTGCCGACATAGAAGAATTGTTTAAGCGTGACGAGATAGTATACCTGGCCGAAATGATGAACTGGCCGGGCGTGCTAAACCGCGACCCTGTGGTAATGGAGAAAATTGAGCTGGCTAAAAAGTATGGCAAAGCGGTAGACGGGCACGCACCTGGCTTAATGGGAGAACATGCCAAACTATACGCCTCTGCTGGCATCACTACCGACCACGAATGCTTTACCGCCGAAGAAGCCCTGGACAAACTGGCCGTAGGCATGAAGATACTGATACGGGAAGGCAGCGCCGCCAAGAACTTTGAAGCACTTATTCCGCTGTTGCCGGAACACTATAACAACATCATGTTCTGCTCTGATGACAAACACCCGGATAACTTAGTGGAAGGCCACATCAACCTGCTGGTAAAACGCGCGCTGGCAAAAGGCAACAACTTGTTCCATGTGCTGCAGGCAGCGTGTATCAACCCGGTAGAGCACTACAAGATGAAAGTAGGCTTGCTACGAGAAAATGATCCTGCCGATTTTATAGTTGTAGATGACCTGGAAAGCTTCAACGTGCTGGCCACTTACATCAACGGCGAAAAGGTAGCCGAAAACGGAAAGTCGAATATTCCTTTTACAGAGAGCGAAACTATAAACAACTTTAATACCAGCCCTAAAACTATAGACCAATTCAAGATTCCGGCTTCTGATGCCCATAAGATCAGGGTAATAGAGGCTTTTGACGGGCAGCTGATAACCAAGGAAGGTATAGTTGAACCGAAGATAGAGAATGGCTTTATAGTTTCGGATGTAGCGAATGATGTGCTGAAGATGACTGTGGTGAACCGTTATGAAGAAGCAGAGCCAGCAGTAGCCTTTATCAAAAACATTGGCCTGAAATCAGGGGCCATTGCTTCGTCGGTGGGCCATGATTCGCATAACATTATAGCGGTGGGTGTGGATGATGAAAGTATTGCCCGCGCAGTAAACCTGATCATCGGAGCAAAAGGCGGCGTATCGGCGGTGCGCGGTGAAAAGGAGCAGTTATTGCCCTTGCCGGTGGCTGGTATTATGTCGGCGGAAGATGGGTATAAAGTGGCAGAAGCGTACGCAACTATAGACAGGATGAGCAAGGAAATGGGCAGCGCACTGGCTTCGCCGTTCATGACGCTGTCGTTTATGGCGCTGCTGGTTATACCGTCGCTCAAGCTCAGCGACAAAGGTTTATTTAACGGCGATACGTTTTCGTTCGTACCTGTAACAAAAGCATAAACAAGGTCCGCTGCCGCAGGCACGGTTATACATGGAAGAATTACTCATATTCTTTATCGGGATGTTGGTAAGCGGATTTGGCACCGTCATCGGGTTTGGTGGCGGCGTTTTTATGGTGCCCATCCTCATCATCTTCTTCGGGTATAACATCGAGATTGCTATCGGCTCAACTATGGCTGCGCTGGTGCCGGCCTCCTTCATCGCTTCTATCTTTAACCTCCGCGACAAAACCATTGATTACCTGGTTGGCACCTTAATTCAGCTGCCCGCTATAGCCGGAACGGTGCTGGGTGCTTTTCTGGTAGCTTTTCTGCCAGTATTTAAACTACAGCTCTTGTTTGCCCTTTTTGTGATTGCGGTTGGTATAGCCATGCTGAAGCCTAAAAAGCAGAAAAAGATAGACCCGCATGCCGGCATGATGTACCGGCTAAGGCGCGTACCCACATCGTTTATCCGGAAGAACAGGGCAAAACACCTTGCTTACCGCCTCAATGCCGGCGTCGTGACAACGCTGGGCTTTGTTTCGGGTGTTATGGCAGGGCTTTTTGGGATTGGCGGCGGCTTTGTACAAACCCCTATGATGATAAAGCTTTTCCGGATACCGGCTCAGATCGCTACTTCCACATCGCTTTTTATACTTGTTATTACCAGCTTTACAGGGTTTATAAGCCACTTTTTACTGGGCAACGTACTCTGGAGCCGCAGTCTGCCGCTAATTGCAGCTTTTGCACTGGGCGCACTGGGTGGCAACATTTTTAAGCAACGGCGTGGCAAGCTCAGCAACATGGAAACCCTGATCGGCATCGGGCTGTTCCTGGCCGGCTTCGGCGTGTTGCTGAACCTGGTCATAAAATCGGAAGTAGGCGTTGGCTTTTCTTTCTAAAACAAAAAAGCCTCTGTAAGGCAGAGGCAGGTTTTAGTAGTTCATGATATATTAAGCTTTGTCTTCCTGGCGCTTGGCCTGGTGCTTTGTGAGCAGCTTGTTTAGTTTTTCGGCTGTAAGCGGTTTGGTAACATATTCAGCAGCGTACTCTTCTACCGTATCGGTATCCTGGGGGTGGGTAGAGGTTGTAAGCACCACCATCGTTATGCCTTTTCTAAAATCCGGGCTCAGGCGTTCGTACAGGTCCAGCAGCTCAAACCCATCCATTACCGGCATGTTTATATCCAGAAAGATTAGTTCGGGCTTGAAATAATCGCGGCTGCCGGGGTCGTAGTTGTTGTTACTGATGTTGTAGAGGTAATCAAATGCCTGCTTGCCGTTCACAAAAGTATGGATATGGTCGGTCACTTCCATCCTGTCCAGCAAACGCTGGTTCAGGAAGTTAGTGGTTTCGTCATCATCAATAAGTAAGATGCCGGAAAGTTTAGTCATTATTAAATTACTCAATACTTAGGCAATACGATAGTACCTGAACAGAGGGTACTTAATTGAACTTAATGAATGCAGCTTTTATGCCAAAGATAATAGCTGCATCGTTTAAGCATGTTGTTTTATTTTATCCGTTCGGTTTAACTGCACATTGAACTACAGTCCAACGATACCGCCGAATAAAACATTTCCGAAGATATAGAAAAGTGAAGCCCGAACCAAATCAGGCTTCCAAGTTTATACGATAGCTATTAGTTGATGTAGCCCTGAGAGCGCATCCAGTCATCATTGTAGATCTTGGCAAGGTAGCGCGTTCCGTGGTCTGGCAATAACACCACTATCACATCGTTTTCGGTCAGGTTATTTTCGCGGGCATACTCCAGGGCGCCAAATACAGCTGTGCCCGAAGACCAGCCTACAAACAAGCCTTCTTCTTTTGCCAGGCGGCGTGTCATCACAGCGCCATCCTTATCGGTTACTTTTATAAACTGATCGATCAGGTCGAAATCCACGTTCTTCGGCAGAATATCTTCGCCGATACCTTCGGTAGCGTAAGAATAGATCTCGTTCTCATCGAAAATACCAGTCTCTTTGTATTTCTTGAAAACAGAACCATAGGTATCAATTCCTATAGTTTGTACAGCCGGGTTTTTCTCTTTCAGGTACTTGGAGATACCTGTTACGGTACCACCGGTGCCTACGCCGGTAATAAAGTGCGTTACTTTACCTCCGCTCTGCTCCCATATCTCAGGGCCGGTGCTTTCGTAATGCGCCTGCCAGTTCGATAGGTTATCATATTGGTTCGGGTAAAACGAGTTTGGAATTTCCTGGTTCAGGCGTTTGGCTACCGAGTAGTAAGAATCCGGGTGCTCCGGGGCTACGTTGGTAGGGCAAACTATAACTTCGGCTCCTACAGCACGCAGGATGTCCATCTTCTCTTTGCTCTGCTTATCTGATAAGGTAAAAATACACTTATAGCCTTTGGCAATGGCAGCCAGCGCAAGGCCCATGCCGGTGTTACCCGATGTACCTTCAATTATAGTTCCGCCGGGCTTCAGGATGCCTGCTTTTTCAGCATCTTCAATCATCCGGATCGCCATGCGGTCCTTTACCGAGTTACCCGGGTTCAGGTACTCTACTTTGGCCAGGATGGTAGCCTTTGTTTCTTTTGCAACACTGTTAAGTTTTACAAGAGGGGTGTTACCGATCGCTTCGGTTATATGGTTCAGATACTTCATGTGAGGTATTTTTGAATTCTTGGGTGCAAAGGTACGTAAATAAAATTATGTTTTCAGCAGGAACGCCTGCCGCCCCTTGCAGCCTGCACTGTATACATAACAGCCCGGAAGGCGTATAGTGTTCCGGCAACTATAGTTTACATGCCATACATTGCCGCCGGCAGGCTAAAAATAACGGGCAATATATAACCACCGGAGCCCTGTTAACGAATACCGGATAACCATCCATCGTCAACTATATTAGCTTTAACTATTTTTTGTACGCGCCATAAAAAAGCCTATTTTTGCACATCCTTATTATCAGACGGTTTTACACAACTAAATAAGATACACATGAGTGTTTTAGTAAATAAAGATTCGAAAGTGATCGTACAGGGCTTTACAGGTTCTGAAGGCTCTTTCCACGCATCTCAGATGATCGAGTACGGTACTAACGTTGTTGGTGGTGTTACTCCGGGCAAAGGTGGCCAAAACCACTTGGACCTGCCTGTTTTTAACACGGTAGAAGAAGCCGTAAAAAGAACAGGTGCTGATGTATCTATCATTTTCGTGCCGCCGGCTTTTGCTGCTGATGCCATTATGGAAGCCGCTGATGCTGGTATTAAAGTGATCGTGTGTATCACAGAAGGTATTCCTGTAAAAGACATGGTGGCTGCTAAAAACTACATCAAGTCTAAAAATGTAACGCTTATCGGACCAAACTGCCCGGGTGTTATCACGCCAGGCGAAGCGAAGGTGGGTATCATGCCAGGTTTCGTGTTCAAACCAGGTCGTATCGGTATCGTTTCTAAATCAGGTACGCTTACTTACGAAGCTGCTGACCAGATCGTGAAAGCCGGTTTAGGTATTTCAACAGCTATCGGTATCGGTGGCGACCCGATCATTGGTACACCTACAAAAGATGCAGTACAACTGCTGATGGAAGACCCTGAGACGGATGCGATCGTGATGATCGGTGAGATTGGTGGTAACTACGAAGCAATGGCTGCAAAATACATCAGCGAAACTGGTAACAAAAAGCCGGTAGTTGGTTTCATTGCTGGCCAGACTGCTCCAGCTGGTCGCCGTATGGGCCACGCAGGTGCTATAGTTGGCGGCGCTGACGATACAGCTGCTGCTAAAATGAAAATCATGCGCGAGAACGGTATCCATGTGGTAGAGTCTCCTGCTGAGATCGGTGAAGCTATGGTTGCTGCTCTTCAACAAGCTGGTATCAACGCATAAGTTATATTTAACTTTATTTTATAAGGAAAGGCTGCTCTGAAAAGGGCAGCCTTTTTTATTTGTCTGAATCTTTAAATAGGGCCCCTACCCCAAGGATTTACAGGATGAAAGGATGAACAGGATTACTAAAACTGGAAGAGTGCGCAGTTTGGGCAGCGTCTGAGCTATAGTTCTATACTTAGTGTTTTAATCCACCTCTACCCCTCCCAAGAGGGGAATTTCGGCTATAGTTGTAGTTGATGGCTATCGTCCTATAGTTAGCGTCTTTACACCCCTGTGACCTACGGTCGCAAGTTTCGAACTCCCGTTCTCACTTGTCCTCAACGGGACAATTGTTTCGCCCTCGCTCGCGTCCCGCGAGTGTGAGTTACCTTCGGCCTCTGGCCGCATTTAAGACTATAGTTTAGGTTCGCTACTTAACTATAGTTTATACTTGTTACGATTGACGTGGAGGGACGCCACCAAATAGCTCACACTCGCGGGACGCGAGCGAGGGCGCAGTTTACGCTATCGTTCTGTAGTTAATGTTTGGTCATCCCCCTACCCCCTTCAAAGGGGGACTTTTCTGCCTTTGCTATAGTTCGTAGCCATAACTCTATAGTTACAGAAACTGGCAGGAGCTGCGCACGCTGCCAGATCTTACATCTTTCTAACTTTCTAACTTCCCAACTTTTTTAACTTCATTAACTCCTAAACTCATTAACTCTTTAACTCTCTAACTAATCCCTATTACCTGTTGTTTTTTGCGGGTAACTATAGTCTGGGGCACTGATGCCACGATTTCTTTCTGCAGTGCTTCGATCAGCTTTTTCTTCAGGAAGCTTTTGTGCACTACCAGGCTTACTTCACGCAAAGGTTGCGGCTCACTGAATGGCCTTATCAGTTTCTTCTTCTCTTCCGGCATTTCCAGCACCGATAGCTCGGGCAGCAGCGTAAGGCCGTGTTGAGTTTCAACAATGCGTTTCAAGGTTTCCAGCGAGCCGCTTCTGTAGTCCAGGTTTGCCCCTTCGGAGCTACCTAACTTGCCGCCGCGGTTACAGATGTTCAGTACCTGGCTCCTGAAACAATGGCCTTCGTTCAGCACCCACAGGTCATCGGGCAGTAGCTCGGTGGGGCTTACTTCTTTTTGTTTTGCCAATGGGTGTTGCGGATTTACATATACCATAAAGGCCTCGTAAAACAGCTGCAGTTCTTTTATGCTCTTGTTATCCAAAGGCGTTACCAGCAAGCCTACATCCAGTAGTTCGTGGTTCAGTTTATCTACTATTTCGTTGGTCAGCAGTTCCTGCACCACTACGCGCACCTGCGGGTATTTCTCCAGAAAGCTGGTAATAAACAAAGGCATCAGGTAGGGCGCCAGCGTAGGTATCACGCCGATCCGAAGCTCGCCGCTCAGCTCCTTTTTCTGGTTCTGTACCAGTTCCTGTATCTTTTTGGCTTCGGCGAGTACCACACGGGCCTGTGCTATAATTTCCTTCCCTATCTCGGTTGGCCGTACCGGCACACGGCTCCTGTCAAAAACCTGCACGCCCAGTTCATCTTCTAGTTTCTGTAGCTGCATGCTCAGGGTTGGCTGCGTTACAAAACAGTTTTCGGCGGCGGTGGCAAAGTGGCGATAGGTGTCTACTGCCACCAGGTATTCCAGTTGTATCAGTGTCATTTTAATCAGTTCTGTTACCTAAAGGTACTTTATAACTATAAACTATCAAAGCATAAATACTATTGATTTGATTTATAAACAAGATAAGCGGACCTTTGTAGTATAAGAAGTAAACATCCTAACTATAAGAACTATGAATAAGCTGACGAATATCGGATTGCAGAAAGAAGACTCTAAACAGATGGCTGATAAGCTGAATGAACTGCTGGCAAATTACCACCTCTACTACCAGAACCTGCGCGGTTTTCACTGGAATATTAAAGGGGTCAACTTTTTCCAGCTGCACGCCAAATTTGAGGAATTGTACAACAGCGCACTTACGCAGATTGATGCTATTGCAGAACGTATCCTGACGATCGGGCAGCAGCCCCTGCATACTTTTTCGGAGTACATCCGCGTGGCTACCATTAAAGAAGCTGCTGGCTTAAGCACTGATAAAGAAACCGTACAGGCCACCCATCAGAACCTTACAGTAATCCTTAACCTGGAGCGCGAAATCCTGAGCTTGGCTGCAGAAACCGGCGACGAGGGTACCGTAGCCCTGCTGAGTGAAGACATTAACGAAATAGAAAAGACACTCTGGATGCTGAATGCTTTCCTGAGTTAAACACAACCAAGATTTTAAGGCTAAAAGTGTGAGTGAAACAGTGGCAGAAGCGGCGCTTACGTTACCCGGCGCTGCAACTGCTCCTGTATTGTACCTGTCACACAGATTTGAACTATAAATTAATACAGCTTAAACATAGATTGAAAGCGTCTGTAGTTTCTGCAGGCGTTTTTTATGGTTCAGGTCATGATGCGAGTTGTCTGATTATTTGCCCCAGCACTATCCTTTTATCGAAGGCCTCTACCCCTGAAATGGGAAAGGGGAATTGTGTGAATCAGGATTTACAGGATTAGATAGATTATCAGGATTAGGACTGTTACTATAGTTGGAAGCTATAGTTCTTTAGTTAGTGTTGTTCCAACCACCCCTGCCCCTCCTTAGCCAAGGAGGGGAACTCTGATACTACTATAGTTTCAACTATAGTTCTATAGTTATAGACCAAGATAGGACAGGTCGCGACCTGTCCCTACGGAATTACAACCACGAGAAAAAAATGATCTGCTCAAGCTAAGAGCATGAACAGCAACTATAGCTTACCTATCGAACTGTTATCAGTCTTTGGGTTGAGCGCCTTGTAGATTTCCGGTGCTGAAAGCATTGCGACGTAGGAGCAAAGGAAATGTACACCGCGCGATGCCCGAAGACGGGGCCTCCCGGCCCAGGAGGGAGCCAACCAAACTATAAAATTGTAGGTAAGTAGAGCTCCCAGGATCACGAGTAACTATGAAACTATGGCTTGTATCAAGTAGTAGGCAAAGCAGGCTATAGGACTATAGCCTTTGTGCATCAACTATAGGCTGAGATAGATTTCTCACTTTGTTCGAAATGACAATAGTGGAAGTATAAGACATATAAGATGTCTCGGCTACGCTCGGGATGAAAATAGTGGACTAACCAATTCAGACCGACATGTACTATATCAACTATAAAATAAAAGCCGCCTGCTGTAGCTCAGTACAACAAGCGGCTCCACTTGGCTAAAAGTGAAATCTTAGAAATTACTTCGCGTAGCTGATCGCGCGCATTTCGCGGATAACCGTGATCTTGATCTGACCCGGATATTGCATTTCCTTCTCAATCTTCTGCGAAATATCAAACGACAGCTGTGCTGCTTTCTCATCTGACACGTTATCGGCATCCACCATAATACGGAGCTCACGACCAGCCTGGATAGCGTAGCACTGGTTTACGCCTTCAAAAGAAATAGCAGCTTCTTCCAGTTCTTTCAGACGTTTGATGTACGACTCCATGATCTCGCGGCGGGCACCTGGTCTTGAACCAGAGATAGCATCGCAGGCCTGGATCAGTGGAGAGATCATCGCTGTCATCTCGATCTCGTCGTGGTGGGCACCGATGGCATTACAGATATCCGGATGCTCCTTATACTTTTTGGCAAGCTCCATACCGATGATCGCGTGTGGTAGCTCCGGCTCGTCTGGGGTTACTTTACCAATATCGTGTAGTAAACCGGCGCGTTTGGCGTGTTTCACGTTCAGGCCAAGCTCAGCTGCCATGGTAGCGCAAAGGTTAGCTACCTCGCGTGAGTGCTGCAGCAGGTTCTGGCCATAAGACGAACGGAAGCGCATACGACCTACCATCTTGATAAGTTCAGGGTGCAGACCGTGAATGCCTAAGTCAATGGCAGTACGCTCACCGATCTCAACAATCTCTTCTTCAATGTTCTTGCGTGTTTTGGCAACAACCTCCTCAATGCGGGCCGGGTGAATACGACCGTCAGCTACCAGGCGGTGTAACGACAGACGTGCAATTTCGCGGCGAACAGGGTCGAAACCAGAGATAATGATAGCTTCCGGGGTATCGTCAACTATAATTTCTACGCCGGTGGCAGCTTCCAGAGCGCGGATGTTACGGCCTTCACGACCAATTATCTTACCTTTAATATCGTCGCTCTCGATGTTGAATACCGAAACGCAGTTCTCGATAGCATGCTCAGCAGCAGTACGCTGAATGGTTTCGATAACGATCTTTTTAGCTTCTTTGGTTGCGGTAAGTTTAGCCTGCGCTACAATGTCTTTGATGTGAGAAGATGCCTGCGTGGTGGCTTCGCTTTTCAGGGCTTCTACCAGCTGCTCGCGGGCTTCAGAAGCGGTCAGGCCGGCAATTTTCTCCAGCTGGGCAACTACTTCTTTGTGCTGGTTCTCTACTTCTTCTTTGCGCTTGTGCAGGTGCTCTAACTGCAGGTTAAGGGCTTCTTTTTCCTTGTTCAGTTCGTTTTCGCGGCGCTTATTATCTTCCATCTGCTTGGTAACATGCTGCTCGCGCTGCTTTACCTTGTTCTCATTCTGGATGATAATGTTCTTCTTCTTGTTTGATTCTTCTTCAAACTCAGATTTCAGCTTCAGGAATTTCTCCTTCGCTTCCAGCATACGGTCTTTCTTGATGGCTTCGGCATTGATCTCTGCCTCACGGATAATAGCTTTTGCCTTTTGGCGGGCGGCTACTTCCTGCTGCTTGTATACTTTTTGCAGCAGCATACGCCCTATGTACACGCCTACGGCCAGCGCAACAAGGGCAGTAATTAAAATGGATAGAATATCGGACATGTCAACATGTTTTTAAAGTTTGTTAAAAACACATTAGCAGTGGTCTGCAATAAGACGTGTTAAAGCTGGTAAAAAGCTACGACGTGTAAAGGCTGTACGGCAACAAAACTACTTCGCCGACGACAGAAGATCATCCAGCACCGTAAGCTGCTGGCCTACTTTAGAAAGATGCAGGTTTTTATCTTCCTCCAGTTTCAGTTTCTCTACCATAGTTTCAAAAGCAACCATAGCCAGAAGGTCCTGTTTGTCCTGAATTCCGAATTGGTCTTTAAAGAACTTTAACCGCTCGTTCAGCAATCTGCCTACCAGGCGAAGTCTTTCCTCTTCTTCTTCCTTTACCCGCATCGGATACTCGCGTTCTGCGATGCGAATCTTTATCGATAATTCACTCATCCGTTGCGTTTTTTATAGTCCTGCTTACCTTTTCTGCGCTGTTACTCATGTGGTTATTAGTCGCGCAGGTAAGCAATGCACTTATCAATTTCTCTGATGTATTCGTTTAGCTTGAGCTTTAACTCAGTCGAATTTGCAGGATTTCCTGCTATCGTGTCTACAATTTTAACAATATTCTCCTGATTTTGAAAATTTTTTATTTGCTGATCTTTCTCGTTCAGCTGTGTTTCCAGGAGTTTTATTTCGTCGCGGGCGCTGCTAAGCTGCTGCTGCACATCGGCATAGCGGCTGAGCAGTTTCCGCAGTTTATCTTCAATTTGCTGGAGCTGTTGTAGTTGCGCTTCCTTTGCCATGGCCTATTTCCGGATAAAAGCTCCTAACTGTTTCTCAAACTGCTGCATCAAACGTGTCATGGTGGCGTCAATTACTTTATCGGTTAGTGTCTGCTGTTTATCCAGCAAGGTAAAGCTGATAGCGTAGGCTTTTTTGCCCTGCTCTATTTTATCGCCTTCGTACACGTCAAACACGTTCACATCCTGCAGTAGCTTGCGCTCCGTTCTGAAAGCAATGTGCTTCACCTGGTCAAAGGTAACAGCTTTATCTAACACCAAAGACAGGTCACGGCGTACTTCCGGGAACTTCGGCAGCTCTTCACCAACCAGGTTGGCTTTGTACTTCTTCAGCAGGTAATCCCAGTTCAGCTCAGCATACCAAACCTGCTCCTTCACGTCCATAAACTTCGCTACACCAGCATCTATAGGCCCGATCTCAGCAACTATAGTTCCGTTTTTCACATAGGCAACGCCCTGCTTCATATACGGGTTTGGCTGCAATGGCTGGGTTTCGTAGTCCGACGCATTTAGTTTGCTTAGTACGTTTTGTACTACAGCGGCCAGGTCGTGGAAGGCCATTTTTGCACCCGGCTGTCTCCAGCTTTCGGCGGTCAGGTTACCGGCCATGTACAGCGCCAGGCGGCGGCTCTCTTTGGTGGTACCGTCTTCCAGTCGCTGGTATATTTTGCCAAGTTCAAACAGTTTCAGGTCGCGCTGCCGGCGGTTAATATTGCGGCGCAGCACTTCCAGCCCCGAAAACACCATGCTCTTACGCAGCACATCCAGGTCTTCGGAGTTATAGTTTAATACCTTCACCAGTCCTGCCATTTCGGCATCGCCAGCTGGTTTGTAGTAATTGGAGTTTGTAATCGAGTTGGTAATGATCTCATAAAAGCCCTGGTCGGCGATGTAATCCATGATCGCATCGGTCACATCTTCCGGGTAAGGCTTTGAGAAGCTGGCCATGTAGGTTGTGCCCATGTGCTCGCTTACCTCGATGTTGTTGAAACCATAGATGCGCAGAATTTCTTCCACCACATCCGCTTCGCGCTTCACATCCACTTTAAATGGCGGAACAGACAGCTCCAGATGCGTTTCAGATTCACCTTTCACTTCGATACCCAAATCGGTTAATATTGTTTTGATACGCTCTGTACCGATGTGCTGCCCGATAAGCTGGTGCGTACGCTCAATGCTCAGGCTTAGCTCTGTATTCTTAATCGGGTTTGGATAAACATCTACAATATCAGATGAGATAACACCACCGGCAATTTCCTGCATCAGCAGGGCAGCACGCTTCAGAGCTGTGATTACCATGTTCGGATCAGTGCCACGCTCGAAACGAAACGAAGCATCTGTTTTCAGACCATGCACCATGCCTGTGCGACGCACATAATCCGGCGAGAAGTAAGCGCTTTCTATAAATATAGTTGTCGTAGCTTCGGTAACACCTGACTTTTTACCTCCAAATACGCCAGCAATGGCCATCGGCTCTTCGGTGTTGCAGATCATCAGGTCATTGGCCTTCATTTTGCGCTCCACATCATCCAACGTTACAAAAGAAGTACCTTCAGCTATCGTTTTAACGATGATCTTATCGCCTTTTATCTGGTCGGCATCGAAAGCGTGCAGTGGCTGACCCAGCTCGTGCAACACGTAGTTGGTGATATCAACTATGTTGTTGATCGGCGAAAGGTCGATAGCGCGCAGGCGTTTCTGCAACCACTCCGGCGACGGGCCAACTTTTACGCCTGTTATAGTTACACCGGCATAACGCGGACAAGCCACAGTGTTCTCAACCTCAACAGCTATTGGTTTGTTGGTATTCTCCACTTTGAAAGCAGATACATCCGGCAAGGTAGCAGGAGTTTTGAGCAAAGCCTGCAGGTCGCGGGCAACACCGTAATGTGAGGCCGCATCAGCGCGATTCGGCGTTAATCCAATCTCAAATACTTCATCCGGGTTCAGTCCGAAATACTCGGCAGCAGGCGTTCCGTTTGGCAGATCAGTATCCAGAACCATAATACCGGCATGCGAGGCACCAATGCCAATTTCGTCTTCCGCACAGATCATTCCTTCCGAAACAGCGCCACGTATTTTAGACTTCTTGATCTTGAACGGTTCGCCATCGGTCGGATAAAGCGTGCTGTTTACAGTTGCTACCACCACTTTCTGCCCGGCAGCTACGTTTGGCGCACCGCATACGATCTGGCTCGGCTCTCCGGTGCCAATATCTACCGTAGTCAGGCTCAGTTTGTCGGCATCCGGGTGGCGCTCACAGGTAAGCACTTCACCTATCACAATGCCTTCCAGGCCACCTTTCACGGCTTCCAGCTTGTGAATACCTTCTACTTCCAGGCCTGCGCCTGTTAACAAAGCACCAACTTCTTCCGCGTTTTTATCTATATGTATCAGCTGTTTTAACCAGTCGAGTGAGATCAGCATGTCGTAATTTTTATTCTTTTATAGTTTAGCTCTATCGTTTGAGCCAGTTAACTTCAAAATTAAGCATTATTCTGTTTCCTGCTGCAAGTGATGTAAAATTGTAGGGGTTTATGGTTTATATTCAGTCATGTCGAGCATTCTTGAGACGCGAGTCGAAAAGAGCCAGCGTAGCTGCGAGACATCTTTTATGCCTTATAGTTCATTCCCTCTCTTTTGTCATTTCGAACAACGTGAGAAATCTATCTCAGCCTATAGATCGGTAAAGACCTAGCAGCGTGCTCAGCTCCTGCTAGCGTCTGGCTATAGTTGACTTTGCCTACTATTTGAAACAAGCCATTGTAGTATAGCTACTTCTAATCCTGGGAGCTTTAAGAGCCTATTGTTTTATAGTTAGCTTGGCTCCCTCCCGGGCCGGGAGGCCCCGTCTTCGGGCATCGCGCGGTGTACATTTCCTTTGCTCCTACCGTCGCAATGCCCTACAGGCACCGCAACAAGTCAAAGGCGCTCAACCCAAAGACTGATAACAGTTCGATAGCCGATGCTTTAATTATAGTTTATTTATTTGCTCTTGGCTTGAGCAGACCTGCTTTTCTCGTGGTTGTAATTCCTTGGGGCAGGCTGCGCCTGCCTGTTCGTGATCTGCAACTATGAAACTATAGCTTAAACCATAGTAGTATCAGAGTTCCCCTCCTTGGCTAAGGAGGGGTAGGGGTGGTTGGACTAGCGCTAACTATAAAACTACAAGTTCAACTATAGCAATAGCCAAAATTCCCCTCTGAGAGGGGCAGGGGTGTGTTTGCTAACTATAAAACTATAGCTGTTCCAACTATAGCAGACAACCCAATCCTGAAAATCCTCTAATCCTGTAAATCCTGATTCAGACAATTACTTCTTCAAATCCCTTCCGCCCACATTTATCACAAAACCTACGGCAAAAACGGAATAGGCAGCTGTTAGCGTTTCGCGGTTTTTAAGGCCGATGGTGGTGCCGGTGGTGTATTGTAGCTGTACCGAAGGGTTAAGCGTGAGGCGGGTGTAGAAGATGGGCTCCAGGAAAATATTGTCTTCTTCGGCAGCGGCCACACCGTTTAGCTTATAGTCGTGCATGTTTACGTAGCTGGCGCGCAGGGCCGTACCATAGTTCAGCGGAAACTCCCGGCTGAACAGACTCAGCGACCGCTTCTTTTTAGAAGTGAAGTTTACCTGCACAAAATACTTACTGAAGTTGGCTTCGTGGCGGGTGTAGGTCATTTCGCCGGTCTCTTTGTCTTCGTCTTTTTCGGTGCGGTCGCTGGAGCCACCGCCGTACCCGCCGTAAATTTCCAGAATGCGGTTATTGTCCGGCCCGAAGGTGGTAAAATAACCGCCGCCAGCTTCAAGTAAATTATGCCTGAAATCGCGCTTGCGGCGCTCGCTGTTCAGCATAGAGCCGTTGAGCACCACAGCAAAATGGTCCGACACGGCATAGGCTGTATTAAAGGTGATATTGCCTTTGGGGGTGATATGGCCGCCGGCACTCAGCTCGCCCTGCTGGGTAAACATAGGCACATTAGGCACATTGGGCATGTAGGCAGAAACGCAGCCCGAAAGAAGAACAGGAAAAAATAAAACTATAGTTACATAAACAGCACTCCGCTTTCCGGCACGCAGCAGGCAAAGCACAACATCACGATCACTCATTGTAAAACAGGCTTCAAAGGGCCTCAAATTAAAGGTTGGGGATTAAATATGAAACTATAGTTCAGGTTATTATTCAAAAAAAATACTACCGCAGTTTACAGATACCTTAGCCGCCGGTTTAGTTAGTTTTTTAAAAGTTGCTGGTATAACGCATGAAGCTGCGCAATGGTGTGTTCGGGCCGGAATTTCAGTGCATGCCGGTATCCCTGTTGTATCATTTGCTGTCGCAGCGCTTCACTCTGCCCTACCCTGCCAATGGCCGAGGCAAGTTCCTGCACATTATCCGGATCTATGTAAATAGCGGCCTCGCCCCCGGCCTCGCTGAAACAGGAGCCTTTGGAGGTGATAACGGGCACACCACTGTTCAGGGCCTCCACAATGGGAATACCAAACCCTTCGAAAATGGACGGATACGCAAAAACGGTGGCCAGCTGGTAAAAGGCCGGCAACTCCCTGAACGGAATATATGGCATAAAATGCACCCGTGTTTCCAGTTTGTGCTGCGCAATGTAGGCTTTCAGACTGTCCGCATACTTCGTCTGTTTCCCTATAAAAACAAGGTCCAGGTCTGTGCCTGCTGCGTGCCAGGCTTTCAGGAGGTTCAGCTGGTTTTTACGCGGTTCCACGGTGCCAACGCATAACAGGTACTTGTCCGGCAGTTTATAGTTCTGTTTTATAGTTGCCAGCATAGCCGTGTCGCAGGCCTCGTGGAAAACCGGGTCGCAATCCTGGTAGATCACTTCAATTTTGGCCGGGTCCGTACCAAAGAATTCAACAATATCGTTCTTTGTCTGTTCACTTATAGCCACTATCCGGTGCGCCTGTTTGCAGGCACTCCTGAACTTTTTATCATAGATCAGGCGGTCGGCAGGCTTAAACAGGTTGGGGTATCTTAAATAAATGACATCGTGTATCGTTACAACTGCCCCGCCAACGTTATTCCGGATATTGGCCGGCAACTCGTTACTGAGGCCATGAAAGATATCCAGTCGCTGCTGCTTTACCGTGGAGGCCAGCTTAAAAACACGCCATACAGATGATAACTTTTTCCAGGCGCCCTGCGGCTCCACCACCCGCACCGAACTATAGCCGGAATACTGATCCCGGAACAGTTCATTCCGCCTGGGCGTGTAAAGCACGTACTCGTTATCCGGAAAAAGCTCCGCCAGCGCCGAGATCGTGAAACGGCTATAGTTACCTAAACCGGATGTATTTGTAAAGGCACGTTTGGCATCAAAACCTATCTTCATGGTAAGCGGGGCACTGGTTAAACTATAAGAATACTGCTCCGGCATTACCAACTATAGCCAACTATAGAAAAGGCCACTACCATGGTGCTACCGGATTATTTGGTCAAATCAATTCCTAAATTTAGAGATAAATAGTAGTTTTAAAGTATGTTTAAGGAGAAGTGTTTAATTTAACCTTCTGTTAACCGAAAAAGACCCATGAAATACCTGCCTATCAGCAACGAGTTGTTTGTGCACAACCGCCGCAACTTCACAAAAGAGCTGAAACCGTCTTCTATCGCTGTCTTCCACTCCAACGATGTAATGCCTACCAACGCCGATGGCACCATGGCATTCCGCCAGAACAACGACCTGTTTTACCTGTCGGGCGTGGACCAGGAAGAAAGCATTCTGATAATTTTTCCGGATGCCCGGGACCCACGCATGAAAGAAGTACTGTTTGTGCGCGAGACCAACGACCATATCTTAACCTGGGAAGGCTACAAACTGACCAAGAAGCAGGCACAGGAAGTATCCGGCATCCAGACCATCCTGTGGACACACGAATTTAAGTCGGTGCTGAACACGCTGATGGCCGAAGCCGAGCACGTGTACCTGAACAGCAACGAGCACCTGCGCGCCGTTGTGGAAGTAGAGACCCGCGATGCCCGCTTTATAAAATGGATGCAGGAGCGCTACCCGCTGCACAAATACGAGCGCAGCACCCCAATCATGCATTACCTGCGTGCCATTAAATCAGAACACGAAATTGCGCTTATCCGCAAGGCATGCCACATTACCGAACTTGGCTTCCGCAGGCTGCTTAACTTTATAAAGCCGGGCGTGATGGAGTACGAGATCGAAGCTGAACTATGGCACGAGTTTATCCGCAACCGTTCGCGCGGGCCGGCTTATGGTTCTATCATCGCGTCGGGTAGCAATGCCTGCATCCTACACTATGTAGATAACGACCAGGAGTGCAAGGACGGCGATTTAGTGCTGATGGACTTTGGTGCTGAATACGCCAACTATGCCTCGGACCTGACCCGCACCGTACCGGTAAATGGTAAGTTTACCCAGCGCCAGCGCGATGTGTATGATTCTGTATTAACCGTAATGAAAGCTGCTACCGCCATGCTGGTACCGGGCAACACACTGGACCAGTACCACGCGTTTGTGGGCACTGTTATGGAGAATGAGCTGATAAAATTAGGATTGCTGAACGAGAACGATGTGCGTAACCAGGACCCTGCCGCGCCACTTTACAAAAAGTACTTTATGCACGGCACCTCACACTTCCTTGGCCTGGATGTGCACGATGTAGGCAACAAGTACCGTCCGTTTGAAGAAGGCATGGTGTTTACCTGCGAGCCGGGCATTTACATCTGGGACGAAGGCATCGGCATACGCCTGGAGAACGACATCCTGGTAACCAAAAACGGACCGGTAGACCTGATGAAGGACATTCCGCTGGAAGCCGACGACATTGAGCGCTTAATGAAACGATAAACAACTATAGAAATATAGCCAATTTAAAAAGACTGCCTGCTTGTTGCCGGCAGTCTTTTTTTGTGCCCTTACTATCTTATATGGCGTGTAACATAAATTTACCCGCAGATGTAAAACCTTGTAGTACCGTATCAGTTTGAGATATAGGATACAATTTTATAAGCCAAAGGAACAGACACTTGGTGGCAGCTTGCTATAGTTGCAGAAACGGGGAACGCTCTAAACTTTTGCTTATGATAAAACTATACAACAACTCTGAAAAACGTACTGAAACCGAGTACATTATTCCTCCTGTACAATTTATTATTAGTGTACATATAAACCCCCGAGAAATATGTACGTATTGTCATATCAACATATACTCAATAAAACTATGCGAACACGATTAACAAAATTTAGTGCAATAGCATTTGTGCTTGTATTCCTGCTTTCAGCAAATACAGCCTTGTTTGCACAAAATGCTGATAGACGGACAAATATCCAGATATATGGTAGCGCTCTTCAATACAAAGGGGAGCTCGGAAACCAGTTTTTTGAGAAAGATCTGGAATGGGGCGGGGGACTCTCGCTTAACCGTTACCTGAGCCCATCGTTTGATGCCGGCCTACACCTCACTTATGGCGGCGCTGACGCCGTGAACGGAGCAAGCAGCATGGATGCCAACATTGGTACCGCATTGCTGGGTATCCGCCTTAAAATGTATGGCACTATTCTGAAAGAAGACGCCCTGATCGGCCCATACCTGGCTGTTGGTGGTGGTCTTGCCTTTGGCCAGGCCGACGGATCTGTGAATGGTACCAACTATGACGATGACTTTACAACAAGTGCCCTGATGGGTGGTGCCGGTATTCGCCTGCGCTTCTCTGATGTGGTGAGCGCCTTTGTGCAGACCAACTACATTTTAACCGGTAACGATGGTTTTGACGGACAGAAAGGTGGCGACAACGACCGTTTCCTGCAGCACAACTTTGGCCTTGGCTTTAACTTAGGCAAAGCAACTGATACGGACATGGACGGTGTCAGCGACCGCAGAGACAAATGCCCTGACACACCAACCGGCGTACAGGTTGACAAAGATGGTTGCCCTATTGATACTGACGGTGACGGTGTAGCCGATTACCAGGATCAGTGCCCTACCGAAGCCGGCGTTGCTAACCTGCAGGGTTGCCCTGACAAAGATGGCGACGGTGTAGCTGACAAAGACGACCAGTGCCCTGACGAAGCTGGTACTGCTGCCACACAAGGTTGCCCAGACTCTGATGGTGACGGTGTAGCTGACCGCGACGACAAATGCCCTGACACTCCTGCCGGCGTACAAACTGGACCGGATGGTTGCCCTGTAGACTCTGACGGTGACGGTGTTCCGGATAACGAAGACATCTGCCCTAACTCTGCCGGACCAGCTGATAAAGGTGGTTGCCCAGAACTGGATGCCGCTACCCTGAAACTGCTGGAAGAAAAAGTACGCTTCGAGTTTGACCGTGCCCGTGTGCAGGAAGGCTACAAACAACTGCTGGATAGCATTGTAGTAGTACTTGAGAAATACCCTGACCACGTACTGCTGATCAAAGGTCACGCGGACCACATTGGTACACAAGAGTACAACCAGGCACTGTCTGAGCGCAGAGCACAGGCTGTGAAAGATTACCTGGTAGAGCGCGGCGTACAGAACCCTGACCGACTGGTAACCAAAGGCTACGGCGAAACACAGCCACTCGTAAAAGTTAACGAGCGTCTGTCGAAACGCAGAACCGAAAGTGCCAGAGCCAAGAACAGAAGGGTTGGCTTCGAGCTCGACACCCCGGACATGAAACTCAACATGGATTAAATAATTTAGAATAGATTAGCGTCAATTCAAAAGCGCCCCGGCAATTGTCGGGGCGCTTTTTTTATGCTGTAACTATAGCCCGGCCTCCGCCAGCAGCCTGCTGAAAAGTTGTTTCCCTTCCGGCCAGTCGCCTATGTTTGAATAGGAGTTGATGTGCCCCTTATTGCCCACGTTCACAAATTCGCTACCCCATAGCCCGGCCAGGTATTCGGCCCGTTCAATGGTCAGGTAATCGTCATCGGAGCTCGCCACCAGCATCGACCTGAACGGCAGTTTAGTTGTTGGGAATGGTGCAAAGCCCATTACTTCTTTCAGCTCCACATTTAGCTCTACCTCCGGAGGCGCCACCAGAAATGCGGCTTTAATGTTTGCCTTGTATTTCCGGGCCCAGTGCGCCACCGTCATACAACCCAGGCTATGTGCCACCAGCACAATTTCCTTGTTAGTGGCTTCGGCTATAACGTGCTGCAGTGTTTCCACCCAGTCGCTGCAAACCGGATTGTCCCAGTCAGCCTGCTCTACGCGAATGCTTATTGGGTCTTGCTGCTGCCACATTGTTTGCCAATGCTCCGGCCCCGAATTACCCAGGCCAGGTACATGTATAATCTGTATTTCCGCCATCTATCGTTTTATATCAAGCTGCAAAGTAAAAGCAAAGTAGTCATACCTCAAGGATTTATAGTATTTCAGGATTTACCTTACCCCGGCCCTCTCCTAATAACAGGAGAGGGAGATTGTCTGAATCAGGGGTTACAGGATTAATGGATTTTCAGGATTGGAGCTTTGGATGTGATTAGAGCCATAGTCCTATAGTTAGCAAACACACCCCTGCCCCTCTCAAGAGGGGAATTGCTGCTGTTGCTATAGTTTGAGTTATAGTTCTATAGTTGCTGTAATCCAACCACCCCTGCCCCTCCTTAGCTAAGGAGGGGAACTCTGCCTTCGCTATAGTTTAAGTTATAGTTCTATAGTTTTGGTTTGTCATCCCCCTGCCCCCTTCAAAGGGGGACTTTCTGCCTTAAATATAGTTTAAGCTATAGTTCTATAGTTACAGCCCACGAACAGGACAGGTTTACCTGTCCCTACTGAACTATAGCCACGAGAAAGTAATCGGTCTGCTATAGCAAAGAGCAAGCACAACAACTATAGCTAAGGCAGAAGCTATCGAATTGTTAT
>NZ_JACKZC010000009.1 GCF_014212495.1 Pontibacter sp. Tf4
CACCAAAGTCTTGCCTGGACGCTTCCGTCCGAAAGCCAGCTTTCTTCCGGCACCGCCGAAGCAAGACTTCTACTCAGAAACTGCTTTTCTTCCTTTGGCTCTTTTTCTGATCGTTGCCCGCCTTTAGTGGCCTTTGATGCCTTCCAGCCCTTAAAAAGCCTGAAAAGCGCACCACTTTAAAATCTGAAAATAAGCCCAATCACGGCCAACTATTGGATATACGACAACATACGCTTATCTGCACTATGTACGTAACTGCTTTTACCCATTCTGTCGCAGGTTTTGTTTCTGGATCTGGTATAAGTAGTTGCAGTACACATGTTGTTATATCGTTGAGCTAATATAGGTGTTTACTACAGATTATCCAACGGGCTGACAATTTTATCCAAGGCATGGGTGGTGATGTGGGTATAGATCTCGGTGGTCTTGCTGCTCCGATGCCCCAGCAGCACCTGGATGTAACGCAAATCCGTCCCCTGCTCCAGTAGATGCGTGGCAAAGGAATGCCGGAGCGTATGGGGCGTAGCAGGGGCTTTCACCCCAGCCTTTTCTTTACTTGCCCGAAATACGTTGCGGATGCTTTCCACCGTGTACTGCCCGCCTGTCTGCCCTTCAAAGAGCCACACCTTGGGCTTATACTGCTTATAATACGCTCGCAGGCTTTCCAACAGCTTTTGCGAGAGCAGCGTAGTGCGGTCTTTCTTACCCTTACCGCCACGGATCAATAGCAAATTTCTATCTGACTGCACATCGGTCAGTTTCAGGTTGATCACCTCCCCTATTCTTAGCCCGCCTGCATACAAGAGCTGCAGCAGGCAGCGGTGCTTCAAATTCTCTGTTACAGAAAGAATCTTCAATACATCCTGCTTGCTCAATACCTGTGGCAAGCGTTCTGGCTTTTCTGGCCGCTCCACTTGGTTTAACTGCACCTCATGCCGCAGCAGCACCCGCTGGTAATAAAACTTCACCGCATTGATACTCTGGTTGATAAAGGATACAGAATACGTGCCTGCCTGCACCATCTGGCGGTGGTAGTGGTTGATCTCTTCTTCTGAAAAGGCATGAATATGTTCCAGTCCCTTCTCTTTATAAGTGTTCAGAAAACGAAGCAGCAAAGCGTGATACGAGCGGATGGTGCTCAGGCTATAGTTAAGTAAAAACAACTTTTCAATATAGTTCAGCGGGCAAGCGATATACCCATCGCCTTTCAGGTAGCTTTGCTCCCAGAGTCTTGCCTGCAAAGCCATGTCTTTTACCTGCATCGTCTGAGCCAGCCACAGCTGGGCTACAGGTTCTACTTCTGTCAGCAGTGTGTGCATACTGCTACTTTCGGTAGGGATCACAAAGCACTGCATCTCTGATAGCCACACAGCTACCTTGCTTTGCTTCAGGCAAACATAGATATCTTTGTTGTAGGCGTAGCTGAGTTGTATATAAGCTTTGCCCTGATGCTCCAATGGCTGCAAACGGATTACTGGCTTTAGGGGCACTTTCTTTAGGGGTTCTGCCTGTAGTGTCTCTTCTTGCAAAATGATGGTGCCATGGGCAGGACGCAGGCGTTTGGGCTTATACAAATAACGGGTATCTACTTTGGCCAGCCCCTGAAAGTGCTGGTGCGTCATCTCAATGGCCTGATTTGTATGATGCATCACAAAGCACTTGTAGGTCTTGCTGAACTTAAGCCAAGCGGCTTCCTTTAAGCGTTTACTGATAAAAGGGTTAGGCTTAAACCACAGGCGAATGAATTTTTTACCTGCATGTTCCAGCGGGTTGAGGTAAATAACAGGTAAGGCGGACGGGTAAGACATAAGCACTGCACATAGAAGAAGGCTTAAAGGTAAAACCTTCTCTTGCCCTAGCCGTGTTATTACCCGAGTATAAACGGATATACTCGGGTAATAACACACGTAGTGTATGGAGCAAAGCAACAAATGCCTGCAGTGTGCAGCAACTATAATGGGCAGAAGCGACAAACGCTACTGTTCTGATCAATGCCGCTATCTGGCCAACAACAAAGCCAAGCGGCAGAGTCAGGGAGAAAAACGCATCCAGCAGGTCAACGCAGCCCTTCGGAAAAACCGCAGCATCTTAAAGCAGCTCAGCCCGCAGGGAAAGACCACCATCCCCCGACAGTATCTGGAGCTGGCAGGCTTTGACTTCCGCTACCTCACCCAACTTTACCGCACCCAGAAAGGAAATACCTATTCCCTATGTTATGATTATGGCTACCTGCTCCTGCCCGATGAGAAGGTGCTGATTGTGAATTGGCAGCCTTACATGGATGGGCTTAGCTAAGGGTAGCCGGTTTGCTGCCGTTTTGAGATATGCAAGTAAGTTATTACAGTTTTACCGCTACCACTAAGCTGCCACCTCATACGTAATACAATAGCACATACAGATTGTGTGGTTTCTTTTCAATTCGACTGAATGTAGCCGTTACAAGTTGTTACCCGCTAAAACAGGCTTCCCTGTTCAGGTGCCGGTAGCCAGAGAGCAGGTGTGTTATGGGCAACAGCATTTACCAAAGCCGAGACCGGATAGGCTTTCATTTCTTGGGCCGGAAAAGGCTGCAACAGTGTGTGTAACGTATGGTAACCTGCCTTTGTAGTCAGCCAGGCTTCTTCCTTTTCCGGAGTCAGTAGCACCGGCATCCGATCGTGTGTTGGCCTTACCAGCTCGTTAGCCTGCGTGGTGATGATGGTAAAGGTGTTCAATACCTGGCCGGTATGCTTATCCGCCCACGTATCCCAGAGTCCGGCAAACGAGACCAGTGCTTCGCTTTGGAGTAGAAAACGGTAAGGCACTTTGCCGGCCGCCGTATTACGCCATTCATAAAAGCTATTGGCGGGCACCAGGCACCGCTTGCTTGTGATTAGCGCCCGGAAGCTGGGCTTTTCCAGTAGCGTCTCTGCCCGCGCGTTGATGGGCGGCTTATTGCGTGGAGTTAGATCGGTAGACCAATGCGGAACCAGGCCCCAGGAAAAGAGCTGTAGCTGATCGGGTTTATCGCCTGTAACAACCGGTAACAGCTGCGGCGGGGCGGCATTGTACCGCGCTTCCAGTTGATACTTTTCAAGCAGCTGCGCTACGCGTGAAGCCTTATTATTTTTATCTTTTACCCTAATAGCTACCGAGTACCTGCCACACATAGAGTTCTTCATTTATTTAGCACTTTTTGCCCCTTCTTACATACCGCGTAATTGTGTGGTAAAAAAGGTTACAGGCAAAAGTACCGTAAGAATAATGGATACAAAACCGCTTTACTTCATGCATGTGTTTGCAAAGCTACCTTTGTGTAAAAGGCGCTGACCGTAAGCTGGTAACTATAAGTTACCGGAAACTGACACATTCCGCACACGCTAAAACTACTTAAAAAAAATTGTAAGGGTGATCAATAAAAACTTTTCTTTATAGTAGTTTACGGAAAGCCTATTCTTACGCGTAACATTATGCACTAAATCACCTGTTCTGAAAGTAGACAGTACGGATTCACAGCGCGGCGCTACTTAAATATCTAATTTCTAAAAGCCGGACACGATAGTGCCTGCAAAGAGTGCCGGCACAGTGTTAGTGATACCCGGCGGTGTATGATGCTACCTCTGCTAACCAGGACTGGCTTCTGAGGGAGTTTTCCTGCTAACAATACACAGCAGGAGAAACAGGCAATTTTTGACCGGATACAGGCTAAGTTAAGGCGTTAGAAAAGGACCTTGGATGGCGCTATACCTTTAATTTTTTTAAAGCTCTTACTAAAAGCTGCCAGATCGGTAAAGTTTAACTGTGTGGCAATATCAACCCATGAAAGGCCGTCCTTCTTCAATTCTATACTTTTATCAATGCGTTTTTTAAACAGGTAATTATAGGGGCTGTCACCAAAGCATTGTTTGAATAACCTGTAGAACCTGAATTCAGATAAGCAGCAGGCTTCGGCAACCTGCTTTATACTAAGATCTGAGAAAAGACTGTCGTCGAGTACTTCTTTACCGGTTAATAAGCGTCTGAACAATTCCTGGCGCGTAGATAATTTCGCTGTTTCGAGGCTATAGTAAGACTTTATAGTTTCTTCGCTGTTCTTCACAACCAGTGAGGTAAGTTCGTAAATCAGTTCGATGCCTGGCCTGTCAAGTGTTTGGGAAGCGGACGATGATATGATAAAGTTCAGTAGCTTCTGCATGGGCTTTTCAGCCACGGCCTCATTCACAAATAATTCCGGTGTTAGCAGGTACTGGGCAGTACTGTTATAGTTATCCAGGTCGTTCGGGTAAATGGTCTGTAGCAGTAAATCATTCACAAGCGCGGCATCAATATCCACACAAACAGCCCGGGTTATAGCATTTTTAATGGTAATATCGAACCTTGGTAAAGTTTCATTTACCAAAAGATACTTGCCGTTAGTAACGCTGAAACGTTTATCCTTCAGCCAGTAACTTTCCTCGCCCTGTGCCACAAACTTTATCCCCAGCCCCAGGGGCTTTATTTCATCTTCCAGTGAGGTAAGACAAGAGCTCATGATCCGGTTCTTACTTTTCCTTTCTTTTAATGCATGGTAATTTTTATCCGTTACATGCAAAACCTCGCAGCTATTGCTATAGCCTGAAGTACACTGCTTATAAGGATTTCCCTCCACTATTTCCATCTGTAATTGTATTTAAAGCCTAAATATAAAAACATATATCAGGAAAGATTATATAGCCGGCCCAACAGGAATAAAAAAGGCAGGATTTTACAAGTCTACCAATCGAAAAGCTTCTTCTTTTGTACTTTGATACATCGTGGCCTTTATTTTTCATGTTAACTGAAAACACAATCTTAACGCATAAACCAAGTCAATTTATATGAATACCTTTCTATCCTGTAACCTGGTCCAACTCGGCAGGTTACTTTTCATACTGGCTATACTTGTAGCCGGCCAGGCAGAAGCACAACAACTTAAACGCAAGGCCACACTCGGGCTACGCACTGCTATCCTTCCGGATTCGCTGGCCAGGGTGCATCAACTTAAATCAGGTATAGTTGTAACAAGGGTCAGCCCACATTCTACGGCAGAGGTACTGGGTATCAAGGAGGGCGATATTATACTTTCGGTAAACAAACAGGCGGTGCGAACTCCAGAAGATGTTGCCAGTGTAAACCAGCTGTTAACCCCAGGCCAAACTATAACTTCGCAGCTTTTGCGGGATGGTAAAAAGAAAAATATAAAAGGGAAAGTAGTTGCTAAACCTCTGGAGACAGCTGAAAAGGCCGATGTCGTTTATGACCAGGCGCCTTTCCGAAACGGACAGTTACGCACCATTACGTATACCCCAAAAACAGCCGGTAAACACCCGGCGATACTCTTTATACCTGGCTTTCCGTGCCAGTCAATTGACGATTATGGAACCTCTCCTTATAACCAGCTTATAAAAGGCTGGAGCGATCTAGGGTATGTGGTAATGCTGGTAGAAAAACCGGGTTTGGGCGATAACGTGAACACACCCTCCTGCTTCGATATTGACCTTTCCACAGAGATAGAAGCGTTTGAGCAGGGTCTGTTAAAACTAAAACAACTGCCGCAGGTAAACCCGGATAACGTTTTCATTTTTGGCCACTCGATGGGTGGAATCGTAGCACCCATCCTTAGCCAAAAACATAGCCTGAAGGGTGTTATGGTCTATGGCAGCCCTTACCGCCCGTGGTTTGAATTTGCAACAGAAATGTTCAGGTTCCAGGCACCCGCAACCGGTAAAGACTATGTAGCCCACGAAGAAACCATGCGCCAGATGCACCATGTAATGTACCGTTTCTTTGTACTGGGCCAGCACCCTGATACCATAGCCGCAGCAGATCCGGCTTATAAAAAGATCTTACAGGAAGAATTTCAGCACACGGGTGGCGATATGTTCTGGTCAAGGGATTACCGTTACTGGCAGGAAATTGACGAGCTAAACCTAACCAAAGCCTGGGCCGAAACCGACGAACAGGTGCTTTCTATCTGGGGCGAATATGACTTTGAGATCGTAAACGCTGAAGACCATAAACGGATTGTAGAAGTGGTAAACCATTATCACCCCGGCCACGCTACTTTCCTGACGATGCCTAAAACAAACCACTCGCTGATCCTTGTGCCGGGCATGGCCGAAGGTGTTGTCCAAATGAACAGGCGCGACCTGAACTATAACAAAGCTAACTTTAACAAAAACCTGATAACAGAAACGGACGCCTGGATGAAACGGGTGATGAAAAAATAAAGGTACTATAGCCCTTAAATCATAAACCCTGTTTGCGTTTGGTAGCGCAAACAGGGTTTACTTTTTGCTGATGATTCAAGAAGTTTATAAAGCTAAGTAACCAGCAAATGGCAACTTCTTGTTTGTGTACTTCAGTTTATACTTCCGGGTATAGCTTTTAACTTTACCGCCAAACGTCCGATGAGGTAATCATTGTTCCGGCCATTCATACCTGAAAGCTGCCTGCTGTCAGGTATAACTTTCCAGATTTTACGACTTCCTCATTCTTGTTCCCTACCTCAAGTAAAGCGGGGTGCTTAGGTGGCACTTGCTTCAGTTCGTATCGTTTCACTAGCGGCGCTTCCTCTTCATTTAACACCACCCTGTCACCCGTTAGGAAGTAAAGGAACATTGCTGTATAAATTTAGGAATTAACGGATCCGGAGTGTGGGCTTACGTATACACCTAACTGAGCTTGAACTTTCCAATAAATACCTGGAAGCCACAAAATTGGCAGGATTTTACAACTGCTGTCTGTTCCCTTTAAATTAGTTTTGATTCAACTGCCAATCCGCTTTAAAGGCAATCTATGCTTTGGTTTCACAGCATCACATATTATCTATATAAACTACAACTATGAGAAAAATTACCTTTTTACTCTTACTTTGTTGCGTGCTGGCAACAACTGCCGTGACATTTGCCGCTGGTAAACCGCAGAAAAAAGTACCGGTCCTTTCTTTAAGTGGCAATGCTTACCAGCGTGGTTTTCAGCACGGGGCTCAAATGCGGACTGCCATTGCCGAAGTATACAAAAAATGGAAAGCTTCGATAACTAAAGACACCGGTAAAGACCCTGATGCCGTGATCGCCGATTTCTTGCGTACCTCCGACTACAAAACTGCGATCCTAATGTATACGCCTGCGCTTTGGCAGGAAATACAGGGCATGGCGGCCGGCTCCGGTCAAACAGAAGAAGATGTGCTTGCCTTTCAGTTGATTGATGAATACTGGGGATACCTGGACCGCCTGAAAAATGGCTCCGTGGCAAAAGAGCATTGCAGTGCTATTGGCGTGGCAGCCACCAAATCCTCTCCTGCTTACATCGCCCAGAATATTGACATAGACTCGTTTATGCACGGCTACCAGGTACTCCTGCACATTGTAGCGTCAGAGGATGTGCCGGAGCAGTATATTATGTCGTGTGCCGGTTTCCTTGGTTTTGCCGGGATGAATAACGATGGGGTTGGCGTTGTCATTAACGCCTTAACCGACCTGAACAGTGAGCCGGAAGGCCTGCCAGTGGCCTTTGTAACAAGAGGAATACTTAACCAGAATTCCGGGGAAAAAGCGTTGGATTTTGTTAAAAATGTAAACCACGCCACCGGCCAGAACTACCTGATCGGCACCAACAATGAAGTTGTGAACCTGGAAGCATCTGCAACAACTGTCGTACCATTTTATCCAGTTGCAAGCAGGCATGTGGTGTATCATACCAACCACGCACTGGCAAACCACGATGTAAAACCCTGGAAGCAGGAATACCACGCCCGTATCCTGGCAGGCACCACACCGCATACCAACAGCCAGAAACGTTTTAAGGCACTGGAAACACGCCTGGCAAACCCGGAAACGATGCTTTCCCCGGAGGTAGTGCAGGCAACCCTGCGCTCGAAAGACGATCCACAGAGCCCGGTATGTGTTGCCTTTAACAAAAAAAACGCATCCTTTACATTCAGTTCCGTACTCTTCACCTTCGGCAGAAAACCATCGGTGCAGGTTACCTATGGTTCACCTGATAAAGCAGGCTACCACGAATACTTTTTCGAACAGATCATCTGATTCTAACCACTCTACTTACGATGAGAAGATTAACCCAGCTGCGCTTCGTTATCCTTATACTTTTCTGCTGCGCGTACCTGCCTGTACCGGCCCAGCAACCTGCAAAAACGGCGGAACTTACAAAGCGCCTGCAGGTAAAACTTGATTCCCTGCAAAAAGCCAATGGTTTCCCGGGAGCTACCTTCAGCATAGTATTGCCATCCGGGGAGCAGTTAACGATAGCTACCGGCCTTGCAGACTCTGTAAGCAACACCCCTATGCGACCTGATAACCGTATGTTTTCGGGAAGTAATGGCAAAACCCTGTTTGCTGCCTCCGCTATGGTGCTGGCAGAACAGGGCGTATTTAGCCTGGATGATAAGATCGAAAAGTATATCGGTAAAGAAGCATGGTTTAACAGAATTCCGAATGCCAGGAGTATAACCATGCGTATGCTCCTGAACCATACTTCAGGGATCGAAGAATACTATGAGCTGGGAGATTTTATGCATCGTTTGCAGGCCAACCATACCTGGACCCCGGTAGAAATCCTGGCGTATGTGTTTGACCGCAAACCCCTGTTTGAAGCCGGAACAGCCTTTGGCTACGCTGACACCAACTACATCCTTTTCGGCTATATCATCGAAAAAATCAGTGGAAAAAAAATGTATGACCTGGCAGATAAGTATGTAGTGAAACCATACCGGCTGAAAGCAACAGAACCATCTGTAAAAATGAAGTATAAAAACCTGGCAGTTGGCTACGTAAACCCAGATGGGCCCTTCCCGGTGAAAGGTGCCTTTGTAAAAGACGGGCAGCTTGCTTTAAACCCGCAGTTTGAATGGACAGGTGGTGGTTATGTTTCAAGTGCGGCAGACCTGGCAACCTGGGCTAAGGCATACTATAACCTTAAAAGTATTTCACCGGCTTTACGCGGGCAAATGCGCCAGGGCGTGGCTGCCAATACCGGCAAAGACCACCTGTATGGCTTAGGCATGCAGATCAGGCCGGGGGGTGCTGCGGGTATGGGCTACGGGCATAGCGGCTGGTTTCCGGGTTACCTGACGGATGCGGAATATTTCCCGGAGCTGGACCTGGCCATGGCTATACAGTTTAATACCGATAATTTCCGGTTACTGAAAAGAACACCACATGCTTACCTGCTGGATATGGCAAAAATCATTGCCCCTGTCCTGCAGAACCCATAGCGTGTAGCTCAGACCGGCACGCTATACTCCAATAAATATTTTCAGGAATAAAAAGTCGGGCACCGTTTACGCGGTGCCCTTCTATACCTATATCCAAACCACAACTTTATTTATGAAATTTCCGCTGCTGACCACGGGCCTCTGCTTGATACTTGCCACCAACACGTTTGCACAGCTAACAGGTACATTAAAAGATGAGAAAGGCACTGCCCTGTCCTACGCCAATGTAGCCGTACTGCTGCTACCTGATTCCACGGGCATAACCGGGGCCATGACCAGTGAAGCCGGTTCATTTTTAATTCCAACGCCAGCACCGGGCAACTATATCCTACGGATCAGCACAATAGGCTATACCCAACTTTACACCCCTGCCTTCCGGGTAGATGACAGCTCGTTCAAGAAAGACATTGGCATAGTTATTTTGAAAGAAGACGCAAGGGCACTGCGCGAGGTGACCGTTAGAACGACACGGCCCGTTATTACCGTTGAATCTGATAAAATGGTAGTGAGCGTGGCAGGAACGGCTTTAGCAGCAGGCAGCACTGCATTTGAAGTGCTGGAGAAAGCACCGGGTGTATTTGTAGATCAGGATGGCAATATTCAACTGAATGGAAAAGCGGGTGCAAACGTGCTGGTGGATGGCAGGCTCACTTATTTTACAGGAAAGGAATTGCAAAATTACCTGGAGGCCATATCTGCCGAAAACATAAAGGAGATTGAAGTGATCTCGAACCCGTCGGCAAAGTACGAAGCGGCCGGCAGTTCCGGTATCATCAATATTAAACTGAAACAAAACACCCGCCTGGGCCTGAATGGGAGTTTAAATGCCGGTTACCAGTATAACGGTGCCTCGGGGTACGCAGCGGGGATAAACCTGAACTATAAGGCAGGCTACTGGAATTCTTTTCTGAACCTGGACATGGCCGAGCGGCCGCGCCTGCGCGAAGGGGTCATGGTCCGGGAATTTCACGCCAATGGGGCCGATGCCCGTTTTCACCAGCTGCGCGATGAAACGTTAACAATGCACACTCCTGCCCTGCGTTTTGGTACCGATTATGACCTGAATCCACGCCATAGTCTGGGGGCTGTTTTGAGCCTGGGCATAAATACCATGGACCGCGCTTTTTACTCCGGCACCGACATGAATGACCGGAAAACCGGAAAACATACGTTTGTGGAAGCCGGTAACTTTAACGACAACCGCAGCACCAACCATGCTTTTAACCTGCACTACAATGGCCAGCTCGATACGGTTGGTACCACCCTGGCGCTAAGTATAGATTACATTCAGCTACAGAATAAAGCCAACGCCCGCTACGAAAACCAATACCGGAGCCTTAACGACAACACGATAACCGACGAGTTGCTGCGCACCTATAATCCCGGCTATTACCACATTTACTCCGCCAATGCCGACTATAGTATGAATGCCTCGCAAAAAGCAAAGCTGGAGGCAGGCCTGAAAGCAAGCTATGTGGTATCTGATAATGGGCTCAGTTTTTATGAAGTGAAAGGAGAACAGGAAGAGCTTGATGAGAACAGAAGCAACCATTACCGCTACACCGAAAGTATACTGGCAGGCTATATAAACCTGAACACCAACCTTAGTGATACATGGAAATTGCAGGCCGGCCTGCGCGGTGAACAGACCTTCGGCAAAGGCAAGCCGGAAGCTTCAGACGCCATCCGAAAGCGTTACCTGAACCTGTTCCCAAGCGTGTTTTTAACGCAGAAGGTAAGCCAGCAATACCAGGTAACCTATAGTTACAGCCGCCGCATCGACAGGCCAAATTACCGCTCGCTTAATCCTTTCATCTTTTACCAGGACCCTTATAGTTGGGCGGAAGGCAATCCCGATTTAAGACCGCAGTTTACCAGTGTTTTCCAGGTAAACCAGCTGTTGCACAACACCTATAGTTTGCAGCTTGGCTATGCGTACACAAAAGATTTCTTTGCAGAAGTGCCTGAGCAGAATTCAGAAGACAATACCACCGTCTACAAAGAACGAAATATTGATAAAGCCGAGAACTATAGTGCAACGCTTATTGCTCCTGTCAGGCTCCTATCGGGTTGGGATGTGAGCAACAACCTGGTGGCTGGTTACCAGAAAAACAAAATATTTTTAAAAGAGGAAGAATTACAAAACAGCCAGCTCTACTGGATGCTGCAATCTACCCACAACGTGTTGCTGCCCTGGGATCTGCAACTGCAGGCTACGGCCGGGTATAACTCCCCATCAAACCACGGCATTTACCAGTTAAAGCGACAATGGTGGCTGGATGCCGGACTCAAGAAATCGTTTATGAAAGATAAGCTGGATGTTACCCTGGGAGCCACCGACATTTTCAGGACAAGAGATATGCGCGGCGATGCCAGCTATAACGGCGATGTGTTCCGGTTTGTGAACTACTTTATGGTTAGAAGCATCAAACTGAACCTGCGGTACAACTTCCAGCACGGCCAGAATTTTAAAGCCCGCAACAGAAGTATAAAACTGGAGGAATTAAACCGCGCTGGCGGCCAGTAAAAGTATAAACTATAATTTTATCTATTCCCCTACCTCAACCTTCAAACGATGCTGAATAACGTGTTTAAACTAGTTCTTTGCCTCTTATGCAGCATTCCGGTGCTTGGGTTCGTCGGCAAGGCAAACCTAGAAGCAAAACAGGAAGTTGCCGCCTTTATGCAGCGGTATGTGGCAGCCACTAACTCGCATAACTTTGCCAATGTACAACCGCTGTTGCAACCCGGTGCTGTGTACTGGTTCAACAAAAAGGAGAGCAGGGGATTACCCGAAATAGAAGCAGGTTTTAACGAAAGCTGGAATTACCTGCCTGACGAAGTATACGGAATTGAGAACATTACATGGCTGTCAATAGACAAGCGCAGTGCTACCTGCATTTATATTTATACCTACCAGGGTACCCACAACGGGAAACCTGTACAGGGCAAAGGCCGCGGCACAACTATACTTGTAAAAGAGAATGGTAACTGGAGAATAGCACACGAGCATTTATCTATTCCCCAGTAAAAGGTCTTCAAGATGTTCACAAATTACCTATTCTGTATATCAGATAGTCACGCAAAATCTAATGAGTAAAGCATAGGCCTTCCAAGTACTCGCCACATTCAGGCAAAAACCGAACAAGTTGGTTAGCCCAGGACAACTAAAACCCTGCAAATGCTTCATTTGCAGGGTTTTAGTTGTTTTTGATAGTACTACCAGCAGAGAGTAGTGGTTTTCACCTTAGGGAACAATGGCCGGGAAGCTGTGTGCAAATTGTGTGCACATAAAAAAAGCACTTACAAGTTTTATCTTATAAGTGCTTGATTATCAGGTGATCCCGTTTGGATTCGAACCAAAGACCTACTGCTTAGAAGGCAGTTGCTCTATCCAGCTGAGCTACGAGACCATGGCTACAGTAATTACTGTTTCCTTTAAACAAAAAATTTCGGAATCTCTTCCGAAATTTTGTTGTCGGGGTGGCAGGATTCGAACCTACGACCTCCACATCCCAAATGTGGCGCGATACCGGGCTACGCTACACCCCGAACTATGCTTTCAACTCCGGAAGCGATTTGTGTCGCTGTTATTGTTGAACGCGGTGCAAAAGTAAGCGAAGTTTTTAAACTGTCAAAATATTTTTTAAAAATTTTCGCTTGCGGAGAAGGGGGGATTCGAACCCCCGGTACCGTTACCAGTACGGCAGTTTAGCAAACTGCTGGTTTAAGCCACTCACCCACCTCTCCGGGACTCTTTCTGCTAAAGAGACTGCAAACATACAATAAACTTATCCATGGCGCAATAGGCTGTGGCAAAATTTAACGCCCTTCCGGTCAAAAAAATTACCGGCTGCAGAACAACTATAGCCTAAGTTATTGATAGTAAATCTGCTTGATTGAGGCTGCGCTTCAAAACTTTTTCCCCCGATGATCAAAAAAAATCCTAAGGGGCGTTCTAAAGCCATGCATGGGCTGCAATTTGCAGCTGCTAAATGCTATATTTGTAACCAGCCTGCCTGCATTTAACCCAGTGCAGTGGCCTTTTAATACGAACATGACCTGGTACCAATCCCTTACGTTGCTCGAACTTTTATTCGGTGTGCTCTTCCTAGGGCTCTACATCGGCTATTTGTGGCGCGTGAGGCGCGTGGCACTTTTTTTCGGGCAGCGGCCGCACGGCATCTGGGTTAAGTTTGTGCTGCGCCACCTCTATCTTATCCTTATTGTTATCGCGATACTTGGCCCGAGCTTCGGCGCCATGAAAAAGGAGATCAAAACCATTGGCAAGGAAGTGTACATTGCCGTGGACCTTTCGGCGTCCATGAACGCCACAGATGTACAGCCCTCGCGGCTCGAAAAAGTAAAACAGGAAATACAGCGCCTCATTACCCGTTTTAATTCCGACCGCATAGGATTGATGATCTTCGGGAACGATGCCTACCTGCAAAGCCCGCTTACCTACGACCAGAACGCCCTGCAACTATATACCCGCACGCTGCAAACCGGCCTGCTGCCCTACTCCGGCACCAACTATGAGCCGGTGTTACAACTGGCCCGCGAAAAGTTCGGGCAATTAGGCAACAGTCCTTCTGCGGAGCAAAAAGCGAAAATACTGGTACTGATAAGCGACGGCGAGGATTTTGGGGAAAACGTAGAGCAGCTGGCCGAGCAGCTGAATGAACAACAGGTACGGGTCTTTACGCTTGGCGTAGGCACTACCAACGGTAGCCGCATACCAGTCGGTAACAACTATAAACGTGACCAGGAAGGCAACACTGTTATCACCAAACTGCAACCGGAGCCCCTTATGAAGCTGGCAGAGCTTACCAACGGGCAATATTTTGAAGTTAACGACCGCGTCAGTGAAGTCAGCAAACTCATTAATGCCATCAACAACATAGAAGGCGAGCTGCGCGAAAGCAAAACGATAGATGTTACAGCTAACAAGTACATCTATCCGCTTGCGCTGGCGCTTATCCTTATATTGCTGGATACCCTGCTAACTATAAAGATCGTGCGGATATGAAGGTGTGGATGGCCATATTGCTGTTGCTGGGCATACCGGGATCGGGTATAAAGACCATTTCCCGGATAAACGACTATGCCGACCGTGCTGCCAAAGCCTACAACCGCGAGCAGTATGCCGAAGCAATTACAGCATACGAAGTGCTCCTGAACGATATGGAAGTGCAGGACGACCAGATCCGACTGAACCTGGCACATGCCTACTATAATGCCGGTCTGCTGAGCCAGGCACGCGACCAGTACCGTTTGCTTGCCGATCATCCATCGGAGCATATCCGGTCGGTGGTGCATCTGCAGCTGGGCAATATTGCCGGTACTCACAAAAAGTATTTGCAGGCGCTTTCGATGTACCGCAACGCACTGCTGGCAGACCCCGAAAACGATGTGGCCCGTTATAACTACGAGCTCGTAAAAAAATACCTGGCCCTGCACCCCGAAAAAGCTGCCCAGGACAAGCCCGAACCTCAGCCGGAAGAAACGCAACTGCCACCACCCGCAGCCGAAGAACAGGAGTCGCAACCAAAGCAGAACCCGGATGCGAACGGCGACCAGGAAGCTGAAACAGAAACACCACAACCCGACCCGGCCGGAAAGCCACAGGGCCAGGGTGGCAACGGCCAGCAACCCCAGGACAAGCAAAAGGAAGAGGCAGCAGGCAACGACCCGGGCCAGACCAAGGGTCAGCAGTTTGACGACCAGCATACACAACAGCCAAACGAACGGACCAGCAGCGACAATGCAGCATCCGGCGACGACCGTGCCCGCACCGAATCAAACTATAAGCAGGTAAACATCAGCCCTGAAAAAGCACGCATGCTGCTGAATGCCATGCGCGATGCAGAACTACAATACCTGCAGCAACTGCCTAAAAAAGCCCAAAGCAAACCCGATAAAAGCAAACCCGACTGGTAAGCAGCTGCTCAACTATAGTTTTCTCAACTTTTATTTTGAAATAAAAAACCAATCGGTTTATTTTGGAGTATAGAAGCAAACTATGGAAGCCCTGACCAAAGCCGAACGCACACGCCAGTACATTATTGAACAGGCATCGCATCTCTTCAACCAAAGGGGGTATGCGGGTACGTCGTTACAGGATATTATGGCGGCTACCAAACTGACCAAAGGCGGAATTTACGGACACTTCGAGAGCAAGGAAGAAATTGCCCTTGCTGCTTTTGAGCACGCATCCGGCCGCATACTGCAGTTGCTGGCGCAAACTATAAGCCAGCACCAGACGGCGGTAGCCAAGATCGAAGCCTTGCTGGAGTTCTACAGAAATTACCTTATTTCGCCGCCTATAACAGGTGGCTGCCCTGTTTTAAACACCTCTGTGGAAGCTGATGACACCAACCCGTTGCTGCGTGCCAGCGTGGTAAAAGTGCTGAACAAAATGCACCGCGCCCTGCAGAACATTGTACAGCAAGGCATACAGGACGGAGAATTTAAAGCTACTGTTAATGCAGAGCAGTTTGCTATACTTTTTGTGAGCATGATAGAGGGCGGTGTAATGGTATCGAAAGCATACGGAAAGCCGCTTTACCTGCACACCATCCTGAAACAACTGCAACTGATGACAGAAGAAATGAAAGCTTAATTTTTTTAACCTAAAATAAACCAAACGGTCTTTTTTAAAATTTTTCAACTATGAACGAAACTACCTTACCCAAGTACCTGGAAAGCCAGGCGCTGATCCGCTTTGAAGATTGCGACCCTTTCGGACACCTGAATAACGGCCGCTACACCGATTATTTCCTGAATGCCCGCGAAGACCAGCTACGCGACAACTATAACCTGGACATTTACCGCCACATGCATACTGCCGGCAAAGCCTGGGTGGTAGCTACCAACCAGATGGCGTACCTGCGCGAGGCAAAGCTGATGGAAAAAGTAACGATCCGTACCTGCCTGCGCTGGTTCACCGAATCAGACATCCTGATGGAAGCACTGATGCTGGACAAAAAGACCGGAACTATAAAATCGGTGGCCTGGATGCGCTTTAGCTATGTGGATGTAAAACAGGGCCGGAAAGTGCCCCACGAAGAACATTTGCTCAATTTATTCGGGCAGGTGGCTATACTTGGCGAAGGCCGTGATACGTTAATGTTTGAGGAGCGGGTAAAAGAACTGCGCCAGGCAGCTGCGCCGGTGGCAGGCTGAGGCCGGAAAATTTCTGAAATTTATTCGCACCTGCTTGCAACCATCTGCCTGTTTAGCGGCTCTCCTAACTATAGCAATTAAACTATAGTTGCAAACCGTTGTCTAACGTAGCATCGTCATTCACGCTTACGCGCCTGTCTTTTATGGAAAGAGAACTTAAGAACATACTGGAAGTGCTTACCCTTGCCGAGCGACTAAAATCAGAACTTCGCCACAGCTGGTTATCAGACGGGCGGCAGGAAAGTGTAGCAGAGCATACCTGGCGCATGGCGCTGATGGCTGTGTTGCTGGAACCTTACCTGGATGAGGAAGTAGACACGGCGCACCTCCTGAAGATGATCCTGATCCATGACCTGGTAGAGATTGAAGCAGGCGATATGCCCGCCTTTACCGTGCTGACCGAAGAAGCAAAAGCCCTGAAGCATCAGAAAGAGCTACAGGCCATCGAAAATCTTCGCGAAAAACTGGGCGTAGGCATCGGGCAGCATATTTACGAACTATGGCAGGAATTTGAAGCCCGCGAAACCTACGAGGCCAAAGTTGCCAACGCACTGGATAAGCTGGAAGTACGCCTGCAGCATAACCACGCCGACATCAAAACCTGGCTGGAAGTAGAACAGGAGAACGTTTTTAAAATGGGCGACCACACCGCATTCGACTCGTGCCTGGACCAGTTAAAAGACCTGATACAGGAACAAGGCGTGCAAAAAATGGAAAATGCCGGCATTTCAACTACCAAAGTACTGGCCCGGATCGCCTCACAAAATGCACTGGCATAAGCGAACATACATACAAACAGGTGAATTTCAGAAAGCGTTGGTAGCAATACCGGCGCTTTTCTGTTTTCTATAGTTTGATGTCGGGAGTATGAGCCACTTCCAGCACAAATCCGTTGGGATCACGGAAATCTACGGTATAGTAGCTGGCATCGTACTGTGGCATTTCCTGCGGCCCGCGGATAACATCGGCACCTATAGTTTGCAGCCACTCCCCTACCTGGTTCACAACGTCGCGGCTGGTGGCATGGAAACAGATGTGCCGCACACCCAAACTATCGCAAAAAGCAACCGGCATCTCTTTAAAATAAATTTCATGGCGGCCACAACTATAGGAAGTTCGCGTCAGCTCATACCAGCCGATCATCGGGAAAAGTTTGCTGTAAAAAGCCAGCGATTGCTCCAGGTCTTTTACCCAGAACTCGATGTGATTGATGCCCGGTCCGTAAGGGTGTTCCATAGTTCTATAGTTTGAGATAGCGCCGGAAAATTAAGGAAAGTAAAGCGAATTGCTGTAGATTACCGTCTGGTTTTATTCTTACCCACTTTACTTATGGAAACCACGCAGCACTACCGCCAGCTCGAGAAACTATACCACAGTGCCCGCATTCAGCAATTTATAGCAGGCAGCCAGTTAACCGTACAACACCAGACTGCCGAAATAACCTTGCCGGTAAAGCCAGACTATAGCCACGGAGCCAATGCCATGCACGGCGCTTTATACTTTAAACTGCTGGATGATGCCGCCTATTTTGCCGTGGCTTCGGTGGTGCAGGATGTGTTCATCGTTACCTCTTCGTTCCAGATAAACCTGGTACGCCCTGTTACCGGCGGAACTATAAAAGCCGTTGGCAAAGTAAGAACGATAGGCAAAAACCTGTTTGTAGCAGAAAGCACCCTTTACAACGACGAAGGCAAAGAAGTAGCCTTCGGCACCGGCCAGTTCATGAAAACAACCCAGCCACTCAGCAGCCTGCAAGGCTATAGTTTGGGAAGTTAGTGAAGTAAGAAGTTAGAGGTAAGAGGTAAGAGGTAAGAGGTAAGAACTTGACGCTGCACTCGCTCGCCTCCTGCAAGTGTGAGCTACCCGCGGACTCCGGCCGCTTTATAACTTATGCTACAACTATAGTTCAAACCTCACCAAACACTTAATTGAACACCACGAAAAACTAAAAGAAACCCGACCTCACAGTGTCTCCAAGACCTGTGAGCGTATTACCATAAACAAAAACGGGAAGCAAGAATAAACCTGCTCCCCGTTTTTTTATGAATCAAACTATAGTTACTCTGTAGCCTGACCTGCAACTTCAGGTTGTGGCTCGGGCTCTATCAGTTCAAAGCCATAGTTCTTCCCTTTCTGTATAGAAGGTACTCCCTGCTTCATCCAGACTGGCATTGGGGCACCTTTCAGGTAATAATCAAAGAACTGCGACATACGCACCGACAGGTCCTTGCGGTTTTTGCGCTGCATCAGGTTATGATCTTCACCGTTGTATACCAGCATCCAAACCGGTTTGTTCAGGCGGCGGAGCGCCATAAAATACTCAATTCCCTGATACCACGGCACAGCACCGTCCTGGTCGTTGTGCATAATGAGCAGTGGCGTTTCCACACGGTCAGCAAAGAACAGCGGCGAGTTCTCGATAAACTGCATCGGTTTTTCCCACAGCGTACCACCAATGCGACTCTGCGTTTTCTCGTACTGGAACTGGCGGCTCAGGCCTGTACCCCAACGGATACCACCGTAGGCACTCGTCATGTTTGATACCGGTGCACCTGCCATAGCTGCTTTAAACAGGTTGGTTTTAGTAACCATGTAAGCGATCTGGTAACCACCCCAGCTCTGGCCTTGCAGCGCCATGTTCTTTTCATCCACGTAGCCCTGCATCACCAGTTTCTGCACGCCCGGTATAATGCAGTCCATAGCGCTCTCGCCCGGGTAGCCGTTTTTGTACACAATATCCGGCACAAATACCAGGTAGCCGTTGCTCACAAAATAAGAGATATTAACCGTAGAGGCACTTGGCGCAGGTGTTTTGTGGCTGTGCAGCCCGTCCGAAGAACGCTCGTAGAAATACACGATCATCGGGTACTTTTTGGTCGCATCAAAGTTCTCCGGCTTGTACAGCAAACCTTCCAGCGGAATACCATCAGTCGATTTCCAGTTTACCAGCTCCACTGTGCCCCACAGGTAATCTTTCATTTGCGGGTTGGCGTTGCTAAGTTGCGTAGGCTTGGCAAAATCAGCTATAGTTGTATGCAGGTCCGGGTACTCCTGGAAAGAGCCTCTGCGGAATGTAAAACGATCCTCATTTTTCGCCTTGTTTAACCGTGAGTAGCTATTGGCTGTCATCACCAGTTTTTCAGGCTGTGCTTCTTTGCTCACATAGTCGCGGAAGTAGCCACCGGATTTATCGGTATTGTTAAAGGCGCTCAGGTATAGCGTTGCATTGGCAGGAATAAACTTCTGATCTTCGTCCAACTGCTCATAACGGAAGGTCAGTTTGTTCTTGCGGCCATAGTTGTCGGTTAGGTTTACCGGTGCTTTTTTACCGCTTGGGTCCAGTTTCCAGATGTCGTACTTGTCATACACCAGCAGGTAGCTGTCGTTTTCTACCCAACCGGCAAAATCGTAAGAGCCTGGCAGGGCCGGTACGTCGTTGGTCTCATCGTAAAACGGCAGGCCGATGCGCTTTGTCAGGTTCAGGTTTTTACCGTTTTTGGTAGCAAATGTATGCCAGCTGCTGTCGGTTGGCTCGTACCAGTACACATAGTTACCCAACGGCGACAGGCGCGGATAGCCTCGTGTTTCGTTCAGTACCTGCTTGAGGGTGCCTTTTTTCAGATCGATCAGGTAGGCATCTTTGCGGGTCGGGGTGTCGTAACCTATCGTTATTTTATACTTTTCATCGCTCACACCAAGCGCCACATCGCCTTGTCCGTATGCGTCCAGGTATACATCCGGCATATCCAGGGTGGCCAGCTGCTGCATTTTTTTGCCTTTCAGCTCATACATGGCCAGGAACGACTGCTTCAGGTCGCGGTCTTTGTTCTTTAGCTGCATCGGCTGAATGAGCGGATCTTTGTACGTCCAGATATCCAGGTTTACTTTGTCTTCTTCCAGTTGGGTGGTATCTTTTTCGTAGCGCGTCGGGCGCGGGAAGGTTCCGAAGAAAAGGCGCTTTCCATCTTCCGAGAAACGCAGTCTGCCATGCTCGCTCACCATCCAGGCTTTCGGCATTCCGGCGCTGGCTGTATCGGCAAGTATAGTTTTGCGGTTGTCTTTTTTAGTCCAGTGGTGCAGGGCATAATAGCGGATCTCAGCTTCCAGGGTATCGTTGGTAGCCACAAATGCCAGCTGTTCGCCTGCTTTGTCCGGTGTTAAGCCCTTGTAAGTAACTTTGCCCGTGTCAACCGGTATCACTTTCAGGTCGGCTATAGTTACAGCATATACGCCGGCTTTATGCAGCGAGTCCAGCTCATCTTTCACAAAGTAGAGCATGTTGCCTTTCTCCGAAAAAGTATAGTCTATCACGCGGTCGTAGCGCTGCTCCTGGCCGGTTTGCAGGTTGCGTAGTACCAGTTCGGTACCGTTGTACTTCCTGTTCTTCTTCAGTGGCTTTTTAGCTTCCGCTTTCTTTTCTTCGCCTTCAGCTTTCTTCTCTTTCTTAGCAGGAAGCTCTTTCTCGAGGTGGTAAGCTACCCAGTTATTGCCTTCTTTCGGCAGCTGGTACGATTTTACGCGTGGTATCTTAACCACGTTCATGCTCTCGAGCATCACAATTGCCAGCGAGTCTTTTGGCAGGTCGTCGCCTTTCTTCTTTTTAAGCTTCAGGGCGCGCACTTTCTGGTACTCCGGCTTTATTTCGAACACAGCATAGCGGCTATCGTTTGTGAAAGCTGCTTTTGTGCCACGCGCAAACGTGGTGAGCTTGTTGTTTACAAGGTCGCGCATCAGCAGTTCGCCATCACCTTCCTGCGGGTTCACGCTAAACAGTACGTATTTTCCGTTATTGGAAATCTTCTCGCCGTCAACGCCTTTCCAGCTGTCGTACACGTCGTGGGTGAGCGGTTTTTTAGCTGGCTGCTGTTGTGCCTGCGCCTGCAAAAGGCCCATGCTACCCAGCACCGCCAGGTATAAAAATTTCTTCATCCTTTGGTTAAAATAGGTTAGTAAACTATAGTTGTTCAGTTGTTGGTTATTAAAGATAGGGAAAAGCGTAAAAGGTTTAAAACTTACCACCGGTTATGCCTAAATCCATCTATAGTTTATACCTGACATTTATAAAGTATAATAACCTTCACCTCAAGACCGGAGTGTGTGGCAACGGTTCAGGCACCAGCTTTGTAGCCGCTTAAGTATAAACCTCATAATCAGCTTCATCACGTAATAAATTATCCTTATAGTAAGGATGCAGGCAGTAACAAACTTCACCTTTACATAGTAAATAACGCCTGACTATTACTGCCTGCAAATCTGAATAAATGGAAAAACCGACCGAGAAAACAGCAGCTCACAAGAGGGTGATCGAGCTGAACGACGAACTGGAAAACTATTTCAGCAATACTATAATTCCACAGTTGTTTGTAGATGCCGATCTGATCGTGCGTAAGTTTACCCCGGCTGCCATGTCGCACTTTAAACTATCTGAGGACGACCTGGGCAGGCATGTAAGCGATGTAGCCAATAACATCCGTTTCCCTACCATACTGGAAAATATACAGGAGGTCATAACCAACAAACAAGGTATTGTAAAGGATATTCAGACAACGGACAAGGTATGGTACCAGATGAATATTCTGCCTTACATCATCCGGAAGGAGAACCGCACTAATGGTGTTATCATCACGTTTGTTGACATCAACGACCGCATCAAAATTCTGAATGGCTACGAACGGCTTAACCGTAGCTACGAGAACATCATCCACTCCATATCCCACGACATAAAAGGCCCGCTATCGAATATAGATGGGTTGGTAAATGTATTGCGTGAGAAACAGGACAATGAAGAAGAGAAAACAAAAATACTCGACATGCTGAGTAAATCAGTAGCTCACCTTCGCAAAACTATAAACGACCTGGCTGATATAAAGGAAAGCGACACAGACTTTGCCAAAGGAGAAGAGCTTCTTAATTTCGAGAACATAGTAGAAGATGCCAAGTTGGCCCTGAAAGGTAAAATAGCCGAAACCGATGCACAAATTGAGACCGACATAGGCGTTACGCAGGTAAAACTATCCAGAAGAAACATCAGGAGCATATTGTATAACCTGCTGAGCAACGCCATTAAATATAATTCAGCTGCACCACCTAAGATCCTGATCAGAACCTGGAAATCCGGCGACAAAATAGTACTGGCAATAACCGACAATGGCATAGGCATACCCCCGGACAAAAGGGAGACCATTTTTGAGCGTAATACCCGCGTAAACACGCATGTAGAAGGTACCGGCATGGGCCTGTTTATAGTTAAGCGCATGGTAGAGGACATGGATGGCAGCATTGAAGTTGACAGCGAAGTAGGAAAAGGCTCTACCTTTACTATTTATTTCAGAAATCAGTAGTAATGCGCAGCATAGCTATTTATAGTTTGTAAGAGCCGGGACTACTTTCTCTGCCTAACGTCCGTTTGGTTTTAAGCATAAATCCTGATAATTTCACACTACAAAATCAATCCTTACAAAATCATGCAAGTTAAAGAAGTATATATTATCTCGGCGGTTCGTACGCCAATTGGCAGCTTCGGCGGTGTGCTGTCCAGCCTGAGCGCTACACAACTGGGTGCAGCTGCCATTAAAGGTGCTGTAGAGCGTGCCGGTATTGATAAAAAAGAAGTGCAGGAAGTGATCATGGGTAACGTGATCTCGGCTAACGTAGGTCAGGCTCCTGCGCGCCAGGCAGCTATTTTTGCAGGTCTGGGCCACGAGGTGGAGTGTACTACCGTAAACAAAGTTTGTGCATCAGGCTCTAAAGCCGTAATGTTTGCAGCGCAGGCCATTATGCTGGGTCACAAGGACGTAATTGTGGCAGGTGGTATGGAAAGCATGAGCAACGTGCCTTATTACCTGGACAAAGCCCGTTTCGGTGCGAAGTTAGGTCACGGCCAAATGACGGACGGCTTGCTGCGCGATGGTCTGTGGGATGTTTATAACGACTTCCATATGGGTAACGCTGCCGAAAACACTGCCCGCGAAATGAAGATCACCCGCGAAATGCAGGATGAGTACGCCATTGGCTCCTATAAAAAATCAGCTGCCGCTGCCGAAGCCGGTTTCCTGAAAGACGAAATTGTGCCTGTGGAAGTACCACAGCGTGGCAAAGATCCGCTTGTGATCACAGAAGACGAAGAATATAAAAAAGTTAGCTTCGATAAGATACCTGGCCTGAAGCCGGTATTTGATAAAGCCGGTACAGTAACAGCTGCAAACGCATCTACGCTGAATGATGGTGCCGCAGCCCTGGTACTGATGAGCAAAGAAAAAGCAGAAGAACTGGGCGTGAAGCCGATCGCTAAGATCCGTGGCTTTGCCGATGCCGAGCAGGACCCGATCTGGTTCACGACTACGCCATCGCTGGCCATTCCGAAAGCGCTTAAAAATGCCGGCGTATCTGCCGAAGAAGTTGACTTCTACGAGATCAACGAGGCGTTCTCGGTGGTATCTATCGCCAACAACCAGAAACTTGGCCTGGAAGGTGGCAACGTAAACGTGTATGGTGGTGCGGTATCGCTTGGTCACCCGCTGGGTGCTTCCGGTGCCCGTATCCTGGTAACACTTTGCAACGTGCTGGATAAAAAAGGTGGCAAAATTGGTGTTACCGGTATCTGCAACGGCGGTGGCGGTGCATCTTCCATCGTGATCGAAAAAGTATAAATTGCTGCAAGGCATACCATTTGCAGGAAGCCTTACGTTATCGCGTAGGGCTTCTTTTTTATAGGCACAGCTGCATTTTAAACTGTTTCCTATAGTTTTAGTGTTGATCTATTTTACAGAAACAAATGTTATTGCAAACCGAGTTAGCTAAGTTCTGGAGCTGGGCAGGCATGACGCCCGAAACTTATAACGAAGAGCGTGGCTTAGGCGAATGGGAAACAGCGTACCCGGGCTGGGACGCCCTTTACAAAGCGGCTGTTGAAGCACTGGAGCAACTCAATACCGGGTTTAACCACGACCTGGCACAGCAATTGGTATATGCCCTTGCTATTGATAACGAACAGCAGGTAATCCTTCAGAAAGTTGAAGAACTGCTGGAATCCAAGCTCAGGTTCGTGAAAAAGGCCATTAACTCCGATCAGCCGCAGGCACGCTGGCAGGCGGCCGAGCTGCTTGGCCGCTCTGAAGTGGAGGACCGCGAAAAACTGCTGGCAAACCTGATAAACCGCGATGCAGACAAGTATGTAAAGCGGCGCGCCCTGATGAGCCTGAGCAAGGTAAACCATGCAACGGCGCTTGAGTTTGCCAAAGGGTTTGTAAAAGACCCGGACCCGTTTCTGAAATTAGTAGCAAAAGAGATCATCAAACAGAAAGTATAAGTTTATACTTGCTAACCTTGTAAATACCTATGCCTAAGTTGCTTTCACTCTTAGCAGTTATGTTGGTTGCAGGCACTGCTGCATCGGCGCAAACCCGTAAGGTTGTAACCCATTACCAGAACGAGCCCGGCGCTGTAAAGGAAGTCTATTTTATGAAGCCCGACTCTACTATAGTTGGCTATTACAAACGCTACTACCCTACCGGCGAGCGCGAGGTATTCGCCAAATTTGTGGAAGGCAAAAAGGACAGTGTTTTCACGGAGTACTATAAAAATGGCAACCCAAGAATTAAGGTAACCTATAAACTGGACGTGAAGCAGGGCCCGTTCCTGGCCTATCACCCCGATGGCCGCCTGATGCAGGAAGGCCAGTACGAAAACGACCAGCAAAGCAATGTTTTTAAAACCTTTTACGATGACGGAAAGCTGCGCAAGGAAACCAACTTCGTGAATGGCTACCCCGAAGGGCTGATGAAAGAGTTTTACCCGGATGGCAAAGTAAAGTCGGAGCTGTACTATAAGGATAGAAAGCAGAGCGGCCCGGCCAAAACCTACTACCCGAACGGCCAGCTCGAAACGGATGCCAACTATAGAGCGGGTATGCTGGAAGGCTCGTACAAAACCTACTTTGAGAACGGACAGCTGCAGCAGGAAGTGAACAACGTGGCCGGCCAGAAACACGGCACTTTTAAAAGCTATTACCCGGATGGCAAACTGAGTACGGAAGGTGGTTTTAGTGCCGGCAAAATGAGCGGACCAAGCAAATCTTATTACCGCAACGGCCAGCTGCGCAGCACTATAAACTATAAGAACGGCGAGCCCAACGGCTTAACACAGCACTTTTATGAGGACGGCACCCTGCGCGAACAGGGCAACTATAGCAACAACGGCGCCGACAGCAAAGTAACCACTTACTACCCCAGCGGTAACATAAAGGCCGAAGAAGAATTTAAGAACAAACTACAGCAGGGCAACTGGAAAACCTACTTCGATGGTCCGGGCAAAAGAGTAAGTACCAGCGAGGTGTTCGACAAAGGCAAACTGCAGGGCGAGCGCGTGGCGTATCATGAAAATGGCCAGATCCGGTCGAAGGCTACCTACCAGAACGGCAAAGTAATAGGCTATAGCTACGAATATTACCCTGATGGCAAGGTAAAGACCGAAACCGCCTATAAAGACGGCAAAAAGACAGGCGACTATAAAACCTATTTCGAAAACGGTAAGCCGCAAACAGAAGGCCGCTTTGCCACCGACCGCCGGGTAGGCACCTGGAAGTATTACAACGAAGATGGCAAAGTAATTAAGACAGAAACCTACCGCAATGGTGTGGTAGTGGAAACCAAATAACAAACTATTTTACAACAAAAAAGCACTACCATTATATGAGCAGTGCTTTTTTGTTGTAAAATAGTTGGCTTAATAAGCTCTCACTGATTTTTTCTCTACAAAGTTCATGAACGCACGGTTCACTACTCTTGTGCCGCCCGGCGTTGGATAGTTTCCTGTAAAATACCAGTCGCCTTTGTGGTTCGGGCAGGCCTGGTGCAGGTCTTCTATAGTTTGGTAAATTACCTGAACTTCGGCATGTACATCCGGGGCCTTTACAATTTCAGATACTTTGGCGGCCAGCTCATCGTGCGTGAACAGGTCGTATAGTTCCTTCATAAAGTTGGTCTGCTTAAAGGCTTCGGTGCCTTCGGTAGCCACACACTTGTCGTACACTTCGTCAATTTTATAGTACAGACCACGGTCCTTCAGCAGTTCCAGCATTGCTCTGAACGCCACAAACTCCTTCACACGGCTCATGTCTATACCATAACAATCGGGATAACGGATCTGCGGTGCACACGATACGATGATGATCTTTTTCGGCTCCAGCTTATCCAGCATCTTTATGATAGACTTCTCCAGCGTGGTGCCCCGAACTATAGAGTCATCCAGTACCACCAGCGTATCCACACCTTTCTTTACTACTTCGTAAGTCGTATCGTACACGTGCGTTACCAGGTCGTCGCGGTTGCTGTCGTCGGTAATAAAAGTGCGCAGTTTTACGTCTTTTATCACCAGTTTCTCGGCGCGCGGCTTAAACGACAAGATCTCGTCCAACTGTTCCTCGCTAAGCTCCTGGTTCAGGATAGCCTTTTTACGGTAGGTGCGCAGGTAGTCTTCAATGCCCTTCATCATGCCCAGCCACGATGTTTCGGCCGTGTTCGGGATGTAAGAGAAAACCGTATTCTTCAGGTCGTAGTTAACGGCTTCCAGAATCTGGCGGCAAAGCAGCTTGCCCATGTTCTTGCGCTCCTCGTAGATCTCCGGGTCGTTGCCGCGCGAAAAATAGATACGCTCAAAGCTGCACGATAACTTCTCGCGTGGCTCCAGGATCTCTTTCAGAGTCGGATTCCCTTCTTTATCAACTATAAGCGCGTGGCCCGGCGTAATCTCTTTGATAGCGCTGTAGTCTACATCAAAGGCCGTTTTAATGGCCGGCTTCTCCGATGCAATTACAACTACCTCGTCGTCAATGTAATAATAGGCCGGACGGATACCGTTCGGGTCGCGAACCACAAACGAAGCACCATAACCAGTTAAGCCGGCCATGGCATACCCGCCGTCAAAATCCTTGGCTGCACGCTTTAGCACGCGTTCCAGGTCAAGGTTTTCTTCAATCAGGCTGGTAATTTCCTTGTTCGTGAATGCATCTTTATAAGAATCGAACAGCTCCTGGTTTTCTTCGTCCAGAAAGTGGCCGATCTTTTCCAGTACCGTAATAGTGTCGGATTTGTGTTTCGGGTGCTGACCAAGCTCTACCAGTTTCTGGAACTGCTCGTCAACGTTGGTCATGTTAAAGTTACCGGCTACGGCCAGGCTGCGGCTGCGCCAGTTGTTTTCGCGCACCATCGGGTGGCAGTTGTCCACGCTGTTGATGCCGTGGGTACCGTAACGCAGGTGACCCAGGTAAACATCCCCTAAAAACGGCATGTTCTCCCAGATCCATTCTATATCTTCCGCCTTCTCAGGATTGTTCTCCTTCAGCTGCTTATATTCTTTACCGATCTTGCCAAAAATACTGTCGATGGCGCGGGTCTTTACCGAACGGAAACGGCTGATGTATTCCATGCCTGGACCGGCATTTATCTTGATGCTGGCCACGCCTGCCCCGTCCTGGCCGCGGTTGTGCTGCTTCTGCATAAGCAGGAACAGTTTGTTAACGCCATACATGGGCGTGCCATACTTCTCAACGTAATACTCAATTGGTTTTCGGAGCCTGATCAGGGCAATACCGCATTCGTGTTTTATTGAATCGCTCATGTTTGCTGTTAAAGAGTTTGTGCCAATAGCCTCTCGATCCAGTGGAGCAGCAGGTCGGGTTTAAAGAACAGGACCAGCAGCGGCACCGCAAAAAAAGCCAGCAGCAGCTTATCTGACAGTGAAATAACTAATTTTTCTTCAGTTAAATTCCTTTTCAGGAAAAGGTAGTATGGAATCCGGATATAGTAAAATAAGGCCACGCCTGTCAGAAGTACACCCGCTACCAAAAGGGTCAGCAGCATAGGTTTACCGAAGGCAGAATACGCCTCCCAGACGTTGGTAAAAACCAGCAGCTTGCCCGTAAAACCAGCCAGCGGCGGCAGCCCCGTAAGCGACAGCAGGTAGAGCAGCGCCATAACGCCCAGGTAAGGCAGTTTGTGCCCTAAACCTGTAAAATGCTCCAGCTTCTGCACACCAAAATTCTCTTCGGATATTTGCAGAAACAGGAACATGCCATAGTTCATGAACAACAGCACCGATAAGTAGAACAATACACCCGTGGTATAGTTGGTGCCAAAGGCCATCAGCGCCATCAGCAGGAAACCGGCATGCGACACGGAAGAATAAGCCATCAATCTGCGTGGTGTTTTTTGCCAGAGGGCGGTAAAGTTACCGACTACAAGGGTTGCCAATGCCGCAATACCCAGGAACAACAGCACATCATCAAAATAAGCAGCTACAACCGGATCGGAGAAGGCAGCCACGAAGCGCAGAATAACGATGATACCCGCCATTTTAGGCCCTGTGGAGAACAAGGCAACTATAGGCATGGGCGCGCCCTGGTACACATCCGGCACCCAGAAATGGAAAGGCGCAGCTGATATTTTAAAGAAGAAACCGGCAAAAACAAGGATGGCAGCTATCGTTACCAGCAACACATCGGCCTGCAAAAGTGCCTGCCAGAAGGTGCCTTCGGTATAATTTAAGGAACCGGTAAAGCCATAGAAAAACGACATGCCATACAGCATCACACCTGCCGACAGCGTACCGTATAGTACATATTTCAGGCCGGCTTCTACGGCGCGCTTTTCCTGTTTTAAGGTGAGTGTCAGGATGTAGGAGGCAATGGAAACGAGCTCGATAGCCAGGAAAACCATGAGCAGGTTGATGGATTTGGCCATCAGGTTCAGGCCCAGCACCAGCATCAGGATCAGAGCATAGTATTCGCCGCGGCTTTCTTTCAGCTTTTCCAGCACTTTGCTTTGCAGCGACAGAAGCACCGTAAAGATACCTGCCGCACTGAACAAAATACCACTGAAACGGGCCAGGCCATCCGAGCGCAACAGATTCAGGAACTGCACGCCACCAGACGTATAGCCACCCAGGAACTGAAGAATAAGTGCTGAGAACAACCCGGTAAGCGCCAGCCACGGCAGCAGCTGTTTTATAGTTCTGGATCTGAACAGGTCTATAGTTACCAGCAGCAAAAAGAACCCGGCCAGCAGAAATTCCGGCAGCAGCGAGCCTGCCCCGGCAAGTATAGCATCAATAGATTGGGATAAGTATGCTGTTTGCTCCTTCACTTACTTAACTATAGTTGATAAGACCATTTGCAGCTGCTCCTGCCCGTTGCGCAGCACAAACTCCGTAAACCCTTGTGTTGCCATTCCAATCTTGTTCAGCAGCAGGTGCGGAAAAATACCGAACAGCAGCGCCAGAACAGCTAAGGGTACCAGCATCAGGTATTCGCGGGCATTCAGGTCGCTCATTACCGCTTTGGCGCGTAGCTCCGGGAAGATCCAGTATTTACCGAAGAACATGCGCTGCAGTGCCCACAGGTAATAGGCAGCCGCCAGCAGCAAACCGATCACGGCAACTATAGTTAACCAGCGCGGCAGCAAACCAGTAATATCCGGAGCGCTAAAGCCACCTACCAGCACCAGCAGCTCGGCTATAAACCCGGAAAAACCCGGCAAACCTAAGGAGGCAAAGAAAGCGATCACCACAAACGTGGTATAAGCCGGCATGCGTTTGGCAAGACCACGGAAGTTCAGGATCATGCGGTCGTGGGCACGGTCGTAAATAACGCCTACCACCAGGAAAAGCATAGCCGAAATAATACCATGGCTGAACATCATGTAAATAGCACCATTTACCCCTTCCGAAGTAAGCGAGGCCAAGCCCAGCAATACAAACCCCATGTGCGATACCGACGAGTAAGCGATCAGCTTTTTCAGATCGTTCATGGCGAGGGCACAAAGGGCACCATAGATGATGGAAAGCACACCTAAACCACCCACCAGCACCGCAAAATAAGCACCGGCATCCGGGAAGATCGGGTAAACTATACGAATTAGACCATAGCCACCTACCTTTAACAGGATAGCCGCCAGCAACACCGAAATAGGTGTAGGCGCCTCTACGTGGGCATCGGGCAACCAGGTATGCACCGGCACTGTGGGCACTTTAATGGCAAAACCGGCAAACAATAACAGGAACGCGATAAAACGAACCGGTAGGTCCCACAACACTGTACCCGAAAGCACATGCAGCAAACTACCCGGTATAAAGTTGGCCGGGTCCATCATGGCCGGAATACTGAAGGTACGAACTATATCAGCTCCACTTATCGCATTCTGCTGTAACGCCTGCTGCACCTGCAGGATCGTATCCGGATTAATGCCACTGGTCTGCAACATACCCAACTGCGCAGCTGTAGCCAACGGGTCAATTACAGATGTATAAAGTCCGATCATCACGATCAGGATAAAAAGGGAACCTACCAGGGTATAGATGAAGAACTTGATGGCTGCATATTCGCGTTTCGGGCCACCCCAGATACCGATCAGAAAATACATTGGCAGGAGCATAAACTCGAAGAACAGGTAAAAAAGGAAGAAATCCAGGGCCAGGAAACAGCCCATTACGCTGGTCAGCAGCAGCAGGTAGAGCAGGAAATAGCCTTTTATGTTCTTTTTGATCGTCCAGGAAGAGATAACGCCGATAACGCCAACTATAGCCGTAAGCAACACCATGCTGATGCTGATGCCATCCACACCCACAAAATATTCGATCTGGAAACGGCCCAGGTTTCCCAGCGAAAAGCTGATCCAGTCCAGTTTATTTACGAACTGGTAGCCCTGCTGTCCGTTGGCGGCGGCTGTGCCATCAAAGTTCAGATACAAAACTATAGCCAGCACCAGTTGCAGCAAAGCCCCGCCCAGTGCCACTCCTTTTATAGTTTTAGGCAGGCGCATGGGTAGCAGCAGTACTATAAACGCTGCCAGTAACGGAGAAAAAATAAGGCTGCTTAGTATAAAATCCTTCAAGCTACTTATTGTTGATTGTTAATTGCTGCTTGTTGTTTTTAACACCACTTCAGCAAAATCTTATAATCTCTTAAATCTTATAAATTCTAGTTCCAAAGATACTTTAAAACAACACGATATATAGTATTATCAGAATAAATCCGAATAATGAATAGGCGTAGTAGCTCTGTACCTTACCATTCTGCAGATTGCGGCCTAACACCCCGAACATTTTCGAGAGCGCAGCCACGAGCCACACCAGCCCATCAACCACCAGCCTGTCGAACCAGCCCACCATTTTAGAGAGCACGACCAGCCATTTGCTGCCATAGTTCAGCGTGTAATCGATCACGCGCTTGTCTACCCGGTAAAGTGTTCTGGAAAGCAGTAAAGCAGGCTGTATCAGGGTTCTGTTATAGATTCTATCAAGGTAAAAGTGGTTGTAGGATAACCTGGCAAAAGTACCTGTTGGTTGTTCCTGAAGCAGTTCTTCGCTGGTTTTACGGTTATAAACGACAAGGGCAGCAACTATACCCGCAGCGGCCAGCAAAGCCGACACTACACCAATTACAATATGCTCCAGGTGATTGGAATCGTCCTGCAATGTTACTGCCTGTACCAGGTTGTCGGCTAACAGCTTTAGGGAGGCATTATCTAAGCTAACACCGTTCACCACCCAACTGCCGCTAAAGCTCAGCGGATTAAGCGAGAAAAAAATACCCAGCGATAGTATGGCCAACAGAAGGACCGGTGCCAGCATCACACGCTCCGTTTCCTGCCGAAGCGAATAACGGATATGCTGCACATTAAACGGTGACCGGAAGCTACCAAAGAACATGAACCATAGGTGGCGCGTCATGTAAAAAGCGGTGAGCACTACAACTGCAAAGCCCGTTACCGGAACTATAAAATACAGCAGGTTGCCATTTGCGCTCATGGTCTGTGCCCAGGCCCAGCTAACCGAAAGAATAGCATCCTTTGAAAGAAAGCCGGAAGTGAGTGGAATACCAGCCAGAGCCGCTGCCGCAACCAGGTAACTATAGAACGTAAACGGCATTGTTTTGCGGAGCCCGCCCATGTTGCGGATGTCCTGTGCATCCAGGTGCTCCAGGTGCGCATGGTGCAGCCCGCGGTGCATGGCGTGTATGATGATGCCCGAGTTTAAGAACAGGGCTGCTTTAAAGAAAGCGTGCGTGGTCAGGTGGAAAAGAGAGGCATCGTAAGCGCCAATTCCCATACCCATCACCATGTAACCTAACTGCGAGATAGTGGAAAAAGCCAGCACAGCTTTGATGTCGTATTGCTTTAGCGCAGCCAGGGCACCTACCAGCGCGGTAATAGCGCCAACTATAGCTATAACAGTCAGTGCATCCGGCGTTAAGAAACTATAGCAGCGGGCCACCAGGTAAACACCTGCTGCCACCATGGTTGCCGCGTGTATCAGCGACGATACCGGCGTCGGGCCTTGCATGGCATCTGGTAACCAGACCTGCAACGGAAACTGCGCCGACTTGCCCACACACCCCATAAACAGGCCAAGGCCGGCAAGAGTAAGCAGCAGCGGCGTAAGCTCCAGTAGCCACGGCTCTCCGTTAAAAGTGCAAGCAAGTATAAAATTTCCGTTCACCCAGTTGCCAGCGCTTATAAGTGACCGGAGGGCTTCCAAATCGAAAGTGCGGAAGTAGGTGTAGAAAGCAAACAGCCCAAGCAGCAAGCCGATATCACCTACCCTGTTTACCAGGAAAGCTTTTTTGTTGGCCGCCACTGCTGCCGGTTTGTGGTACCAGAACCCGATGAGCAGGTAAGACGACAAGCCCACCAGTTCCCAGAACATGAACAACAGCAACAGGTTATCAACTAGCACAATGCCCAGCATACTGAACGTAAAGAGCCCCAGGTAAGCAAAATAACGATGATAACCGGAATCACCGTGCATATACCCTACCGAAAACAGCTGCACCAGCGTGGAAATGAAGGTTACGATTACCAGCATCAGCACGGTCAGGTTATCCAGCAGAATACCGGCTGTAAAATCTGAAACTATAGTTGATGGCAGGCTGAACCAGGTCATGCGGGCATGGTACGTATTAGAGTCCCAGGTCTGGGCGAACAGGTAAACCGATAACGCGAAGGTTATAGTTGAAATACCGATCGCCAGCCAGTCGACGCGGCGTGGCAGACGCTTACCGAAAAAGAACAGCACCAGAAAAGCCAGCAGCGGCAGCAGTAACACTACCAGGGCAGTAGCGGTTTGCGGTGTACCAGCCAATGGCTTTAAAAGTTCGGTCAGCTCCAAGTTTACAGGTTATAGTTTGGGGTTTCGGCGGCCAAAGTTAAAATATTTAGACCAGTGATTAAGGAGATTAAACTGATTTAGCTGATTTTTCTATTAGTGTCAGGGCGATTAAAATGATTTCTTAAGCTCTGTAACCTGCTCCTTTTAGATTTCAAAGGCTTAAATAGTCAAAATCAAGCTGCTGCTATAACTATAGGAGAATCATATAAATCAACTTAATCTCCTTCATCACTGGTCTGTTGCTATCTCGTTCAGGTTGGCGGTTTTGAAATGCTGGTACACACGCAGAACTATAGCTAAGGCAACAGCAGCTTCGGCAGCAGCCACAACTATAACAAACAGGGAAAACAACTGCCCCTGCAACAACTGCGGATCGTGGCGGCTAAAAGCGACCAGATTCAGGTTGGCAGCATTAAAGATGAGTTCAATCCCCATCAGCACCACCACCGCGTGGCGTTTGGTAATAACGGCAAGTACACCAATGCTAAAAAGCACGGCACTCAACAGCAGAATATGTTCTAAAGGAATGTTCATCGTTATACTTTCTGTCTGTCGGTGGCAATGTAGGCGGCTCCCATCAAAGCGATGAGCAGCAGCAGCGACGCAATTTCAAAAGGCAGTACAAAGTCTGTCATCAGCTTTATTCCTATAGTTTGCACCGTACTTTTCTGGTCTCCGAGCACTGTTATTTCTGTAGGCTGCAGCCAAGGCAAACTGCTGATATTTGCTTTTAAGATACTATAGCTCAAGCCTACAACTATAAGCCCGGCTACCAGCGCGCCCCAAACCGTATTCACGTTCTCCGACAGCACCGACTTATCGTGCACCCGGCAACTGAGCATGATACCGAAAAGTATGAGCACCAGCACCCCGCCCACGTACACCATCAGTTGCGTTACCGCTATAAAATCTGCAAACAGCAGCACATAAATGCCGGCTACACTCAGCAAGGTTATCAGCAGCGAAAAACCTGCATACAACAGGTTGCGCGTCAGTACCATGTAAGCCCCCGAAACTATAGCCAGTGCGGCAAAGATGTAGAAAAGCATTTTTTCAGTTATCAGTTAACAGTAATTAGTTATCCTTGCCTTCTTGCTGCCAGCGCGGCTGCTTTGGCGGCGGCCATTTCTTCCTGCTGCTTAGCCAGAAGCTGCTTTTTCTCTTCGGCCTGCTCCGGACTCAGATCAGTGAAATGGTAGATCATGTTTTTGATGTCTACTTCAGCAAAATCGTAAACCGGCGTCATAGTCAGGCAGTCGGTTGGGCAGACGGTGGTGCAGAGGCCGCAGTAGCAGCACTTAGCCATATCGATATCGAATACCGGTGCGTACAGGCGTTTTTTGGTACCGTCTGATGTCATCCCAATTTCTTCCGTCGCTTTTACAGACTCAATGGTAATGCAGTTTACCGGGCAGATTTTGGCGCAAAGGTCACAAACTATGCAATCGTCAATCTCGTTGTGCAGGCGGTAACGGCCGTTGTCTGGTACCGGAATGGCCTCGTACGGGTAAGTTAGCGTCACCAGTCCGTCGGGTTGGTTGAAGTAGTTCTTATCAGTCACGTACTCCGGCGTACGGCGGTTTTTGGCATTCTTAAAATGCTTCCACGTCAGCTGCAATCCACTTACCAGCGACTTTACCGCAAACCAGAAACCGGATCTGTTTTTCACTTCGTTCAAGTTAAGAGTTATGAGTTAAGAGTTAAGAGTTCAAATCACTTTAAACTTTTAACTCTTAACTTTTAACTAAATATCATATCATCAATAATCGCCAGATGCCTGCTATTAACACTACACCTAACGCAATGGGCGTAAGCACTTTCCAGCATAAGTGCATCAGCTGATCTACGCGCAGACGCGGATAGGTCCAGCGGATCTGCAGTTGCAGGAACAGCAGCACAAACGTTTTGCTCAGCAACCAGAAGCCTCCCCATAGTATACTTGATAGCTCTCCTACGGTGCCGGTGGTCCAATAAGCTAAACTGAAAGGGCCGATGTTCGGCAGTGGTGTATTCCAGCTTCCCAGGAAAAGGATCACCGCTACCAGGCTAACCAGCACCATCATGCTATACTCTGCCAGGAACAGCATGGCAAACCGGAACCCTGAATATTCTACGTGAAAACCCGCCACCAACTCCGACTCTGCTTCCGGAATATCGAAAGGCGCACGGTTGCTTTCGGCCAGCGAGGCGATGAAGTAGATCACAAAAGCAACCATTAGTATAGGAGCCCGGAAAATGTTCCAGGTGGTAATGCCGCCTATAGTTGTCGTGTTGATACCCAGCGCTTCGATGCCAAACAACCAGTTTATTTCATGTTCCAGCCCCGGAAACTGGTTTATCAAAGCGCCTTGCTGGTAACTGATCTCCTGAAAATCCAAAGATTGGCACACCATAACAGCAGCAAGTATAGCCAGGCCAGCCGGAATCTCATACGACACGATCTGCGCTACCGAGCGCATGGCTCCCAGCATGGCATATTTGTTATTAGAGCCCCAGCCCGCCATCAGCAAACCAACTACATCCAATGAGATGATTGCCAGCAAGTAAAAAACGCCAATACCGATGCCCGCAGGCACCAGATCCGGAGTGAATGGAATGACGGCAAAACCAGCAAAAACAGCAGCAAAAATTAGGATCGGGGCCAGTTTAAACAGCTTTTTATCGGCAGCGGCGGGTACTATGTCTTCTTTCTGCAAGAGCTTTAGTACATCCAGCACTGCCTGTAACGAACCGTGCGGACCTGCCTCGGTTGGGCCCATGCGGTCCTGCATAAAAGCCGCCACCTTCCGCTCTGCATACGCCAGCACGATCACTATAGATAGTAATAGCACAAGTGTCAGCACAAAAGCGAGCATAGGCGGTTAGGGTTTATTAGCTGGCAAAGGTAGTTTTTAATGTGCTAATGTGGTAATAATTGTTTAAGGTGCTAATGTCTGAATCTTTAAACAGGACCCCTACCCCAAGGATTTACAAAATTTAGGGATGAGCAGGATAAAACTATAGTTTCACATTTTTGCTGGCGCGAGTTTGTAACTCGTGCCTATTTATAGTGTTGAGTTTGTAACTCAACTGGGCGGGACGCCCAACTATAGTTCGTCACGAGCGAGGACGCTCTCGCCATCGCATTAACCTATATTAGTTCAGCACATTAACACATTTTTACATCAGCACATTACTCCATCTTCAAATCTGAGAACCTACTCTACCAAATGCGGCACAAACTGCGACAGGTTGGTGATGATGCCTTTCTCTCTTCTAAAACCGATAGCACAACCTTCTCCTGCCCAGAAAACGCCTGCCTGGTAGGTATAGCCTTTGTTGTCTTGTGGCAGGTCGCACCAGCGTTGGTATACCTGCTGTTGCTGGTCGTATTCGCCTTCCATTTTGGTAACACGTACCTTATCTACCACTTCTATACTCTGCCCTTCACGGCCGAAATATGGCTTACGGATGTACTTGTCTCTTAAAGGTGCAAGGTCTGCTTCTAATAGTAGCGGGTGGTACGGGTAGGCTTTCCAGAGCCAGGCCAGCATGCCTTTGCTTTGAAACAACAAGGTATAAGCCGGGTTCGCGATCACCACATTCCGGCTGCGCACAAGCTGCGTCAGGCTTTCGCAAAGTTCAGGTTCTTCCCAGGCAATCTGCTCCCAGGGCAGTAACTTGAACAGGAACGGAAACTGCTGCCATTGCTCCTGCCCTATCTGCGCCCAAACGCCACGCTCTGCACCCTGTGTAGAAATATTTACTTCCTCAATCGGGCTCAGGTGTGTATCAAAACCGGCTTCGGTGGCAGCCTGGGTCAGCACAGCACAGTTGGTTTCGTCTTCGGCGCTACCACCGATATAGGTCAACAGCAAAGCAGGGGCAAGATCATTGTTCATCATGCGCCAGGTTTTGAATTGCTCAACCAGTGCCTCGTATAAGCCGGAATACTGGTTAGCATCGTTTTTACCGGCCGCCGCCAGGCTTGCCCATTGCACCACAGCCGTTTCGGGTATGGATGTGGCTGTATCAGCGTTAAACTCAAGCAGCTTCGGTCCTTCGGGGGTTTGGGCCAGGTCAAAACGGCCATACAGGTGCCAGTGGCGGTCGTCGTTCCAAGACTGGCGTACCAGTTGCCACAGGTTCTGCGGTATTCCCAGCACATTCAGGAAAGCATCCGGCAGATCGTCGGGCACCGCCTGTAGCATCATGTCGTACAAGGTGTCGGCAGCTTCCAATAAGGCATCGGCATCCGTTTCGTTCAGGACCACAGCCTCACCGGGTACATAATTGGCGCAACCATCTTCCACACACCAGTCCCAGCCAAGTCCGCGCACAGCAGTTTCTACATCGCCCGTGTGTGGTTCCAGGCGCATTCTTATTCTTAAATTATCCAGCATCAACTATAGTTCTGAAATGATACTTACCCGCCAAAACCGCCGCCACTGCTGCGACCTCTGAAATAGCCACTTCTGCCGGAGCGCGGCGCTGTGCTCTGCTGCCGGTAGGTCTGTACGTTCTGGCGCCAGGCTGCCGTGTTGTTCATAACGCCGGGGTTTGCATAGTAAGCAGGTCGGGGCGACATCATGCGGCCTGCCATGTAGCCCATGCCGCTCCACCACAACACGCTGCCCAGTCCAAAACCACCCTGCTGGTATGTTTGCTGGTTAGCTGCCAGGTCTTTCATCTGATTTTCGAGTGCCAGACCCTGAAGCGTGTCTACCCGGCCATCGTTATACTTTAAAATAGCCATACTTCCACCCGGAGCGGTCGTGCGTTCGTCAGTGATTTTCCATTGATCAGGCGCTTCTTCGGTAAGTTCGGTAATGATGCCGTCCGGTACTTTCACTTCTTCACTGGTACCTGTAGTGTTGTTACTGCTGTCGCCGCAGCTGGTCAGGCCCATACAGGTAGCTGCCGCTACAATAAAAGCGTTTCGTTTCAGGTCGCCAATGCGCAGGTATCGTTTTTTCATAAGTTCTGATGGATTACAGTTAAAGGTACGGTTTTTACACCGAATTTGATAATTAAGCCCGGATTTGGGCCTCAATTGGTCTGGTTGAAGGGCTTTGGTTTAGCTATAGTTTTATAGTTGAAACTATATTCTCAAGGTTATGAAAAAACACCCCCTACCCCTCTCAAGAGGGGAATTTCAGCTATAACTTTAGTTTGATTTATAGTTTCATAGTTGCAGTGGTTCAAACCACCCCTACCCCTCCTTATCCAAGGAGGGGAACTCCGATACTGCTATAGATTCAACTATAGTTCTATAGTTGCTGCTTTAACACCCCTGTAGTCCCCTCAAGGGGACAATCTCTGCCTTTGCTATAGTTGAAGCTATAGTTCTATAGTTACAACTCAAGAGCAGGTAGGCGCAGCCTGCCCCGAGGAATTACAACCACGAACAAGAAATCAATCTGCTATCACTACAAGCAGGTAAAGCAACTATAGCCAAAGTCGTAGCTATCGAATTTGATCTCAGTCTTTGGGTTGAGCGCCTTTGACTTGTTGCGGTGCCGCCAGGCAATCCGAGGTACGAGGATAGCAAGAAGGCAGCAGCGCGATGCCCGAAGACGGGGCCTCCCGGCCCGGGAGGGAGCCAAGCTAACTATAAAACGATAGGCTCATAAAGCTCCCAGGATTAGAAGTAGCTATAGAACTACGGCTTGGTTCTAATAGTAGGCAACGTAAACTATAGAAGGATAGGCTGTATAAGATCCCTCGACTTCGCTCGGGATGACAAAGAAGCAACTATAGCCTGAGATAGATTTCTCACTCTGTTCGAAATGACAGAAGTGTGTTATTGCACATATAAGATGTCTCGGCTTTGCTCGACATGACAAATAGGGAAACTATAACTTATCAAACTATAGCTCAACCCAGAACCGACCTTATTCCCATAACGGATAATGCTCCAACTCTACTTCCCTCTTAAAGAAAATACGGGTGCTTTCTTCGAAGGAACGGGTAAAATCAGACACATAGAAATGATGATCGCCGGTTAACTTATCCGAGGCCAGGTCATGCTGCTCCAGGTAGTTCTTCACGTGCTGAGCTACAATCTGGCTGGCATCCAGCACATCCACTTTGCCTTTATAGTAATTTTCGATCTGTTTTTTGATGAGCGGATAGTGCGTACAACCTAAAATGAGCGCTTCAATGTTGTAAAGGTCCGGGTCCGAGAGGTAAGCATGAATGACACTTTCTGAGATGGTATCGTTAAAGAAACCTTCCTCGATCATGGCGGCCAGCAGCGGCGTAGCATGCGACTTCAGTTCGATGCCCAGGTCCAGCGCATCTACTTTTTTGCGGTACACATTCGAATTTACAGTTTGCTTGGTGCCGATCAGGCCGATGGTTTTGCCGGGATAGGTATTGCCGATGTACGAAACAATCGGGTCGATCACGTTCAGCACTTTGGCTTTGCTGCCCACATATTCTTTTACCAGCTCGTAAGCCGCCGCCGAAGCCGAGTTGCAGGCTATCAGAATAACTTTACATTGCTGCTTCAGGAGCAGGTTACAGATCTTGACCGAGTAAGCCTGTATGGCCGCAGCCGACTTATCGCCATAGGGCAAGTGAGCAGTATCTCCGAAATAAATCAGTTTTTCGTTGGGCATCAGTTTTGTAATTGCCTGAGCCACAGTAAGTCCGCCAATACCGCTGTCAAAAATTCCGATCGGCCAGTGTCTTTTCTCGTTTTCCATCGTATGCGAAATTACTTAAAAACCGATTTATATGCCGTTTACCCGTAAAATATGTGTGTTCACAAAGTTGGGCAACCTTTTTGAATTATATAAAACTTAACTCAGTTACATTTGCAACAAGTATATTACAATAACAAAAACAATAGTATAACTTTTATCAATTTCTTTGTAAATTTTAAACTAAAAGTTATATTTAACTGAATTTAGATTCCACAACTGTTGTCTTAGCCAGATAGCAGCCTGCCAAAGGTGAACCTACTGCATAGTTTATGTGCACACAGTCAGACTATACTATTTTTTATTTCCCGGATAGTTAGATAAAAAGACCCTTATGCAAACAGCTCTTACCTTGCCCGCACCTACTATAAAGCGTTCATCCCTGTACGGCAGCCTGACCAGTCGTTTTGTGGCTTTTCTGGTTGATACGACCTTACTGGTGTTCTTTTATACCATTATCTTTTATTCAGCAGGCAGCAATGCCCAGCACATCAGCTCCTGGGATAAATCGATGCACTCCGATGGCATCAGTTTTTCGGAATTGCTGCTTATTGGCAAGGTATTGTTCTTTAACGTGTACTTCCCGGCCGTGCACTGGCTGTATTATACCGTACTCGAGTCGTCGATGAAGCAGGCAACGATAGGCAAATTTACGCTTGGCCTTAAAGTGACCGACCTGCGTGGCAAACGCATCAGCTTCTGGCAGGCCAATCTCCGCTACTTCAGCAAGCTTTTATCCATTGCACCGGTTTGCCTTGGTTTTCTGCTGATGCTGACCACCCGCCGCAACCAGACATTTCATGATTATTTTGCACGTACGGTAGTTGTATCTGATTAGGGCTTTTCCTAAAAAAATTGTACAAAATATTGCCACATCCTTTTACGGGACTCGTATACCTATACCTGAGTATCAACAAGAAAGGAGTATAATATGCGATTTATCCCAACCCGTTTCCACGGAGTATTGGACTATATAGTAGGTATCTTTATGATCATAGCACCGTGGATCCTTGATTTTTCGGACAACGACTATGCCACCTGGACGATGGTAATTGCCGGCCTTGCCACTTTGCTGCAGACCGTGTTTACCGACTTTGAAGTTGGATTGGTTCGCCGCATACCCATGCAGAGCCATCTTATAGTTGATTTTAGTCTGGGTGTGCTGCTGGCGCTGTCGCCGTGGATGTTCGGATTTGCCGATCGTGTGTTTTTACCGCACCTGATCGTAGGTATTTTCTCTATCCTGGCTTCGCTTACCACGCACCGCGTACCAAGCCGTAGTTACAGGGCAGAGCATACCACCCCGGATCATATCCGAAACTTTTAAGAACAAGCTACATTAGTTTAAAAACAGGCCAGCCTTATCGGTTGGCCTGTTTAATTTTACCTCCTTCCGTCAGAAATACCTTAACTTTGCTTTATGAATTACCTATCCGCAGAAAATATAGCAAAAAGCTACGGTGACCGCTGGCTGTTCAAAAACCTGAACTTTGGCATCAGCCAGGGGCAGCGTGTGGCACTGGTTGGTGTAAACGGCTCCGGAAAAACCACGTTACTGAATGTGCTTGCAGGCAAAATTCCGCCCGACGAAGGCATTGTAAGCGTGCGCAGGGAAGTGAGCATTGGCTTTTTAGGACAGAACCCTGAGTTTGACGAGAACCTGACCGTGCAGCAAACTATATTTTCGGGACAGAGCGATGTGCTGGATGCCATACGTGAGTACGAAGTTGCCCTGGAGAACCCTGCTACCAGCCCAGACAAGATGCAGCGCATTATGGAACGGATGGATGAACTGCAGGCCTGGGACTTTGAGCTAAAAGTAAAACAGATCCTGTCCAAACTGGGCATTCATAACCTCGAGAACAAGATCAGCCATTTATCCGGAGGGCAGCGCAAGCGTGTGGCCATGGCCCGCGTACTGATTGAAGAGCCCACCATGCTGATACTGGACGAACCGACCAACCACCTGGACCTGGACACGATCGAATGGCTCGAGAACCTGCTCTCTACCCAGAACACTACCCTGCTGATGGTAACCCACGACCGTTATTTCCTGGACAAGGTAGCCAACGAAATTGCAGAACTGGACAACGGCGAACTATACACGTACAAAGGCAACTATAGCTATTTTGTAGAGAAGAAAGCATCGAGAGAGGAAATGGCCGCGGCCGAAACCGAGAAAGCCCGCAACCTGATGCGCAAAGAACTCGACTGGATTCGCCGTCAGCCAAAAGCACGTGGTACCAAAGCCAAGTACCGGGTTGATGCCTTTGAGGAACTGAAAGAGAAAGCGGCAAAAAAAGTGAGTGGCCCGCAACTGGAACTATCGGTGAAAACCACGCGCCAGGGCGGCAAGATCATTGAAGTAGATCATATCTCGAAGTCGTTTGGTAGCAAAAAGATTGTGGATGACTTTAGTTATGTGTTCAAGAAGAAGGACCGCATTGGTATAGTTGGCCCGAACGGTGCCGGCAAATCTACTTTCCTGAACATGCTGGTAGGCAAACTGCAACCCGACAGCGGAACAATTGATGCCGGCCAGACCACTGTTTTCGGTTACTATACCCAGGAGGAGCTTACGTTTAAAGAAGGACAGCGCGTTATTGATATTGCCAAGGAGATTGCCGAAGTAGTGGAAATGGCCAACGGCGAAGTAATTACAGCCAGCCAGTTTCTGCAGCATTTCCAGTTTGCGCCGGCGCAGCAATATACCATGGTTAATAAGCTGAGCGGTGGCGAAAAGCGTCGTCTGCAGTTGCTACGCGTGCTTATCAAAAACCCGAACTTCCTGATACTGGATGAGCCTACCAACGACCTGGACATTATTACGCTCAACATATTGGAAGACTTCCTGCTGAACTTTGGTGGCTGCCTGCTTATCGTCAGCCACGACCGCTACTTTATGGACCGTTTGGTAGAGCATTTATTTGTATTCGAGGGCGAAGGCAAGATCCGCAACTTCCCGGGCAACTATACCGACTACCGCGAGTGGCAGAAGGAACAGGGCAAACAGGAACCGGAAGTTAAAACTATAGTTGCCGCCCCTGCTCCCGAGAAAAAAGAAGAACCTGCGCAGGCAAAACGCAAAGCCACCTACAACGAGAAAAAGGAATACGAGCAGTTAGAGAAAGACATTGCCAGGCTGGAAGCCCGCAAATCAGAGATTATAGAGCTGATGAACGCCGGCACCACCACCGACCACGCGCAATTAACCGCCTGGGCTACCGAACTGGAAACGATTAACGAACAATTAGAAGAGAAGGAATTCCGCTGGCTGGAGCTGGCCGAACTGATGTAACTATAACCGATTGCAACTATAGCAGAGCGCTGTTCAGGTAAACCCGGGGCAGCGCTTTTTTTAGCTAAATTTCCGACCTTCACGTAACAGTACTTGCAAATCCGGAAATATCTCCCATATTTGCAATACAGATAAACACATGCACCAACCAGCTCCCATAGCAATCACACTTACCCTGCCGACCTCTGTTGGCCAGGAGCTGCTGCATATTGCCTATACTTATTGCCAGAGCATCTATAGCTATTACCGCTATTATTATCGCCGCCTGCGCTGCGCTCTCTTTGGCAATCACACCTGTTACAATTTGTAAAAAGTAAACCGCAAGGTTATACCTATAGTGATATCGAAAGCAGAGCGAAAGCTCTGCTTTTTTCATTTATACCCATTTGTAAACTATAATCTAAAGTACCATGAACCTGACACAGCACTACAGCAACTACACCACCGAGAACCATACCGTTTGGACCATCCTTTTTGAGCGACAGTACCAGAACCTGCAGGGCAAAGCCATTCCCGAGTTTTTTGAAGGGCTGGAGAAAGTAGGTTTCGACCGCGACCGCATCCCCGATTTTGTGGAAGTGAACAAGCGCCTGAAACCACTGACCGGCTTTAAAGTGGTAGCAGCCCCCGGCATTGTGGACGATGTTCTTTTCTTTCAGTTGATAGCAGATCATAAATTTCCGGCCACCGTCTGGATCCGGAACATGGACCAGCTGGATTACCTGGAGGAGCCGGATATGTTTCATGATGTGTTTGGCCATGTGCCGCTGCTTACCATTCCGGTGTACTGCCAGTTCCTGGCTAAGCTCTCGCAGCTGGCCCTGCAGTTTACCGACCGCCCCGATGTAATAGACCTTTTAACGCGCATTTACTGGTACACCATCGAGTTCGGCCTGTTCAACCGGAATGGCAAAGCACAGATCTATGGCGCGGGTATTCTGTCGTCGGTAGGTGAAAGCAACCTGTCTGTTTCGGAGGAAAGTGTGAAGTTTGGGTTTGATGTGGAACAGATCCTGAACACGCCTTATATTAAAGAGACTTTCCAGAGCCAGTACTTCCTGATCTCTGATTTTAAAGAGCTGCTGGCTGCACTGCCAGCCCTGGAGAAAGCCCTGCTCAGACTAAAAGCAGCACAACCCGCTGAAGTATAAAAAACTATAGCAGGTCCCGGTTACAGAACTATAGCCGGGACTTGCTATAGTTACCTTAGGGTAAAAAATACTTCATTATTTTCTCTTTAAACTCATCTGCAGTCACTTCCTTGTCATTATTTTCATCCCAAAGTGCGCCAACCCCATCTGTCAGCTCATTCTCTGATATAAGTTCATTTTTGTCGATATCCCACCGCTCAAAAAAGTTAAGGTCCTCCATTCCCTGTTCAAATTCGCTGTACTCGAGGTATTCGTTTTTATTTGTATCCAGCGTTGTCCATAGTTGGAGGTGCCCGCCGAAATCCATCCCAAACGTATTCACAAAGTCAGGCTCAATGTTATAGTCCCAGCTGTTCCTGTTTAGTATAGTATAAAAGGCCAGGTTGAAATCAGATAAGTTCAGATCGTCCTGGTTACCGTCTGCCAGCTCAAACCAGCCAGTTGTAGTGAATGCCGTATAAAAATTGAGCTGCGCGAGATCTTCAGTGATAAGATTGATTTCCACCGATCTGCTGGAAACATTCTGGTAATGGTCCTCGGCTTCCACTACAAGTTTGTACAAACCGGAGGCAGCAACGCCGGGCTGTATCACCTGGTTTATATTCCTTTCCTTTGCGGTAATCTCCCGTCCATCATCCTGCACATCAATAGGAATCCGTTTACCAGCACGATCTTCCAGAAACAGCCTCATTTCTTTAATGCCCTCCCCATCGGTGGCAGTTGCTCTAATGATCACAAGGCCGATCGCTAAGTACGTATCATCTGCTATAGGAGAAGTAATGGTGATCTGGGGAGCCACGGTATCCCGGTTCGGGTCGGGTACCTCGTCGTTGCTGTCGCAGGCTGCCAGCGCAAGCAACAGCACGCACATCTTAGGCCAATAATTTTTTTTCATAGTTCAGATTTAGTTTTACCAGCAGAGGGACAAAAGCAAATCAGAAGGCAGGTACTCTTCAGCAGAGCAGGGATTTTAGGTAGAGCTCAAACCCGGGGAGGATCACAGCTACATAACAATCAGTATGTCAATTATTTATAACGAAACTCTACTTTACTGGTTGTTAATAGCAGCGCAAACTTATATCCCAACTATAGCAAAAGGGAACGCACTGAACTACAGACAGCACATTCCCCTTTACCGGTAATTTTAGCTGGCACAACTATAGCCAGCCGTATAGTCAGAATCTATCGTTAATGTGTAAGCGTGGAGCTCACCTGGAAGCCTAATTTTCGTGGCTGTGTGATCACGTTTTCCTGTTTCTGTTTTAGGGTGATACGCTCAATTTCGCTCACGTCCTGGCCCATCAGATCGTTGTTTACAGCAGCAACCATGGCGCTTTCAATGATCAGGCGCAGCGTTTTGTTGTTGATCACGTTCTGAGCGATGCGGTCGTAAGGTAATTCCATCTGCTTCACGCCTTCAATCACGAAGTGGCGGTCAATATTGATCAGCATGCGGCCAACCAAGTAACCCGGGTCGTCCATGCGGTTATACTTTATAGTATCGGCCATAAAGTTGTAGGCCATGATATGCCCGAAAAACCTGCGTCTGAAATCTTCCTCTATGTAGTCGTTTCGCATCAGCTCGTAATCCTCCGGGAACGTGATAATGTTGGTGTGCATAATGAACATGAGCAGGTCGCCGGAGAACTTTACATGAAACTCGAATTCGCTGATATTTATGTATTCGATGATCACATCAGCGTCCTTTTTGGTTATGCGGGTGGTCAGTTTCTTTACTATATCCTGGGCAATTTCCTTCATCCGGTCGAAGGTAGCTTTTGTGTTGCGGTAAATAGCTTGCTTGGTTACAGATTTCTGGTGAAGCCCATTAATAATATCGTTAAGTCTTTCGTCTGATACTGCCATGGTTTTTGTATGCTCGGTAGTTTGAATGATTTTACAGCAGAAACTGGTAAAGAGTTATAAAATATAGTTCTGAAGGTGTTGCAACTATAGTTACATTCTCAGGTTTTGTAAGCCGGCGGAGGCGTAAGCTGCAGGGGCTCTTCCTCTCCTGTTTTAAACGCGATCTGGCGCACACCCGGCTTTGCGTCAGGACTTTCCAGCAGCATCTCCCTGGCTTGCGGCAGTTCAAAAACATCAGCAACTGTGTTTACGGCACCGGCAGGTACATGCAGTTTATGCAGGGCAGTTAAAAGTTGTTGCCGGGTATGTTTTGCAATGAGCTGGCCTAACAGTTCGTTCAGTTCCTGCCTGTTTTGTACGCGGCTATAGTTGGTTTTAAACCTGGCATCATGTGCCATTTCCGGAGCTCCCAGCACAGTACATAAGCGCTCAAACTGCCGGTCGTCGCCAATGGCCAGCACCAGTTGCCTGTTATCGTGGGTAGTATAAACCGTGCCGTAGGGCACAATGCTGGGGTGGCCCGAGCCCATACGCTGCGGATTGTAGCCGGCTACCAGCCAGCCGGTGGCCTGGTTTGCAAGGGCACTCACGGCTGCCTGCATCAGCGACACATGCACATACTGCCCCTGCCCTGTTCGCTCCCGTTGCAATAAAGCAACCAGCAAGCCTTCTTTCAGCTGATGTGCAGCCAGTAGATCTATTAAGGCAACAGGCATTTTGGTTGGCAGTCCGTCGGGTTCACCGTTCAGGTACATAAACCCGCTTTCTGCTTGTATAACCGCATCGTAGCCAGCCCGGCTATCGTCGGTGCCGTAGCCTGTCAGGTGCCCGTAGATCAGCCGTGGGTTTATTTTCTGAAGCGAACTATAGTCTGTGTGCAGTTTTTCGGCATCGCCGGGCTTGTAGCTGGCAATTGCAATATCGGCCTGCTTTACGAGGGCATAAAAGTGTTGCAGATCGGTAGCGTCAGAAAGGTTTAGCGGCAGTGACTCTTTGCCCCAGTTGGCAGCACAAAAGTAGGCAGGTGTATCGGTATCGGCAGGTTCGGAGCTGAGCTTCCAGCGCCGGGTTACGTCGCCGTTTGTGGCCGCATTTTCTATTTTAACGACGCGGGCACCAAGCTCTGCAAAAAACTGCCCTACGCTTGGCCCGGCCAGTACGCTTGCCAGTTCCAGCACCAGCATATCCTTTCCTATCATGGTCGGTTTGTTATAAAGGCCCGGTTTTGTGGCAGCAACCAACTACCCGCACCAGATCGGCTGCAATATATAAAACACAACCATATACCCACGCAGCAGGCAAGGCAACTATAACAGCAGGAATTGGTTTGGAGAATGCGAGCGGAAACTATAGAGATGCGCAAAAGCTGCCTGCAAGGAGCCGGGGAAGTGCTGCTCCGCAGAGGGATTTACCAGCTAACAAATTGCCAGGCAGCAGGTTACTATAGTAAAAAGAAAATCGCGTTGATAATGTTCACTCCTAACAGCAGGTAGAAGTTTGGTGATTCTTGTATAGCCTTTTTCATATTCAGAGATTATAAGGTGTTAAAATAAGGTAGTGTTAAACACTTTCTCATCTTACGCCCGGCTATAGCAAATGTTACACACAAATATAACTTTTCATATAAACACACTTATAGATAGATATATCTATTTTTATATATAATGCAAAATATATTAAAATTTACACCCTAAAATCAACCTGACAGCTACTTAAGTGCAACATATACCTAATTCTATATTTTGCACTACACAATATATTGTTCAATTTTTTATAAACATATAACTAACTATATTTTTCGGGCTGATGCTTGCATGACAAGTGCTGTGCAGAAAAAATGTAAAAAAACTTTATCTTTACCATAGCCATACGAAGCACTTTGCGTAGCAGGCGTATAACAGACTGACATAAAGAACACAACGTTGAATTTCCATTCATTTAATTTACACGCAGATGTTGTAACAGGTATAGAATCGATGGGCTATAACACGCCTACGCCTATACAACAACAGGCCATCCCTTTAATTTTAGAGAAAAAAGACCTGATTGCCTGCGCCCAGACCGGGACAGGCAAAACAGCAGCGTACCTGCTCCCGCTTATCGACAGGATTTCGCATGCCAACGCCTCGCACACCAGCACCCTGATTCTGGTTCCTACCCGCGAACTGGCCAAGCAGATAGATGAGCAGGTAGAAGGCCTTGGCTATTTTGCTCCGGTCAGCTCTATTGCCATTTACGGCGGTAACAAAGGTGACGAGTGGGACCAGCAGAAACGCGCCCTAACCAGTGGGGCTGATATTATTATTGCCACGCCGGGCCGCCTGATGTCGCATATGGCGCTGGGCTACGTAAAGCTGGACCAACTGAACTACCTGGTACTGGACGAGGCGGATAAAATGCTGGATATGGGCTTTATGGACGACATCCTGAAGATCGTGCGCCAGCTGCCAACAGAACGCCAGACCTTGCTGTTCTCGGCTACCATGCCTAAAAAGATCCGCGACCTGGCTCAGCAGATCCTGAAAAGCCCGGAAGAAATAAACCTGGCCGTATCGAAGCCTGCCGAGGGAATTGACCAGCGCATGTACCTGACGTACGACAACCAGAAACTGCCTTTGCTGGAGCACCTGCTGCGCCAACTGGATGTGCAGAACATGATCATCTTCACGTCGCGCAAGTCGAATGTGGCGCAGATCGTAAGGTCGTTGCGGAAGATGGGCTTCGAAGCAGAAGGCATACAGTCGGATATGACGCAGGATGAGCGTGAGGCGGCGCTACGCGATTTCAAGAACCGTAAATACCAGATACTGGTTGGTACCGACATCCTTTCGCGCGGCATCGACATCGACAACCTGAGCCACGTACTGAACTTTGATATGCCGCAGGATGCCGAAGATTATGTACACCGCGTGGGCCGTACGGCACGTGCTGCCTCCACTGGTATGGCTATTACCTTCGTGAACGAGAACGACATGTACCGCGTGCGCCGCGTAGAGCAACTGATCGAGCGCGACATTCCGAAGCTGCCTTTACCGGAAGACTTCGGCCCTGGCCCGGTATATGACCCGACTAAAAAAGGCCATACCCGCCACCGCGAAGGCAGCAAACCAGGACAAGGCAACCACAACCGCCCTCAGGACCGCAACAAGAACCGTAACCGTAATAAACCAAAGGGCCCGAGACCGGAGCAAACAACAGCTACCGCAGAGGCACGCCATGCTGTAGCACAGCCAGCTGCCGAAGGTGAAGCCACCAAGCCTAAAAAGCGCCGCAATAACCGGAACAGGAACCGCAACAAGCGTGGCCCGTCCGGTAACGCCACGCCATCCGCAACCCCAACCGAAAGCTAAGCTTTCCCTTACCCGGGATTTACTGGAATAAGAAGACTCAGAAGAGACGCACGGTGTTGCGTCTCTTTTTTTGGTCCAGTGATTTACGGGATTTTACTGATTTTTATGATTGAGGCTATAGTTATAGTTTGGGTTCTATAGTTACTGTTTATTATCTGATCCTGCACAGGAGCGGGAGATTTACCCCTTCCCAGCCTTCCCCTAAAAACAGGGGAAGGAGCTTAGCTATAGTTTTATAGATAGCAAACACAGCCCTACCCTTCTTGAGAGGGGGATTGTCTGAATCAGGATTTGCAGGATTAATGGATTTTCAGGATTGGGCTTGGCTATAGTTGACTACCATAGTTTTATAGTTACAGTTAGTCATCCCCCTGCCCCCTTCAAAGGGGGACTTTCTGCTATAGCTATAGTTTAGGCTATAGTTCTATAGTGGTTGTAGTTCAAACCACCCCTACCCCTCCTTATCCAAGGAGGGGAACTCTGCATCTGCCATTTCACAAACTATAGTTACAGACCGAGAGCAGGACAGGTTTACCTGTCCCTACGGAAATACAACCACGTGTAAAACAGTTTTACTATAACCAAGAGACAATAAGCAAACTATAGCCAAAGCAGCAGCTATCGAATGTGATTTCAGTCTTTGGGTTGAGCGCCTTGTAGATTTCCGGTGCTGAAAGCATTGCGAGGTACGAGCAAAGGAAATGTACACCGCGCGATGCCCGAAGACGGGGCCTCCCGGCCCAGGAGGGAGCCAAAGGAACTATAAGAAAATAGGCTCATAGAGCTCCCAGGATTACATGTAGCTATGAAATAAACGGCTTGGTTCAAGTGGTAGGCAAAGCCAGCTATAGCACCAGACGCTAGCAGGAGCTGCGCACGCTGCTAGGTCTTTAGCAACTATAGTTTGAGATAGATTTCTCACAGTTACGCTGGTCCCTATTGACTCTCTTCTCAGGCATGTTCGAAATGGCAGGAGAGTGTGAAGAAAAACCAACTATAACTCCTCCACAATTGCCCCTTCGGTAGTTACATCATAAACCGGCAGGTTATACTTTGCCAGCTCCTGTTTCATACGTTTGATGTACCAGGGTTTATTGCTGCCATCCAGTACTATCGCTTTTGCTTTAAAGGGCTGCAGTGCTTCCGGTTTCAGCCGGACATTTTGCGCAAGTATAATGTAATCTAATTCAAGGGTTGAAACCGGCTGTAGCTTTAGCGGTTTATGCAGATACAGTATCTTTTTCCCCTGCCAGACCAGCAGTTGGTTCCCGTCTGGTAAAGTTTTACCGGCGATGGCAACCGGGTCCCCAAACAGGTGAAGCGCCGGTACGGTGATGCCAGCTTCCCACAAATGGTTCTGGATGTTGAAACTATAGTTCTGCCGGTCTGCCAGTAGCGTGCTGTCGGTTACGAGTATGGCTTGCTGTTTAGCTATAAAACCCAGGGCGCTGCTGCCCCGCAAACTATAGATCGCCAGTTTTTCTGGTTCTGCTGCGCTATTGTTTCCATGATCTGCTGTACCGATAACACACCAACTATAGCTGTAGCCATTACCAGGTAACGGAGCTGTTTTTGTACCAGGAACAGCACGAGCAAGGCCAGCACACCATACAGCAACCACGACTGCAAAGCCGAAATATCCAATCCGTTTATTAGCGAGCCCGGCAGGTTCATGAGCAGCTGGTTGAACTCGTTCATCCCCCAGAGAAAACCATAGTGCAGGTAAAACAGCAGATCAGAGAGGTAGGGTATCCAGCTCAGCACCAGCCCGGCCATGCCAAAGTAAAGCGCCAGTGTAGAGGCCGGTACCACCACAATATTGGCCAGCCAGAAGTAAACCGGGAATTGGTGAAAATAATAGATGCCCAACGGCAGCGTAATGAGCTGTGCCGCGACCGCTATCGAGAAGAGCTCCCAGACGCCATCGGCAAAACGGTTGTTGATATCCAGCAAACTATAGATGGCCGGATGCAGCGCTGCAATACCAATTACCGCCAGAAAAGACAACTGGAAACCCACATCGAAAAGCATGTACGGATCGAAGCACAGCAGCGCGAAGGCGGTCGCTGCCAGTGTGTTGTAAATGTTATGCCGCCTGCTCAGCACCTGCGCCAGCAACACCAGACTAAACATCAGCACGGCCCGCAATACTGACGGCGACAAACCCGTCATGAAGCCATAGCCCCACAGCAGGACCAGTACCAGCAAGGCCAGCAGCAACCGCTGACTTTTGCGCATGATTACTTTTTTGAGGAGCAGCAGAAATACGCCAAACACCAGCCCCACATGCATCCCCGACACGGCCAGCACATGCATGGTGCCGGTGGCGGCATAGGCATCGCGAACGGCATTGTCCAGGTCATCTTTCACCCCTAACAGCAGGGCGGTAGCTATGCTTTGCTCACGTCTGGCAGTAACTTTTTCACGGATGGTCTCTTCGAAAAAGCGGCGCACGCTTATACTGGCATAAAGGAGCAGGTTGGGCGGGCCGTTGCCGATGTGTCTGAACTGATGAGCCTGCAAATTCTGGCGGTGATAAATACCTTTGAGCTGCAGGTATTCCCTGTAGTTAAATTGCCCGGGGTTAAGCGGCGGCGCAACAGGCTGTGGCGCTCCTTTTATAAACAGTTTATCGCCGTAAGTAAAAGTATAATCTTCGGGTGTGTCGTGAGGTACGGTTACCTGCACCTGCCCGCTTGCTGCCTGCCATTCGCCGTTTACAAGCACCTTATCCACCTCAACTATAGTTCGCTGGTATCCCGGTTTCTGTACCACAAAATCACTGACCACACCAGTATAATAGGCCGGCGGTGTTCTCAGGTTGGTAAGATGATCGGGTTTGAGATGCGGCGTACGCAACTCGGTTAGCCAGAAGCCGGATGCGGCAAAGCAGAACAGACCAACTATACCTACCCAGGTGTTTACATCTGCTGCCTTTACCCTGCGCGAATACAGGTACAACCCAAAAAACAACAGTACAAAAAAAGCGAAGACCTCAGAAGCAAACCTGAAGCCTTCGCCTATAATGGTATACAGCAAAATGCCCGCTATAAAACTAAGCGCTATCCGGATGAAGGGATATGGCGCCCAGTGCAGCATCAGCCGGCCAGTGTCATTTTATAGTGTTGAATATCGCACTCGGTAAACATATCGCCTTCGGTTACAAAGCCGTTACGCCTGTAAAAATTAACAGCCGGCAACTGCGCGTGCAGATATACTTTTTTGCCCGGTTGTTCTGTTTGCACATCCTGCAACACCGCTTTCAGCACCTGCTCCCCTACCTGCCTGTTTCTATAGTTGGGCAACACCGCAAAGCGCTCCAGCTTCACGCCACTTTCGGTGGTGCGCCAGCGGGCAGCGCCACAGGGTACGCCGTCTATAGTTGCCAGGTAATGGTTGGCAGAATCTTCAAACGTATCGTATTCGGCTTCGCGGGGCACTTTCTGCTCTTCTACAAACACCTGCTCTCTTATCTTAAAAGCTTGTTTGCGATCCTGCTCCTGCGCTGCTCTTATAACCTGGATCATGTAAGCTATAATTACGCGTTCTGTCTTACGCGTCTGTTATTTACAACTCCGTTTTTCTCATCTTCTTCGGCCTGTGCATCGCGCTTGGCACGTTTCTCTTCTTCCAGCTTGGTATAGGCATTCACGATGTCTTTTACCAGACGGTGGCGCACCACGTCATCGGCCGTCATTTCTACCACGCCAATGCCTTTTACACCGCGCAAAATGGTCAGGGCTTCCATCAGGCCGGAGCGCTGGTTACGCGGCAGATCTATCTGCGACCAGTCGCCGTTCACCATCAGTTTGGCGTTCGGGCCCATACGGGTCAGGAACATCTTCATCTGGGCTGGCGTGGTGTTCTGGGCTTCGTCCAGCAATACAAACGCATTGTTCAGCGTACGGCCACGCATATAGGCCAGCGGCGCAATCTCTATGATCTTGTTTTCCTGGTAATACTTCAGTTTTTCAACCGGTATCATGTCTTCCAGAGCATCGTAGATCGGGCGCAGATACGGATCCACCTTTTCCTTCATATCACCGGGCAGGAAACCAAGACTTTCGCCGGCCTCTACCACAGGTCTGGAGATGATGATCTTCTTAACTTCCTTGTTCTTGAGGGCACGCACCGCCATCGCTACCGACACGTAGGTTTTACCCGTACCGGCAGGCCCTAAGGCAAACACAAGGTCGTTCTTCTCCACGGCATCCACCAGTTTCTGCTGGTTCGGGGTCTTGGCCTTTATAACACCGCCCTTCGAGCCATACACAATCACATCCGGCGACGTTACGATCACTTCCTCATCGGTAAAAGAATCAGAAGAAAGGTATCTATTTACGCTGTTATGCGTAATCTTCCCGAACTTATGGTAATGGTCTATCAGCGACGACAGAATTTCGTGGATTTTAGTGATCTCGGGCGTCTGGCCCTGTATTTTTATCTCGTTACCTCTGGATATGATTTTGCTGCTTGGAAAGGCGGCAGCCAGTTGTTTTATATTCTGATTCTCGGTTCCCAGGAAGTCGATCAGGGAAATATTTTCGAGGGTTATGACTTTCTCTACCAAATGTTTAGCTCTTATATAGAATGTTGGTAATATTTCTTTAATTTAAAAGAAAATTTAGTTTATATAATTACAAATCTATTGAAATTATAGTTCTAAAGATGGCTGTAATTACGTTTATATCTGATTTTGGATATACTGACCACTACGTAGCGGCAGTAAAAGCAAAACTTATTTCGCAAGACCCTGACTGTAAAATAGTTGACATCACGCACGCGATAGAACCTTTTAACATAGCGCACGCGGAGTATGTGCTGGGCTCGGTGTACCAGGATTTTCCGGAAGGTACGGTGCATCTGGTAGGTGTGGATTCGCACGGGAGCAAAAGTGGCCGTTTTCATGCGGCGCGCCACAAAGGGCATTACTTTCTGCTGCCGGATAACGGGCTTTTGTCGCTGCTGACCGACGGGCAACCGGAGCTGGTGGTGGAGCTGAACGTGGAGAATCCGCTGATGCCTTTCCCGGTGAAAGACCTGCTGGCACCTGCAGCTGTGTACCTGGCCAAAGGCGGCGACATTGAGGTATTAGGCGAACGCACTTACGAACTGCGCCAGCTCCTGAACCGCCAGCTGCGCCTGAACGACCACTCCATTACCGGCCACGTGATACACGTAGACCGCTACGGCAACCTGATCACGAACATTACCCGCGACTGCGTAGATACGATAGCCCATGGCAGAACTTTCACCATACACTTCGGCCGCGAAACGATAGGCCGCATCTACCCCAACTATACCCAGGTAGACGACGGCGAATGCTGCTGCATTTTTAACGCTCAGAACCAGCTCTGTATCGGCATCAACAAAGGCCACGCCGCCGAACTCCTCGGCCTCGGCTTCGACTCGCAGGTTGACGTGCGCTTTTATCCGGGAAATTAGATTGAATTTTGAATGACTGAATAACTGAATGATTGAATAAGGCTGGTATAAAACCTAACTTTACTTCTTGATTCAGTTATTCAATATTCAATTATTCAAAATTATGCTTATTCGCATCGTCCGGATGACTTTTCAGGTGGATAGAACGGAGGAATTTCTGGAGATCTTCCGCAGTTCGAAAGACAAAATCTGCGGGTTTGATGGCTGCAACCACGTGGAGCTGCTGCAGGACCTGAACCACCCCAACGTGTACAGCACCTATAGTTTGTGGGACTCTGAAGAGCACCTGAACAACTACCGCGACTCCGAACTTTTCGGGCAGGTCTGGAAAGCCACCAAAGCCCTTTTCGCCGACAAACCACAGGCCTGGTCAAACATTTCAGTTAACATCTGAACAGTAAACAGTTAGCAATTAACAGTAAACAGCAACCAATTTTCATTGAACGGTAAACAACTATAGTTGTGAACAATACTGTGGCTTTTACTGTACTTTTGTAGTGGTAACTGCTAACTGTTTAATGGTTACTGCTAATTGTTTACTGATCACTGAAACTATGGATTACTTCGAATTTTATAATATACCTGAGAGCTTTTTACTGGACGAGAAGGCGTTAAAGAACATTTACTATAAACTGAGCCGCGAATACCATCCGGATTTTTACGCCAACGAGCCGCAGGAAAAGCAGCAGGAAATTCTGCAGCTGAGCACACAGAACACCAACGCTTACCGCACCCTTTCCGACCCCGACCTGCGCATGCAGTACATTTTAAAACATCATGGCCTGCTGGAAGAAGGTGGCAAAAACGAACTGCCCGCCGGTTTCCTGATGGAAATGATGGAGATAAACGAAGAGTTGATGGAACTGGAGTTTGACTTTGATGCTGCCAAACTGCACGAGATAGGCGAGCAAACAAGCGGTATAGTTGCCCAGCTCGACAACGACATTCTGCCGGTATTACAGCGCTACCCTGAGCTGCACGGAGTTACCAAAGACGAGGCCCTGGACGAAGTAAAAACCTACTACCTGAAGAAAAAATACTTGTTGCGTATTCAGGAAACTTTATCTAAGTTTGCAACCCGTTCCTGATAGCAGATCAGGGAGGAAGTAATGCCTTGGTGGCGGAATTGGTAGACGCGTTGGTCTCAAACACCAATGAGGTTACACTCGTGCCGGTTCGACTCCGGCCCAAGGTACAAAAGCCCTGCAGATGTTATTTCTGCAGGGCTTTTTTTATTTACATGAGACAGCACAGGGAACGGAATTAAATTATTATTTAATGTAATTTATTTACATGATTTCATTTTAAATATAAATATTAGCTTCAGTTAATATATATTTGAATATATAGTTGTCCAACCAAATGGATTTAGATAAAGTACAAGCCGATTTTTTAAGAACAAGTCCTAAGGATATTTACATGAATTATCTTCAGGGAAATGATGTGTGGTACTTCTCTGAATATCTAAAGAAGCCAAATTATTCAAAATCTTATGATGATTTTAAAAGGTTTATTGCATCTAATTTAGGTGTTAGCTTTAATAATATTTGTGTTATTGGAAGTTGTAAGTTAGGATACAGCTTGGCTCCATCTAAAAAGTTTAAAACCTTCGATGAAGACTCAGATATTGATTTGGTGCTAGTATCTAATAGTTATTATAATAAATTTTGGGATGCTTACTTTGATTTGTATGATCAAAGGGCGAACCTAGATTATAAGTTCATAGCTAATAATATCTTCAGAAGATTTGTCTCTATTAAAAACCCTGAACCCATTCATCCATCATTAACAGACTGGATATCTAAAGTTGAAAAGTTCAACAAAGACTATCAGACCTTGTTTGACATTAAGCATGAGATAAATTATAGAATTTATGACTCATGGGAGTCAGTTGAGAGATATCACATTAAAGGAATTACTGAAATCCAACACCAATTAAGAAAAACAATCCAATGAGTCAAGTTATTGATAATATATACATAGAGAGAAAGAGTGTTAAATGGCTAACAGACCAGATAAAGAATGAACTCTTGTATGTAGACAATTCCTTTCAACGACATTATGTTTGGACAACCAAGAATCAGATGAGACTAATAGAAACAATATTAGTTGGTTACGCGATTCCTGAAATATATATATGGGAAAGGGATACAGATTCACTAACGGGGTCTACTAAATTAAGCATTGTAGATGGTCAACAACGGCTAGGAGCTATTGCTGATTTCATTAATGATAAATTCCCGTTAAAAGTCTCTGCAATAGATAATAAAACATCGAGCTATGCGGGTAAAAAGTTTTCTACTTTAACAGAAGATGAGCGAAACCTTATTTGGAAATACCCTTTTACTGTACGGTTTATTAGAGAAGTAGTACGAAGAGACGACATTGTAAAAATGTTTTTAAGGCTAAATAGCACTAGTGCTTCTCTCAACCCGCAGGAACTTAGAAACGCAGAGTTCGGAGGTGAGTTTATTAGGTTAGCTAATGAAATAGCAGATAACGAGTTCTGGGCTCGTAATGAATCTTTCAATGTTTATGACCTTAGAAGAATGTTAGATATTGAGTTCATCAGTAGTATTCTGATATTCTTTAGACTTGGTATTGAAGAAGAAACTACCCAGTCTGCTATCAACAAAGCATATGACTCATTTAATGCTAAGTATGATGAGGCAGAGCAAGACAAAGCATTATTTTATGATTTATTAAATGAAGTAGATAAAATCATAAAGGATAATGAACAGGTTAAAAAATTTCTTAAAAAGAAGGTCCATTTGTATACTTTGATTACATCTGTTTATTACTTCTATAAAACTGAAGGTGGTGTGAATCAAAAGAGTATAGATAATTACCATGGCTTTGTTAGTGCATATGATGGGGACAAGGGCACACTAGAAAAATTATTTTTTAATGATAAATCTAGTGATCAACTTACTGCTACCCAAGTCGAGGCTCTTAAATATTTCAACGGAATAATTGAAGAATATAAACAATTAAGTAATGAGGGTACACAGAAGAAAAGTAACAGATTTAGAAGGATGGAAATAATCAAAGATGTAATGTCTAATCTAAATACTATTATTGATGAGTAAATAAAAAGCCAGAGCAAACTCTCTGGCTTTTTATTTATAGCTCTTCTATTCCTAAAATTGAAGAATACACATCGCAGTTAGGGCAGTAAAGAAAGTAGTCAATCGATTCTTTAATTCCAGACTTTTTCCAATGCAGTTGTTCTTTGTCTGGTAGCTCTTTAAAGAAAGATCATCTCTTAAGATATTACAAATATCTACAATTATCAAGTCATATCATTCTGCTTGAGTCAGCCAAAGAAGGTAACCAAGCTGTCCATAAAACAAAAATTCTCCCGGAAGTGCGGGAGAATCTGTGCTATAGTATCATAAAAGAACTGCTATCCGGCAGCTATCGCTCGGTGCAGTCCCAGTCTTTGATGGCATTCAGGTTTTCTTCAGCTGCCTGGATCATGTTTGCATCACCGCATTGTTTGGCTTTGTTAAAGAAATCGGTAGCCGTCTTTTTCATGGCTTCGCAGTTTTCCGGTGTCGGGTCGTTCGAGAAGGCCAGCGTTTTCTCATAGTTCACCTTTGCCAGCGCATTCAGTTCTTCCATGCAGGATTTGCCTTTATCTTCATCGTCATCGCCAAGGCAGGAGGTTAGGGCAACTGAGCAGAAAAGTGCCACCAATAGCAGCAGGAATGAGTTTAAGTGTTTCATAAAAAAATTGGTTAGGATTGATGAAAATGGAAGATAGGTAAATAATATAGAAAAGACTATATATTCACCTGAACTATAAATGCCTGTCGATTACAAAACAAAAAGTCCCCCGGCTGCCCGGGAGACTCTTGCTGTTAAATGAAAGGTAATCGGAATCTGAAACTATAGGTCGCTGCAGTCCAGGGCTTCGGTCATGGCTTTGCTTCGCTCTGCAGACTCGATCATGTTTTTATCCCCACACTCCTTAGCCTTGTTGTAAAAATTGATGGCAGCCTCCTTAAATGCGTTGCAGTTAGCGGTGGTCATGTTAGTAGAGAGGGCCTGTGCCTTTTCGTTGGCTATCTGCGACAGGCGCTGTAGTTCGTCGTAGCAGCTCTTTTCATCATCTTCGTCGTCGCCGAGGCAGGATGTAAAAGTAACCGTACAGAAAAGTGCTACAAAAAGCAGCAGAAGAGCGTTGAAGTTTTTCATGAATAAGGGTTTAGGTTTAGGCACCCAAGCTACCGTAAACCCTTACATCAAACAATACCTATATTTGAGTATTTTACTTTAATCAAGAAAAAGTTTACTCAAATACAGGCTATTTATTCAGCCTTTCGGTCAGCCCATCAATTACAGCATCGCAGAACTGACTAGCTATAGTTTGTGTTTCCGCAGTTTGCCAGCGCTCTAAGTAATTTTTCTCCAGCCAGGTGTTCTCCTTATCCGGCCCTACGCCATAGTAGTTATAGTGCAGTTTAAAGAGCAGGTCTTTGGTCAGGTCGAAGGGTTCAGTACCGGGTTTGTTGAAGCCCTCCAGGCGCAGTTTCAGGCCGAGCAGCTGCACGTTTCCGTTCTCTATGCTTACCTCCTTTTCCGGGTCGGCGGGGTCTTTGGTGCGGGTATCGAGCAGGCGCTCTAAGGTAAAGTTCTCGAACAGGGCAAGCACTGGTTGCAGTCCCTGGTGCACCTGTTGTGCCAGGGCTGGCAATACATCGTTATAAAGCTGTTGTATGGCTTTTTTATCGCGGAGCGGTCGGTCTTCCATAGGTATCTTAAAATTGGTAACAGGTAACGAACAGGAAACTATAGTTTGGGCGGATCAGCCGCGGGCAATTACCACGTAGCGGGCACTATAGCCATTGCTTTTATACAGCAGCTGCAGCGCCGAAATAAACGAGCGCTTTGCAGAACAATAGTGCTGCTGCCCGGCCAGCGGCTGTAGGTAGTTTTTAAAACCAGACTCCGGTACGCGCTGCAGGCAGCTTCTTACATCAGCTTCGGCCACATCGGTCAGGGCTTTGGCCAGCACTACCTGCGGCAGATAAGGCAGGGCATCGCGCATGCTTTGGTAACCCGCAAACGCATACAACCTATAGTTGCCTCTTAGTATTACAGAATTCATGCAGCTGTTTCAGCGCTGGTCAGGTCGTATAGTCGGGTCTACTTCAGGTATAGTTTAAAGGTGCAACCACCGTCTGGGTTATCATCCAGTTCAATGCGGCCTTCGCAGTTCTCAACAATGCGCTTTACTATAGCCAGCCCTACGCCGGTGCCCTCTACGTGCCCGTGCAGTCGCCTGAACATATCAAACACTTTATCCTTATCCTGCTTGCGCACGCCAAGGCCGTTGTCCTGCACTGTCAGCAGCGTAAACTCGCCTGCCTGTGTGGTGGTTATCTTAATTTCGGGTTTGCGTAACGGCGAACTATACTTAATGGAGTTGGAAACCAGGTTGTACAAAATACTGCGCAGGTTCTTTCTAAAAAACAGAATATCCGGCGCCGCACTGAAATCCTCCGTTATAGTTGCATCATATTTCAGGATCAGGTCTTTGATGCTCAGCTTTACATCATCCAGCACTTCACTGAACAGCACACGCTCCTGCGGGGTAGCATCTTCGTAATTTATTTTGGCAACTTCGGTCAGGTCGCGCAGGGTAGCTTTAAACCTGCCGATCGAGCTGTCGATCATGTCCATGATATTATCAATGCCGCTCAGCTCCACTTCTTTTTCCTGCAGGGTCTCGTACAGGGCTTTTACCAATCCTTCAATGTTGCTGATAGGTGCTTTCAGGTCGTGCGAGGCTGTGTATACAAAGTTGTCGAGGTCCTTGTTTACTTTGGTAAGCTCTTTGGTGCGCTCTTTTACCCGCTCCTCCAGTTGCTGGTTAATTTCGAGGGTAGCTTTATGTACGTACTCCAGTTCCTTCTTCTGCCGGAAAAACCGGACAAAGTTGGCTACTTTTACTCTTGTAATATAAGGGTGCAGCGGCTTAAACAGAAAATCAACGGCGCCTGCCTCAAATCCTTCAATCACGTGCACTTCCTGCTCGTTTATGGCCGTCACGAAAATGATCGGTATATCCCTTGTTTTGGAAATGTCGCGCAGGTAGCGGGCCACTTCGTAGCCGTTCATGCCGGGCATCTGCACATCCAGCAGTATCAGGGCAAGTTCTTCCTGCAGGGCAATTTTAAGGGCTTCCTCACCGGATAGGGCTGTCAGGTAGCTGATACTTTCATCGCCGGTGGAGAGCATGCTTTCCAGGCTTACCAGGTTCTCTGGCATATCATCTACCAAAAGTACCTTCATCTGCTGTGCATCTGTAGTACTTGCAAATACCGGTGGTGTTGTTTGCGGGTCAGTTAACATGTAAGGAAAGTAAAAACTCCTGAATATCAATTAATTGCATGATGCGGCAGCCGGGAGTTGCCCGTATGGCTGCCAGGGGCATGGTATCTATTTCTGCTTCCTGGGGTTGCTGCACCAAAGCAGTTCCACCTTTCTCAAAGATATACTTTAATCCTGAACTTCCATCACTGCTGGCGCCGCTTAGTATGATGCCGGCTACCTGGTCGCCGTACACATCGGCGGCGCTGGTAAAGGTAACATCGATCGATGGCCTTGAATAATTCTCCAGTTCCGAGTCATCCAGGGCAAAGGTCCGGTCGTTCTCCAGCAGCACATGGTAATTCGGGGGCGCCAGGTACAGCATACCCGGAACCAGCTGTTGCTTGTCCTCTATCTCGACGGTGGTTAGCCTGGTTTTCCGTTCAAAAATCTCCTGCAGGTTGCCTTCCTGGTCGCGCAGGCGGTGCAGTACCAGCACTATAGGCAAACTATAGTTTGGCGGCAGACCTTTGAGTATCTGCAGGGCAGCCTGTATGCCGCCCCAGGAGCCTCCTATCACCACAAGTTCCGGTACGCGCTGCATCAGTTCAGTTTCCGGTAAATCCGGTTAGTTTTATCTACTGCGTTATAGTAGGGGCTTATCCCCGACATAGCCAGTGTTTCTTTCTTGCCCAGCCCTAAATAGCCCAGGCTTACCAGACTCTCATCAAACAAATTAAGCACCCGCTCCTGCAGCTCACGGCCAAAGTAGATCAGCACATTGCGGCACAGAATAAGATGAAACTCATTGAAAGACGAATCGGTGGCCAGGTTATGCGGGTAAAATACCACGTTCCGGACCAGTTCCGAGTTAAACTTGGCATTGCCATAGTTGCTGCGGTAGTAGCCCGAAAATTCCTGCTTGCCTCCCGCTGCATAGTAGGCTGCCGTGTAGGCCGGTATCCGGCTCACCGGAAAAATACCCTCTTTTGCCTGCCGGAGCACTTTCTGGTTTATATCGGTGGCGTAAATTTTGGTACGGTTCAGCAGGCCTTCTTCCTGCAGCAATATGGCCAGCGAAAAAAGCTCCTCGCCGGTCGAGCAGCCCGCATCCCAGATCTTGATATAGGGATACGTAGAAAGCAACGGCAGCACGTTTTGCCGCAACGACAGGAAAAACGACGGATCACGGAACATCTCGGTCACGTTCACGGTCACATCCTGCAGAAACACCTCAAAAAAGAAGCTGTCGGAGAACAACGGTTCGCGTAGCTGCTGCATGTTTTCCAGGCCTTTCTGCCCCATAAACCGCTTTACCCGGCGGTACACCGAGGCCCGCGCATACCCGCTGAAATCGTAGCCGTAGTGTTGTTTTATCTCCCCAATCAGGACTTCTACCTCCTGCTCAAACTGTGCATCGCTGCTAAGCTTCATATAGCCACACGCGCATTAAGGTCAGTAATTTATCGGTATCCACAGGTTTTGGTATATAATCGGATGCACCGGCCTGCAGGCATTTCTCCCGGTCTTCTTTCATGGCTTTTGCTGTAAGTGCAATCACAGGAAGTTGCTTAAAACGAGAAATCGCCCGGATTCGTTTTGTTGCTTCTATGCCATCCATTTCCGGCATCATCACGTCCATCAGCACTATGTCTATTTCCTCTTCCTGCTGCAGCTTTTCCAGTGCTTCCTTTCCGTTGTAGGCTACTGCCACTTCCATGCCGTTCATTTCCAGCAGGCTGCTCAGCGAGTAAATGTTGCGCACGTCATCATCCACTACCAGCACTCTTTTGCCTTTCAGTACTTCTTCGGGCACATGCAGCTTCATTTTAAAGCCCGGGCCGGCCGGTAGTTTCTGGTTAACCCGGTGCAGGAACAGCTGCACTTCATCCAGCAGGCGCAGGTACGAGTATTCGTTTTTAATGATAACTGTATTGGCAAATGCACGCAGGGCATTCTCCTCGTCTTCGCTCAGGTCTTTGCCCGAGTAAATAATGATTGGGATATCAGAAAGGCCCGGGTTGGCTTTCAGCTTTTTCATCCAGTCGTAGCCTTTCATGCCCGGCAGGTTCAGGTCCAGAATGATGCAGTCTACTTTTTGCTTGGCCAGCACCTGTTCCGCTTCCTCGGCCGTGTATGCCGAAGCGGACTTGATGCCATGCGCCAGCAGCAGCTCCGACACCGCCTTGTTTTCTATCTCATTGTCTTCCACGATCAGGACATTCCGGATAGAAGTGCCCGAGGAATCAGCTATAGTTGTAAAGGCTTTGTTCAGCATCTCCAGCGTTACTGGTTTTGGCAGATATTCTTCGTGGCCTTCGTGCGCGCCTATCACTTCCTTGTCATAAGCCGACATTACGTGCACGTTGGTTTTGCGCAGGGCCTTGTCTTCGCGTAACTGCTTCAGCACGTCCCATCCGCTCATATCAGGCAACTGAATATCAAGTAGCATGGCGTCGGGCCGCTGTACGCGGGCCTGGTTCAGACCATCGGTACCGGTGTAGGCCTGATGCACTTTAAAGTTTCTGGATCTCGCAAAGTCAGCCAGTATGTCGCTGAAGCCTTTGTCATCTTCCACGATCAGCAGCGATACATCCTCGTTCAACTTGCCCGGTTGTTGCTCCACCTTATCCAGTAGTTTGCTTACCGAGTTGGCCCGGCTATAGTTGGTGCCGTTGGTTTGCTTTACCGGTTGCGGCTTTTTCGCTTCGGTGACACGGGGCTCGCGCGGCAGGTACAGGGTAAAGGTACTGCCCTTGCCCGGCTCGCTTTCCACCATCACTTCGCCGCCCAGCAGGGTTGCCAGCTCTTTGCTTATAGTTAGCCCCAGACCGGTGCCGCCGTACTTGCGGGTAGTAGAGGTATCGGCCTGCTGAAAGGCTTCAAACACCACATCCAGTTTATCAGCAGGTATACCGATGCCCGTATCGCGTACGGCAAACGCTACTACCTCAGGCTGCTCGCGCAACTGCTCCGACTTAAATGCCGGCCGCTGTTTTACTTCATAAATGGATAGTTCTACTTCGCCGCCCTCGTCGGTAAACTTGATGGCGTTTCCGATAAAGTTCTTCAGTACCTGTTCCAGCCTGAACCGGTCGGTCACGATGGTATCGAAGGACTGGTGTGCTACTTTTTCGTTGTAGCGTATCTTTTTCCGGGCAGCCATTTCCCGGAAGATCGGCTCCATTTTAATATCATCCAGCTTCACCTCCTCGGTCTCCAGCTTCACCACCCCCGACTCTATCTTGCTCAGGTCCAGTATCTCGTTTATCAGGCGCAGCAGGTCGTTGCCGGATTTATGGATGATCTGGGCATGATCTATCTGCTTGGTCGACAGCGTATTTTCCACGTTATCAGCCAACAACCTGGACAGGATAAGGATACTGTTGAGCGGCGTTCGCAGCTCGTGGCTCATGTTGGCCAGGAAATCGCTCTTGTACTTGCTTACCTGCTCTACCTGCTGCATTTTAAGCTCTATGGCTTCGCGGGCATCTTCCAGGGCTTTGTTCTTTACACCCAGTGCTTCGTATTGTTCTTCCAGCAACTGGGCCTTTTCTTCCAGTTCGGTGTTCTTTTCCTGTAGCTCTTCCTGGTTTACGCGCAGCTCTTCTTCCGACGCCTTCAGTTCGGCGTTCAGCTGGCGCAGCTCTTCCTGCTGGGTTTCCAGTTCTTCGGCCTGGTTCTGTGTTTCGTACAGTAGTTCCTGTGTCTGCAGATGGGCCTGCAGGGTGTGAATCACAACAGAAAGGCGCTCGGCTACCGCATCAAGGAAGCGTTGCTGCAACGGCGTATGCGGCTGTCGCGAGCATAGTTCCAGGGCACCAACTATAGTTCGGCCAAAGTATAGCGGCACTATCACCACCGATGCCGGCTGCACTTCTGCCAGGCCCGACCGGATCCGCAGGTATTCATCCGGCACATTGTCCAGTACCAGCACCTGGCGTTCGCGCACCGCCTGCCCTACTTTTCCGCTACCGATCTCGAAAACCGGAAGCTGCTGAAGCGGAACAGGCACGCCATGCGCTGCAACAGGCGCCAGTCTGCCGCTGCTGTTATGCAGGTACAGAATTCCGGTTTCGGCATCGGTATAGTGGCTCAGGAATGTAATAGCTTTTTCGGCCACACGCTCTACGGATGTCTCGCTGCTTACCTGGTTGTTGAGCTCTGCCACCCCGGACAATACCCAGTTGCGGTTTGCGTTCTCGGTGGTGAGCACATGCAGGTTGTCTTTCATGTCGCGGATAGCCAGGCTGAGCACATCTTCCTTGCTCTGTACCGGCACTTCCACATCGTAGCGGCCTTCGCCTATAGTCTGGGCCACATTGGCCAGCACCACCGATTTGTTTATTACTCCCCTGAAAGAGGAAGCCACACTGCCTATCTCATCAGAACTATAGATATCGATTTTAACATCGGTAGCACCCAGTTTAATACGCTCTGCTGCTGTTTTAAGCGCCGCCAGCGACGTGGAGATCAGGTTGATGATGTAAATGGACAGGATGGTAACCAGCACCAGCAGCGCCACGATCGAGATGACCAGAATCGTCATGTTCTGCTCTTTCTGGGCTATCTCCCCTAACACCTGCGTCCGTATCTGACGGATAAGTTCGTTTTCAGCGGTGCGGTAATCCTCTATGCTCCTTGTAAAAATATCGAAAACCGGACCTGCCTCATACGCTTCCAGGCTCTGCTGCGGGTTGTTTTCAAGAGACTGCAGTAGAACGGAAACCTTCTTATAGTTGTCGGTGGTTTGTACAGCCTGTACACTTTTTAAGGCCTCGGGGCTGGCGCCGCGGTTAAAGAGCACCAGCATGCGCCTGTAGTTCTGGAGCTGCGACATGAACTGGGCAAACTCCTCGTGCGAGAAGCTGTCGTCCTGCAACACACGCATCAGCAGGCTGCGCATACGTCCCAGGTGTATCTTTGCTTCGGCCAGGTTCCGGAAACTTTGCAGTTGTTGCGTTATCCGGAGGTTGCTGATGCCATTGGCGTTGTCGTTGATGCGGTCCAGTAACTGAAAGATCAGGTCTGCAGAGTAGGCACGAAACTTTTCTTCGTCGAGCTCATTCTTGTCAAGTGCCTGGCGGTAGGTTTGCATCTCGTTGAGCCGGGCGAGGTCCGGGAACTGCCGGTTAGAGGCAGCCAGAAAGTCCTTCAGGTCGCGGTCGGCGCGGTCGGTGGCGGCACGCAGGCTGTTGGCTTCTGCCAGGTAGGCCGAGTCGCCATAGGCTACCATTAATATGCGGGCGCGCTCTTTCTGCAGCACGTGCACCAGTTCAGATATCTTTTCAGATTCCTCTAACTGTAGGGCTTCCAGTTGCAGGGCATCGTTGGCAGCTACCTGCTCCTGAATGGTAGTTACAGCAAAATACATTACCGGAATAAGCAGCAGCAACAGCAGCAGTAAAAGCTTGTCCCGTATTTTCAGGTTCTTGATAAAGTTCATTCGCTAAGGGTGTGAGTACGTACAGGTGGTGTTCTACCAAACGGCAAATTAAAAAAAATGAACCCAAACATGTGCACTAAATAGAACAGATATGTTGCCGGACCAGCTGCCGCGGGTAAAACACCCGGCCGGCAAAGCGTTATAAGTCCGCTAAAAGTGCTTAACAGGAATACAGCGCCATCTGTTTAGTTAAACATCTTTTTAAGATTGATCTGGTCGAGAAAGGGATCGAGCGCTTTCTGGCTCTTGTAGCCACGCACTAAGGCCAGCACGTTGGTTTCGGGGTTAAACCATAGTTCTGCCACAAAATTACCGAGGTCGTATAGTTCTATCCGGTAACCCCTGCGCCCACGGTAAGCGATAAATATACCGTGTTCCCAAACGATCTCGAACCGGGCTCTTGTAGAAAATGTGTTGAAGAGGGAAAGGTCCATACCCCATTATACGGAGCGGCCCGTAAAATAACTGCCTGCGGCAAGGCCCTTTTTCAGACTTCACGGTTTAATGCAAAACCTGCCCTGCCGCTACCAAGCTATAGTTTGGCTGGCGTACCTATAGTTGGTCGGGAAGTTGCCTGGTGCAGGAGCAGCACGCTCAGGCCAAACAGCACTACGGCCATGGCCTGGTGCAGCACACCCCAAATTACCGGCACGGCCAGCAGTAGCGTACCAATGCCCAGCACTACCTGCACCAGTGTGGTCAGCAACAGCAGGCCTGCTATCGTTCTTACATCGGGGTAGGCCGACTTACGGGCAGTTAGCCAGGCACCCAATACCACCAGCAACACTACCACAGCCACCCAGCGGTGCAGGAACTGTACAAATACACCATTCTCCAGAAAATTACCCCAACCCAAATGGCCCTGCAGGTGCGATGGCAGCAGTTCGCCGTTCATAAGCGGGTATGTATTGTACGAAAAACCAGCCTTTAACCCGGCCACAAATGCACCCAGCACGATCTGCAGCAGCACTATAAAAAACACCAGGCCAGCATACCGTTTTATAGTTCCGGGTAAACTATAGTTGCGGGCTGGAAGCGCCAGGTCAGCTATGGTCCAGAGCAGCGTACCGATAAGCGCGAGTGCCAGGCAAAGGTGTGCCGCCAGCCGGTAATGGCTCACGTGCGGGTTTTCAACCAGGCCGCTTTTTACCATCAGCCAGCCCATCAGTCCTTGTGCCATGCCCAGCAAAAGTATCAGCAGCATTCTGCGTTTCAGCCAACCGGCAAACTGACCCGTGAACCAGAAATACAGGAACGGAACTATAAACACAAGCCCGATCAGGCGGCCCAGCAAACGGTGCAGGTACTCCCACCAGAAAATGCTTTTAAACCCATCCAGCGTCATGCTATAGTTCAGCTTCTGATATTCGGGAAACTGTTTATATTTCTCAAAAGCAACCATCCAGGCAGCCTCGTTCAGCGGCGGCAGGGTGCCGGAGATCACGTTCCATTCCACGATAGAAAGCCCGGATCCGGTAAGCCGGGTAATGCCACCAATTACGACCATGACCACAATAAGCAATACACCGCTCAGCAGCCACCAGACTATAGCTTTGTTATAGGTTACCTGTTGCATAGGTTTCTGTTAAAAACAGGCAAATGTCGGAAGTTTAAACATCGCGAAACATGATGCTTGTCATTGTAACTATAGTTGCTGCCACAGAAAATTAGTAAACTGCCTGTATGTGGTTCCAGGCCTGTCGTTCGGGTGCCGGTTGCAGTTTATCAGCATGATTTTTGTATCTTGTGCATGAATCAGGACAAGATGGGCCTGTTTTTATTGTACTATTACCCTTACTCATGAAAAATAAGATCACCAAAACCGGTAAAATAACCGGTCTGATGGCTGTGCTGGCCCTGGCAAGCTGTACTACTACCACAACCACCCAGCAGTCGCAGCAAACTACAACTGCCATGGAGCAACAGAAACCAGAAACCAACCCGCTTTTAAAAGAATGGACAGGCCCCTACGGTGGTGTACCGGCCTTTGATAAGATGAACCTGGCCGACCTGAAACCAGCAATGGAAAAGGCGATGGCTATGAACCTGGCCGAGATCGAGGCTATTGCCAATAACCCGCAGCCAGCTACCTTCGAGAATACGATAGAAGCCATGGAGCGCGCCGGCGAAGAACTGGGCCGCGTGTTTACGTACTATGGCATCTGGAGCAGCAACGTATCTACGCCGGAGTTCCGCAAGGTGCAGGCCGAGATGGCACCAAAGATCTCTGAATTCTCGTCTAAAATAAACCAGAACGAGAAACTGTTTCAGCGCATTAAAACGGTATACGAAAACTCCCGGAAGAACCCCTTACCGGCTGACCAGCAACGTGTGGTGCAATTAGTGTACGAAGGCTTTGCCATGGAAGGCGCCGACCTGAGCCCGGAAGCCAAAAAACGCTATGCCGAGATCAACAAAGAGCTGTCGTCGCTGTACACGGCTTTCTCTAACAACGTGCTGGCCGACGAGGAAAATTACGTAACCTACCTGACCAAAGACCAGCTGAGCGGACTTCCGGAGTCGTTTGTGAAAGCTGCTGCCAAAGCGGCCGCCGACAATGGCAAAGAAGGTATGTATGCCGTTACCAACACCCGCTCCAGCATGGACCAGTTCCTGACCTATTCGGATGAGCGTGCCCTGCGCGAGAAAGTATGGAACACCTACTACTCGCGCGGCGATAACGGCGACGACAAGGACAATAACGCCAACATTGCCAAAATACTGAAACTGCGCAACGAGCGCGTAAAACTGCTGGGCTTTGATAACTATGCCGAGTGGCGCCTGCAGAACCGCATGGCCAAAAACCCGGAAAACGCAATGGCCCTGATGAACGCTGTATGGCCTGCTGCCATTGCCCGCGTGAAGGAAGAAGTAGCCGACATGCAGAAACTGGCCAATGCTACCAGCAAAACCAAAATCATGATACAGCCCTGGGACTACCGCTACTACGCCGAAAAAGTGCGCAAGCAGAAGTACGACCTGAACTCAAACGAAGTAAAGCAATACCTGGAGCTGGGCAACCTGACACAGGCTATGTTCTTTACGGCAGGCGAGCTGTTCAACTTTAAGTTTACACCAGTAGCCGAGGGCACCGTGCCGGTTTTCCATGAGGATGTGAAGGTTTGGGAGGTAACCGATAAAACAACCGGCGAGCACATTGGCCTGTGGTACTTAGACCCATTCGCACGCCAGGGCAAGCGCTCGGGTGCCTGGGCCACTACGTACCGCGCCCACACAACGTTCGATGGCAAAGAGACGGTGCTGGCATCCAACAACTCTAACTTTGTGAAGCCTGCCCCGGGCGAGCCTGTGCTGGTTTCCTGGGATGATGCGACAACGTTCTTCCACGAGTTCGGCCACGCGCTGCACTTCCTGGCATCTAACGTAAAATATCCTACGCTGAACAGCGGCGTTAGAGACTATACCGAGTTCCAGTCGCAGTTGCTGGAGCGCTGGCTGTCTACTGACAAGGTGATAAACCAGTTCCTGAAGCACCACGAAACCGGCAAGCCGATGCCGGCCGATCTGGTAGCCAAAATAAAGAAAGCGGCTACGTTTAACCAGGGCTTTGAGACAACCGAATACCTGGCATCCGCCATTATGGATATGAAACTGCACCTTACCGACCCGAACGGTTTAGACCCTGATAAGTTTGAGCGCGAGACGCTGGCTGCTATGAACATGCCGAAAGAAGTAGTAATGCGCCACCGCACGCCACACTTCGGGCACGTGTTCAGCAGCGAGGGGTATGCTACTGGTTACTATGGTTACTTGTGGGCCGATGTACTAACTTCTGACGCCGCCGAAGCATTTGAGGAAGCGCCAGGCGGGTTTTATGACAAGGAAGTAGCAGCCAGACTGGTGAAATACCTGTTTGCCCCACGCAACTCCATGGACCCGGCCGAAGCATACAAACTGTTCCGTGGCCGCGATGCCAAAATAGATGCCCTGATGCGCGACCGCGGTTTCCCGGTGCCGGCTGGCAGCTCTAAAAAGTAAGCAACTATAGTTGCACATTAAAAAGCCCTGCAGGTTACCACCTGCAGGGCTTTTGTTTTATAGTTCGGCTTTGCTTAAGACCGGAGCCAGAGCATGGCTGTCTCGTAATCTGTAAATACTTCGTGCTCGGTTTTGCCGTGGTGCTTATAGTTTTGCTGGGCTTTTCTGGTAAACTCTGTGTTCGTCTGGATGGCATTGTAGGCTTCCTCGGGCAGATAAACGGCAATTTTCTCGATCCCGGAGTCGGCAACTATTTGTGTCCATTCGTTTTCTACCCATCTTTTTTCTTCCGACGTGATGATGTAGATCTCTTCGTCATCAATGAGCCAGTTCCTTACCTTTCTTTCTTTTGAAAAATGGTAAGCCCATAAAAAAGTCTCTTTGCGCTCCTGCAGATCGATCTGCCGCTTCCACTTTAGCAGAATGCAGGACTCGGCCGGGGCGTAAACAATTGTAACAAGCTTGTTTTCAAGCACCTTTTCAGTTTCTGAATCGGCACGGAATGGTAGTTTCATAAGTTGCGGGGGCAGGTTATAAGCAGAAGTAAATGTATAAAAAAAACAATATAATCTACACTATATATTTTAGGGATATACACCCTGTCTGGCACGGTTACAGATAATTCCGGACTGTTGTTTCTGATTACCCGTTCCGGTGCCTTACCTTTGTGGCAGTTCATACTTTTAGCATATGTCCCTTACCACTATCTGTAAACATTTTACCGACCTTACCAACACAGAACTATACGACCTGCTACGCCTGCGCAGCGATGTTTTTGTGGTAGAACAGAACTGTATTTTTCTGGACCAGGACAACAAAGACCAGCAATGCCACCATGTTCTGTTTTATGATGCGCAGCAGGAACTGGTTGCCTGTGCGCGTTTGGTACCGCCGGGGCTAAGTTACCCTGAAATGTCGATTGGCCGGATTGTTACCAGCATGAAAGTGCGCGGAACTGGTGTTGGCAAGCAGTTGGTAGCGTTCTCGATAGCAGAATGCCGCAGGCTTTTTGGGGAAGGGCCAATTAAGATCGGGGCGCAACTATACGCCAAAAAGTTTTACGAGAGCTTCGGGTTTGTGCAGAGCAGCGATGTGTACGACGAAGACGGCATCGACCATATTAAAATGATACTGGCCTAACTATCGTTTTATAGCTACCGGTTCGCCCAAAAAAGCGGTTGCTGCGTAAAGCTACAACTATAAACTATACAGTTATGGATGTAAAGATCGTGCACGAAGCAAAATACCAGCAGTTCACCGCACCCCTGGAAGGCGACGAAGAAGCAGAACTGGCCTATGCCTGCCCATCTGAAAAAGAGATAGATTTTACCCACACCTTTGTACCCGAATCGGCAAGGGGCAAAGGCATAGCCCAGCAACTGATCGAGCACGGCCTGTGCTTTGCCCGCGACAATGGTTTGTTAGTAATTGCCACCTGCCCCGTTGTAGCTAAATACATCGCCAAAAATGAACAGCACCAGGACCTGCTTAAATAAGACACTTTGTTCTGGCATTTAGAATTTGCTATATTGCATTTGAATTGCGCTAAGCTTCCTTCAAATGAAAACAAAACTATCCTTTTTACTTAGCTGGCTGTTGCTGTTCCTGAGCAGTTGCCATACGCAATCCGACGATTTTATAAGCAAATACTGTCCCGGCTCCTGTACGGTAATTAAAGGTAAACTTACTACCGATGGTAGAACCAAACCCTTAGCCGGTGTAACGCTGGAAGTGAACTGGTATACTTATTCTTCCCCGGCTATAACGAGCAATACCCGCCGCAAAGCCATCACTACCACCGATGCCAACGGCAACTTCGAGCTTCGCTTCCTTATCCAGGACGATGAACTGCCGAACGAATATACCAACACTAGTTACTTCCAGGTTAAAGCCAGTGCAGACAAAAACACTTACCTGTTCTGTCTGGGCGATAACCTGTTACTGGAATATACCGACCTGGAGCGGAACACCACCATTAATGCCAACTATAACCTGCCCCGGAAGGCGCAACTCGTGTTGCAGGTAAGCAATCCGCAGGCTATGGCTAACGGAGACAATATTCAAAGTAGTATTTTAATGGATGCTGGAGTTAGCGGTACATCTTATGGTTGTTCAGTGGGCGCATACCTGACTGCCGGAAATGCTCAGACAACTATAGCAGTAGCTGCAAACGAGGATATTGTTATCCGGTCCGTCAAAAATAAAGCCGGCTCCCAAACCACCAGCAACCAAACTATAAGATTAGCTCCGGGGCAGGTTCTGCAACACCAGATCACTTTTTAAGCTACCTACATGAAACAGCTTGTACTTACGGCTTTACTGGTTTTTACTGGCTTTACTATAGCTGCGCAGGACGTAGCCAACTATAGTTCCGGGATACGATTGCAGTTTGGCGGTGCATTTCCGGTGGGCAACTTCAGTAGTGATGATTTTGAAGAGGATTACCCGGCCTTTGCCATGTCCGGGCCGTTGCTGCAACTGAGCTACAACAGAACTATAAACCCGCGCTGGGCTGCAGGCGCCACATTTGCCCTGCGTCGCAATCCTTTTAACCTGGATAAATTTGCCGACCCTACCGATAAGTTGGTGCTGAACCGGGAAAGTGAGCCCTGGCAATCGGTATTTACGCTGGCTGATGTGTATTACCGGATGCAAACCGGCGATAAGCTGTTCTATCTGAAAGGATCGGTTGGAGCGGCTTTTAACCGGCGGGCAAAAGTAACTATAGCAACACCTTACGGAACTATAGATCACAAAGCAGATCGAAGCACCGCATTGGCGTATGGATTGCATGTTGGTCTCAAACAGAATTTTGATCGTTGGAGCATTGGCCTGGAAACAGGAATACTTTCCGGGAAACCTATTTTTGAGATGCCAGACGCACAGGGCAACAAGATCAACTATAAACAACCAATGACCACAGTAAATGCAGGTTTGTTTGCTGCGTATGCCTTTTAAACAGACATATAAACTATAGTTTACTCCGCCTGCTCCACCTTATGCCCGCCAAACTCGTTTCGCAGGGCCGCTACCACTTTCCCCGAGAAGGTATCAGCTTCGTAAGAGCGGTAGCGCATTAAAACAGAAAGGGCAATTACCGGCGTGGGCACCTGCATATCCAGGGCCGTTTCCAGGGTCCATTTGCCTTCGCCGGACGAGTGCATGATGCCTTTTATAGTTGAAAGCTCCGGGTCTTTGCTGAAGGCGTTCTCTACCAGTTCCATCAGCCAGCTACGCACCACCGAGCCATGGTTCCAGACACGCGCCACTTCCTTGTAGTCCAGCCCGAAATCGCTTTTGTGCAGCACTTCAAAGCCTTCGGCTATGGCTTGCATCATGCCGTATTCCACTCCGTTGTGCACCATCTTCACAAAATGTCCGCTGCCAGGTTTGCCCGTGTACAGATAGCCTTTCTCCACCGAAATATCCTTGAATAGCTGCTCTACATAGGCAAAGGCATCCGGGTCGCCGCCTACCATGGTGCAGGCACCGTTTCGGGCTCCGCTTAATCCGCCGCTTGTGCCACAGTCTAGGAAAAAGATCTGCTGTTCGCGCAGTTTTTCAGCCCTAACTATAGAATCCTTATAGTTGGAGTTTCCTCCATCTATGAGAATGTCGTGGGGTTGCAGATGGGGCAAAAGCTGCGCAATAACGGCATCTACAGGCTCCCCGGCGGGCACCATGATCCAGATCACTTTGCGGCCGGTTAGTTTTTGCGCCACCTCCGGTAACGTATAAGCGGGTGTAATTCCTTCGGTGGTGGCTTTCTCCAGAAACTCCGGATTAATATCGTAGGCCACAACCTGGTGCTGGTGGTCGCGGAGGTTCAGGGCCAGGTTATAGCCCATTTTTCCTAACCCGACAAGTCCTATCTGCATCTCTCTTTTCTTTTTATCCAACTATAGTTAAGTAAAGTTTACTCGTTATAAAGGGCTATGGTTCATGCCGCAGTGCATCCAGCTGGTCAAAGGTTTCTTTCAGCTTAGGGTAAAGGGTTTCGAAAATGCGGTATATTTGCTGGTAAAGGCGGTTATTTCCCGGGTTGGGCGTATAGGTTTTACTTATAGTTACTAATTGCGCAGCTTCCTCCAGGCTGTTGATCCTGCCCAGCGCATATAACCCAAGAATAGCTGCACCAAAAGCTGAGCTCTCATAAGTTTCGGTCAGGTGTACTTCTTTGTTGAACACATCGGCCAGCAACTGTACCCAGAACGGCGAGCGCGAAAAACCACCATTGGCATACACTTTATGAATGGGGCCGGTGAGCTGCTCCAATGCCTGGGCCACACTATAAAGGTTGAACGTAATGCCCTCCAGCAGGGCTCTTACAAAATGCGCACGGGTGTGGTGCAGCTGCAACCCAATGAAACCTGCCCGCGCCCCGGCATCCCAGATCGGCGCCCGCTCACCTAACAAATAAGGCAGAAATAACAGGCCATCGGCTCCGGCGGGTATAGTCTCCGCTTCGTGGCAGAGCAGCGCGTATGGGTCTTCGTTCAGGGTTCGGGCCGAAGCGGTTTCAGAAGGATAGAACGTATCCCGGAACCATTGCAGCAACACGCCCCCGTTGTTTACGGCGCCGCCCAGTACATAATTGCCCGATGAGAGCACATAACTGAAAAGCCGCTGTTGTTTGTCGGTAACAGGTTGCCGGGCCATCACGCGCACCGCCCCGCTTGTCCCGATCGTGACGGCTACATGTCCGTCGGCAATGGCATTGGCGCCCAGGTTAGCTAGGCAGCCATCGTTGGCCCCAACTATAAACGGCACATTTTCGGGCAGATGCAGGGCTTCGCTGTAAGTTGGTTTTAAACTATAGTTGCAGTATGTGGTAGGTACGGGCCTGGAGAGCTGCACTTCGGTTATGCCGGCTAACTGCAGCGCTTCCTGGTGCCAGGCCAGGTCGAAGATGTTGAACAAACCCGTAGCCGACGCCACCGAATGATCGACCACAAACTCGCCGAACAGCCTGTGCCATACATACTCTTTTATACCAATGTACCGGACGGCTTTGCGGTGTATTTGCGGCAATTGCTCGCGCAGCCACATCAGTTTGGGCAACACGGCCATGGGGTGCAGCGGCGTGCCGGTGTGCAGGTAAATGCTGTGCCCTGTCTCGCTCTGCTTCAGCTTTTCTGCCTGTAATTTGCTGCGCGTATCGGCCCATATTATACAATTGGTCAGTAATTTACCCTCGGCATCCAGCGCTATTAAACTATGCATGGCGCTACTAAAACTCACCCCAACCAACCTATAGTTTGCCTGCCGTATCTGGGCCACTATGGTTTTAAGGGTTTGCAGTACCGCATTAAAAACCACTTCCGGGTCCTGCTCGGCGTAACCGGGCTGCGAACTATAGATGGGATATTCTACAGCATACTGAAACAGCAGCTTACCGGCTGTACTAAAAGCCACGGCTTTGGTGCTGGTTGTGCCAATGTCAACGCCAACTATAGTTTCCTGCTGCATTACCCCGTTTACGCAGCTAAGGCGCTAAGTTTATAGTTGCCCAACTATAGTTCCGTAAAAAAAATCAGCCCGATGCTTTACTTTTTATTTTCATCATCGTAATATTACGATAAATACAAACGATAGAAATGGGAGCTACTAAGACTGAAGCCTTTACCGATGCCGAACTGACCCTAGCCGCTTATGCCAAAGCCCTGGCACACCCGGCGCGTGTGGCCATCCTGCGCATTTTACTGGAGCGCAGTGCCTGTATCTGTGGCGATATTGTGGATGAATTGCCGCTGTCTCAGTCTACCGTGTCGCAGCACCTGAAAGAGCTGAAAGAGGCCGGCTTGATAAAAGGCGATATTGACGGTAAAAAAGTGTGTTATTGCATTGATGAAAAAGCCTGGAAGCATGCCCAAGTACTGCTGCAGCAACTGTTTGCCAGTTATACTTCGTGCGGCACCAGCTGCTGCTAAAATTTTTTGAACGCTTTAATCGTAAAATACCGATAAATTTTAAACCTTACAACTATGAACAAGGCAGAAGAATTAAAACAGATCGTAAAAGATAAATACAGCGAAATAGCGCTGCAGAGCAAAGAACAGAACGAAGCCTCGTGCTGTGGCGCCACTGGCTGCTGCACCGTAGACTACGCCATTTTTGCCGACAACTATACCGAACTGGAAGGCTACAACCCCGATGCCGACCTTGGACTGGGCTGTGGTGTGCCTACCGAGTTTGCGCAGATCAAAAAAGGAGACACCGTACTGGATTTAGGCTCCGGAGCCGGTAACGATTGCTTTGTGGCCCGTGCTGTAGTTGGTGAGACCGGCAAAGTGATTGGTGTGGATATGACCGATGCCATGATCGCCAAAGCCCGCGACAACGCCGGGAAACTGAACTTTAACAACGTAGAATTCCGACAGGGCGAGATAGAGGATCTGCCATTGGCTGCCAACCGCGTGGATGTAGTGATCAGTAACTGTGTGCTGAACCTGGTACCAGATAAAAAGAAAGCCTTCGCCGAAACCTACCGTGTACTGAAGCCGGGCGGCCATTTCAGTATTTCGGATGTGGTGCTGGTTGGGGAGTTGCCTGCCGGTCTGGTAAATGCTGCCGAAATGTATGCCGGTTGTGTGTCGGGCGCCATCCAGAAAGAAGCTTACCTGAACATCATCCGGGAAGCCGGTTTTGAGAACGTAGTGGTGCAGAAAGAAAAAGTCATTCACGTGCCCGACGAGATCCTGAAAGATTACCTGGACGAAGCTGGTATCAGGGCTTTCCGCGAGAGCAATACCGGCATTTACAGCATTACCGTGTACGGCGATAAACCTGCAGCCGCCGCCTGCTGCGCACCTGGCTCGGGTTGCTGTTAAATTACTTTGAAAGGAGTAAAAACTGGTGCGGAAGTTACTTCCGCACCTACTTATAAGTGCGAACCTCAGATTCGCTTTTATAGCAGGTCACGGAAATAATTTCCGCGCCAGATAATACATCAACTATAACACAACTTTACACCCTTACATGGAACATTGCGCACCTGCCCACAACCGGAAAAAACTGGGCTTCCTTGACCGCTACCTAACACTCTGGATCTTCCTGGCGATGCTGGTTGGCGTGGGGCTGGGCTATTTTATACCGGACAGTTCCGGTTATATCAACTCCTTATCCAGCGGCACTACCAATATTCCCATTGCTGTGGGGCTGATCCTGATGATGTATCCGCCGCTGGCAAAAGTAAACTATAGAATGCTGCCCAAAGTGTTCCGGAATGTGAAAGTGATCGGGTTGTCGCTGTTGCTGAACTGGGTGATCGGTCCGCTGCTGATGTTTGTGCTGGCCATTACCTTTTTAAGAGATTACCCCGAATACATGACCGGCTTAATTCTGATCGGACTGGCCCGCTGTATTGCTATGGTATTGGTCTGGAACGACCTGGCCGATGGCAGCCGCGAATATGCCGCCGGGTTGGTAGCGCTCAACAGCATTTTTCAGGTGTTTCTCTATAGTTTCTATGCCTGGCTGTTCATTACAAAACTGCCTCCCCTGTTCGGTTTCGAGGGCGCTATAGTTGATATTTCCATCGCCACTATAGCTGAGAGCGTAGCTATTTACTTAGGTATCCCGTTTATGCTGGGTTTGATGAGCCGCCTGATTTTGGTGCCGCTTAAAGGACAGGAATGGTACCAGACCCGCTTTATCCCTGCCATCTCCCCCATCACGCTTATTGCGCTGCTGTTTACTATAGTTGTGATGTTCAGTTTAAAAGGAGAGCTGATTGTAACTATACCGTTTGATGTGCTGCGCATTGCCGTGCCGCTGGTCATTTACTTTGCCGTGATGTTCCTGGTAAGTTTTATAGTTGGCAAAGCTGCTGGCGCCGATTATTCAGAGAATGCGTCGGTGGCGTTTACGGCGGCAGGTAACAATTTTGAGCTGGCTATTGCAGTAGCTATTGCCGTGTTCGGTCTTAATTCCGGAGAAGCCTTTGCCGGCGTGGTGGGGCCGTTGGTGGAAGTGCCGGCGCTTATTGCACTGGTAAATGTGGCGTTCTGGTTGCGCCGCAAACTATACGCTGACAAATTAACTAAAGAAACCGCATGAGCCTGACTCCTGAACTTGCCCGAACCGCCGCAGAATTGGAAGCTTCTTTTCCAGAAATTCCTGCCGAACGGAAAGAACTGCTGAAACAATTGAGCAGCTACATCAGCCAAAAGAAGGAAACCGGCCAGCCTGTAAATCTGGTTTTTATCTGCACGCACAACTCACGGCGCAGCCACATGGCACAACTATGGGCACAGGCTGCAGCTGCCTACTATGGCGTTAACAGTGTGCATACCTTCTCGGGCGGCACCGAGGCCACCGCGTTTTACCCGGCTGCCGTGCAGGCCATGCAGCAACTTGGCTTTGAAATAGAAAAGCAATCAGAAACGATAAACCCGAAATATAAAGTAAACTATAGCCCTGACGAACCAACTATAGAAGTCTGGTCCAAGAGGTTTGATGACGTAGCTAACCCGGATACTCATTTTGCAGCTATCATGACCTGCTCTGACGCCGATGAGAACTGCCCGTTTGTGCCCGGCGCAGAAAAACGCATTGCCATCACCTACGCCGATCCGAAATTATCAGACAACACGGCTTTGCAGGCACAGACCTACACGGAGCGTGCCCGGCAGATAGGCCGCGAACTGTTGTTTGTTTTTGCGCAGGTATAGGTTAGCGGTTGGTTGGCTCCAGGTTTTCGGGGTTGCCCGACCGGAAAGTGGCTACGGCTTCTGAACCGGCAAAAAGGGTAAGGATCTCACCGGCTACCTCAAACGAATCCACACGCTCCAGCATCTGCAAAAATTTGGTTTCCTGCTCCATGTCGGGGCACATCATGCGGGTAGCGCCAATGTTACGGAACCGCACCGATTTTCCGCTTAGCTCATATTTGCCGAAGATGGTGTTGCAACCGGTATTGCCTTTCAGGTCGTTTTCTGTTTCCTGTAGCCTGATGTAGGCTTCGCGGGTGTTGTTTGGTGCCTGCGGGCTCTGGCCTTCCAGCGAAAGCAGCATCCAGTAGGCATCTACTATCGTTTCGTCGCCGGCGGCGGGCTCGGCTGGTCGTATGGTTTTGCATCCGGCTATAACCGTTATCAGCAGCAGAATGCCCCAGAAGTAACCTAATCTCATACAATACATTTTTGGTAGAAAAGAAGTCCCGCCTGGTTAACTTCAGGCGGGACAAATTGTTTATGCTATTTACAAACCAAAAGACTCATTGCCATAACCACTGATCGGTGAGCTGGCTGAATAATCTGGCCCGGAGCGTGGATGGCGTCTTTCGCGGCTGCTGTAGCGCTCACCGTCGCTCTCGTTGGGGTGGTCTGCCAGGTAAGCGCGGTTAGACGAATACAGGCCGGTAGCATAGTTGTCACGGTCCGAAGACGAATTGCGGCTTTCGATGCTTCCGCTGTAGCGGTAGTCGGCGCGGTGGTCGTAATAGTCGCGTTTGTTGCCCGGGTTATAGTCGTTCTCTGAGCTGCTTGGCACTTCGCCCCGGTCATGGTGTATGTCGGTCAGTTCGTGGCTATAGTTGTAGCGCTCGTCGCGGCCATAGTCGCTGTAGCGGCGGCCGTGGCCCGGGTTCTGGTAACTGTTTTCCTGGCGGGCATACTGGCGGTTGCCGGCTATATCATACCCCGAACTATAAGGCTGGCTGCGGCTATAGCTGTCCTCGGCAGAGTACTGGTTGGTCCGGTTTCTGTATTCCGGGCTTCGGTAGTCCTGGTTGCTATAGTTACTCTGGCCGGTATAACCATGACTTCTTCTGAAATGGTTGTCGTCGCCATAGCGGTAATGGTCATCGCGGTTGCGGTGAATGTCGTTATAGTTTCCGGCGCCATAGCCCCCTGACGGCCCGCTGCTGAATTCGTTAAAATCGGATCGTTGCTGCATGCGCACGTTGCCCGAACCATAGTCGTTGCCCGACATGCCATAGTAGTTGCCGCGCTGGCTGTAACGTTCGCCGGAGCGGTTACCGTCTTCGTACTGGTTATAGTTGCGTTCGTAATAATGCTCGTTTCTTTCCATAGCTTCTCATAAAATTTGGTTACACGTTCTTTATAAACGCACTACGGCCGGCAGTGTTAAGCCAAACAGCAAATTATGAAGATTCTGAGCCACTGTTTTATGCTGTTTGAGCTGCAAACTATAGTTGTTGCCAATGCCCGGAATGCCGCCCGCCACCTGCTTTCGTCACTTCGTTCGTCCCTTGGTCGACAAGTTATGTGGGTTCATCTATTTTGTTGGCAAAAGTAAAAGCGATGCTATACTTTCAGCTAAATCTTTCGAAACAACTATGAAAAAGCTAACCACCTCGGCTGCTTTGCTGTGCCTGCTGGCCTTTGCGCCACTCGCCCAAGCCGCCAAAACACCAGAACTAACCTATACCGTTAACCTGAACGACCGCGCCGACGACCGCTTTAAAGTTACCCTGCATGTAAAAGGGCTACAGGCGGATAATAACGTGTTTCAGTTTGCAGCCACTGCCCCCGGCACCTACCAGACAATGGACATGGGCCGTTTTGTAGAGAATTTTAAAGCCTACGACAAGAAGGGACGTGAGATAGAAGCCACCCAGATCAGCACCAACCAGTGGCAGCTCAGCAAGCCTGAAAAAGTACGCAAAATTACCTACCAGATAGCCGAAACTTTTGACACCCCGGTTGATAAAGACCAGATATACGCCATGTGCGGCACCTCGCTGGAGCAGGACCACGCCCTGATAAATGGCCAGGCTGTGTTTGGTTACCTGAAAGGCCTGCAGGCCACCCCGATGCGCCTGAAACTGGAGAACCCGCAGGATTGGCAGGTAGGCACCGCCCTCAACACCGATAAAAAAGGCTACTACATGGCCAACAGCTACGACCATATTGTTGACTCCCCTATTATGGCCGGCGAGCTAACCAAAGCCACCACCAACTACAATGGCACCACCATCGACATCTATACTTATTCCAAAACCGGCAAGATAAAGTCGCAGGACCTGATGGCGAACATGACCACCATGCTGGAGTCGGCGCATAAGTTTGTGGTGGATTTCCCGGTTGACCGTTACACGTTTCTGTACCACTTCGAGGACCAGGACTGGGGCGCGTGGGAGCACTCCTATAGTTCGGGCTATGTGATGCAGGAAAAAGACCTGACACCGCAATACGCCAAGCACCTGACCGATATCGCGGCCCACGAATTCTTCCACATCATTACGCCGCTCAACATTCACAGCGAAGTGATCGAGCAGTTCAACTTCGAAAAACCAACCCCATCGCAGCACCTGTGGCTGTATGAGGGTACCACCGAGTGGGCGTCGCATATCATGCAGCTGCGCAGTGGCCAGAAACCGCTGCCTGCTTATTTAGCTGATATCCGGCAAAAACTGCTGATCGACGACCAACTGGACAAGAACTATAGCCTGCAGAAACTGGCACTTACTTCTTACACACCTGAAGGCCACAAGCAGTATTACAACATCTACAACCGCGGCGCTTTGGTAGCTACCCTGCTGGATATCCGCTTACTGGAATTATCTGGTGGTAAAAGAGGCCTGCGCGAAGTGATCAATGAGCTCTCCAAAGAGTACGGCCCCGATAAAGCGTTCCCGGAAAACGATTTCTTCAACATCTTCGCCGCAAAAACCTACCCCGAAATAGCTGATTTCATGAACAGCTACATTAAAAACGCTGAGCCATTACCGGTTGCTGCCTATTTCGGGAAACTGGGCATTAACTACGAAGGAACTGTAAGTACAGGCAACAAAGTAAAAGGCTTAGGTTATGCCATTGGTGCGCCGGGCGGCGTGCTTTCTCTGACACAGGTAGAAGCAGAAATGCAGCAAGCTGGTCTACAGGCCGGTGACGAGCTCATCGCGCTTGATGGCACTCCTTTATCGCTGGGAAATGCCAACCAGGTGCTTCCAAAGCTTGGCACCCTGCAAATCGGCGACTCCTACACTTTCACTATAAAGCGTAACGGTGAGCAGAAGGACGTTGTCTGCAAGATCTTAAGCCAGGAAGAAGTAAAGAAGCATATGTTTGAAGTGAACGAGCAAGCCACTCCACAGCAACTCGCCCTCCGCACTGCCTGGATGAAGAATTTATAGATTGTTTGTGTTTTTTGATCAGAAGCTCCTGTTACCCCGTAGCAGGAGCTTTTTGTTTTGTCCGGACCATGGATTAATTGGGATTTAAGGGATTTTCAGGATATGTTTTACCTCTCCCCAGCTCTCTTCTAAAAACAGGAGAGGGAGTTTTGTCTGAATCAGGATTTACAGGATTATGGGATTTTCAGGATTTGGGCTTTTGCTATAGTTGACTGCAATAGTTTCATAGTTGGCAAACACACCCCTACTCCTCCCCAAGAGGGGAATTACTGCTATAGTTATAGTTATAGTTACAGTTCTATAGTTGCTTTAGGTCCAACCACCCCTGCCCCTCCTTATCCAAGGAGGGGAACTCTGTCTTCGCTATAGTTTGAACTATAGTTCTATAGTTAAAGTCCACGAACAGGACAGGTTTACCTGTCCCTTCGGATTTACAATCACGTGTAAAACCGATCTGCTCAAGCTAAGAGCAAGCACAGCAACTATAGCTAAGGCAGCAGCTATCGAACTGTTATCAGTCTTTGGGTTGAGCGCCTTGTAGATTTGCGGTGCTGAAAGCATTGCGAGGCACGAGCAAAGGAAATGTACACCGCGCGATGCCCGAAGACGGGGCCTCCCGGCCGCAGAGGGAGCCAACCAAACTATAAAACTGTAGGCTCTTAGAGCTCCCAGGATGTAGAACGGCTATGCAACTATGGCTTTTTTCAGGTAGTAGGCAATGTTATCTATAGCACCAGACGCTAGCAGGAGCTGCGCACGCTGCTAGGTCTTTAGCAACTATAGGCTGAGATAGATTTCTCACTACACTCGAAATGACAAGAAGCGGACACATAAGATGTCTCGGCTGCGCTCGACATGACAAATGAGAAACTATAGTTATAAGCCCCATTTCTTATTCAAAAACACAGACAAGACCGAAGAATCTTAATTTTTTTTCAGTGAGAATACCACCGGCAAGCCAGCACTAACGTAAAAGCCGAAACTGCTTGTAATAATACCGCTTTAAACAGACCCGCATCTATGGAAATTGCCCTTGTGCTTTCACTTCTGGTAATAGCTATAGTGCTGTTTGCAACGGAAAAACTCTCCGTCGAAATCACAACGCTGCTTATCCTGATCGTGCTGGCAAGCATGCGTATCATTTCTCCACAGGAAGCGTTTGCCGGTTTCAGCAGCGATTTTATCATCATTATTGCCTCTATCTTCATCATCAGCGCTGCCCTCGAAGAAACCGGTATTCTTGACTTTGCAGTGATCCGACTGGCCGGGCTGGCCAAAAAAAGCAAGTCCCTGATGCTGTTTATCGTAATGTTTGTGACCGGCATTGTTTCCGCATTCATGAACAACACCACCGTCACGGCCATGTTCATTACGCCGCTGGTGGGCCTTACCAAACGCATCAATTCCAACCCCTCTAAGTTCCTGATGCCGCTGGCGTACGCAGCCATCCTTGGCGGTACCTGCACGCTTATCGGAACCTCGACCAACGTAGCTGTGAGTGGCTATATCGCAAAAACAGGCCTCGAACCAGTAGGCCTTTTCGAGATATCGGGAATCGGACTTATCATTTTTCTGATCGGCATTGCGTACATGATGACCGTCGGGCAACGGCTGCTCCCCGACAACCCGGACCAGGAGCTGACCGAGGAATACAAACTGCAGAAGTACCTGACAGAAATCATCGTAATGAAAGACTCGCCCCTGATCGGACAGCTGGTTTTTGCGTCAGACCTGACCACCCTGCATTTCCGGATACTTAACATCATCCGTCAGAAAGAGAACTTTTTGCCGGATTTCCGCACCCGCATCGAGGAAAACGACGTGCTGCTGGTAGAAGGTGACCTGGACAACCTGATGAAGGTGAAGGAAACCAAGGGCATCGAGATCATGGCCGATGTGATACTGGAGAAAGACCTGCAGACCGAGGATATACGCCTGGCAGAGCTCATGATTCCACGCCAATCCAACCTGATAAACAAAACGGTAAAGGAAGTAAACTTTCTGCAGCGCTTCGGCCTGATCGTGATCGCTATTTCGCGGCACGGCGAAACCCTGCGCTCCAAGATCGGGAGCATTAACCTGCAATTAGGGGATGTACTGCTGGTGCAGGGCGCCTCTACCCGACTGAACCAATTGCGCTCCTCAGGCAACGTGGCCTTACTCGATGAATTTGAGCCGCTGCTATTCAAAAAACGAAAGGGCACGCTGGTGATCGTTATTTTTATGCTGGCTATTTTGCTGGGTACTACCAACATTCTGCCTTTGTCTATTGCCTTTTTGATGGCAGCAGTAGCTTGTATCGTGCTCCGCTGCATCAGCACCGAAAGGGCCTATGCCGCTATAGACTGGCGATTGCTCATCCTGATCGGGGGTATGACAGCTTTTGGTACGGCCATGGAGAACTCCGGCGCAGCAGACTTTTTAGCGAAAGGCATTGTAGATACAATGGGGCCGATGGGAAAAATGGCGGTGCTGGCAGGCTTTGTGGTGCTAACGGTATTGCTGACCCAACCGATGTCTAACGCAGCGGCGGCGCTGGTGGTGGTGCCGGTGGCCTTACGCGCAGCCCTGGAGATGGATGCTGACCCGCGTACCTTTGCCATTGCCATTATGCTGGCGGCCTCGGTGTCGTTGGTTACTCCTTTCGAGCCGGCCTGTATTCTGGTATATAGCCCGGGCAAGTACCGTTTCAGCGATTTTATAAAGATCGGCTCCCCGCTCACCATACTCCTGATCATGGCGATTCTGCTGCTGGTCCCGGTTTTCTGGCCAATGTAACTGGCAGCCCCATAAGGCAGTACCACTATCTATAGTTACCTCAAAACCTATAGTACCATGAGAACGAACTGCCTGTTTGCCATTTTTATAGTTTCCCTGCTCGGCTGCGGCCCTAAAAACGAAGAAGTAACCGATGAACAGATAACTGTCGAAGCCCCTGCAGCAGCACTTGATTCTGTATCGACTACCCGGAAAGATGCCGTGCGGGTTAATCAAAACGAGTTAATGCCTGGTCTACCTTTGCCTGCTACAGATCTACTATCCGAAAAGTACCCGGGCTGGCAACAGCCGGAACTCACTCCCGCAGCAAAACAGGCCGCCAATGACTCCATTTTGGTAAGAGGTGAATTTAATGGAGATACCCGGCAGGATATTGCGCTGCAACTACAGCAGAACCAGGATGTGGTGGTAGTAGCGCTACTGGAAGGCGAGAATGGTAACTGGCAACTGTTTGAATTACACCGCGAGAACCTGCAGCAGCAGAATAACAGCCTGCAAAGCCCCATTGCGCTGAGCCTGCGTGGTAAAGGAACAGAACTTAAAACAACTGCAGATAGTCAGAAGATGACATCGCCTTACGATGCGATTGCGCTCACCCAAAACGGCCAGACTACGGTCTATCTTTTCCGGAATGGCAGGTTCAGTAACTATAGCATTGCCCGGTAAACTATAGGTAGAAATAGGAAGGGTATTCCTGGTATAAGTATATCAGCAACGCTACCCCGGTGCAGCCGGTTATCCCCAGCCCGATCGCCACAAAACCTGCCCGCTGCGATAGCTTTTTATCAGGCTCCTTCAGAAATAAACTATAGTAGCTTAACTGCAGCAGAAAGAGCGTTACTGCAATCAGAACACTCACCAGCCAGAACAAAGAGAAACGGACCAGAAACAGCAATGGCAGCTGGTTATGCAGCTCGTGCAGCACATAGGACTCCCGAAAAACGAACCACGATGCCAGGCAAATCATCAGGCACCCGTAAACGAGCAGCAGCAACGCGTTACTATGAAACAGGTTTCGCATAGGCGCGGCAGCTTAGTAATCCAGGTAAGCCTGTGCTTCCTGTTTGATGTGGTCGCGGGTGAGACCGTCTTTTACGCCTGTGGTTATTTTGCGCACCAGCACCCCTACCACCGATTTTTTGAAGCCGAGCCGGGTAGCCATGTGCATACAAAAATCCATTTCGTTCTCGTCCACAATGCCGTCGGCCAGCATCATTTCCACCAGGTCGTATATCTGGTCAAAACGCTCCGAATCGTTATGCGGAAGCTGCGGCGTAACGCGGCCGGAGTCAGCTAACAGGCTTTTTACTTCGCTGGCGCGCATGCCGTGGCGGGTGCCTATGCCAATAATGAAGTCGATCTCGGCAGGGTCCAGGTGCCCGTCTATCTTTGCCAGTGCGCCCAGATTGGTCAGGTGGCTTTTCAACTTTTTTGTTTCTTCGCTTTCAAATAAACCAAACATAGGTTGCCTAACTTTTCTATTATCCTTTACTTAGCTTCAGGGGTAAGATTAACCCGATCTACCTTATGTTACGCTACAGGCACAGCCCGGCATAAAACAGGGAACAACGTTTACCGCTCATACATACGGTTTTCTATATTTAACAGATAACCTTTTATACTATTTTTTAATTCTGCCCAGTTTTGTGCTACCTCTTTGCTGTTTTCGGGTATAAGTTATAGTTGTTTGAAAACAAAAGAATAAAATACTACTTTAAGGCTATATGAATAAAATAGCAGTTTTTAGTTCCGGTGGCGACGCACCCGGTATGAACGCCTGCATACGGGCAATTGTACGATCGGCTATCTATAACGGGCTGGAGGTTTACGGCATCCGGCGTGGCTATAGTGGCATGATAAAAGGGGAGATCTTCAAAATGGAGTCATCATCGGTCAGCAATATCATACAGCGGGGCGGCACCATCCTGAAATCGGCGCGTTGCAAAGAATTTACGACCAAAGAAGGCCGCCAGCAAGCATACGACAACCTGAAAAAATTCGGTATTGATGGCCTGGTAGCTATTGGCGGCGACGGCACGTTTACCGGGGCAAATATTTTTTACGAAGAATTCGGCATACCTACTATTGGCGCGCCCGGAACTATAGACAACGACCTGTACGGCACTGATTATACCATTGGCTACGATACGGCCATAAACACGGCCATAAACGCAATAGACAAGATCCGGGACACAGCCGACAGCCACGAGCGTGTATTTTTTGTGGAGGTAATGGGCCGCGACTCCGGTTACATTGCCATACCGTGCGCAGTGGGCGGTGGGGCCGAAATTGTGATGATACCCGAAACCAAAACAACTATAAGCAAGGTAGTGGAAACGCTACGCACCGGCTGGAGCCGCTCCAAAACATCGTTTATAGTTATAGTTGCCGAAGGCGACGAAGAAGGAACCGCCGTAGAGATTGCAGCAAAAGTGCAGAAAGAGATTCCGCAGATGGATGCCCGTGTAACGATACTGGGCCACGTACAGCGTGGCGGCGCCCCCTCAGCCGCCGACCGGATGCTGGCCAGCCAGTTGGGTATTGCCTGTGTAGAGGGTCTGTTACAGGGCCAGGCCTGCGTCATGGCGGGCATTGTCAATTCACAACTCGTCTACACCCCGTTCATCGACACCATTTCTAAAGTAAAAGCCATAAACCCCACCATGAGCCGCATGATAGACATACTTTCAGTTTAGGAGTTAGAAAGTTGGGAAGTTAAAAAGTTAGAAAGTTCAGAAGTTATAGCGTTTGGGAGTGAGAGTTAATTACGAAAATCCTTCAACCAAACTATAGGCGCTTTTCTAACACCTTTTTAACTTCCCAACTTTCTAACTTTTTAACTTTATGTGTTCTATGATCTCCTGGAACTGGCTCGGATGGAACCAGCTGTATTCGTCGGGGTGCTTGGTAAACCAGGTTAGCTGGCGTTTGGCATATCGGCGGCTGTTGCGCTTCAGCAAGCGTACTGCTTCATCCCAGTCGTATTTCTCTTCCAGGTAATCAAATATCTCTTTGTAGCCTACAGTCTGCAGGGCATTGTGGTGACGGTGCGGATAAAGTGCTTTTGCTTCTTCCAGTAATCCCTGTTCCAGCATCAGGTCCATGCGCTGGTCTATGCGTTGGTATAGTTCCGTACGGTCGCGGGTAAGGCCTATTTTTATGATATTGAACGGCCGGACGGGGCGCTCGCTCCGCCGGAACGACGAATAGGGCTGCCCGCTCGATAAGCAGACTTCCAGCGCCCGCACTACCCGCTGCGGATTTGCTTTATCCACCTGGGCAAAATATTCCGGATCCAGTTCCTGCAGCTTTTGCAATAACGGCTCCAGTCCTTGGGCCTGCCATGTTTCCGTCAGCTGTTCGCGTATGGCCGGGTCCGTTTCCGGCATATCATCCATACCTTCGCACAGGGCACGTACATACAATCCCGATCCACCGGTAAGAACTATAGTATCGTGTACTTTAAACAGCTCGCCCAGCAATTGCAGGGCATCCTGCTCATAAGCGCCGGCATTGTATTCCTCCACTATGCTATGCGAGTCTACAAAATGATGCGGAATACCCTGCTGCTCTTCGGGAGTGGGCTTGGCAGTACCAATGTGCATTTCACGGTAAAACTGCCGCGAGTCGGCGGAAACAACATGGGTCTGAAAATACGTTGCCAGCTTTACGCACAGGTCTGTTTTGCCTACTGCCGTAGGCCCTACCACCACAATCAGGCTTTTATTTTTGCTTCTATCCGTAGGTTGTATCATGGTCAGGGTTCTGCTTTTATTGCGTCTTCGCGGTAAGGGTTCAAGGAACGGAAGGCACCAAAAGTTCTGTTTATCTTGCAAAATTATTTCTTAAATCGTAATATTTGTAAAGCAGCGTACGAATACCTATAGTTCCTGCTCTTGTACCTTAGCAACTTACTATAATGCCATATATACCTAACAGGCAAACTTCAGAACACTTACCGATACAGGGCAATGCACTGCTGCAGGTGCTGGTACAGTTCCACGAGCCGGGCACGCTGCTTATAGTTGCATCGCAGGCCGGACAGGTGCTGGCTGTCAATGCCCCGGCTGCCGCTCTTGGTGCAATGTCTTCGGGCAACAACCTCTGCAAGCTGCTGGGCATCCCTGAAAAAAAGCTGCAAACCCACACCCACGGTAAGCTGAAAGCAGGTAGTGAGAACTATAGTTACACGATCAAACCGGTAGAGTACGACGAGACATCTTTTCTGTGTGTGGAACTAACACCGCAAACCGCCGATCCGGGCAGGGTGGAGATAGATGATGACAGCTATCATAACGTGTTCGAAAACAGCACCGAGCCCCTTTTTATAGTTGATGAGGACGGCACTTTTGTAGATGTTAACGAAAAGGCACTACGCATGGCCGACCGCAAAAAAAACAGCCTGGTTGGCCAGACCATTTACAACAGCTTTAACCTGAACCTGTTTGAGCGGGTAACCTTAAAAAAACAACTGCAACAGGTAATGGCCGGCGAGCCACAGCGGTTTGAGTGGTGGATACAGGACAGCACCCACGACCTGCTTCCCATCGAGATATCGTTGCGCAAAGGCTGTTTTAAAGGCGATGAGCGCATATTTGGCTCTGCTAAAAACCTGTACGAGGTGGTAGGCACCGAGCAGGATGTACGTTTCCGTAACCGGCAGCTTGAATTTGTAAATAACCTGATCACCAACCTGTCGGTGGCTGGCAGCCAGCAGGATGTACTGAAATATACCCTGGAGGAGCTGCTGGACAAAAGCGATCTGACCTGTGGCTGTGTGTACACTTACACCCAGAGTACCGGCCTGGCAGAACTCGCTTACTCGGCCGGCGATGCCAAGGGCATGCAACACCCGGCAGAGCTCCGGATAGCTCCTGCCCTTGCCCGCCAACTGACAGGACAGGATAAAAGGCGTGCACTTACCACCCTTACCCGGCAACTTTCGGCCCATTTCGAGCTTGAGCTGACGATAGTACCCGTTACCTCCGACGAAAAACTGCTGGCTGTATTGCTGTTCTGGCCGGGCGGCAGCAGCCACATGACTCCTTCCTTTACAGCACTGCTGGACTTTGTCGGCTCTGCCATTGGCAACTATATCTCGCGGCACGAGCTCATGATGCAGCTTTCGCACAGCGAAGATAAATACAAAATGCTGTTTGATGCATCGTACGACGCCATACTGGTATTTAAGGACGGCCGCGTAATTGATTGTAACGAAAAAGCCCTGCAGTACTTCCGCTGCAAACGCGAAGACCTGGTCAGCGCTACGCCTATGGATTTCTCGCCGGAGTTTCAGGCAGATGGCATGCGCTCCAGCGAAAAAACGGCACAACTCATGGAGCAGGTACTAACAACAGGTGTACCGGTAACCGTAGAGTGGCAGAACATCCGGAAGGATGGTACATTTGTAGAATCGGAGATAAATCTGAACCGCCTGATGCTGAACGGCGAGTATTATGTGCAGGCTTTTAAGCGCGACATTACCCAGCGCAAACAGATGCAGCAGGCGAAGCGCCGCGAAGAAGTAGCGCAGGAGTCGATGTTGCAGTTCCGGAACTTCCTGGATAAAGTGAACCTGGTACACTATAGCCTGGATGTGGAGGGCAATATCACGTTTGCCAACAACTTCTTCCTGAAGTATGTGGAGTATGAATACGATGAGCTGATAGGCCAGAATTTTTACGAGTTGCTGGTACCCGAACACGAACGCGAGCAGCGCCTGCAAGACCTGAAACACACCATTGCTACCCGGCACTTAAACACTTACTACGAGCGCAACATTGTTACCAAATCGGGACAGCTGAAGACGCTGCGCTGGAACTGCATGCTGGAATACGGACCTGATGGCGAAGTAGTGAGCATAACCAGTGTTGGTAAGGACATGACCGACAAGCGTATCGCGATGGAAGCGCTGAAGGATAACAAAATACGCCTACAGGACCTGTTCGACAATGCGCACGACCTTATCCAGAATATTTCGGTAGACAACAAGTTCATATTTGTGAACAAAGCCTGGAAAGACCGCCTGGGCTATACCGACAAAGACATTGAATCGCTGACGCTGAACGACATAGTGCACCCGTACTATAAGGCCAAGCTGATCTACCAGCTGCGCAATCTGTACAAAGGCGAAAATGTAAACAAGATCGAAACGGTTTTCCTGACCAAGGCCGGCAAGCCCGTGCACCTGATCGGGAGTATAACCTGTAGCTGGCAGGACGACCGCCCGGTTGCCACCCGCGCCATTCTGCACGACATTACAGACCGCATCAAGGCAGAGCGTTTACAGAAAGTATACTATAGTATTGCCAACCTTGCTATCAGCAGTAAGGACCTTAACTCGCTTTACAGCGCCATCCACCGCGAGCTGAGCAAGATCATCGAAACGCGCAACATCTACATCGCCCTCTGCGACAACGAACATAGTTACCTGCAGTTTGCATACCTCGTAGATCAGTTTATTGATAAAACAGCAACAGCGCAGCGAACAAGGCCTTTCTCGAATGGGTTGTCAGAATACATTATCCAGACAGGCAAGCCGCTGTACATGCAGAAACAGGAGCTGCTGGACCTGGCAGAACGTGAAAACCTGACTATTCGTGGCTCGGTTCCGGAAGTGATCCTGTGCTCCCCGCTTGCTATCGGCGACCGTATCATTGGCGTTATTACGCTGCAGGACTACCAGAATCCGGATGCTTACGTGCACACCGATATCGAGATCCTGCACTTTATATCGAACCAGGTGGCGCTTGCCATTGAACGTAAGCGTAACGAGGAACAGATAAATAACCAGAACGCCAAGCTTAACGCCATTTTCGAAAGCGGTACGCACCACATGTGGTCATTGAACCGCAACTTCGAGCTTACCTCCTTTAACCGCAACTTTGCTTCGTCGTTCGAGCAGCGGTCGGGTAAAAACCTGGAGCTGTTTACCAGCCTGACTGAAAGCCACCTGGTAGATAACCATGAACTTAGCGTTGATTTCTGGCTGCAGAAGTACACAGATGCCTTTAACGGAAAACCCCAACATTTTGAGGTACACCTGCAAAGCCCGGAAAGCTGGCGCGAAGTATTCCTGAACCCGATCTACCTCGAAGACGGGACCTTTGAAGAAGTATCTGGTATAGCCCTCGACATCACAGATAAAAAACGCTCGCAGCTGGCACTGGCCCAGAACGAGGAGAAGTTCCGTACTATTTTCGAATCGTTCCAGGACGTGTATTACCGTACTTCACTGCAGGGTCCGCTGGAACTGGTGAGCCCGTCGGTAAGGCAGGTATTGGGCTATACCGAAGAAGAGGTACTCGGCAAAGACATTACGTTCCTGTATGTGTATCCTGAAGAAAGGAAGCGCATGCAGCAGTTTGTGAAGGACCAGAAAGTTATCCGGAACTATGAGATACAGATGTACCGCAAGGACGGCAGCCAGATTACTGTGCTCGCCGATGCCCGCCTGAAGTATGACGAGAATGGCAAGCCGGTAGCGCTGGAAGGTGTAATACGCGACGTAACGGAGCTTAAACGCACCCAGATCGAGTTGCTGGAAGCCAAGGAAGAAGCTGAACACCTGCTGAAAGCCAAAACACAGTTCCTGGCAAACATGAGCCACGAGCTGCGCACCCCGATGAATGGCATCATCGGTATGATCGACCTGCTGAGCCACATCAACACTGACCCCGAACAGCAGGAATATATTGATACGCTGCGCAAGTCGTCGGATGCGCTACTGGCTATACTGAACGATATCCTGGACCTGAGCAAGATACAGGCCGGCAAACTGGTACTGCACGAAGGCAGTGTAGACCTGCACGACACGCTGGGCAAGATACACTCGCTGTTTGCCAACCGTGCCCAGCAGAAGGACCTTACTTTTACCTTTAACATAGCCGATAACACACCACGCTACGTGCTTACCGATGAGACTCGCCTGCTGCAGGTATTGTCGAACCTCACCTCGAACGCCATTAAATTTACCAATGCCGGCGAGGTAAGCATATCCGTAAACAGTGAGCTGATCAACAAAAAAACGGAAGAATACATGCTGCATGTGCGGGTAAAAGATTCCGGTATAGGTATCAGCCCCGAAGACCAGCAGCTGTTGTTCACCGACTTTACACAGCTCGATAACTCCTCTACCAAAACTTTTGGTGGCACCGGCCTGGGCCTTGCCATTTCGCGGCAGCTCACCCACATTATGGGCGGCGAAATTGGTGTGGAATCGAAAGAGAATGACGGCAGCACCTTCTGGTTTAAGATAAAAGTACGCAAAGCTGACGATGCCGCCGTTAAAGAACAGCAGCTACGCCTGCAGGAGCAGAATGCCGAAGTAGAAGTGCTCGAAAACAGCCCGTATGTGCTGCTGGTAGACGATAACCAGATAAACCAGAAAGTAGCACAAAAGCAGCTGGAACGCCTGAACTGCCGCACCGACATCGCCTCGAATGGTTTTGAGGCCATAGAGCTGGCTACTACGCACAACTATAACATCATTTTTATGGACATACAAATGCCCGAGATGGATGGTGTTACGGCCACAAAGCACATCAAGGAAAAGCTAAAAAATGCCTGCCCGCCTATAGTGGCCATGACAGCTTACTCGATGAAGGATGATGCCGACAAGTTTATGGGCCAGGGCATGGATGACTATGTATCGAAACCGGTGAAGAGCAAAGACCTGCTGGCCGTGATCAGTAAATGGGAAAAGCCTGAGTGGTATGGCAAGCAAACGCTTGAAGACAGCACCCCCGAAGGCACCCAAAACACAGCCCCGGAAGGAGAAGGACAAGCTATTATAAATGAAGAAGTTGTAGAACAGCTGAAGCAGATCGGTGGCGAAGAATTTACAAGGCAACTGTACGAAGAATTTGAGCAGGAAGCCGCTGAATTGCTGGAGGAGGCCAAAAAAGAACTGCAGACACAACATTACAAGAGTATTTTAAGTACATTGCATCAGCTAAAAGGAACCGGCTTTACGTTAGGTATAAACCAACTTGCCGAACTAGCCAAACAGCTGGAGCACGACATTAAACAAGACAAGTTCGAGAGCGTGCATGATAACTTTGAAAAGCTGTTAGAACAGTACGAGAACTATCGTAAAACTTATAAAGAAATCATCATCTAACCTACACCTATGGCAGAGACCAAGACAATCTTGATAGCAGAGGATAGCTCTGTAATTCTGAACCTGACAAAAAAGATCCTGGAACTGCAGAACTACAAAATCCTGACCGCTAAGAACGGCGGTGAAGTGATTAAAACTGTAGAGAACAACAAGATCGACGCGATCCTGATGGACCTGAACATCCCGATCAAAAACGGAATGGACTGTACCCGTGAGATTCGCGCGAGCAAAAACAAAGATATCGCCAGTATTCCGATTATAGCGGTAACAGGCAACGCCAACAACTATAGCATGGAAGACTTTAAGGAGGCCGGCATCAACGCTTACCTGCCTAAGCCACTTGACTTCGACATGCTGGTGCAAACCGTAAAAGAGTACACTGCCAAGTAAATGGAGCTGAAGTACACGCGGCCTTTCTTAAACAAGCTGGAGGATATTTTTGCAGAGTCGGATTTTGTGCTGCGTTACGAAAAGGGCAACTTTAAAGCCGGCTACTGTGTGCTGAAGGATATGAAAGTGGCTGTGGTAAACAAATACTATAGCCTGGAAGGCAAAGTAAACTGCCTGTACGATATCCTGCGCACGGTGTCGCTGGACGAAAGCCGCCTGAGCGACAAAAACCGGCAACTATACCACGATATCCGAAACCAGGAAGAAAAGTAATTGAAAGTAACACTGTTAGGTACGGGAACCTCGCAGGGTGTGCCTGTGATCGGGTGCAACTGCGAGGTTTGCCGTTCTGTAGACTATCGCGACAAACGCCTGCGCGTATCGGTGCACCTGCAGGTTAACGGCAAAAGCTTCATCATTGACTCCGGCCCCGACTTCCGGCAGCAGGCCCTGCGCGAGCGTATCCGAACGCTGGACGCCCTGATCTTTACCCACGAGCACAAAGACCACACTGCCGGCCTCGACGATATCCGGGCCTACAATTTCAGTCAGCACAAAGACATGCCGCTGTATGGCGAAGAGCGTGTGCTGGAACAACTGAAGCGCGAGTTTGCCTACATCTTTTCGGGTGTGCAGTATCCGGGCATCCCCAGAGTGCAGCTGAACCCTATTGCCGAAGACCCTTTTACTATTGACGGAGTTGAATTTATCCCGATCCGGGTAAAACACTATAAACTTCCGGTGCTTGGCTACCGTGTCGGCGACTTTACCTACATCACCGATGCCAATTTTATTTCGGAAGAAGAAATGGACAAGGTGCGCGGCTCAAAAGTTATAGTTCTCGGTGCCTTGCGTAAAGAACCCCACATCTCCCACTTCTCGCTACAGGAGGCTATAGATGTGCTTACCGAACTAAAACCAGAAAAGGCCTACCTCACCCACATCAGCCACCTGATGGGCCTGCACCACGAAGTAGAAAAAGAACTACCAGACTTTATACGCCTCGGTTACGACGGCCTGCAGATCGAGCTATAGTTTGTAAGTGTATTTTGTATTTCGTTTTTAGTGTTTCGGGTTAGTATTGGCTAAAATCGTGATTCTTACTTTACTTCTCTACTTTACCATCGAAACACTAAACACGACACACGAACTATAGTCATTAAAAAAAGCGTAATTCGTAATTCGTAATTCGTAATTCGTAATTCGTAATTCGTAATTCGTAATTCGTAATTCGTAATTCTAAAAAAGTGCATCAGAACTACCATTTTATTCAGCATCTATCCGCCAGGCTAAAGCAGGAGTTGGTGGGCATGGAAGTTGTTACCTGTTTCAGCCAGAATAAGGATGAACTGGTGATAGGCTTTGCAGCTGGCGAAAAGGAGTTCTACATACGTGCAGCTTTAACAGCACACTTTTCTGCACTATCGTTTCCGGATGACTTTAAGCGGGCACGGGCGAACAGCGTAAACCTGTTTAAGCAGATGATCGGGCAGAAAGTGCAGGATGTGGTACAGCACCGCAACGAGCGCAGCTTTTACCTGCAACTCACCGACGACATGCTGTTGCTGTTTAAGCTGTTTGGTAACCGCTCTAACATTGTGCTGTACCAGCATGGCGAACCTTTGCACCTGTTCCATAAAAAGTTTGCTGCCGATGCCGAACTGAACCCACTGGAGATGCACCGCCAGCTACCCCAGAACTATAGCGCTTTTGAAGCGGCTGATGGTAACCTGCGCAAACTATACCCAACCTTTGGCGAACTGCCAGCCGAGTACCTGGAAGAGCGAAACTATAGTTCGGCCACGCTGAAAGAAAAATGGGAACTGGTGCAGGACGTACTGGAGCAGTTAGATAATCCGGAGGCTTACTACATTATAAGGTACAAAGGCAAACTACGGCTGTCGTTGTTGCCAATGGGCGAAGTAGTCTATAGTTACCCGGACCCGCTGGAGGCCCTGAACAACTATACCCGCCTGTATTTATCGGAGACCGGTTTTACGCAGCAGTACGAACAGGCAAAACAGCAGCTCACCAAAAGATTAAACGGCTCCCAAACGGTACTGGAACAAGCTACCCAGCAACTACAGGAAATGCGCGGCAACCGATCCTATTCTCAGACAGCGGATATTCTGATGGCTAACCTGACCAACATTCCGCCACAGGCTGAAGAAGTAGAGCTCTACGATTTTTATACCGACCAGAACCGCACCTTTAAGCTAAAACGCAACGAAACGCCGCAAAAGCAGGCCGAGAAACTATACCGCAAAGCCAAAAACCAACATCTCGAAATTCAGCAACTGGAAGAGAAAGCGGAGCGGAAAATGGAAGAGATCATTCTGCTGGAATCTGCAATGCAAGCCCTGGCCGAAGTAAAGAACTATAAGGAACTGAAACTATACCTGCGCGAACACGCTCATCTTCTGTCATCTAAAAAGCAGGCGCAGCAACAGTCGCCATTCCGGGTGTTTGAAACCGAAGGCTTTAAAATTCTGGTAGGCAAAAGCTCGCAGAACAACGACGAACTGACCCAGCGCCACACCTATAAAGACGACCTGTGGCTGCATGCCAAAGATGTGTCGGGCTCGCATGTAGTAATAAAGCACCAGGCTGGCAAAACGATACCAACTACGGTGCTGGAGAAAGCCGCGCAACTGGCTGCCTATTACTCCAAACGCAAGCAGGATTCGCTTTGCCCGGTTATCTACACACCTAAAAAGTGGGTGCGGAAAGCAAAGGGTGCGCCGGCCGGAGCAGTTATAGTTGAGCGCGAAAAAGTGTTGCTGGTAAAACCTGAAAATCCTTTCGAGAAAAGAAAATAGCCGTAACTCGTTAAAGCTACGGCTATTAAAATGTGCGCGCGGGGAGATTCGAACTCCCACACCCGTAGGGCACCACCCCCTCAAGATGGCGTGTCTACCAGTTTCACCACGTGCGCAGGTAAAAGTAGGATGCAAAAGTAAACAGCTCTCCGCACATATCCAAATCCATCTTCAGGTTAAATAAACAAAGATTTAAGGCAATAGCAGCGGCTTAAAAACTAATACCTCTCCTGCTCATACGTATCGTTTAAGTGCAATAACTACAGGCAACAGCAACTATAGTTTGCGGTCAATTTTTCAATCCTGAAACAAAGCTGATTTTATAGAACTATTTTCTTTATTCTGGTTGTTGCAAATCAAGCACACTGCTATTTAAGGTATTCGGCTTATAAACTATAGTTAAATCTCGCGGGCAATGTTAGGACTTTAAACAGATTGCGCGTAACTTTAAAGCGGAAGCTTTTTTAAGCAACAACAGATCAGCACAAAGGTAAAAGTACAAAAGAGTATATGAGTATAGCGATAAAAGGATTAACAAAGACATTTGGCAAGAAACAAGTGCTACAGGATCTAGACCTGACCATAGAAGCCGGCCAATGCTACTGTTTACTGGGCAAGAACGGAATTGGCAAAAGCACTTTCCTGAATGCTATACTTGATCTGATAAAGGCAGACAGCGGCAGCATCAGCCTTTTTGGGAAGGATTATGCTACCAGTGCCCTGGAAGTAAAGCATAACCTGGGCGCTCTGTGCGAAGACAACCCGCTGATAGAAGAATTTACCGGCCTCGAGTACCTGAACTTTGTAGCCAAACTATACCACCTGCCAACCGCCGAAGCTGCCGAACGCATCAAAAGCCTGACCAATTACTTTTTCACAGACCAGGAGTCGCTGCACAAGAACATTGCCGGCTATTCTACAGGCATGAAGAAAAAAATAGGCATTGCCGCAGCTATTCTGCATAAACCACAAGTACTGATCCTGGATGAGCCGTTCACGGGCCTGGACCCGATCGCGGCACAGCTACTGGTAAAACTTATCCGCAACTACTCTACGCCAAACCGCGTGGTGCTTATTTCGTCGCATGACCTAAACTATGTTGAGCGCATTGCCACACACATTGGTGTACTGAACGATGGACAACTGATGTATAACGGCACCTTGCAGGAGTTTACCATGAACGGCGAAAACCTGATAGACCAGGCGCTGTTCCAGTTGCTTACCCCGCACCACCAAACCGCCGAAGCCGACTTCGAGTGGATGATCAACTAAGTTAAAAAGTTTGGAAGTTAGAAAGTTAAAAAGTGATTTTCCAACTCTTAACTCTAAACTCATAACTCTTAACTATAGAAAATGGATTTAGTACTGTTTGCGCTTAAGGCCAGGCTCGACGGATTTTTCAGGCAGAACAAACTACAGCGCGTATTGCTGCTGGGTGGCGGTATTGTGCTGTCCGGGTTTTACGGCTGGCTGTTTTCGTATATGTTGGAGCAGGCACAAAACGGCGGCGTAACTACAGTTACCGAAGTCATTCAGTACATCAACCTGTTTGTGCTGGGTATTACCATTATCCGTGGCTTTTTCCCGGCCTACGTTCCCAAACTCGACCTCATCCCGAGGCTGTATCCTATAAAACCAATGAAGCGTTTTTGGGTGGAGCTGCCTGTGGAGCTGTTCTCTCCTTTTAACTTTATACTTGTTAACTTCCTGTTCCTGCTGTTTATTCTGGCGCCTACCTATACGCTGCTGCATTTGCTGCAAACTATAATAGTTCTGCTAACGGCGCACGTAACCAAGCGCTCGTTGCAGGTAATGGTAGAGCGAAAGATGCGCTGGCTACACATCAACTTTCTTTCGGCGGCGGTGCTGGGTGCTGGTTTTGTGGCCTTACAAGCGCAGCTACCAATGTATAAACCTGCTACCAGTTGGTTTGAACTGGTAGTACACCTGGCAGCGCTGGGTCTGTTTTTAGGTGCCAATTATTTCCTGGAACTGGCCGCCTTTGAGCCGAAAAAGAAGGTAGTAAACTATAGCCATAACAAGAACCGAAGCCTGAGCTGGCGCCTGTTCAAAAACTCAAAACATCCCAAGCAATTATTGCTGTTCGGGCTCGGCTTAAAGCTGATCATACTGGGTGCGGATGCGGCTCTGTATACAGCCAAAGGCATGCACATCTATGAAAAGAACCTGACGATCTGGATCTTTTTCGGGCCGGCCATTATCTATAGTTATGTATTTAACAATACCTGGGGATTCTATAAAAACCTGTGGTTAACCGTAGAACGCACCGGCGGTGGCATACAGGATTTCCTGCGATCGAGCCTGATACCGTTGCGTGTGCCCCTGTTGATAGATGCTGCCATCCTGGCTGTATATGTAGCTTTTTTCAACCACGAAGACGGCCTGTTCATGCTGATCATGTATGCGGGCTCGGTGCTGGTACTTACTCCGCTGGGCATTGCAGCATCTTTTATAAGTCCGAAAGTGGTGAAAGGCAGCATCATGAGCTTTAGCGCTAAGACCTCTTACCTGTACAACATGCTATCGCTGCTGCTGGTTGGCTTGCTGCTTTTACCCTTGCTGCACAACATTCTCTTCCTGATTTATCCGGTGTTGATTGGTATCACCATGTTTGCGATGATCGCCGTGCTGAAAGAAAACCGCAACTATAAGCACGAGCTGTTCGGCAAGCTTTTTAAAGCGGACGCTTAATCTGTAGCACGACACACGTAGCACGATTTCAAATTCAGGGAATGCTCAAGAGCTTCCCTTTTATTTTTTAAGCTCTACAAGAGCGTCGTGATACTTGATTTGTGCTACCTGATACGAAAGAATAAATTCTATCTTTGCAGCTATAGTCAGAGCAAAATCAGATGAAAGATAAGGTAGTATTGATCACGGGTGGTACGTCAGGTATAGGCAAGGCATGTGCGTTTGCATTTGGTAAAGCTGGTGCTAAAGTAGCCGTATCGGGCCGTAACCAGCAGAACCTGGACCAGACCAGCCAGGAGTTAAGCGCAGCCGGTATTGAAAATGTTGCAATTAACGCCGACGTTAGCATTGAAGCCGATTGCCAGCGCATGGTGCAGGAAACTGTAGATCGTTTTGGTAAGCTGGATGTATTGATCAATAATGCCGGAATCTCGATGCGCGCCTTGTTCCAGGACCTGGACCTGGATGTGATCCGTAAGGTAATGGACATTAACTTCTGGGGTACGGTGTATACTACCAAGTTTGCACTGCCTTACATTATGGCTGCCAAAGGCTCTGTAATTGGAATATCCTCTATAGCGGGTTATCGTGGCTTGCCGGCCCGTACCGGTTATTCTGCATCTAAATTTGCCATGCACGGCTTCCTGGAAACGCTCCGCACCGAAATGCTGCATAAAGGCGTGCATGTGTTAGTAGCCTGCCCGGGCTTTACAGCATCCAACATCCGCAATACCGCACTGGCAGCAAACGGCCAGCAGCAGGGCGAGTCGCCACGCGACGAAGGCAACATGATGACCGCCGAAGAAGTAGCCGACCAGATCCTGAAAGCAACTATAAAACGCAAACGCGACCTGGTGATGACCTTCCAGGGCAAGCTCACCGTGTTCCTCAACAAGTGGCTCCCCGGCCTGACAGATAAGCTGGTTTACAATGTAATGGCCAAAGAGAAGGATTCGCCGTTGAAATAGTTTTTAGCTGTTAGTTATTGGTTATTAGTTGTTGGGGAGATCATCTTAGTTCTACTAACTAATAACCAGCAACCAATAACTACTATTAAGGCAACTGCAGCAGGTTATTCTTTCGGATGTAGGCTTTCTCGCCTTTCCATTTTATTTCGTACCAGATGTCCTGCTCGCCGGTAATGGGTACTTTGTGGCCCTGTGATACCGTAGCCAGCCAGTTTGCACCCGCTGATGGTGCCGACATAATGGCCACCTGATCGTTTTTGATGATGCCGCCACGCCCCAGGTTCAGGAAGTTGATGTAGTAAACTATAAACAGCAGGTAAAGTACAAAACCAGTTTTAAACTGCCGGGTAAACCTGTGTCCCTTTCGCCAGCTCACCACCATTACAGTAGTGGTTACTACGGCTGCCAGCAACATTAGCTCCAGTATGCGCATGTAGTACTTGCTGAACTGCGTTTTAAAGAACTGCAGGTCGTTGTACTCGTAGCCACTTAGCCGATGTGTTTGTGCCAGCTCTTCCATTTTCTTTAGTACAGAACGGCTGGGTTGTTTGGTATAAAACAGGTGCAGGTAATACATAGCCCCTGTGTAGTCGCGGAGGCCTTCTTTGATATAAGCCATTTTAAGCAGCATGCGGGGAGAGTATTGCTCCTCTTTTGTTAAAATCTGCTCGTAAAGCGTAAGGGCTTCGGTATAATGTTGCTGTGCGAACAAAGAATCTGCTTTGGCGTACGCAAATTTATGTTCCTGACTATAAGCTGGTTTAAAAAACAGGAACAAAAAAACAGCTGAAAAGAGAGATATTTTGAACCAAAGATTTTGCATTTAATCAGATTGCTGTTACTTTTGCATCGCAATTAAGGGAAACGCCCTTAGCACTGCAAGTTACTAAAAGATTCCGTAGCTCAGCTGGTAGAGCAATACACTTTTAATGTATGGGTCCTGGGTTCGAATCCCAGCGGGATCACTTTTAAGAGCGAGAGCCTTTTCCGAAAGAGAAGGCTTTTTGTTTCTAACTCCTGCAACGGTAGCAGTAAAAATAAAAGCTGAAAATTAAGTTTGATTTTTAAAACAAAGCTTCTACTTTTGCACTCCCATTCAGGGTAACAAGCAGTACCGATTCCGTAGCTCAGCTGGTAGAGCAATACACTTTTAATGTATGGGTCCTGGGTTCGAATCCCAGCGGGATCACAAGATAAAAAGCCACTCGTAAATGAGTGGCTTTTTTGCTTTTAGTCTGAACCAGGATTTTCAGGATTAAAGGATAAACAGGATTTCTGTTTCAGCTTCACTTCTATAGTTGACGTTTTAACCCACCCCTACCCCTCCCAAGAGGGGAATCTCTACTTCAGCTATAGTTGAACTTAAAGTTTTATAGTTGCTGCTTTAACACCCCTGTAGTCCCCTCAAGGGGACAGTCTCCATCTTGCCATAGTTGTAACTATAGTTCTATAGTTACAGCCCAAGAACAGGCAGGCGCAGCCTGCCCCAAGGAAATACATCCCCGAGACAAACGATCTGCTTTAACCAAGAATGAAAAAGTAAACTATAGCCAAAGCTTAGCTATCGAACTGTTATCAGTCTTTGGGTTGAGCGCCTTGTAGATTTCCGGTGCTGAAAGCATTGCGAGGCACGAGCAAAGGAAATATACACCGCGCGATGCCCGAAGACGGGGCCTCCCGGCCCGGGAGGGAGCCAAGCAAACTATAAAACTGTAGGCTCTTAGAGCTCCCAGGATTAGAGGAAACTATAGAATGAAAGGCTTGGTTCAAGAGGTAGGCAAAGTCAACTATAGCCAGACACTAGCAGGAGCTGCGCACACTGATAGGTCTTTACAAACTATAGTAGTCTGAGATAGATTTCTCGCTACACTCGAAATGACAACACTGTTTATAACTCTCTACTGCACTCAACAAGATAGAAAATAACGAACAGCAACTTTATCAATAACTCCCATTATACTTCCTCACAAACCACTCTGCAGTTATCAACGCTAACAGCACAAAGAACAGCCATTTCAGATCAACAATATCCTTTACATCTTCAGAGCTGTCGATAACAGGTTTATGGTTGGCTTTTAGAATATCCTGCTCCAGTTGGGCTAAGGTTGTCGGAAAGTACAGGTTAGAGCCTGTGTTACTGGCAAGCTGATAGAGCAGGTTATGATCGGCGACAGCATGTAGTGCTTCCAGTTGCAGTTCTTCAACTATAAATTCGCCTTTGTCTTGCTGCAGGGAGCCATTGATGCGGGCTGAAGCGGTGTAGGTATAACGGCCACCGGGCAGCGTACCTATGTTCACGCCGGATTGATTTTCGCCATTGGCAAATGTAAATGACTTGGTTTGCCCATCTTCATCGGTCACTTTTAGTGTAATGTTCTGGCCATAGATCGGTTCTAAAGCTTCGTTGTAGGCTTCAGCTTCAAACGTGATCTCGTCGTTACTGGTGTAATCGTTTTGGGCGGGATAAACGTTCAGGCGTTTCTTGTTGCGTGGCGCGCTCAGGAGCTGCACCAGGTTCGTGATAAGTTTGTCGTAGACTACCGGGTTCTGATTGTTGGCCGCCTCGGTAATGCGCCACTGCCAGGTACCGGATGCCAATAAAGTGGCGTTACGGGTATTGCCGACTGTTTGTACAGTTAGTAAAGGTTTATTAGTCCTCACGCGGCCTACCTGCTGGTAAAGTACGGTTTCGGTATTAGGCGCTACCTGGTACTCGCCGAAAGGAACCGTGGCTGGCGGGTATTGCTGCAAACGCTCGTTAGCTTCGTCGGCTACTTTAAACGTGCTGAAATTCGGGTTAATGGCTGTAGTTACTTCGTCGGCCTGGCCGGTGGTATTTACGCGCACACCTGCATTTAAACGGTTAAAGTCCTGTATGTCGCTTTGCGGACCAAGTATAAACAGGCTGGGGATGCTTTTCTGGCGAACAAGATTTAAGGCAGCATCGCCACCGGCTGTTCTGCCTGGTAACTGGTGAAGTATGGCAACGTCGTAATCCTGTTGCTTTAGGTGTGTAAGGCCCGGTATAAAGAGCTCAGTTTCGTAGTTCTCGTTCGTTTCGATGGCAGCGCGCAGGGCATTAATGTCGGGGTGCGGAGCAGCGGCGGCAACCAGAATTTTGATCTTGCCTTTTACTACATCAATGTATGCGTGCTTGGTGTTGTTGATGGCGGTGAATTCGCCTTGCTGCGGCACTACTTCCACTTCGTAATGGCGCTTGCCCAAGCCACCAGCCATCACCTGAAACGGAACCTGTTGCACCGCCTGCCCCTGTTTTAGAACTATAGTTTTACGATCTATCGGTTTGCCATTCTCTTTTAAAGTAACGGCCACGGTTCTGCCATCAAAGCCCTGCTGCTCCAGCTCTGCTTCCAGCGGGAAACGATTGCCGCTATAGGTAACTTTGTTGTACCGCAACGATGCCAGTACAATGTCTTTTTTAGGCACCGTATCGCCTACGGCCACCGGGTAAATGCTATAGTTATAGTTGGCATAAGTTGGCGAAATGCCCTGGTTCACAATGCCATCTGAGAGCAGCACAACGCCTGCCAGGTTACGATCGCGGTAATCGTCGCGCACGGTCTGCAACAACTGGCTCAGGTTAGTAGCAGGTGCCCCAAATTGTATTTTATCTAAAGATTCAGGTTTGGTAGTATCGCTCAGAGTTCGTATCTCAGTTTCGTAGCCGGCATCCTGTAGTTTGGTAAGCATGGTTTGCAGTTGCAGCTGCGCCTGGTTCAACTGCACCGAGTCTGAGAATAACTTTACCGACTGCGAATTATCCATCGCAAAAACGATGGCTGGCTTTATAGTTTCGTTGGAGATGTAGCGCACCATGGGCCCTAGCAGCAGAAAGCACAGAAAGCTCACCACCACAAAACGAAGTGTAGCCAAACTATAGTTTATGGGTTTAGGCCACGGCGCACGCTTGCTGTACAGCAGCCACGCATACAGTGCGCCCACAGCCAGGCAGGCCAGTATCAGCCACGGCGAATAAGTCGTTATCAGTCGGAAACCGGTCAAATCTTTATTTATAAATGATGTTACTTCTGGATAATTCTTTCTTTAAACCGGATCCAATCCTTGAGCTGACTTATACTACTACTATATAGCTTTGGCTCCACTTCTGCTAGCTCTTCCATTGTGGGTATCATTATGGAATCCGCTTTTGTTGTAACCATTGTATTGAACAAGTTTAAAACCTTCACTATCTGCTTATACTTAATAGAATCGCAATTCTGTAAAAATTCACTAAATTCTTCTTCTGTTAACTGATCTAAAGCAGAAGTCTTAATACTGTAAGCCTCATCATAAAACACATAACCTTTAGAATATTTATTAGTTAAGTTCTTAAACCCCTTCAGACTATCTTTTTTCAGAAACTCAGCAATTACAGCATATTGTAATGATGTAATGTCCTGCACCCAATACAGATGGTTCGGGTTAGGATTATCATGCTCTTCAGTAAAGAAAATCTGTTTAGGCGTTACTGTAATAGTAAAGCTGCCATCTGTGCAGCCCGGATGCCAGTAAATTTCGAACATCTTCTTATCCCTGACCTTCTTTCTTGGATGAAAAAAGGGCATTCCGACAGCTTTAACTGTTGTATCTGATAAAGCAGATGCAGGAATAATGAAATATCCTTTCTCAACGGTGGCCAAAACAATATCTTTCTCTACAGTTTGCCCTATAGCCTTATAAATCCCTATCAGAACAAGTAGTAGAGTAAGAAATCTTTTCATCAGATTATTCTTGAAATTTTATCATGAAATATAAAACAAAAAGACCAATGCTACTAACGTAAACGTTACCGCATTGGTCTTCATATAGTTTTACGAACTATAATATTAATTCATAATTCGTAATTCATCATTCATAATTCTTACGTCAGCATGCCGCCGTCAACCTGCAGCACCTGGCCGGTAATGTAAGCCGACTGGTCTGATGCCAGGAACACAGCGCAATTTGCTACATCTTCCGGGGTACCGCCACGCTTCAGCGGAATTGCCTTTCTCCATTCGTCTACCACCTTCTGGTCCAACTCGCCGGTCATTTCGGTTTCGATAAAGCCTGGGGCAATGGCGTTGCAACGGATATTACGAGAGCCTAACTCCAGCGCAACAGACTTAGTGAAGCCGATGCTACCTGCCTTAGAAGCCGCATAGTTGGCCTGGCCCGCGTTGCCTTTTATACCTACCACCGATGTAATGTTAATGATAGAACCAGACTTAGCACGCATCATATGCTTGGTAGCGCCTTTGGTCAGGTTGAACAGCGATTTCAGGTTGGTGTTGATCACGGCATCCCACTGCTCTTCGCTCATACGCATCAGCAGTCCGTCGCGGGTAATACCGGCGTTGTTCACCAGAATATCAATCTTTCCGAAATCAGCGATCACATCTTCTACCAGCTTATCCGCCTGCGCCAGGTCCGATGCATCAGAGCGGTAGCCTTTTGCTTTGCCACCGTTGGCGCTCAGTTCCTGTTCCAGGGCCTGTCCTTTCTCAACACTCGATAAGTAGGTAAACGCTACCTGCGCGCCTTGTTCCACAAACTTTTGTGCAATGGCACGGCCTATTCCTTTTGATGCCCCGGTTACCAGAGCTACTTTTCCTTCTAATGCTTTCATAAGCACCAAAGTTATAAAAGATTTTTTAATGCAATAATGCAGGCAGGTTTTAGGTTAAACTATAGTTGAGAGATGAGATGGAGTTATGAAGCTTCAGAAAGCATGAACTATAGTTGGTATAGGCCAAGTGGGTCATTCAAACTATAGGTGTATGGACAATCTTCTATAGTCGAGAACAAACTATAGTTAAGCCGAAAAGCAAGTAGCAGAGAATCAAAAGTGTAACTATAAGCCCTTTGTCTATTGTCAAAAAAAAATCCTTTGTCAAAACCTGGGCATGCCGGCAAGCCGTCGGGCTCTCGCGGCTCGCTCTATAGTTTGGTGCCAAACTATAGGAGCTCAAACAACCGCTCCATCCCTCACGCGTTTTCAGTGAGCAGCAAACAGTTATCAGTTAACAATCAGCAGTTTAGCAAACCATGAATCAGCAATCAACTATTAACAATTTAATAATCTAAACCACCCAACAATCAACAACCAGCAATCAACAATTATATTGACATATCCAACAAAATGATTGCAACATATTTATAATCTGCTTATTGTGTTAAAATGGATTTTTATTTCTATTGTTTTAGCCATATTTTCGCCACAATTTCAACTTTAGCCTATTAGTAATGTTTAAGCGTAGTATCGGACTAGCCACCCTGATCGCTGTTTCTCTGCTTTTATCTTTTATTGCAGTTCAGAATTTAACTTTCGACAAAGCCAGTGCCCAAAGCCTGCCAGTCAAAACCGTAAAACCGGAAGCCAAACCCGAAGTTAAAGCACCAGCCCCCATCGTTTACGGTATCCCAACCGACTCTTTAGAGATTGTGGAAGCCAAAGTAAAGCGCGGCGAAAACCTCTCTGAAATTCTTGATAACTATAATATTTCGCTGACTACTATTTCGGAGCTGGCAAAAAAGTCGAGGGATGTGTTTAATGTGCGCCGCATTAATGCCAACCACAACTATACCATCCTGCACCTGCCCGACTCTGGCAAAACTGCCCAGTACTTTATTTACGAGCCCAGCGAAACCGAATATGTGATTTATGACCTGCGCAAAGAGCTGAATGTAACGCTGGAAAAACGCAAAGTAGACACCGTAGAGCGTGCCATTGCCGGCATCATTGAGCATTCACTTTTCGATGCCCTGATCGAAGCAGGCGGCTCGGCGCAACTTGTAAACCACTTTGCCGACATCTACGCCTGGCGCCTGGACCTGAACCGCATACAGCCCGGCGACAAGTTCAAGCTTATTTATGAAGAGTACCTTGTGGGCGGCCAGACCATAGGTTACGGCAGCATAAAATCAGCGTATTTTGAGCACGAAGGCGAGGAAATTTACGCCATCGGTTTCGACCAGGGCAAAGGCACCGGCTACTACGACCAGAACGGCAAAAGCCTGAAACGCGCTTTCTTAAGAGAGCCGCTGGAGTACAGTCGCGTAAGCTCACGTTTCTCTAAAAACCGTTTCCACCCGGTGCAAAAGCGCTACAAGCCACACCTGGGCACCGACTTCGCAGCCCGCACCGGCACGCCTATCCGTACGGTTGGCGATGGCGTGGTGCTAGAAGCCAAGTATACCCGTGGCAACGGCTATTATGTAAAGATCAAGCACAATAAGACCTATACTACGCAATACCTGCATATGTCGCGCTTTGCGAAAGGCATGCGCCCTGGCAAACGTGTAAAGCAAGGCCAAACCATTGGCTATGTTGGCAGCACTGGCCTGGCAACTGGCCCACACCTTTGCTACCGCTTCTGGAAAAATGGCCGCCAGGTGGATGCCCTTAAAGTAAAACTGCCATCTGCCGACCCGGTAAGCAAAAAACACCTGGATGCTTTTGAAGAAGTAAAGGAAACTATAGTTACCAAAATGCAGGCTATTGATTACAAAGGCGCTAAACAGCAAGACCTGCTGGCATCCGGCAAACAGGAACCACAACAGGGAGCTTAATTTTTGTTATAGTTGAAGATGAAAAGGCGCAGCTTCGGTTGCGCTTTTTCTGTTTGTCTGGATCAGGATTTAAATAGGGCCCCTACCCCAAGGATTTACAGGATTTAGGGATTGGATTCATTTTCTTTTTTGTCATCCTGAAAGGATCTTGGTAACAAGTAGCAAATGTTTAAACTCCAGGGTTGGGGCCCTCTTTCTCAAACAAGTTTCTTTACAGAATGACAGTTTTTAAAAATCTCCATGCCGCAAGTTTAGCGAAGCGCAACTTGTGGCTATGCATGGGGCCAGTTTTTAACTGGCTTTGCTTTTCAAAAGCAATACTAACTATAGTTTGAAAGCAACTATAGACTATATCTACATAGCATCTCTTTTCTGCTACCGCAGAAAGCCAGTTGCAAACTGGCGCCAACTATACCGCCAGTTATCGCTGCGCTCAAACTGGCGGTATAGTACAGCTATAGTTGTCGTTACATAACAATCACCATTTCCCACTTATATTTCGTAATTTTGCAGCCAATTAATTTCAGATAGAACTATGAGCGAACTAACTCCACTAAGCGAAGTAGGCGAGTTTGGGCTGATCAGACGCATAAAAGATAAAGTGGTGTTACAGCACCCATCTACTATAAAAGGCATTGGTGACGATGCCGCTGTATTGGAGCCCGAAGAAAAGCAACTGGTTGTAACCAGCGATATGCTGCTGGAAGGCATCCATTTCGACCTGACCTTCTGCCCGCTGAAGCATTTAGGTTATAAGGCTGTGGCGGTAAACGTGTCGGATATAGCGGCTATGAACGCAAAGCCCACCCAGATAACGGTAAACATTGCCGTAGGTGCACGCTATACGGTAGAAGCTATCGAAGAACTATACGAAGGCATCCGCTTAGCCTGCGAGAACTATAAAGTTGACCTGGTTGGCGGCGATACCACATCATCAAGAGCTGGTTTGGTTATAAGCATCACAGCCATTGGCGAAGTAGCAAAAGGCGAAGCCGCTATGCGTAGCGGCGCCAAAGTAAACGACCTGATCTGCATTACCGGGGACATCGGCGCAGCTTACATGGGCTTACAGGTGCTGGAGCGCGAGAAGCAAGCCTTTATGGCCGACCCTGAAATGCAGCCGCAGCTCGAGAAATATGAATACATAGTTGGTCGCCAATTGAAACCGGAAGCCCGCATGGATGTGATCTACGAGCTGAAAGAGTTTGGCATTAAGCCAACGGCTATGATCGATGTGTCAGATGGGTTGGCTTCGGAACTGATGCACATTTGCTCGCAGTCGGGTGTGGGGGCCACTATTTACCGCGAAAACCTGCCTGCCGACAACCAGATGCTGGAAGCTGCCATGGAGTTTAACCTGGACCCGGTGATGTGTATGCTGAATGGCGGCGAAGACTACGAACTGCTGTTCACCATTCCGCTGGAAGATTACGAGAAGATCAAAAACCTGCCGGATGTAAGCCTGATCGGAAAAATTACAGAAGCCAGCGAAGGCATTAACTTAGCCAACAAGCACGGCCAGGCATTCCCGTTAAAAGCGCAGGGCTGGACGCATTTTTAGACTTTTGATTACGCAAATTTTGGAGAAGGGAGAAGCTGTAATGGTTTCTCCTTTTTTGTTTTATAGCTGCTGTGTATCAAACCACCCCTACCCCTCCTTATCCAAAGAGGGGAGCTTTTTACCTACTCATTTGCTTGCCTTTCGTTTAATATTCCTCAACCAATACCTCTTGGCATAAGATGGCAGTGCACAATCGAAGATACTTGAAAGAAAACCGTAAGAGATTAAGAAGTAGTTTAACATCGGCAGAGGCTGAATTATGGAAGCACCTGAAGAATGGAAACCTGGAGGGCAGAAAATTCAGGCGGCAGCATAGTATCGGTAATTATATAGCGGACTTCTACTGTCCTGCTGAACAGTTAGTTATTGAATTAGATGGACAAGTGCATATGAATTCTGTAGCAGAGCACGCAGACCAAGAGAGGGATCAATATATGAAAAGACTCAACATAAAAGTACTTCGATTTGAGAATAAAGACGTTTTTGAGAAACTGAGCGCTGTGCTTCAGGAAATCAGCAATTGCTTCAGTAAGTAGTAGCTCCCCTCCTTGGATAAGGAGGGGCAGGGGGGGTGATACAGGCCAACTTTAGAACAAAAGGAGAAACCATTACAGCCTCTCCTTTTTCTTTTGTCACAAAATCCTTTGTCAAAAAATCAATCTTCCGGATACGGTATGAACACGAAATTCTGAAATTCGCCGTCTACTACAAACAGGCAGCAGAACTCGTCCGGGTCTTTGTAGGCAGCCTGAAAATCTTCTACACGATCTTCTAACACCAATTGGCGCTGTACAAAGTCTTCCAGGTACGATGCGTTGATGTTCCATTCCAGCGCCAGTTCTTCTTTAGCCAGAAAGTTAGAACCAACCGGCACTTGTGTGCGGCTGAACACGAAGATCGGGTATTTGGAAATATTACGTTTGCGCACCTGGTACGATGCTTCTCTCAAAGTTTCGGCTACCACTACAAAATCCTTCGAAATGGTGCCCAGGTATTTACCGTTTAATTCCGGATCGTTTTCCATGGTTATTTTAAGATGGTAGATGCTAGATTTTAGATGTTAGGTTTCCTGCATTTATAGTTATACTGGGTATCTAATTTCTAACATCTAGTATCTAAAATCTATTTAGCGGTTAGTAAAACTATATTTTCTACGTGGTGCGTCTGCGGGAACATATCCACAGGCTGCACACGCGTTACATCATATTTCTCTGACAATAGTTCCAGGTCGCGGGCTTGCGTGGCCGGGTTACAGCTAACGTAAACTATACGGTCGGCGTGTACCTGCAGCAATTTTTCTACCACATCAGGGTGCATGCCAGCGCGCGGCGGGTCAGTAATCACCACATCTGGTCTGCCATGTTGCGCAATCAGTTCATCCGATAAAATGTCCTTCATATCACCGGCATAAAAAGTAGTGTTGGTGATGTTGTTGAGCTGCGAGTTTATTTTGGCATCTTCGATGGCGCTCGGCACATATTCAATACCAATTACCTCGCGGGCCTGGCGGGCTACAAAGTTGGCTATAGTTCCGGCACCAGTGTAAAGGTCATACACCAGTTCATTTCCGGTCAGGCCGGCAAACTCGCGGGTAAGGCGGTATAGTTCGTAGGCCTGGTCGGCGTTGGTCTGGTAAAACGATTTAGGCCCCACCTGGAAACGGATATCTTCCATCTGCTCGTAAATGTAAGGTTGCCCTTTGTAGCAGATCACTTCCTGATCGTGGAAGGTATCGTTCATTTTGGTGTTCACCACATACTGCAGCGACGTGATCTCCGGGAATTTGACATACAGGTCATCCAGAATCCCAAAAATGGCAGGTTCGTCATTATACTTCACCAACAGGATCACCATCAGATCGCCGGTGTTGGCTGTACGAACTATAAGATTACGCAGGAAGCCGGTCTGCTTTACGGCATCATAATACTCCAGCCCTTGTGCCCGCGTATAATCGCGGACAGCTAAGCGAATAGAGTTTGATGGCTCTGGCTGAAGGTAACAGTTCTGGATGTCCAGTATCTTATCGAAACGGCCCGGCATGTGGAAACCCAGCGCATTGCGGTCATAATCTAACCCGGACTGTATCTGCTCATTTGTCAGCCACCCAAAACCTGAGAAAGTAAACTCCAGCTTGTTGCGGTAGAACTTATCTTTCTTAGAGCCCAGTATCGGGTCAAACTCCGGAAGCGCTACTTTACCAATGCGCTCCAGGTTATCGCGTACTTGTTTCTCTTTATAGTATAGTTGGGTGTCGTAGCCAATGTGCTGCCATTTGCAACCACCGCAGATACCAAAATGCTCACAAAACGGCTGTACGCGTAGTTCAGAATATTCTCTGAACTGCACCGGCACGGCTTCCATAAAGCTTTTCTTTTTCTTGGTAACGCGCAGGTCTACTACGTCGCCGGGGGCCACACCGCCCACGAATACTACCATGTTGTTATGGCGCGCCAGGCATTTGCCTTCGGCCACCATCTCTTCTATCCTAATATTTTCGAGTATCTCGAACGTCTTTTGCTTCTTCGTATTTCTCACAGTGCTGCAAAATTAGCTATTTTCCTCGACTTGGCTGTTAGCTCTTTACCCCCTACTTCCCTACTGTCTCGTCAATCGAGCGGAGTATGATGTCGCAGGCTTCGCGGATCTGGTCTTCGGTTATAGTTAGCGGCGGGGCAATGCGCATGGAGTTATCACAGAACAGGAACCAGTCCGTCAGTACACCATTAACTATAGCTTTATCAATTACTGCTTTCAGCACATCAAAACTCTCGAACTCGGCAGCCATCATCAAACCACAGTTCCGGATCTCTTTAATGCGCGGGTGCACCAGCAGCTTTTTAAACAGCTCGGCTTTTTCAGCTACTCCGGCCAGCAGGTTCTCTTCCTGTATAGTTTGCAGGGTAGCCAACGAGGCTGCACAACTTACTGGGTGCCCGCCAAAGGTGGTGCAGTGGCCCAGTATTGGGTCGGTTTTAAACGAAGCCATAATTTCCTGCGGCGCTATGAATGCGCCTATCGGCATGCCGCCACCCATACCTTTAGCACAAAGCAAAATATCCGGCTCTATGCCAAACTGCTCAAATGCCCAGAAAGTACCTGTGCGTCCAAAACCAGACTGTATTTCGTCTAAAATAAGCAGGGCACCAACTTCGGTACAGCGTGCACGCAGGTGTTGCAGGTAGTCGTTCTCAGGTACACGCACGCCGGCCTCTCCCTGCACCGTTTCAACTATAACAGCAGCTGTACGTGTTGTAATATCCTGCAAATCAGGCAAATTATTGTAGCGGATGTGGCGTACATCAGGAAGCAACGGACGGAAGGCATTCTTGAAGCTCTCGCTGCCGTTCACCGATAATGCCCCTTGTGTAGACCCATGATAAGCGTTACGACACGATATCAGTTCGGTACGACCAGTATAGCGCTTAGCTAACTTAAGAGCGCCTTCCACAGCCTCAGCACCGGAATTCAAAAAATACACATTGTTTAAGTGGGGCGGCAAGGTGGCTGTAAGGGCTTCGGCCAGTTTTGCCTGTGGCGCCTGTACAAATTCGCCGTACACCATCAGGTGCATGTACTTATCAAGCTGGTCGTGGATTGCCTTTACAACTTTGGGGTGACGATGGCCCACATTGCTCACACCAATTCCTGAAATAAGATCCAGGTAGCGCTCGTTTGCAGTGCCATACATATACACACCTTCCGCGCGTTCCACCTCAATCATCAGCGGAAAATCAGATGTCTGCGCTTGGTGTTTTAAAAATAACTGTCTAATCGGAATCATGTTGCAAAGATACTCAATTGCGGCTTCAAACTATAAACTGTACAATTTTCGTGTTACACCAAACCTTATCCGGACTTCTGAAGTATAGCAGAGATTGTATATGGTTTGTAATTCGGGGATAAAGCGGCTAACTTAGAAGTTGCTAAAGAACCAATACGCTCTAACAGTTTTAAAAACGTAGCCATTTTCTGGTGGCATTTCCTGATAATGCACGAAAATAAAAAACCAGCCGTAGCCAATACTCCAGCTGCTGCCGACGATACGCCTTTCGATTATAAGAGCGAGGAACTTTATAAGCTCCTGATAGAAGGTGTAAAAGACTATGCCATTTTTATGCTGGATGTGAACGGGAACATCGCCACCTGGAACAAGGGAGCCGAACGCATAAAAGGCTACACCGCAGAGGATATTATAGGCAAGCACTTTTCCATTTTTTACACACAGGATGCGCTGGACAGCGAGTTTCCGCAGTACGAGCTTGCCCAGGCCAAACTAAACGGACGCTTTGAAGACGAGGGCTGGCGCGTACGCAAAGACGGCACCCGCATCTGGGCCAATGTAGTGATCACAGCTATTTTTGACCGTACTGGCCGGCATATCGGGTTTACCAAAGTAACCCGCGACCTGTCGGAGCGCCGCCGGAACGAAGAGCTCATGTTTAAGAACCGCGAGCTGCAGCGCATCAACACTGACCTGGACAATTTTATTTACACAGCATCGCACGACCTTAAAGCACCGATCATTAACCTGGAAGGGCTGGTGGCTGTGCTGAAGGAAGACCTGGGACAGGACCAGCACACCGAAGTGCTCGACAGAATAACCGGCTCCATTGCCAGGCTGAAAAACGTGATCAACGACCTGACCGATATAGTACGCCTGCAGGATGGCAGCAGTGTAAAAGAACCTATTGTGTTACATGAGCTGCTGGATGATGTACTGGCAAGCCTGAGCGAACCCATTATTAAAACCGGCGCACAGATAAACACAAATCTGAAAGACTTTAAACTTTCAGGCTATTCCCGTAAAAACCTGCGCAGCATCTTTTATAACCTGATATCAAATGCGCTGAAATATGCCCAGCCTGGCCGAACCCCGGAAATAGATGTTTCTGCTGCGTTAATGGAGCCCGGCCTGCTTCGTCTTTCGGTTTCAGATAACGGACTTGGGCTTTCCCCAACGCAGAAAAACAAAATATTCTCGATGTACAAGCGCATGCACACGCACGTGGAAGGTTCCGGCCTTGGCCTGTACATTGTAAAGCGCATCCTGGAAAACAACGGCGACCGCATTGAGGTAGAAAGTGAAATAGGCAAAGGCACTTCCTTCCATATTTTCTTCAGACTATCGTAGCGGCTGCTTCCCTCTTTTATGACTGCACACGTATACATTATTTTAAGCCTGCGGGCAGATCATAAACTATAAAACGTGAGAACTATGGCACAAGGAGATAAATCAGCTTACACAGACAAACAGAAACGCAAAGCTGAGCACATTGAAGAAGGCTATGAAAAACGCGGCGTAAGCCACAGCGAAGCCGAAAAAAGAGCCTGGGCTACCGTGAACAAACAGGATGGCGGCGGCAAAAAGAGCGGCTCCGGACGTAAATCTTAAACCCAAAATCAAACTATAAAACAGAAAGACCAGCCGCTGTAGTGGCTGGTCTTTCTGTTTTATAGTTTACTCCGCTCACGGATAGTTATTGGTGTGTTCCGGGCCGTCGTGGTCCGCGCCGGTGGCCGGTGCCGTATCGCTGACAGGCCGGTTATGTGAGTAAGGACGGTTGATGCCCTGCAGGTTGTCCGTTCGCTTTTTATTGTTTTTGCTGCGCATAGTCAGGATAGCTGCGCCTGCCAGGGCCACAACGCCTGCTGCCAGCATTACTTTGGGAACCGAGTTACTTGGGGCAGGCGGCACTGATACTACACCGGCCTCATCGGTAATAGCGGGCGCCTGCACATAACGCCCATGCGTTGGTACGGCTACTTCCCAGAAGTTACGCACCAGGTCTTCCAGCTGAAACTGCATGTTTGGTCCGCGCATAGGCATGCCATGGCCGGTAGCTGCTACGGCAGGGTTCAGGTCTGCCAGCTTTTCAACGGAGCGGTAGGCCTCTGCCCAGTCGGAGGTATAATATTTTGGCGGGCCGTACACATGCTTTTTCTGCGTCATCACAGCCATCACCGACTCGCCGTGGCGGGTTATGAAAGCATCGCCGGCCAGCAATACTCTATCCTGCTCGCGGAAGAAAGAAACGTGCCCGGCTGTGTGGCCCGGCGTGTGCAGCCAATGCCAGCCTGGCAACCCCGGCACCGAACCATCTTCCGGCAATAACTCTACATAACTGGTTATATCAATAGGTTTTTTCGGGTACAGGAACGACATATAAGCCATACCACCACCGCCTACACTTGGGTCTGGTGGCGGATAAGCAGAGCGACCGGTCAGGTAAGGCAACTCCAGCGGATGCGCGTAAACCGGCACATCCCATTCGGAAGCCAGTTCTTTTACAGCCCCGATGTGGTCGAAGTGGCCGTGTGTAAGCAGAATGCAGCGTGGCTTGTTGCCGTGGCCAAACAGCTCTGCAGCAGCCTCTTTTATTTTGGGGGCAGCACCATACACGCCTGTGTCCACCAGCACCCACGAGCCGTCGGGTTCTGCCACAAAGTACAGGTTCACGAATATAGTTTTCAGTCCCCATACTCCGGGCGCTACCGGGAACGAGTGTTTTCTGCCGGTTTGGCTGTGTCTTTCAGTTGTTTCCATAATTATGGCTGTATAGTTTGTGTAACCAGATAACTCAGAGGAATACTTAACTACGCACTGCCGGCCAAAATGGCTGACCTGAAATCAGAAGTCTTATAAACCTCTGATCTTCAATACCTATAGTTGCAAATATCAACATATGAATATACAAACAACCAGATCTGAAACAAACTATAGTTGCCGTCTGTCAATTACCGGACAGTATTGCATCATAATGTTCTATGTACTATCTTACAACTACTGTTTGCCTGTACACACCAAAACCGCGGTTTTCGAGGCTTCTCTGATGCTATGTATTACAGGCATACTTTTTGTAAACAGATCTGTAGCTGCCTGCCCGGGCGCGAAGGCAGCGGAATTATTTTCCTGATTTTGAAGTTGAACTGATATGGTTAATTTATTTGTACCTCCAAGCTATATGGCAGTTTATGCCAAATGCATAGATGCCTCGCTTCCGGCTTTTGAACCTGACGAATGGGTGGAAGAAGGAAAAATTTACCCCGTAAAACATTTTACTGAGCCGATGAACCAGGGAGACGGCTTTGCAATAACCCTGATGGATGATGATGGCGTTGAAATTCACCCGTCTTCGTCGCACTGGAGCTTTGCTTCGCACCGGTTCGAATTGTATACTTTGTATCTGAATTAAAATCTTTCAATAGCTATTTACGTTAATGAAAAAGGCTGCCACGTGCAGCCTTTTTTAATTACCGTCGGATTGTGCGTACCCGAATAAATTATGATCAGCCCCGAAGATTTTAACAAGCTGCCCCCCTACCAACAGGCAGAACTGGTTTTAACCCAAGGACACTACCTGCACCACCGCATCCGTGGCTGGTGCAAAATAGACCTGTACTGGCTGTATGATTTTTATGTAGAGCTCTGGTTTATGTACGACCTGAAAAGCATTGGCCTGGTGCGCGCCCTTACCACCTATAGTTCCCTGGACCCCTACACCGAAACTATAAAACTGAAGCTTTCCATCAACAAAGAGAAAGAGTGAGCTATAGTTTGAGAGTTAGAAAGTTGAGAAGTTAGAAAGTTAAAAGGTGTAAGGGAGTAATGCGATGTGTTAGATATATTCAATGAGTTAACAATTAAACCTTTTAGCAATTTAGCCTTTCAACAACATTCAACAATAAATAATCAGCAACCAACAATCAATTGAATCAACTATAGAATTCGGGCAAATTCTCTATTTTTGGGGTATGAGCAGAAATCTATTATTGATCAGCACGTCGACTACGCACGGCACCGGCTACCTGGAGCATGCCGCAGAAGAGATAAAAGAATTACTGAAAGGGAAAAGCAGCATCTTGTTTATTCCTTACGCACGCCCGAATGGCATTTCGCACAATGACTACACAGCCAAGGCCCGCGAAGCATTTGAAAAATGGGGCATCAGTGCTACTGGTGTGCATGAATATGATAACCCTGTAAAGGCAGTTAACGAAGCCGAAGCTGTATTTATAGGTGGCGGTAACACGTTCCTGCTTTTAAAGCAACTATACGCCAATAAGCTGGTAGAGCCGCTGCGCGAGCGCGCCTTAAAGGGCATGCCGTACATAGGTACCAGCGCCGGAACCAACGTAGCTGGCAAAACCATCGGCACTACCAACGATATGCCCATTGTGCAGCCTAAAACGTTTGATGCGCTGCAACTGGTACCCTTTAACATCAACCCACATTACCTTGACCCTATCCCGGATTCAACCCACATGGGCGAAACCCGCGAAACAAGAATAATGGAGTTCCATGGGCACAACCGCCAGCCGATAGTGGGCCTGCGCGAAGGCAGTATGCTGCGCGTAGAAGGTGATAAAATCCGGTTGTTAGGTCCGCTTACAGCCCGCATTTTCCTGCAAGGCCAGAAACCAATGGAGTTTGCCCCTACCGATGATATCACGTTCCTGTTGGAAGCTTATTAAGCTTAGCTTAATGATATTAGAAAGAAAGGCAGTTGCTTTCACAACTGCCTTTTTTTGTCTGGATCAGGATTTACAGGATTATAGGATTTTCAGGATTGGGCCTTTGCTATAGTTGTAGCTATAGTTCTATAGCTGCGTTTGGTCCAACCACCCCTGCCCCTCCTTATCTAAGGAGGGGAACTCCTGTACCTGCTATAGTTTAAGCTATAGTTCTATAGTTACAGACCAAGATAGGACAGGTCGCGACCTGTCCCTACGGAATTACAACCACGAGAAAAGCTATGCAACTCTAACTTATCAAACTACAGCCAGAGCAGCAGCTATCGAATATGATATCAGTCTTTGGGTTGAGCGCCTTTGACTTGTTGCGGTGCCGCAGGCAATCCGAGGCACGAGGATAGCAAGAAGGCAGCAGCGCGATGCCCGAAGACGGGGCCTCCCGGCCCCAGAGGGAGCCAAGTAAACTATAGAACGGTAGGCTCTTAGAGCTCCCAGGAATAAAAACAGCTATGAAAGAGAAGGCTTATATCAAAGAGTAGGCAAAGGCAACTATAGCACCAGACGCTAGCAGGAGCTGCGCACGCTGCTAGGTCTTTACAAACTATAGCCTGAGATAGATTTCTCGCTTTGCTCGAAATGACAAAAGGGAGGCAAAGTCAACCACAGGCCATATAAGATGTCTCGGCTGCGCTCGACATGACAAGAGAAGGTAACTATAGCATAAAACAAAACGAGCTGGCAGAAAACTGCCAGCTCGTTTTGTTTTATGCTATAGTTCAAGTATAAACTACTTTCCAGCTGAAGTAGTAGCACCAGCTGGTGCTTTCTTCTGCTCTTTATACTTGTTATCAAACTTCTTGTAAAGGAACTGCTGCTTATCGTCCAGGTTTACTTTACGGCCCTGGATGAACGCGTAGGTAACATTGTTGGTACGCATGTCCAGCAGGTCGCCAGATGATACTACGATGGTTGCATCTTTACCAACTTCTACAGAACCAGCCTGCTTATCGATACCTAAGATTTTGGCAGCGTTCAGTGTTACTGAAGCCAGTGCTTGCTCTTTATCTAAACCAAACGCAGCAGCTGTACCGGCAATGAAAGGCAGGTTACGGGTACCGTGGATGCTCAGGTCGTAGTCCAGGGCGAACTGAATGCCGGCTTTGTGCAGCAGGTACGGTGTTTTGTAAGGCTGCCACACATCTTCTTCGGCGCGCGATGGCAGGGCATGCACACCAGAGTAAATAACCGGAATGTTATTGGCTTTCAGGAAATCAGCTACGGCCAGCGCATCGCCTGCCCCAACTATAACGATATCCTTCACGCCATGCTGCTTCGCAAAATTCACTGACTCGATGATCTCCTTGCCATAGTTGGCATGGATGTACAGCTTTTTAGAACCATCAAACAAACCGGCCATCGAGCTCAGCTTCAGGTTCTCTTTGTTAGCTTTAGCTGCTTTAAAAACGGCAGCATCGCTCAGCAACTGACTCAGATCGCGCAAGGTCTTCTCACGGTTTTCCTTCATGCGGTTCAGGCGCTCGTCACGCTCTTTGTCGCCGGTTGGTATCAGCATAGCAGGCCAGTTCAGGTGTATGCCTTCATCCGCTTTAACTATAGCATCTTCCCAGTTCCAGGCATCCAGCTGCACCACCGACGACGAACCAGCTATAGTTCCGCCGATTGGCGTCAGCTGTGTCATCAGCACGCCATTGGCACGAACCGTCGGAATAATGTCCGAATCGGTGTTATAGGCTACTACAGAGCGTACGTTCGGGTTAAAGTCGCCTACTTCGCGCCAGTCTATAGTCGCACGCACGCTTTCCACTTCGTTCAGGCCGAGGCTGGAGTTTGGCTGTATCAGGCCGGGGTAAATGTGCTGGCCGGTTACGTCTACCACTTCGTAGCCGCTCAGGCTGTTGGCACCTGCCTGCGGACCAGCGTAAGTGATCTTCCCATTGTCAAAACCTACGGCAGCATTCTCTACCACTGTGCCATTGCCCACGTGCAGCGTAGCGCCTTTCAGCAACACAGGTTTGCTTTGCTTGGCAGCCGGAGCCGGCACCTGCGCAAAGGCAGCCGTGCTCAGCAATACAGCTGCAAAAGCGGATATATATCTTTTATGGATCTTCATTTTATTTGATTGTTAGATTGCTGCATTGTTAAATTGTTGAATCTGAAAACTATAGCTCAACCTTTTAACCTGCAGCAATTTAGCCATTTAACAATTTAACACTTAATAAGCCAGGTAGCTCTCTTCTTCGTGATGGTGCACATCTTCGCAGTGCAGTACGCTTGCCTTCTTTATAGTTGGGTTCTGCGTTCTGGCACCACCAGCTTTGGCATTCAGCATCTTCTGGATTAGGCGCATGCGCTCCTGCTCCATTTCCTGCTGCATCTTGGCGTCGCGCTCCACATCGAAGTAAGCGATTCCATCCACAAAAGTCTTTTCAGGGCGTGCATAGATCGAAAGCGGATGTTCGTTCCATAGTACCACATCAGCATCTTTACCGCTTTTCAGGCTACCCATTCTGTCGTCCAGGTGCAGGAGTTTGGCTGGGTTTAGGGTTACCATTTTCAGGGCATCTTCTTCGCTTACACCGGCATACTTCACACTTTTGGCAGCTTCCTGGTTCAGGCGACGCGCCATTTCAGCATCATCCGAGTTAATGGCCGTAACCACACCCAGGTTGTGCATAATGCCTGCGTTCTGCGGGATAGCATCTTTCACTTCCATTTTGTAAGCCCACCAGTCAGAGAAGGTTGAGCCACCAGAGCCGTGCTCCTTCATTTTGTCAGCTACTTTATAACCTTCCAGGATGTGTGTAAATGTGTTCACTTTAAAGCCCATCTGGTCAGCTACCTTAATCATCATATTGATCTCAGACTGCACGTAAGAGTGACAAGTGATGTGACGCTTGCCGTTCAGGATCTCAACCAGCGTTTCCAGTTCCAGGTCGCGGCGCGGGGCTGCGGTTTTGGCCTGCTGCTTTTTAGAAAGCTTGTTATAGTTCTTCCAGGCCTGCTCGTATTCTTTGGCACGGGTAAAGGCATCTACATACACCTGCTCCACGCCCATTCTGGATTGCGGGAAGCGTATAGTTTGTGTATTGCCCCAGTTAGACTGCTTCACGTTTTCGCCAAGTGCAAATTTGATGAAACCATCAGCGCCTTCCACCATCAGGTCCTGCGGGCTCTTGCCCCAGCGCAACTTGATAATAGCCGACTGGCCACCAACAGGGTTAGCCGAACCGTGCAGCAACTGCGAAGTCGTTACACCACCTGCCAGCTGGCGGTAAATGTTCACATCGTCAGAGTTCACCACGTCAGCCATGCGCACTTCAGCGGTAACAGCCTGAGTGCCTTCGTTTACGCCGTTCAGGGCGATGTGCGAGTGCTCATCTATAATGCCCGGCGTTACGTGTTTGCCGGTACCGTCAATTACTTTAGCTCCTGATTCGCTCAGGTTCTTGCCTACTTTCGAGATCTTGCCATTCTTGATCAGGACATCGGCATTCTCCAGTTTGCCTTCTTTTTCGTTGGTCCAAACGGTAGCATTTTTGATAAGTACAGTCTCCTGCTTTGGCAGCTCAGTTTGGCCATAGGCACGGAACGGATAGATCATCTTACCCAGTTCTACCTGCTCAGCTTTCTTGGCCGTATCTTTTTTATCCTGCTGCGTCATAGCTTCCGAGAACGTAGCCGACCATTTTACGGTGCTGGCATCCGGCAACTGGCCTTCGCCCTGCAGGTTTTTATCAGCCAGCCAGCCGCTTAGTCGTATAGTTTCGTTGCTCTTTTTGCTGTCGGTAAACGATAGCGTAACCAGGTTACCATTGAAAGAGATCTTACCCTTTACTGTATCGGCACCAATTACCGAAAGCTCCGGCTTATCAGGAGTACCAGCAATTTTCAGTATTTTAGATGTGTTGTTGCCGATCTTTAAGGTATAAACGCCTCTATAGTCTGATGGCACTTCGGTGATCTTGTAGCGGTCACCCTGCACCCAGTTTTCCAGGATCAGGTTATCGTCTTCGAACAGGTTGCCTGACGTAACAATGAAGTTAGCCAGTTTACCAGCATCCAGGCTACCTACCATGTTTTCAGCTTTCAGTAACTTGGCAGGCGTAGCAGTAAGCGCTTTCAGGGCTTCTTCTTCCGGCAGACCATACTTTATTGCTTTGCGCACGTTCGGCAAAAAGTCCTTTTTATCCTTCAGGTCAGATGCCGTGAAGGCGAATGTAACACCGGCTTTCTGCAACATGGCCGCGTTGGCAGGTGCCATTTCCCAGTGCTTCATGGCATCCAGCGATACACGACGCGCATCATAAGGGTCTTCCACGTTATAGGCATCCGGGTAGTTAACTGAAACGATTAGCGGCGCGTTGGTCGCTTTAATTTCGTTCAGCATCTGGTACTCGTCGCCGCTGGTTTTAATGATGTATTGTGTTCTGAATTCATCGCCCACTTTATCGGCACGCAGTACATCCAGTTTGCTGCCTGCTTCAAAGATCTGCGGGAAACGATTGGCGTCTGTAAAAGCTTTCAGCGAGATATTCTGCTCGCGGCCCGGGTTCTGATTGTTCCACTGTGCATCTAAATATGTCTGGCGCAACAGGGCAATAGCACCCATCAGCGATGCCGGGTAGTCCTGTGTAGAAGAACCTTTATCGAACGACAGGGCACCGGCGGCTTTATCCAGCACGATTACTTCATTTTCGCGCTTGTCAGCCAGTGTTACCAGGGCAGCCGTACCACGGGCAATGCCATCGCGGTGGATAGCCAGCACCGTACCAAAACCCTGCTTGCGCAGTTCATCGGCCTGCTTACTGTTTGCCTTGAAAAGTTCTACCGCGTTGGTTTCCGGACGGATGGCCTGGTTCCAGTTGTAGGCACCTTCTTTTTTAGACTCCATTTGCGGAGCGGCACCCCAACCACGTTGCTCGCGCTTTACTTCCGGCAATCCGTAAGTAGAGAACATATCCACGAAAGCAGGGTAAATGTGCTTGCCTTTGGCATCAACTACAACAGCACCAGCAGGCACTTTTAAGTTGGTGCCTACGGCTTCTACTTTCCCGTTGCGGATAAGCAGCGTAGCGTTGTTGAGCGTGGTTTTATAGTCGGTGTGGATGGTGGCGTTGGTCAGGGCTACCAGGCCTGGCCGCTCATCGTACACCCCATTGCGCGGAAAAGTCTCCTGCGCCATCGCGCTGCCGGCTCCAAATGCGAGACAGGCTGCAATGGTTAAGATTTTCTTCATGAGTTAGCGTAAAAGTGAGAGATAGTTACAGTTAGTTTAGTGTAATCAAATATAAGGATACTGTTGTTAAAACATTTATACCGTAACTAAAAAATATGAGCGGCTCACCCAACTATGTACTATATTGTAAAAATATTATATCTTACTGTGAGCTAAGCCTTTTATGTAAGCCGGTTTACCTGAGAGCAGCCAGATTTTAAACTATAGTTTATGAACTACCGCCACCCGCTCCTGCTCTCCCTGTTACTGCTAACTATAGTTTTTAAAGTAGCAGCCCAAACGCCCGACTCAACTATAGTTACCCAAAAGAAAACCAAAGGGCTGATACCGGTGCCGGTGCTTTACTATACCCCTGATACCAAACTCGGCTTTGGGGTTGCGCTGATCGGCTTTTTTAAACTGCAAAGCAAAACAGACAGCACCTATACCCGTCTGTCTACAGCCCGTTTGATTGCGGATTACACGCTGAACAAACAGATGGACCAGTGGCTGGAGTGGAACATTTTTACCAGGGAAGAAAAGTACCTGCTGCGCGGCGAACTACGGCACCGCATCTATACAGATCGTTTTTATGGTACTAGCAACAACAGCTCGCTGGATAACGAGGAGCGCTACGAATATGACCTGATCGGCACCAAACTGGCTGCGCTGAAACAGGTTGGGAATGGCATTTTTGTAGGCCCTGACCTGCAGCTCACCAAATACTATAACTCCGAAACCAACCCGATCTCAGAAGACCAGCCGAGCCAACTGGAAACCCAAAAAATAAGGGGCTACAAAGGTGGTTGGAACAATGGTTTAGGGCTGGTGCTGTTATTTGATAGCCGGGATAATGTTTCGTTTGCCAGCAGCGGGATGTTACTAGAGCTGTCGGGTTACCGGTTTGGCAGTATGTTGGGTGGCGGCTTTAACTACAGCAACTATAACCTGAACTTCAGCAAGTATTTTGCACTTAAACCTAACCACGTACTGGCTAGCAACACGGTACTGACTATAAATACCGACGAAGTACCTTTTATGCGCATGGCAACTATAGGCGGCGACCGTTTGCTGCGTGGTTATGCCCGCAGCCGTTTCTTGGCCCGTAATGTAGTAGCCACGCAACTGGAATACCGCTTTCCTATAAAAGGCAGGTTTGGGCTGGTAGCTTTTACAGGTATAGGTGATGTTTTTGATGAAACAGAAGACCTTGCCTTTGACCGGTTGAAGTACACCATTGGCTCCGGATTGCGCTTTGCCCTGAATCCGAAAGAGAAAATTAACGTGCGTCTGGATGCCGGCTATGGCCACGAAGGCATAAACTTTTTTGTAGTGCTGGGCGAGTCGTTTTAGGTTATGGTTGTAAACTATAACTTTGTTGCACGCTACCATACAAACTACAATGCCCCTACCGCTACTCAACAATTACCCCTTACTCCAGAAAATACTGATAGCTGGTTTAGTGCTTGCTATAGTTTCCACAGCTTACATTTCCGCGCCCCTGGCTTTGTTTCTGGGCTTGGTGATGGGAATTATAGTTGGTAACCCGTGGCAGAAACATACTTCGATGGCGTCTAAATACGCTTTGCAAATTGCTGTAGTTGGCCTTGGGTTTAGCATTAACCTGCACCAGGTAAGCGCTACTGGTTTATCGGGCATCATCTACACAGCCATATCACTGACTATAACGTTGGGCCTGGCTTATATTCTGGGTAAAGTGTTTAACATACAGGCAAAGCTGTCGCATTTAATTGGAGTGGGCACGGCTATTTGCGGGGGTAGCGCCATTGCAGCAGTGGCTCCAACTATAAAAGCCGAACCTGCCGAGATCTCGGTTTCGCTGGCTATCGTTTTTATTTTAAATGCGCTGGCCCTGTTCGTATTCCCTATAGTTGGCGATTGGTTTAACCTGACGCAGAGCCAGTTTGGCGTGTGGGCAGCCATTGCCATTCACGATACAAGCTCGGTAGTAGGGGCAGCCAGTAAGTATGGTGCTAAAGCCCTGGAGATTGCCACTACGCTAAAACTAACCCGCGCGCTTTGGATCATCCCGATGGTACTGGTGTCGGCCTTCCTGTTCAAGAGCAAAGAGACAAAACTCAACCTGCCGCTTTTTATTCCACTGTTTGTGCTAGCATCGGTGCTCTTTACGTTCGTACCTATAGTTGCCACTGCAGCGCCGGCTATAGTTTTAGTTGCTAAAAAATTCCTGCTGCTCAGCTTGTTTTTCATCGGCATCAACCTGAACCTGAAAACCATAAAAAGTATTAGCGCACGTCCGTTTTTACAAGGAGCTATACTTTGGCTGCTGGTGTCGGCAGGCTCGTTGTTCGCTGTCATTTTCTTTTAAGCTATAGTTCGGTAAATTGATCAATCGAAAAACAATTTGTCATTCTGTAAAGAAACTTGGTGGAAGGTAGGTTAAGCTTTTGCTAAAAGCCCACAAGATCCTTTCAGGATGACAAAAAGCCCAGTCCTTTTTCTTTCTCTACACCACAGTCAACTATAGTTATAAACAGAAACTATCATTTTATAAAATTAATCAATTTGATTTATAAAACCACTCCCGGTACTTTTGGAGCATCCTTACAGAACACTACTCTAAAAGAAACCGACCATGAGCGAGAAAGAAAAAAACCACAAGATCACCACCGCATCCGGTATACCAGTTTACAACTACGAAGATTCTCAAACAGCTGGTCCGCGCGGCCCGGTATTGCTGCAGGATTATTTTTTACACGAGAAGCTTGCCCATTTTAACCGCGAGCGCATACCAGAGCGCGTCGTGCACGCCAAAGGCTCCGGCGCGTACGGCACCTTCACTGTTACCCACGACATCACCAAATACACCAGAGCCAAACTGTTCAGCGAAATTGGTAAGCAGACACGTGTTTTCCTGCGCTTCTCAACAGTAGGTGGCGAAAAAGGCAGCGCCGACAGCGAGCGTGACCCACGTGGTTTTGCCCTTAAATTTTACACCGAAGATGGTAACTGGGACCTGGTAGGCAACAACACGCCGGTGTTCTTTATCAAAGACGCCAAAAAATTCCCGGACTTTATCCATACCCAGAAACGCGACCCTTATACCAACTGCAAAAGCGCAACTATGGTATGGGATTTCTGGAGCCTGAACCCGGAAAGTCTGCACCAGGTAATGATTTTGATGAGCGACCGCGGCACGCCGTTCTCTTACCGCCACATGCACGGGTTTGGTAGCCACACGTTCTCGTTCATTAACAAAGAAAATGAGCGTTACTTCGTGAAATTCCATTTTAAAACGCAGCAGGGCATTAAGAACTTTACCGATGCAGAGGCTGCTAAAATGCGCGGCATAGATGCAGACCACGCACAGCGCGACCTGGTAGAAGCGATTGACAAAGGCGACTTCCCGCGTTGGGACCTGAAGGTGCAGATCATGACCGGAGAGCAGGCTGCCAACTATAAATTCAATCCGTTTGATGTAACCAAAGTGTGGTCGCAGAAGGAATTCCCGCTGATAGATGTAGGCGTGCTGGAACTGAACGAGAACCCGGACAACTATTTTGCACACGTAGAGCAGGCCGCTTTTGCACCGGCGCACGTGGTAGATGGCATCTCGTTCTCGCCGGACAAAATGCTGCAGGGCCGTATTTTAGGTTACCCCGATGCACAGCGTTACAGACTGGGCGCCAACTATGAGCAGATACCGGTGAACCGTTGTCCGTTTGCTACCAGTAACTACCAGCGCGACGGCGCCATGCGCATAGACGGCAACGGTGGCAGCAAACCAAACTACTTTCCGAACAGCTTCGACGATAATTTTGCCGATGAAAACTATAAGCAGCCAGCCGAACCGCTACAGCGCGATGTATATGCCGACTGGTTTGACCGCAACGGCGAAAACGAGAACGACCACTACTCACAGCCCGGCGACCTGTTCCGTTTAATGACCCCTGAAGAAAAAGCAAATACGATCAGCAACATAGTAGGCGCTATGCGCAGCATCAGCGGCGAAAAACGCGACCTGATCATTAACCGCCAGTTGTGCCATTTCTTCCGTGCCGATATCAGCTTAGGTCTGGGTGTGGCGCAAGGCTTGGGCGTAGATGTTACCCAGCACGCTACAGGTATGGTGCATCCTAACTAAGATTCCTGAAAAGTAAACCCACCCCTACCCCTCCGAGGAGGGGAATTAGAAACCGTTAAAATTCTTTCTGCTGGCGCGGATCTGCGATCCGTGACTTACCTATAAAGTCGGATTTGCAATCCGACTGGGCCGGAGGCCCAAACTATAGTTTAGCACGAGCGAAGACGCTCGCGCCATAGGGACTAAATTAATTGAGCAGAAATTCCCCTCCTCGGAGGGGTTAGGGGTGGGTTAAATACTCCTGAGCAAATCAATTAATCTCCCGTTTCTTATAGTTAAAAGCAGCGCGGGCTACGGCTTGTGCTGCTTTTTTAATTTACTTTAGGAACTACGCAGGCTTTAAAATTGTACTGAATTAGTAAACATGAACACATGTTCATGTATTGCAAAAAGCTAATACAAGACACTATGAGCAGTTTGAAGGTACGGTTAGATAAGAAAAAGTTGGAGCGTGCAGCGTATGTGCTTAAAAGCGTGGCGCACCCGGTCCGCATCAGCATCATAGACCTGCTGCAGCAAAAGGAGCGCTTTACTGTAAGCGAATTGCAGGAAATATTACAAATAGAACAATCCTTGCTGTCGCACCACCTGACCAACATGCGCGACAAAGGTGTGGTAGATACCAAGCGCGAGGGCAAAAATGTATTCTACTTCCTGACAGACAGCTCCATTACCAGCATTATAGATTCGATAAACACCTGCCGCATATTTTAAAACTTTAGTACGCAACTATAGTTTACCGCCACTGTTGCCCCATGCTGCAGTGGCGTTTTATTTGTGGTGGGTGGCGCATAAAACAATACAGACTGCTGGTAGTTTTTACCTTAAATTGGTACCTTTAACTGTTCAAATCTCAAGAGAAAGCCCATGAAACTGATCTTAGTAACTATAGTTTCCGCATTTTTCAGCTGCGGCCAGCCACAGCAGGATGCCACCACCGCCAAGCGCCTGACGCCAACCGAATATAAACAACAAGCCACCACACAAAAAGGTGTGCTGATTGACGTACGCACCCAGGAAGAATTTGCTTCGGGCCATTTGCAGGGTGCTGCCAACTCCGATCTACTGAATGGTGATTTTGCCAAAAGCTTAGATGGCCTGGATAAGGAAAAGACCTACTACCTGTACTGCAAAAGCGGCAACCGAAGTGGTAAAGCAGCCAAACTGATGCAGGATGCCGGCTTTAAAAATGTATTTAACATTGGTGGCTACGAAGAACTGAAAAGTGCCGGTTTACCAACCAAAGAATAGCCCAACCATCACGATTTTACAAGTATAATTACATACAATGAAAATAGAGCAGTTTTACGATAAAGGCCTGGCACACGCCAGCTACGCCATTATAAGCGAAGGCCGGATGGCCCTTGTAGACCCGGCCCGCGACCCGCAGCCGTACTTCGACTTTGCTAAAGCCAACAATGCCGAGATTGTAGCCATTTTTGAAACGCACCCGCATGCCGACTTTGTAAGCTCGCACCTGGAAATAGCCCAGAAAACCGGCGCCACCATTTATGTAAGTAAACTGTTGGGCGCTGATTACGAGCATGAGTCTTTTGATGATGGCGATGAAGTAAAACTGGGCAAGCTAACCCTAAAAGCTCTGAACACGCCAGGTCACTCCCCCGACAGCGTAACTATACTTTTGCTGGATGAAAGCGGCAACCAACACGCAGCTTTTACCGGCGATGCCCTGTTTGTAGGCGATGTAGGCCGCCCGGACCTACGCGAAAATGTAGGTAACATGACGGCCAAGCGCGAAGAACTGGCCCGCCAGATGTACCACACTACCAACAACGTTTTCAAAAAACTGAACGAAGAAGTACTAGTGTACCCTGCCCACGGCGCTGGCTCGCTTTGCGGTAAAAACCTGAGCTCCGATACGTTCTCCACGATAGGCCGTGAGAAAAAAACGAATTATGCGCTGCAGGACATGAGCGAAGATGAGTTCATCAGAACCTTGCTCGAAGATCAGCCTTTTATTCCAAAATACTTCGGCCACGATGTGACCATGAACAAAGCCGGCGCCCGCAGCTTTGAAGAAAGTATTGCTGCTGTGCCACGCTTAACGCAGGATGCTGCTTTGGAAGAAGGCATTTTAGTCGTAGATACACGTCCGCAGGCAGCTTTCAAAAAAGGCCATAAGCCTAACAGCATCAACATTCAGGAAGGCGGTAAATTTGAGACCTGGCTGGGTTCTATAGTTGGCCCGAACGAGAAGTTCTACCTTATTGCTGAGAACGAAGAAGTGTTAAACTCTGTGATCCGGAAAGCAGCAAAAATCGGTTACGAAGGCAATATAAAAGGAGCGCTGCTAACACCAACAGACCTGCCAGAAACCAGCGTAGAAACCGACCTGAACGACTTCCGCCAGAACCCGGATAACTATACTATAGTTGATATCCGTAACAACGGCGAAGTAAAAGCAGGCAAGATATTCGACAGTGCCATCACCATTCCGTTGCCGGAGTTGCGTGAGCGCAAAAACGAGATTCCGCAGGACAAACCAATAATGGTACACTGCGCCGCCGGTTACCGCTCTGCCGCCGGACAAAGCATACTGGAGCAGGAATTCGATGTTCCGGTTTACGACCTGAGCGATGCCATTACCAGCTTCCAGAAAGTGAACGCTTAACTATAGAAATCCCGCCTCTAACAGGCGGGGTTTTTTCTTTTACATACACGCTTAAATTCAGTGCAATTTAAGGAACGGCAGTAGACGAATAGGCAGGATTAAAATAATAAACTTAAGACAACACGCAGTATGTATTTTTTTACATACTTTTGATGATTAGATTGCCCGATGCAACGACAGCAACTATAGTTATTTAATGCAATTTTATGCCTTTCACTACTGTCTACTCTTCCGATTATTATAAGATCGAAGTCGATCTGAAAGGCAATTTGCTGCGCTCTGAATGGCTGCGCCATGTAACCGACGACGAGCTGATTGCCGGTGGCACAAAACTATACGAAGCGCTCCGCGACCACAAAGTAGAACGGGCCATTGCCAGCGGAAAAGTGTTAGGTGCCCTGGGGCCTAAAGCCAAAGACTGGATGGCTAACGAATTTTACGAACTGCTCTCGCAAACCAACCTTAAAAAACTGGCAAGGGTGCTCCCGGAAAGCGTTTTCCATAAACTATCATTAGAATCAGTTATTTCCCGTGCCGAAGCGCAGGGCAAAACACGTTTCGAAGTGAAAAGCTTTTCGGATAACGACGAAGCCCTGAAGTGGCTGCTTGCTTAAAACTATAGCTACCTAGCTAATTTTTACCGCTCTGCCCACTCCCAAGCTATTAGCATAATATTCTTTCCATCCAATTTGCAATATTTATATATTCCGATGTATCTTGTTTCGGATTTGGAGCTGAAGATTTATGCGTGCATTACACACATCAGACTGGCATCTGGGCCAGCGCCTTGTTACCCTCGAACGTACCGAAGAACACCAGCACTTCCTGAACTGGCTGCTGCAAACCATTGAGCAGGAGCAGGTAGATGTGCTGCTTATGGCCGGCGACGTCTTCGATTCCGGTGCTCCCTCCAACACTGCCCTTAAACTATACTACGACTTCCTGCGCAAGGTAACCGCTACCTGCTGCCGGCACATTGTATTTATAGGCGGAAACCATGATTCGGTCTCGACAATGAATGCCCCCAGGGATTTGCTTGCCAGCATGAACATTCAGGTGATAGGCGGTGCCACTCCCGATCCGCTGGATGAGCTCATCGTTCTGAAAAACGCTGCCGACCAACCGGAGCTTATAGTTTGTGCCGTGCCGTTTTTGCGCGACCGCGATATCCGTTTGTCTGTTCCCGGCGAAACGTATGACGAACGCGAAGCACGCTTAAAGCAAGGCATTGCCGACCATTATGCCCAGTTTGTACCGCACATCCAACCTTACAAAGTGCAGCAACTACCTGTAGTAGCCATGGGCCACTTGTTTGCAGCCGGCGGCACCGCATCCGAGAGCGAGAAAGAGATACACGTAGGAAACCTGGGGCAGATAGGCGCAGACCAGTTTCCGAAGGAGTTTGACTATGTAGCGCTGGGCCATTTGCACCGTCCGCAGCAGGTAAACAACACGCACCACATCCGCTATTCCGGCTCCCCTATTCCGCTTAGCTTCAGCGAAGTAACCGACAGCAAAGTAATTTTTATCCTCGATTTTGAAGCTGGTAAATTGGTTGATTTGCGTGAGTTAGCCATTCCGGTTTGCCGCAAACTGGTGCGCTTTAAAGGCTCGTTGGAAGAAGTGAAAACTAAGATCACTACTTACGACAACAGCAACTATAGTTTGCCCGCCTGGGCCGAGATACAACTCGAACTTGACGCTCCTCTACCCGACCTGAACCAGCAACTGGAAGAAGTACTGCAGCTTAAAAAAGATGAACTGCACCTGCTCATCCATCGGCCGCCCATTTTTAAACGCGAGCGCCAGGGTTTGGCGCAACAGGTACAGGAAGAAGCTGACCTGCACACCCTTAACGAGAAAGAAGTATTCCTGAAACGCTGCCAGAGCGCCTTTCCGGACTCAGACCACACCGAACTGGTAAACAGCTTCAGTGAACTGCTGGAACTGATGCGCCAGGAACAGGAAAGCTAACTATAGTTTAGGAGTTTAGGAGTTAGAGAGTTTGGAAGTTTAAGAATGAGATGTAGTGACTCAATACCTTGCGTCTTAAATTATAGCAGACCTCGTAGCGTGCGCAGCTCCTACGAGCGTCTTGTCAGCTATGAAACATTAAACCGGAAATCCGTGAAGAAACTACTGCTTCTTTTACTACTATTACCACTTGCGGTTAGTGCGCAGCGCTATAAGAAAGGCAACCCATGCGCCAGGTATACAAACTACCTGACAAATGATCTTCCTCGTGGTTTTAAGGGTGACGCCTACACTTTTAAAGACGAAATATTCTTAACAGCGAAGGACTTTAATGTCCAGGCTATTACAGATTCGGTAGCATTAGGAAAGCTCCGGGAAATGGCTAAACTTGACATAACATGCTTTCTAAAAAGTACCCCAGGTAAAAAGTACCGTGCTATTTTAGAGAAAGATTATACAGAATTAAACTATAAGCTCTATAAAACAGACGACGGGTTAATATTTGGCATCCTGAAAGCTGTTACCGGAAATCCTGAGAAATTTTATGCCCATACCATGATGGTAATGGATGGCAATATAATACATGCTTATTCTGATTTTGCTCAGGTAGACTATAACATTGAGCTTTTCGGCGCCGAGTTTAATGGAGAGTATTACACCCTTCACGGGGAGGAAGAGAAAAACATCAACTCATATTACTATGGTAAATTCAACTATAGTTTTAAGCCGAAAGAAAATGTGGCGACTTTCGAAAAATACATAAAGCACAAAATTAATTATAACCGACCCATTACCCATTAACGATTACCCCATGAAAATCCTGTCTGTCCGTTTCCAGAACCTGAACTCGCTGCGCGGTGAGCACGAGATCCGTTTCGACCAGAGTCCGCTGGCTGAGGCAGGCTTGTTTGCCATTACCGGGCCAACAGGCGCTGGCAAAACCACCTTGCTGGATGCCATTACAGTAGGACTTTATGGCGTAACGCACCGCCACGGCACCTTAACGATAGGGGAACTGATGACACGGCACACCGGCGAGTCGTTTGCAGAAGTGGTATTTGAGGCAAATGGCAAAAGCTACCGCTCAAAGTGGGCTCTGCACCGTGCCCGTCGCAAACCCGAAGGCGAACTGCAGCCGGTAAGTATGGAGCTGGCAAATGCCGAGACAAACGAACTGATAGAGACCGGCAAAAGCAAAGTTCCGGATAAAGTAGTCGAGATTTCGGGGCTGGATGCAAAGCAGTTTCTGCGCTCTGTTATGTTGTCGCAGGGCGATTTTGCCGTCTTTCTGAAGTCCAGTGCTAAAGAGCGCAGCATATTGCTGGAGAAGCTCACCGACACCACCATTTACTCTGAGATTTCAGCTTTTGCCTACCGCAAGGCCAAAGACGAAGAGCAGAAAGAAAAAGACCTGAGACTGAAACTGGAAGACGGCAAATTACTGCCCGAAGAACAGCGCCAGGCTTACCAGGCAACTATAGCAGAGCTCACCAAAACAGAGCGTTTGCTGGCAGCAGAACACAAACAACTACAGGAAAAAAGCCAATGGCTGACCCAGCTGCAGCAACTACGCGACCGTGCCGAAAACTGTAAACAGGAGCTACTGCAGCAGGAAGAAAAACTGGCCACCCTGCAACCGGATTTCATAAAACTACAGCAGCACGAACAGGCTACCCAGTTTACAGGCGAGCTTGCACAGATTAATGCCGCCAACGGCCGCCTGACCGAAGTACGCGAACAACTCCTGACCCTCGAAAAACAAATACCGGCCCTCGAAGCCGAACTGGAACAAGCCGGCCTGCTGGTACTGGCAGCCGCAAAAGCGCATCAGCAGCAGGAAGAGGCAGTACAGCAACTCGAGCCCTTGCTGGCACAGGTACAGCAACTCGATCATCAGCTTGAAACTATACGCGGCCAGTTTAAAACGGAGAAGGATACCTATGTGCAGCATGAGCAAATCCTGAAGCAGGAGAAAGCCACGCTGGAACTGAAAGATGCGGAGCTCACTACGGTAACACAAAAAGCTACGGCCCTTAAAAAATGGCTGCAGGAGAATGCCAGACTTAAAGACCTGCGCGAGAACCTGCACGAGTTCAGGCAAACGATAAAAGACCTTTCAGATGCCGACAGAACTATAGTTAGCATCCGGAAAGAGCAGCAAACTATAGCAAAGCAACTACAGGCCGATGCTCTGCAACTGCAAACTATAGCTACGGCCCAACAGGAACTGCAACAGAAGCAAACCGAGCTGGATGCCCAAAAACAGGAAAGCCTGGCAAAACTACAGATCATACTTGCCACCAGAACGATAGATGAACTGGAGCAGCTGGCACAGGAGCAGCCGCTGCTGTTGTCCCGGTACGAGCGGTTGGTAGAACTGGCGAAGAACTATAGTTTGCAGCAGCAGAAAATGGTATTGCTGACAGAGCAGACAACTACGCTGGCACAAACTATAGCTGCTAAAAAAACAGAGCTCGCCACCACCGAAAGCAACTATAAAACGGCTACCGAAAAGCTGGAAGACCTGCAGAAACTGGTTGTCCTGCAACAGCGCATTCAGGAGTTGGAGCAGCACCGCCATGCCCTGCAACCCGACCAGCCCTGCCCGCTCTGCGGCTCGGAGCAGCACCCGTTTGTGGAAGGAAACTATAGCAGCACCCTCTCGGAGGAAGAGCAGCGCCGCGATGCCCAGCTAATTACAGTAAAGGAACTGGATGCAACTATAAAACAGCTGCAGCTTAGCCTGAACACCTTGCAGAACCAACACGAAGCCGCTACTAAAACCCGGCTCGAAACAGAAACAGAACTGGCCCGCCTGCAGGAAGCATTTAATCAGCAGCGCGGAAATATAGCAACCGCCATTACCGAGCTCCAGAAGCTGGAGCAGCAACTGGCGGCACAGCGGCAAACGACCGGCACCCTGACACAGGCCCTTACTACGGCCCGCACGCTTAGCCGCCACATCGAAACTATAAACCAGCAGCTACAAAAATACCGCGAAGAGCAACTTCAGGCCCAGGCGCAGGTCAGCAAACTGCAGCAGTCCGAGGATATGCTAAAGGTGCAGCTACAGCGCTATAACACCCAATTGCAGGACGCGCAGGAGCAGCAGCAGGTATTTACCCAAACGGCACAGTCGTTTGCGGCCAGCTATAGTTTTGCCTTTACGCCACAGCAGGGTCCCGAAATTTTGCAGCAACTGGAGGCTAAAACAAACGCCTACCAGCAGCAATGCGATACCTACGAAGCCCTCCGTGACCCTTATGTAAAACTGGATGAGCAGGTAAAAGCCCTGAAAGAAAAGGTTGCGGAGAAAGAACAGGCCCTGCTGGATAAGAAAAATACATTGGAGCAGATACACCAGCAACTCACATTGCTTAAGGATGAGCGCACCAGGTTATTCGGAGATAAAAGACCGGAGCAGGAGCGTCAGCATGCCGCTACCGAGCTTACACGCCTGGCAAAAGCCGCCGAATCTGCACGCGCTGCCCAACAGAAAAAGCAATTGGAACTACAGGAACAGCACCAGCGCCAGCAGGAGTACACAAGCACGCACCACAGCAAAAAATCGGAACTGGATACGCTGTGCGACGGCCTGTTGCAAGTACTGCAGCAAAAGGGCATCGAAACGATTGAAGCCCTCAGCCAGATGCTACTGCAACGGGACGAAGCCGACCGCCTGGCCAACCTGAAAGCCCAGACAGAAAAGCACCTGACCGAGCTTCGCAGAACCCTGAGCAATGTACAGCAGGACCTGTCCCAGACCGAGGCCCGAAACCTGACCACCGAAACTATAGAAGCGCTGCAGCAACAGCTTGTAGCCAAAACCACCGAGCAACACGACCTTATTGCCCAACGGGCCCGGTTAGAACATTTGCTGGAACTGGATAAACAGCAAAGCGAAAAGAACCAGGAGCTTACCGCCCAGCTAAAATTACAACAGCACGAATGCCGCCGCTGGAGCCAGTTATCGGAGTTGATCGGTTCCGCAGATGGTAACAAGTTCAGTAAATTTGCACAGGGGCTCACACTGGCAAGGCTTATAGAACTGGCCAACCGCCACCTCCAGAAGCTCAACGACCGCTACCGCATCCTGAAATCCGCTACCGACGAACTGGACCTGCTGATCGTGGATCTTTACCAGGCCGAAGCTGTGCGCCCGGTAAACACCCTCTCCGGCGGCGAAAGCTTTTTGGTCAGCCTGGCGCTTGCCTTGGGTTTATCAGACCTGGCCGGCCGGCGCACCCAGATCAACTCGCTGTTCATTGATGAAGGCTTCGGCACCCTGGATGCAGACACGTTGGATTCGGCTATCTCTACTCTTGAGAACCTGCAGGCCAGCGGTAAAATGGTCGGCATCATCTCCCACGTCGAAGCCCTGAAAGAGCGAATCGGCACCCAGATCAAGGTTCATAAATTAGCTGGTGGGGTTAGTAGGGTCGAGGTTGTAGGATGGTAGGGTTTTGATGGTTTAGCTATAGTTTCAAGCGGTACCCAGTTGCTGGCGTTAACCAAAAGCTGGCTTAAATGCTGGCGCGAGCATCTTGCTCGTGACTTACCATAGTGTTTAGTCTCCTGACTAAACTGGCCCGACAGGGACAAGCTTGTCAAAGGCTTGGGCTATAGTTAGGATACTATAGCTCTATATTTCTTCACGTTTGTCATTTCGAACAAAGTGAGAAATCTATCTCAGCCTATAGTTGATGCTCAAAGGCTATAGTCTATAGTTGCCTTTGCTTACTACTGGAACTAAGCCGTTGTTCCATAGCTTCTTTAATTCCTGGGAGCTCTAAGAGCCAAACGTTCTATAGTTAGCTTGGCTCCCTCTGGGGCCGGGAGGCCCCGTCTTCGGGCATCGCGCGGTGCCAGCTTCCTGCGCTCCTTACGTCGCGCTGCCTATCGGCACCGGAACCTGCCAAGGCGCTCAACCCAAAGACTGTAATCTTTCGATAGCAAATCTATAGCTTATTTGATTAGCTATAGTTCTGTAGCTTTTCTCGTAGTTGAAATTCCGTAGGGACAGGTAAACCTGTCCTGTTCTCAGGCTGTAACTATAGAACTATAGTTGAGACTATAGCTTTTGCAGAGATTGTCCCCTTGAGGGGACTACAGGGGTGTTAAAGCAGTAACTATGAAACTATAGTTAAAACTATAGCAATAGCAGAAATTCCCCCTTCGAAGGGGCAGGGAATGACTAACCGTAACTATGAAACAATAACACTAACTATAGCAAAGCCCAAATCCTGAAAATCCCTAAATCCTGTAAATCCTGATTCAGACATAAACTCCCTCTCCTATTCATGGAACAAGGCCTGAGTAGGATAAACCCAGGCGGTGACATCGAATGCCAACTATAGAACCATAACACCCAATCCACAAAACACAGGTTAAGCCAATAAAACAACCTATCTGCCGACAATTCAGCTGTATTTGTCTAAAGCAGTTTTTTACTCAATTCTCAATTCGTATATTCACTTTGACTAACCTTACTCTTTTGTTCATCAATCAGAACAAACATGAAAAAACCAATACTAACCTATAAGCACAGCTGGAAGAAAAACCTGCTTCTGCTCTGCTCGGTAGGCTTGCTGCTGGAGCCTGCTATGGCCCAGGAGGCAGCCAAACCCAAAAAAGACGACACCAAAAAGGAAGAGAAAAAAGATCTTCCGCTGGAGGGTGCCCGCAAGATCAGCATCAACACCAGCGAAGGCTCGTGGCTGGCCCTGGATGTAAGCCCGGATGGCAGCCAGATCATTTTCGATATGCTGGGCGACCTGTACCTGCTACCTATAACAGGAGGTAAAGCAACCCAACTGACCGAAGGCATGGCTTTCGATACACAGGCCCGTTTCAGCCCGGATGGAAAGTCGATCGTGTTCATTTCGGACAGAGATGGCTCGGACAACGTCTGGACGATGAACCTGGCTACGAAAAAGACGAAGCAGATCAGCAAGAGCAAGAACGAAAACTTCTTTTCAGCGGAATGGACGCCGGATGGCGAGTACCTGGTAGCATCAAAAGGACGCCGTAACCTGAAGCTGCATCTGTATCACAAAGACGGTGGCACGGGCGTACAGCTCATCAGCAAACCGGAAACCCTGAAAACTGTAGAGCCTGCTTTTGGCAAGGATAGTCGCTATATCTGGTTCTCGCAGCGCATCGGTGCCTGGAACTACAACGCACAATTACCACAGTACCAGTTAGCCACCTTCGACCGCCAGACCGGTGAAGTAGATACCCGTACCTCGCGCTATGGCTCTGCCTTCTCGCCTACCCTGTCGCCGGACGGCACCTGGCTGGTATATGGTACGCGCCACAACAACCAGACGGGCCTTATTGCCCAGAACCTGAAAACCGGCGAAGAGAAATGGCTGGCCTACCCGGTGCAGCGCGACGAGCAGGAAAGCATAGCGCCAATGGGCGTATTACCTGCCATGTCGTTCACCCCGGACAGCCGTAACCTGATCGCTTCGTATGGCGGTAAGATCCACAGTATTCCGGTAGCAGGCGGTGCAGCCAAAGAGATCCCGTTTGAAGTTAAGACCGAGATCGCCGTTGGCCCGCAGCTGGACTTTAAATACCCGATAAAAGACGACAAAATGATGACGGTTACGCAGCTGCGCGATGCAGCCGTGTCGCCGGATGGCAAGCGCGTAGCCTTTACCGCACTGGACAGACTTTATGTAATGGACTACCCGAACGGCACACCAAAACGCCTGACGGAGCAGGACTTTACACAGGCACAACCAGCCTGGTCGCCGGACGGTAAATCTATCGTTTATGTAACCTGGGATGAGAAAACCGGTGGTGCCATATACAAAACAAACGCAAACGGCAAAGGCAAACCAGTAAAACTGACCGAAGAAAACGCTGTTTTCCAGGAGCCTGTCTGGACACCGAACGGAGAGCGCATTGTGTTCTCGAAAGGATCTGCCCATGAATACAAGATAGCCCCGGGCCCGGGTGCTTTTGATGCCCGCCAGACCATAAACTGGATTCCGGCAAAAGGTGGCAAAAGTACGTTTGTAACCAATGCCAGCATCGGTGCTAACCCGCACTTTGTAAAAGGCGAAGACCGTATTTACCTGTACAGCGGCTCCGATGGGCTGATCTCGATCCGTTGGGATGGTACCGATAAGCGCTCTTACCTGAAAGTGAAAGGTATTACCACGTTTGGTACGGTTGCCGGCGATGGCGTGATGGAGGAAATGTGCCACATGCTGCACCAGAACGAGCGTGAGCCACAGCAGAAACCTTCCGAAGCCACTACGCTTATTAAAGCGCCTGTCGGCGATAAGGCCCTGGCGCTCATCAACAACGAGATTTATGTGGTAACTATACCGGTAGTAGGTGGCGAAACGCCAACTATATCAGTAGCAGATGTAGCTACGTCCTCTTTCCCAAGCTGGAAACTAACCGAAATTGGCGGGCAGTTCCCGAGCTGGTCTGCTGATGGCAAAACGGTTTACTGGACGATAGGCCATGGTTTCTTTGCTTATAACCTGGACGAAGCCCGCGCGAAGAAAGAGCAGATGGACCTGGATGCCGAGAAGAAAAAAGAAGCCAAGGTAACCGAAGCAAAAGCAGACAGCGCCAATGCTGAAAAAGAAGCAATTGTTATAGAAGGCTACAAGCCAAAAGAAACCAAAATTGCCATACAGGTACAGCGTGACATTCCGCAGGGCATTGTGTTGCTGCAGGGTGCCCGCATCATTACCATGAACGGCAACGAGGTGATCGAGAACGGCGACATTCTGGTAGAGAACAACCGCATAAAAGCTGTTGGTAAATCAGGTTCGCTTACAGTGCCGCAGGGTGCTAAAATAGTGGACGTAAAGGGCAAAACCATTACGCCTGGCTTTATTGATACCCACGCACACATGTGGCCGCGCTGGGGCGTGCACACCAACCAGGTGTGGATGTATGCCGCTAACTTAGCTTACGGCGTAACCACCACCCGCGACCCGCAAACCGGAACAACAGACGTGCTGACGTATGCTGACCTGGTGGATGCCGGTAAAATGGTTGGTCCGCGCGTGTACTCTACCGGCCCGGGCGTAGGCTTCTGGTCTTATAACCTGAAGAGCCTGGACCAGGCAAAGAGCATTCTGCGCCAGTACTCAGAGTACTACAATACCAAAACTATAAAGATGTACCTGGTTGGTAACCGCCAGCACCGCCAGTGGATCATTATGGCTGCCAAAGAGCAGGGCTTGCTGCCAACTACCGAAGGTGGCCTGGACTTTAAACTGAACATGACACAGGCCATCGACGGTTATCCGGGTCATGAGCACGCCTTCCCGATCTACCCGCTTTACAAAGATGTGATCGATTTTGTAGCTGAGACCAAAATGGCTTACACCCCTACCCTGCTGGTATCGTATGGTGGCCCGTGGGCAGAGAACTACTACTATGCTACAGAAGATGTGATCGGCGACAAAAAGCTGAACTACTTTACTCCAAAACCGGAACTGGATGCCAAAGCACGTCGCAGACCAGGCTGGTTTGCGAAAGAAGAGCACATTTTTGAGCGCCACGCCGAGTTTGTGAATAACCTGGTACAGAAAGGTGGCCTGGCCGGTATCGGCTCGCATGGTCAGCTGCAGGGCCTTGGCTACCACTGGGAGCTTTGGTCGGTGCAGTCGGGTGGCATGAGCAACCACGATGCCCTGAAAGTTGCCACGATTCTGGGTGCCAGATCACTTGGCCTGGAAGGTGATATCGGATCTATTGAAAACGGCAAACTGGCTGACTTAGTGATTATGGACAGTAACCCGCTGGAGAATATCCGTAACACCAACACCATAAAGTACGTGATGCGTAACGGCCGTCTGTACGATGCCAATAACATGGATGAGCTGGCCCCTACCGCCCGCAAAGCGCAGGAGTTTAACTGGCACAGCGCAACACCGGTTGGCGTACCTGGTATTCAGGAATAAGTTAAAGTTATAACAATGCCTATAAAGCCCTCCGTTTACGCGGAGGGCTTTATTTTTTATAGTTCATGCAACAGCAGAGCGGCTGCGTAACATACAATAAAACAATTATATAGAAATGTGCATGTTAAAGTAAAAACGTTATATTTGCTAAGTTTAAGCCGCCACTTTTCTACTACAAAACAAACTTTTACGCCACCGTTGCTTATGATTGCAGCTCTACTGATCCAATTTATTTTACTGCTGATTGTGCCGCCCAGGGCAGCGGAACCTACTCCTCTTACCGGCCCCTCAAGAGCAGCGCTGCACCATAAAGTGGAGGAACTATGTGAGCTCAGCAAGAACTACTGGTACACCGATCCCAAAAAAGCAGTTGCCTATGGCAAAGAAGCCGTAGAGGAGGCAACCAAACTACAGGACAGCGCCCTGCTGGCCCTGGCTTACAACAATGCCGGTGCCGGCTTCTATAACCTTGGCGACTATAACACGGCCACCGAATATTATTACAAATCGTTGCGGTTGCGCGAGGTGCTGGCCGATACGATAGGATTAAGCACCAGCTATAACAACATCGGCAACATTTACATCAGCCAGTTCAACTATAGCAAAGCCCTGAGCTACTATAACAAGGCCATGCGCCTGGCCGAAAAAGTTAATGATACCCTATCAATGAGCAGGGCGCTGAACAACATGGGCAATGTGTATGAGCGCCAGCATAAATACCACACGGCCCTGCACTATTACCTGAGAGCCCTGCCCCTGAAGGAAAAAACAAACGACAGCAGAGGCACCACCATCAGCCTTGTAAACATTGGCTACACGTACCAGAAGCTTGGGAAATACACCCGGGCACTCCATTACCTGCAGCGCGGCCTTGCCCTTACCATCCGAACAAATAACCTGAACAACCAGGTTTATGCCTACCGCGGCCTCGCCGAAACCTACCAGGGGCTGAAAAATTATCCTAAGGCGATCCTGTATGCCCGAACAAGCCTTGAGCTCGCCCAGAAAACCAACTCCAAAGCCGAAGCCAAAGAATCTGCTGATGTGTTGCACAAGATCTTTAGCAGTACCGGCGATTATAAACAGGCCTACGACTACCTGCAGCTCTCCTCGGCCTATACCGACAGCATTAATTCCGAAGAAATAACCCGCCAGACCACCAGCTACCAGGTAAAGTACGAAACAGCCCGGAAGGAAAAAGAGAACCTGCAACTGCTGGCCGAACACGAACTGCACAAAAAAGAGATAGAGCACAAAACCCTTATCCAGTATGCAACTATAGTGCTGCTGGCCATGGCCCTCGTGCTGACCGTTATTGTATACCGGGGCAACCGCCGCATCAAGCGCATGAACAAGGCGCTCTCCCGCAAAAACAAAAAAGTAAGCCGCTACAGCCAAAGCATTAAACGCCAGAAAAACGAACTGGCCACACAGGCACTTGCCCTGCATCAGCAGAAAGAAGAGCTCGAGAAACTGAACAAGCTAAAGGATAAGCTCTTTTCGGTGGTGGCTCACGATATTAAAGGTCCGCTGCAGTCTCTGAAATCGTTGCTGGATATGCTGGCCATGGGCCGGGTACCGGAAGAGAAATTTGCGTACTTTACTGAGTTACTGGCAAGCCAGCAGCAAAGCACTCTCTGGCTGGTAGACAACCTGCTACTCTGGACACGGTCGCAGATGCAGGGCACAAACGTTAAGCTGCAACCCGTAAACCTGCATGCCCTTACTGAGGAAAACATAACCCTACTTTCGCCGCAGGCTCAGCGCAAAGGCATCAGCCTGCATAACATGGCGCACTCCAAAGCCATTGTGCTTGCTGATACCGAAATGATTAAACTGGTGCTCCGTAACCTGCTCTCGAATGCCATTAAATTCTGCAGTCAGGGCGATGAGGTAACTATAGAAACAGAACTACTGGACGGTAACGAGCTGCAGGTAACTGTGCGCGATACGGGAATAGGCATTAGTGCTGAAAACCAGGCACGCCTGTTTGGCTTACGCACCTACACCACACTTGGCACGGCCCGCGAGAAAGGCAGCGGCCTGGGGCTGGCGCTCTGCAAGGATTTTATAGAGAGCAACGGAGGAAGCATCTGGGTGGAGAGTGCGCCGGGCGAAGGCTGTACCTTTAAGTTTACACTGCCTGCCCTTGTACGCCAGCCCAACGAAGTACAAGCCGTACAGCTTGAAGCCGAAACCGCATAAAACCACTGCCAGCCCGTTATAGTATAAGGTTGTAAATTCTGTCTTATGTTCTCTAAACTATACCTGTACCTTGCCCTTATCTGTTTGTTCGCCTGTAAGCAAACCGATAAACAGGAGGTGCAGGAGCAGTTCCGGCAGCGGCAACAGGCAGCCCGGCAGGGCGCTACAGACCAGCACAGCACCGCCACACAACCTACCCCGCAAACCACAACAGCACCGCAGCAGCCCGAAAATGCAGCAACTCCCACGCCTGCCGGCGATAAAGTAGTAGCTGTAAAAGATGGCGACACGATAGAACTGCTGCGTAACGGCGAAACGATAAAAGTAAGATTGTATGGCGTGGACAGCCCGGAAAAGACACAGGATTTCGGGCAGCGGGCCCGGCAGTTCACCTCCGACCTGGCTTTCGGGAAACAAGTGCGCCTTATAGTTCATAACAAAGACCGCTATGGCCGTACTGTTGGCACCATTATATTACCCGATGGCCGCAACCTGAACGAAGAACTGGTAAAGAACGGCATGGCCTGGCACTACAAGGCTTACTCCAAAGACAAGAACCTGGCTAACCTGGAAGCGGATGCCCGCAGGTACAAACGCGGATTATGGGCAGAACCAAACCCTACTCCGCCCTGGGATTACCGCAAAAACGAGCGTGAACTATCGGCAGAGAAAAAGGCTAAAAAAGAAGTTGCAGCACAAAACGCCCCGCTGCCAGCCGGCGCTACCAAACGCACTGTGTACCTCTGCAACAGCTCCGGCTCTAATGTTTACCATGTAAGCAAAAACTGCTCTGTGTTAAAACGCTGCAAAGCCGATGTACTGACTGTTACAGAAGCCGTAGCCATACGCGAGTATAACCGCCGCGCCGACAAGACCTGCGCCAATTAAAAACAATCCGTATCTTTGCTCCATACACCCTTTTTATGAAAACCAGAAACATCTTTGCCCTTGCTATAGTTGGAATACTTTTGTTTGCCTGCCAGCCAACTGAACAGCAACAGGAAACTACAGTTGCAAATCCGCAACAGCCTGCTATTACCATAGATACTACACAACGCCGTCCGGCACCGGACTTTTATGTGATAGCGCCGGGCACAGAACGCAAACGCGTATGGGTGTGTGATGATCAACGATCCGACGTGTTTCACGTGGACAACCGTTGCGAAGTGCTGCTGACTTGTACCGGGGTATACAAAAATGTATCGTTACAGCGCGCGGTAGAAGAGTACGACCGCTACCACTGCGAAACCTGTAGCCAGGAATATGCCGATATGTTTGATCAGGATAAAGTGCGCTACGACTTTTAACCACATAACGAAAAAGCCCCTTTCGGGGCTTTTTTTATTTTCTGTCGTGTAATATCAGCAAAGGTATTTCGGCCTGGTAGGTCATGCGGTCGGCGAGGCTTTGCGAGAACAGTTCTGCAAAAAAGCCTTTGTGCCTGCGCAGAATAGCCATAACACCGCCCTGGTGCTGAGTGAAATAGCTGCTGAGACCTTCGTCGCGGCGCTTGTTTTCAACAACATGCATTTGCAGCGGCACATCCGGGAAAGTGCCTTTTACACTGTCCAGGAATCTCTCGGCACGGGTGTTTTCTTCTACGCCGGTTTCCTTTACCACATGCACCATATCAATCTGCGAGTTGAAAAGACTGCCCAGTTCCACTACTGTTCGCAATGCATTCAGGTCGTCATCGGCATAATCGGTTGCATAAATGATGTTGCTGAAGTCCGGAGCTGCTGCCTTTGCCGGTACGGCCAGTAAGGTACATTTCACTTCATCTACAACGGCTTCGGTATTGCTGCCGATCAGGAGTTCTTCCAGGGCACTTCCGCCGCCGGTTGTTCCCATAACTACCAAGTCATACCCTTCATTTTTGGTCAGGTGCTCGGTCAGATCGGTTAGCAGGGCTTCTTTCAGGAGGTAATCGCAGGTAAAGCTGCCTGCCCGGTTGGCGCCGTATCTTTCCTCTATCTGCATTACCTGTGCTTTCAGGCGCTCGCCGGCATCGCGGAGCTGTTCGCCCAGCAATTCTCCTGCTACCAAAGCTGTTTCGGAGGTATCAACTATAGGCAAATGCACCACGTGCAGCACCGTTAAGTGCCCGCCCGACTGCTTTGCAATATAAATGGCATATTCCAGGGCTTTGGTTGCAGTCGGCGAAAAATCGGTTGGGCAGAGTATCTTTTTCATGAGTTTTAGGTTACCGTGTAGCTATTTATATGCTAATATTACTATCTATACGCAGGATGGCAAATCTGTTGCATGGAAAGATCCCGAAAATGACAACAATCATCTGCAGCCGTTGCTGCCGGTAAGCCAAACTATAGTTGCTGCCCCAGCACCTTAATTTCTTTCCAGGACCAGTTATACTTCGGTACAATACCCTGGTAGGCCTGCCGGTAATACTGCACCACTGTTTCCTTTAAAGTCTCAACCGGTATCCCCGAACTATAGATCTCCCGCTCTGTAGGGTTGGCGTAACTTTCCTCACGGTTCAGGTCCTTGCCCTGCAGGCGTAACAAAGGGCCGGTTTCGGTCAAGGCGTCGCTGGTCCAGGTACGTTCGCCTGTTTCCAGGGCATTGAGGCGGGCAGCAAGCGGGGCCATGGGCAGGCGTGGCAGCACTGGCCGCGAAGCAAGGTCTACCCAGGTAGTGTACTTGTATTCCAGCTCGTAGCGGTTATTATCGTAGCAGGTCAGCACCATATCAAAACCGGCTGTCCGGCTGAATAGCGCATAGTAATGCACAGGTTCAGGTGTTTCGATAATGATAAGGCCGATCTCAGGATGGCGCGTGAGCCTGGTAGCAGGACTATACAGGGTGCGGTACCCCAGCAGCACATCGCCAACTTCATCTTCCCAGATGCCGCGTTCCCAGTCCGGGTCCTGTAAAACCTGCTTAAAGCGGGGCAGGAAATACTCAAATTTCTTTACGCACTGCACCGTCTCTTTCTCTTCCATTTCGTCGGCAGCAAAAGGCTTGTAAAACAGTTCCCGCTCCCGGGAATTTATCCAGCAGACAAGTTTCAGCGCTTCGCCGGCCAATGGGTGGTTCAGGTCCAGCTCCCTGAAATCGCCGATAAGCGCCATCTGCCGCAGCAGTTCCTCGTGCTCCAGCGCCAGTTCCGGGTTCAGCAAACTCCAGACACCCACAAAACCGTCGATGTCAAAATGGTTGGCCGTTACGTAAGGCAGCTCTAGCCCGGGCAGGTTTTGACGTAAGGCATTCAGCACCATGGCAGCGCTGGTATCGTCGCGCACATCGGCTGGCGTAGGAGCGCCGCGCCAGTGCGACAGCACCAGCCCGTTCGGGTGCGTGCTATCCACAACTATGGCTTTTTTATCTTTTAACTCCGAAAACGGAATAAATTTCTTCTTGATCATGGTATAAAGGTGCGAAACCGGCAGCTCAGAACCAAAAAAGGCTACTCACAACTATAGCTATGTCGTCCTGAAATTTCCGGCAACTATAGTTTTGCCGGTTCTTAAAGATGATTATCAACTATAGTTCTTTTATCGGGGCCGGTCTTTCAGCTAAAGTTTATCTTTTACGGTTTCTGCCACGACGGTTCGAGATACGTTCCAGTCGTTTGCCTTTTACCCATTTCAGGTACTTTTGCAGCGGCTCGGCCTGTTGCAGCGCTGGTATGGTGTTGTAAAGCACGGCCAGCTCGCGGTTGGTGAAGGTAAGGTGCAGGGTGCTGTGGCAGGGCTGGCAAAGCTCGGCGGTGGCACCATAGCGGCCGCCCTCTTCGCGCGGCACCAGGTGGTGCCTGCTTACCTGCTGCACCTCACGCCCGCAAAGCTCACACTGTATATCTCCTTTTTCAGCTGCCATAAACTGCCGGTTTGCCAAACTATAAACAACTAACTATAGCTGCTGGTTATATACGATGTCCAAAAATAATACAGGTAACCGTACTGCAAAATGCGTATGAATTAGCTGTACATTTGCCGCCTTACTTTGCCCCAGAATAAACTATGAAAATGCCGCACCAACCAAGAACCAATACTACCGCTACCGCCGGAACGCTGGTACCGAAAACAGAGATCCGCGAAGGCCTGCTGATCTTTACGCTGGCAGCCATCCAGTTCACGCACATGATGGATTTTGTGATCATGATGCCGCTGGGCCCGCAGCTGATGCGTATCTTTAACATTTCGCCGAGCGAGTTTGGCCTGCTGGTTTCGGCGTATACGTTCAGTGCGGCTGTGGCTGGTTTTCTGAGTGCCCTCTTCATCGACAGGTTTGACCGGAAACATGCTATGCTGGGGTTATACTTCGGCTTTACGATAGGTACGCTTGCCTGCGCCCTGGCCCCTACATTCAGTTTGCTGCTGGCGGCACGTGTGGTGGCAGGTGCTTTTGGCGGTGTGCTGGGCGCCCTTATTTTAGCCGTTATCGGTGATGCCATACCAGAAGAAAGACGTGGTGCCGCGACTGGTAAAGTAATGGCAGCGTTCTCGGTGGCCTCAATTGCCGGAGTGCCGGTGGGGTTGTACCTGGCGAGCGTTACCAGCTGGCACGCGCCATTCTACCTGCTGGCCGGGTTAAGCTTTCTGGTACTGCTGGCATCTTTTAAGCTGTTACCCCCCATGCGCGGCCACCTGACCAACGCCGTAAAACAAAACCCGTTTCTGGTGCTGAAAGAGATCCTGCAGAAGCGCAACCTGCAATGGGCCATGGCCCTGATGATCACGTTGACGATGGCTGGTTTCCTGGTGGTGCCATTCATCAGCCCGTACATGGTTGCCAATGTGGGTTTTACAGAAACGGAGCTGAGCTACATTTACCTGTTTGGCGGTATTGCGACGGTGTTTACCTCGCAGTGGGCCGGGCGCCTTGCCGATAAGCATGGCAAGCAACGTGTGTTCATTATTTCGGCGGTGCTTTCTATGGTGCCCATTTTGCTGCTTACCAACCTGCCACCGGTGCCGCATTACATTGCGCTTATTGTTACCACCATCTTTTTTATATTGTTTGGTGCCCGCTTTGTTCCTGCCATGGCCCTGATCACATCCAGCGTAGAGCCAAAGCTGCGCGGTAGTTTTATGAGCATCAACTCATCGGTGCAGCAGCTGAGTGCAGGTGTAGCCGCTTTTTTATCAGGTCTGATCGTGCAGGAAACCGCATCTGGAAAACTGCTTAATTTTAACTGGGACGGCATTCTGGCCTGTGTTATTACTTTGCTGGCAGTTTGGGTGGTGCGCTACCTGAAAGCAGTAGGGTAATAGCCAGCTAAACCAACTATAAACTATAAAAGCCGCGTGAAGTGCGGCTTTTATAGTTTATAGTTCAGGTAAAGGTTTTCTATTTCCAGTCCGGCATAGTACCGTTTGTGAAGAGCTGTTTGCGGTTGCTTCCGTCGGTGGCATCCATTACCCAGATGGTGTTTGGTCCCTGGTTATCGTTAGGGGCATTTACGAAAATGATCTTGGCACCATCCGGAGAGTAACGCGGGAACAGGTCGTTGGTGCCGGCCGGTTTGTTTCTCGACATATCCACTTCCTCGCCGGTAGCTATGTTACGTACAAAGATACGGGCGTTGAGCTGACGGCCTTCGGCATTCTCGAAACCATCCACATCTTTGGTATATAGCAGCTTCTGCCCGTTTATAGAAAGTGACGGACTCTCCACACGGCCCGGCAGGTTACCTACCAACAGTGTCATGTTGCTACCGTCGGCATTCAGAATGTAAATCTCGGAGTCGTTTATGTCGGAACCTATAGTTTGTGCTACAATCTTATCGCCGCTGGCAGTCCAGTCGAGCATGCGGAAGTGGCGGCCGGCCGGCGCTTTGGCGATCAGGCGCAGACCAGTGCCGTTGCGGTCGATGCGGTACAGGTTATCATAGTTGGCGTAAAGTACCTGTCCTCCATCCGGAGACCATGTAAAACCGATACCCTGGTTATGGTAACCAACCAACGGAATAGTGGTAAGCTGGCGTTTTTCGGAACCGTCGCGGTTCATGGTATAAATGTGCGGCTCCATACCGATGTTGGAAGAGTAAGCGATCTTATCACGGTTCGGGCTGATGACAGGCCACCATTCGCGGCTAAAGGAGTCGGTCAGGCGGAAGCGTGTGTTCTGGGTGCCATCCGAACTATAGATATCCCAGTTACCGTTTACTTCGGAGGCAAACACGTAACGGGCCAGCGGCATCTGCTGGGTGGCAAAGCTCCATACCGGGCCGTTGGTTACTTTTCCGCTACTGTTCTCTACCAACACCTGCCAGAAGTAAGTGGTATTGTACTTCAGGTTGGTAACGGCTACCATGGTGTCGGTTACATTCTCTTTTATAAGCTGCTTGTGCGTAGAGCCCGATTCATAGAGGTACACATCATAGGTAAACACGGAATCCTGGCCTTTTACAAAAGCAGGCCTTTGCCAGCGGAGCGTATCGCTTATCCCCTGGTTCTGGGCGTTCTCGGCAGGATCCGGGTTGGAGGGCAGGCCGGGAGCACCTGTGCTGGTACCGTTTTCCGCTGTCATCATGATCACCACATCCGTCTGTACATCATTTTTAACAGCTACTGATACCGTCTCGTTTTTATAGCCCGCCTTTTTAGCAGTTACCATATAGTTGCCACCCGATACACCCACCAGCCGGAAACGGCCTTCATCGTCGGTAACTACAGCTGTGGAAGCAGGGTTGGTAGTAATGGCCGCCCCGATCATGGGCTGGCTGGTTTCCGCATTCAGTACCACGCCACTGATAGACCCTTCGCCGGTTGGCGCAATGGTATCTTCGTTGCAGGCAGCGAATCCGATAAGTAAGGCAAACAACAGAATAAGGTTAAGGGTGCTTGTTGTTTTGAACATAGGTTAGCGGTTTAGAAGATATGTTTTCGGAGTTTGGATACATGCTCGCTATAATGGCTTTAAGGCATAACTATAGTTTCAGATCGCCTCAGATTGTGCCATTAGTTTCAAATATAGTTATATACGGATATAGTAGTTTATAGTTATAAATCCCTAAAATTTCTTTGCAAAATTTAATTTACATCTTGTTCTGACTCCCCGAAACCATAAAAAAACAAAGCCACCCCCGCCCCTTTTAAGAGCGCTGGTGGCTTGTGTAGTAATACTTACTGACGGTATAGCTTACTCCTGACCGGAACTATAGGTAGCTGTGGCAACCGGCTTCCCGTCCCGGAACACATCCAGGTGCAGCCTCAGGTCATCGGCCGGCGAAACAGACACGGTGGTTTGTGATAACGTTACCGTTTGCCCGGGTGCTGCCTGAAACGCACCTGCCTGCGAGGTGGTGGAAGTACCGGAACGGCCCTGCCTGCTGCACCTGAACTTGTAGGTGAAGTTAGCTTTCCCGGGGCTGTTGTTCTCAAACACATTACTGATCTGCAGTCTACCATCTTGCCACTCTGTTTCGATGCGGGCATCGTATGGCGTGGCCTGGGTCTGCTGACCGGCAAAAACTATAGTTGCCAGGCACATCAGGAGTAGTAGATTCATGGTAAATAGGGTTTAAAGACAAAGGTTCGGTTACTTTTTAGACGCAGCTATAGTTACCGGCACGCCCCAGTTGCTTTGCTCTATGGTGATCTGCATGTTGTTGCCCTGTTGCACCACTTGGTACGAACGCGAATTAAGCGTGGTCTCGATCTGGTTGATGGTGTTGTTATGGCCCTGCTGCACCAGGGTATGCTCTAAATTGGAGCCGCTTATGACCTGGTTTATTTTATTCCCTGAGCCATCCTGCACAATGCCCGTGGTATTGTTGTAGCCATTTATGTAGCCGGTATACAAGTTATTATTACCCTGCTGCGACACCACCGTGGTATTGCCCTGGCCTTGTTGGGTAAGCATTGCATTGTTCAACAGGCCTGCCTGGGTAATTACCGCTATATTAGGCTTTGCGCCGGCTGTGTATTGGTCTATAGTTGCTGCGTTGGAGTTACCTGCCTGGTGAATCAGTGCTTTGGACTGCTGGGTCTGCCGGCTTACCAGTTCTGCAAACTGCTCAGTGCCGATGGTGTTGATCAGCATGCGCTCTTCTTCGGTGGTTTGCGCAAAAAGTGTGGCTTGTAGCCCCAGTTGCAGTAAAATAAAAAGGATTGCCTTTTTCATAGCACATGATCTTTACAACGTGACTCTTTAAATAAAATGTCCTCCCCGGCCATAGTTTATACGAACCGGGGAGGACAAGTAGTGACACTATATTATTGGTTGATAGTAGCTACGTTAGACATACCTACCTGCGTGGCGATGGCTGTGTTGTTTACACCACCCTGCATGATAGTGGCTCTGTTGTCCCAGCCGGCCTGGAATACAGCAGCTGTACCGCGCTCGCCCCACTGGTGCACATCGGCCATGTTCTCGTAACCAGACTGAACTACGGCAGCTGTGTTCAAGGTACCTTCCTGGGTTACGTAAGCTTCGTTGCCTTCACCAATCTGCTGTACCACAGCGGTGTTCAGGTAATCTTCCTGCGATACATAGGCTTCGTTACCTGTACCAACCTGCGCTACAACAGCCATGTTCATCACTCCATCCTGGTAAACATCGGCCAGGTTGTCTTCGCCCATCTGCACTACAGCAGCGCCGTTCATGCCATACTGGTCAATGATGGCTTCGTTTCTGCTACCAGACTGTACAGCCATTGCTGCGTTTGAACCATCCTGATCCACATCGATGATGTTTTCATCGCCACCTGACTGCGACGTCACGGCTATGTTCAGGTAACCATCCTGCTCTACCCAGGCTTTGTTGTTGTAACCGCCAGTCTGAGCCATGTAAGCCTGGTTCAGGTCGCCGTCCTGGTCTGCGTTAGCATAGTTATCACGACCGCCAACCTGTACAATTTCAGCAGTGTTCATCTCGCCGCCATACTGTCTGATGTAAGCTTCGTTGTCTCTGCCGCGCTCCTGAGAGATGGTAGCAGTGTTGTGCTCATCTGACTGTAGAATGTCGGCAGTGTTTCTGCGGCCGCCAGTCTGATCGATGGTAGCATCGTTTGAGTAGCCACGCTGATCAACAACGGCATCATTTCTTCTGCCTCTTGTCTGGGTTACAGTTGCTCCATGCTCAGCACCAGACTGCTCCACATAAGCGCCGTTGTTTCTGCCTCTTGTCTGAGTTACAGTAGCGCCGTTGTCGATACCAACCTGGGTAACAAAAGCTTCGTTTGAGCGGCCACGCTGCTGGGTTACGGATGCATCGTTAGAGATACCGGCCTGGTTAACGCTGGCAGTGTGGTTTCTGCCGCTCTGAGCAAATGCAGAGCTGCCCGCTAAAAGCAGAGCTAATGTTGCTGAGTAGATGAATGATTTTTTCATAATGGTTTTAATTGGTTTAGGGTTTTAAAAATGATTTAACTATTTGAATTAATTTTTATATTATCCTTATACATTGATAAATACAAATAGTTACATATTTAGATGAAATAATTAAAATATTCCATTATGAATTTTAACTTAATCTTTAAAATGTTTGTTTAAACGCTGTTTTAAGCTTTTTGATAGTCAATTTTATTTAGAAATAATTATAAAATAATTTTAAAATTTATTTCAATCCCCTGATTTATACTTTAACAACAATTACACTTTACCAATCAACACCTCTCATATTCCTGTATTTAAGGGCATATTTTTTAATTAAAGTATGATACAACGTGAAACTCATTCTTAAAAACAGGTCATCGAAGAGCGTAAACTAACCGAATTTGTGCTTTTCAGAGACAGGCACATAGGCTTATAGTTGTTGCAAAACCACCTGAATATAACTTTACCAATAACTATAGTTTAAACACTATAACATAAAGCAGGAGCAACAATAGGAAATGTAACTATAGTTTAGAGCAACTGCCAAAACGCAGTAACCGGTTAGACTTCTTCACCCTCATTCACAGGTCACCCTCTAAACCACACTGAACTATAGCACCGCGCTGAATTGAACTGAACTGAGAAAAGTAGCAACTATAGTTTGGCCACCTGATTTTCTTCCGGAGTAAACATCCTGGTGCACCGGTTGGGCTAACTATAGTTTAGTGAGAAGGGAGATTTCTACATAAGGAAGCGGAACTATAGTTAGTGGGAAGAAAACTACAGTTCGAAGCGCGGGAGGCCATAGATGATGCTCGCGTAACTATAGCTATAGTTTTACAGATCAGGCTTCGAGAAAACCAGACAAGCTGAAGTAAAAAAAGAAGCCTGGCTTGGCCAGGCTTCCGGGGTATAAAAAGTAAAGGGTTGGGGTTACTCGTACAGGTTAAAATAAAAGTTAAGACCTACCTTGCCCGTCCAGAAGTAATCGTTAAAGCGGCCGCGTTCCAATCTGTCCAGTTTATCGTTCAGCATGTAGGTGCTGGTGGCACTAAAGTCGAGGCCTATTTTGGGGGTAAGCAGGTACTCCATGCCCACACCTGCCTTTACATAAGGCGTGACAGCATCGGCAGTTGAGTTGTTAAAGAAGTCGCCGAAGCTGCGGCCGGTAGTAAGGGCGCCAGCTCCCACCTGTATATAAGGCGTGTATTTCAGTTTCGGGAAAATGAAGTAGTTCAGGTTTGCTTCAGCGTAGTTTATTGTCAGGCCAAAGTTTTCGGTGGCGGCCAGCTCTCCCCTGCCCAGGCGCAGGTCAAAAGCCAGGTTGTTTGGTGTGCTCAGGCGCAGGCCAGCTTCTCCAAAAGGCTTCAGGTCGGGGTTGCTATAGTCTCCTTTATAGTAAATAACGCCGCCGGCCACGCTCGCGCCAATCAACCCCCGGCGGTTCGCCATTATCTGGCCGTGGATGTCTGCATTTTTTATCTCTTCCTTTTCTTTAAAGTACTCCTGTATCACCGGCGACTCCAAGTCCTGTTTGTTTTTCAGGCCCCAGTACCCTTCCTGTATGCCTTCTATTATAAGGCTCTGCACCGCTTTATCAATTGCTTCTTTCACGGCCATTTCAGATGGTTCGTTGTAGGTAAAACCGGTCTCGGCTTCAAGCAAGCGCTTAAACTTTACGTACCGGAACACCCCGATATCTACCGACTGCGAAAGAATGGTTTTTGAGGTATACACGGTTTTCAGTATCTCGCCGGTGCTGGTAGAAATGGCCCGCAGGTACACCGTTACTTTGTCTTCGCGGTACTGCCCGGAGCCACCCGCACTGAAATAGCGTAGCCCTGCCCCGCCCGTTATCACGTTGGCATCATACGAAATTATACCGCCTTCCAGAATGATACCGGCAAACAGCAGGCCCGGCAGGTTTGGCTCTTTTTTTCCCGTCATGGCCTCCGACTCGGCCCGGGTAGAACGGATGATCTTGCGCTCGTTCAGCAGGTTTCCTAAGTTCTCGCGCTCTATCGGCGAAAACCAGCCTGATTCTTCCAGCGACTTCAACAGGATAGTGGTAGTGCCCTGTGTTACCGCTGTAGACCAGTTGGCGCCGTTAACGGATGGTTTATACTGCCCGGTCTGATCCCGGAATTTGTACACAGCGGCCACGATCTTCTGCTGCGGTGGGGGCAGGTTTACCAGGTCGTCGTTGCCAGGGGCGGCAACTCCCAGGCTGGCCCGCGACGTTTGCATCGGTTGATTAAAGTAAGGGGAACAGGCTGTAAACAACAGTACAAACAGCAACAGCCATAAAGCTTTGCAGCCTTCGGTTAAATTTTTCAGCATAATAGGGTGTGTTATGCGTGGTTCAGAAAATGTAAGGGCAAGCGGAACGTGTGCGTATAGTTGGCAGATCAATAATAGGGTACTGTAACAGTAGTACGGTCGCCGGTCATGGTGTCGGTAATCTGTATGTTAATGCCGCTTCCGCCTTCGGTTACTTCTATCTGGTAATCGCCAATGGTATAGCTGCCGGGCTGCAGGCTATCTTCGCCAAACTGCGACACCACAAACTGGCGCGACAACTGATTCAGTATCTGCCGGTTAAGGTTATCTTTAAAGTCCTGCAGGGCATTACGTTCCAGCATAGTGGTAGCATCCGGGTCTTTCAGTTTGTCCTGCGACTGGGCCGAGCTCTGCAGCCACTGGTAGTTAAAGGTATCGCCGCCAAAGGCCGGGTTGCGCGCCTGGTACACAAAGTCCTGGGCCGAGGCTGGGGAAGCACCTGCCATGTAAGCAAGGGCTAAAAACAGAAAGGAATAAAAGAACTTCTTCATGAGGGTGATCTATCGTTTTGAGTTAAGTTCAGGTCTTAAAAAACTTCGCGTGCTTTCTTTCCTTCTGCCTCCAGTTGCTTGTTCAGCTGGTCTGTCACCAGGTATTCGTACACCATGGCCACCGTATAGTTGGCTACTTCCTCTATTACATCGTAGCGGGGCTGCAGCTGGTATTCAAATACGGGCTCGTCGTTAACGCTTACTACCACATAGGCGCCGTTGCTGCGGGTTGGTTTTTCTTCTATTAGTATGGTAAAGTTGTGGGCATCTGCAGGGGCCTCCCACTGGCGGTGAAAGATGTCGTAAAAGTCCCGCCCGATCTTGGTGATGGTTCTGTCAACTATAAGCCCGTCCACTTCCAGGTCGGCAGAGCGCACGAAACGCTCCATGGGCTGGTTTTTCTTTTCGTAGGTTACCGTGTCCTGGGGTACAGGTTGTTTTTTAGATTGCGCAAAAGCTGATGTGCCTGCCAAAAGAAATGGCAGCAAAAGCAAAACAGCAACTATAGTTGTTTTCAGATGCATGAAAAACAGGTGCGCTTTCTTAAACAATATTATTCTAATAGTATATAGTCTTTATACTTTATTTAAAATTAAAAGTTTCTATTTTATATTAAAAAGTTATAATATTTTAATCTATAAGATGATTTACTGCTTGATAAGTAGAGATACGCCTTTCGCTGAGATTGTGGTGAAGTAGTTGGTCTATAAAACCGGGTTCTATACTTTTGCCTGACCAGTGCGTACTATATTTACCATCATACCTGAGAGAACTATGGCAAAAAAATCTTTTAACGAACTGATAAGCAGCCCCGGCATGCCGGTTTTAGTAGACTTTTATGCTGATTGGTGCGGCCCCTGCAAAGCAATGAACCCGGTGATACAGAAAGTAGCTTCGGATTTTTCGGGGAAACTGAAAGTGGTGAAGGTAAATGTAGATAATAACCAGGCCGCTGCCTCACAATACCGGGTGCAGGGCGTGCCCACGTTTATCCTTTTCCATAAAGGGCAGCAGGTATGGCGCCAGTCCGGCGCGTTGCCAGGCAACCAGTTAGCACAGGTAATACAGCAGTATGTAAGCTGATTTTAAATAACTGACTTACGAAAGGACTGAAAAAGCCGATGCAAGAGTTATGTCGGCTTTTGCTATAGTTGGGCGGGCAGTTCGTGTTCCAGTAACTGGGGCAAACCTTCTTTCTCGAACAGGATCCGGCCAATCTTAAGCTGCGACCAACCGTTTTGTAGTTTGTAAGTAAATGTTGGTTCTCCGTTCTGAAGAGAACACTCTATATAGCATTTCTGCACACTTTCGCTGGTTTCGGGGTATAGTTGCTCTTCGAGTTGAAGCATGTGGGTAGATACCATAAAGTGGGATCCTTTTCTGCCAGCCAGTCCGTTTATAGTTGTCCGGGTAATTTCCAGCGCATCGTCTACGTTCGTTCCCCGGAAGATCTCATCAAAAACAGCAAAACATTTACTGCCGTTGTGGCTGACCTGCAGTACCGCTTTCAAGTTTTTAAGCTCGGTCATAAAATGGCTGTACCCGTCCCGCAGATTGTCGTTCAGATTAATAGCAAGCACCACGGCACTAAAAAAAGGAACAGTGCAGGCGGCGGCAGGCACCGGAAACCCAACTCGGGCTAAATACACGCACAAACTAACGGCTTTCAGTAAGGTAGATTTTCCGGCCATGTTCGCTCCCGTCAGCAGCAACACATTCTGCTCCTCCGTAAACCTGACCGAATTTTTAACTGGATATTTTATAAGCGGATGGTAAAAGTCAGTTATCTCCAGCACTTCATTGTTGAAATCTGAGAATGTAAAGCCATGGGTTTGCATGGACCTGGCTATAGACCAATAGGCTTCAAACTGGAAAAAGAATTCCCAGAAACGCCGGACTTTCGTTGGGGCAAGCGCAGCAAGCCGTTCAGAAAATTCTACCACGTGGGTCGTTCTGAAGCTGTTTTCGCGTACTACATTCGCCATAGTTTCTAAGTGCAGCACCTCCAGGAACCGGACAGCCGCAATCAGTTCTGCTTTAAACTTGTCCGGGAAAGCGGCACTGCGCAGGCGGTTCAGGTATTGTTGCTGTAGCCCGTTTAGCAGCAGTATGAGTTGCACAAGCTTTGCCTGCAATTGGTGGCGCTCCGCATCGTAGACTTTAAACCGTAACCAACTTTTTAATCTGCTTTCACGGTAACCTGTGCCCGCAATAGTTTCCATAAAAGCATGCACTTCCAGCAGGTCCAGCTTATGATAGGTAAAGTCTTTTAATACAGCCCAGTTCACCAGCATTCCGTGAACTATAGCTACGCGTTCTGCTACTTCCGTTTGCGTATCGGGGGCGTGCTGCAGCAGGTACAACAGCCGTGCTTCCGAATGGCTGTTGTTCGTAAAGTTAAAGAAGGGCAATACTTCCTCTTTCAGCCTTAAATCCTGTACCTGCATCATGGCAACTATAGTTTAAAGATTACAACTGCAGCGTGAACACGGTTGGGCCTCCGGCTTTGCTGTTTACCCGTATGCTTCCGCCGTGCTGCCGCATGATCTGTTTCGATAAGCTTAACCCGATGCCGGAGCCCTGTTTTTTGGTGGTGTAAAAAGGGATGAACAGCCTGTCCAGCACATCATCCGGGATGCCCGAACCGTTGTCACGCACTTCTATCCGCACGGTGTATTTGTGTTGTTCATCGCCATAAGCCAGTACTTCTACCCTCGGGTCGGGACACTCGGTGCAGGCCTCTTTGGCGTTTTTCAGCAGGTTTATTAATACTTGCTCCAGTTGTTCGGGGTCGGCCTGCAGGCTTATGTCGGAGGCCGGCAGGTAAACAGCCAGCTCTACGCCTTCCTTCTCAAAATCAGGTTTCAGGAGGGTATGTACTTCGCGCAACAGTTCGTTTATGCTTACCGTTTGCAGTTCGGGCAGGGGCAGGCGCATCAGGCGGCGGTAGTTCTTTACAAAGTGCAGCATGCCGGTTGCCCGGCGCTCTATGGTTTTCAGGCCGTCCTGTATGTCCTCCAGGGCTTCTTCGCTGATGCGCTCCCCTTCCTGCCGCGCCGCTATTTCCTCCTCCAGTATGCTGCTGACTGTGGACGTAAGCGAAATAACCGGCGTCACGGAGTTCATGATCTCATGCGTAAGCACGCGTATCATTTTCTGCCAGGTCTGCACTTCCTGCTCTTCCAGCTCGGCCTGTATGTTGTGCAGTGTTATAATTTTGATGCTTTTGCCCTGCGACACCAGCACCGTAGCATGTACTGAAAGCAGCAATTGGTCACGTTGATGGTGCAGGGTAACCAGGCCTTTCTCGTTGTTCCCGATCTTTTGCAACACTTCCAGCAGTTGCGGGGCTGTGCGCTCCAGAGCCCGGATATTGGTCAGGTGAGGGGAACTGAGGAGCTCTTTTGCCACATGGTTCAGCAGCATCACATTTCCGTCGGCATCAAACGACAGGATGCCAATGCCCACGTGCTCCACAATCGCCTGCAGGTATAAATAGTGCGCCTGCTTCTCCGCCTTTATCTTCTGAAAAGCACCCGAAACTTCATTAAATGATCTGTATAGATGGCCGAAGGTGGCATTATGTGCGTGCTCCGGAAAGCGCTGGGTAAAATCAGAATGGCGGATGGATTCTATAAAACTGGTGATGTCGCGGTTAGTGCGCTCTACAAAATGCACAAGGCCGTATAGTTGCAGCACCAGCAGTGCCGCGATGCAGAAAGCCGTAACGTACCATTCGGTGCGGTACAGCACAATAACCAGCGCCAGCATGCTCAGCATGGCCAGCCCAACCTGCAGCAGCAACCGCCCTCTGAAAAAACTATAGCCCATGTTTCTCAATTCGGCGGTAAAGTGCCGTTCGGGTAATGCCCAGTTCCTTAGCAGCGTGCGTTATGTTGCCGGAGTGTTTTACCAGTACTTTCTGCACCATCATTTTTTCCAGTGCTTCGAGGGTATAGTCTCCATCAGATAAAGGCTGAGAAGTTTGCTGCTGTGAGCCGGAGGCAACATGCCCGCCACCGTCCTGTGCAAAATAAAAATCGTCGGCACGCAGCTCGCTGCCATCGCACAGGATAACGGCGCGCTCCATAGCATGGTCCAGTTCGCGGATATTGCCGGGCCAGTGGTATTCGGTCAGCTGGCGCAGCGTGTTACTGCTCAAGCCCAGGCCGGGGCGGTTATATTTCTGACTATAAACTTTCAGGAAATGTTCGGCCAGCAATTTAATATCTTCTTTGCGCTCGCGCAGGGGCGGTAATTTTATCTCCACCGTATTGATGCGATACAACAGGTCCTGGCGGAAAGTGCCCTGACGCACCATATCGTAGAGTGGCATGTTGGTGGCACAGATCAGCCGGATATCAATAGGGCGTGGCTTGTTGGTACCTAAGCGGATTACCTGGCGGCTTTGCAGGGCGGTAAGCAGTTTGGCCTGCAACCCTAACGACAGGTTCCCGATCTCATCCAGAAAAAGGGTTCCACCCGAGGCAGCCTCAAACCGGCCGGCGCGGTCTTCTTTGGCATCGGTAAAAGCACCTTTGGCATGCCCGAAAAGCTCGCTCTCAAACAGGGTTTCGCTAACGGCACCCAGATCCACTTTCTCAAAAGCACCGTGTATTCTTTTCGATTGCTGGTGCAAAGCCCTGGCCGCTACTTCCTTACCGGTTCCGTTCTCACCCAGTATCAGTACGTTGGCATCGGTAGCGGCAACTTTATCTATGGTCTGGTACACGCGCTGCATGGCCGGCGACACACCTATAAACTCGCCGTAATGAAAGGTGGAGTTCTCAGTTGTTGATTCGGTAGCGGGTAAAGTCTGTTGCTGGCAGGCTGTTCTGAGAATGGCAACCAGCTTTTCGTTTTTCCAGGGCTTCAGTACAAAATCGGTGGCTCCTTCTTTCAGGGCGCGCACGGCCAATTCAATGTCGCCGTAAGCTGTCATCAGGATAACAGATACATTAGGGGCCAGCTGCTTTATCTGTTTCAGCCAGTGCAGGCCTTCTTTGCTGCTGGTGGCACCGGCGCTATAGTTCATATCCAGCAACACCACATCTATCGTTTCTTCGGTCAGGATGGTTGGTATCTGGTAGGGGTCTGAGGTGGTCTTTACTTTTGCAAAGTGCTGTTTCAGCAGTAGCCTGCCGGCTGTCAGGATGTCTTCCTGGTCGTCTACTATTAAAATGTGGCAGGCAATTTTACTCATAATACCGGGGCGTTACTGTATTTAATATACTAATGTAAGTGTTTTTTATGCAATTAGCCAAACTATAAACTATACCGTGGCTATGCTCTGCCCTTAGTTTCCGGCGGTTCCCCATGCCCGCCCTGCTGGTGTGTCCGGTTGCAGACAGTGCACTGTTCGGATGCGGACACTTACAACATAGGCAAAGCGCTATAGTTTGCCACAATCATCTGATTTACAACGTATTAAACATTATGGCACAAGTATTGAAATGAGAAGAGCTACCAGATACAATTACCTGAACTATGGATCGCGTCATCGAGAAAAAAAAGTATACGCCTAAAAAGATAGCCATTATTGCTGCTGTTGCGCTGGTAATGGTGGTAGTTATTTATAACCTGCTTTTTGCGGAGCATACTTCCAAACTGAATGTAGAAGCCCAGCGCGTAACTATGGGCACCGTGCAGGAGGGCATGTTTCAGGAATTTATAGCTGTTGATGGTTCTGTTGATCCGCTGAAAACCTTTTTCCTGGATATTACCGAAGGCGGCCGCGTGGAGAAGATCTATACCGACGATGGTAAAATGGTGGAGAAAGGCGACACGATCCTGAAACTCTCGAACACTACGCTGCAGATCGACTTTATGACCCGCGAAACGCAGCTGTACGACCTGATGAACGAGCGCCAGAACTCTGAAATACTGATGAAGCAGGACCAGATCCGGAAAATGAACGAACTGGCCGAAATTGAATACAACCTGACCACAGCCGAACGCACCTATAGCCGCAACAAAATGCTGGTAGCGGAAGGCGCCATTTCGAAAGAAGAATACGAAACCGCGAAAGACAATTACCAATACCTGAAGCGCCGCAGAGAATTAGGTGAACGCTCCGTAAAACAGGACGCCCAGCTGATGGAAGACCGTTTGCGCCAGCTGGATGAATCGATCCGACGCATGCAGGCTAACATAAACATGGCCCGCAACACCCTGAACAACCTGTATGTAGTGGCACCTTTTACCGGGCAGTTATCCACCCTAAAAGCTGAGGTGGGCGAAAGCAAAGCCGCCGGCGAAAACATTGGCCAGGTAGACGACCTGAACGGCTATAAAGTGAAGGCGAACATAGATGAGCACTACATTTCGAAGATTTACCCGGGCCTTACAGGCAACTTCGATTTTAACGGTAAAACTTACCAGGTTAAGGTGTCAAAAGTGTTCCCGGAGGTGCAGAACAACACGTTTCAGGTGGATATGGAATTTGCAGAAGGCACACCCGAAGGCATCCGTCGCGGACAAACGCTGCAGCTGAAACTGAACCTGAACGATGGCAGCAAGGCCGTGTTACTGCCACGTGGCGGCTTTTACCAGAGCACCGGCGGCAACTGGGTGTTTGTGGTTGATAAATCCGGAACGTTTGCCGAGAAACGAGCTATAAAACTGGGCCGCCAGAACCCGAACTATTACGAAGTGATAGAAGGCCTGCAGCCCGGCGAAAAAGTCATCGTCTCGTCCTACGACAGCTACGGCGACATAGACCGGTTGGAACTGAAGTAAATGGTTGAATGGCTGAATTGTTAAATTGTTAACACACCACGAGTCAACAATTTAACCATCAACAATATAACAATTAAGAAACACCGCGCCCTTAGTACAAAATAAAACTAAATTGAAAACCGAATAACGGACAACCATCAACGGATAACGAAATAGAACATCATGAACAAGGAACTACTCATCGAAACAAAACAGCTGCAGAAAAAATATGTAACGGATACAGTTGAAACTACAGCCCTTGCCGGCGTTGACCTGCACATCGCCAAAGGCGAATTTGTGGCCATTATGGGTCCGTCGGGTTGCGGCAAATCTACGCTGCTGAACATTCTTGGCCTGCTGGACAGCCCATCTGGTGGTACATTCAAGTTCCTGGGCCAGGACATTACCCATGCCAGCGAGCGCCAGCGTGCCAAAATACGCAAGCAGAACCTGGGCTTTGTGTTCCAGAGCTTTAACCTGATAGATGAGCTGACCGTGGAAGAAAACATTGGCCTGCCGCTGGCTTACCTAGGCATGAGCAAAGCCGAAACTGAGAAACGTGTAACCGAAGCCATGGAACGTATGGGCATTGCGCACCGCCGCAACCACTTTCCGCAGCAATTATCGGGTGGGCAGCAGCAGCGTGCGGCCATTGCCCGTGCCACAGTAGCAAGCCCCAGCCTGATACTGGCCGACGAACCGACCGGTAACCTGGACTCGGTACATGGCCGTGAAGTAATGGCACTGCTAACCGAACTGAACGAAGCCGGAACTACTGTAGTAATGGTAACGCACTCCCCTTCCGATGCCGAGTACGCACACCGCATAGTCAACCTGTTCGATGGCCAGATTGTGACAGAGAACCTGAACGTGAGAAAACATGTGGCGGAGCTGCTGTAACTATAGTTTATAGTTCCGCTGTGATGTAGCGACAGAATATCCTGCAGAAGCGCCGGTAAAGGTGCTTCTGCCATCTGTTTTAAACCCTTTGCACCAACTTATGCTGAAGAACTACCTGATCCATACGTGGCGAAACCTGCTCCGCAATAAAGTATACACAGCCATTAACCTGATCGGGTTAGCAACCGGCATTGCCTCCTGCCTGCTTATTTTCCTGTACCTGCAGCACGAGCTCAGCTACGACCGGCACTTTACCCATGCCGACAGAATTTACAGGGTAACCAGCGATGTACAGAAAGGCGACCAGACAGTAAGATCGGCGGCTGCGGTGGGCCCCCTACCGCAATTGCTTAAAGCAGATTACCCCGAAGTTGAGGCAGCCACGGTACTTGTAAACATGGGGCAGAACGCGATACGCACAGAAAAGCAGGCCTTCTACACCGATAACATCATCTATGCCGACAGCACTGTTTTTTCGGTGCTGGATTTTCCGTTTATAGTTGGCAACCCCGCCACTGCCCTCAAAGAGCCTGCCTCTATAGTGCTTACTGCTGAGCTGGCCACCAAACTATACGGCTCTCCGGAAGCGGCCATGGGTAAGCCCGTTAAATACATTGCCAGCACTTTCCTGGTTACCGGCGTTATCTCGCAGGCAGGCCCTTCTCACCTCACACCCGGCGCCATACTTCCGCTGCATTTCGATGCTCAGACTGAATATTATGTAACCGACTGGAACGGCATTGGCGGCTATACCTATATCAAACTTAAAGACAGTAACCAGGCACCGGCACTACAGGATAAAATAAGCGACCTCCACAAACGCAAAGCAACTCCGGGCGAATCGCTGGCTGGAATTACCGGGGCCACCTTTCAGCTGCAAAACATTACCGACGCCTACCTCGACAACGAACGTGAAATGCCCGTAGGGGAAGTCGGCAATATCACCTACCTCTATATTTTCGGAATTATTGCTGTTTTCCTGCTACTGATCGCGTCCTTTAACTATATAAACCTGGCCACGGCAAGGTCGGCGAAGCGGGCAAAAGAAGTTGGGTTACGCAAGGTAATGGGTGCCAGCCGTGCACAAGTGGTGCAGCAGTTCCTGAGCGAGTCTGTATTGCTGGCGGTAATAGCGGCTATAGTTGCGCTGATGCTGGTGGAACTCACCTTGCCCCTCTTTAATGCGGTTACTGGCAAAAATGTAAATACGGTCTTTATTTTTAACACCGGGCTGATCTTGGCAGTGCTGGCAATTGTAATGTTCATTGGCGTAGCGGCGGGTAGTTATCCGGCATTTTTCTTGTCTCGCTTTAGCCCGGCGCAGGTCTTAAAAGTTAACCAGACCCCCAAAAGCAGCAATGCCCTGTTGCGCAAAGGGCTGGTAGTAGCGCAATTCACGATCTCGTTGGTGCTGATAACCGGAACAGCCATCGTTTACAGCCAGATGCAGTATATCCGGAATATGGACCTGGGCTTTAGCAAAGAGCACGTGATCGCTGTAGAAATACCATCTATCGGGTGGGTAAAACAGAAAGAGAACCTGGCCGCCATAAAACAGGAATTGCGCAGACTGCCACAAGTAGTGCTCACTACCAATGCCCAGCACTTACCCGGCGATGCTCCCATTCCCGGCGAGTACCTGACAGAGCAGGAAAACAAACTGATAAAGAAACACATCAACAGCATTGCGGTCGGGTATGATTACCTGGCCCTGATGGGAATACAGCTAAAGGAAGGCAGAGACTTTTCAGAAAAAATCCGTACCGACCAGGACTATAGCTACATCATAAACGAAGCGGCTGCCAGGGAATTAGGCTGGGCCGATGCCATTGACAAACGCATTAAACCAACCTGGGCAGATACCGCCAACGGCCGTGTAATTGGTGTCGTGAAAGATTACAACTATAGATCGCTGCACAGCAAGATCGAGCCTTTGATCATCAGCCTGGACCCCAACTTTGGCAAACTGCTCATCCGTGTTCAGGCAAAAGCGCCGCTGCCGGCCACCCTTACCTCCATCGAAACCATCTGGAAAAAGCACTTCCCGGGCTACCCGATGGACTATAGTTTTCTGGACGAGAGCTTTCACCAGCAATACCAGGCAGAAGATAAAATGCTTACTATTTTCACCTTTTTCGCGGTGCTAACTATAGTTATTGCCTGCCTGGGGCTGTTTGGGCTGGCGAGCTATATGGCCGAGCAGCGCACCAAGGAAATAGGCATCCGGAAAGTATTGGGTGGCAGCGTTGCCGATATTGTGCTGCTGCTCTCCGGCAACTTTGCAGTACTGGTATTGCTGGCGGTGCTGCTCTCCGTGCCGATTGTTTGGTACACCATGGAGCAGTGGCTGCAGCATTTTGCTTACCGAATTGAGCTGCGCTGGTGGCTATTTGCGATAGCAGGCAGCGCCACCATGCTGATCGCTTTGCTTACCGTTAGTTACCACGCTACCAAAGCAGCGCTTACAGACCCTGTAAAAGCCCTGCGCACCGAATAGATTTTGCACATGACCTATAATCGTTTTAACGAATTACCTTATGGTTGGCCATTATTTTAAAGTTGCCCTCCGCAACCTGTACCGCAACAAGGTATACTCCGCCATCAACATTGCCGGGCTGGCCTTGGGCGTGGCTTCGTGTATCCTTATTTTTCTGTATGTGCAGGATGAACTGAACTATGATAGCCAGTTCAGTAAAGCCGACCGCATTGTGCGGGTTGCCGGCGAAATAGAGCACGATGGCCAGACAAACAAATTTGCGTTGTCGGCATCACCGCTTGCTCCTTTCCTGCTGAAAGATTATCCCGAACTGGAACATGTAACCCAGCTGCTGCCTGCCAATAAACAAACCATCTGGTACAAAAACCGCAGCTTTAACGAAGATAAACTGCTATTTGCTGACAGCGCATTCTTCGAAATTTTTGACTATAAGTTTCTGGCCGGTAACCCTGCTACGGCTTTAGATGAGCCCCGAACTATAGTTGTAAGCGAACAGATGGCACAGAAGTATTTTGGAAGCGCAGAAAAAGCCATGGGCGAAGTGCTTAAATTCAGCCGCTCCTCTTACCAGGTTACAGGTGTGTTTTCAAACGAAGGCAACTCCCATATACAAGCCAACGCTTTTCTGGCCCGCAGCACGTTTGATACACAACGGCAGGATGTATTAACCGATAATAACCACTGGTTCCATATGAGCCGGTATACCTATGTGCTGCTCCGCGATGAATCCCAGATCGCACCTTTCCAGGAAAAGCTGAAGACATTTGCTGACACCCACGTAACCCCCTGGTTAAAAGAAAACGATTTGCAGGCCTCGGTGACATTTGTATTGCAGCCATTGCGTAGCATTCACTTCGATACCGAATATTCGGAAGATATATCCGCGCCGGGCAATATCAGCTACATCTATATTTTCTCGGTCGTGGCTGTTTTTCTGCTACTTATTGCCAGCATAAATTACATGAACCTGGCTACCGCACGCTCTGCCAAACGTGCCCGGGAAGTAGGCTTACGAAAAGTGGTTGGTGCGTATCGCTCCCAGATCATTGGCCAGTTTATAGGCGAATCCCTTCTGATAACTGTACTGGCAGTAATTCTGGCACTTGCCCTGGCGCAGATCCTTATTCCTACTTTCAATTCACTTACAGATAAGCAGTTCGACTCGAATTTCTTTGTACAGAAGGAAGTTATAGTTGCGCTGCTTGCCATTGTCGTGTTTATCGGGGCGGTAGCCGGTAGTTATCCTGCCATATTCCTGTCCGGTTTTAAACCTGTTGATGTACTGAAAGCTGACAAAGCACCCCGTGGCGGAAACGCCACCTTGCGCAGGTCGCTGGTTGTTATCCAGTTTACCATTTCGCTCATCCTTATTATTGGCACCCTGGTGGTTTTCAGCCAGATGCAGTTTTTAAAGAACCGCCAGCTTGGGTTTAACAAAGAGCAGATACTCATCATCGATATCCCGACCGGCGACTCAACTTTAGTGAAAAAACTGCCCAGTATAAAACAGGAACTACTGCGCAACCCGAACATCGAAAAGGTATCCAATTCGTTGAGTATCCCGGCTGACGAAACAAGTACCATCCTGGTATATGCCGAAAAGGACGGTGGCACCCTGCAAAATGCGATGGATGTCATGTTCGTGGATTATGATTTTGTGGATGTGATGGGTATTGCCCTGAAAGAAGGCCGCAACTTCTCCAGAGAATTTAAAACAGATCTGAAAGGGGGCCTGATCGTAAATGAAGCGGTTGTAAAAAAAATGCAGTGGAAGAACCCGATCGGTAAACGCCTTCAGATGGCCGACTGGGATGCAAAAGTGATCGGTGTAGTGAAAGACTTCCACATAAAATCGTTGCACAGCAAGGTAGAGCCGATCGTACTGGCACTTGTACCTGAATCGCCGGGCTTTCTTTTAGTAAAGATGAAACCACAGGACATACCGGCAACTATAGCTTTTGTACAGGAAAAATGGCAGGCCTTTGATACAAAGCACCCGATGGAGTATTTCTTTATGGACGAACATTTTGACCAGCAATACCGCGCCGAAGAAAAAATGCTGACCGTATTCGGCTACTTTGCCGGGCTGACCATTTTTATCGCCTGCCTGGGTTTATTTGGCCTTGCCTCGTTCACAGCTGAGCAGCGCACCAAAGAGATCGGTATCCGGAAAGTACTGGGTTCCTCTACGGGCGGTATCATCCTGCTACTTTCCAAAGACTTTGCCCTGCTGGTACTGATCGCTATCGTTTTAGCTACCCCCATTGCCTGGTATAGCATGGATAAATGGCTGCAGGATTTTGCTTACCGCACAGCACTTAGCTGGTGGATGTTCGCCGCTTCGGGGGCAGCCGCTATGGCCATTGCGTTGCTTACGGTTAGTTTTCAGGCCCTGAAAGCCGCCATGCTCGATCCGGTGAAAGCCATCCGGACACAATAGATCTATAGTTTAAGTTTATAGTTTACAACCAATCCTGACCATGAAAAAACGCCTCTTCCCGATCCTGCTACTGTTGCCGCTCAGCCTGCTGGCACAGGATGCCCGCCAGTTTAAACAAAGCATTCCTGTAAACGATGCCCGTCAAAGTACTGTGAAGCTGGAAATACCAGTAGGCGAACTGAACCTGAAGACAGGGAGCACCCAGCTGCTGGAAGCCAACGTAGCCTACGACCGTGTCGACCGGAAACCAACTATGCAGCTGAACAGAACGAACGGCAGCACCAGCCTCACCTTAAAGCAGGGCGATTTTAAAAGTGAGAATAAAACCGGCGACAACAAATGGGACATCAGCCTGAGTAAAACGCTGCTACTGCACCTGGAGCTGGAAATGGGTGCCGGTACCTCTAAACTGGACCTGAGCAACAGCCGCCTGCAAACCCTGGATATTGAAGCCGGCGCCACCAGCATTGACCTGAACCTGAAAGGAAGTACCGTAAAAGAAGTGGAAATTGCGGCCGGCGTAGGAGAACTGAACCTCGACCTGACCGGCAACTGGAACCACGACGTGAAACTGGAAATTTCCGGCGGAATTGGCGAAGTGAACCTGAAACTACCCAAAAACACCGGCGTGCGCATTAACCCGACCGGGCTGGGCAGCAGCAACCTGAACGGCTTCCGCAAAAATGGGTCTTATTACCAGAACGCCGCCTACGGCAAATCCAAACATACGCTAACTATACACGTATCCGGTGGCATGGGCAGCTTAAACGTAATAGAGGGGTAAACCCGCTTTTGCGCCATCTGCCGGCCTGCGCCGGGCTCCGATGCGGCTTTTGCAATGCCCTGTAACCAAATCCGAACATGAAGATCCAGAAACTATCCCTGCTGTTCTGCCTGACCGTGCTGGTTGGATGCTCCTCGGGCAGGCCAGCCCAGACATCGCAGGCGAATGCCGACGAAACCTACAAGGTAACTATAGACCTGACCCAGGTGAAGAACGACAAGGTACCCGTTACCATCGTAGCACCTGACATAAAGCAGGGCGAGATCGTTTACAACATGCCTAAGGTAGTGCCGGGCACCTACTCTGTTTCTGATTTTGGCAGGTTTGTTTCTGAATTCACTGCGCTGGATAAAAATGGCAACAAGCTGCCCGTCGCAAAACTGGACACCAACCGCTGGCAGATTAAAAATGCCGACGACCTGCACCAGATTACCTATTGGGTGGACGACACCTTTGATTCGGCCCGTAAAGGCGACGCTGTTTTTGAGCCGGGTGGCACTAACATAGAGGCCGGCAAAAACTTTTTGCTGAACACATTTGGGTTTGTGGGTTATTTCGATGGCATGAAACAGCTGCCTTACCAGCTCACAATTACCAAACCTGAAGGCTTTTATGGCTCTACACCGCTCAAGGCAACCACCACTTCCCCTACCTCCGATACCTATCTGGTAGAAGACTACGTGCTGCTGGCCGACTCGCCACTGATGTATAACCGCCCCGACACCACAGTGCTGAACGTGGGAGAAGCTAAAGTGCTGGTATCGGTGTACTCGCCAAGCGGTAATGTAAAATCGAAACCTATTGCGGCCAACATTAAAGACATACTGGAAGCGCAGCGCAGCTACCTGGGCGGCAAACTGCCCGTTGACAAATACGCATTCATCATCTATGTGCCGGAAAGAGTAGGCAAATCAGGTTCGTTCGGGGCGCTGGAACACTCTAATTCGTCGGTGTATTACCTGCCCGAAATGCCGGAAGAAATGTTCAGCAGCACCATGCGCGACGTAGCCGCACACGAATTCTTTCACATCGTAACGCCGCTCACCATCCACTCCGAAGAGATCGGCAATTTTGATTTTGTGAACCCCCGAATGTCGAAACACCTTTGGATGTACGAAGGCGTAACTGAATACTTTGCCTCGCATGTGCAGATCTATGAAGGCCTGATTGACCTGGACGCCTACCTGAACAAGGTACAGGAATACATTGCCACCTCGCGGGCATACTATAACGACACCCTGCCTTTTACCGAAATGAGTGCCAACGTGCTGGATAAGTACGAAAAAGAATATGGCAACGTGTACCAGAAAGGCGCACTGATCGGGCTGGTGCTGGACGTAAAGCTGCGCGAATTGTCGGGTGGGAAAAACGGCCTCCGCGACCTGATGCGCGACCTCGGCAAAACCTACGGCAAAGACAAATCTTTTAAAGATGATGAGCTGTTTGATAAGATCACAGAGCTTACCTACCCCCAGATGCGCGAGTTTTTCACGAAGTATGTGGAAGGCAACGAACCACTGCCGCTACAGGAAACCTTTAAAAAAGTAGGTATTTTGTACGAGCCTATGTCACAGCAGCTGGTGAACTCTTACGGCAGTTTTGTGCCCGGTTATGATGCCGAAAGTGGCCGGATTGTGGTGGAATCTACGGAAGGGATGGACGCCTTTGGAAAAGAACTGGGCCTGCAGCCCGGCGACCAGCTACTGAAATGGAACGGCACCGAAATAACTCCCAACAACGTGCGCCAGCTGATAGGCGATGAGCTGCAGCAGTTAAAGCCCGGCCAGGAAATAACCGTAACCGTTGCCCGCCCGAACAAAGCTAAAAAAATGCAGGAGGTAACCCTGAAAGCCAAAGTAAGACAGATTGAGCGTACCGTGCCGCACTACCTGCAACCAGACCCCAAAGCTACGCCACAGCAGCTGGCGCTCAGAGCCGCCTGGCTGGGCAAAAATGCTGAGTAACCCTGAACTATAGTTCCCACGATCCCTGCAGCGCCTCTTCTCCGCCCTGCAGGGATCGTTCGTTTATGAGCTTCCGCGTTGCTATAGTTCTATAGTTTGGCAGCCGTAATTTTGGCGAAGCATCCAGTCCGCTCAAACTATAGTTACTTAAACTTAATCTGGCTTAAACAATAGCGCCTTTGGGTAGTTCGTTTCTGGGACAGTGAAATATAGTTCGCCAGCTTCCCCGAAATATTTACCTTTGCACCTGATTTACAAAAATTTACCTACATGCCCGCATACGCTTTCCGGCTAATAATACTACTGTTTATAGTTTCCAGTACCAGTTTTGCACAGGGTTTCCGGGTGAGCGGTTTTGTGCGGTCGGCAACAGATAACCAGCCCCTGATTGGTGCCACGGTAGCCGTACGGGAACTTGGCACCGGCACCACTACCGATGCCCGCGGGTTCTATAGTTTAAACCTGCCACCCGGCACGCACCAGCTGCAGGCCACCTATATTGGCTTTCAGCCCCTTACGCAAACAATACAGGTAAACGGCTCCGCACAAACTATAAACATCGGGCTACAGCCGCTGGATAACCAACTGCAGGAAGTGGTTGTGGAAGCCAACAGCCTGCAACAGAAACTGACCGACAACCGCATGAGCGTGGAGCAGCTTACCACCCGCGAAGCCAAGTTACTCCCAGCCCTTTTCGGTGAAGTGGACCTGATCAAGACGTTGCAGCTTAAACCGGGCGTGCAGTCCGGTGGCGAAGGCTCGTCGGGGTTGTATGTACGTGGCGGTGGCCCCGACCAGAACCTGGTGCTGCTGGATGATGCCGTGATCTATAACCCGTCACATTTGTTCGGTTTTTTCAGCGTGTTTAACCCGGATGCGGTACGAAGCGTGGAACTATACAAAGGCGGCTTTCCGGCGCAGTTCGGCGGCAGGCTGTCGTCGGTGCTGGAAGTGCAGCAGAACGAAGGCAATAACGAGAAAATAGGCGTAAACGGTGGTATCGGCCTTATCTCTTCCAGGCTAACGATAGATGGCCCCATTGTTAAGGATAAAGCTACGTTTCTGGTATCTGGCAGGCGCACGTATGTAGATACCTTTACCCGCCTTATCAACAAACTGAACGAAGGCAAAAAAGACTACAATCCCATCCCCGACTATTACTTTTATGACTTTAATGCCCGCGTAAACTATAAGCTAAGCGCCAAGGACGAACTGACGCTGAGCGGCTACTATGGCCGCGACTTTTTTACATTTAACGATGCTGGTTTCAGTTTTTCGTTCGACTGGGGAAACACCATGGGTGCCCTTAACTGGCGCCATAGCTTTAACACGCGCCTGTTTGTAAACACTACCCTGGCTGCCACCGGCTACGAGTATAAGATCAATAACAAGATCGATGTGTTCAGCTTTAACCTGCGCTCGGCGGTGCAGGACTTTACTCTTAAAACCGATTTCGAATGGCTGGCGCACGATAAACATACCATACAGTTCGGGGCATCCGGCATAAAACACAACTTTACAGTAGGCCGCCTGAACTTCGACAGCGACGACGACCGCCAGAACTTTAGTGCCGGCAACGACTATACAGCCAATGAGTTTGGGGCTTATATCTCGGATGACTATAGTCTTACTACCCAGCTGGCCGTGAACTATGGCCTGCGGCTTTCTGGTTTTAACAGCGATGGCAAGACCTATGCAGCCCTGGAGCCGCGCGTTGCCACCCGTTACACCATAACGCCAAACACTACCGTAAAGGCCAGCTATGCCGGCATGATGCAGTACATACACCTGCTGGCCAACTCCGGCGCATCACTCCCTACCGATATCTGGTTTCCGTCCACTACCCGGGTCAGGCCGCAGCGCTCGCAGCAGGTGGCAGCTGGGGTAAGCCATTTATTTGGAAACGGCAAATACCTGATCACGAATGAAGTATACTATAAATGGATGCACCGCCAGATAGATTTCCGGGATGGTGCTAACCTGTTTGTGAACGACAGCCTGGAAAATGAATTCCTGTTTGGCAAAGGCGAGAGTTACGGAAACGAGATATACCTGGAGAAAATAAAAGGCCGCACCACCGGCTGGCTGGGCTATACCCTGTCGTGGACCTACCGCCAGTTTGATGAAATTAACGATGGCCGCCGCTTCCCGACCCGTTACGACCGCCGCCACGACCTGAGCCTGGTAGTGCTGCACAAGGTAAACGAACGACTGCACCTGACCGGAGCCTTTGTGTACGGTACCGGCAATGCCTTCTCGTTGCCGGTTGCGCGGTTTGCTTTTCAGGATGTGGAGGGAAAAGAGCCGGGCTTTGTACCGATCTACACCGACCGGAACAGTTTCCGGTTAGATGCCTCGCACCGCCTGGGTCTGGGCGTGGTCTGGAAATTGAAGCCGAAACGGGGCGAAGCCGACCTTACCTTCAGTGCCTATAATGCCTACAACAGGCGCAACCCATATTTTGTGTACTTCGAGCAGGTGAAAGACGAAGCCGAAGAAGAGACCATTGGTTTCCGGGCTAAACAGGTATCGCTGTTCCCGGTTATTCCATCTGTTACCTATAATTTTAAGTTCTGATGAAACGCCTGCTATACCTGCTGCCACTGTTTTTTATAGTTGGCTGCAACATGGAAAAAGAGATAGAGATCGTGCTGCCCGCCCATGAGCCGCAACTGGTAGTAGAGTGCTATATTGAGGATGGTTTCCCTTTTGAGGCTACCGTCCTCGAATCTTCCTCTTACTTCGATTATCCTGCACCGCCCGTGGTGCCCAGCGCCCAGGTGTACATCATGTACCGCGACCAGCGTGTAAAGCTAAACTATAGCCCCGGCTACAACAGCCGCACCAACCGCTATTTTACACACATAACTACGGTAAGGGCACAGCCCATCCCCGGCGAAACCTATAGTCTGGAAGTAACAGACGACAAAGGCCGAAAAGTGACCGGTTTCACTACTATTCTGCCGAAAGTGCCCATTACCAACGTAGAGTGGCGGTTTAACGAAAAAGACAAAGCCCTGCTGCTGACAACTTTCCAGGACGACCCGGCTATGCCAAACTACTACCGCTACATGACCCACGGCGATACCCTGAAAGAAGGCTCGCTGCGCGATTTTACAACCAGCGATGAACTGACCAACGGCAAGGAAACCACCTACGGCTCGGGCTACGACTACGAAGAGGGCGATACGCTTATTATTTCGCTGTTCCACATCGAGAAACAGTATTATGATTTTCTGCGGTCTGTACGCGATGCCCAGAATGCCAACGGAAATCCGTTTGCGCAGCCAGCCCGTGTAAAATCATCCTTGCAGGGCGGCATCGGCATCTTCACCAACCTGGCCTTCGACCGCGATACCGTTATCATTAAAAAGTAGAAGTTCGTTTTGTAGAGATCATAGTTTACGGAATCTGATTCTTGCAACAATCTATCAGCGAGCAACTATAAAACAAATCCGCCCCAACTATAGCTGGGGCGGATTTGTTTGTAAACTATAGTTTGTACTTACTGAATTGCAATCAGCTCACGGATAAGTTTGGTCATGCGTGGCTCAGCAATGGCAGCAGCATCCAGGATATCTTTCAGGATCACTTTCTTGATACGGTCCGGTGTGCCCATGTCGGTGATAACGGAGATGGCAAAACATGGAATGCCCATGTGGCGGGCAGCTATTACTTCCGGCACTGTAGACATGCCCACAGCGTCAGCGCCAATGGTACGGATGTAGCTATACTCAGCCAGTGTTTCGAGCATAGGGCCCGGCACGGAAGCATACACACCGGTGCGCACTGTAAAGCCTTCTTTGGCAGCTATCTCCACGGCCTGCTCTACCATTTTGCGGTCGTAGGCTTCGCTCATATCCGGGAAACGCGGACCCAGCTCATCCAGGTTCGGGCCAAGCAGCGGGTTTGATGGCTGCAGGTTGATGTGGTCTGTCTGGATCATCAGGTCGCTCACGTTATAGTCCGGATTAAGGCCGCCCGATGCGTTGGAGACAAACAGTTTCTGAATGCCCAGCAGCTTCATGACACGAACCGGGAACACCACCTGGTGCATAGTATATCCTTCGTAATAATGGAAACGGCCCTGCATTACAATAACCCGGCGGCCACCCAACGTGCCCAATATCAGTTTGCCGGAGTGGCTCTCAACAGTTGATACCGGGAAGTGCGGAATATCGGCATACGACAGGCTGTGCTCTATCTGTATCTCGTTTACAAGCGCGCCCAGGCCGGTGCCCAGTATAATCCCGAACTCAGGGGCAAAGTTACTGGTGTTATTTTGTATGTAAGCTTTCGCTTCGTGTAGTTGCTGCATCATGGGTTTAATGTGCTAATTCGTTAATATGCTAATGTATAAATTGACTGTGCGAAATAGGCGATTTTATAGTTCAGAATAAATGATTTTCATCACAGGTTTCCGGCATTACACTATAACCCCCTGAACTATAGTTGCCGGCAAGTTGCAAAAATTTACCCTGCCCCAAAAACAAAACTGCCACGACTACAACTATAGCCGTGGCAGTTTTTAAGCATAACTGATAAATCAATTCGATTATTCAGTCAGTCACTCATTCAAAATTATTCAACACTCAGGTCGTATGGCATACGGGTCTGGATGCCTTGTATGTGCTCCACTTTTTTGTACATGTTGTAAAGCGGGTATAGTTCGCCCAGTTCGGCTTTTACATAGCGCTCTTTAACCTGCTGGCCCATATCGCCCATCAGCTCATCGAAGAACGTTTTGCGGGCTGGCAGCTCGGTCAGTCTATAGTCGCCTTCAATGTTGGCTTTGGCAGCCGCAATCTCAATGGCTTTATCAAGGCCACCAAATACATCTATTAGGTTGCGCTCTTTGGCTTCGGTGCCAGACCATACACGGCCAGAGGCATATTCTTTCAGTTTGTCCTGGCTCATGCCCCGGCCCTGTGCTGCTTTCTTTGTGAACACATCGTAGATCTGATCGATCTGCTGCTGTACCACCTGCTGCTCAAAGGCAGTCATCGGGCGGGTAAGCGTCGGCACATCTGAGTATTTACCGGTTTTTACGTTATCTATGGTGATGCCCAGCTTGTTGTTCATAAAGCCCTGAATGTTAGGAATAATGCCAAACACGCCAATGCTGCCGGTTATAGTGTTCGGGTGCGCTACAATAGTATCGCAGCCCATGGCCAGGTAATATCCGCCCGAAGCTGCCATATCAGACATAGAGGCAATTACCGGTTTCACTTTGCGGGTCAGTTGTATTTCACGCCACATTACATCCGATGCCAGGGCACTGCCGCCCGGCGAACTGATGCGCAGCACCACCGCTTTTACGCGCTCGTCTTCGCGGGCTTTGCGGATGGCTTCGGCATAACGCTCGCTGCCAATGTTGTCGTCATCGCCTTTGCCGTCTACAATGTCGCCTTCGGCATAGATAACAGCGATGCGGTTTTTAGAAGAGTTGGATTCTTTCGCGCCTTTCGCTTTTTTGTATTTGTTCAGGGTAACCAGTTCCAGCTTGTCGTCACCGGAAACACCGGCTTTCTCTTTCAGGTAGCTGATCGCTTCGTCATAGTAGCCCACATCGGTGATCAGGCCATATTTTTTAGCGTCATTGGCATCGCGCACCAGCAGGTTATCCGAAATATTCTTCAGCTCCTCGTAGGTCTTGTTGCGGGCTTTGGCAATGTTGCGCAGCTGGTAATCGTTGATCGAGTTCAGGAACGACTCCATCTGCAAACGGGCCGGATCGCTCATTTTATCCAAGAAGAAAGGCTCTACGGCACTTTTAAACTCCCCTACTTTAAATATCTGTGGCTTGATGTCGAGTTTATCCAGAGTCCCTTTAAAGAAGTACACTTCGGAGCTCATGCCGTTAAACTCTATGGTGCCCAGCGGGTTTACATAGATCTTATCGGCCACAGAGGCCAGGTAATATGCTTTCTCCTGCGACAGGTCGGTATAGGAAACGATGAACTTGCCGGACTTTTTAAAGTCGATGAGCTCGTTTCGGATCTCTTCGAGTTTGGCCATACCGGCATCTACAAAGCGCATGTTCAGGAAGATGCCTTCAATGTTATCGTCGGTTTTAGCTTTGCGGATAGCTGCTTTTATCTGGTCCAGGCCATCGGTGCTGGAGAAGCCACCAAACGAAAAGCCCAGTTCGCCCAGCGGGTCCTGAGGGTCGCGTTCGGCAATCGGGCGGTCAAGTTTCAGTTCGAGCACGGAATTTTTAACAATGCGCACTTCATCGTCAGAAGCAGCACTGGCAGCAATCCCGATCAGGATGAGCAGGCTCAGGAAAGAGAATAAGAGCAGGCCTACTATAGTTGCCAGCACATATTTCAGGAATTGTAACATAGTTATTTGTATGGATTTATACTTGTTTTAAGGTGCTGCTATACGAAGCCGCACATTACTAATAAACAAATTTAGTGCGTATAGTTCAAGTCTCCCTCCCCTTCTCGACCAACCTCGGTATTGTATAGACTAATTTAATTACGAATTAAGAATGTTCACAACTATAGCTTAAGACTTTACCAACGAATGCCAAACCTTTAACCTATCACAATTCAATTGTTCAAGAAAATGAATTCGTAATTCGTAATTCGTAATTCGTAATTCGTAATTCGTAATTCTAATAACGATATTTTTTCCCCCACTGAGATTGCAGTTGTTTACGCATGTCGTTTTCGCGGGCGTTGTTGCCGGGCTCGTAGAACGTGGTGTTGTTCAGGCCGTCGGGCATAAACTCCTGCTGCACAAAATTGCCTTCGTAATCGTGGGCGTATTTATAGTTGTTACCGTAGCCTATTTCCTTCATCAGCTTGGTTGGTGCATTGCGGATGTGCAACGGCACCGGCAGGTTACCGGTTTGCTGCACCATTTGCCGCGCATTTTTAATGGCCATGTAGCTGGCATTGCTCTTAGGCGAGGTGGCCAGGTAAACCGTGCACTGCGACAATATAATCTGCGCTTCGGGGTAACCGATCATCTGCACCGCCTGAAAACACGATGTTGCCATTAGCAAGGCATTGGAGTTAGCCAGACCGATATCTTCTGATGCTGAAATAAGCAACCTGCGGGCGATAAACTTCGGGTCTTCACCGCCCTCTATCATACGGGCCAGCCAGTATACCGCCGCATTCGGGTCGGAGCCGCGGATAGATTTGATCATGGCCGACACCAGGTCGTAATGCATTTCCCCCGACTTGTCGTACATCACGATGTTCTGCTGCGCTACCTGCTTTACCAGCTCGTTGGTAACTATAACTTCATCCACGTTCTGCACGCCTTCGGCTACAATTTCCAGCAGGTTCAGGAGTTTACGCGCGTCGCCGCCCGATATAGTCAACAGCGCTTCGTATTCCTGCACTTTTACATTGCGGTGGCGCATCCACTCGTCCTGCTCCAGTGCCTTGTCTACCAGCTCAATCAGTTCGTCTTTGCTCAGGTGTTTCAGGATATACACCTGGCAGCGCGACAGTAAGGCGGAGATCACTTCAAAAGACGGGTTCTCGGTGGTGGCGCCTACTAAAGTTACAATGCCTTTTTCTACGGCGCCCAGCAAAGCATCCTGCTGCGATTTATTGAAGCGGTGAATCTCATCGATAAACAGTACCGTACCCTGCCGTTTTTTAGCCTGATCAATAACATCGCGGATATCTTTTACGCCCGAATTTATCGCGCTCAGCGCCACGAAAGGCACCTTCATCTGGTTGGCAATAATATTAGCCAGCGTAGTTTTACCAACACCCGGAGGCCCCCACAAGATCATGCTGGGAATAACGCCACCTTCTATATAGCGCCGCAAAATTCCGTCCGGCCCAACGAGGTGTTTTTGTCCGTAATACTGATCTAAATTATGCGGCCGCATGCGCTCGGCCAACGGTATATTCGGGTGAATCATAAGCTATGTAAAATACCTGTAAGGGTAAAAGCAAAGGTACGGATTTGCGTGCAAACAGATGAGCTATAGTTTAACACCAAACTATAGTTGCATGTTCAAACTATAGCTCAACCCAAAAGGTGAAGCTCCTGCAAATGAGTAGAAGAATATCTCAGTAACCACTTCTGTCCTTTACCTATAGTTCTTCACTTATGCATTCAAACTATAGTTTGTCAGTCTTCGCGTGGTGGCTCTACGTCGTTTTTTCGTTCCAGTCTTTCGCGGGTTTCATCGCTGTCGTCGCGCATGGCTGGCTCCTGCATCGGGCTGCGTTCCGGCAACTCATCGCCGAATAATACGCCCCACTGTTTAAAGTTCTCAGTCCGGTCGAATACCACTTTCAGTACTGCAATAATGGGCAGCGACAGAAACATACCGGCTATTCCGGCAATCTCGCCGCCAACCACTACGCCAACTATAGTTGCCAGCGCATTTATCTTTACTTTAGAACCCACAATGCGTGGCATCAGGATATTGTTATCCAGGAACTGCACCCCGGCAATTACGCCCAGCACTGTAACGATAGGCCATAGTTCGGATGACGAAGCCAGCGTAAGCAGTACGCCGATGATGTTGCCCAGCAGCGCCCCTACATAAGGTATCAGGTTCAGGAACGCGAAGATCAGCCCGATCAGCAGCGCGTGCTTAATGCCGATGAGCAGCAAAATCCCGCCCAGCAGAATGGTCATATAAGTAACCTGGATCAGCAGCCCAAACAGGTAACTTTTGATGATGACCTGCATCTCCCCTAAGGTTTCTTCTACTTTCTCATGGCGTTCTGGCGGAAACCATAAAAACACGAAGCGCAACAGCAGGTTTTTGTAGAACAGCACCAGAAAAATATAGATCGGCAGCAGCCCCAGAAAAACCACCAGCGATGTAACCGACCCGGCCGCCATGCCCAGCAACGAACCCGCATAGTTCAGCAGCTTGGCACTCTGATCCTTTATAAAATTCAGCTGTTCGGCCGTAGAGTAAGGCGTTATTCCTTCCAGCCACGCACTCAGGCTACTCAAGTGGTTGGTCACGTTTTTCTGGATGGTCGGGAAATCCTGGATCAGATTACCTATCTGGATCGCAAAAAACCAGATAATACCGCCAAACACAACGGCCAGCGCCAGCAAACTGATCACGATACCCAGCACATCGGGTACGCCGCGTTTTTTTAAGAACCGGTATACCGGCAGCAGCATAATACTTATGAAAAATGCCATCAGCAGCGGTGCCAGAATGCCTTTGCCCAGCACAATTATCCAGCCCAGGAAAAACAGCCCGGTTATTTCGATGGCCCGCCTAACGGTAAGGGGCATTTTCTGCAGAGAGTTCATAGTTATTTGCGTGAGTTGCAGGGTTTATTGCGGTACTTATACGAAGCTAACACAAATAGCGCGTAATTTGCAACATGAGTAAACAAGTGCAGGTGCATGGCGCACTTTTCCTGGTTGCCCTGATTTACGGGAGCAACTATAGTATAGCCAAAGAAGTGATGCCATTTTACGTTGGTCCTTACGGGCTGATCGTGATACGCGTGGTGTCAGCAGCTATCTTTTTCGGGATATTTTCGCGGTTGGTGATACGGGAGAAGATTGTGGGTTGGAATGATAACATGCGCTCTGTGCTGTGCGGCATTACGGGCATCGCCATTAACCAGCTTTGTTTTTTCGGTGGCCTTAATCTTACTTCGCCAATCAACGCTGCCCTGCTGATGGTGATCGTGCCGATCATTGTGCTTATTTTCTCGGCCATTTTGCTGCGGGAGCGGGTGAGCACGCGCAAAGTATCAGGTATTGCACTGGCCTGTACCGGCGCTTTCCTGCTCATCTATAGTTCGCGCGGTGAAGGCACTCCCGGTAACCTGTGGGGCGACCTGCTCATTGTTTTAAATGCTGCAAGTTATGGCCTGTACCTGGTGCTGGTTAAGCCCCTGATGCAGAAGTACAATGCCTTTACCATCGTCAGCCGCATTTTTGCCGTGGGTGCTGTTATTGTCGTGCCTTTTGGCTTTAATCAGGTGATGGCACCTAACTATAGTTCTTTCCCGGCAGAGATCTGGTGGGCGATTGTATTTATGGTACTGGCGGTAACTATAGTTGCGTACCTGTTCAACACCTGGGCGCTGCGCTATGCCAATCCGTCGTTGGTAGGTGCTTACATTTACCTGCAGCCACTCATGGCTATAGTTATCGCTATAGGTTTCGGCAAGGATGTATTTACCCTGCAGAAAGGGATTTATGCGCTGCTGATATTTGCCGGGGTTTACCTGGTGAGCAGGACAAGGCAGGCGGTGGCGGAGTAATTGTCTGACCTCGCAGAAGCTGCGCACACTGTGAGGTCAGGAAACCAATAACAAAAAACTCCTGCCAAATTAACTTCAGCAGGAGTTTTAAATACTTTATACGTAAGCCAAATTATGCGCTGGCAGTTCTGGACTTATTCCCCTAGTTTCTGTTACCACCACTACGCTGGCCTGACCCACTGCCAGCGTTATGGCTGCGGCTCTGGCCACCGCCGTTTCCAGATGGTTTGTTACCCCAGCGGCTTCTGCCACCACGACCACCTTTGCTCTTTTGCTCTTTAACCGTACTGGCTGCTTCGGCAAAATCTTTGGCTGTCATCGGGTACGGGTGGTTGTCTACCACCGGCACGTTCTTCGAGATCAATTTCTGGATGCTTACCAGGTACGATGTTTCTTCGGCATCGCAGAACGAAAGCGCCGTACCGCTTGCGCCGGCACGACCTGTACGGCCAATGCGGTGCACATAGGTTTCCGGTTCGTTTGGCAATTCAAAGTTGATCACGTGGTTCAGGTCGTCAACGTCAATACCGCGGGCGGCAATATCGGTCGCCACCAGCACGCGTGTTTTGCTGCTCTTAAAATTATCTAAAGCGCGCACACGGGCGTTCTGCGATTTGTTACCATGGATGGCTTCCGCCTGGATACCAGCTTTTGTAACGTCGCGGGCAACTCTGTCGGCGCCATGCTTGGTTCTGGTAAATACCAGTACTCGGTCAATTTCATCGCCTTTCAGCAAATGTATCAGCAGGTTTTTCTTGTCGCCTTTCTTTACATAGTAAACCTTCTGCTGTATGGTATGCGCCGTGCTCGAAACAGGCGTTACTTCTACTTTGGCAGGCTCTACCAGTATGTTATCGGCCAGCTTCATGATCTCCGGAGCCATAGTTGCCGAGAAGAACAACGACTGACGTTTTTCAGGTATCACGTTCAGTACTTTACGTACATCATGCACAAAACCCATGTCCAGCATGCGGTCAGCTTCGTCCAGTACAAATATCTGCAGATCACGCAGATCAATAAACTTCTGCGCCATCAAATCCAGCAAACGGCCTGGGGTTGCTACCAGAATGTCTATTCCCCTTTTCAGGGCTTCGGTTTGCGGGTGCTGCGAAACGCCACCAAAAATAACCGTGTGCTTTAAGCCCGTGTTGCGGCCATATGCGCCAAAGCTCTCACCAATCTGCAAAGCAAGTTCTCGGGTTGGCGTCAGTATCAGCGATTTTATAGTTCGCTTGTTACGCTCCTGTGGCAAGGCACTCAGCAACTGCAGAATAGGAATGGCAAAGGCAGCTGTTTTACCCGTACCGGTTTGCGCACAACCCAACAGGTCGCGTTTCTGAAGTATGTAAGGGATTGCTTTTTGCTGTATTGGAGTGGGCTTGGTATATCCTTCAGTTTTAAGAGCGGCAAGGATAGGCTCTATCAGGTTTAATTCGTTAAATGTCATGTATTTGGTTTAAGTGGGCTGTACAATGCCATGTGCACTGTCTCAGCAGTCCCGGGAATACATTGCATTTGCGATCAATCCCGGCGTATTTTTAATTAACCTTTAAACGGTAAGTATAGTTCTACTTGACTAGTTTAAAGACGAAGGGTGCAAATGTAAGGCTAAATCAGGTAGGTTCCTATTGGTGGGGCCAAACTCAGCCTGCTAACTATAGTTGTAACTTAAGTGGTACCAACACGCATAGCTATCGGGAACTGTACTTTCAGTGCAGCATTCTCCGGCCATACATTTCTGAATTTTTCGGCCAATTGCGGCACCGGCGAGTTACCGTTCTTCTCTATAAAATGCTGCACCGCCGACCACGAGTTCAGGTAACCGATCAGTTGCTCCAGTGTCCAGTTGGTATCTATGCTAAACTCAGGCTTTTCTTCTATCTCATCAAACGGGAACGGGATGGTGCTATAGTTCTCATCAATGTAGGTACGCTCGGTGTCCCAGTAGCCGTCCAAGGTATTGTTGTAGAAATCGTCCAGGGTAGCATCTATTTCAGGAGAGATGCGCGGCAGGTTATAGCACCACACAGCCACTACGGCGCCGGCTTTGGTAACACGGTATACTTCGCGGTAAAAAGCATCAAAATCAAACCAGTGAATAGCCTGCGCCACCGTTACCAGATCTATAGTTGCATCGGGCAGGTTGGTTTCTTCGGCGCGGGCACGCAGGTAATGGATGTTCTCTTTCTTAATGGCATTATCAAGCTGACTTTGGCTTATGTCGGAAGCGTAGACCAGGTGGCAACGTTCAGCCAGTTTGGCTGCAACCTGCCCGTTGCCCGTCCCGCAATCCCAGGCGTTGGCGTAATGTGGTTTCAGGCTAAAGATAAAATCGTACAAGGCATCGGGGTACACCGGCCTGAACCTGGCGTACAGATTTGCCTGCGTGGAGAAATTATCTTTAGCCTGTTTCATGGTTTATTTTTTCAGGAAGTTAAGCAAAGGATTAATGAATTTATCAAACGCTTCGATGTGCGGCATATGCCCTACTCCTTCCAGTTCAACCAGCGTACTGTTCTTTATTTTTTTGGCAGTGTCTTTACCCAACTGAGGATAATTGCCCATTGTTGCAGCTACTTCTTTCGGAGCCAGGTTTTTGCCTAATGCTGTACGGTCGCGCTGACCGATGATGAGCAGGGTTGGCATTTTCAACTGGTCAAATTCATAAAGCACCGGCTGCGTAAAGATCATGTCGAATGTAAGCGCTGCATTCCAGGCAATAAGCGGGTAGTTTTCATTTATGGTCCAACCGGCCAGCAATTCAGCCCACTCGTCGTACTCGGGCTTCCATTTGCCGCCGTAGTAGTTCTCCAGTTGGTACTTTTTGATCTTGTCGTAGGTCTGTTGCAGTTCGCCCTTGTAGGCTTGGTCTATGGTTTGGTAAGGTGCTTTCCGCTTCCAGTCTTCCAGGCCAATCGGGTTAGCCAGTATCAGCTTTTCCGTCATGTCCGGGTACATCAGGGCAAAGCGTGTGGCCAGCATGCCGCCCATTGAGTGGCCCAGTACCGCTACTTTTTTAATGTTCAGGGTATCCAGTATGGCTTTTGTATTGGTTGCCAGTAACTGAAATGTGTACTGCAACTGCTCCGGCTTCGAGCTCTTGCCAAATCCGATCTGGTCTGGTATAATGACCCGGTAACCAGCTTTAGAAAGTGCGTCGGCGGTTTGTTTCCAGTAAGCCCCGTTAAAGTTTTTGCCATGCAGCAGCATAACAGTTTTACCGTTCGCCTTCGTTGGTTTCACATCCATGTAAGCCATCCGCAGTTGCTGCTTTTGTATGGTCAACGGGAGGTACTGCACAGGGTACGGGTATTTATAGTTCTCCAGGTTGATGTCCAGGTTTTTCAGGTCCTGTTGTTTCTGCTGGGCTATAGTTGGAAGTTGCAGCAACAAAAGGGCAAGTAAAAGGAAAGTAACTTTTCTCATTAGTAATGACGTGATGATTTAAACTATACGCTTATGTCTGAACCGGGATTAAGCGGAATTGTTGAGATTTAAATGATTTAATTAGTCGTGGCTCCCTGTGTCTCCAATATAATACTATAGTTCTAACTATAGTTTGGCGCTGCGTTGTAACTATAGCCCAGCGAGTCTGGGGACTCACGTACACCCTGCGGCACTGGTTGGGTACCGTCGCCAGGGTAAACTATAGCTGCAACTATAGAACTATATTTTGTTTCTGTTTTCAACTATAGATCAGCCTTTTAAACTATAGTTTTCTGCTGATGCAAAAAGCCAGTTATAAGCTGACATCACGTTCAATCACAAGTTACGCTTAGCTAAACTTGCGGTATGTACTATAGTTTAAATCCTGCTAATCCTAAAATCCTGTAAATCCTTGGGGCAGGGGCCCTATTTAAAGATTCAGACAAACAAAAATCGCCCGGCCTACTCTTGTGCAAACCGGGCGATTTCAAACTATAGTTTCAGCTTTTTAAGCCATTACTTCATTCAGGTTTGGCAATTGCAATCTGCCGAAGCGATGCAGCGTATTCAGATGCGAGCGCACGGCCTGCAGGAAGGTTTTGCTCTCGATATAAGTGAGGTTAAATTCGGAAGCAGTTTGCTTTACAATGTCTGCAATGGCCGGGTAATGCACATGGCTGATGCGCGGAAACAAATGGTGCTCGATCTGGAAATTCAGTCCGCCTACGTACCACGACAATAGTTTGCTCTTACGGGCGAAGTTAGCGGTAGTGCTTAGTTGGTGTATCGCCCAGTCATTCTCAATAATACCGGTCTCACTTGGCAGCGGGAAGCTGGTACCTTCTACGGTGTGCGCCAACTGGAACACTGTAGAAAGAATCATGCCTGCCACAAAGTGCAACACTAAAAAGCCAAGCAGAACCTCCCAGAAAGGTATCCCGAAAATAAGCGTTGGAGCTACCAGGATCGAGAAGAAGTAGAGTATTTTAAAGGCTAAAATCTTAACAAATGCAACCGTGTTATCTGATTTGGAATTAGCATTTACCCCGCTTTTGATGTACTTGAAAAACTGAATAAAATCTTTTAGAATCACCCAGTATAGTGTAAGCAGTCCGTAAAAGAACAAAGCGTAGGCCCACTGCAGTTTATGAATGAATTTCACTTTTGTATGTGGAGAAAAACGTAGCACGACCATATCATCTATGTCTTCGTCCATTTCCACCACATTGGTATAGGTATGGTGCAGGATGTTGTGTTGTAGCTTCCAATTAAAGGCAGATGCGCCTAACAGGTTCACGGAGTGCGCCATCAGGTAGTTCATGGTTTTGCTCTTCGAAAAAGCACCATGATTGGCGTCGTGCATCACGCTCATAGCCACGCCGGCCGCACCAAAACCCATTACAGCCCACAACACCAGGCTAATCGCCCAATGCGGCGTAAAGGTGAGCAGAACCACAAAAGGCAATACATAGATCAAAAGCAGTATAATGCTCTTTACCAGGATGCTGGAGTCACCGTATTTGGGTAATTTATTCTCTGAAAAATAAGCGTCCACACGTTTGCGGAGCGTCGGAAAAAACAAACTTTTGTCTTTGTTAACGAATTTTACTTTGCCTTTAAGCTTCATTTAATCTACTTGATATTCTAAAAATTACGCGCAATCCAAAAGCTGTTTTTACGACTTTGCTGGTAACCATGTTTAAAGCAGTTTAGCTAAACACCTCTCATTTTCTCCTGATAGAAACTTCCAGATGATACTATAAGCACGGATCTGCGCGATTGGGGTGCAAATATAGAGGGGAAATGGGACACTATAAGCTTTCAAGATTATTTGATTTTAGCCAATGGCCTCGTTCAAACCTGGCAGCCTTCCGAAGCGGTGCAGTGTAGCAATGTGCGAGCGCACGGCTTGCCCAAATGTTTCATTTTCCATGTACGGGATATCGAACTCGGCTGCCGTTTCTTTTACAATACCGGCAATGGCCGGATAGTGTACATGGCATATACGCGGAAACAGGTGATGCTCGATCTGGAAGTTCAGGCCGCCCACGTACCACGAGAGGATCTTGTTGTGCCGTGAAAAATTAACCGTCGTATTCAGTTGATGAATAGCCCAGTCATTCTCGATAATCCCATGCTCGTCCGGCCTTGGGTGACTGGTACCTTCTACGGTGTGCGCCAGTTGGAACACAACGGTCAGGATGATACCCGCCACAAAGTGCATTAACAAAAAGCCAAGCAGCACCTGCAAAAACGGAATCCCGAAGAACAGTACAGGCACACCTAATACAATAAAAAAGTACAGTAATTTCATAGCTACCAGCTTGGCAAACCAGGCTCTGTTCTCTGCAGTTGAGTTATTATTTACACCTGTCTTTTTGAAGAGTGCATACTGCACAAAGTCTTTTGCCACTACCCAATACAGCGTAAGCAAACCATAGAATACAAAGGCGTAAACCCACTGCAGTTTATGGAAGAATTTCACTTTGGAATGGGGGTTAAACCGCAGTACCAGCCTGTCCTGTATGTCTTCGTCCATTTCCACCACGTTGGTATAGGTATGGTGCAGGATGTTGTGTTGCAGCTTCCAGTTAAAAGCGGAGCCGCCTACAAAATTTAAGGTATAGCCCATCAGGTCATTTACACGCTTGCTTTTAGAAAAAGCACCATGGTTGGCGTCGTGCATAATGCTCATGCCGATACCTGCCACGCCCAGGCCCATCACAAACCACAGCAACAAACTACCCGGAAAGGCCGGTTGAAAAGCGAGCAGCGCCACAAATGGCAAAAAGTAGGTTAGCAGCAACACCACACTCTTCACTTTCATGGTAGTGTTGGCGGTTGTCGGAATATTGTTTTCGGTGAAGTAGGCATCTACCCGTTTGCGGAGTGTAGCGAAAAACAGGTTTTTGTCTTTGTTTACGAATTTTACTTTGCCTTTTAGTTTCATGTAATCTTTTCTGTGTGAAAATCATAACTCACACAGCGAATCAGAAACTCAAGGGGTGAATTGCGGGGAAATTTAAAGCATACGTGCTCTTATCTATACGCATGCCATAATGGTGCCAGTAACGGAATTGTTATCAAAGTAACCACTTCCTGTGCTGTAATACACCACAAGGTAACTATAAAAAGGAGATATCTGACTACGGCAGCCCTAAAATCAGCATCCCTTTTACAACCCTGCTGCCTGGCTTATAGTTCAGGCAGCCGCTTTCCCCGCTCCTGCCCAAACTATAAAACGCCGGTTAGACCATGGCTTATACTTCGCATAATTGGGCGGCTACGGCTTTGCGCTCGTTGCGTTTGGCAACTATAAGTATCAGCAAACTCAGCGTAGTTAAGGTAGCCATTACGCCCGTCATGGGCACCATGGTTCGGTTATGTAAAACGCTTACCAGCGCCGATGCCAGCGCGCCTGTACCCATCTGCAAACTACCCAGTATAGCCGATGCGCTACCTGCATTTTTTGTAAATGGTACCAGGGCCAAAGCCGAAGCATTTGGGTTAATAATACCTAAGCTGAACATGAACGTGAACAGCAAAACCAGGGTACTGATAGCAGTTAAAGTACCCGTGAAACTGCCAAACACCAGGGCAAGAGCTGCTGCAAACTGAATAAACCCAACTTTTAGCGTGATCTGCTTACTTGTATTACGGCGCAGCAGCAACCTGTTAAACTGGCTACCAATTATGTAACCGGCTGCGTTCATGGCAAAAGCAATACCGTATTGCGTGTCGGTTAGGCCAAAGTGCTCCATAAACACAAACGGCGAACCCGAAATGTAAGCAAACATACCCGCCGCTGCCAGGCTCCCCGAAATAGCATAGGTCAGGAAGGTAGGCTCTTTCAGCACGTTGGCAAAATCACGGAGTATAAATTGTGGCTTGAGCGAGATAGTCGTATCCGGTCCTTTACTTTCGGGCAATAGTTTAACTACAGCGAACAGCACGGATGCCGCAATAGCCGCCAGCACCACAAATATAAATTGCCAGCCCAGGTGTGCAGTTACATAGCCGCCTATAGTTGGCGCAATGATCGGGGCCACGCCCATCACCAGCATCAGCGTTGAGAACACGTTCGGTATATCTTTGAGGGGGAACAGGTCGCGCACCATGGCACGGCTTGCCACCATACCCACACAACCACCTAACGCTAACAGCAAACGCAACCCAATCAGCCATTCTACCGACGGCACCAAGGCACAACCCAGCGCAGCCAGCACAAACAGACTCAGGCCTATGATCAACGGCTTTTTACGCCCAAACCTGTCCACCAACGGACCATAGATCAGCTGGCCGGCAGCAATACCAATAAAGTAACTTGTAAGCGATAAGCCAACGTGGGCAATGTCGGTATTCAGATCTTTGGCAATGGCCGGAAAACCCGGCAGGTACATATCTATTGCAAACGGACCCAGCGCAGCTAAAGCGCCAAGTACCAGAATAATGGTTCTATATTGTTTCTTATCCATGTAAAAAATAAAACGGCCGAAGCCGGAAATAAAGGAAAGCGCAAACCAAGCAAACTATAGCCAGGCCTGCGCTTTCAGAAATATGTAAAGGGTTAGTACCCGATTGTAAAGCGCTGACGAATAAACTGCGGCTTTTCAAGTTCGTCTATCACAGCCACGGCATAGTCCTCGTAAGAAATGTTACTTTCTCCTTTTTCGTTCATTACCGGATTGTCGGTACCCAGACGGAACTTGCCCGTGCGCTCGCCCGGACCGATCATAAACGCCGGGCTGAAGAAAGTCCACTCCAGTTCTTTTTCCTGCTGGTAGATCTTTAATGAATCGCGCTGCGCTGATGCACCTTCTTTCCAGTCAGCCGGGAACTCAGACGTATCAACAGCCTGCACGCCAGGGGCTACATACAAACTACCAGCGCCACCAACATTCAGCACGCGTTTTACACCCGCCTTTTTTGCAGCTTTTATCACCGATTCTGCCACGCTGTTATGGAGCGAGTAGTCTACACCGGGCCCCCAGCCCGAACTATAGGATACCACCACAGCATCATGGCCTTCTATTTTAGCAGCCAGGTCATCGGTATCCAGGGCATCGCCTTTTGTAACTACCAGGCTTTCATTTTCTAAAGTAAGTTTAGACGGATCGCGCACAATAGCGGTCACTTCATGTCCACGGCTCAGGGCTTCGTGGGTAATGCGGCTGCCAACATTGCCGCTGGCTCCTATTATGGCTATCTTCATAGTTATCAAGATTATAGTTGTGCTATGATAGGTTTACACCAAATCACGCTACAAAGATACGCAAGTAACGGGCCAGTGCGGTGGCCATTTTCCGACTTTGGCTGGTCGCTTTATGCCTGCCGGTATTGTATGCGAAAAGCGGTTGGTGTAACCCCTTCCAGTCGTCTGAAAGCGCGGGTAAAATGCGAGTGGTCAGTATAACCTAAGGTGTAAGCAATTTCCTGCACCGTGTCTGTGGTATAGATCAGAAAACGTTTGGCGGCCAGTATCACACGTTTTTCGATGATGCGGGATGGCGTGTCGCCGGTGATGGCTTTGCTGAGCTCGCCCAGCTTTTTGGTGGTGATGTTAAGCTGACCGGCGTAATACTCTACGGAACGGTGGCGGGTAAATTCGGCATCCAGCAAGGCCAGAAACTTACTGAACGTGCTATAGTTGCTGTCGTCTGCTGCTGTGTCGCCGGACGTTCTCTTTTGTTGTTCTTCGCGCAGCACAGAGAGCAAGGCAGAAAGCAGGTGTCGGATGTATACTTTGTTCGGTTCGGCCTGCTGGTACTCCTGGTGCATCAGTTCGAACAGGCTTTTGATCTTATACTGCAGCTCCGAAGTGTAGACCGCCAACGATGTAAAATCAACTACCTGGCTGAAGAGTCCTTCAACGGGGCGTGGCAAAAACTCATTTGTAAAACGCAGCACGTATAGTTTGGTCCATGGTTTGGGAATGAAGCGATGCACCTTGCCCTGCGCTATGAGCGCTACAAACGGCCCCTGTAGTTCGTCATGCGCTGTATCGATGGTGTGTTTGGCGCTGCCCTGCTCTATAAAGATGATCTCCTGGAACGCATGCCGGTGCGCCCGCTGGTCCTGTGGCTCTTCGGTGGCCGGCACTTCCCGGTGCCAGATCTGAAAATCGGCTTCGGGTAGCTCAGGTGCTCGTGGTTTTGTGCGCTCAGGATGCATGGTTCTGCTTACGGAATGGGCAGCTATAGTTTACTTCATCTCTTTTTTCATGACCACCATGCCGTGGAATTCTGGCTTCATAGCTTCAAAATCCAGTGTGTAGGTACCGCAATGGGTGTAGCCGTTCTGCTCATAAAACCGGATAGCATCGTGGCTGCTGTCCATGGCCTTCAACCAGATCACACGCTTGTTTCTTTCCCTGGCAAACTGCTCAGTAAATTCCATCACTCGTTTACCCACTCCTTTTCCGGATGCAGCTTTGGTGAGGTAAATACGTTCCAGCTCCAGCGCATCTTCCGAACTATAGTTATCCAGCGCCTTGTCGATGTTCAGTTTCAGGAAACCTACCAGTTCTTCATCCGCATATATCAGAAAAAATGCGGCATTGGCATCTTCCAGTTCACTTTTCAAGGCGGTATCGCTGAAGCTGCGCTCTATGTACCAGGCACCGCCGTCATTCCATAAATGCAGGTAGTGGTCGCCATAAGCATTCAGGGCAATGTCCTGCAGCGTATGTAAGTCGGCAACGGTAATAGGAACTATGGAAACGGCTGGCATAAGGTGGAATGTATATGTTTTATAGTTTACTAATTGTCATGGCGAGCACGGTCGAGAAATCTTATAGTTGGCTATAGTTACCTATTGCTGGCGCGAGTCTCCAGACTCGTGACTTACTATGGAGTTGAGTCTCCTGACTCAACTGGCCTGAAAGGACAGGCTTACCAATAGTGCTGGCTATAGTTCGATAAACTATAGTTCCCTATTTGTCATGTCGAGCGAAGTCGAGACATCTTATATGTCCTATAGTTCTATAGTTCACTTTGCCTACCACTTGAACCAAGCCTTTCTTTCATAGCATCTTTTATTCCAGGGAGCTCTACTTACCTATCGTGCTATAGCTTCTTTGGCTCCCTCCCGGGCCGGGAGGCCCCGTCTTCGGGCATCGCGCTGCTGCCTTCTTGCTATCCTCGTGCCTCGGATTGCCTGACGGCACCGCAACAATTCAAAGGCGCTCAACCCAAAGACTGAAATCAGTTCGATAGCTAAGCTATAGTTTAATGATCAACTATAGCTCTTAGCTTTTCTCATGGTTACAATTCCGTAGGGACAGGTCGCGACCTGTCCGCTCAATATCGTAAACTATAAAACTATAAGTCAAACTATAGTAACGGCAGAGACTGTCCCCTTGAGGGGACTACAGGGGTGTTAAAACGCAAACTATAGCAACAGCCCAAATCCTGCAAAGCCTTTAATCCTGTAAATCCTTGGGATAGGGGCCCTATTTAAAGATTCAGACAAATACTATAGAACCTCAACTCAAACTATGGCAAAAGTACAGCACTTCACGGCAAGGAGAAAATGTAAGCTATAGTTTTTACTCAGACCAAGTCTACCAAAATTGTACTCTATATCAGCACACCAAAAACACACCTGCTTCTTCGAAACCCATAAAACCCTGACTCATAAACCATAGCAAACAAAACCACAATAATTCGCTGCCGTAAAATAGTATTATTAAATATACAAAACTATGAAAATACTTAATAGATTTATACCATTACTGATCACCGTATTTCTGCTGGGCAGTTGTACTGGTGAGGGCTGGAGCCGCAAAGCGAAAGGTGCTGCCGTTGGTGGTGCAACAGGTGCTGCGGCCGGTGCTGTAGTTGGCGGTACGGAAGGTGCTGTAGTTGGTGCTGCAGCTGGTACCGTGGCTGGTGGTGCCATTGGCCGTAAAAAAGATAAAAAGAAAGACCGCAAGCGCTACGAACAGTACCGCGACAAGGAGAAACAGGAGCAACGATAACCTATAGTTTATACTCCGCTTTAAAAGTAAAAAGGCTGACCGGCAAACCGATCAGCCTTTTTGCTTAAATATATTTCCCGGCTATCGTTCCGAGCTTTACTTTGTAGCGGGTAATGCCATTAAACTTCTCTTCCATCTTCAGTACCTCATGCGATTTCTTGGTGATCCAGAAAATGCCATAGTTCTCAGGGCTATAGTCTATCCGCAGCAGCCAGCAATCTATAGTTTGGTTATTTATAGTTGGTAGTTTCTCGGAGCCGGTTACTTTATAAGCATAATATTGGGGACCAGTTTTACTGCCCGGATGGTAAAAATTGATCAAGAAAACAGTATTGGGCTTGAGTGGCAGGCTCTCGAAAAATTCCAGGTCCAGTTCCCAGTTATAGGTTGGCTCCGGAACCGGCATCACAAAGTTTCGCCAGGGGTTGGTTCTGGCAGTATCGGCAGCTGTAATCTTATCGGGGTAGAAGTTAAAGGCGGCCGTGCCTCTTGCCGAGGTGCTTGTATGAAAGATCGGAGTAAAATCCTTTTCCATAACGGATTCGATAGTGCGGTTGCTCAGCGTATCTGCTCCGATCCAGTTCTGGCGAATTACCATGCGCTCCCTGCCCTGCACCTGCTCAAAACGGACATCCCGGTTCCAGAGACTCTGGGTCAGCACCTTCGGGTTTTTGGGGTTGCTTATAGTTACCAGGTACTGGCGCGTGCCCGGCTTCAGGTGTTTGGTGTTGATGTGTTTGCCGGTTACCCGCACGGTGTCGGGTTGGGCATACGCAGCGGAGAACATGATGCCGCAAAGCATCAATAAGAGTAATTTCTTCATAGTTATAGGGTTGGATGATGTAAACTATAGTTCGATGTTTAAACTATAGTTTGCAAAGTAAACAAGTATGAAAGCAACAAAAAAAGGGTTAGCCGCAAAATCGACCAACCCTTTTTAAATATCGTTAAACGTATACTTACAGGTGAATTACTTCGTCGTAAGCAGCGGCGGCAGCTTCCATAATGGCTTCGCTCATGGTTGGGTGCGGGTGCACCGACTTGATGATCTCATGGCCAGTAGTTTCCAGTTTACGGGCTACTACTACTTCAGCTATCATCTCAGTTACGTTCGCACCGATCATGTGCGCGCCCAGGAACTCGCCGTACTTGGCATCGAAGATAACTTTTACGAAGCCATCTTTCGCACCGGCTGCACTTGCCTTACCAGAAGCCGAGAATGGGAATTTACCAACTTTGATCTCGATGCCCTGCTCGCGTGCCGCTTTCTCAGTAAGACCAACCGAAGCGATCTCAGGAGAGCAGTACGTACAGCCTGGTATGTTGCCATAGTTCAATGGCTCAGGGTTGTGGCCTGCAATTTTCTCCACACAGATAATACCTTCGGCAGATGCCACGTGCGCCAGCGCCGGACCAGGAACGATGTCACCGATCGCGTAAATACCGTCTACGTTCGTTTTGTAGTACTCATCCACTATCACTCTGCCTCTGTCAACTTTAATGCCCAGCTCTTCAAGGCCGATGTTCTCCAGGTTTGTCTGGATACCAACTGCTGAAAGCACAACCTCAGCTTCCAGTATCTCTTCGCCTTTAGCCGTTTTAACCGTTACCTTGCACAGGTCACCGCTTGTATCTACTTTCTCAACAGAAGAATCCGTCATGATGTTGATGCCTGACTTGCGGAAAGATTTTGACAGCTGGCGCGATACTTCTTCGTCCTCAACCGGCACGATGTTCGGCATGTACTCAACTATAGTTACCTTCGTGCCCATTGCGTTGTAGAAGTAAGCAAACTCCACTCCGATCGCACCGGAACCAACTACTACCATGCTCTCCGGCTTCTTATCCAAAGCCATGGCCTGGCGGTAACCGATGATCTTTTTGCCATCGATCGGCAGGTTAGGCAGCTCGCGTGAGCGGGCACCTGTTGCGATGATGATGTTGGTAGCCTCTACTGTATCTTTCTTGCCTTCCGCGTCAGTTACTTCAACTTTGCCTTTGGCAACAATTTTACCGGTTCCCATTATCGCATCGATCTTATTTTTGCGGAACAGGAACTGGATACCTTTGCTCATGCCATCAGCCACACCGCGGCTGCGCTTTACAACTGCATTAAAGTCTACAGAAGCTTCGCCGATGTTGATACCATAATCAGCGGCATGGTTGATATACTCAAAAACGTTCGCGCTTTTAAGCAGGGCTTTTGTAGGAATACAGCCCCAGTTAAGGCAGATACCACCCAGCGACTCGCGCTCGATAACACCTACTTTTAAACCCAACTGCGATGCACGGATAGCTGCTACATAACCGCCCGGGCCACTGCCAAGCACTACTAAATCGTATTTTGATGCCATAGTTTCTCTTTATTAAATGATGAGCAAAATTAATCGGAATTACTTACTTAGCAAAACCTGTTTCTGATGCCGGTGGTTGTTAACCAGAGCCTTTCTTTTTTGCATCCTTTGCGTGTTCTTAACGTTTAGGCTGTCCGCACCGGACGCAAAGGCTTACCCAAGGGTCGCAAAGTACAAACCTGTTGTGCCGCCAGGTGCAATGGCACAATGGTAAGATGAATATGGTACGATGCCACCAAAACGCTATAAAAAAGGCAAAATACTTTTAAAAGAGGCCATTACTGCTGTTCTTTGCGCTGAAATTGACTACATTACCTTTTTTGCATGAAGAAATTTTTACCTTTTATACTTTTCCTGCTTGTCTCGATTACCGCCTTTGGCCAGAAAAATGCCAAGGATTATTTTGTGAGCGGTAACGAAAAATTTAAAGCCGGGAAATATGCCGAAGCCATTAAAGACTATAACCAGGTACTGAAACTGGAGCCTAAACACGCTGTAACGTTTGCTAACCGTGGCGTAGCCAAAGACCGTCTGCTGGACTACCGCGGTGCCATAGAAGACTTTACACAGGCCATTACCCTGAACCCAAAGTATACAGAAGCTTACCTGAGCCGTGGCCTGAGCAAGTACAACCTGAAAGACTACCGCAGCGCCCTGCTGGACTATAACAAAGGCATAGAACTGAACCCGAAAGATGCTAAAGCCTACAACAACCGCGGCCTGGTACGTTACGGCCTGAAAGACTATAGCGGCGCCATTGCCGACTACGACAAAGCCATTAGCCTGAATACCCGTTACGAAGAAGCTTACTATAACCGCGGCGCACCCAAATACAACCTCGGCGACACCGCAGGTGCCTGCGCCGACTGGACCAAAGCCAAACAATTAGGCGTAAAAGAAGCGGACCAATATCTGAAAAAGTTTTGTAAGTAAGCCTGTATAACATGGCCTGAACTATAAACCCCGGGTACTCTGCGTGAGTAGCCGGGGTTTATAGTTTAAAGAACATAACGCCTTGTTAAAGACCTTAAATTTCCTGTTATTCAGTAGACAACACTTAATGAAATAAACTATGAAAATCACGATCAGACAGGAAGAGCCCAAAGATTACACAGCCGTTTCCGAGTTAATTGAAGAAGCATTCAGAAACGAAGCATATTCAGACCACAAGGAACACTTTCTGGTAAAGCGTCTGCGAAAATCAGATACCTTTATTCCTGAATTATCAATGGTTGCAGAAGTTGAGGGAACTATAGTTGGCCATATTTTACTGACCAGGATTTCGATTGTAAATGGAGAGCATAGGTTTCCATCATTGGCGCTTGCCCCGGTTTCTGTAAAGCCCGCTTTTCAGGGAAAAGGAATAGGCTCGCAGCTGATCCGGGAAGCTCACAGCATTGCAAAAGCGCTTGGCTATAGTTCTATAGTTCTGCTGGGCCACGAGAACTATTACCCCAGATTTGGCTACGAGTTAACAGATAAGTATAACATCAGGTTGCCATTTGATGCCCCGAAAGAGAATTGCATGATCCTGCCGCTTTCAGAAAATGCTTTGACAGGCGTAACCGGAATGGTTGAATATCCGAAAGAATTTTATCAATAACACGCTGAAAATATTGGTTCCCATAAACGATAGAAGCCACTACAACTATCCAGTTACAGTGGCTTCTACCTTATAAAACTATAGTTCTCTACAATACCTGCCCCAGCCCAAACAGCAGCACAAACAGCAGGGTAGTCATTGCCATTTGCTTTAGATAAGGATCAAGTTCTTTGGATGTTTGTTTACGCCACACGTTTACGCCGTTCACTATAACTAAAGGCACAGCCAGTAAGAACAGCAGCTGCCACCAACTATAGAAGTTAAGCGCCACATACGCAAAAGCACTCAGCGTTCCGGCTGTCAGCAAAAACAGGTGGTAAATTCGCGCGCGTTTCGGGCCCAGGCGTACAGGAACAGAATACTTCCCGGCCAGCACATCAGAGTTGATATCGCGGAGATTGTTCACGTTAAGAACAGCAGTAGCAAAAAAGCCGCAAACTATAGCCGGAAGTATAACGATTGCATCCATGGTTTGCGCCTGCAGAAAGTAGGTACCCAAAACACCCACCAACCCGAAAAAAAGGAACACGAACACATCGCCAAAACCGGCATAGCCATACGGGTTAGAGCCCGCCGTATAGTTGATAGCCGCCCAGATAGAAGCCAGCCCCAGTCCCAAAAACAATAAAGCCAGCAACATGCCTTCGCTGCCAAATGCCACCCAAAGCAGCGCCAGCCCCGACACCAGCGACAGCAGGCTAAACACGATCATCCCCTTCTTCATGTGCTCCGCTGTAATAAGCCCTGCCTGTACAGCCCGCGCCGGCCCTTCGCGATGCACACTGTCGGCCCCGTGTTTGGAGTCGCCGTAGTCGTTGGCCAGGTTGGATAGGATTTGCAGGAAAAGCGTGGTGAGTACGCAGAGGGCAACTATAGTTCCGTTAAAAACGCCGTTCGCTGCCGCCATAAAGCCGCCCATACCAATGCAACTGAGCGCCAGCGGCAAAGTACGTGGCCTGAAAGCCGAAATCCAGGCCTTTACCAGGCCTGGATTTCGGGATGTATGTTCTGATGTCGTCAATGTAATTGCTGTTTTGCTCTCGCAAATATAGCTATAGTTATTGGTTAATGGCAGCCAGTATCTCCTCACCCATCGGCTTTACTTTAGACGGGAAAAACGCTACTACTTTGCCATTCTCATCTACCAGGTATTTGCAGAAGTTCCAGTTCGGTTCTTCGTGGTTCGGCGCGTTCTGTGCCAGCCAGCTATAGAGCGGGTGCTGGTCGTCGCCCACTACCGAAATCTTATCCATCATCTGGAACGTTACACCATAGTTCTTCTCACAGAAAGCCGCGATCTCTTCGCTGGAACCGGGCTCCTGTCCTCCAAAGTTATTCGCCGGAAAACCAACTATAACTACTTTATCGCCATGTGTTTTGTGAAGTTCCTGCAGGTCTTTGTACTGCGGGGTATAACCACACTCTGATGCTGTATTCACCAGCAATAATTTCTTGCCTTTAAACTGCGAGAAATCAATTTCACGGCCCTCCAGCGTAGCCATTTTAAAATCGTAAAACCCTTGTTGTGTCTGTGTTTCTGTTGCCATAGTTTTATCGGTTTGTGCGTTATCGGTGGCTGCTGTGTTGCTGTTATTATTGCCTGAGCCCGAGCAAGCTACCATCATACCTAATACCGGCACAAACGCCAAAAGTTTAACAAGTTTTCTCATAGTGTTTTATAGTTTTCGGTTGATAACCGGTGATTCTAGTTAATTGTTTGCTTTACCTCTTCCCAACCTTCCCCTAAAAACAGGGGAAGGAGGTAAGCTATCGTTTATAGTTCCTTTTTGCTGGCGCGAGCGTCCTCGCTCGTGACTTATTATGATGTTGAGTCTCCTGACTCAACTGGCCCGGCAGGGACAGGAATAGCAAAGGCTGAAGCTATAGTTTTATAGTTGCCATAGTCCAACCACCCCTAACCCCTCCTTGTCTAAGGCGGGGAGTTTTACTGCTACTACTATAGTTTGAGTTGTTGTTCTATAGGTGCAAACTATGGCAGACAGTTTTATTAGACACAATCCTGCAAATCTTAAAATCCTGTAAATCCTGATTCAGACAAACTACATACGCTCCGGCACGGCAATACCTAACAGGCTCATGCTTTCGCGCACAAAACGGGCTACCATGGCCGACAGAGCAATACGGAAGTTACGGGCCTGTTCGTCGGTTTCGTTGAAGATGGAGATCTCCTGGTAGAAACGGTTATAGGCTTTGGCCAGCTCGTAGGCATAGTTCGCAATAACCGATGGCGCGTGCAGTCTGCCGGCTTCATCCACTACCGAACTATAGTTTACTAATTGGCTTATCACTTCCTGCTCCGCTTCGTGCATCGTGGTCACGTTATCAAAAGCAATTACATCCACCTTTAAGCCCATCTCGCCAGCCTTGCGAAGAATAGCCGCAATACGTGCGTGCGTGTACTGAATGAACGGACCTGTATTGCCACGGAAATCAATCGACTCCTGCGGGTTGAACAGCATGCGTTTCTTCGGGTCTACTTTCAGCAGGAAGTACTTGAGTGCGCCCATAGCCAGCGTGTGGTATAGTTCCTGCGCCTGCTCCGGTGTAAAGCCTTCAATCTTGCCCAGTTCTTCGGTCTGCTGACGAGCCGTGTCGATCATTTCCTGCACCAGTTCATCGGCATCAACTACCGTACCTTCTCTCGATTTCATTTTACCGGAAGGCAGGTCCACCATGCCATAAGATAAGTGATAGATGCCTTCGGCGTAGGGTTTGCCTAATTTCTTAAGCACAGCTTTCAGCACCTGGAAGTGGTAATTCTGCTCGTCGGCTACTACGTAAATGGACTGGTCGTATGGGAAGTCGTTATACTTCAGCTCGGCCGTTCCCATGTCCTGGGTAATATAAACCGATGTGCCATCAGCTCTTAGCAATAGTTTCTCGTCCAGGCCTTCTTCTGTCAGGTCTACCCACACAGAACCATCTGGCTTTTTGAAGAAAACGCCTTTGGCTAAACCTTCTTCCACGCGCTCTTTACCCAGCATGTAAGTCTCCGACTCGTAGTAGAATTTATCGAAATCAACCCCGATGTTTTTATAAGTCGCATCAAAGCCTTCGTACACCCAACCATTCATCTGCTTCCACAGGTCAACCACTTTCTTGTCGCCTTCTTCCCATTTGCGCAGCATTTCCTGAGCCTCTAACATCAAAGGAGCTTTCTTTTTAGCGTCTTCTTTGTCCATGCCGCCGGTTACCAGCTCGTCTATCTGCTCTTTGTAGGCCTTATCGAACTGCACATAGTATTTACCAGCCAGGTGGTCGCCTTTCGTATTGCTACTCTGTGGTGTTTCGCCGTTGCCAAACTTCTGGTAAGCCAGCATCGATTTACAGATATGTATCCCGCGGTCATTCACCAGGTTGGCCTTCATCACCTCGTGGCCGTTGGCTTTCAGTATCTCTGCTACCGAATACCCTAAAAAGTTATTGCGCAGGTGGCCTAAGTGCAGCGGCTTGTTCGTGTTCGGCGATGAGTATTCTACCATTACCTTTTTACCGCTGTTGCTGCCGTAGCCATAGTTGGCGTTCTGCATCAGGTCGCGGAACAGGCGCAACCACTCGGTTTGCTCTACTTCCAGGTTTAGGAAGCCTTTTACCACGTTAAAATCTTTTATCTCCGCAGCGTTCTCTTTCAGGTACTCGCCCAGTGCCTGGCCGACCTGCTCAGGGCCTTTGCCAGCCTGCTTGGTGTACGGGAAGGTTACGAAAGTAAAAGAGCCGGCAAATTCCTTGCGGGTGGGTTGCAGGGCAATTTGTGCGGCATCAACTGAAATATTAAAAAGAGCTTGCAGCGCCTGGCTGATACGTTGGGCAATAGTAGCTTGTAATTGCATTTATTGTATGACTGTACTTTTAGATTCTTTATGTAAAATGGCTTCGGTGGCGGTTTCCAGTATATCAAAGGCGTTCTCGGCCATGGTGTTCTCGGTGTCCAGCGTCGGGTTGATCTCGGTCATTTCGTAACACACAATGCGTGGGTCCTGCAGCAGCGTATAGTTCAGCTCTTTGGCCTGCTCTACAGTTAAGCCCACTTCTACAGGTGTGCCTGTCCCTTTCGAGAACTTGGAGTCCAGGCTGTCCACATCAAACGACACGTAAATAATATCGCAGTCGCGCAGGTGCTCGAGGGCTTCGGCAGCTACCTGGGCAGTTCCTTTCGCATTCAGTTCGGCGTACGTAAAGTTCCGGATACCATACTTGTTCATCAAAAAGTCTTCAGGCTCTTCGGTGTCGCGCACTACCATGTACACCAGGTGCTTCGGCTCCAGTTTAGGACCATCCACACCAAGTTTTTTCAGCGAGTTCCAGAAAAATATGGTTTCCGGGGCTGGCTCGTTTATCTGGCGCTCCAGGTTATCGATGTGCAGGGCAGCGGCCAGTGGCATGCCATGTACGTTGCCCGATGGCGAAGTGTAGGGTGAGTGAATATCGGCATGGGCATCGATCCAGATCACACCCAGCGTTTTATCCGGGTAAGCGGCTTTGATACCGGCTATAGTTCCGTGGGCATTGGAGTGGTCGCCGGAAAGTACCAGCGGAAACATGTCCATGGCAATCGTTTGTTCTACGGTATTGGCTATGTTCTTCTGCACGGTCAGGATGCTGTCGATGCGGTGTGCATTCGGAAACAGGTCCTTGTCGAACAGGGTATAGTTCAGGTCCGGCACAGAAACAGAGTTGAAACGCTTGAAGTAGTCTGATCCTTTGTCCCAACAGGCTACCCGCAGGGCATCTATCCCCATACTGGCTCCCCGCGTTCCGGCACCAAGCTCCGACCTCACTTCTATCAGTTTCACTTTTTTCATAGATTTTAAACAAACTTATTGCAAAGATGGTAAATAACGATCAATATTGCATATTTTCTTATAATCCCACAATCGAGAATGGATAAATATACCGACCTCATCCACCAGACGTTCGACTTCCCGACAGACGAGTTTCAGGTGGAGAACAATGAGCTGCTTTTTAATGGTATCCCGTTGATGGATATCATCAAACAATACGGCACTCCGCTAAAATTAACATACTTACCTAAGATAAGTTCTCAGATACAGCGCGCTAAAAAGCTGTTTAACGAGAGCATCGAGAAGCTGAACTATAACGGTACCTATACTTACTGCTACTGCACCAAGGCTTCGCATTTCTCTTTTGTGCTGGAAGAAGCGCTGAAAAACGGCATCCATATCGAGACATCGTCGGGCTATGATATGCAGATCATCCGGGCGCTTTACAAAAAAGGCAAGATCGATAAGAACACTTATATCATATGCAACGGCTTTAAGCGCGAGCAATACCGCCAGTGGATCTCAGAATTTATAAACGAAGGCTTTGTGAACTGCATGCCGATACTGGACCACATTGGCGAGATAGATTACTACAAAGAGCACGTAAAAGAAAAGACCAAGGTGGGCATGCGCCTGGCCTCAGACGAGGAACCAAAGTTTGAGTTCTATACCTCGCGTTTGGGTGTGCGCTACAACGATGTGATCGACCTGTATGAAAAGCAGATAAAGCCGGACGATCGTTTCGAGCTGAAAATGCTGCACTATTTTATTAACACAGGCATAAAGGATACTTCCTACTATTGGTCGGAGCTGAGCCGTTTTGTGCACAAGTACTGCGAACTGAAGAAGGTGTGCCCGGAACTGGATACGATCGATATTGGCGGCGGCTTCCCGATCAAAACCTCTATTCAGGTAGAATATGATTACCGCTACATGACCGAGGAGATCCTGCGCACCATTAAGCGTATTTGTACGGAAGAAGGAGTGCCTGAACCGAACATCTTTACTGAATTTGGTATTTTTACAGTAGGCGAAAGTGCAGCCAACATCTACTCTATCCTGGACGAAAAGCTGCAGAACGACAAGGAGCTTTGGTACATGATCGATGGCTCGTTCATTACTAACCTGCCGGATGCCTGGGCCCTGAACCAGCGCTGGCCACTGCTTGCCATTAACCACTGGGACAAAGAGTACCGCAAGATACAGTTAGGCGGCATGACCTGCGACAGCCAGGACTACTATAACTCCGAGATGCACTCGTTCCAGGTGTTCCTGCCTAAAATACCTAAAAATGAGCCGCTTTATATCGGGTTCTTCCATACGGGTGCCTACCAGGAACAGCTTAGCGGGTACGGTGGCATCAAGCACTGCCTGATCCCGTCGCCGCAGCATATTCTGGTTGACCGGGACGAAAATGGAGAACTAAAGACCTGGCAATTTGCGCCGGAGCAAACAAGTGAGTCGATGTTACGTATCTTGGGTTACGAAGTATAAGCAAATTACTATTTTCACTTTTTTAGTAAACTGTTTTTGCTTTAATTGTATTTCCCTTATTTTTGATCTACCATCGTTAAATATTCACCGTCATGAAAAAGTTATTAGTATTCGGTACGCTTTGCCTTGCTATGGGCATGGCTTCCTGCAAAACCTACTGCCCGGCTTACAACTATAACCTGGGTAACGTAGAAAATCCTACTGTAAAGGAAAAAGTTAGCGTATCGGCATCTAACGAGACTACTACTGCTACAGAAAGAGTAAACGGCTAATACAGCTACTTACACCCTTAAAAATATAAAACCGGCTTCTGGCCGGTTTTTTTATTTTGGGTAAATTAAAGCAATGTAATATGAATAAGCGTTACAGAGTACAAGTTCTAAATAAGTAGGGAACAATTCCCCTCTTGAGAGGGGTTAGGGGTGTGTTTACTTATGAGAGAGTACATACCATACAAACCCTACTTAAAAGAACTGGCAAGGCAACTCCGTAATAACAGCACCCTTAGCGAGGTACTGCTTTGGCAGGAACTGAAGAGCAGAAAAATGCTGGGTTATGACTTCCACCGTCAAAAGCCACTCGATAATTTTATAGTTGACTTTTACTGCAGTGAATTGAAGTTGGCTATTGAGATAGATGGGGATTCACACAACTATAGCTTTGATGAAGATATAGAAAGACAGCGGCAACTGGAAAGCTTTGGGATTAGCTTTCTAAGATTTACCGATCTGGAAGTGAAACGAGATATGCTAAATGTGCTACTTACCATTGAAGGCTGGATAATAGAAAAGCAACTGCAGACACACCACTAACCCCTCTCAAGAGGGGAATTGTTCTTGCTTACTTCTGGGTTACAGAAACCTACCTGGCTAAAATCACAAACTATAGTTCCCACCAACTATAACCTGCGCCGCTTCCCACAAATCATGCATGTGCAGCGGGTAAGAACCTGCGCTATACTTATCCCCCACCAATATAGCCTTTACGCCTACTTTTTCAGCTGCTTCCAGGTCGCGCATTGAGTCTCCTACCATCCAGCTTTGGGTAACATCAATATTATACCTGGCAATGGCCCGTTCCAGCATCAGGCTGTCTGGTTTGCGGGACAGGGATTCGCTATAGTTGGGGTGCGAGGGGGCGTAGTAAATAGCATCGATCAGGTTGTCGCAGCTTTGCTGTAGTTTGTGGTGGCAGGCCATTACATCGTTTTTAGTAAAGAGGCCTTTGGCCACCCCGCCCTGGTTGGTAACAACTATAAGCAGATAGCCGTGTTGTTTCAGCAGTGCCAGGGCTTCGGGCACCTTTGGCAGCACTTCAAAATCATCCAACATATAAGTATAATCGCCGCGCTCGCGGTTAAGTACGCCGTCGCGGTCCAGGAACACACATTTCTGGTGTGGCATAAAAGTGTAGCTGTTTTAAATGCTAAAATAGAAAATAAAGCGTTGATAGGAAGTACAATTTCTGAAGGGGCCACGTAAATACAAGTAGGCGTTCTGCAGAAAAGGGAGAAAATTTAGTGCAATAGTTGGACGAACAAAAGCGAGCGTATGAGAGTGGCGATAGTTGGAGCGGGGATTTCGGGATTGGCGCTGGCTTACTACCTGCAGAAATTAGGTATACCCTACGACCTGTTCGAAGCAAGTGAACATGTTGGTGGCAACATTAAAACCATGCAGGAGAGCGGTTACCTGCTAGAGCTTGGCCCCAATGCCCTGCAATACACACCTGAGCTTGAAACACTGGTACGCGAACTTAAACTGGAGCAGGAGGTAGTACCAACCGCAAAGGCCGGGCACCACCGGTACGTGCTGCGCAATGGCAACTACGAAAAGTTACCCGATTCTCCTTTCTCACTTCTTTCCAATGGCATCTTCTCCTGGAAAACAAAGCTCCGCATACTTCAGGAAAAAGATGTCCCGCCCGCCGACATCGATTACGAAACTATAACCCAGTTTTTTGAGCGCCGCTTTGGCCCCGGGGTGATCGAATATGCCGTTAACCCGTTTATTTCTGGAGTGTATGGCGGAGACCCCTCACGTTTGCTCGTGCATAAGGCGCTGCCACTGCTCAAGGAAATGGAAAACCGCTACGGCTCTGTTCTAAAGGGTTTGCTGAAGCATCCGGTCAGCCAGTTCGGGTACGAGAACATTTCGTTTGTGAAGGGCATGCAGACCTTACCAAATGCTATTGCGGAGAAACTGATCTCGCTGCACACAGGCCTGCCGGTAGAAATGATCACGCGTAACCAGGGCAAATACATCATCAGCTGCTCTGCCACCGGAGACTACGACACCGAAGAATACACCATGCTGGTACTGGCACTGCCTGCCCAGCCCGCAGCCGAGTTGCTGCATTATACTTTCCCTGGTATGGCAGCCGCCCTGCAAAACATTCATTACCCGCCCATGTCGGTGGTGCATACCGTTTACCACCGCCGCGACGTGAACCATGTCCTGGATGGCTTTGGAGCCTTACACCCGAAAGCCGAATGTCCGTTTGCTGCCGGGGCCGTATGGTCCAGCTCGTTGTTTGATGGCCGCTGCCGCCCGCACGAAGTGCTGTTTACCAGTTTTGTGGGTGGCGCCCAATACGAAGCACATGCCCTGACCGACAAGGAAAAACTGATGGAATGCGTGCACCAGGAATTAAAAGAGACCCACGGCATAACAGCAGACAAACCGGTCTTTCAGCACATGTACTTCATGGAGCATTCCATTCCACAATACGACCTGTACATAGAGGATGCGCACCACATGGCCGAACAGCTGGAGCAGGAAGGATTATTTATTGCAGCTAACTGGCAGGCAGGCGTATCGGTGTCGAGCTGCATCAGGCACGCCAAGGAGCTGGCGCATAAAATTAATTTAAAAAGGCCCGCACCTTCAATAGCTGAATAGCTATATTTGCGGTATGAAAGAATCGTTGGTGATCATCCCAACCTATAACGAGCGGGAGAACATTGAAGCTATAGTTCGGAAAGTGATGTCACTGGCTCACCCCTTTCATTTGTTGATCATCGACGACAACTCTCCTGACGGTACGGCCACTATTGTGCGCGACCTGCAAACCGAATACCCCGACAGACTGCATTTAGAGACCCGCACCGGGAAACTGGGCCTTGGCACTGCCTACATTCATGGGTTTAAGTATGCACTGCGCAACGGCTATGAGTATATTTTTGAGATGGATGCCGACTTCTCGCACAACCCCGACGACCTGATCCGGTTACATGATGCCTGCGCCGTAGATGGTTACGATCTGGCCATTGGCAGCCGCTACATACAGGGCGTGAACGTAGTAAACTGGCCCATGAACCGTGTGCTGATGTCGTGGTTTGCGAGCTGGTATGTACGCCTGATAACGGGTATGCCCATTGCCGATACTACGGCCGGTTTTAAATGCTACCGCCGCCAGGTTCTCAAAACCATACAGCTGAACAAAATACGTTTCGTAGGGTACGCCTTCCAGATTGAGATGAAGTTCCTGACCTATAAGTATGGCTTTAAGATAAAAGAAGTGCCTATCATTTTTACTGACCGCACCAAAGGCCAGAGCAAAATGTCGTCGGGTATTTTTAAGGAAGCTGTACTGGGCGTGCTTAAAATGAAAGTGAACAGCTTCTTCCGTCACTTCGATCGTTATTAATTTACTGCTTCGGTAGCATCGGCTTTATTTCTGCTTTCTGTCAGAATTTCATAGCGCTTCACTATATATCTACACGCAAATAAATTAACTTTACCCCTTGTGCACCTGCAAAGCCTATAGTTTGGCAGGGCTGTTTTTTGTTTCTGATCTCGCTGTTTATGGATAGTATTTATTTCTGGATCTTCTTTAACATTTTTGTGCTGCTCCTGCTGGGACTGGATCTTTTTGTTTTCCACCGCAAAGAGCACGAAGTAAAAATTAAAGAAGCCTTGCTGTGGAGTGCTTTCTGGATCGGGTTGTCGCTGGCTTTTAATGCCCTGATCTATTACCTGGAAGGCCCCGGCCCCGCGCTCGAATTCCTGACGGGTTATCTCATAGAAAAATCGCTGAGCGTAGATAACCTGTTCGTCTTTATCCTGATCTTCAATTATTTTAAGGTACCTACTAAATTCCAGCATAAAATCCTGTTCTGGGGTGTTCTGGGGGCTTTGGTGTTCAGGGCTATCTTTATTCTGGTGGGTGTGGCGCTCATTGCCAAATTCCACTTCATCATTTATGTTCTCGGCGCCTTCCTGATCTTTACAGGTGTAAAAATGGCTTTCCAGAAAGGTGATGACGAGCTGCACCCGGAGCAAAACCCGTTTATAGTTTGGATAAGCCAGAAGTTACCGTTCACAAAACATTCAGCTGGTGGCAAGTTCTTTACCAAAATAGATGGTAAGATATTCGCCACACCGCTATTCCTGGTGCTGATCATGGTGGAGACAACTGATATCGTGTTTGCCGCAGACTCTATCCCGGCTATACTTGCCATCTCGAAAGATCCGTTCATTGTTTACACCTCCAACGTATTTGCATTGCTGGGCTTAAGGGCCTTGTACTTTGCGCTGGCGGGCATTATGCAGCTGTTCCATTACCTGCACTATGGCTTGTCAGTAATCCTGGTATTTATTGGTTTAAAGCTGATGCTGAGCGATGTTTACCACCTGGATATGCGTATTGCGCTTGGCTTTGTAGGCTGCGTGCTGGCCATCTCGGTTATTGCTTCGCTGCTGTTCCCTAAAAAGGAAGATGAGCTGCCTAAACCGCAAAACTTCGATCAGAAAGAGGACGGCGGCGTAAAATAATTACGGCTTAAAAATTGTTTAGAAGTTTAAAATACTTTTAATTGCAGCCATAAAGACAAAAATGACACTATTCTGTACATATCTGTTTACCAATATTTCCAAGGTCCAGCTTAGCGGGGCTCTGGTGGTAGACCATTGTGTATAGTGTAACTTATACCGTATTTGGACCATTAAGAGCCCCGCTAAGCAGCGGGGCTTTTTTGTTTTATACCCATTTGCAAACAGATAAACCAAAAGGCCGAAAGCCGATTTTTAACAATTAATTATTTTATGTACAGTCATGAGAGCAAGTAAAACCACCATCAGCGCAGCACCGCAGTCCAGCTTCAGGAATGCAAGCGGACTGCCCGTGCTGATTGCTGGCCCATGCAGCGCCGAAAGCGAAGCCCAGATAATAGAAACCGCCGGACAACTGCAATCCCTGCAAAATGTCACTATTTTTAAAGCGGGCATCTGGAAATCGCGCACACGCCCCAACAGCTTTGCGGGTGTAGGTACTGCTGGCTTGCCCTGGCTGCAAAAAGTAAAACAACAGACGGGCATGCGCCTGGCCGTAGATGTATCGAACGCGCAGCAGACCGAAGACGCCCTGCGCCACGGCATCGACATCCTTAGCCTGAACGGAAGAGTAACCGTGAACCCATATGCGGTACAGGAAATTGCAGAAGTACTACGGGGCACTGCTACGCCACTGCTTGTAACCAACCCGGTTTACCCGGACCTGGGGCTGTGGATAGGTGCTTTTGAAAGACTACAGCAGGCCGGCCTCACCGACCTGGGAGCTGTGCACCGGGGCTTCTCGGGCGAGGATAAAGAGCTGCTGTACCGCAACCAGCCAAAATGGGAAGTAATGCTGGAGCTGCGCCGCGAGCTGCCGGAACTACCAATACTTTGCGATGCCAGCCACATTGCTGGCAAACGCAGCCTGTTGTACCCTGTAGGCCAGCGCGCCCTCGACCTGGGAGTGGATGGCCTGTTGTTTGAGGCCCATAGCAACCCGGCGGCGGCTCTGAGCAGCCAGCAGCAACAGCTGATGCCACAGGAACTGGATGTGCTACTGAACGCCTTGAAAACCCGCGTAAAGCTGACCGAAACCACTGAACTGGTAGAGCACCTGGATGCCCTGCGACAGGAAGTGGAAACACTGGATCAGCAGCTGACTGAACTTTTGCTGCACCGCACTGCCGTAACCAGCCAGATGAGCAGCTTCGGGTTGGGCAGCGCTCCGGCAGCCGCCGTGTTAGGCAAAAAACAGGAACACTTATCCGGGTTGTTGCTGGGCAAAGACCATGGCAGCGAACACACCAGTGCGGTTGCCTGATGCTTTTACTTAAATGTGGAAGAAGTATGAATTATAAGCTAAAAGGCACGTATTCCGGAAGTTGTGTGTTAAGTTGCAATATCATCCGAAAAACAGAAGAACTGATATGAGTACTCCACTTTCACGTTTCCGGGCAGTTGCCCTTTACGAAGGTATATCGTACCTGGTATTGTTACTGATCGCAATGCCCCTGAAGTATATGTTTGGCATACCTGAACTGGTAAAATATGTAGGCTGGGCACATGGTGTGCTGTTTGTGCTGTATGTAGCTTTCCTGGCGCAGGTATTCTTCACAGAGCGCTGGTCATTGCTCAAGGCTATAGTTGCGTTCATCCTGTCGCTGGTGCCTTTCGGTACATTTTACCTGGAAAAGAACCTGAAGCAGGAAGAAGAAGCCAAACTGATGCAGCAGCGCGAAAAGCAGGTTGCCTAACTATAGCTATAGTTGTTAATACAACAAAAAAGCCCCTCCAGTAATGGCGGGGCTTTTTTGTTGTATCTATAGTTTGATAGAAGTTAGATAAATAAATTCTGAACTATAGTTTAGTAGCTTCCTCTTTCCGGGCCCAGGCCTGTGCCATAATACTGGCCACCACAAGCTGCAGTGCGTGGTAGATCATGATCGGTAGTAATATCACCCCTACCATGTTAGCGTCCGGGAAGAGCACCTTGCTCATAACGGTACCATGCACCAACGATTTTTTAGACCCACAGAACACAGCAGTAATGTTATCCTCCCGGGCTAAGCCCAGTAACCGGCTGATGCCTGTAATAATCCCGAATATGCAAAAAAACAGCACCAGCATGCCAATGCCCAGCTCCACAAGGTGCAGCATACTCAAACTACCAAACAGATCACGGGCATACGACTCGCAAAACGAACTATAGACGATAAGCAGGATTATGCTCTGGTCGAAAAATCGGATACGGGATTTGTTGCGCTCGGCCCAGGCGCCAAGCCGGTGATGCAGTAATATCCCAACTATAACCGGGGCAAGCACCTGCAGTACCAGTTTCAGCATTACATCCTGTGTATCTATAGTTGCATCGCCGGTAGTCAGGAATACGCCCATCCAGAGCGGGGTAATGAACACCCCCAGCAGACTGGAAATACTGGCATTAAAGATGGCAGCCGGCATATTACCACCCACCACCGACACCATCACCACCGACGAGGAAACCGTGGAAGGCAGCGCTGCCAGGTAAAAAACACCCAGCCACAACAAATCAGAACTATCTGCATTAACCAGCTGCATCACCAGCAGAATAAGTACCGGAAACAGCACAAATGTACTGAGCTGCACCAGCATATGCAGCCGCCAGTTACTCAGGCCGGCTTTCAGCTTTTCGGGGCTCAGGCGCAACCCATAAAACAGGAAAATAATTGTTACGCCTACATCGGTTATAGTTCCGAGCGCCAGCGGTCCTTCTTTCAGGCCTACCTGCGGCCACAGGTAAGCCAGCACGATCATGAGCAGCAGTGCCAACAGAAACCAGTCCAGGCCCAGGCGGCCGGCCACTTTGCGGGCACGCGGCAGTAACCCTATCCCCTTTGCAGCACTTTCGTTCGCTTTATCTGATCGCATGCAGAATTTCCGGTTTAACGTACAACGGCTCTGCAGTTTTGCTGCAGAGCCGTGCATATATGGTTTATAGTTCTTTGTTAAAAGTCGAGCAGGTCAATTGTTTCCAGTTCAAACTCCGAGGTATCTTCCTGTATTTGTGTGGTATCAGTGGCTGTTACGATCAGGTCGCGGGCACGGCCATAGAGCGTGACGTTCGGGTACAGGTTTTCGTATTGTTCCTGCGTTATCAGGCCACGGCGGCGCATAATGCCCCCTATCAGCCTATAGTAGTACCCTTTGTGGCTGCGCAGGTTTCCGTAACTGTCAAACGACGAACGGTAACGTTTCGGGCTCGGGATAATACTGGTCAGGAAAATGGCTTCGGCGAGGTTAAGCTCGTTCGGCTGCTTGCCAAAGTAAAACCGGGAGGCATCCTTGGCACCGTACACGTTTGGTCCCCACTCAATAATGTTCAGGTACACTTCAAACATGCGGTTCTTCGATACCAGGTCCAGGTTCTCGATGAGCCAGACGATAATGGCCTCCTCTACTTTACGGGTGATCGTTTTATGGCGCGTCAGGAAAACGTTTTTAACCAGCTGCATGGAGATGGTACTACCCCCGCGCACAAATTTCCCTTCTTTTAAGTTGGTGATGATCGCCTGGCGGAAAGCCTCTTCATGGAAACCGTTATGGGAATAAAACCCAGCATCTTCGGCCGTCAGGATAGCATTGCGCAGGAACGGCGAAATCTGGTTGATGGGCGCAAAGAACGGGTTTGTCGGCCCGACAGTAAAGGTACGCACCGGCTTGCCATACTCATAAACGGTATGCACAAAGGGCCCTTTTATCTTCTCTATATTGGTTTTGCCCCACTTCAGTATCTTGAAATCTTTCGAGGCTTCCAGGTCAGGATCAAACTTGAGGCTATCGAGCTGGTCCATGTTTACGTGGAAGCTCATGGCATACTGCAGGTCGCCCTGTGCCTGTATGCCCTCCAGGTTCTCAAACAGCCCGGGCGGCAACGAATCGAAGAAGTTGTTGGCCGGTATAGTTTCGGTATTTACTTTCAGGTCGATGATCTTGGACGGAGCTGTCTGGTAGCTGGCCTCTATACTGGCAACGGCCTTGTTTACACGCACCTGCGTAGGCTTTTCCACTGCGTAATAGTTCTTGCCTATCGTTACCACATACTCCACTGCACTTTCATTCACGTGCACATCTTCGGTCGCAATTTTGGGGTGGTTTACCACCAGGTTCTGTATTTTGGCATCGCCTTTAATGGTCAGGCGCTCGCGTTTATAGCTTTTATCTTCCAGGCTCAGGTGCAGGGAATCAAACTTTACCGTAGCGCCAAATTTATCATGCACATAAGGCACACGAATACCAAGGGTATCAGTAGCAAAAATGCTGGTAGCAATATGATAGTCGCCGGGGTCTATGGTGCCTTTTATCAGCATGTTGTTCCGGATGCTGTCCATCTGCACAGCCAACTGTGTTGCTATTTTGCCATCATCTATTTTCAGGTAAGGCATTTTCACATCGATCGTGCGGTTCGGCGACACATACGACACGTTCAGGTTACGGAAGTCTACCTGGTCCGGTACATTGTCGAAGGCGGTTTCGATGAGCCTGTTCAGCAGTTCGCCATAGTTGCGGCCACCTTTGGTGGTATCGGCAGGCGCTGCTTCGTCATCAGACTTAAACAGGAACGAGAAATTGTTGATATCGCCATTTTTACGGGCCGTCAGGTAGCCGTCGGTTACCTGCAACCTGTTAAATACCGCCCGTCCCTTTAAAATAGATTTAATGCTGACCGTGGCATGCACGCTGTCAGTAACAAACAGGGTATCGCGCTCGTGTGGCACCAGCGAGATACCGCGCAGCACCACCGAGTTCAGGTCAGTAAAGCGGGCTTCCTCAATCTTAAAATCTACAGGGTATTTATTTTCGATCTTTGCTTCTATCCTGCTAAGGGTTATCTCCAGAAGCTTGGTTCTGAAGGCAAAGAGCAGTACAAGCAAAACAAGCAGCAACGACACGAATATGCCGGCTCCAATCAATATCTTTTTTTTCAATCGCTGATTCAAAATATTCGCTGCGAATTACGCTATTTAGATTCAGTATCTAAAATAAGTGCACAGATTATTATGCACCTTTACCGATACGCTTTATGGTGTAGTTTATGTTATCCCAAACACATACGCGGATGTGCTTTTTTTGATATAGTTATACCTTAATACTTCTATAATACCATTTACGGCAACTATAAACTATAGTCTTTTCGTGTTCGGCAGTTGGCGTACTATGCCTTTCCTGTTTATCTTTGAACAAAAACTATACCCAATGAACCTGACAACGCTTACTGCCCTATCGCCGGTGGATGGCCGCTACCGCCGCAACACAGCTGAGCTGGCTGCTTATTTTTCTGAGTTTGGCCTGATCCGTTACCGTGTGCTGGTAGAAGTAGAGTATTTTATCGCGCTGTGCGAGCTGCCCCTGCCGCAACTACAGCAGGTGGATAAAGGACTGTATCCGGCGCTGCGGGCCCTATATGAGCAATTTACCGAGCAGGATGCCCTGACTATAAAAGAGACCGAAAAGACGACCAACCACGACGTAAAGGCAGTTGAGTATTTCATAAAAGATAAGTTTGATGCGCTGGGCCTGGGGGAATACAAAGAGTTCATACATTTCGGGTTAACGTCTCAGGATGTAAATAACACGGCCATCCCGTTATCGATGCGCGAAGCGGATGAGCGTGTGCTGCAGCCTATGTTCCAGCACCTGCACCAGACGCTGGCCGAACTGGCACAGCAATGGAAAAATATACCGATGCTGGCACACACGCACGGGCAGCCGGCTTCACCTACCCGCCTGGGTAAAGAAATGATGGTGTTTGCCGAGCGACTGGAAGCCCAGATGGATCTGCTGCGCCAGGTACCTTTTTCGGCTAAGTTTGGCGGGGCAACCGGCAACTTTAACGCGCACCACGTGGCGTATCCAACTATAAACTGGCCGGATTTCGGTAACAGATTTGTGCAGGAAAGCCTTGGCCTGCGCCGCAGCCAGTACACCACCCAGATTGAACATTACGACAACCTGGCCGCTTACTTCGACGGACTGAAACGCCTGAACACGATCCTGATCGACTTTTCGCGCGATGTGTGGCAGTATGTATCGATGGGCTATTTTAAACAGAAGATCAAAGCCGGTGAAGTGGGTTCGTCGGCTATGCCGCATAAAGTAAACCCTATTGATTTTGAGAACGCGGAAGGTAACTTAGGTATCGCCAATGCCCTGCTGGAGCACTTGTCGGCCAAGCTTCCAATTTCGCGCCTGCAACGCGACCTGACCGACTCTACGGTGCTGCGCAATGTGGGCGTACCGCTGGCGCATATCGTTATTGCGTTAAAATCACTGGAGCGTGGTATTAGTAAACTGGAGTTAAACGAGGCTGCCCTAACCCACCACCTGGAAGAGAACTGGGCTGTGGTGGCAGAAGGCATCCAAACAGTACTACGCCGCGAAGGCTATCCGCAACCATACGAAGCCCTGAAAGCCCTGACCCGCAAAAACGAAAAGATCACGGCCTCAACCATCAGCAATTTTATAGATACCCTGCAGGTAAGCGACACCATAAAAGCAGAACTGAAACAGATAACCCCTTATAGTTATACCGGCGTAGATCTGCTCTAACTATATTCTATCCCGATCACAAATAAACGCCCCAGCTACAACAGCCGGGGCGTTTTGTTAATAGTTTACCCGTGTTGTAAAGTTATTTCAGCAAAATGCGTTTAAGTATAGTTAAGCTTTGGAATAAGGCAGCACTATGGAAAAATATTTACCTTATGCGGTACTCCTGCTGCGGCTGGCGCTGGCATTTACGCTGCTGGCTATAGTTGCTGATAAATTTGGTTACTGGGGCGAGGCCGGCACTCCCGGCACCCTCTGGGGCGACTGGGACACCTATGCTGCCTATTTCGGTACACTTGTCCCGTTCCTGCCCGGTAACATCTCCGAGAAGCTGGCTATAGTTTGTACTTTTCTGGAGATTGCACTGGCAATAATGTTACTGTTCGGGCTTAAAGTACGCTGGGCTGCTGTGGCTACCTGCATCTATACGTTGTTACTTGGTATCTCTATGGCTGTGTTCATCAGTATTAAAGCGTCGTTTGACCATAGTTTATTTGTTTGCAGCGCGGCCGGTTTCCTGCTTGCCTGTTGCCCTATCTATAAATTTACGCGGCACGGCATTAAAAAGCGCAGCACCTATCATCCGTATTAAGCAAGCTTATACAATGCAGGTGCTGCGCTTTTCCGGTTTCCGGTCCGGCACTATAAACTATAGGTTAGGCTGACTTACCGTAAAGGTATATGTTTTGCTGCCTGCCTTGCCATCTGCCGTTAACCCTTGAACTACAACCAGGTATGTCCCCGTCTGGTCAGATGTATAAAATGATTTCTCCGCTTTTGTTCCGGTTTCCAGTTTCAGATCCGGCGCCCAGTGCAGCAGGTTTCTGAAATCGGCCAGGCGGCTAAGCTTATGCTCCGGTGTGTCGTAAACCGGGGCGTAAAACTCGCGCTGCAGCTGCAGTCCTTCATAAGATTGCATCAGTGCACGCGGGTCCGGCTCAAAACCTGCCAGGTCGCCGGTATAAGTTATAAAGCTCACAAGGCCGTCATACACCTGCGGACCGTTAAAGAACCTGCTGGTCACCACATCCAGTTTCTTCACTTTCAGCGGGTCAAAAGCCATGATCTTGTCAATGTCAAAAACAGGCACACCATCTAGCAATACCATCGGGTTCTCCTGGAAGATAGTTTTGTTTGGCCTGTCGAACACCATAAAGTGGAAGCCGTCACGGCGCTTACGCAGCTGGATGCCCGGCACATATTCGCGCAGCACTTCTTCCATCACCTTAAAGCGCTTGTAGTCATCAAGGAGGTATTGTTCCGGCGCCTGCCCGTAAATGGTGGTGCTATCTGCCTGACCCGTAACCGCTCTGTTAATGACATTTCCAAAGTAAGCATGCTGTGTCTGTACCTCCACGTGGCGCAGCGTCAGTTCCTCCTGCAGCGATGATGCCAGGTTCGGTGCCGGTACCATACGCTTCGCGAACTTATCCGAGAATGGATTGAACACCTGGAAATGGTAAGTGCTGTCTTTGGTATAATTGCTTTGGATAATGATGTCTTTTGCGTCAAAGAAATCCTTCACTTCGTAGCGGATGGTACCATCCGGAGCGCTGGTTGAGTTGTATAACCGGATGTTTTTGCCCGGCGAAGCAAGAAATGTAAGAATGCCCGGGGCAGCCTCGCCAGATACCTTATGGGTGACTTTACCTGTTATCAGGTGTCCGTTATACTCCGGTACATAGGCAAACGGAGCAGGTTTTTCTGCTAAAACATCAGTCCAGGTAAAGCGGCTCCAGCCATGGGTCAGCATCAGGTTATCCATAGCCTGTCTGTCCGAAGCGCCAAAGCCTGAGAAATAGTATCCCGGTTCTTCTATAGTTCCTTTCAGGTCAGATGTAAGCCACAGATAACTTTCTATAGTTTGGGCTGGTGCCCCCTGCAGCGAATCAACTTTATACACAGCCATCGACAGGTTAGCCGGTGTATCTTTTGCACCGTTGGCCTGCGCCAGTATGTCCAGTGTTACTTTATCGCGGGTAGTGTACTGAGGTTTGTCTGTGGCAATTTTCAGATCAAGCGTATGAGTTGGTGCTTTAAAATACAGGCGCTCGCATACAGGCTGCTGCCCCGCATTGAAAACCGTAAAATGCGTTATTCCATCCGGCAGTTGCTTTTTGTCAACTATAAACACGGCTGCACCATTGTTTACGGTGGCACGCTCTGAGTAACCGATGATCTGCCGGGCATGGCCCAGCAAAAATACCTGGTCGCCCGGGCGATTCTGCTGACGCACTGTAATTTTCAGTTTCTCAGCATCAGCATCCTCTAACTGCAGGGCATAACCTTGCTCCTGCACCTGCGGCAATGGAGTGGTAAAACCTTGTGTTTCGTTTAGTTTAATAACGGCTGTATATTTTTTACCGGGCGCAGGCGTGAAGGTGAAATGCCCCATGCCAAATTTATGAGGTGCAAAGTCAAGTACTTTTTGTCCGCGCTCGTCCTGCAGCTCTCCTGTAAAGTTTACACCTTTGCCGCTAAGCTCGCTTAGTGCCTTAAACGCTACTTTATTGGGTACACCTGCTACTAAGTGGCCACCCTCCGGGAAAAACTGTACCGTATAGCCTTTAGCTTGCTCTGCTGGTTGCGGGTCTACTTTCCGGAAGGTGTTAACTATAGTTACCGGCTGTTCAAAATAAAACTCGGGGCTATAGTTCTTCATCCAGTTGGTATAGGCACGCACGCTATAGTTACCCGACCCAAGCTCTACCGGCAAACTAAAGGAGCCTTTTCCTTTGCCATCCTGTAATGCTACCTTGGCCTGCAACACAGGTTTCTGAGCCGCATCCAACACTTCCACATAAGCTACTTTGCTGATATCCAGCGGGCGGTGCTGTGTACCATCCACATCGTAAATGCTGAACCACATGGTTTCGCCGCAGGCATATACTGGCCTGTCCAGGTGCAGGTATAGTTTCTCCTGCAGGGCTTTCTGGCGGTATTGGTCAAACGCACTTGTAATACTGCTGAAACTGCCGGTTTGTGCAGCAGCCTGACTGGTAAGCCCCAGGCTACAGATAAGCCCGAGGGCTACCCGTATGCCGGCTCTAACTATAGGTTTTGCTACGATAGTTTTATTCTTCAACACCTTCGTCTTATTGTAGGTTAGGTACTGCATTTATTCCCAGAAGTAAGGTTTAACATTGGTGCCTGCGGTGCGGCAATCCACACAGCTCTTGTCAGCATACACATACCCGATCGGGCTCATGCTACCACCGACATAAATCCCGGTTACAGGCATAATGTATCCTTCCTTAAAATAATCAACTACACTGGCCTGAGCCAGGTACATGGTATCAGAGTAGCAGGAAGGTGCGAACAGGCTCCATTCCCTCGGCAGTTCTTTACTGTCAATAAAAATTCTTTTCTGCTGCATGGTGCTGGCCGATATATACCCGATCACAGGCTCATTTGAATCGTCCAGGCTGCGGATGTTACCGTTAAGCTGAGAAGGCAGCGGATCGAACAGTGTACCGATCTCTTCGGTGTTCTTCTTAAGCGTTTCCCAGTAACTATAGGCCTCCTGCGTCAGGGCATATTGTTTCACCAGTATACTATACTTTATCGCCACTTTCTCTGAGTTCGACGGAATAGCAAGCAGCTTGTACTTGTTTATTCTGTCCTCGGTCAGGCGTTTGGAATTGCTAAGCTCTATAGTAGTGGATTGTTCCGTTTTCCAGCAGTTGTAGATGTCTTCATCATTTTCATCGCGGTAATCGATACGGCCATCTATGTATTTAAACGGCGTGAAGAATGCCGAGCGGAAGTGCCAGGTATGCTCGTACTCCCAGCGGTAGTACCAGGTGTCGTTTGCCGGGTCGTGAGTATTTACGCTTACCTCTACTTTCCCGTCCACCGGTTCCCAGTTCACTTCATCTATGGCAGGAGTGTGTTTTACTTCTACATATTCCGAAGCATATTCTCTTCCATTTCTTGTCCGGATAAACAGGCGGTATTTTTTCTGGCTATCCAGTGTAAGGTCGGCAGATACATAGATGCCATTACCTTGCTGATGTACGCCATATTGTTCGCCATCTTCCGCTTCAATCATAACTATAGCGCCATTTTCAGCTGGCGGCATAGTTTCCTCGTCCAGGTTCTGGGTGCGCAAAAGCTGTATGGTGCTCGGGCCGTTGGCATTTATAAAACCGTTTACTACCAGGTAAGAGTTAGGCCCCTGCATTACTTCCGGCAGGTAAGGCTCCACGCAGCCACTAAGCAACAATATAAAAAACAGGCCTATCGTATTTTTCCAGTTCATGATCTTCATGCGCTTAAAACTTAAAGTTATAGGTAACGGTAGGTATCGGCTGCCCGAAAACCGACATCTTGTACCCTTTAATGATGCCATTCTCCGATTTAAAGTAAACCGAGTACGGGTTCTTTCTACCGGTCAGGTTGTACACGGCAATGGTCCAGGAGCTGTGCGCCAGCTTCTTTATTTTGTGGTTGCCCTCTATGTTCACGGCCAGGTCTACGCGGTAATAATCCGGGATGCGGTACTCGTTGCGGTCGGAGTATACAATGCGGTACGAGCTGCCGTCGTAGTACTTGGCCAGGGGCAGCGTGATGGGTCTGCCGGTACTATAGGTAAAGTTTAACGACGAGCTGAAACGCTGGCTGAATCTATAGTTGCTGATAAGGGTAAAGTCGTGCGGTTTGTCGAAGTTGCTTGGGTACCACTCGCCTCTGTTTATGATCTCAGACGTGCCGGCATCATTTACACGTGCCAGCGTGCGGGAATACGTATAGCTTACCCAACCGTTCAGTTTACCCGTAGCTTTCTTCAGCATCAGTTCCACCCCATAGGCTTTGCCCTCGGCATTGGCTACGTCGGTCTCTATGTGGTGATTCATGATAATGGAGGCGCCGCTTCTGTAATCTAGGAAGTCCTTCATCCATTTATAATAAGCCTCTGCCGAAAACTCTACCGTATTGGCTCTCAGGTTACGGTAGTAGCCCAGTGCTATCTGGTCTCCTATCTGCGGACGGATATTGCTGTCGCTCAGTTTCCAGGTATCGGTCGGTGACATAGAAGCTGTATTGGACAACATATGCACGTACTGGCGCAGTCTGTTATAGCTCAGCTTTACCGACGAATTATCGGTCAGGCCATATCTTGCTGAGAAACGGAACTCCGGCCCGTGATACGTGGCAATGGATTTGCCGGAAGCATAGCTAACCGTATCGGTAATGGTACCCTCTGTTTTAGGCACACCGGCCGCGTAGGTGTATACATCGCGTGGGCCATAGGCATTAAAGAAAGAATAGCGCAGGCCGATGGATATGGAAAGGCGCTGGTTTACTTCGTACTGATCTGAGATGTAAACCGCTGCTTCCATCGCTTTCTCACCCTGTAACTTATCGTCCTTTATCAGCGATTGAGCACTATTAGGGGTAAGAGAGCCGGGTTGCGTGTCGTAGAAGATGGTGCTTGCGCCAAAGTCTAAGGTATGCTTCTCGTTCGGAAAGAAATTGAAATCTGCCTGCAGGCCGGTCTGCTTGATGCCAAAGGCCAGGGTAGAAGCATTTACTTCATTCTGCTCGTTTGAGATATCATAATTATACTGGCTGTGCGTACCGGTAACTACGCTGTATAGTTTATTGTGGAAGTTGTGCTTCCATTTTACACTGGCATTATAGTTTGCGAATCTGTAAAGCGTATCTGAGGCCAGCTTAAAGCGGTCTTTGCTCAGGTAACCGGTCAGGTAAACGCTGTTCTTGCTGTTGATCTCGTGGCTGATGTGCGCGTTCAGGTCATAAAAAGCGGCTTCGCTGTCCTTGTACGACTGGTTTGGCAACTGCTTCAGTATCCAGTCGGAGTAGGTGGTGCGGCCACCTAACAGGAAAGAAGATTTTTCTTTCACGATAGGCCCCTCCAGGGTAAGCCGGCTGGTCAGTAAACCAATACCGCCTGCACCGGTAAATTCTTTTTTGTTGCCTTCGCGGGTTGTTACTTCCAGCACCGACGACAGCCTGCCGCCATAGCGCGCCGGCACAGCACTCTTGTATAGTTCTACCGACTTCAGCACATCCGGGCTGAAAGCCGAGAAGAAGCCGAATAAATGTGATGGGTTATAAATAGTAGCATCGTTCAGCAGGATCAGGTTCTGGTCTGTAGAACCGCCGCGCACGTTCATACCAGTGCTTCCCTCCCCTACTGATTTTACACCAGGCAGGGTAAGCACCACCCGCAGAATGTCCGTTTCGCCAAAGGCGGTCGGCACCTGCTTTATAGTTCTGATGTCAAGGCGCTCCATGCCCATCTGCAGGCCTCTTACGTTGCGGTCCTTTTCAGCTTCTACCACCACTTCCTTCAGCGAGCGCACATCTTCCTCTACCTCAATGTTCAGTCTGCCATCGCTGTGCAGCATAATATTGCGTTTTGCGTTCTTAAAGCCAACTCCACGCACCTTCAGCTCATGGCGGCCAACCGGGAGCGTCAGCGAGTAAAAACCATACTGATCGGTGGCGGTACCGATGGCCGGAGATTCGATGTAGACGTTGGCGCCGATGATAGGCTCGCCACTGCTGGCATCGCGTAAAGTACCAGCCAGGCTGGCTTTCCCGTTCTTGCTGTTGCCAGGCACACCGATCTCGTATAGTTTCAATTCAGAACCTGATCTGCGGGTCGGGGCTTCCTGTTGCACGTACAGATCGGCCAGTTCGGGCTGCTTACCAACTGCTTTTTGGTTCTCTTCGTTAAAAAAGTCATCAGGCAGGCTGGTCAGCAGGGCTTTGTTGGCTGTAATAAAAACCTGCTTTTGCCCGCTGATAGCGAACTGCAGTTTTGTCTCTTTCAGTGCCTGCTCCAGCACCTGCCCAAGCGGCAGGTTCTGTGCCTGCAGGGTTATTGTAACACTATCGGTAGCAGCGGCGTCGTAGTAGAACCGGTAGGACGTTTTTGCTTCGAGGTCCTTTACAAATTCCTGGAAGGGTGTACTGGCATACGTACCCATGATCCGGGGCTCGGCTGGTTGCTGTGCAAAGCATGCTCCTGCAGCACTTGTTATAAGCAGCACGAGCACTATCAGTTTTCGGTAAAAGTTGGCCATTATAGGGGCTTGTTCAATAAGAAAATGCTTAACAGAAGGAACGGTTTACTCTCCGGTGTTGGCTTCCAGGGAGTCGTAGTGGGCTGCGATTTTTGCAAGGGCGCTTTCACGCTGGTATTTGAACCGGATGCTGTTCTCCCTTATAAATTTATTCAGCTCTTTTTTCTGGTCACGCAGCACGTTCAGTACCGAGCCTTTGCTCTTCACCGGATAATACACGCCATCTTTCAGGAGATAGAAGCGGTCGGTTGTTTTGTACTCGCCTTCGTAGCCGTTGTTGGTTACACGCTCCTGCAATACTTTCTCGCGACGATGCAGGGCTTTAGTCTCGCCATCGTACAACAAACTATAGAAGCCTGGTTTTAAAGAAGCTTTGGCAGCGCTGTCGACAGCAATCCGGATAAACGTGTGTTTCCCGATCTCAAACCCGCTTACTTTTTCTTTTACCAGCTTCTGCGATAAACCGCTTACAGGGTGTATGGTGATCACCTCATCCAACTCCACATCATACAACAAAGGAACGCTACTGTACAGGGCGCCATCGTAGGCTACATTTCCTTCTACAAACGTTTTGGCATCATAATACTGGTTGCCTTCAATGTGCGGACGTACCTGTACTCTGTATTCGGAGCCATTGTACAATAAGGCCTGCATGCCTATTGTTTGCTGATAAGATTTAATAGCCCCTGAAACAGATTGCTGCAGAAAGCCGGTATCGGCTTGCCCGGACTGGGCTTGTACTATAGCAGGCAGGCATAAAAAAGCGACAAGCGCACTGACTGGCAGGAAACGTAATGACATAGCTGGCTAAAAGGTAGTTGTTAAAGTTGGTGCTTTAAATATATACCTTTTTAATGTTGTAACAACTGAACACGTTTATAATTTTACTATTGTATCTACGAAAAGCTAAATAGTTTCTACCAAACCGGGATCAGCGGCATTGTTCGGCCAGTTTGTAAACGGCTTCGGTAAAAGTGCCCCAGCTAAAGCGCTGCTTGTATTCTCGGATATGCTGCTCCAGTTGCGCAGCCCGCCCGGAACTATAGAAATTGAGGATGGCATTGGCTATAGTTTGCGGCTGTGGTGCTACCACATATCCCACTTTGCCATCGGGCACCAGCTCGGCCAGGCCACCTACATCGGTTACCACCATAGGCTTGTTAAAATGATAGGCAACCTGTGTTACGCCGCTCTGTGTGGCATGTTTGTATGGTTGTACCACCAGGTCGGCAGCGCAGAAATAATGGCGCACTTCGGCGTTGGGAATAAAATCAGTGTGGAGGATAAGCTGTTGCTGCAACTGCAGTTCTTCTATCAGTTTATAGTAGTGCGAGGCTTCTTCATAGAACTCACCAGCCACGATAAGCTTCAGGTTTTTGAGGGCTTTGATGCGCGGATCGGCCATGGCCTGCAGCAACAGGTCGAGCCCTTTGTAAGCGCGTATAAACCCGAAGAACAGCAGATAACTATAGTTTGGATCAAGCCCGAGTGCAGCACAGGCCTCCGTTTTGGATTCTATAGTTCCGAAGTTATCATAGAGCGGATGGGCTAAATACAGGTTTGGCTTATCAGGTTCAAAGCGCTGCAGGTCCTGCTGCACCGACCGCGACATGGTTATAAACCCGTGGCAGGCACCAAGGAAATATTTTGTAAAAGGTACATCGCCGGGACGCTTCTCATGGGGCACTACATTATCAGTAATAGCTAAAACACGGCTATAGTTGTTGCGGCGAATGATGCGGGCTATAGTTCCGAGGGCAGGGCCCATAAACGGTAGCCAGTACCTGAAAATAACAATATCCGGTTTTTGCCTGCGGATGTAGTTACCGGTTTTAAGCCAACTGAGCGGGTTAATGGAGTTGATAAGGACTTTGATCTGCAAGCCTTCGGGGGCGGGCTCATCAGAATACTGGCTTTTGCCCGGGAACAGGAACGACGGATACTGTAAGCTGAAGGTAACGATCTCCACTTCATCGCCATTCTCCTGGAAAGCCTGCGCCAGCCGCTCGTTAAAAGTTGCCATCCCACCGCCACGCAGCGGGTGTGCCGGGCCAACTATAACTATACGGCGCGCCATAACTATACTCTGACAGCGCCCACCTGGTCGCGTACCAGGTATTCGTTCTTTTTGCTGGATGTCATGGAGATCATCTCAGCCAGGAAGCCAGCCAGAAACAGCTGCACACCCAGGATTACTGTCACCAGCGCCAGGAAAAACAAGGGCTGATCCACAATATCGCGCACGCGGCCATCAGAATACAACCTGAACAGCTTCTGTACGATGAGCCAAACCGTTATACCTAAACCGGCTGTAAACATCAGGGTGCCCAGGGTACCAAAAAAGTGCATCGGGCGTTTCTTAAACCGGCTTACAAACGTGATCGAAAGCAGATCCAGGAAACCGTATACGAAGCGTTCCAGGCCAAATTTGGTGGTACCATACTTGCGCTCCTGGTGTTTTACCACTTTCTCGCCAATTTTGGTGAAGCCGTTCCATTTGGCAATAACCGGAATATAGCGGTGCATTTCGCCGTGCACTTCTATCGTCTTTACTACCAGTTGGCGGTACGCCTTCAGGCCGCAGTTAAAGTCGTGTAGTTGTATGCCCGACAGTTTGCGGGTAGCAGCGTTAAATAATTTGGTAGGAATGGTTTTGCTAAGCGGGTCGTAGCGTTTCTGTTTCCAGCCGCTTACCAGGTCGTATTTCTGGTGCTTGATCATGTCGTACAGCGCCGGAATTTCATCGGGGCTGTCCTGCAGGTCGGCATCCATGGTAATTACCACCTCGCCGGCACACCGCTGAAAGCCCATGTGCAGCGCTGCTGACTTGCCATAGTTGCGGTTAAAGCTGATGCCTTTTACTGTGTTGTCTTCGGCGCTCAGGTCCTGAATCACGTCCCAGGAACGATCGGTGCTGCCGTCGTCAACCAATATAATCTCATAAGAAAACTCGTGCGCATGCATCACACGTCTGATCCAGCGCACGAGTTCTGGCAATGATTCCTCTTCGTTAAAGAGCGGAACTACTACCGAAATATCATAAGGGTATTGCATTTTTTATTCGAACTCCGGCCTGTTTCTTTTCATGATAGCAGAGAGAATCAAAGATAATAGAAAACCTATTACAACCGCTCCTATCAGACCACCTAAAATCAAAGCTAACGGTCCCTGGAACTTCTCTGACATGGACATGGCTGCATCTACCTGCTCATCCGTCATCCCCTGGTCAAGCAGGGCGTCTATCTGCTTGTCGCGCATACGGCCCATGTACTCGGTATCAACAAACGTGGTATAGATCCACATAAAGATACCTGACAGCAAGCCCGAAATGGCCGAAACCAGCGTTCCGATGCCAAGCCCCTGCCCATAGGACATAAATCCACCGTTAAGGGTGCGGTATTCTTTCATGGCCAGCACAATACCGGCAATCATAATGATGAACGACAGAGCAGATAGCCAGCGGTTATCGCTCATATCCAGCACCATAATGATTAAAGTATAAACGATACTTACGAGTGCGGTGATGAGACCATACTTCAGCGCTACCGAAGTAACAGAAGGTTGTTGCGTTTGTGAATAGTTGTCCATGGTATAAGGTTAAGGGTTAAAGATTACTTACGGTAAAATACGGCGGCTACCAACGCAAATATCAACCCTCCAAAAAACCGCTTCACAAAATCATCGGCTGCTAGCATCGATGGCGTGATCGAATCCAGTGCTTTGTAGCCTTCTTCGTACATACGCTCACCTAAAATTTTTATCTGCTCTTCGCGGGTTTGTTCCAACAGCGCTTTCATTTCCTGTATGTGCTGCTGTATCAGTTCGGGGCCTGCGAAATATGCCAGGATAAACACCAGCATAGAGGCGCACAGCGATATATAAAACGTAACAGCTGCCCCAACCCGGAACCCGCGCAAAAAGCCCAGCTCGGTATCGATAAACTTTTTGTAGTACCTGATTCCCCAGAAAATGGCAAACGGAACAGGTAAGTAACTATAGCGACCGTAATCGCCGAACGGGTTTTTCCCGAAAAGATAGACCAGGAGCAGAATAACAAAACAAATTATGCCGCCTGTAACGCCATAGCGTATGCCTACCCTTGTAATTGCCTGATTAAACATTATATGAAATTTACCAGCGCAACAGCTATAGTTGCTAACTGTAATATAGTTATAAATTTATGAAAAAGACTAATTTAACACCAGCTGTCCTTTGTGAATGATGCCGATCACTCTGCCGGTGAGCTGCTGGCCAAAGAACGGACTGTTCACGCCTTTTGACCGGGCAGTACTTTCATCATACACCCAGCTCTGGGTCGGGTCGAAAATAGTGAGATTGGCTTCTGCGCCTTCGGCTATAGTTGGCTGAGGCAGTTGCAGTATGGTGCGCGGAGCAGTAGTTAGCTTGTCAACTATAGTTTCCAGAGGCACTGCGTCGGTTAGCGAAGCGTTGGCCACGGCAAAAGCAGTTTCCAGGTTTATGATACCGAACTCTGCCAGGTCAAATTCCAGCTTCTTGGCTTCGGTATCGTGTGGCTGATGTCCTGAAACTATAGCATCTATCGTTCCATCGGCAAGGCCCTGTTTTATGGCTTCCGCATCAGCAGCACTCCGGAAAGGCGGGTTTACTTTATAGTTTGTATCAAAAGGAGCAATGGTTTCGTCGGTAAATGCAGCCTGGTAACTGGCTACATCGCAGGTTACCTGCAGGCCATCGGCTTTCGCTTTCCGGATGCTTTCTACAGCGCCTTTGGTGGATATCAGGGAGAAATGGAGTTTACCGCCTGTGTAAGCCAGCAACTGCAGGTCGCGGGCAACTATAGTTTCCTCGGCCAGGGCGGGCAGGCCTTTCATACCCAGCATGGTACTGGCTACTCCTTCGTGCATCTGCCCGAAAGCAGTGAGTCTGGTGTTTTCCGGCCGGTTCAGCAGCAGTCCGTCAAATAACTGCAGGTACTGTAAAGCCTTCACCATCACTTCAGCGCCCTGTATGGGGTGTGTGCCATCGGTAAACGCTATGGCACCTGCCTGCTTCAGGTCTATCATCTCAGTCAGCTCTTTGCCTTCGGCTTCCATAGTTACCGCCGCAGTCGGGTGCAGTGTTACCGGCAACTGTAGCGACCTGTTCCTGATATAATTGATAGCGCCTTTGGTTTGTACTACCGGGTTTACGTTGGGCAGGCAAAGTACTTCTGTAAAACCACCGGCTGCGGCGGCCTGTGCCATGCTTTGCAGGTCTTCCTTGTGCTCCAGGCCTGGTTCGCCGGTTACAGCAAACATATCCACCCACCCTGCCGAAACGCACAGGTTATCTGCGGCTATAGTTGTATCAGCCTGCTTTTCGTCAGGACCAATGTAGGTTATCTTTCCCTGCTCTATTAAAATGTTTTGCTGTTGCAGGTGATGCTTAGATGCTGGATGATAGATGGTAGCGGCTCTCAGGAAAATGTTCATGTGTCAACGGAATCGTATAAGGGCTATTTCGGCCATCAGAAAAACCAGACACAATATTAGACAATATTTCCAAAGCTTCACGCCAAAATATCTTTTTTCAAACTCATTCTTCACCGAGAAGGCGTCGCCATAGTCATAGACGTGTACATTTGGCTTGTCCTTGCCTATCAGGATGCGCAGTTCATCAGGCGTATATTGTTCCAGGTATGATTCGCGGTTGTCATAATTAAAAGCCACAGAACCAACAGGCGCATCATCCAACGTAAGATTATAGATTCCGGCCTCGTTCAGGTCAGGTGGAACTGTAAAATATAAGTTGCCCCCTCTTATCTGCTGTTCCGGTATAAAAACGGCACTGTCTTTCTGTAGTTTGTAGATTCCTTCGCCGGCTATAGTTTGTGCTACCGGCATACGCACTGTGCCAGAACTCATGGTATAAGCCAAAGGCTGTTCCTGTTTATATCCAGTAATGGCGAGCTTATACAACACGGGCAGCAACAGTGCGTGGTTCACAAAGGAGGTATACTCCTCCTGCAGAGGCGATGCCAATAAATAAACCTGGCCTTTGCCCCGCTCAAACCTCGACAAAAATGGTGTACCGCCTCTATATTTGAGAATGTCATCTGAGGCTCGTGCCCATTGAATTGTTCTGGCAGCAGCAGGCATCTGCATCTTTTTATCGTATTCTGAAAAGATGCCCCTAAAAAAAGGATTGTCCGGAGCAGGTGGCAAAAGTTCCGTTTTGGTTTTGTTGGTTGAACCTATAGTTCGTGCGGCTATAGTTATTTGCCTGAAAAGTTCATCGTAACCCTGTACTTCCGAAGTAGCAGCCGGAACCACCAGTAATGTACCACCGTCCTTCACAAAATTACCAGCAGTAGTTGCCAGGCCTGTGCTTATTGTTTTCAATCCGTGCAGTATAAGCACATCAGCTGCATTCACACGCGCATAATCTACCCCACCAGAAGTAAAGCGGGTATAATCGAAAAGCGGTTCCTTGCTGTATAGCTCTTTAAGATCAATGTCCCCGCCATCTGAAATCTCTGCAATGCGCACACCCGGAGAAGCTGACAGCGTGAAATAATACGTGTTATCAAACTCTACCGGGTAATCTTCCAGAACTATAGCCGCCCTGCTCGTCTTATTATCCCCTACTCTGAATTTTATAGTTGCCGTAGTCGCCTGTTTCGGCGGGAGGTCCAGGCTCATGGCTGCTACCTGCTCATTATTTACGATCAGCTTTAAAGGTACATCTTCAGCCGTTTCTGAACCGGTGTTGTAGACTACAGCATGTATCATCGTCTCAGCCCCTTTCCGAATAAAAGCATCTTCCAGGTACACAGTGTCAACAAAAATATTGGAAGTTCCACCAGCCGCAACAGGAATAATGTGCAGCTGGGTTTTGTCAGGAAACAATTCGATATCTGAAGCAGCAAACTGGTTCTTCTGAAAATCTGAAAACCAGAAAACATGTCCATCGGAATTACTTCTGAAACCCCGCATTGAGGCGGCACTAAAATCAAGATGATTTAACTTATCAGATGCATCAGGCAACGAAGCAAAGTGGTTACGGGAATAACTGCTGTTGTCGAACACATCATAAACAGTAGCGGGCGGAAAAAGACTAAGCACCGTACGTGCTTTATCAATACTATAGGAAAGCAGCGAAATATCCTGTCCTTCATGCAAATTCTGCATACTATAGGAGTTATCCACTAGAATAGATACATCGTTCTGAGAGCTTTGTTGCGATACTGCGCCAGGTATATAAGGTTGGGCAAAAGCCAAAACTAAGAAAACAATAAAGAGGATGCGGCATAATAAAATGAGCAGATCTCTTAGCTTACGCTGACTGGCAGTAACTTCCTGAGACGCCTGAATGAAACGCACATTACTGAACTGTACCCTTTTTGCCCTGCGCAATTGCACCAAATGCAAAATTACAGGTATAGCCGTAGCCAGAAGTGCCGCCAAAAAGGTAGGATACAGAAAAGTCATAGATCAAGTTAGACAGGAAATGCCAAATATACAACGGCAATCACGTCAACCTATTACGCGCTATACTGCAAAATGATATTAACAGCGAAGTAAAAAAGAAAGAGTTACTATAGTTGGGTGTAGAGATAAAAGAGACTTCAACAATTTGGGATTAGCCACTATAGATTAAAGAAAATTTAGACCTTCTTCCCCCTCCCCTCCTATATGCCCTAAAACGAGAACACCCCTTGTCTTTTTGAGGGACAAGGGGTGTTTTGTTGGGGTTGGCGGCCACCTACTCTCCCGGATGTGACTCCAGTACCATCGGCGCGTCCGGGCTTAACTTCTCTGTTCGGGATGGGAAGAGGTGCTCACCGGAGCCATAGC